>NZ_JBSIPG010000382.1:0-203 GCF_054075145.1 Flavobacterium xizangense | reverse complement strand
ACTTACATTTGGCCTATAAATGGAATTACTTATTCTCAATCAACTTTATTAAGAATACAAAACGACGGATGTACGGCTGATCAGGTTCTGGATTTGACTGTTACTCCTAAACCTGCCGATGTAGTCACAACCGAAACAATCTGTTCGGGAAGTGTCTACAACTGGAGCGTTGACGGAAAAACTTACACCGTTTCCGGAACATA
>NZ_JBSIPG010000381.1:0-206 GCF_054075145.1 Flavobacterium xizangense | reverse complement strand
GTTACAGTTGTAACGCCAGTGGCATTAACAGCTAGTTCGTCAATTACTACTGCATTAGTTTGTACTGCAGGAAATGCACCTTCAACAGCGATTGTTACAGTTACAGCAGTGGGTGGAACGGGATCATATGAATACAGTTATGATAATGGAGTAAATTATACTTCAGATGATACTTATGAGACTTCAGTAGGAGCAAGATTTGACAT
>NZ_JBSIPG010000380.1:0-209 GCF_054075145.1 Flavobacterium xizangense | reverse complement strand
TTTTCGCAATCTACAGCATTTGGTGCTACGTACGGAGGTGGAGAATTTAATGTAGCAGTTTCTTTAGCAAATTATGGTGTGAATGCAGAATTCGTTACAAGATTGCCGGAAAATGAAATTGGTTTTTCTGCATTAAAAGAAATCCGAAAAATGAATGTCGAATCTAAAAACATTGTTTATGGAGGAGACCGTTTAGGTATTTATTTTCT
>NZ_JBSIPG010000379.1:0-209 GCF_054075145.1 Flavobacterium xizangense | reverse complement strand
TTTGGACGGAAAAGGTATTGCCAGCACAACTGTTGATGCATCAGGAAATCTTATTGTTACTTACACAGATGGAACAACTTCAGACCTTGGAAGAATAAAAGGTATTGATGGGGTAAACGGTACTAATGGAATCAATGGTTTGGACGGAAAAGGTATTGCCAGCACAACTGTTGATGCATCAGGAAATCTTATTGTTACTTACACAGATG
>NZ_JBSIPG010000378.1:0-209 GCF_054075145.1 Flavobacterium xizangense | reverse complement strand
AGAGTTGATGCTTCATCAGACTTCAATGGAATCGACAACGTTCCAAAACGTGCGATCACAATGGGAGTTTCAACCATAATGAGATCAAAGCGAATTATATTAATGGCTTGGGGACAAAACAAAGCCGATATCATAAAGAGAACAATTCAGGGCGATATCAGTTCTGAAGTTCCTGCCACATTTTTGCAGAATCATCCAAATGCAACTTT
>NZ_JBSIPG010000377.1:0-209 GCF_054075145.1 Flavobacterium xizangense | reverse complement strand
GCTATATTTCCAGAAGTCTGATATACAACATGCACATCATGTCCTTGTTTGATCAATTTGGAGAAAGTTCCTCCCATAGAAATTACGTCATCATCTGGATGCGGACTGAAAAGAATCACTCTTTTCTTGGCTGGATTGGCTCTTTCCGGACGGTGCGAATCGTCTGTATTCGGCTTTCCGCCAGGCCATCCTGTAATGGTGTGCTGCAG
>NZ_JBSIPG010000376.1:110-225 GCF_054075145.1 Flavobacterium xizangense | reverse complement strand
TTCTTGCTTCTTGTTTCTTGCTTCTTGCTTCTTGTTTCTTGCTTCTTGTTTCTTGCTTCTTGTTTCTTGCTTCTTGTTTCTTGCTTCTTGTTTCTTGCTTCTTGTTTCTTGCTTC
>NZ_JBSIPG010000375.1:0-228 GCF_054075145.1 Flavobacterium xizangense | reverse complement strand
ATTTCGCGATTAAAATCTTTTTCTTTTCTAATGTTAACGCTATCGTATGTATTATAGCGAACGCGGTCTTCCAGTTTTTTAATAATATCTAAAACACTTTTTGAAGTGTAATTTTCATGAAGTCCGAAAATGAAATATTTCCTTAAAAAACCTTCTTCGTAAGCATAAGAGAATCCGTTTCCGCTATGACGGCCTTCTAAAATTCTAAAGTCAGAGTGCGCATCAAAA
>NZ_JBSIPG010000374.1:0-228 GCF_054075145.1 Flavobacterium xizangense | reverse complement strand
GCATCGGCTTTTACGCCTGCGTCAGATTTTGGATTTTCTAAAACTTTATCTGCCGCAACAACCGAATTGTCATAATCTTTTTTGTCGTAATAGCATTTCATCAAATTGGCTTGCGCAAAAGTTTTATTCTGCGGATAATCAGCTTCTTTTTCTAAACGAACTAAAACCGGAATCGCTTTGTCGCAATCTTTTGCTTTTAGATAAATCTGAGCCAATCTGTTTAAAGCC
>NZ_JBSIPG010000373.1:0-228 GCF_054075145.1 Flavobacterium xizangense | reverse complement strand
CTCAGGAGTAACGCCATCTTTGTACATTTCAAAAATATTCTCTTGCGGAATAGGAACGTGGCTCAATAATGTTGAATAAGACATTTTAGCATTGCTCAAATCATCGTTTAGCGGAACCCATCTTTCGTCTCCCCAGAAAATATAAACCTTGCTCCAGTCTATTTTGTTTTTGTAAGCATCAGAAGCCAATAATCTGTAAATTCCTGCTGGAGAAGAACCTCCTGTAAG
>NZ_JBSIPG010000372.1:0-228 GCF_054075145.1 Flavobacterium xizangense | reverse complement strand
GATCTCAGTGCCCAGGGTGTTGTCTGTGTTCCACTTCTCTGTAAACGTCAGCCCATACTCAGTCCATCTGTACTTGGTTTCCAGGCTGCCGTTCACTTTGGTGGTTTCCGTGTTGGCAGAGCCTGAGCTGGTAAATTCCAATCCATTCTCTGACTTCGTTTTCAAATCAAGTTTTATTAAGCCAAAGCCGTAGCCCTTGGTGAAGACATCCCTGGCGGACTTGCCAAA
>NZ_JBSIPG010000371.1:0-228 GCF_054075145.1 Flavobacterium xizangense | reverse complement strand
AATCTTTATTGCTATTTGTATAGTAGTTCTTGATTTAATACAGTTTCGAACCTAATTTCGTCAGCAATTGATTTTATTGGATTTAGAATTTTCCAAAAGCCAATGTGCCACGATTCTGCCACAAAACTAAAACAGGAGAAGCATCAGTGAAATTGTCCTTAACTTTTTTTGCGAGAAAGAGGATGAAGTTCACTTAATGTTTTGTGATCAATTTACTCTGATCTCTGA
>NZ_JBSIPG010000370.1:0-229 GCF_054075145.1 Flavobacterium xizangense | reverse complement strand
TGCTAACGCATACTTCTGGATTAACGCCAAGTATTACTTTTTATCAGGCGTTGCTTTCTACGCCAGATAATTCGCCTTTGCTGAGCAATCAGAAATCAAAGCAATATGTTGAGCCGTTTGATATTATGTTTGTCAATAAAAACATTGTTTACGATTCTAAATATTTGGCTTTTGAACCAAAAGAAAATTGGATTCAGGTTTATAAAAACATGTGGTTGAATCCAGAATT
>NZ_JBSIPG010000369.1:0-229 GCF_054075145.1 Flavobacterium xizangense | reverse complement strand
CACGCAACCCCCCTATCTGCTCCACCCTTTAGGACGGATGAGGAAACTAGTGAGGTAGAAGTATCTGAGGATACTCGGGCAAAAGCCGATGCGGAAGCTTTACAAGCAAAACTGGCTGCTGATGCAAAAGCAAAAGCTGACGCAGAAGCATTACAAGCGAAGTTCGCCGGAGCTACAGTCGTCAACGCCGCCACAGAATCACTTCGGGCAAGCCTTGCTGCAGGTGCGA
>NZ_JBSIPG010000368.1:0-229 GCF_054075145.1 Flavobacterium xizangense | reverse complement strand
AACCTAAACCCACATCCTGAATCGTTTTGATTTTTCTGTAGATTTTCGGAATATTTTCGAAGAACGGAACAGCTTCATCAACCGTCATATCCAAAACATCTGAAATAGATTTTCCTTTATATCTGATTTCTAAAGTTTCTCTATTGAAACGTTTTCCTTGGCACGTTTCACATTCTACATAAACGTCTGGAAGAAAGTTCATTTCAATCGTTCTTACACCAGAACCTTC
>NZ_JBSIPG010000367.1:0-229 GCF_054075145.1 Flavobacterium xizangense | reverse complement strand
AGAATATTCGTGAGATTGTTTTGACTGGTGTAAATATCGGCGATTACGGAAAAGGGGAGTTTGGAAATAAAAAACACGAACATACTTTCTTAGATTTAGTTCAAGCTTTAGACAAAGTAGAAGGAATTGAACGTTTAAGAATTTCGTCTATCGAACCAAATTTATTGAAAAACGAAACGATCGAATTTGTTTCTAAAAGCCGCACTTTTGTGCCGCATTTTCATATTCC
>NZ_JBSIPG010000366.1:0-229 GCF_054075145.1 Flavobacterium xizangense | reverse complement strand
GAAACAGCACGGAAGAAGCGAAAAGTGGATTCAGCAGAGAATGATGGGGCAGGAAACCCGCAACAAACTCACTGATTATTGGAAAGAAGCTGGCATCGAAGAGAAAAGTGAATTTGCTTTTCTAACCAACATCATCCATAAGGAATGGACTGGACTATCAGTAAAGAAACACAAAGAAATAAAAGGATTAGAATCGCAGAATCTGCGAGATCATATGAGTGAAGCTGAA
>NZ_JBSIPG010000365.1:0-229 GCF_054075145.1 Flavobacterium xizangense | reverse complement strand
CTCTCCTTCAGAAGCAACACGTTTATACGCAGCCCGCAAACAAAAGTGTGGCCGAAAACGAGTATTTACGGACACCAAGATTTTTGATGTCGTTAAACATTTTTTCCTTGAAGAACAGTGGTCTCCAGAAGAAATAGATCAACGCTTGAAACATGAAAAATCTAGTTATCAAGTGAGTTACAATACGATCTATCGGGCTATTTACCGTGGGGACTTCAACGAAACAGGC
>NZ_JBSIPG010000364.1:0-229 GCF_054075145.1 Flavobacterium xizangense | reverse complement strand
AGTGAAATTAAAGAGCAGGACTGGGATTTATTGACTGAAATGCAGGGCTGATTTTTCAGCGCCTTCCTGTAAAATTCTTTTTTATTATTTCCCTGTACTTAAAGGGCGTGAATCCGGTCTGTCTCTTGAAGAAACGCTCAAACCCGCTTGTGCTTTTAAAGCCCAGTTCGGAGGCGGTAAAAGCAATGGATCTTGAAGTGTCAAAAAGTTTTAATCTGGCCCTGCGGGC
>NZ_JBSIPG010000363.1:0-229 GCF_054075145.1 Flavobacterium xizangense | reverse complement strand
AAAAAACAAAATCAAAAATATTAGAGAGTTAAAAAATTATACTCAAGAGTATATGGCAGAAAGATTAGGTGTGACTCAAGCAGGTTACAGTAAAATTGAGAAAGGAAAAACTTCTTTGAGTTATGAAAAATTGGTCGAAATAGGACGGATTTTAGATGTCAGTGTAGAGGATATAATTAGTTTTGATTACGATAAATACTTTAATAACTACAACAAAATTACAGGAAAC
>NZ_JBSIPG010000362.1:0-229 GCF_054075145.1 Flavobacterium xizangense | reverse complement strand
AAGAAAAGGAAAGCATTTCTTCGATATGGGAATTGTGGGTGAAGAAAATGAATTTGGTTATAATAAAGGTCTTATAAAGCAAAAAGAAGAATTAGGCTGCAGTGTTTATAGTCAGGACTTTTACAAACTTACATTATGATTTCTTTTCTGGATTTAAAAAAAATAAACGAACCGTATGAAACTGCTTTTCAGGAAAAACTGAAATCAGTTTTAGAAAACGGCTGGTATA
>NZ_JBSIPG010000361.1:0-229 GCF_054075145.1 Flavobacterium xizangense | reverse complement strand
CACAACGCTACCCGCACCAACTATTGCCCCTTCACCAATTGTAACGCCTTTTAATATAATACAATTCATTCCTATCCAAGCATAAGACTTTATTAAAATTGGTTTTGAATTTACAACTTCCCAATTTTTATTGGTAATAAAATTTTTACCTGACCTAAAATCTAAAATTTGTTGCTCAATGTCTTTTTGTCTTTCTCTATAATCTAACGAATGAGAATCGTGATCATAA
>NZ_JBSIPG010000360.1:0-229 GCF_054075145.1 Flavobacterium xizangense | reverse complement strand
CCGTTGCGCGTGTAAGCAAAACGAAACCTTTAAGTCGAGAAAATCTTGATCTGGTTTTGGCGACAGCTCAGGCAGGAGAAATGTTAGGCAATCAATTGATTTATTTAGAAGCGGGAAGCGGTGCCAAACAGCCAGTGCCAACGGAAATGATCGAGCTGATTTCTCAAAATATAGAAATTCCTGTTATTGTTGGTGGAGGAATCGTAGATTTGCACGGAATTCAAAAAGC
>NZ_JBSIPG010000359.1:0-230 GCF_054075145.1 Flavobacterium xizangense | reverse complement strand
CATCCACCGCCGAGTCGTTATCGATATCGTCCGTCGCGGTTTGCAGCAGTTTGATCGCCTGCGGATAGTCTGTGGTTCCGGCCTGGGTATTCACCAGCAGTCGCGCCAGCATGATGGCGCCGCGTTTGCTGCCTGCCAGTGTGGCCTGTTGCGCCAGCGTTTTTGCCTGAGCATATTCGCCATGCTTGAAATGGATTTGCGATAGCAGCGCCATGGCGTCGATATCACCG
>NZ_JBSIPG010000358.1:0-230 GCF_054075145.1 Flavobacterium xizangense | reverse complement strand
CCATCAGGCCGTTCTTCCTCCTGTCAAAGTGGTTGAAGGAGGCTCTGAACTCATTCATCTGCTCCTGGGTGATGCCCTTGGCATCTCTTGTCAGGATCTGGGTCTCCACCTCATTGATGGTTCTGGCGATAGTTGTCAGCAGCAACTCCCATCCGACACGGATATGCTCCATGGTGTAGTTCGTGTGCTTGTTGTCGAAGACCAGGGCCTCCTGGATGAGCTGGTGGTCG
>NZ_JBSIPG010000357.1:0-230 GCF_054075145.1 Flavobacterium xizangense | reverse complement strand
ATTCAAAGAATTGTAGCGCAATTAAAAAATAAAAATATCGGAATCTTAATTACCGACCACAACGTTCAGGAAACATTAGCCATCACTGATAAAACATATTTAATGTTCGAGGGAGGAATTCTTAAAGCAGGAATTCCAGAAGAATTGGTAGAAGACGAAATGGTTCGTCGCGTTTACCTTGGACAAAACTTCGAGCTTCGTAAGAAGAAATTGGAGTTTTGATTTTAGTG
>NZ_JBSIPG010000356.1:0-230 GCF_054075145.1 Flavobacterium xizangense | reverse complement strand
ATCTGGTAAACATATTCTTTTGTCATTACAACATCGGGAACTGGTCCCGGAACAACAGATTTTACGGTATCTTTTACAGCTTCATTAGAAGAAACTGTATTTTCTTTTTTATCTGATTTACATGAAATTATTAGTACTACAAGTAATAACAATGCTGCCGCTTTTTTCATATATCTAATAGATTTAAATTAAAACAATGTGAAATTTATCATTTTAAGAACCAGGAAATA
>NZ_JBSIPG010000355.1:0-231 GCF_054075145.1 Flavobacterium xizangense | reverse complement strand
GAAAATCCCAAGAAAAATTGTTTCTTGGGATTTTTTTTGTTTTTAACCATATAAGTAATGTAAGGTTATTTAAGTTTCTACTGCAGGGTTTTCCAAATCTAGAAAACGAAATCACACATAATTTACTTCCTGTTTTTTTATATCTTTATTTTAAATCTGATTCTCTATGGCTAGAATTTTTATTGGCATAATGATTTGTTTGCTTCTTTTGAATTGTGCTAAAAAAGAAGA
>NZ_JBSIPG010000354.1:0-231 GCF_054075145.1 Flavobacterium xizangense | reverse complement strand
AAACGCCAAATTGAATTTAAATAATAACAAATGGAAGCATATAAAGATTTTAAAGGAACCAAGTGGAAAGAAAAAATCGAAGTAAATGATTTTATCTTAAAAAATTATACAGAATATACAGGGGACGAATCTTTCCTCGAAGGCGCAACAGAAGCCACTAAAAAGCTATGGGATAAGCTAAGCGATATGTTTAAGGTTGAAAAGGAAAAAGGTGTGTATGACGCTGAAACC
>NZ_JBSIPG010000353.1:0-231 GCF_054075145.1 Flavobacterium xizangense | reverse complement strand
ATCATGAATTTTAAGTTTCTCAATAAGTATTTCCATTTTACAAAACAGCAGCGAGTAGGCATTTTTATGCTTTTTGTTCTAATAATCGGTTTACAGCTGTTTTATTTATTCGCTGATTTTAATATTTCAGAAACCAGTAACGTAGAAAAAGAGCAGTGGCTAGCGCTGCAATCAGAAATCGATCAGGAGAAATTAAGCCTTACAAGCGCAAAGCCGGTGGTTTATCTTTTC
>NZ_JBSIPG010000352.1:0-231 GCF_054075145.1 Flavobacterium xizangense | reverse complement strand
CAACTTTTAAAGTTTCGTTTGGAAAAACTTGGTGCAAGTAATCAGATAATCCCTGAGTATTTTTTCCAAGCGTATATTTATTGATTCTGTTGTTTCCAATACCCATAACACCACGCATACCGCCAGTTCCGAATTCTAAGTTTTTGTAAAAACTCTCTTCCAGTTCTTTTGGTGAAGTGGTCATTAATTCCTTAACCGCAGCTTGCGTCTCTTGGTCAAATGTTGGCGTTA
>NZ_JBSIPG010000351.1:0-232 GCF_054075145.1 Flavobacterium xizangense | reverse complement strand
ACCAATTTGCGGCTGCTGCAGCCGCGGGAGATCTGACGATGATGCCGGCCGAGGTCGAAAGCGGAAGCATGGGGCGGGTGGCGTATGCGCGCATCGGGCCCAACGAGGATCTGGTGCAGGCGGTGGAGAAGCTGTGCCTGGCGGAGGGGTTCCGGAATGCGTTCGTGCGGGGGGCGTTGGGGAGTCTGGTGGATGCCTGCCTGTATGCGCGGGGTGGGGATGTCCGGCAAGT
>NZ_JBSIPG010000350.1:0-232 GCF_054075145.1 Flavobacterium xizangense | reverse complement strand
GAAAATAGATGATTTAAAATTCAACGGGAGATCTATTATAACCAAATTTGATAATGTAAATATTAATTACAATTATAAAGTAAACGGAAGAAGCCCGTATGTTATTTATAGTCAATGGCTCAATCCAGCAACTAACGAAATGCATTTATTCCAGAGTGAAGATATTTGGTATAATCCAACAGATTTCATTTTGTCAGAAGAGATAAAAGTACTGATTGACCCTTCAAATCCA
>NZ_JBSIPG010000349.1:0-232 GCF_054075145.1 Flavobacterium xizangense | reverse complement strand
AAAATGATCACAAATGGCGCAAAAGGTTATCTGCTGAAAGATACTTCTCCAGAAATCTTTAAAGAAGCAATCGAATGCGTCATCGAAAAGGGTTTTTATTTTACAGAACTTGTTTCTGGAATGCTAATTAACAAAGTTGGCGGCGATAACAAAAAGATTTCTCTAAAAGAAAAAGAAATTGTTTTTATCAAACATGCCTGCACCGAAATGACTTATAAAGAAATTGCATCAG
>NZ_JBSIPG010000348.1:0-232 GCF_054075145.1 Flavobacterium xizangense | reverse complement strand
AAGAAACACAGCGAAAATGCTTTGGCTCTGGCTGAATGGCTAGAAAAACAAGATGAGGTGGTTTGGGTCAATTATCCAGGGCTGAAATCTAGTAAATATCACGATTTGGCAAATCAATATCTTCCAGAAGGAAAAAGCGGAATTATCACTTTCGGCTTAAAAGGCGGTTTTGATGCGGCGAAAAAAGTAGTAGACGAAACAAAATTGTTCTCTCTTTTGGCTAATATCGGAG
>NZ_JBSIPG010000347.1:0-233 GCF_054075145.1 Flavobacterium xizangense | reverse complement strand
CTGTAACAGTAACTGTATATATTCCAGCACTTAGTCCAGTTGCCGTTGCAGCTGTACCTCCTGATGGTGCCCATAAATAACTGTAATTGCCAGTTCCTCCAGTAGCCACTACTGAAGCAGTACCGTCATTGCCATCTTTACAAGATACATTAGTTTGCGAATCTGTTGCTGAAAGCTGAGTAGGCTCTGTAATTGAAACAGTTGCTGTTGTGAAGCATCCGTTTGAATCGGTA
>NZ_JBSIPG010000346.1:0-233 GCF_054075145.1 Flavobacterium xizangense | reverse complement strand
CTTAATTGTTTTCATGTCATCCTCCGTTAATTAATATTATATCAGCATTTGACAAGAATAATAAAATGAATTATAGTGTCAATGTAATCGATTACAAAATCAGTGGTATAGCTACTGATTAATTTTTTATAATTTTACGCAAACGTTTGCGTAAAACTGGAGGAAATCTTATGACTACTAACAAGTGGTGGCAAAACTCAGTTGTTTATCAAATTTATCCTAAAAGCTTTCAA
>NZ_JBSIPG010000345.1:0-234 GCF_054075145.1 Flavobacterium xizangense | reverse complement strand
CAAAAGCAATTAATGTTTTTTTCATTGGTTTTTGAGATTTTGGTGCAAAATAAAGAAAATAGTTTAAATGTAAAGAGGTGGATGTTTTATTTTTATAAAAAAATAAATCCCAATCTATTTCTAAATTGGGATTTGAAATCATTGCAGGAAAAGGTCTTACATTGTCAAATTGAATGAAGTGCCATTTTCGTGGGTATAAGTGTAACGTGCATCGCAGTCGTTATTTCCATAATC
>NZ_JBSIPG010000344.1:0-234 GCF_054075145.1 Flavobacterium xizangense | reverse complement strand
CCGTCATCCCACAAACGGTTCGCAAGAGATGCTCCCAACTCTTGCTTCTTAAGTATAGCAGGTTTAGAAAGCGCTGTCACGTTTTATGCTTGGGCCCGAACGCGCAACCGTTGATAATCAGCTTCCCAATGATCGCCGTGCCAAAGCTTCGGTGCGAGCACCTCATCCAATTCATCGAAAAGCTGCGTTTGTTGGTCAGTGGTTAACGCTTCAAGGTCGCTAGCAAAAAATTGA
>NZ_JBSIPG010000343.1:0-234 GCF_054075145.1 Flavobacterium xizangense | reverse complement strand
CCGCGTGCTCTCTAGAAGATCCAGAACCGAAGTTTTTTCCTCCTACAAGGATTTTTCCACTATAAGTTGGGTTGTTTAAAACGAAATCTGCTTTTGGAGTATCGTCTCCGTTATATCTCCAGTCTCTGAAAAGGTTATCTCCAAAACCTTCACGTTTTGTAGCTTTTAAGAAACGAGCTGGAATAATTTGATCTGTATCTACGTTCTCAATTGGCAACGGAACTCCGCTGCTAG
>NZ_JBSIPG010000342.1:0-234 GCF_054075145.1 Flavobacterium xizangense | reverse complement strand
ATGACTGGGAAATGCGTGAAGATGTTCAGGCTAAAGTAGCTAAACTTTGGGAAGAAGCTACAACTGAATCATTGCCAGAAATTGGTGATTTAGCAGGTTATAGAAGCGATTTCTTAAATTTATTCGGATTTGAAGTTCCTGGTGTTGATTACAACGCAGATACTAACGAAGTTGTTAATATAGAAAGCATCAAATAATACTATTTTTACTAAGTAAAACGAAAAACCATCAGCC
>NZ_JBSIPG010000341.1:0-234 GCF_054075145.1 Flavobacterium xizangense | reverse complement strand
CACAGAGTTGCAAGCCCATCAGTAAGTTATACAGAATTCGCGATATTAAATTTTTATTTTTTGTTATAATGAAATTATACTTTGATACACGTTTATATGTTTGAGTATCAATTTCTTTACCATCAAAGTGTATAAACTCTGTTCCATTTCTTTCATCAAAAAAACTGTGGATTTCTTCTTGTGTCTTAAGTGGCAAATCCATTCCAGACATTAAATGATAATACTGATAATGAC
>NZ_JBSIPG010000340.1:0-234 GCF_054075145.1 Flavobacterium xizangense | reverse complement strand
ATAAAAGCTCTAGCTAATTCAAATATAGAAATCTTAGGTTATCAGTCAGATGAAATCTTAAGAGACGAATTGTCTAAAGCAAGAGCATTTGTGTTTGCCGCTGAGGAGGATTTTGGAATACTTCCAATCGAAGCTCAGGCATGTGGCACACCAGTTATTGCATTTAAGAAAGGAGGAGCTTTGGAGACAGTAATTGAAAATGAAACTGGTATTTTCTTTAATGAGCAAACTATA
>NZ_JBSIPG010000339.1:0-234 GCF_054075145.1 Flavobacterium xizangense | reverse complement strand
CCTTGAAGGAAAACCAATGGTTTTTCATTTCATTGAAGACAATTTAGATAAATATGCACTGTATAAAATGTGTAAAGTTTTAGGTACAAGTGTGCTTGCCTATTACAGGTGGAGGGATAAACTACTCTATCCAAGTCAAAGGCAAAAGGGATTGATAAAGAAAGAAATAACGGCAATATTTCACGAGAATAAGGGGCTGTATGGTACTGCAAGAATTTGGGCTGAATTACAAAG
>NZ_JBSIPG010000338.1:0-234 GCF_054075145.1 Flavobacterium xizangense | reverse complement strand
CAGCTTGTTGACGATGGAGTCGTAGCTCTTGCGGGGGTCACCGCCCTGGAAATCCGTGCGGCCACTGCCGCGGATCAGCAGCACATCGCCGCTGAACACGGCCTCGGGCTTCGCGGGGTTGAGCACGAAGCTGAAAGACTCATCGGTGTGTCCGGGGGTGTAGAGCGCCTGCAGCTCGATGCCGTCGACATTCAGCGTTTCGCCCTCGCGAATGCTCTGCGACACGCACAGCGC
>NZ_JBSIPG010000337.1:0-234 GCF_054075145.1 Flavobacterium xizangense | reverse complement strand
GTTATCAGCGAGTTAGGAAATAAATCAAAAAAAGGTCGAAAAAAGAGGGGAAAAAAGCTTGCATAACTGGATAAAGGTGCTACTTTTGCACCCGCAACAGCGAAAGGCGTTCACTGAAATACTGACAAGCGTTTAATCAAGCGGGAAGGAATTTTCGAAAAAAAAGATTAAAAAAAGCTTGTGAGATTTGAAAATGCTTTTTACATTTGCACCCCGCAAAACACGGAAAGTTCA
>NZ_JBSIPG010000336.1:0-235 GCF_054075145.1 Flavobacterium xizangense | reverse complement strand
ATGATCCGCCTCGGCAGCTTAATTTTCGTCCCGCCGGTATATGCGCGCCTGCGCGCGCGCTACGTGGACTATCGCCGTAGCGGCGCTTCCTGGTTTGTGGCGAAGCTGTCTTGCCTTTGGGTCGGACTGGCGTGGATTTTTCTGCCGCTGGAAAATGCGCGCTGGCAGTCGCTGCTGACGCGCCATGATGAGCTTTTCCACCACATTAATTTTTCCCGCCCGCGGCCGCTGGATC
>NZ_JBSIPG010000335.1:0-235 GCF_054075145.1 Flavobacterium xizangense | reverse complement strand
GAATCCCCAATCGTCCAATTCGATTTCCTGAATTACGATATGTGTAAGGCTGGGATCTTTGTCTAAGACATCTGTAATAAGTTGTGTGATGCCTGAAATTAACTGCTGTTTTTGTTCTCTCGTAACGCCTTCACGTGTTACTTCAATTTTTACGTATGGCATGATTTCTAATTAATTATGAATTATTAATTATGAGTTATGAATTATTTTAGACTTGCTGTTATATCTACGTCCA
>NZ_JBSIPG010000334.1:0-235 GCF_054075145.1 Flavobacterium xizangense | reverse complement strand
GAAACGGCAGCTGGTTTCTCTCCCGGATTTTCGCTTTTACCTAAAACAACTGTTGAAGGAAGTGCTACACCAGAATCCATCAAAATCTTTTTAACCTGTGCGGCTTTTAATTTTGGATAGTAAGAGCGAATCAAAGCCGCTACACCCGCAGCATTTGGAGATGCCATTGATGTTCCTTGTGAATATTTGTATTTGTTGTTTGGAACTGTTGCATAAATTTCTTCACCTGGAGCAA
>NZ_JBSIPG010000333.1:0-235 GCF_054075145.1 Flavobacterium xizangense | reverse complement strand
CCGCCACGGCTACGACACCCTGCTGGCGCCGGACGCGAGCGACCTGCCGTCGCGCATCACCCGCTACGCCCCCGACCTGCTGGTGCTGGACCGCATGCTGCCCGGCGGCGACGGCGCCGACGCCTGTCGCCGCCTGCGCGAGCAGGGCGAGGACATCCCCGTCATCCTGCTGACCGCCCGCGACGAGGCGGTCGACCGCATCATCGGCCTGGAGGCCGGCGCCGACGACTACGTC
>NZ_JBSIPG010000332.1:0-235 GCF_054075145.1 Flavobacterium xizangense | reverse complement strand
AGAAGCTCTAGAAGCAGTTTCGACAGCAAGATTAATTTATGTTGATTCTGGAAAAGTAGACGAATATGCAACTTGGGTTCGTACTTTAGACTTTGTGGAGGTTACAGATGCGGAATTGGATAATGATACTTATGATGCGGCTTTCAAACAATACAGTCAAAACAATGCGAAACAAGCGATGCCTGGTTTTGCTGGATATATTGCAAAATTCCCGAACGGAATGCATGCGCTTGAA
>NZ_JBSIPG010000331.1:0-235 GCF_054075145.1 Flavobacterium xizangense | reverse complement strand
AATGGTGAATTTATTAAAGTAGGTTCGTCTCAGGTTCAAAAAACAAATGTTCGTATCGTTGCTGCGACTAACGTGAATTTATTTAATGCAATTGAAAAAGGGAAATTCCGTGAAGATTTGTACTATCGTTTAAGTACGGTTGAAATTACATTGCCACCTTTACGCGAGAGAAACGACGACATTCACTTGTTATTCAGAAAGTTTGTTGCGGATTTTGCCCATAAATATAAAATGC
>NZ_JBSIPG010000330.1:0-236 GCF_054075145.1 Flavobacterium xizangense | reverse complement strand
CTAGTTTTAAACCAACACCTGGTTGCAAAACATTTACGTAAAACAATCCGATTAAAAGCGAAATAAATGAAGCTGTAAAAAACCACCCAATAGCTTTTCCTCCAATTCTTCCAACAGTTTTAATATCACCCAATTTCGCAATTCCTACTACCAAAGTAGTAAAAACTAAATGCGAAATAATCATTTGCACCAAACGGATAAAGATGGTTGCCAGCATTTTTATTTTACTACTAAAT
>NZ_JBSIPG010000329.1:0-236 GCF_054075145.1 Flavobacterium xizangense | reverse complement strand
CGGGTGGCTCTCCACATTCATGCCGTAGCTGGCACGGTACTTGTCATCCACGCGGGAGAGGAAGGACTTCACGGTCTCCACATCGGTCTTACGCATCCCGGCAAGCTCGCCCAGCTCCAGTATCCAGTAGCCCTGCAGTTTCTCCGGGCCGGACTTGTCGCGCATATCGGTGAGGGTCAGGCTGTCGGAGAACCACGCGCCGCCCAGCTTCGCAAAGAGTGTGGACTTGCCGATGC
>NZ_JBSIPG010000328.1:0-236 GCF_054075145.1 Flavobacterium xizangense | reverse complement strand
TCAAATTTAGAAACATCTGGTGCGGTCCATTCGTAAGAAGCATTTCTGTACGCGTAAGGATCTGCCGCATGTTTTAGGTTTTCGGTTGTCATTAAACTTCCCTGCGGTACATCAAACTGTACTTTTCCAACCAAAACGCCATACATATTTACCTCTTCTCCCTGCTTCATATCCTGCATGTAGAATTTATGTTTCGCTTTGATGAGGTCTTTTAAAAGGTAAGATTCATTTTCAAA
>NZ_JBSIPG010000327.1:0-236 GCF_054075145.1 Flavobacterium xizangense | reverse complement strand
CGTTATAATTATTTAATAGAAGACGATAATTCTTATATCCAAAAAGATAAAATTACTTTTAAGGATAGTGTGTTCGTTTTTGATAATAAATACATGCCAAAAGGAAAGGTTTCTTATGGCAAAGCAGTATTGTTGGAAAACTTCATAAATACTAGCTTAGTTATAACTATTCCAAAAGATCAGATTCAAAAAGATACTATTGAATTTTATATGCATGATAAGAATAGTTCTGCTGC
>NZ_JBSIPG010000326.1:0-236 GCF_054075145.1 Flavobacterium xizangense | reverse complement strand
CAATATATTCAATAACAAAGTTTGGAAAAGATAAATTTCATACCTACAGATATAAATATGATAGAGGAAATTTATTTATAGAAATAGCAACCGATAATGAAAGTAAAAATATTAATGTAGATAAGCTAACATATAAAGAATTAACATCATTAGTATCAAAAATGAAAACTAAATTTACTTACAAAATAAATAAAGGTGATTTTGATGAATATTTTTATGATGTTCCTTTGTGGACA
>NZ_JBSIPG010000325.1:0-236 GCF_054075145.1 Flavobacterium xizangense | reverse complement strand
CTGTACGAGTACATTGAATCATTGATTGCGGTTTGGCTTCTTTTAATAACACCAACAATGCTTGAAAACTCAACTGTTTGCGATTTACCCATGATGGTCGTCCGGTTCTGTACATCCATGTTGGCTGTAACTGCAGCTGTGTTAACATCGATTTCACTCATGAAATAGTTCATATATTTCATAAGTGCATCTTTTTCAGGGATGGTATCCGCATCATTACTTAAAATATATTCCCC
>NZ_JBSIPG010000324.1:0-237 GCF_054075145.1 Flavobacterium xizangense | reverse complement strand
TAAATTTTAGTTTCTTCGAAAGTTTTTTAGAACATAGTTTACCATTAAACCAGCTCAAATCAAAATTTTTATCAAAATGTTCTATATCCTTTGGCACAGCAATCGGCGCTATTTCTTTTACTGGACCAAGATCGTCAATCCAATTTTCTAAGATCAAAGAAAATTCTTTTTGAGTTTGTGCTTTTTCTATTAAAGGCAATTTTTCTAAAAGCTGAGTATCCCAATTCAATTCTCCAC
>NZ_JBSIPG010000323.1:0-237 GCF_054075145.1 Flavobacterium xizangense | reverse complement strand
CTTTTACGGCATGATCAAAAATTCCGTTGATAAGGTTTTCTAAGTTTTCTTTAGAAAAGAATGTAGGAGTTCCCCCGCCCAAATGTATTTCTTTAATTATTGGTTTTTCTGGCAGAACGTTACAGTACATAGTCCATTCTTTCAGAACCGCCTGAATATATTTTTCTTCTACTGAATGATTTTTGGTAATACGCTTATTGCATCCGCAGAAAGTACACATGCTTTCGCAAAAAGGCA
>NZ_JBSIPG010000322.1:0-237 GCF_054075145.1 Flavobacterium xizangense | reverse complement strand
AAACGGAACAGTAACTGTTTCGTTAAAACCATATCATTTCTCACTTGACGGACTCGAATCAGAAAATGATTTAATGAACACAGGTTTCGGTCAGTACGGCGAAATGAACAATGCCTGGACATCTGAAGATGCGAAAGGATTTATTAAGATTTTAGGAAATGCTCAAAATATTTTCTCATCTGTAAACAAATTAGATCATGATTAATGTCGGAATTATTGGTGGTTCGGGCTACACAG
>NZ_JBSIPG010000321.1:0-237 GCF_054075145.1 Flavobacterium xizangense | reverse complement strand
GGAAAGCTTCGATTTAAGATAGGAGGCTCCCTGCTATGTGGATATTTGTTAGCAATGACTGATGTGGAAACTACGTATGCAGATTTCATTGCTTCAGGAAGAACAGGTAGAAGAAATGCAATACATGATATCCTGGTTTCCTCTGCA
Source organism: Flavobacterium xizangense (assembly GCF_054075145.1). Classification (NCBI taxonomy): domain Bacteria; kingdom Pseudomonadati; phylum Bacteroidota; class Flavobacteriia; order Flavobacteriales; family Flavobacteriaceae; genus Flavobacterium; species Flavobacterium xizangense. The sequence continues at coordinate 90 of NZ_JBSIPG010000321.1, read as the reverse complement.
AGTGGCAACAGCAATGAATTAGCCTTAAAACTAGCAGGCCTTGATATCAACAAGACAGAAGGTGAAGATGATGGACAGAGAAGCTCCACC
>NZ_JBSIPG010000320.1:0-237 GCF_054075145.1 Flavobacterium xizangense | reverse complement strand
GCTTTTCAGAGCTTTTTGATAACTGCGGTTAAATATATAGTTTTCATTACTAAATATTAGTGCAGTGTAGTCATCTGATGAAATTCTCGCCGTAAAGTCACTCCCAGATTGGATTATAGAAGTTGGCTTAATTATTATACTTTCAGTTGCAATAAGAACTTGTGGACCACTGCTTGATGTAATTGTATAATCTGTTTTTTCTATAGTTTTAGGAGTTTGAGCATAAAATGCATTACC
>NZ_JBSIPG010000319.1:0-237 GCF_054075145.1 Flavobacterium xizangense | reverse complement strand
GCTGCCAAAATGCTTCAAGGACAAGTGCCAGGCGTTACGGTACAGTCTTCGGGAGAACCGGGAGGTTTTGTCAATGTAAAAATTAGAGGGATAACTTCATTTAGTAACAATAATCCGTTGTTTGTTATTGACGGGATCATGGTCGATTCTCCATACGACTTTGCTCCAGGAGAAATAGAATCGATGCAGGTTTTAAAAGACGCTTCGTCTGCTGCTATTTATGGTGTTCGCGGTGCC
>NZ_JBSIPG010000318.1:0-237 GCF_054075145.1 Flavobacterium xizangense | reverse complement strand
CCGTCGTTCGGCCCGTGGGTGGTGGCGGCGGTCTATTCGGCGCTGGGCCTGCTGCTGTGCGCCTTCATGCTGGTGTGGGCGCTGCCGATCTGGCGCGACCTGGAAGCCCTCAAGACCGCCGCCCTGCGCATGGGGCAGGGCGACCTGGAGGCCCGCGCGCGGCTGTCGCGGCATTCCAGCATCGGCAACCTGGGCGATACCTTCAACCTGATGTCCGAGCGCATCGCGGCGCTGATC
>NZ_JBSIPG010000317.1:0-237 GCF_054075145.1 Flavobacterium xizangense | reverse complement strand
ACCAAAATCGTTGAAGGCTTTAATGGAATTCCGAAATAACCCATTAATCCAGAAGTAATGCAAAGCGGTAAAATATTCGTAATCAAAGAAGCCGCAACCATTTTGAATGATCTAAACAAATAAAGCATTAAAATTGCAATAGTTGCAATAGCAAAAAGCAATGACTCGATTAAGTTGTGCGCCAAATAAGTTGTTCCTTTCTGAAAAACCAATGCTTTACCAGTAATCGTAACTTCG
>NZ_JBSIPG010000316.1:0-237 GCF_054075145.1 Flavobacterium xizangense | reverse complement strand
AACTAACCACATTCAGCTTCAAAGAATTCATAAAATCCTCATAACTTGAATCTAATCCCGCACCGTCATTTACGCCAACATTATTGATTATAGCATCGATTCTTCCGTATTTTGCAGCGATTACTTTCACAGCATTTTCCATTGCAACAGGATCTGTCACATCGGTTTGAACAAATAACGAATTAACGCCTCTATTTTGAAGTATTTCAGCGTAAGCGAAACCTCTTGTATTTCGAT
>NZ_JBSIPG010000315.1:0-237 GCF_054075145.1 Flavobacterium xizangense | reverse complement strand
GCCACCGATCCACACTGAGTACTTGCGCTCAGGGGGGGCGATGATCTTGATCTTCATGGTGCTGGGAGCCAGAGCTGTGATCTCCTTCTGCATGCGGTCAGCGATACCAGGGTACATGGTGGTGCCCCCTGACATGACGTTGTTGGCATACAGGTCCTTCCTGATGTCGATGTCGCACTTCATGATGCTGTTGTAGGTGGTCTCATGGATCCCCGCAGACTCCATACCGATAAAGGA
>NZ_JBSIPG010000314.1:0-238 GCF_054075145.1 Flavobacterium xizangense | reverse complement strand
CAATAATTTTATATTATTATTATTCATATCTATGATGATTTAATTTTTAAAACAAAATTTTATAAGTTCGGGATGAGCAATAAAATCTCATCCCGAATCTTAAACTTATTTAACGATAATTCTAGCTGTCTGCCCTGTTTTAAGACTTTTAATGAAATAAGCTCCAGCGGCTAAATCTGAGACCGGAATATCCGATTCGGAACCAATGACATCAACTTGTTTAACTAAAAGCCCACTC
>NZ_JBSIPG010000313.1:0-238 GCF_054075145.1 Flavobacterium xizangense | reverse complement strand
CGGGCGCCCGTGAAGATACCAACTCGGACCACAGCCCTGACGGCAGCATTCATACCTTGGGCATCTCCACCAGAGGTCAACACGGCGATGGCCTTGCCGATCCCCAGGGTTTTGGCTGCATGATGCTCTTCATGGGTCATGATCCACTCTAGAATTCAAGACAATGGTCGGTTAAGATGCACTGGATCAAGGTGCCACTGGCTCAAGAAATGTCTGTCTTAGACTGGCTCGAGCCACC
>NZ_JBSIPG010000312.1:0-238 GCF_054075145.1 Flavobacterium xizangense | reverse complement strand
CGCTTAAATCCATTAACGAATGCCAGCAAATCCAAAATATTTAACTCCAGCCTTTTTGCCGCGTTTTCTTAAAATCACGGCCGCAATTTTAGGCGGTTATTTCGTTGCCGTTTCTTTTCACCTTGCTCTTGCGGCTTGGTTTAATAGAGCTAATGTTTTAATGACAATGGCTTATAGCGGTTTTATTCTTTGGGTTGCGCTTATGGTCATTGCTTTTCTAGCCAAAAGTGGTTGGAAA
>NZ_JBSIPG010000311.1:0-238 GCF_054075145.1 Flavobacterium xizangense | reverse complement strand
ACGCAACCTACGCTCCTACGCATAAAATGACGGAGCCATGGAGGTTTATTGTTTTTAAAGATCATTATTTGGAACAACTCGGATCTTTTCTGGCTGAATATTACAAAGATTTTTATTTTGAAAAGTTTTCTGCGGAAGAAGCTATTGAAAAGTACAATCTGCTAAAAAAATATCCTCTTAACTCGGCCTGTGTTATTGGAATCGTGATGGTTCTCAATCGCAAAATTAACCTTCCAGA
>NZ_JBSIPG010000310.1:0-238 GCF_054075145.1 Flavobacterium xizangense | reverse complement strand
AAGTAAACTGGGGAGCAGACACTGCTTTGAAAACTCGTTACGAAGCTGAAGCACGTTTCTTAAGAGCACACTTTCATTTCCAAGCTGCAAAAATGTTCGGAGATATTGTTCCGTTAGATCATACTGTAACAACAAGTGAGTTTGAATTGCCAAGACAAGCACCAGAAGTTACTTATGCTTTAATTGCAAACGATTTAAAATTTGCTGCAGACAATTTAGGACCAGAAAATTACTCGCA
>NZ_JBSIPG010000309.1:0-238 GCF_054075145.1 Flavobacterium xizangense | reverse complement strand
CTGACCGGCGCGCTGTGCCTTGTGTTTGCGCTGCTGAGCCTCTCCGGTCCGCTTAAAAGTCGTCGCTAAAACCGATGGTCAGCTCCGCAATCTTATAAAAGGTTCAGTCATGCGGGTGCAACGCGAGGGTTATAAAGAAGCTGATGATTCAACCTCCACTTTCACCCTGGGTTTAGACAACAGGATCATAATCAACTCCGTAAAGGGCACGGGCTTAAAGAAGTAGAATCCCTGCATA
>NZ_JBSIPG010000308.1:0-238 GCF_054075145.1 Flavobacterium xizangense | reverse complement strand
CAACAAAAATTCCTGCGCTTCCTTCTGGAGCGTTGCAAGCTTCTTCTAAACTATCGTTTACAGTAAAAGTAAAACTATTTGTTGATTTAAATTTTTCTAATTCTTTGTACATATTTCTTTTTTAAGCTTCTATCCCGATAGCTATCGGGACTGAGGTAATAGAAGCTAAGTTTTTAGTTTTTATACCTCAGTATTTTTAAATGGAAAAAAGTCTCAACAAAATATTGAGACTTTTCTG
>NZ_JBSIPG010000307.1:0-238 GCF_054075145.1 Flavobacterium xizangense | reverse complement strand
AACCTCCATTGTACCAAAACAGTGACAGACCAAAATGGGTAAATAAAATTAGCGTGATCAAATTTATTTATATTCCTGCCGTTTTCATTGGTTTCTTTGTCATGTTCAATACTTTGAAAAATGAATATATGAAAGAGGACAAATTTTACGGAACTTGGGAAAATCTTCAAACTAAGGAAAGATTACATTTTGAGGATCTAAATAGTTTTCAAATTAATAAAACCGATCAGCAAAAAAG
>NZ_JBSIPG010000306.1:0-239 GCF_054075145.1 Flavobacterium xizangense | reverse complement strand
ATTTTTTACAGCCGGGAATCAATCAAGTTGCAGCAGGCTATGTAATTTATGGAACTTCGACCATGCTTGTCTATACTACTGGACATGGGGTGAATGGTTTTACACTAAATCCGGCGATAGGTACATTTTACCTTTCGCATCCAAACATGAAATTTCCAAAAAATGGAAATATCTACTCGGTAAACGAGGGTAATTATGTTCATTTTCCGCAAGGAGTAAAAAATTACATTAAATATTGC
>NZ_JBSIPG010000305.1:0-239 GCF_054075145.1 Flavobacterium xizangense | reverse complement strand
GTAAATTGTATGTAGAGAAAGTTTTTCCTGCTGAAGCAAAAACCAAAGCTCTTGATATGATTCATAATGTTATTACGGCTTACCAAAACCGTATTAACAATTTAACTTGGATGTCTAAAGACACAAAGGCAAAAGCAATAGAAAAGTTAAATAAAATTACCATAAAAGTTGGATATCCAGACAAATGGAAAGATTATTCTGCTTTAACAATTAAAAGTATTGCCGAAAGGGGAACGTAC
>NZ_JBSIPG010000304.1:0-239 GCF_054075145.1 Flavobacterium xizangense | reverse complement strand
AACAACGGCTGCACGGCGGATCAGGAACTTCAGTTGACGGTAACTCCGAAGCCTTCAAAAATCATAACGACGGCCACAATCTGCTCGGGGGAGACTTATACATGGTCTGCAAACTCAGTTGACTATACCGTTGGGGGCACTTATCCGATATTGAACAACGGCTGCACGGCGGATCAGGAACTTCATTTGACAGTGACTCCGAAGCCTTCAAAAATCATAACGACGGCCACGATCTGCTC
>NZ_JBSIPG010000303.1:0-240 GCF_054075145.1 Flavobacterium xizangense | reverse complement strand
TTACGACGGTCAGTTACTCGACGAATGTATCGTTTACCAATTCGTTGGGTTTGAATAACTAAGTCGCAGTTACCATTAACCACGTTGTAATATTTTTCTTTGAGCGCCGGTATTTCGTGTTCTGTGGTTCCTTCACCGGTAGTAACTGCTCGACTAATGTAAACCACATTCATATTCAACTGTTTTAATTCCGTTACCAGCCCAATCAACGCTGCATTAAACATGGCGTAACCTTTTCCA
>NZ_JBSIPG010000302.1:0-240 GCF_054075145.1 Flavobacterium xizangense | reverse complement strand
ATCGCTTAAGCCGTGGTATTTTGCCGTTGCCGCATCGGTAATTATTATGTTCGGATTGTTTTTCTTTGATTATAAACATTATCCAAATTTTGAAGATTACAATCATCCAGAAAGTGCTTATTTTACAGAGAGAGGCGTGTCTGAAGAAACTTTGAAAAAAGCAGAAAATGATTTTAATGGAAAAAGATATGAGAAAGCAATTCCGCTTTTTGAAAGCATTTTGAAAGAAAATAATTCGCC
>NZ_JBSIPG010000301.1:0-240 GCF_054075145.1 Flavobacterium xizangense | reverse complement strand
CATGTTGCAGCCGCCGTCGCCGGTCAGGCTGATCACCTGCCGCCCGGGCGCCGCCGCGGCCGCGCCGATGGCGCCGGGGATGCCGTAGCCGATCGACGCGAAGCCGCGGTCCGGCACGAAGCCGCGCCCGGCGCGCTTGGTGTCGAACAGCAGGCCGCCCCAGTGCGCGGCGAAGCCGCCGTCGGCCACCAGCACGCCGTCCTCGGGCAGGCTGGCGTTGATCTCGTGCATCAGGCGCGC
>NZ_JBSIPG010000300.1:0-240 GCF_054075145.1 Flavobacterium xizangense | reverse complement strand
GCTTTGCGTAAGATTCGTTACCGTGTCGTCATCATTAGCCAATGCAGTTCCCGACGTATCGCTTACTGTCGAAGCATTTGGAGCCGTTCCTGTAGCAGTCGCTGAATTGGTTACGCTTCCTGTATTCAGGTCAGCCTGCGTAATTGTGTATGTAGCTGTGATAGTTCCTGATGCTCCAGGCGCAATCGTTGACGGGCTTACCTCCAATGCCGCGCTTCCTGTTTTCGCATCGTCAATTAC
>NZ_JBSIPG010000299.1:0-240 GCF_054075145.1 Flavobacterium xizangense | reverse complement strand
ATGCTACATTACATGCATAAAAATACAAAGTTATAAATTTACCATCTTTTCGTGCCTGTTTCCAAGCTTCGCTTTTTTGTGACATCATAGCATCAAATTCTTCGGCAGTTGTAGCAATTTGCTTTTTACCATTGTCATCATAATATTCGATACCTCTAGAGCTTGCATGTCCAAATACAGTAAAAATTCCATCACCTTCTACATATTTGAAATCTTTTGGAACTCTATGAAATGCTGAAC
>NZ_JBSIPG010000298.1:0-240 GCF_054075145.1 Flavobacterium xizangense | reverse complement strand
CGGACCTTTAAATTCTGGATCAAATTGCAATTCCCAATTTTCGTCTAAAACTTGAATTTTTTCAAATTCAGCAGCTTTTGCTTTCGCTAAAACTTCTTTTGATTCTTCTTTAAAAATCACAAAACCAGATTCGTTAGCTTCTAAAGTCACTGAAACAATTGTTCTCTCATTTTCTATTTTCCAATTGGCTAAAGCCGAAGTTCTATCCGTAACTGGATTGTACCATTGTGGAACTTTTCC
>NZ_JBSIPG010000297.1:0-240 GCF_054075145.1 Flavobacterium xizangense | reverse complement strand
AAATTCATTAAAACCAGATCGATTAGCTTTTTACAGCTATGCACACGTTCCTTGGATAAAAGGAAACGGACAACGCGGCTTTAATGAAGAAAACCTTCCAAAAGATGCCGAAAAAAGAAAACTATACGAGACTGGCAAAAAACTGCTTATCCAAAACGGTTATCATGAAATTGGTATGGATCATTTTGCCTTGACTGAAGATAGCTTATACAAAGCCGCTCACAACGGAAATTTACACCG
>NZ_JBSIPG010000296.1:0-240 GCF_054075145.1 Flavobacterium xizangense | reverse complement strand
AAAATGCAAATCCGAACGAACCGCAATTAACGCCCCTTTTATATGCTGGAGTATTATTGGAAGGAGGAATTGTTTCTTATGATTCTAATATTATTACCGGCGGATTCGGAGCAAGATATTTTGGCGCAGGAGCATCTGTAAAATACCGCCAAGATCGCGTTACGATATATCTGAGAATGATTTCTACCTCAAACGGAAAAATTTTAAAATCAGTTTATATCTCCAAAACCATTTTGTCTC
>NZ_JBSIPG010000295.1:0-241 GCF_054075145.1 Flavobacterium xizangense | reverse complement strand
CTTCCCACTATAGTCACCGGAACTAATTCTTCGGGAACAATTTTGGTTGGATCCAAAAGATCAAAATTCTATTTATGTTCGTCTTCTGTTGGAATAATCTGACCGCCTAATTCCCATTCTGGGAAATTTCCCATTTCAATGGCTTCCCATAAATCTTGTCTGTGAAAATCTGGGTTTGTCCCTGAAATTTTCTGCGCTTCGTCCCAAGCAACGGCATGTGTTCCTAATTTTGGTTTCCAAT
>NZ_JBSIPG010000294.1:0-241 GCF_054075145.1 Flavobacterium xizangense | reverse complement strand
GCTGGTGCTGACATTGTAATGGCAGAAACCTCGCTGTTATATATTTTTTCATCAGATGCTTTGCTGCAAGCAGATAATGTAATAACTAAAAACAGTAATAAAGAAAAGATATATCGCATAAAATTTCAATTTAGAGCTAAAACTACGATTTTTTTGCCTAACTTGATTAATAATCTTACGTTTTGAAATTTACGCTTCTGTTTTTGTTTCAGAATCTAACGGTTTATTGATTTGAGCCGAA
>NZ_JBSIPG010000293.1:0-241 GCF_054075145.1 Flavobacterium xizangense | reverse complement strand
ATCCAAGTTCCAGGAGTAAATGACAATCCGTAGGCTTGAGAAGCACCTCGAACAGAAGGGATATTTTCTTCTGTAATCATTAAATACGGACTCGTAAGCCCAAGCATTTTGATTTGTTTGGTTCCTGTTAAAGCATCAGAAAAATTAACATCGATTGACGGATTGGTTTCAAAACTTTCAGCAAGATTACAACATGCTGCCTTAAGCAGTTCTTTACTCGTAATCACAGAAGTATTGGCTG
>NZ_JBSIPG010000292.1:0-241 GCF_054075145.1 Flavobacterium xizangense | reverse complement strand
AGTTTTAGTCGTAGTTTCTTCAATAATAGAAGCGGTCGCAACATCACCAAAAATGAAGTGACAATCACGGTTACGGTAATCTAAGTGACCAGAAGTAATCTCAACATTCACCAATAAAACACGGCGAGCGCCTGAACGAATTGCATCTGCCGCTTGTTTCAAACCAAAAGTAGCAGCTGAACACGCAACATTCATGTCATATGCATAACCTTGAATACCTAGCGCCGACTGGATTTCAATC
>NZ_JBSIPG010000291.1:0-241 GCF_054075145.1 Flavobacterium xizangense | reverse complement strand
GTAATCGAAACACATTGGACCCATAATATCCTGAACATAACTTGGATATTTAAAATCGATATTATTTGGAGCCATAACATCAGCTCCAGCGCGTGAAGCTTCTAATAAAAAGGCATTTCCGTAATCAAAGAAGTATGTTCCTTTTGCAGTATGTTTATTGATTGCATCTGCATGTCGGCGTAAAGATTCCTGAACTTTTTCTTTGAATAGTTCTGGATTTTCAGCCATCATCTTATTAGCA
>NZ_JBSIPG010000290.1:0-241 GCF_054075145.1 Flavobacterium xizangense | reverse complement strand
AGACAAAACAGTAAATTACGCAGAAGGACTTTTGGTAGGATACCGTTGGTTTGATACTAAAAATGTAGCGCCGTTATATCCTTTCGGTTACGGATTATCATACACTACTTTTGCTTTAGAAAATGCAAAAACAAACAAAACCGATTACGCACAAAACGATGTTATTGAAGTTTCGGTTGATGTTAAAAACACAGGAAAAGCAGACGGAAAAGAAGTGGTTCAAGTATATACTTCTAAATCG
>NZ_JBSIPG010000289.1:0-241 GCF_054075145.1 Flavobacterium xizangense | reverse complement strand
GGAAGTTCTCCTCTAACGCTTCTTTTGGATGCCGATGGAAAAGTACTTAAAACCTGGCATGGAAAACCGGAAACTACTCCTGAACAGTGGACTGCCGAAATAAAAGCGATCTGTGAGAGCCGAAAATAACATGCTTAAAAACCAAAAATATTCCGAGTCCCTAAAACTCATGGGGAACAACTTTACCATAACAGTTGTCGCCGAAAATGAAAAAACAGGAAATGAGAATATTGCGCTTGCC
>NZ_JBSIPG010000288.1:0-241 GCF_054075145.1 Flavobacterium xizangense | reverse complement strand
GCTTAAGATTACTTTTCCGAAAAATCTGTAAAATGCGTCGTCCTTAAAATTAATAACCAAGATTTCAGAACCTGGCTCTAATCTGTATGGGAGAGCCTGCTTGACAGGGCCTAAAAATAGATAACGTCCAACTTCTATTTCGTCCCCTTGGTTTGCTTTAAAATAAACCGGTTTGCCAAAACTAAACACGAAAATGGTTTGAAAGTTTGGAAGCAGCGTTTTTGCTACCGCCTTTTGGGTA
>NZ_JBSIPG010000287.1:0-241 GCF_054075145.1 Flavobacterium xizangense | reverse complement strand
GTTTCCAATCCGCAAACACTCACGGTGAAATCTTTCACTTTATTCGACATGTCAGGAAAAGCGGTGATTTCAAAAAAAGATTTAAATGTGGAGCCTTCTTATAATTTCCCAACTGATGGCTTGTCCGACGGAGTGTATATTGCCGAATTTCTGACAGATGAAAATCAGCGAATCACCAAAAAAGTAATAATCTCCAATAGCGGAAATAAATAAACTGCTGAAGCAAAATAATAAACTAAAA
>NZ_JBSIPG010000286.1:0-241 GCF_054075145.1 Flavobacterium xizangense | reverse complement strand
CTTCTCGTTGTATGTTTTTCCTCCTACTTTCGGAGACCTCCATCCGTATCCGTCAGACCATTTTCCGTATTCAAATTGAACATAATACCCATAGTCATCCTTGTCAATAATATTATTATTATTGATATCTACATAATCAGGGCCTGTAATGGCAGTTAATAGCCAATGCGTTGCATATGGTTTTGTTTTGATTGTTTCTAAAAATTTGTCATTTTCATTATTGATATTGGAGTAATTTTTA
>NZ_JBSIPG010000285.1:0-241 GCF_054075145.1 Flavobacterium xizangense | reverse complement strand
AGTAAACAAACTAGAGTGTAGAAAAACTACTTCTTTATTTTTTCATGTTATCTCGTCGAAAACTTCCGTCTTTAAATGCTTTACGTGCTTTTGAAACAGCGGGCAGGAAGTTAAGTTTTCGCGCTGCTGCTGATGAGTTAGGTGTTACGCAAGGTGCTATTGCTCAACAAGTTCGTGCATTAGAAGATCATTTAAACGTTACTTTATTTCAACGGCTTCCACGGGGACTCTCTTTGACTCC
>NZ_JBSIPG010000284.1:0-242 GCF_054075145.1 Flavobacterium xizangense | reverse complement strand
CTTGAAAGTCAGCATCGCGCGCTCCAGGGGAAGGTCTGATTCATTCCAAAATTTCCGCTAAGTGATAACCCTTATATTCCCAAAAGGGATGGACTTCGTGGAAATTTAATCCCTTTTTCGGATCGCCGAAAGCGCCCACCATGCGGTCTGACTCATTCGTTTCAGGACTACGCAGACCGCCATGGCCACCCTCATCACCGGCACGCGCATATTGCCGGCCGCACCCGTTGCCCCCGACGCCA
>NZ_JBSIPG010000283.1:0-242 GCF_054075145.1 Flavobacterium xizangense | reverse complement strand
CAAAACACACGGCACTGGCTGGAAAATGTTTGGTGATAATTCAATCTTCAAATAAAACAGGAAGATTAGAATTAACCGCTAAAGCAAACGGATTAAAACAAGCTGCAATTGTAATTACAGCAGAATAATAAGTTTGCGCTCCTGCAAGGTTTTCAAAACCTTGTAGGTATGAATTTAACGAACAGATTTTAAAAAGAAAATATAACCACAAATTACACAAATTCCCGCTAATTAAATTTGTG
>NZ_JBSIPG010000282.1:0-242 GCF_054075145.1 Flavobacterium xizangense | reverse complement strand
CATAACAGAAAAAAAAACTTAGTCCCCGTTTTAGAGAAGTCACAAAAATTTCAGCACAGACAACAACAGATTCCGGTTTTAAAAGTAAATTCTAAAAAGATAAAGATTAAGGTTACGGCAGATATTTGCAGCTGGCATAGAAGCAGAAGATACCGCTTCATTATTCCTGCAAATAAACTACTTAGGAAAAAGAAAAATAACCATAGCCCTCCATCCCCAATCCGCTCTCATGCTTTCTGGGG
>NZ_JBSIPG010000281.1:0-242 GCF_054075145.1 Flavobacterium xizangense | reverse complement strand
ATCTTGGATTGGACCGTGGCAATATCAAGCTTTTGCTGGCCAATTAGATGACTATAAAGCAGTTCCAGATGCTAAATTATTAGGTTTGCGTGTAACTGCAAGACCATTACCATATTTAGAGCTCGGCGCTTCTCGAACTTTACAATGGGGTGGTGAGGGGCGCTCTGAAAGCTGGGATTCTTTATGGAATGCGATTAAGGGCAATGATAATGTTTATGATGCTTCCGAAGACAGATCTAATC
>NZ_JBSIPG010000280.1:0-242 GCF_054075145.1 Flavobacterium xizangense | reverse complement strand
AGCTGACTTTGGCGCTTGATTGTAAGGAACAATTTGGTCGTCTTCTCCGTGTAAAACCAAAACGGGAATATCTAAACTCTTTAAATCTTCTCTAAAATCGGTTTCAGAAAATGCTTTAATTCCTTCATAGTGCGATAATACAGAACCCATCATTCCTTGACGCCACCAATTTTGTTTGATTCCTTCTTGGACTTCTTGTCCTTCACGGTTCCATCCGTAGAATGCAATAGGGAAGTCGTAAA
>NZ_JBSIPG010000279.1:0-243 GCF_054075145.1 Flavobacterium xizangense | reverse complement strand
GCAGTTTTTTCATGAAATCTTCTTCAGCAAAAGTCAGGCAGAAATTACCATTTGGTTTTAAAACTCTGTAAATTTCTGAAAGTAAATCTTCTGGTTTCTGCCAAAAATAAATGGTGTTTACTGTGAATACTTTATCGAAAGTTTCATCTTCGAATGGAATTTTATTTCCATCATAAAGCGAAAAGAAAGCTTGTTTTTGAGAAACAAAATTTCTGTTTATTTTACGTGCTTCCTGAAACATCA
>NZ_JBSIPG010000278.1:0-243 GCF_054075145.1 Flavobacterium xizangense | reverse complement strand
TGAAAATCGACAAGTATTGCGGCAAGATTTATAGCATCAATATTTGATGGATGTGTTTCGCCCTTAAAGAAGGTTTCAATAGGTCTAAACTTATCTTTCTGGTCTTTAAACTTATTCTTTTGAGTATGATTAAAATCTAAACAGAACAAATTCCGAAAAACATTTAAATCGTCTTGAGTCGGGTTATCTTCAAAAATAATCCAGCATAAGTCACGGAGTTTACCGCGCGACGGATTGTATAAA
>NZ_JBSIPG010000277.1:0-243 GCF_054075145.1 Flavobacterium xizangense | reverse complement strand
CATAGCTATGTTTGTTGTGATAAGTGAAACGCCTTTTTATAGATTTCAACAATCTATGATTCTATGTGTTTTAAAAAATAAAATTTGTGGAATTAGTGTAATTAGTGGCAAACAAAAAAAGAGAGAATGATCAATAAACGCCTTTTAATTAAAAATCTCCTCGCTCATAATGACGAGAGCAGTTTTTATGATAAAAAAAGGCAGTTGAATCTTCATTCACGAGAAGGAAAAGGCAAATTCTTA
>NZ_JBSIPG010000276.1:0-243 GCF_054075145.1 Flavobacterium xizangense | reverse complement strand
CACACATTGGTTTTTTGCCAACACTGGTTCTGTCGTAACACATGGTACATTTCATCATTAAATCGTATTCTTCCATTTTCTTCGGAACTCCGAATGGACAAGCCATAACACAGTTGGAACATCCAATGCAGCGTTCTGTATTGGCAGTATGAACTACACCAAATTCATCCTGAGAAATCGCATCGGCTGGACAAACATTCGCACAAACTGGGTCTTCGCAGTGCATGCAAACCTGAACCGTGG
>NZ_JBSIPG010000275.1:0-243 GCF_054075145.1 Flavobacterium xizangense | reverse complement strand
CAAATCCTTGGCAAGTTGTCAAAGGAAATTGGGGAACCGATGATGGCGTTGGATTAATGACTAAGAATGCAAATGGCACATGGAGTATTACGATCACGCCAAGCACCTATTTTGCGTTAACAACAGCTCAGCAGACAGCGGCAACAAAAATGGGAATTGTATTTAGAAGTGCAAACGGAAGTCAGACCTTGAAACTGGCGCCGTCGTGTACCGACTTTTTTCTTAATGTTGGCTCTTTCCAAG
>NZ_JBSIPG010000274.1:0-243 GCF_054075145.1 Flavobacterium xizangense | reverse complement strand
CCTGGTGCAATTCCTTGAAGCGCCTCCATTGCAGAACCTGTATTCAATTCTTGTAGCGTCTCTCCTTTTAAGTTTGTAGAAGCACCAGTAATCAAAGCTTTCTTTTGTGTACCGTAACCGATAACCACAACCTCATTCAAACTTTGAGATACTGCTTTAAGAGCAATAGTAAGCTTGGTTCTTCCGCCTATTACCTCATTTACAGTTTCAAAACCAACGAAACTGATTACTAAAGTTCCATTA
>NZ_JBSIPG010000273.1:0-244 GCF_054075145.1 Flavobacterium xizangense | reverse complement strand
AATCGGCAAGTACATAACACATAAGGCACTTACGAGATATTTCATGTGTGCCTCTTTAAAGAGATGTTTGCTTACCGTTAATATTCAATGAAATATTATATTTATGATCCGCTTGAAATTTAAAATCAGGGCTAATATTAAAATTTCTTGCTTTGCCAGCAAGAATATAACCATTCACCGTATTTACTTTAATGGCATAGCTTTTATTTTCTGTTACATCAACAAGTGTTAAATTATTTAAAAG
>NZ_JBSIPG010000272.1:0-244 GCF_054075145.1 Flavobacterium xizangense | reverse complement strand
AAAAAATGTTCCTGATATGATTGAGCTATTAAAAAATACAAAAGCAATTGTTTTTGATCTGCGAAATTATCCAAATGGGACTTTTGAGAAAATTGGCAAATTTATATGTTCTAAAGAAAATAAATTTGCCATTTATACGATTCCAGATATAAGTTATCCAGGGAAATTTATGTGGGCTCCAGGAAGTTCTATAGGTGTTGACAATAAAGATAACTATAAAGGAAAAGTAATTGTCTTGCTTAAC
>NZ_JBSIPG010000271.1:0-244 GCF_054075145.1 Flavobacterium xizangense | reverse complement strand
ATGAAAACAAAAAAGCTCTAAATCGAAATTTAGAGCTTTCTAATAATTTATATTATGAACCTTAAATTAGTCCCATTGATTGTTTTTAGAAACGGCATATTTGCCAGCTCCAGTAAAAAACAAAGCAAGAGCGCCAAAAAAGTACAGTGCTAATAATTCTAAAGCATAACCTCCGTGTTCGCTAATTGAGAAAATTTCTTTAGAATGCGCCGTTGCAACTGCTACTACACAAGTGATAGCCAAA
>NZ_JBSIPG010000270.1:0-244 GCF_054075145.1 Flavobacterium xizangense | reverse complement strand
ACTTGGCATACCCCAAGTTTAGGCCAGAGTGTGTCAACCTTAATAAATTCTGTATCAAGTCCATATATCGAACATTGATCCATTTTTTGAAGAACATCAACCAATTCGGTTTGCTGTTGGATAAACTGAAACATGCTTTCTCAAGTAAATGCAAAGAGTGCTTAGAACTCTGGTATATATAACATAGAAGTAGGAAATTACCACTTAAACCTTTATGAATACTCTATTTTTGAACAATTTTTCG
>NZ_JBSIPG010000269.1:0-244 GCF_054075145.1 Flavobacterium xizangense | reverse complement strand
CAAAGAGATCCGCCGCTCGGTTGATTTTATGAAGGCTTATCTAAAGAAAAATACATTTTTAAAAACCTATGTCTTAGGCATTTCAGGCGGCCAAGATTCAACTTTAGTGGGCGCACTTGCTGAAAAAGCCATGCAAGAAATGCGGGCTGAAACTGGCGATGAAAATTATCAATTTATCGCAGTGCGGTTACCTTATGGGGAACAAGCTGATGAATCGGATGCAATGGCTGCCATTGATTTCATG
>NZ_JBSIPG010000268.1:0-244 GCF_054075145.1 Flavobacterium xizangense | reverse complement strand
GATGTCAGAAATGCAGTAATTGGCAAGAAACTTTTCTGTAAAGCAGATAAAGTAAGCTTCTGAAATATGATCGAATTTATAATTGCGATAATGCCCAGGACCCGTTACAAATATACTGGACGATTCCAGTCGTATCTCTTCGTTATTAAAAAGATGCACAGCACTTCCGTCATTAATTATAAATATCGTAAAGAAATTTGCTCTGTACGTATTACTAGCTTTAATTAATTTATTTTTATCCAGA
>NZ_JBSIPG010000267.1:0-244 GCF_054075145.1 Flavobacterium xizangense | reverse complement strand
CTGAAAAACTTTAAAATGTAAATACCGAAACCTATTCCAAAAATTATGTAACCCTTTTCAGCTATCATATTTATAACTTTATCTTCATAAAATTACGACCCATGAAAAAGTTATATTACACCGCAAATGCCCTACTTATATTAACATTAGTTTTATTAGGTTCTTGTAAAAAGAGCGATACCATAACGCTGACTGAAAATAAAAAAGAGAAAAAGGAAGTTATAGAATATAAAAAACCTAAAAC
>NZ_JBSIPG010000266.1:0-244 GCF_054075145.1 Flavobacterium xizangense | reverse complement strand
GCCTCCAATACCGGCACCAATTATAGCAACATGTGGAAAATCGGTATTAACTGGTGTAAAATGATCGGATTGAATTAATCCAGAACCAGAACAGTTAGTGCATAAATGTAGATGAGCTTTAGGTTTAACAGGAGGAGAATCGGTGCTTTTTGTTCTCTCATATTCAGCCAATTCTGCCTTATAAATGCGCTGTGCCTTCTTAGTGAGCCCACGATTTATTTTGCCCTGTCCTTGGCATTCCTGA
>NZ_JBSIPG010000265.1:0-244 GCF_054075145.1 Flavobacterium xizangense | reverse complement strand
GCTAGAGCAAATGAGTTTGGCGGAATAATACAAACATCTGACTCAATATCGATAAAACTTTTGTCATCAAAATTCTTTGGATCGACAATTGCAGAATGTACGTTAGTAAAAACCTTGAATTCACGGGCACAGCGTACATCATAGCCATAGCTAGAGACCCCGTAGGAAATCAACTTTTCACCATTTTCATCAAAACGGACTTGATTCTCTGCATAAGGTTCAATCATGCCGTGTTTTTCGCTCA
>NZ_JBSIPG010000264.1:0-244 GCF_054075145.1 Flavobacterium xizangense | reverse complement strand
GGAAACGCTCATTGCCGATGGTGATGACCTGCCCGTCGGGCAGCTCATAGCTCTTCTCCAGGGAGGAGGAAGAGGCAGCGGTGGCCATCTCATTCTCGAAGTCCAGGGCCACATAGCACAGCTTCTCTTTGATGTCGCGCACGATTTCCCTCTCAGCTGTGGTGGTGAAGCTGTAGCCACGCTCGGTCAGGATCTTCATGAGGTAGTCTGTCAGGTCCCGGCCAGCCAGGTCCAGACGCAGGAT
>NZ_JBSIPG010000263.1:0-244 GCF_054075145.1 Flavobacterium xizangense | reverse complement strand
GTCTTATAAGGTGTTATTTTTTTCTAAAAATTAGCCAGTTGGGTGTAAGTACGGATGTTGAAACAACAGATAAAGAAGTTTCAAATTTCTTGTAAAGTAAAGAATCCGAAGGATTCAAATATTTATAGCACTTAATTCCCGCCACAGATATTTGACCCCGTAGGGGTCATACTCAAAGTCAGCATAAAATTCTATAAACATTTGAATCCTTCGGATTCTAAATCAGATAAAATGTAAAACAAAA
>NZ_JBSIPG010000262.1:0-244 GCF_054075145.1 Flavobacterium xizangense | reverse complement strand
AACCAGCTGGAAAAACTGCGTATTCTTTACCGTTTCTAATAAAAGAGAAGCAAGTCTTGTCATTTAAATAAATCACATAATCATTAACTTCTCCTTTTTCGTTAAGTTTTTTAACAGTAAAATCAAATGAACAAGTTCCTAAATCCAAGTATTCATTAAATTCATCTTCATAATAGTTTGGGAGGTTTGGAACCTCATTATCAATAAATGCAACAACTTTTAAGTCTTTATCTAAAACATTTAT
>NZ_JBSIPG010000261.1:0-244 GCF_054075145.1 Flavobacterium xizangense | reverse complement strand
AAAAGATTCACTTCAGGTCTGGTACAAACCTTTAAAGGCCGATTCATTATCTATGGAAGTGGAGAAAGGAAGCTACAACAAAAAGTTTTCTTTTAAAATTAAAGCTTTGAAAAAAGACACTTTAAATATTAAAGCGGTACAAAACGGCCAAATTAATTTTAGAGAACGTTTTACACTGGAAACCGAAACCCCATTGGTGAAATTTGATAAGTCTAAAATCAATTTGGTGAATAAAGATTCTGTT
>NZ_JBSIPG010000260.1:0-245 GCF_054075145.1 Flavobacterium xizangense | reverse complement strand
CGGTCTAATTTTAGTAATTTTACATTATTAAAATTTAAGACTATGAAAGATTTACTAAGAACAAGCACTTCATTAACTGAAGGGATTGAAAATATATTGAACTTACAGGCAAAATTAGAAAGCGACGCTTCAAACAAATATTTAGCTATGGCAGCATGGTTGGATAGAAATGGTTATGCTAATACAGCATCTTACTTGTATAAGCAAGCCGAAGAAGAAAGAGAGCATTTTCTAAAAGTTTTCAA
>NZ_JBSIPG010000259.1:0-245 GCF_054075145.1 Flavobacterium xizangense | reverse complement strand
GTAAATTTCTTATATGAGAGTCCACTGTACGATTATCAACATCCGCAGTCAGTCCCCAAATGTGTTCGATTATTTGTTCTCTACTAAAGACATGATTTTGATGCGTCAAAAACATGTCCAATAAGTTGAATTCAATTGGTGTAACTTCCAGCAATTTTTGATTAATCCAAATTTGAAACCTTTCTTTATCCAAGGATAAGTTTTTAAAATCAATTTTATCAGAAAGGCTTGTTCGTCTTAAAATA
>NZ_JBSIPG010000258.1:0-245 GCF_054075145.1 Flavobacterium xizangense | reverse complement strand
TCGGGCTATCCGCGCCACTTCGGTAGCATGCTCCTATCCCTCACGCGATCAAAACAATAAAGAAGATTCCGATATATTAAAACATAACTTTTTGTTAGACTTTTGTGAAATTACATCTCTAAAATAAAAATAACCGTAAAAATATTTTGTTCTACAGTTTTCCTTCAATCGTTTGAAATCTAGGAAAAATCAAAAATTCATTAGAAGAAACACAATATATCCTGCAAAAATTTGTTATTTCATAA
>NZ_JBSIPG010000257.1:0-245 GCF_054075145.1 Flavobacterium xizangense | reverse complement strand
AACCAGCAGTTACTGGTGGATACGATCAAAAAGAACGATATGGTTTTTGCAGTTGGTCCCGCTGGAACTGGTAAGACTTATACTGGTGTTGCAATGGCAGTAAAAATGCTGAAGGACAAAGAAGTAAAAAGAATCATATTAACGCGTCCTGCGGTTGAAGCAGGAGAAAATCTGGGATTCTTGCCTGGAGATATGAAAGAAAAACTCGATCCTTATATGCAGCCTCTTTATGACGCTTTAAGAGA
>NZ_JBSIPG010000256.1:0-245 GCF_054075145.1 Flavobacterium xizangense | reverse complement strand
CCGCCGTCATTTTTTGGATTGATAAAATAATTTCCGTCTGGTACAATAATGTAATTTCTATAATCTAAACCGCTCAGCAATTTAGCATCGATTTTTTCGAAGAAATTAGAAAAAGCTTTGTCCCAATTAAACAAACCTTCGCCATGAACCAAAGTCGATTTCACGCGTAAAGCGGCACCAATATCCCAATTATTAATATCGATTAATTCGTTTTTCTTTGCTTCATAAGCTTCCGTTCCAGGTTC
>NZ_JBSIPG010000255.1:0-245 GCF_054075145.1 Flavobacterium xizangense | reverse complement strand
CTTAAAATTTCACTTCTAATTTTCAGTTTACGACCTGGAGTCTTGAATGGCAGTAATCCTGATTTTAAAACTATGCGCTGTCCGATATCGCCGGCAATAAATGAAGAAAAGCCCATTCCAAGCCCTGAATACCCCTGACAGTTAATAATAAACAAATCACGTGCCAAAGGATATTTCCCTTCTCCTAAGTCATTTTGTGTCGGACTATAATAACCACCGCCATTTAATCCCTGCACACTTAAAAC
>NZ_JBSIPG010000254.1:0-245 GCF_054075145.1 Flavobacterium xizangense | reverse complement strand
CCAATCAATCCAGGCGGTAAATTTACTTTTGATTTCGGAACCGTAAAATGTGTCGTAGCCCAACATCCGAGCAGTTTTATGGATGGTTCTTATGGCGGTATTGCCTGCGGATTTGTACTGTCAACCGCTGATGGAAATTTCTATTACAGCGGCGATACGGCATTGACGTTAGACATGCAACTTATTCCCAAATTTACAAAATTGGACTTTGCTGTTTTTCCTATTGGTGACGGACTTACCATGGG
>NZ_JBSIPG010000253.1:0-246 GCF_054075145.1 Flavobacterium xizangense | reverse complement strand
AAATTAGACCACTTCTGCCCTTGTCTTTATTGAAACAGGGGAAAAATGCCAATTTTCCTTTTGAAAATTATTCTACAGAAATTGTAAATAGCAAAAATGCACTTTCTAAATATTTGTACGAGAACGCTTCGGCTCTTTTGAAATCGAATAATAAAATGGATTTTAGAAAAGCTTATGATGATTTTGCTTATTTGGAAAGTATTAATCCAGGCTACAAAAACACTAAAAAGCTGATGGATGATGCGC
>NZ_JBSIPG010000252.1:0-246 GCF_054075145.1 Flavobacterium xizangense | reverse complement strand
ATTGAAATTTTTTTTCAATGATTCATTTCATTGATCCTTCGTTAAACCGTACTACGCAGGACTTACCAATGTTGCATTGAAATTTTTTTTTAATTATGTAAGTATTTCTATGAAATACTTTTACGGTGAATCACGCTGATTTTTTTTTAAATCTAGCAACCTACTTGAAAAACCGCTTTTCTATCTACTGGGTGGAGTAAAGCATAAGTACTTATAAATAAGCATTATATGAATTCTAAAGAAAAA
>NZ_JBSIPG010000251.1:0-246 GCF_054075145.1 Flavobacterium xizangense | reverse complement strand
AGCATCAAGACCACTATTTTACCCACTAAATTTATAATCACTTTGGCTTACTAGGGATAATAATATGACATCGACATCTAGTTTGATTGAACAGGTCATTGAAGCTTGGCAGAACATGCAAGCCAAAACGCCTCTTGTACAATGTATTACCAATAGCGTTGCTACAAACTATACGGCCAATGTATTACTCGCATCTGGTGCTTCGCCTGCGATGATTGATAATCCTTATGAAGCAGAAAGCTTTAC
>NZ_JBSIPG010000250.1:0-247 GCF_054075145.1 Flavobacterium xizangense | reverse complement strand
ACTTCAAATTACACGTTCAAAACTGCTGTTGGAACTTTTGCAGATCGTTTCGTATTGCGTTACACCAACAAAACTTTAGGCACAGACGATTTTGAAAATATAGGAAATAATGTTTTAGTTTCAGTAAAATCAAAAATAATAAATCTTACTAGCGGAACTGAAAACATTAAAGAAGTACAGATCTATACTATTGGCAGCCAATTGCTTTATGGCAAAAATAAAATTGAAGCAAAAGAATTAAGAATTG
>NZ_JBSIPG010000249.1:0-247 GCF_054075145.1 Flavobacterium xizangense | reverse complement strand
CCAAAAGAAACCTGCCTGATTGGTAGCAAATAAATAATATTCACCTTTATAAGTTATAATAACCGGATCGGCGCTTGAACGACGTGATTCTGGAATTCTATTATGATTATGTGTTGTAAAATTGTATCCGATATTGATCGGATTACAATAAGTTGTTGCTGGTCTGTTAGGATCAAACCATTCTGTTTTACCAGAATTTTGCGCCATAAGACTGCTTCCGAAAAGCATCGAAAACATTACAAATGGC
>NZ_JBSIPG010000248.1:0-247 GCF_054075145.1 Flavobacterium xizangense | reverse complement strand
AAGCTCCAAAACAAGAAAATATTAAGTTTAAAGAAAGAACCATTTTAGAACAAATCGGTGATGAAATTAAGTGGGATTTAATTTTCTCGAACGCTGCATTGCAATGGATTGACAATCACAACGAACTTTTTCCGAAAATTATTTCACGTATAAATCCAGGTGGGCAGTTGGCGGTTCAGATGCCTCAGCAAAACGAAAACATCCTTAATAAAATACTTTTACAATTGGTGCAAGAAGAACCTTTTGC
>NZ_JBSIPG010000247.1:0-247 GCF_054075145.1 Flavobacterium xizangense | reverse complement strand
CAAACAACAGAGCACAATATGGCATGAGCGAAGATATTTCGACTTACTGCGATTATATTACTTATTTCGGATATGATTTTGGAGGAAACTGGTACGATAAAACGTGCTACAATGCTCCATTATATGCAAGCGGAAATACAAATGATCCATTGTACGGTGCAACACAATCGGAATCATTAGACGAGTTAACCAATCAATACTTGAACGTAATTGGTTTTCCTGCGAACAAATTAATCATGGGATTGCC
>NZ_JBSIPG010000246.1:0-247 GCF_054075145.1 Flavobacterium xizangense | reverse complement strand
CAACAGCTATCTGGCAGAAGTCACCAATGGCCAAAACTACTATGGTTCCCTAAATGGAAATGTATTTACTCCTTCTAAATCAGTTGTCCATGGACATCCTTATCGGGTAGAAGTTAGACACGCAAGTGGAACTTACAAGATTAGAGAGATGATTGCTGAGTAAATAAAATGGTCCCACATCAAAATACGATGTGGGACCATTTTTATCTATAAATTACTATCCGTTGTAAAGTTGAGTGGTGATAGG
>NZ_JBSIPG010000245.1:0-247 GCF_054075145.1 Flavobacterium xizangense | reverse complement strand
GATCTTTCATTTAATAAAAAATTATAACTATAAAACAAAAATATAATTGAGAACAAAATGACAGTTACTAACCCAAAAAACAACATTTTTGATATTATTTCCCAATTATTTAATTTTTTTAAAGAGTGAGAAACCCTCATTGAGAACATTATAAATACAATTATAAACATACTCAAAGAGGAAATAATAAATGGGGAAAAAGTATTTTTTTCTTTTTTTATATTATTTAATGCAAGCTTTAAATTTA
>NZ_JBSIPG010000244.1:0-247 GCF_054075145.1 Flavobacterium xizangense | reverse complement strand
GGTTATTCCTAATTTAATTCCTGGAGTAAGATATACTTTCATTGTTTATGATAGTAAATCAGGATGTTATTATTATGAGATTGCTGACATGCCTATTCCATCAAATTCAACGCTTACTGTTGGAGCACCAACTGCACAAAATGTTACTTGTACAGGAAGTTCAGATGGTAAAGTTAGTTTTGTAGTTAGCAGTACTTATGGAACAGCTACACCAATTACTTATCAGGTGTATGACGCGTTATCTTTA
>NZ_JBSIPG010000243.1:0-248 GCF_054075145.1 Flavobacterium xizangense | reverse complement strand
GACAATAACGGAATATCAAGTCCGGCTGCCAGAATCCTAGTTTTGCTTCTGTGGACTAAAGAATCCCAAAAACCATACTTTTGAGGCACCATAATCAGCAAATCAGCCTCGTAATTCTTAATTTCTTTCTTAATTTCGTTAATTACGGCATTCGATCTTACGGTTTTATATAGATATTTTACGTCTTCAAATTCTTTTTCGATATTCGAATTCATTAAAACTCTGTGCTGTTCTTCTTTCAAATCATC
>NZ_JBSIPG010000242.1:0-248 GCF_054075145.1 Flavobacterium xizangense | reverse complement strand
CATTTTTCAATTCTCCATTAAAATAATAGGAATTTGCCAAACGCTGAATCACGCCTTCATTTGTAGTCTGATCATTTACTAAACTCTCGTATACTTTTATTGCATCTGCGTAAGCGTACTCTTCGTATTTTTTATCTGCATATTTGATGTTCATAGTTGTAAATGGACTTTGCGCACTTACATTTGAAACAAAACTACACAGTAAAAAGATCAAAATTAATTTTCTAGCTTTCATAGGTTTTATTAAA
>NZ_JBSIPG010000241.1:0-248 GCF_054075145.1 Flavobacterium xizangense | reverse complement strand
AACCAATTTCCAATATCCGAAAGTAAACAGTTCATTTGCTGTGTCAAGTCCCTATCCTGCTGTGCTTTCGTTTGAAGATCAGACTGCATTTGTGACATCGGTTCAAAATCAAGTTTCTGGAATAACGGTTTTTACAGCGCCAATAAATGGTGCTAATTCTAATTTTCAGCAATCGCCTTTAATTGTTCCTTTGTTTTATAAAATTGCGCAGAACAATCAGAAAACTGGCGTCAATGCTTTGACAATAG
>NZ_JBSIPG010000240.1:0-248 GCF_054075145.1 Flavobacterium xizangense | reverse complement strand
GTTTCTAAAGTAAAAAGTTGCACCTTTAAATTTGTCAGACTGAGCGAAGTCGAAGTCACATTCCTGTAGGAAAAAATCTAAAATCTGCAATCAAAAATCTACAATCCCAACCCCTTGCGTATATGGCAACAAATTTCTATATTTAGTACTTGAACTATGCCGTTATGACAGAAATAGATATAGAAAAAGAAAACAAAGCTATTGCGCAGGAATACAAGGAATTACTACGAATAAGTTACCAAACGTTA
>NZ_JBSIPG010000239.1:0-248 GCF_054075145.1 Flavobacterium xizangense | reverse complement strand
CATATTTTTGTGAGTGCATCATGAATAGAGACTTTTGTCGTAGAAAATTTATCACCATAGTAAACATGTCCATTATGCATTTCTCTAATAATTTTTTTTTCAAATATTTGGAAATTACTGTTTTTTCCAAGATATCCTTTAGGATTTTCTAAAGTATGATTAAAACAAATCCATTCTTCCGAAGACTTCAATCCAGAAATCTCTTCTTTAACATCAAATAAGATTTTTTTATCTTTATCATAAAGAAC
>NZ_JBSIPG010000238.1:0-249 GCF_054075145.1 Flavobacterium xizangense | reverse complement strand
ATCCACCAAATGATAATGGCGGACAAACGGACGCAAATGTCGCATCGAGGCGATCAACTTGTTGTTGTCACCGTGAACATAAATAAACGCATGCGAGACATCATAAGCTAACGGCAGTTGTAAGGCCAACAGGCGCTCTTCAAATTCAGGATCACCGTATGCAAACACCGGCAACAATGAGTTTTCAAACACCACATTATCTGGTGCTGTTGCCGTCAAATCAAGCATCCGCCCAAGCACGACTTTTTG
>NZ_JBSIPG010000237.1:0-249 GCF_054075145.1 Flavobacterium xizangense | reverse complement strand
ATATGGATTGGAGCAAATTGACTTTAAAAGTTTACGCAAGTGATAAAACAAATGCCGCTTCCGCGAAAGTTTACCTGCCAAACGGAGACGCTTTACAAGAAATCAAAGTAACCAAAAACGGAAACAATTTCGAAGTAAACACAAATCCATTAAACGGAAAAACCACTTTCAAAACAGAGTGGGTTAAGTAAAAAAGTTATAGCCACGAATTCACGAATTTTATTTTTTATAATTCGTGGCGAAAAAAAG
>NZ_JBSIPG010000236.1:0-249 GCF_054075145.1 Flavobacterium xizangense | reverse complement strand
AATCCATTTTGAATGTTGAACAGAGGCGTCAAAAACGTCTCCGTGAAAAATCCAGGCTTTTTTATCGTCCAATTCTAAAACTAATTTATCAACAAGAGCAAAATTTCCCATATTCATATCGCTGAATTTTCGAAGTATCTCATCGTGATTTCCAGTAATATAGTACACTTTTGTTCCTTTAGAAGCCATTCCGATAATGCGCTGGATCACTCGCAAATGGGCTTTAGGAAAGTAAGATTTTCGAAACTG
>NZ_JBSIPG010000235.1:0-249 GCF_054075145.1 Flavobacterium xizangense | reverse complement strand
CGACAGCAATACTTTTGAAAATGCTGCACAACTTTCTTTAGGTGCAAACTTCGACTTAGAAAAAATTGCTGGATGGAAAGATACAACAGCGAGCCTAGTCGTGACTAAACGTGACGGGAATGCATTAACTCTCGAGCGTATTAAAGACCCGCGTTCTAGTCAATTAGGCAATGCTCAAGAGATTTATGGCCGCGGTAAAATCTGGCGCTTGTCTCAAGCATGGGTCAAAAAAGGTTTTGTTGATAACAC
>NZ_JBSIPG010000234.1:0-249 GCF_054075145.1 Flavobacterium xizangense | reverse complement strand
ATTATCATCATGTATGCTTACGGCAAACTATTAAAAACCCAATTTGTATCGCAGCCAAGCGTTTACGATATGCCAATTGGCTCTCTAGATGGTTTTCGTCTCACTTGGTATTATTATGGTTACTGCTACTGGTACCCGATTGTCATTGCTAGTACACAAATTTTAAGTGCCGTTTTACTCTTTTTTAGAAAAACGACTAGAATCGGGATTGTCCTTTTCCTCACTTTTATGGTCAATATTCTGCTAACC
>NZ_JBSIPG010000233.1:0-249 GCF_054075145.1 Flavobacterium xizangense | reverse complement strand
ATATAGAGAAAGATTTTCTTCCTCATTTTGAACATTTTTACAATTCAGAAGAATTAAGAACATGCGATAATTGCGGAACTGTGATGGAGACTGATCCGAGATTTGTAGCGAAGAAATAATTAAATAATAAATATTAGAAGCTATTTCCTGCTGTCCGCTATATCTTTTGTGGCGAACCCCGCCACAAAAGGATGCCGATCCCATCAGGGCTATGACACCTACTTTTTAGAATTGTTAAACAGATATAAA
>NZ_JBSIPG010000232.1:0-250 GCF_054075145.1 Flavobacterium xizangense | reverse complement strand
CTGGCGTTCTCGCCGGGCGAAGCCGGCATCGTCGACACCCGGGTGCTGTGGGGCGCCATGCGCTATGCGGCCGGGAAAGGAATGGCGCTGTGGCTGCGGCCGCAAGAACCACAGCCGGCGCAAGGCGCCGTGGTCGCCGCCGGCGCCTACGCCGACCGCCTGGGCCTGGAAGGCCTGCCGCCGCAGGCCGAGGCGCTGGCCCTGCAGACGATTTTCGAGTTGCAGCGCGCCACCGGCGCCCGCGTGCACC
>NZ_JBSIPG010000231.1:0-250 GCF_054075145.1 Flavobacterium xizangense | reverse complement strand
GACAAGGCATAACAAACCGAGACCTCGATCTGGCCGGCGGCGGACGGCTCATTCGCCATACTTGGCCTGCGCGCGCTTGGTGAAGGAATCGATGAAGCTGGTGGCGATGCGGTTGAACACCGGCCCCACCACCATCTCCAGCGCCCGGTTGGAAAAGGCGTATTCCATGGTGAACAGCACCTTGCAGGCATCCTCGGCCAGCGGCTGGAACTCCCAGTGCCCCACCAGGCTGGAAAAGGGGCCGTCGACC
>NZ_JBSIPG010000230.1:0-250 GCF_054075145.1 Flavobacterium xizangense | reverse complement strand
ATCAGCTATTTCAAACATAGCCCACGGTTTCAACCGTGGGAAACGTTTTGTAATTAAAGCAGTTATTAATAATCATCGATTGCGGATATTCGTAGCGTAGCCACGGTTGAAACCGTGGGCTATTTTATAAGCTATATGCAATAAAAAGTAACAGTTTTTTGTCATTTAGGAACGAGGAATCTCAATGGTAAACTCTACCAACATTGGTAATTTTGTTTGAGGAATTTCTAGTGTGACCCTTCCTTCGTCA
>NZ_JBSIPG010000229.1:0-250 GCF_054075145.1 Flavobacterium xizangense | reverse complement strand
ACCACTTCCGCCTTAACAAGTGATGCTGTTATTTGTGAAGGAGGCACATTAACATTAAATACTACACCTTCAGGAAGCATTGCCCCCTATACCTATCAATGGCAGTCATCAGCAGACGGAACAACTGGCTGGGCAGATATTTCAGGACAGACCAGTCCATCATTTGCATCAGATAGTTCTTTACCCGCTGGCGAATATTATTATAGAGTAAATGTTTCCAGTACGTGCGCCCAGATAACCAGTAATGCTG
>NZ_JBSIPG010000228.1:0-250 GCF_054075145.1 Flavobacterium xizangense | reverse complement strand
ATGAACCAATTGTTTTTAGAAATTTAGCCAAATTATTCAGCAAAACGGCGCTTGAGGTTTGCGAAGGACAGCAATGGGATGTTGATTTTGAGACTCGTAAAGATGTTACGATCCCGCAATATCTAAAAATGATCGAATACAAAACAGCGGTTCTAGTAGCAGCAGCCATGAAAATGGGGGCAATTGTGGCTAAAACTTCTGAAAAAGAAGCTGATTTAATTTACGATTTCGGATTGAATTTAGGATTGGC
>NZ_JBSIPG010000227.1:0-250 GCF_054075145.1 Flavobacterium xizangense | reverse complement strand
GATCGAGCATCACATTTTCCCAAATATCAGTCACATTCATTATGGTAAAATTGCAAAAATCGTAAAAGAAACTGCAAAGGAATGCAATTTGCCTTACTACGAATACAAAACAATGCGAAGTGCTGTTATCGCTCACTTTAAGCATTTACGTGATTTGGGTATGAAACCAGAATTATCAGTCTAAAAACTAAAAGAAAATCTATTAATAATTAACCTTCCTTAAAACAACACAGCAATTTAAGGACATTCA
>NZ_JBSIPG010000226.1:0-250 GCF_054075145.1 Flavobacterium xizangense | reverse complement strand
ATCTTTTGACACGCAGACAACGCATGAGCATCGGTGAGGAAACCGAGTATGCGTATATGGCCACTATAGAAGCTTTGAAAAATGCAGGAATTGACGATGCTTTTTTTGATGATCATGAAGTTGGAATTATGTACGGAAACGACAGTGTTTCTAAAGCCATTATTGACGCTACAGATATTGTTCGCGAGAAAAAAGACACCGCTCTAATTGGTTCTGGTGCGATTTTTAAATCGATGAATTCTACCGTTAC
>NZ_JBSIPG010000225.1:0-250 GCF_054075145.1 Flavobacterium xizangense | reverse complement strand
AGAACCAAAGTTTGAGAATGAAACCATTGCAATAACAGGCTCAACACCAAACATTTTAGCCGTCTTAGCCGTCATAATGGCAATATTAACAAGGTCTTGAGCAGACGGATTAATATTGATTGCCGTGTCTGATAAGAACATTGGTCCGCGAGACGTAAGCATCATGTTAGTAGTTGCAATTAAAGATGCATTCTGTGCTTTTGGAATCAATTGCATCATTGGTTTTACAACCGAAGGATAACTTCTTGAA
>NZ_JBSIPG010000224.1:0-250 GCF_054075145.1 Flavobacterium xizangense | reverse complement strand
AAGATGGCGATATGGCAATTGCTTTATTGGATATGACTACTGGTGAATTGAAATGGAATACAGCTGTTGATAAAGCAAAATCATTGTTTAGTTTTTCTTTAAAGAATCAGCAAACACAAACATCGCTACAGTACACGGATCAGTAATTTACTATTTATTGTACGGAAAATTATATTCTTTTGACAGAGCTACAGGAAAGTTAAACTGGAAAGGGGAAGAAGATTATTCTAAATTCTTTTTAACTCAAAAC
>NZ_JBSIPG010000223.1:0-250 GCF_054075145.1 Flavobacterium xizangense | reverse complement strand
CAAAAATGGCAAATTATTTCAATACATTACCACTTAGATTACAATTAGAACAATTAGGAGTTTGCGAATTTATGGAGCAATCTGAATTTGCAGACGGGATTGCAGCTTTGGCTGGAAAAAAAGTTGTAATTGTTGGTTGTGGAGCACAAGGTTTGAATCAAGGTTTAAACATGAGAGATTCTGGTTTAGACATTTCTTACGCATTGCGTGCAGATGCAATTGCAGAAAAAAGAGCTTCTTATAAAAATGC
>NZ_JBSIPG010000222.1:0-251 GCF_054075145.1 Flavobacterium xizangense | reverse complement strand
CTGCGTCTTATAATACGATTTGGAACGTCGCTTCTTTGACAAAACCAATAACTGCAATAATTGCTTTGAAATTAGTTTCTCAAGGAAAATGGAATTTAGACGAATCACTTGATAAATATTGGATCGATCCGGATATTAAAAACAACCCAGACCATAAATTATTAACCACTAGAATTATTCTGAGCCACCAAACGGGTTTTCCGAATTGGAGGTCTTTTAACGAATCTAAAAAACTGGATTTTAAGTTCAAG
>NZ_JBSIPG010000221.1:0-251 GCF_054075145.1 Flavobacterium xizangense | reverse complement strand
AATATCAGCATCACTACCGGTTAAGGTTAAGCCTTCTTGCGAAAGCACTAATTTAAGCCCCGTCAAAATAGGAATCGTTGTTTTAGCTGAAATGGCACGTTGAACATCATTAAGGGTTTTGATGAACACGTTGCGGTTAATTGAGAATTTCATGGATGTTAAACCTCCGAAGGAAAATAGATATATATATTATAAAAGAATTTTAAGTAATAGTAGTAGGGCCTGTGGAACCTGTGGATAACATAGAAAAG
>NZ_JBSIPG010000220.1:0-251 GCF_054075145.1 Flavobacterium xizangense | reverse complement strand
CAAACACCACGCAACCCGCCGCCAAAAACTGCGGGGCCAGATCGTGGCTGACTTCGTGCGCGGTGGCCAGAAACACCACATCCACGCCGCCGACAAACTCACTGATATCGGACATCGGCTGCAACGGCAGATCGACGATTCCCTTAAGTTGCGGATGCAAATCGGAAATTAACTTTCCCGCATCATTGCTTTGCGCTGAGACAGTCAAAGCGGTTATGGTCATATGAGGATGGCGATTCACGTAGCTTACA
>NZ_JBSIPG010000219.1:0-251 GCF_054075145.1 Flavobacterium xizangense | reverse complement strand
GCCACCCCGACAAAAGCCGAACAGAAATTTTCGGCTTTTTTGTCTTTCATACATTGCGTTTAAATCGTGAAACCATTGGCTACATTCTAAACAAAGCCGAAACAAAATAAATAGCGTTAGCCACGAATTCACGAATTTTACTTTTAAATACTTTAGCTAATATTATTCGAATTAATTCGAATAAATAATCGTAAAGATTTGAAAAAAAATAATTCGTGAATTCGTGGCGAAAAAAAACTCCGAAAACTAAC
>NZ_JBSIPG010000218.1:0-252 GCF_054075145.1 Flavobacterium xizangense | reverse complement strand
CAATTACACTTACAACGATACCGAAATAGAAACGATGAAGCTGATAAACGAATACCGTGTGAGTGTTGGTTTGAATGCTTTGGAAAGAGTGAATCATATTTCTTTTAAATGTGAAGAACATAATAAATATATGATTCAAAATAATGTTGTAAATCATAACGATTTTACGGCTAGATCTAGTAATATGACTAGCGTATTGGGAGCTAAGAAAGTAGGAGAGAATGTTGCTTACAATTATAAAACTGCCGAAGC
>NZ_JBSIPG010000217.1:0-252 GCF_054075145.1 Flavobacterium xizangense | reverse complement strand
CCAATACTTTAATTCCTCGTACATAGACTGACAGCTGTTATTTCAGTAAATATAATAATTATAATATGTAAATTCTGCAAAACTGCTCTGATAACGCATCACTTAATGTAAAGGAAGGTTCGCCGTAATTAAGATACTAAACTATTATTTAATTCAATTAGCAATAAACAAAGGACTGGAGTTGCCTTCAATTTTGCCACAAAAAGCTAAGGCGGTTTAAATAAAATTTATAATCAAGGAAGCTGTTTTTTC
>NZ_JBSIPG010000216.1:0-252 GCF_054075145.1 Flavobacterium xizangense | reverse complement strand
TTTCCAAAAAAAGGTTCCATTCCGAATTCAAAAACACTTAACGGAGTACTTTTTCTAAAAGCAAAATTCCCGTAATGCGCCATTCTATGCGGATTCTTATCTGGATTTTTCAACCAGTCTTCTCTCGATTCGTGCTGGTATTTTTCGCTCGTTTCGTTTTGGCTTTTATAGTTTTCCCAACCCGAAAATGTGGCGTATAAAAGCAAAATGCCTATAAAAAGCGTGATAATAAAAACAGCGGCGTTTTTAAAA
>NZ_JBSIPG010000215.1:0-252 GCF_054075145.1 Flavobacterium xizangense | reverse complement strand
CTTCACGCTTAAAATCTGAATTATTAGAGATATTAAAAGTGATATACAAATCGCCGTTTGGACCTCCGTTTACACCAGGACCGCCATGATTTGGAATTTTTATAATCTGTCCGTTTTCAACACCTGCAGGAATCGTGATTCGGATATTTTTTCCGTTGACAGTTAGATTTTGTTTGTGTGTAGTGTAAGCAGATTTAAGATCCAATTCCAGTTCGGCATTAAAATCCTGACCTCTATATTTGGACTGCGATC
>NZ_JBSIPG010000214.1:0-253 GCF_054075145.1 Flavobacterium xizangense | reverse complement strand
CTGGTCATCACTTATTCTTATTGTTATAAGATTAACGTTATTTCAAAAAAAAGTCAATCAATCTTGAATTTTTTGTAACTTTTTCGCTGAAACCCTTTCGCAAGTTGAGTTTTTTGCTATAATTAACCTTATAAATTAATAAAACATAACAAAGGTGTTGAAAAAAATGCAGAAACCTTTGAGCTGGTTTAAACACTATCCGGCCGTTATTATATTAGCATTACTCGTTTTTGTCGGTCTCTTTGTGACCCAC
>NZ_JBSIPG010000213.1:0-253 GCF_054075145.1 Flavobacterium xizangense | reverse complement strand
AAGATTACCGCCAATTCTTTCCCCGCGCGTAAAACTCGGACTAAAGTTTGATTTTTTTCAACGAAAAATAGACTAATATTAGCACACAGTCTTAAAGACTGCTAAAATAGAAGTGCGTTCAAACCGGTTATGTTCTGAGAATTAGCCTAACAAGGCGAATGATTACTGGAAGCAATTGTTTGACTTGTGTAGCTAAACGCAAGAACATGGTTTGAAAAGCACGTTAAGAAAGAAGTGCGTCATCAACGGGTTG
>NZ_JBSIPG010000212.1:0-253 GCF_054075145.1 Flavobacterium xizangense | reverse complement strand
AGATTTAGAAAGTGGTTTTATAATTGTAAATATGACTCCAAAAGCTGTAGAATTGGAGAATGTAGTTGTTTCCAGATCTGTTTTTAATAAAACTGAACTTAAAAAAATCGCCAATGACAAAGAGGGAATAAATAAGATTATAATTCGAAAGCAATTTGACGAAGTAACTTCAAAAGTAATGGTCTATGACGGCCAAATTAAACATGGTTTGAATTTCAGTTACCCCATTTTTGATAAACCGAAGAAAAAAATA
>NZ_JBSIPG010000211.1:0-253 GCF_054075145.1 Flavobacterium xizangense | reverse complement strand
GACGCGACCTTGATTGCTCCATGCCGTTTCATCTTCCCCCCAACCGTGCTGCAGATACAAAACCGGATATTTTTTATTCTTATCTTTATAATAAGAAGGCGGAGTATATACAAAGGCTCTGCATGAGGCCTTAGTGCTTTTTGAAGGAAAAAGAATCTGCTGCACATTTCCGTGAGAGACCTCTTTCAAGGCATAGAAATCTTGATCGTGAGCCGGAATTTCTATACCGCTTTCCCAGCGAGCGGATCCGTAA
>NZ_JBSIPG010000210.1:0-253 GCF_054075145.1 Flavobacterium xizangense | reverse complement strand
AAAAAGTGCAACCCGATTTGAATACCTAAAATATACTTCGCACTCATAATAATCACTGCAATAAATAATCCCGACATTAAACCGCTGAAAGCTCCGATGGCATTAGAACGTTTCCAGAATAATCCGAGGAAAAATGTTCCTACAACCGGCGGTGCCAAATAAGATAATATCTCTTGATAATAAGCAATCAACGAATCAAATTTACCAATATACGGCGCCCATAAAATGGCAATTATCAAAGTGACAACCGCAG
>NZ_JBSIPG010000209.1:0-253 GCF_054075145.1 Flavobacterium xizangense | reverse complement strand
AAATAAGGTAGACTTTTTCAAAGACCTTCAGCAGGATTTGAAATCCCTTGATTTCAAATCTGCTGTTGAAAAGATGATAGAAGTAATAACCAAGGTCGAAAATGATGCTTTTTATGTTCCAAATCAGCTTAAGAAAGCAACAAAAAAGAAAAGAGTAAAAAGACGTTCTAATAATTTATAAATCTAAAGAAAATGGCTATGCAGACAGGAGAAAATGAACAGGCGTTGAGAAAAATACTGGATATGACAAGAC
>NZ_JBSIPG010000208.1:0-254 GCF_054075145.1 Flavobacterium xizangense | reverse complement strand
AGTTCGTTGAGCCAGCGTCTTTTGCATAACAGGAAAAAATAGGCATCAAATGGGCAAGTCAGCTGAAGTTTTCCGGCTTTCGCCTGATTAAAAAGCAAAATCATGATTTCCTGAATCACATCCTGCGCATGATCTTTGTCACCAGAATTATTAGTGATAAACTGGACAACTTTTGGCGCGAACTTTTTATATATCATTTCAATAACTACAGAATCGTTTGCAGCAAGTCCGTCGATATATTTTTGATCAGGATG
>NZ_JBSIPG010000207.1:0-254 GCF_054075145.1 Flavobacterium xizangense | reverse complement strand
GTTTTTTTTATTTTGAAAACTTAATTTTTGCGTTGAAAAAGTTCGCAAAGCTGTTGTCCTTAAGCTTTGTGAATATTTTTTTCACGCTCCCGATAGCTATCGGGATTGCAGATTTTTGGGATTTTTATTGCTGCTGAAAAATTTACGCAGATTTTCTTTCTAATCTGTGGCAGAAATAAACGCAAAGCAAAGAAAATTTTTCCCGCAGATTTAGCAGATTAAGGAGATTTTATTACAGTTAAAAATTATGCAGA
>NZ_JBSIPG010000206.1:0-254 GCF_054075145.1 Flavobacterium xizangense | reverse complement strand
CAAACCGGACATCCGTTTCGGAATGAAGTTTGGAGAATTAAACGAGTTTGCACAGCATAAAGAATTCCCAGTATTTAATGCAGCAGAATTAGTTGTCGGAATTGCTGTTCCTGGAGCAGGAAACTACACTCGTAAAGAAATCGACGGATTAATTGACTGGGTTAAACGTCCGCAAGTGGGAGCATCTGGAATGGTTTACGTAAAATGCAACGAAGACGGAACATACAAATCTTCTGTAGACAAATTTTACGATC
>NZ_JBSIPG010000205.1:0-254 GCF_054075145.1 Flavobacterium xizangense | reverse complement strand
ACCAGTAAAAGAAAATTATGTTTATCAAATTCCTACAAGCCCGCTAATAGTGGAGGTTACGCCCCAGGAAAGAAATATTTTATCCAATGTCGGCGCTTTGCTTGAGAAGGCATTTAAGAGCTACGAAAATCCAGATTATATAGAGGCGCTTCATCTTCATTCTTTCCAGCTTTTGCCAGAACGAATAGCCAGAATCTTAAGCCGTTTTGGAACAGATTTTTCAGCAGATCAATATGGTGCTATTGTTTTTAGAG
>NZ_JBSIPG010000204.1:0-254 GCF_054075145.1 Flavobacterium xizangense | reverse complement strand
AGGACGTTTAGGCTTAAATGGCCCGCAAGTGATTGAACAAGAAGCTGGGGTACAAGAATATAACGCCAAAGATCGTCCATTCATATGGAGTATTACTGGCGGGAACCAGCGTTTTGCTAGTGGTTTGGTAGATGCTTATGTTGATGATGATCGCCAGAAAATTCGTCAGCAAGTGGTCGACTATTTAGTCCAAGGCATACCTGATCAGCATCGGAGTTCAAATTACTCGTTTTATTTAGCGCAGCTACAACACG
>NZ_JBSIPG010000203.1:0-255 GCF_054075145.1 Flavobacterium xizangense | reverse complement strand
AAGGCAAGTTGCATCATTCCATTTGTTCCAAGAATCGACTCCGGTTGGAATATTTTTAATTTTAAAAGGTGTAAAAAACAACGGAATCGACATCGAAGCGCGAACAAAATCGGCTGGATTCTGAACATCTGGATTGGAGTAAAACAAATCAATCATTTGTGGGAAAATAATTTTGCTTTCGGTAGTGATGTCTGCGGTAATTATGGCCATTTGACTCCAATGATCTACACGGGTATATTCTTCTTTATCACCTTG
>NZ_JBSIPG010000202.1:0-255 GCF_054075145.1 Flavobacterium xizangense | reverse complement strand
ACAACATCATGCAGCAAGAATAGCGTCTACTTTCATTAAAGCATTTTTAAAGTGCCTACAAAAAGAATAGTCCTCTCGACATTGAACGAGACTCATTGCACTTATTGCCTCTTTATATAACTGAGCTACGCCCTCCTTATCTTGCATTGCAATCCGTCTTAGCTTCTCTTGTTCCAGCAAAAGATAACTGCCGCGACCTATCAGTTCTTTTAATACAAAATCATTAAAATCATGCCCTCTAACAAAATATATTGC
>NZ_JBSIPG010000201.1:0-255 GCF_054075145.1 Flavobacterium xizangense | reverse complement strand
CTGGATTGTACGATTCTAAAACTGGAATTTTAGGCGACAGCATCAAGACTTTTGAAAAGGCAATTAAACAGGTTTGGGCAAGCGTTTGGAATGAAGCTTCGTACAACGAAAGGGAACTTTTCGGAATTGACCAGCAAAATATTGCAATGGGAGTTTTGGTTCATCGCTCTTTTCCTGATGAATTGGCTAATGGCGTAATCATCACTAAAAATATATTTAGAGCGAATTTCCCAGGCATTACAGTCAATGTTCAAA
>NZ_JBSIPG010000200.1:0-256 GCF_054075145.1 Flavobacterium xizangense | reverse complement strand
ATCATCGCCTGGTTTAACGTCGCATCGCCTTGAATGACGTTGACGAAGTCATAAACTACGCGACGCTCGCAGCCCATAATCAAATCCAGATTACGCAGGCCGATATCGAAATCGATAACAACGGTTTTCTTTCCCTTCTGGGCCAAACCAGTAGCGATGGCCGCGCTGGAGGTGGTCTTGCCAACGCCTCCTTTACCCGAAGTCACAACAATAATGCGTGCCATAGAAATTCCTTGTTAAAAGGGATCAATTCAAC
>NZ_JBSIPG010000199.1:0-256 GCF_054075145.1 Flavobacterium xizangense | reverse complement strand
CAGAAAAAATGTTCTCCATCTTGCTGTTTCTCTGCGTCTTTTAAGACAACGATTAGGCCATTTCTAACTTTGGTTAAAGCGCTGTATTGCGCTGGGATTACAATTTTTCCTTCACTGTTAAAGATTCCCATTTTATCTGTTTTATGATTTGTGAATCTAATAAAGCCTTCATTTTCACAATCAGGGCCATTGTCAAAAACATACAAACTGTCACGACCAACTATTTTTCCTTGTTTGGTTAGATAGTAGCTTTTCC
>NZ_JBSIPG010000198.1:0-256 GCF_054075145.1 Flavobacterium xizangense | reverse complement strand
AATCTAAAGCTTTAACTAAAGCAACTTCGTCGATAACTCCACCACGAGCACAGTTTACGATACCAACTCCGTCTTTCATGATTTCAAGTTCTTTTTCTCCAATGATGTAACCATTTTGAGCAGGAACGTGCAATGTGATGAAATCTGATTCTTTAAATAAAGATTCTAAAGATTGAGAAACGATTTTAGTTGTGATTGACTGTCCGTCGAAAAATTCAACTTTAATATCAACCTCTGGAATAAAGCTATCAGCAGC
>NZ_JBSIPG010000197.1:0-256 GCF_054075145.1 Flavobacterium xizangense | reverse complement strand
CGCTTTTCTTGGCGGTCAGGTTGTTCAACGAGTAGGCGCCATACGGGTTCTTTTCGAAGTAGCCTTGCGCGTTGTAGACGCTGACCGACCAGAAGCTGTCGACGGGCACCTGGCCGACCGTGAGCCGATAGATGGTCTTGCCATCATTGTCGGGCACGGCCCCGCCGAGATAGGTGGCGTCCTTGGCGGGGTTTCCGCCCCAGCCCGTGGCGGTGCCGATCAAGTGCTGGATGGGGTCGACGCTGTCCTTCGTGCC
>NZ_JBSIPG010000196.1:0-256 GCF_054075145.1 Flavobacterium xizangense | reverse complement strand
AAACTTGCAAAAGACTTAACAAACTTGAACAGCGTAACAACTGGTCAAACAACTATCAACAACGATGGCTTGACAATCAACAACAAACAATTCGTTACAGATAATGGCTTCAACGCTAACAATACGCAAATCAAAAACGTAACAGCTGGCGTAGAAGACAACGATGCTGTAAATGTTAAACAATTGAACGATGTAAAAGCTGCATCTAATACAAAAGTAGAAGGTAGCAAAAACATCAATGTTGATGAAACTCAAG
>NZ_JBSIPG010000195.1:0-256 GCF_054075145.1 Flavobacterium xizangense | reverse complement strand
AAAACAAAAAAATTAGTGAATTCAGCAAAGATACTTTAGCATTTTTGCCTTTTTTAATTGATTATAAAAACCATAAAAAAGCCGTTTTCTTAGAGGCCAATCTAGAAGATTATCCGGGATTGTTTGTAACGAATAATAAAAACAAATCGGGTTTTGAATCCCGTTTTTCGAAATATCCAACAAAAGAAACTAATGGAGGTTTCAACAACATTAATCGATTAATTTCTGAAAGAGCCGATTATTTAGTTCAAACAAA
>NZ_JBSIPG010000194.1:0-256 GCF_054075145.1 Flavobacterium xizangense | reverse complement strand
CTTCATTGACGATACCGTTGCTGTCTACAAGATCCCGTAAAAGTTGATATTTTTCTATTGTATTCAAATGGGCATCGCTAACTTCAATGTTGCGAGTCCCTGTTGGATTAGCTTGAATTTTATACATGATATTTATTTTAATAATTATTGATATTATTCTATCGTTTTAATGGTTTCAGATAGTTCAGGATACCTTGCATGATCTGCTTGCGGTCATTGGTGTTCTTGATACATTCAAATGGAAATCCAATGGTAA
>NZ_JBSIPG010000193.1:0-256 GCF_054075145.1 Flavobacterium xizangense | reverse complement strand
TGTCACTACGTCCCAAGCTTCTTCGACCTGATCTGAGCGCATAAATAAAGTAGGGTCTCCAAGCAGCGCATCAAGTATCAGCGTTTCATAAGCTTCCGGCGATTTGGCCGAGCATGAGAAGTAGTCGAAGACCATCTCAGCTGGTTTGAGCGATAAGGAAAGCCCTGGCTTTTTAGTCATAAACTGCAGTCTTATATCCATTGCTGGCTGAATGTTTATAATTAAGCGGTTTGGCATTAAACCTTCTTTTCCAAAA
>NZ_JBSIPG010000192.1:0-257 GCF_054075145.1 Flavobacterium xizangense | reverse complement strand
GGCTTTAAAATCTTTGATGCAATAAGGTGAAGGGGAACTTCGGGAATCGGTTCCGTGGGGAAAAATCGGCATTAAATAAATGACATTGGTGCCGAGTGCTTTGATATTATCTAAACGGGCGGTTACTCCGGCTAGATTTCCGTTGGCACTAAACGGACGAATGTGCACTTGATACATGTTTATATCTCGTGTATCGGGAACGCCTGCAAATGGTGTTCCGTACTGCGCGGGATCTTGTGCGTAAAGGGAAGTTGCAA
>NZ_JBSIPG010000191.1:0-257 GCF_054075145.1 Flavobacterium xizangense | reverse complement strand
GAGGCCCCTGCTCGCGACCACCTTTGTTGCCATTTCCCCCAGAGTTGCCGCCTTGATTATTGCTGCTTCCCCACGGGTCGCGGTCTTGTCCGTTATTACCGGGCTGATTCCACGCCATGTATATGCTCCATATTTGTTATGCAAGGGCGAATATCTTCAGGACTACCCTAATCTGATCAGACTACGTAGTCGATCAACGTAGGTTCTTGTTTACAGAGGCGACGCCAGTCAACGATTGGCATACGCACCTGCATCCC
>NZ_JBSIPG010000190.1:0-257 GCF_054075145.1 Flavobacterium xizangense | reverse complement strand
ATAATCATATTACAACCCTGGATGTATCTAATATGGTGGAACTTCAATCATTGCTATGTACGGGTAATCAAATAACAAATTTAGATGTAACTAAGAATTTGCATTTATATTGGTTTGGATGTAATACTAATAAACTAGAAACTTTAGATGTTTCACAGAACAAAATTTTGCAATATTTAGATTGCGGATTCAATCAACTGACATCTCTTGATATTTCTAATAATACAGCTTTATTTTATTTAAATTGTTATCACAAT
>NZ_JBSIPG010000189.1:0-257 GCF_054075145.1 Flavobacterium xizangense | reverse complement strand
GCCTGATCTGGAATTTTATATTTTTTATCTTCTCTAAAAACTCCTGCAATATCATTTGCATAAGCTTCAGATTTTAAACCATGAATAACTACAAAACTTTCTGTTTTATTGTATTTATCCAGAGATGTTGTCAATCTTTCGTAATTTTCTACTAATAAAAATACTCTAATCGCTTCTTCAATTCTTTTAACCGTTTTTGTATCGGTATTAGCAACGCGGTATAATATTTTCCAGTTTTTAGTGTCGGTTGTCGTAAA
>NZ_JBSIPG010000188.1:0-257 GCF_054075145.1 Flavobacterium xizangense | reverse complement strand
GCTACAGCAAGTGCTTTAATGGCGAAAGAAAAAGGAACGCCTTTGTATAAAGTGCAAATTCTGTTCTGGCCTGTAACCGATGCTAATTTTGAAACAGAATCGTATAAAGTATACGGCAAACAGCGTTTTCTAACTGATTCTTTAATGAAATGGATGTGGGATCAATATGTGGATCCTTCTAAAAGAAAAGAAATCTATGCTTCGCCATTGCAGGCAAGTTTGTCTCAACTAAAAGGTTTACCTCCAACTTTAATTCA
>NZ_JBSIPG010000187.1:0-258 GCF_054075145.1 Flavobacterium xizangense | reverse complement strand
GAAAATTTCTAACTTTAAAAACAAATCACTTCTTCCCTTAACTTCCAATACAATTAAATTATACAAATGAATTGGATACAGTATTCCGGTAAAGCATATAATTTTAAAAATTGGCACTACAGCAAGCCACTTATCAGTAAACAACAATATGATCAAAGGTTTGGCTAACAATCCCATTAATACAATAATTGGAGTAACTATGAATAGTACCATTTGCATAATTTGCTTATAAGAATTTCTAAATCTTGGAAGATCATC
>NZ_JBSIPG010000186.1:0-258 GCF_054075145.1 Flavobacterium xizangense | reverse complement strand
AGACATTTAATCGATAATACAAATCAAGTCTGAAACGCCCTTCGGCAACTTCTTTTTCCAGCGATCTGTTGGTAGCCGCTACAATACGAACATTGATTTTTATCGTTTTATTTCCTCCCAAACGCTGAATTTCTTTTTCTTGTAGCACGCGCAATAATTTCACTTGAGAATCGAGTGGCAATTCGCCAATTTCATCCAGAAAAATAGTTCCATTATTAGCTTGTTCAAACTTTCCGATTCGTAATGCATTGGCACCTG
>NZ_JBSIPG010000185.1:0-258 GCF_054075145.1 Flavobacterium xizangense | reverse complement strand
ATCTTATTTTAGAAGACAGAAAAGGTACTGTAGTAAGACATTACAATGCAGCAAGAACAACCTGTTTGATTAATGAAGTTCACTTTACGAACGTGCTGGTTAATATTTTGGAAAATGCCATTAAATATTCTCCAGATGCGCCAGAGATCGAAATCTTTACTGAAAACATTAAAGATATGATTTTGATTAAAGTGAGAGACCATGGATTGGGAATGAGTAAGATAGCTCAAAAACGAGTATTTGAGAAATTTTACAGAG
>NZ_JBSIPG010000184.1:0-258 GCF_054075145.1 Flavobacterium xizangense | reverse complement strand
GAATAAACTACTCCGTCAAGATGCTGAAATTTTGCGTTATACAATTGAGCAAGGTGGAGATGTTAAAGCAGTTAAAGAAGAACTTTTACAAGAAGTCTTTAATTTCCTTGCGGTAACTTTAGGTTTGCCACCACAAAATTTTGAATTTGCTTTCCGTAATAAAGATAATGAATACAAAAAATTTGTTGGTAGTCCAAAAGAATTTTACAATGAATATGTTGGGATTGATTTGAATAATTATGTGTCAGTAATCAATGC
>NZ_JBSIPG010000183.1:0-258 GCF_054075145.1 Flavobacterium xizangense | reverse complement strand
AGCAAAATTCAATAAATCTGAAAATGACTCTCCTTTTTTCATTTCGAAAATACCTGGACGTTTTACTTCGCCTTCAACTGTAACTCTTTGACTATACGAAGGAATTCTAATTACGTCATTTTCTTTTAAAGCAACATTATCTGATTGGTCTCCTTTAACTAAAAATCTATAAATATCAATATTCTTGTAAACTTTATTGTTTCTTATCAATTCAATATTTCTATAGCTTCCATTTTTCCCAGGACCACCTGCCAAATG
>NZ_JBSIPG010000182.1:0-259 GCF_054075145.1 Flavobacterium xizangense | reverse complement strand
TTTCGGGAGGGGACCGGAGTGTGAAGGGTAAAAAGTGCCGTTAGAAGAGAGTGAAAGAAGAAAATGAGACTTAGGGTGTCGAGTGAAAAAAAAAAGAAACTTATTGTGTTTGGAAAAGAAGAAAGAAAGAAAAAAAAAACAGTGAGAAACCAACAAACTAAACAGATGAACGATAAATCACCTTTTTTAGCGTTGCTGGTGTTCGTATCGTGGAAAAAGGAAAAGAAAAAAAAAACAGATGCGACAGCGCCATTGCATT
>NZ_JBSIPG010000181.1:0-259 GCF_054075145.1 Flavobacterium xizangense | reverse complement strand
CGATACCACCACATTACAGGAAGTCCGGGTGAATGCTGGTTACTATTCTGTAAAGGAGAGTGACCGGACGGGGAGCATCGCCCGGATTACTTCAAAAGATATCGAGAACCAGCCCGTCACTAACGTGTTTGCGACAATGCAGGGAAGAATGTCAGGCGTAAATATCACACAAAATACTGGCATGCCAGGCGGAGGTTTCGCAATTCAAATCCGCGGGCAGAACAGCATTAGGAACGATGGTAACGATCCTCTATATATT
>NZ_JBSIPG010000180.1:0-259 GCF_054075145.1 Flavobacterium xizangense | reverse complement strand
AACAATTGCTTAAGAATTGATTTTTAATTTTTGTTTTAAAATGCATAAAATCAAGTTTTTAAAATGAAGCGAAATGTGTTGTTTTTAAATCGAAATCACATTGTATTTGTTAAAAAAGCATAAGTGTTTTAAAACTAATTCTTGTAAACATGAATTATTAATAATGAAACTATATTTTTGCAATAAAAAAGTTATATCTATTTTAAATGAAGCCTAAACAGAATTCTTTGAGACATGTCCTTTTCGGAAGTCTAATTGG
>NZ_JBSIPG010000179.1:0-259 GCF_054075145.1 Flavobacterium xizangense | reverse complement strand
TCAGAAGTTAGCGCGCTACCGCCTGGACTGTCAATTCTCAAAACGATAGCTTTTACGTCATCATTTTTTCTGGCTTCTTGCAGAGAGCGTCGCATCGAACCTTCGCCAATAGTGTTGACATCTCCTTCGCCACTACCAATTTCGCCTTGCGCGTAAATAATAGCAATCTGATCTGTTGCGGTATTAGCCAAAGCAGTCGTTACATAATTTTGAGTATAATCTGCAATCGAAATTTTATTGTAATCTTCGTCTTTGTCCA
>NZ_JBSIPG010000178.1:0-259 GCF_054075145.1 Flavobacterium xizangense | reverse complement strand
CATCTTACTCCCTTTCTTACAACTTAATGGTGATGTTGGACAATTCAGAGTAGAAATCAATGCTATGCATACCGCCAGTTCTGCCAATACCGCTATTCTTCATGCCTCCAAACGGCGTTCTCAAGTCACGCAAGAACCAGGTATTGACCCAGATAATGCCCGATTCGATTTGGTGCGCAACCCGGTGCGCTCGCCTTAGATCATTTGTCCAAATCGTAGCACTGAGTCCGAAGTGTGTATCATTCGCCTGCATAATCAC
>NZ_JBSIPG010000177.1:0-259 GCF_054075145.1 Flavobacterium xizangense | reverse complement strand
CGATGATGATGCTCTCGCCCCAGCCCTTGTGGCAGCATTCGAGCGCGGCGCGCATCAAGTGGACGTTGCCGATGCACTCGAACGAGAAGTCCACGCCGCCGTCGGTGAGTTCGACGATCACTTCCTGGATCGGCTTGTCGTAGTCCTTCGGGTTGATGCAATCGGTGGCGCCCATGGCGCTGGCCAGCACGAACTTGTTGGGGTTGGTGTCGACCGCGATGATGCGGCCGGCCTTGGCCTGCACCGCGCCCTGGATCAC
>NZ_JBSIPG010000176.1:0-259 GCF_054075145.1 Flavobacterium xizangense | reverse complement strand
AGAATTGATTTATGAAGACCAGAAAGAAGCAGCTTCGTTTCTAGAAAATATAACGAGAGTATATCGTTATATGATTTCAAATTCTAATAAAGATACGATTACGGTAAAAGAAGAAATCGAATTCCTAAACGCGTATTTTTATTTATTGAAGAAAAGATTGGGCGATAAAATCGATTTGAAAATTGAGATCGATTCTCCTTCTTTAGCGCTTCATTTACCGCCATTAACGTTGCAGTTATTGGTCGAAAATGCAGTAAAG
>NZ_JBSIPG010000175.1:0-259 GCF_054075145.1 Flavobacterium xizangense | reverse complement strand
ATTTTTTTGAATTGATTACTCAAATGTGCGACGTTGCTGTAGTTGAGAATATCAGCAATTTCGCTGAGAGAATGTTCATCGTAAACGAGCAGTTCTTTTACTTTTTCGATTTTCTGGCTAATGAAGTATTTTTCGATTGTAGTATTTTCAACTTCAGAAAATAAATTGCTTAACGAATTATAATCTTGGTTGAGGTTTTCTGCTAAATAATCTGAAAGATTAATTTTTAGATCATTGTTTTTGTGGTGAACCAAATCGA
>NZ_JBSIPG010000174.1:0-259 GCF_054075145.1 Flavobacterium xizangense | reverse complement strand
ATCAAATATTAATTTTTTATAAATTATGTTTGTATCAACTTAAATCCAAAAAATGACCCCAGAACAAATTGCTACAAAACCAAATCTTAAAAAAAGAATTCTTGCCGGATTAATTGACTATTCAATAATACTTGGAGTAACTCTAGTTATGTTTCTGTACTTTGGCAAAAAAACCGAAACTGGTTATGAACTGCAAGATTTTCCTGCATTACTCAATTGGTTAATATGGTTTGGCTATATGGTTGGATTTGAAGTGAAA
>NZ_JBSIPG010000173.1:0-259 GCF_054075145.1 Flavobacterium xizangense | reverse complement strand
CAAACGTCGCCAGTGCGTTGGTAATAACCTCCTTTTTCAAAACATTGCGGTTGAGTACCTTCGCAGCATCCGCCTGCTTGATAAAACATCAGATCACCGTGTTTTTCTTTGAGAATTTTAATTAATTCTATTGCTTTTTCTGTAGCGTCAATTCGTTTTATCATAACTTTTAAAATTAAAAAAAGCAGTAAATATCAATTAAGAATTTACTGCTTCGAAACATAACCAACTATTTAAGACTGTGCTATGTCGAGCACAA
>NZ_JBSIPG010000172.1:0-259 GCF_054075145.1 Flavobacterium xizangense | reverse complement strand
ATTTTATTATTTGTGCTGCTTTATTAGAAACGTCAAGAAGAATAGCCTCTTCTATGATTCAGCTTCGAAATAAAGTAATTGTAGAACAGGAAATGACAGAACTCAAATTGAGTTTTTTTACTAATATCTCACATGAACTCCGAACACCTTTGACTCTTATTGTCAATCCGTTGGAAGAAATCGCAAAAACCGAAGATCTGACTCCTCAAGGGCATGATTACATTGCAACAGTCCGAAAAAACACTAACCGATTGGTACG
>NZ_JBSIPG010000171.1:0-260 GCF_054075145.1 Flavobacterium xizangense | reverse complement strand
CGCGCCGACCTGGCGCTCCAGCGCCTGCACCGCGCGGGTGACGGCGCTGGGCGAGGCGCCCAGCGCGCGCGCCGCCAGCACGAAGCTCTGGCGTTCGGCGACGGCGCAGAACACCTGGTATTCCCATAGGGCGCCACGTTCCACGGCGATTCTCCATTGCGATTATCGAAACATGATATTGCAACGCCGAGTGCGGGGGCGGACCTAGACTGCGACCCTTCCCGACTTTCCACCAGGTTGACCGCCATGCACGATCCCCA
>NZ_JBSIPG010000170.1:0-260 GCF_054075145.1 Flavobacterium xizangense | reverse complement strand
CTTTCAGAAACCGTATTTTCGTTTATATGAAAAACTAGAGTGTAATAAAATTTAACATAAATCTCTATGTTTAAATCACTTCTATAAAGACCTTCTCGAATTCCTTTTTCAATATTATCTCTAAAAAGCTGGGTACACTGATCGATTTCGTACGATAAGATGTTCTGATAAATCTCCGGATAATGTTTTTTTAACTGATAAATTGGAGAAGTATCAATATTGTTTTTAAACATGTCACGAAACATTTCTCTAATCTCAAA
>NZ_JBSIPG010000169.1:0-260 GCF_054075145.1 Flavobacterium xizangense | reverse complement strand
CCGCCATCGCCGAAGACGCGCGAAACGCGCGCGCCTATTTTGCCGTTCATGGACTATAAAAAGACCCTCAACCTGCCCGATACCCCCTTCCCCATGCGGGGCGACCTCGCCAAGCGCGAGCCCGCCTGGATTGCGCAGTGGGAGGAAAACCACGTCTACCAGGCGATCCGCGCCGCCAGCCGCAGCCGTCCGCGCTTCGTGCTGCACGACGGTCCGCCCTACGCCAACGGTGACATCCACATCGGCCACGCGGTCAACAA
>NZ_JBSIPG010000168.1:0-260 GCF_054075145.1 Flavobacterium xizangense | reverse complement strand
AAAGCTAAAATCGTAATTATTAAAATTGTAATCTTTTTAATTTTCATAGAGTCTCATTTTCAAAAATCATTTTCGTTTAACGAATAAACAATTAAACGGTTAAACAAAAATTATTGATTATAACCGAAACGTTTCAGCATATTAGCATTACTTCTCCAATTTTTGTTCACTTTTACATAAAGTTCGATGTGAATTTGTTTTCCGAAGAATTTCTCCAAATCAGCACGAGCGTCTGTTCCCACTTTCTTCAAAGCAGCACC
>NZ_JBSIPG010000167.1:0-261 GCF_054075145.1 Flavobacterium xizangense | reverse complement strand
GGTTAATCAAATGGCAAACGAAAACGACCAAGCCTATGCACGAAAGTTAGCGCAAATTGAGGCAAACGAAAATTTGACGATTCTATCAAGTATGAATCAGGTTAATGATGAAAAGGTTAAGCAGTACATCGTCTATACAGACTATCGCGAAAATGGTCAACAAGAATCGACAAGTTCGATTTTTGTCTACACACCATACGCTAACGTCGACCGCTTTGGACATTCAACGGTTGATTTTCAAGCACAACTCTTATTTGAAAC
>NZ_JBSIPG010000166.1:0-261 GCF_054075145.1 Flavobacterium xizangense | reverse complement strand
CTTTTGGACAAGGAAAAACTAAAGAAATAGGTTTTATAACAGATAATGATTTGTACACTTCGTCTAAATACGATATGTATTACACCAATGGTTTGGAGCTTTTTTTTCGATTTTTATCTAAAAACGATAACCCGAAAATAAATAAAGAAATTACCGAATTTAGAATTGGGCAATATCTTTATAATCCGAGGTTTTTAAATAAGGAAGCGGTTACTGTAAACGATCGTCCTTTTGCCGGTTATATTTTTGCCGAAGTTGGGA
>NZ_JBSIPG010000165.1:0-261 GCF_054075145.1 Flavobacterium xizangense | reverse complement strand
ACGAAGGCTTCCAGCACCTGCGGCGCGGCCTCGCCCTCGGCATGGGTCGGGAAGAACGGCTTGTCGCCCAGGTGGCGTCCGCCCCGCACCATGGCGAGGTTGACGCAGACCTTGCCGCCGGCGATGGCGACCGCGACGATATCGGTGTCCTCGCCGCTGACGTTTTCCATGGTCTGCTGATGCAGCACCCGCGCCAGCGAGCCCATCTGGTCGCGCAGCGCGGCGGCTTCCTCGAAGCGCAACGCCTCGGCGGCCTCCAGC
>NZ_JBSIPG010000164.1:0-261 GCF_054075145.1 Flavobacterium xizangense | reverse complement strand
ACGCCCAGCGCCGAATCGGCGCGGAACGACAGCGGATCGAGGAAGTCGTCATCCAGCCGGCGGTAGATCACGTCGACCTTGCGCGGTCCCTGCGTGGTGCGCATGTACACCGTGTTCTGTTCGACGAACAGGTCCTGGCCCTCCACCAGCTCCACGCCCATCTGCTGCGCCAGGAAGGCATGCTCGAAGTAGGCCGAGTTGTACATGCCGGGCGTCAGCACCACCACGGTGGGATCGTCGCCGCCATGCGGCGCCACTTCG
>NZ_JBSIPG010000163.1:0-261 GCF_054075145.1 Flavobacterium xizangense | reverse complement strand
AATTAATGCTATCCTCTTGAATTTTCCAGTCCCAAATGGTATCGCTTGTTGCTTTTGCTACAATGTCGTACTTCTCATTTGACTCTTCTATTTCTTCGTTGGTTTTGTTTAACTTTTCAAAGATGGTGATGTTTCTTTTTTCGTTTTTTGAAAGAATAAAACTGAAAACTAGGCCAGTAATTAAAATAAAAGCAATGTCTTTTAATAAAGAAAGAAATAGATATTCTGAAGAAGAAAAGTAGGTTGTGAGTAATTTATGAC
>NZ_JBSIPG010000162.1:0-261 GCF_054075145.1 Flavobacterium xizangense | reverse complement strand
AAACGCCCTTTGTATTTAATTACATATTGAAAAGCCTGATTTCCGTTTTCACCAAATTTACCTGGCGCCGCTTCGATATTTTGTTCTGCCAAAGCAGCCGAAATATCGCTTGGAATCAGTTTGTACTGCTGCATCACGTCTGGTTTCAGCCAGATTCTCATCGAGTAATCTTTGGCACCAAAAACGGTTACATCTCCCACCCCAACTACACGCTGGATTTGCGGTACAAGGTTGATTTTCGCATAGTTTTGAAGAAACGTC
>NZ_JBSIPG010000161.1:0-262 GCF_054075145.1 Flavobacterium xizangense | reverse complement strand
CGGTTCTTTGAAGTCAGTAATTTTTAAATGATAATTATCACTATAAGCAGTTTATTGTTTCAGTAAATCATTTTGATAAGAATCTGATATTTTTATATCATAATTAGAAAGAATTTGATCCAGCTGTTTTTCTTTTTGGACTAATTGCGCTACTAGTTTTGGCATATCACTATCTGCAACTATCTCTTCTTGTTTGTTTTTATATTCTTGATAATATTGGATTGTATTTGAAATTGCAAACGAATAGCATATGTAAAGCACA
>NZ_JBSIPG010000160.1:0-262 GCF_054075145.1 Flavobacterium xizangense | reverse complement strand
CACGACGCTCTTCCGATCTGGTTTTAAAAGATATAGCTTTAAAACGAATGTTGACAGTAAGCTAAAAGATTGGTTGACTGTTGGAGTGTCTATTGGTGCAGGTATCACAAATGAAGATATTACAATCAACGGTGCTAGTAACGGTATTATTAGCACGTCTATATTGTCTACTCCGGATGTTGCAGTAAAAGATACTAACGGAAATTATGCTGGTCCACCGGCTGACGGCTCTATAGGAGTTTGGATTAATCCTGTGGCTTCG
>NZ_JBSIPG010000159.1:0-262 GCF_054075145.1 Flavobacterium xizangense | reverse complement strand
CTACGCGCTGTGGCCGCTGGGCGAGGGCTTCCAGCCCTGGCAGGTGGTCAGCAGCGCCTTCCTGCATGGCGGCCTGCTGCACCTGGGCGTGAACATGCTGGGCATCTGGACCTTCGGCCGCGAGCTGGAATCCGCCATGGGCTCGCTGCGCTACCTGTGGCTGTACGCGGTGAGCGTGCTGGCGGCAGCGGCGACTCAGCTGGTGGCGGTGGGCTTCGGCGACCCGGTGCCCACGGTCGGCGCCTCGGGCGGCCTGTTCGGC
>NZ_JBSIPG010000158.1:0-262 GCF_054075145.1 Flavobacterium xizangense | reverse complement strand
GCACAAAATTGGTTTACGAAGAGAGCTTTTTTAATGAAGGAAAAATGGAGCATAAATTAAGCGAAGAAAAATTGAAAACAATTGAATTTCCTGTTGGAAAAGAATTAATTTGGGGCGGTGTTCCTGTGAAATCTATTGATAAATTTTTCAATTCAGAAATGCACGGTTATACCGTTACGGCTGACTTTAACAAGTTGAGTGATGATAAAAAAACTAAATTCTCAGAATTGTGGAAAAGCTGTAATGATGATTTAGGAATTAC
>NZ_JBSIPG010000157.1:0-263 GCF_054075145.1 Flavobacterium xizangense | reverse complement strand
AAAGTTTCTTATTAACTTATTTTTTTGATTTTTAACCGTGAGTAAAACGTATATTTTTCTAAACGCATAGAAACATAGTTATTGAAACTTTAAAAAAGGCGTTTCACTTGCATCAATTCACATAGCGTAACGCATTGTCTATGTGTGAAAATCTAGATTTTTTCTAAAATCCTCAATATGGCAATTAAAAAATCTATGTTTCTATGTGTTTAAATTTTTCAAGCAAAATCTGCCAAAACAATTCAAAACATTAAATATCTTTG
>NZ_JBSIPG010000156.1:0-263 GCF_054075145.1 Flavobacterium xizangense | reverse complement strand
AAGAAAATGGCAACCTCTGAAAGAACGAAATCTGTTAATGATTCAGAAAAAAATAAACAAACAAGAGTTAAAAGCGGCGGCGGCGCTCGAAGAAGAAAATAAAAAGAAAGAGAAAGCTGAAAAAGCAGAAAAAGCAGAAAAACCAGATCGCGGAATCGATACTTTATTTCGTGTTACTCTAGGAAACCATACACGTTTGAGTGGTATTGCCGATAGTAAAGCCAATATTTTATTGTCTGTAAATGCTATTATTATTTCAATTG
>NZ_JBSIPG010000155.1:0-263 GCF_054075145.1 Flavobacterium xizangense | reverse complement strand
CGCGCTTTATATCAGCATATACTACATTATTATCCGACTTTGGAAAAATAATTTTACCCTCATTTATTATAGGAAATTTTGAAAAAATAGCCTGCCCTGTTTTAATCTTTTTACCGTCAATAAAAATATAACGATGCGGATATACTTTTAAATCTAAATGTGCAGAATTAGAATATTCTTGAATACATAAAATATCCGGATCTTTTTCGTCAATAAATCCTTTAATATTTTCTGGAATATCATCACGGTCCAGCCATTTAAAA
>NZ_JBSIPG010000154.1:0-263 GCF_054075145.1 Flavobacterium xizangense | reverse complement strand
GCACACAGCAAAACGGAAAAACTGAATATTATTATGAAAACATACCTATAACTCGTCTTTTTGACATTTCGGGTGCCAACTTACCAACAATATTTAAAAATCCTGCTTTTAATACCATGCTTTCTTTTAATATCGGGGCCACTCTAAATCTCATGAATACTTTTGGTTTTTATAAAAATGATCTGTGGAACCAAGGCTCGTTACTTAGAACAGATACTTACAAAAATGATGGTATAACGCCAAATAAATTCAAAAAAATTAAA
>NZ_JBSIPG010000153.1:0-263 GCF_054075145.1 Flavobacterium xizangense | reverse complement strand
CCTCTGCCGGTGTCTTAAATGCCAACGTGCAGATTGTCCAACCTGCTTAATTCAAAAAAAGCCAACCATTCAGATTTCACCTGGATGATTGGCTTTTTTGATGTTCAATTTAGAAATAATCCCATAACATCGGTTTCGTATGACTAAATGCAGCACTGAGTTGAGCGATTTGCTGCGGTGTCCCCTGCACATGCCCAAAGTGTGCTTGACTCTCAAGTGTGCGATACCCCAACATCGCCTTAGTTAGATTTTGAATCGTAACG
>NZ_JBSIPG010000152.1:0-263 GCF_054075145.1 Flavobacterium xizangense | reverse complement strand
TGTCGATTGTGTTAAACCAGCCTTAGCCTGAATCTGCCCAACGCAGACACCATGCTCAAAACCAGCATGTTCAAGCTGTCCCGGAAAGTTAATTTCGGGTTCTTTTAACCATTCCAGCATTTGTAATCTGGATTTGTTCGAAAGTGCTTTAAAAATTTCTATCGTTTCCATGCTGCAAATATATCGACTTTTCCCGATATGACAATTTCCCGATATGCTTTTGTGATAATTTTATGATTGTGAAAGATTAATTTAGCATTAAA
>NZ_JBSIPG010000151.1:0-263 GCF_054075145.1 Flavobacterium xizangense | reverse complement strand
GCCAATTTGTGGTGTACTTGGTTCCGAATTAAAATCTCCC
Organism: Flavobacterium xizangense; assembly: GCF_054075145.1. Classification (NCBI taxonomy): domain Bacteria; kingdom Pseudomonadati; phylum Bacteroidota; class Flavobacteriia; order Flavobacteriales; family Flavobacteriaceae; genus Flavobacterium; species Flavobacterium xizangense. Next base: position 223 of record NZ_JBSIPG010000151.1, on the reverse strand, counting down.
ATTAAAAAAGCAGGATAATTTTTAGTGTTCAGTTCTTTCATTTTTGAAAGAACAAGCTGTACGCCTTTCACTCTTGCTTCTTCACCCATGTGATCCAAATGCAAATTGAAAACCCAGAATGTTTTTTTAGTTTTTAAATCTTTAAAAAGTCCATAAGTACAAACTCTGTTGCAGGCCGCATCCCAACCTCTTGAAACTACATTTGGAGTTTCTGATAGCCAGA
>NZ_JBSIPG010000150.1:0-263 GCF_054075145.1 Flavobacterium xizangense | reverse complement strand
GAAACATCTATTTTTCAGAATACTATTGCTTTTTGTAATAACATCTGGATTTTCGCAGAATGCAGAAAAAAAGGAAATTATAAAATTTGTTCAACTTACAGACTTGCACGTTTCTGTAGGGAATGATAATGATTTTCTGCTTCAAAATATCGTAAAAGAAATTAATAACTCAGATTTTGAATTTGTAATCGTAACCGGAGATTTAACCAATCGTGGTGCTGATGACGAGTTGAATGAAGTGCATAAAATACTTTCAACACTAA
>NZ_JBSIPG010000149.1:0-263 GCF_054075145.1 Flavobacterium xizangense | reverse complement strand
CGAAGCTGAAGATTATATTTTCGGAATGGTTTTGCTAAATGACTGGAGCGCGCGTGATATTCAGAAATGGGAATATGTGCCGCTTGGACCATTCTTAGCTAAAAACTTTGCCACTTCAATTTCACCGTGGATTGTTACGATGGATGCTTTGGAACCTTTTAGAACTAAAGGTCCTAAACAAGATCCGACTCCACTTCCATATTTGCAGACAAAAGGGAAAAAAGCTTTTGATATTCATCTGGAAGTTTCTCTTAAGCCTGAAG
>NZ_JBSIPG010000148.1:0-263 GCF_054075145.1 Flavobacterium xizangense | reverse complement strand
CCAATTTTAACGATTTTCATCTCGCTTCTGGTTTTAGCTTCCTGTAAAGAAACCAAAAACAATGCCGTACAATCGAGTAAAACTTCAGCCTTAAAAGCAGGTTACGAAATTGAACCAGTCAACATTCAAAATGTAAAATTGACAGATTCATTTTGGCTTCCTATTATCAAAAGAGTGCAGGAAGTTACGATAGAATATGCCATTCAGAAATGTAATGAAGAAGGCCGTTTTGAGAATTTTTTAATTGCTGGAAAACAAAAAAC
>NZ_JBSIPG010000147.1:0-264 GCF_054075145.1 Flavobacterium xizangense | reverse complement strand
CCGACCAAATCAACCCAGAAGCACCTTTTTTCGGATCGCCGTCTTCATGTTCGATTTCTACTTTTCGTTTAATGATTTCTTCAATTGTCCAAACCTGTCCGTTCGGAATATGGTGTAAAGCCGTTACAATTCCCGTTGCGCCGGTTTGTTTGATATCTTGTAAAGAAACAGGATCATTTGGTCCGAACCATCTTAGTGTTTGTTCCATTTTTTATGTTTTTATTTCCTGCAAGGTTTTCAAAGCCTTGTAGGTCTGATTTTTAG
>NZ_JBSIPG010000146.1:0-264 GCF_054075145.1 Flavobacterium xizangense | reverse complement strand
CAAAAAGGTTACCGAAGAACAGCAGATTGCTTTTGAGGAACTTCAGACCACAAATGAAGAGCTTTTAAGCAGCTCGGAAGAACTACAGGCGCTTAATGAAGAACTGCAGACTTCAACTGAAGAACTTCAGTCGAATAATCAGGAATTGATGTGCACCAATGATGAACTTTTGGATCGTCAAGAACAGCTGCTTTCCATGCGCGATTATGCAGAATCTATCGTTCAAACTATTCGAGAGCCTTTAATTATTATTGATAAAGATTA
>NZ_JBSIPG010000145.1:0-264 GCF_054075145.1 Flavobacterium xizangense | reverse complement strand
CATATTTTTTTGTAAAATTTAATTTTTTTAAAGTAATGTTATAAGTCTATTGTAATTTGTAAATTCTGGTTTGCACTAGTGATACAAAGTTTTTCTAATATTTTGTATTATAAGAAGCAACTATTTGTGTTTAGCTAATATAAACTTTTATTGCTTTAAATATAAAGTAGACTTGTTAGTTTTTAAATAGAATAATATTTCAACCTTATCTGTACTTAAATTAAAAAAGTGGTTGGGAATGTGTTATACCCAACACAATTCAAG
>NZ_JBSIPG010000144.1:0-264 GCF_054075145.1 Flavobacterium xizangense | reverse complement strand
CTTTTCCTTCTACTTTTAGCATTCCTAGCGCCCCTTTATTAAATGCTCTGAAAATAGAGTGGTCAACCAAAATAAAAGTTCCTGGCGTTTCTACTTTAAAATCTACAATGGCAGCGCCACCAGCAGGAATCAAAGTAGTCTGTACATTTTTATTGACTGTGCTTCCTCCTTCAACATGAACATTGTCGAATATTTCACCAATAACGTGGAAAGAAGAAACCAAATTTGGTCCGCCGTTTCCAACAAATAAACGAACGGTTTCGC
>NZ_JBSIPG010000143.1:0-264 GCF_054075145.1 Flavobacterium xizangense | reverse complement strand
CAAATCGGTTAAAACAAGATCGTATGTTTTGGTGAGAATTTCCATCGAATTGTCTTTGCTTCCGTCATTTACCACAATTACCTGATAGTTATTGTAATTTAGCGAAAGCAGCGACTTTACATTTTCTTCGATTGTCAAACCTTCATTGTAAGCAGGCGCAATAAGTGACAGTTTTGGAGCATATTCGCTCGTTAAAAGCACTTCATAATCAACAAAACTGTTGCGTTTGAGATATCTTCTAAGCTCTTTTGTAGAAAGATAAGC
>NZ_JBSIPG010000142.1:0-264 GCF_054075145.1 Flavobacterium xizangense | reverse complement strand
CTTAAATTCATTTTATTGTCTAGCAATGTATAACGTGTACCTATATCCATTTTATACATTTCGTGGCTATTGTTCTGAAGTCCGTCTGTAGCCCCTCTATAGAATCCGAAAGCTAAGAAACTTAAACGTTTATTTACTTTAAAGTTAGAGTTCATACGTCCGTTGAAAGCAGCAACAGTAATTTTGCGATCGATCGGATTACTTGTATTAGTTGCAGGATCGTATAAGAACACAATACCTTGCTGATTAATACTTGAGAAATCA
>NZ_JBSIPG010000141.1:0-265 GCF_054075145.1 Flavobacterium xizangense | reverse complement strand
CCGGCCGCGCCCGCGTTCACGGGCGTGGTGGTCGCGCACATCGTCGAGATCGCCCCGCACCCCGACGCAGACAAGCTGCGCGTCTGCCAAGTCGATGACGGCTCCGGCGCGCTGTTGCAGATCGTCTGCGGCGCGCCCAACGCGGCCGCCGGCCTGAAGGTGCCGCTGGCCCGCGTCGGCGCGGAACTGCCCGGCGGCATGAAGATCGGCGTGGCCAAGATGCGCGGCGTGCAATCGTCGGGCATGCTGTGCTCGGCGCGCGAAC
>NZ_JBSIPG010000140.1:0-265 GCF_054075145.1 Flavobacterium xizangense | reverse complement strand
ATACATAGTCCTAAAAAGTTATTCTAAAAATACGGTTTCCCGCATTTTTTTATTACAGAAATATTATATATTTGGCTCCTGCGTAATACAAATAATTTGATGGATTTACCTCCTTATTCGCCAGGGTTACATAAACTGGTTACTCTACATGTCGGCCAAATCTCGAAGCTTACAGACAGCAAAGGTTTTGTTGCGGTTACCAATTCTATTTTGGAGAAATACGAACTGGAGAAGGTCGGAGCAGTGGTTCACGATTTTGATAACG
>NZ_JBSIPG010000139.1:0-265 GCF_054075145.1 Flavobacterium xizangense | reverse complement strand
GACAAACCTGGAGCACAGGAATATTACAATTCTATTTTGGAATTGTATGCGCAATGGGGAGTAGATTTTATTAAAATTGATGATTTGTCAAGACCTTATCACGAAGGCGAAATCAACCTAATTAGAAATGCGATTGACAAATGCGGACGTAAAATTGTTTTAAGCACTTCGCCAGGAGAAACGCCAATTTCAGCAGCTGCGCACGTGAGCACGCACGCAAACATGTGGCGTATGGTTGACGATGTTTGGGATACGTGGCCTCATA
>NZ_JBSIPG010000138.1:0-265 GCF_054075145.1 Flavobacterium xizangense | reverse complement strand
AGTCACAAAGAGAGATTTAATTTTATCGAAATTAAAAAGACTGGTCAATATGCCTGCAGCAATTTTAAACCTGTTATTGACGAAGAATATACTTTAACTATAATTAGCAGAGGAAGTAGATATATCGGAACTGAAACTTTAAAATCAATAGCGCCCATCACGCGAATAGACCAAAATAATCAAGGCGGTTTTACTGGAAAAGATATCGAAATAAAAGCGTTTTATAATGATCCTGCCGATGCAGAAAATTACTATTTGTATAAAT
>NZ_JBSIPG010000137.1:0-265 GCF_054075145.1 Flavobacterium xizangense | reverse complement strand
ACAAAGCTTTAGGAAAAGTTATGCCGATTACTGCAGAAATGGATGGAGAGAAATTTTTTATTTCTACGAAAACTGCAAAGAAAGCTGCAACGCCTTTATTTGTGGCGCTGATTGTGATTGAAGTTATGGATGTTCTTTTTGCAGTTGATAGTGTTCCTGCAATTTTAGCCATTACTTCAGATCCGTTTTTAGTATTTAGTTCTAATATTTTTGCTATTCTAGGATTACGTTCTATGTATTTCTTCTTAGCAAATATGCTGGCAAA
>NZ_JBSIPG010000136.1:0-265 GCF_054075145.1 Flavobacterium xizangense | reverse complement strand
AGAGCAGCAGTCTAATCGGCAGGCTATCTTTTTATATGTCATTTCTATTTTGTTTATTTTCTTATGTTTGGCAGCCTTATATGAAAGCTGGAAAATCCCATTCATTATTTTATTAGGTCTACCTTTAGGAATTACGGGCACTATTATTTTTGCCAAGATCTTTAACTTACCTAATGATGTTTATTTTCAAATTGCTCTATTAACGGGTATTGGCCTATCTTGTAAAAATGCAATTCTAATTGTGGAGTTTGCGACCCAAGCACTC
>NZ_JBSIPG010000135.1:0-265 GCF_054075145.1 Flavobacterium xizangense | reverse complement strand
CAGCGCGCGCAGGTCGGACAGGAAGATCAGCAGCGACACCAGGCGCTGGCCGCCGGCCACGATGCCGAACTCGCGCGCCTGCTTGACCGCATTGACCGTGTCCTGGCCGCCGTTGGCCAGCGCCACCACCTGGGCCTTGGAGCTTTGCGCCTGCAGCAGGTACGAGGCGAAGTCCGGCGCGTTGAGCGGATGACGCACGCTGCCGGCGACGGTGCCGCCCAGCGCCTTGACCGCCTTGGCCGTGTCGGCCTCGAGCGAGTGGCCG
>NZ_JBSIPG010000134.1:0-266 GCF_054075145.1 Flavobacterium xizangense | reverse complement strand
ATTAACCTTAATTGCCGGTTTTTACAGTTGCATGCTTATTCGTGAACTGGATTTTTTCTTCGATCTCATCCGTCATGGTAGCTGGGTGTGGTTTGCGCTGGCGATCGCGCTGGGCAGTTTCGCGGTGGCCATGCGTACCCCAAAGCAGACCCTGAGCGCGCTGGCCGATCTCCTCAATCACAACCGCTGGCCCGTTATGGCTGCCGGATTGATGATCGTGCTGGTTTTTTCCCGACTGTTTGGGATGAACACGCTGTGGGCTCACC
>NZ_JBSIPG010000133.1:0-266 GCF_054075145.1 Flavobacterium xizangense | reverse complement strand
AGCGAACTTCTTCAAAAATAACGTACACTGAAAATCAATAACTTACACATAAATGGTACAAATATGGAACAAAACACTTATTTTATTTCACAAAACTACATTAATTGGTTATCTGCTTATCCGCCTCAGAAGGCCTTACCTGTCCTGAGGGATGGTTATGAATCATAATCAGCCACATTGCATTAGATTTAATTGCTGCTGCAAATACCATTCTAAGGTCAACTGAAGTGCCAGCAATTCCGCCTGAGGATACTTCATACATGCCC
>NZ_JBSIPG010000132.1:0-266 GCF_054075145.1 Flavobacterium xizangense | reverse complement strand
AAGTCATGCAGGTGCTTACACGCACGCTGGACCAGAAATTGGAGTAGCTTCAACAAAAGCATTTACGACTCAAATCACAGTTTTAACGATGATTGCTTTGAGATTAGGGAAAGCAAAAGGAACATTGTCAAATACAGATTTCCATACTTATCTTCAAGAATTAGAAATTATTCCTGAGAAAGTATCTGAAGCCTTAGAAACTGATGCTAGAGCTAAAGAAATTGCTGCAGCTTTTAAAGATGCGCCAAACTGTCTTTATTTAGGTC
>NZ_JBSIPG010000131.1:0-266 GCF_054075145.1 Flavobacterium xizangense | reverse complement strand
TAACAACACTTCCTGGCGGTGATGAAGTGATCAATTTTTGCGACAATACTATTACACAAGCAACTCTTGTAGCGCAAACGCCATTATACGCTGGAGAAACCGTTCAATGGACTCAAGTTTCTGGAGGTGCTGGAGCTGTGATTGTTTCTCCTACTAACCCTACTACCTTGATAACCAATATTTCCAGTACTGGAGCTCCTTACAGATTTCGCTATACTTTAACCAATAGTAATACAGGGTGTATTTTTAGCAAAGATTACATTATA
>NZ_JBSIPG010000130.1:0-267 GCF_054075145.1 Flavobacterium xizangense | reverse complement strand
CAAGGACTGAAAACAGCTGCCGGTCGATGGCGTTGATGACATATGAGAAAAGCAGTACGGCGAACATCCCGAGCGCGTAGCGGCGCGTTTGCATGGCAGTCTCCTTTGAATGTCGATGGGCCCTAGGCGAGCGCGTCGCAGCGTCGGGCGAATTCGGCGGGCAGCGCCTCCGGGGAAGCGCCTGTGGCGAGCAGCAGGCGCAGCAGCAGGCGCGCCTTCAGGCCACCCAGCGCGCCGCCATGGATCAGCCCGCGGGACAGCAGATCC
>NZ_JBSIPG010000129.1:0-267 GCF_054075145.1 Flavobacterium xizangense | reverse complement strand
GGGTATCTAAAATTAAATTTTAAATAAGAAGAAAGTAAATTCTTATTGGAAAAGATTGTTTCATTTTATAATTTGCAACCAGTTAATTGATTATGCAACATTATTTTTGTTATTATGCCACGCTGAGTATAAATAGATGGAATAATAAGCGAAGTAGCAATTTTAGCTTTTGTCCTTTCAGGTTGACCTAACGGGACATGAACCAATTTTTGCCGAAAACATTAAGATTTTAAATTTAAGTAAGAAAAGGGACATTTTGGAAATCAC
>NZ_JBSIPG010000128.1:0-267 GCF_054075145.1 Flavobacterium xizangense | reverse complement strand
TATCTTCCAAGGTTAAAAAATGAAATTGTTTCTAGGGAAGGAAAAGTAGTAATTCGTCCTGATAGCGGTGACCCAGTAGATATCATCTGTGGAAATCCAAACGGAAAAACTGAACAAGAGAAAAAAGGTGTTATCGAATTGCTTTGGGATGTTTTTGGCGGAACCACAAACGATAAAGGATTTAAAGAATTGGTTCCGCAAATTGGAGCAATTTATGGAGACAGTATTACCGTGGCAAGAGCAACTCAAATCTGCGAAAGATTGAAA
>NZ_JBSIPG010000127.1:0-267 GCF_054075145.1 Flavobacterium xizangense | reverse complement strand
CATAAATAAGAACTTTCAAATTGATTTTAATCGCTTTCTGACGTGCGTCGATAGAGCGTTTTAAAATCGAAACATGCTGAATTTCTTGTACCGAAACTTTGATTTGCTTAGACAAATGGTCTTTTAGCAATGATTCGTTTGCAGCAATTTCTGGTGTAACTTGAAGTAAAAGTTCTTTAGGCATTTTTGTGTTTTTATTCTATTAGCTTTTCTTTCTATGAAAAGAACATGCAAAAGTACTATTTTGAAATGAGATTTTATATTTAG
>NZ_JBSIPG010000126.1:0-268 GCF_054075145.1 Flavobacterium xizangense | reverse complement strand
ATGGTTACACTTTAGCCAAAGAAATTAGAGAGAAGAACAGTGAAGTGCCAATTATCTTTTTAACAGCAAAATCTATGAAAGAAGATGTGTTAAAAGGTTATAAAGCTGGTGCAGATGACTATTTAAATAAACCTTTTGATTCTGAAGTTCTTTTAATGAAAATTAAAGCAATCATTCAAAGAAAATCAGCTGATACAAAAGCAGAGCAAGTGCAGTTTGAGTTTAACATTGGTAAATTCCACTTAAATTCAAAACTAAGATTCTTGAC
>NZ_JBSIPG010000125.1:0-268 GCF_054075145.1 Flavobacterium xizangense | reverse complement strand
GGAATGTGCGGGCCAATTGCTATGATGCTTCCTGTAGACAGACAAAATGAAACTAAAAAAGTAACGCAGATTATGACGTATCATCTCGGCCGATTAACAGCTTATGCTACAATCGGACTGATTTTTGGTTTACTCGGAAGAGGTTTTTTTCTTGCAGGATTGCAGCAGAAAATGTCGATAATAATCGGTGTAATTATGATTATTGTGGTTTTGATTCCAGAAAAGAAATTTGCTCAGTATAATTTCTCTAAACCTGTTTACAAAATCA
>NZ_JBSIPG010000124.1:0-268 GCF_054075145.1 Flavobacterium xizangense | reverse complement strand
ATCACACTACGGATACATTGCCTTAGAACAGCGCATCATGTCGCTGCTGAACGAAACAGCCGAGACCCGTTATAATAATCTTGTAAAAAAATTTCCTCATCTGGTTCACCGAGTACCTAAAAAACTTCTGGCTTCTTACTTAGGGATGACAAGGGAGACACTGAGTAGGCTTAAAGGATAGCAGGTGTGATTTAGGTCACTTTAAAATATTGATATGCCTCATCTTTCAGCATTCTTAATTGTTTAAAATTTGTAAAGTTAATTTTAA
>NZ_JBSIPG010000123.1:0-268 GCF_054075145.1 Flavobacterium xizangense | reverse complement strand
GCGCGATTCATCTGCAATAACACGCGATGCACACGCACCACGTCGTGGGTACCGGTTTTCTCGCTGAGATCGTTCAAGAACATTTCGGCAAGCCCACGCAACTTTTCCAGCAGTTTCGCCAGCTGCTTGCAGATCTCCATCACCTCATCCGGCAGTTCACCCATTGCAAAGCGGTGTTCCGCTTGCTGAGCCGCAGGGAGATAAAGGTCGAGGATAGCGTTCAGGGACGCAATCAGTGCGTAAACCTCTTCGCAGTGCTCGCTAAGAC
>NZ_JBSIPG010000122.1:0-269 GCF_054075145.1 Flavobacterium xizangense | reverse complement strand
ATCTGCCGGTGTAATTACTGGTCTATCTTCTACATCATCTGCATTACATGACACCGCTAATACACCAATGAATGCGATTAAAACTTTATATATATTTTTCATTTTGTTTATTTTTTATAAGGGTTAGTTAGTATCCTGGATTTTGTTGTAAAGTTGGGTTTGCCTGAATAGCTCTTGACGGAATAGGCATTAAATCTCTATAAGAGTCAGTACCACTACCATTTTTAATACCGCCTTTCCATTGCCAGATTTTAGATGATCCTGTGAAT
>NZ_JBSIPG010000121.1:0-269 GCF_054075145.1 Flavobacterium xizangense | reverse complement strand
GAATATACGAATGACGAAAGTTACAATGCAGCTTATAAAAGAGTAAAGAAACTTAAAGGGTTTTATTCTCATGTGAAAATTTACATTATCATAAATATTATCATCATTATATCCAGTTTAACCCGATCTAGTTTTACTAGAGGAATTGATTTTAGCGGTTTATCTGAATGGCATACGTATTCGACTGCATTTTTCTGGGGAATTGGTTTAGCGGCTCACGGATTGTCTGTTTTTGGTTCTGATCTGTTTTTCGGTCAAGACTGGGAAAA
>NZ_JBSIPG010000120.1:0-269 GCF_054075145.1 Flavobacterium xizangense | reverse complement strand
AAGTAATCGAAATGGAAGTTTTGCATTCGGTTTCGCAGAGTTATTTGACGCAGTTATGGAGTAACGAAATTTTTCAGAAAAAAGTAGATCAGAAGCACAAGACCATAACAGACGCAATAAGCCGATATTTTACTCCGATTTTATTACTAATTGCATTTGCTGGTTTCGGTTATTGGATTTTTATTGATGCCAATACCGCTTTTAATGTTTTTACAGCGGTATTAATTGTGGCTTGTCCGTGTGCTTTGGCCCTTACTGCACCGTTTACT
>NZ_JBSIPG010000119.1:0-269 GCF_054075145.1 Flavobacterium xizangense | reverse complement strand
AAAACAGTTTTGTTCAGTCAAACAGTCTTAAATTCTTTACCACTAGATCTAAACTTTCTAGGAAAAACTCAGGTTTTAAATGCCAAAGATGAAAACACCAATGATATTTATGTTTTTACTTGGGATGACAAGAATATTAATATTCTTAAATACAATGCTTCTTTATTTCTTTCGAATCAATTTACAGATTCGCTGAAACACGAAAGAAGCCGAAATTTAATTGGCTACAGCATCAGTAAGGATAAAAAACCAGCACTATATTGGAGTTC
>NZ_JBSIPG010000118.1:0-269 GCF_054075145.1 Flavobacterium xizangense | reverse complement strand
GCCCCAATCCGTCCTTGATAATTATGAAAAGAAAACCGGGACTCATGTTAATATGACTACTTATTCTTCTCCTGATGAGATGATTGCTAAAGTTAGGGCAGTCTCTCCAGGAACTTATGACCTTGTTGTTGCTCCTGGAAATGACGTAGAAATTTTGAAAAAAGTTGGTTTGCTAGATAAATTAGACAAAAGTAAAATTCCAAATAGCAAAAATTATGCTAAAGATTGGCTAGGACTTTCATATGACAAGAAGAACAGCTATTCCTTAC
>NZ_JBSIPG010000117.1:0-269 GCF_054075145.1 Flavobacterium xizangense | reverse complement strand
ATTAAACTCTAAAAAATTCTGAACGTAAAGGATATACCAACCATGAAATGTCAAGCCTATTATGATTTAAACTTGGAAAAAACTTATACAATTTTAAATAAAAGTAAACACATAGAAACGAGTACTTCTACTTGTTTTATATTGATTACCAATATTTTAACAATAAGAAAATGATTTATTTATATTTCTATTTATATAAAAAGAAGTCAATTTTAAAAATTGTAATAGGATTAAACAAAAGATTCTTGATAAAAAAACTCATATTAAAC
>NZ_JBSIPG010000116.1:0-269 GCF_054075145.1 Flavobacterium xizangense | reverse complement strand
TGAAAGACAGCCTCTACTTCCAGTAAGCCAATCTCTTCAAATCTTCCATAAATTTTGTTGAAATTTGTCCCGTCTGGGTCACTAGTCGGGACAAAAGAAAAACATCATCTTTTGTCGTGTTTTTTTTTAATACATTATTTACCAAGGATGTATAAAAACTTACCTCCAACAGTTAACAGTTGAGTGCACAGCTTCTGTGTACTGCTATACACTGCACGATATGATCTCAGAAATGATTTAGTGGGGTAAAAACCACCGTGACAAAATAA
>NZ_JBSIPG010000115.1:0-270 GCF_054075145.1 Flavobacterium xizangense | reverse complement strand
CGAATGCTTCAATGGCAAAAGAATACAAAGACAATCTACAAGGATTGGTAGTTTTAGGAAATTCAGAAACCATAAAAATTGCCGAGAAAGAACTTAAAACAGCATTTTTGGAAATGCTCGGAAATACACCTGAAATTAAACGTGATTTAAAAGAAGAAAATAATCTAATTGTAGGTTCTCAATCTAATTTAAATTCCGAAATCAAAAAACAGTTGGAATCTGATTTTGATAAAGTAAACCATGAAGGTTTTATCATAAAATCGATTTCTC
>NZ_JBSIPG010000114.1:0-270 GCF_054075145.1 Flavobacterium xizangense | reverse complement strand
AGTGGCGGTAAATCTTGAGCTAAAAACACTAAATATTAAACAAGATATTACGTATCATAATACTACGAATGATACTTTGGTCTCGATTGTTTTAAACGATTGGAACAATGCTTTTGCTGACAAAAACACACCTCTGGCCAAACGCTTTTCTGATGAATTTTACAGAGGTTTTCATTTGGCAAAAGCCGCAGACAGAGGAAAAACCACCATTATTGGTTTAACCGAAACTAATTTTTCGGCTTTAGAATGGGAAAGAAGCGCTCAGGATCC
>NZ_JBSIPG010000113.1:0-270 GCF_054075145.1 Flavobacterium xizangense | reverse complement strand
AAACAAAATAATTAAGCTGTAGTGCCTGTAAGGCAATAAGAATTTGTACATCTTTCAAACAGTAGTGTTTTACTGATGCAAAGATAGGACAGGAGAAAAGGATGGATGTTATACAAACAGGACTATGCGGTATAAATTTGCGCCAGTTCGTTTTGAAGATCTGTTGGAGTTTCTTTTAGTTTAGCCTTTACAAATTTATTAAGGGCAGAGGGAGAGCTGAAGCCCAGATCAAATGCAATTTCTTTATGTGAGAGGTGAGAGAATAATAAC
>NZ_JBSIPG010000112.1:0-270 GCF_054075145.1 Flavobacterium xizangense | reverse complement strand
AAGATACACAATAGCAGGTGTGCCGTGCTTATCGATGAACTTTGAAATACTTTTGCTTCAAGAAAAGTGGTCTTCAGGGCTCTTTCGGCCTGTCGGGTAAGATGAAGGTTTTTCTTTTCTGCATTTACTTCAACGCTCAGATTGGCTGGGCTCAGTATTTCTACTTTTCTGCGTAAATGATCTAAATCGACAGCTAGGTTATTAAGTATATGAATAGCTTTTCCGTTACCATCTCTTAAAATACCTAGCATAAGATGTTCGGTACCAATA
>NZ_JBSIPG010000111.1:0-271 GCF_054075145.1 Flavobacterium xizangense | reverse complement strand
CAAGATTTCCTAAATTTTACGCAGCGGCTGGAGCTAACGATACAGAAATGATGTGGGAATGGGGAACAGGATACCGTTTTACAAAAGTGGAAGGTTTTTACGATACCGAAAATAAAGTAATGTCTATACATACCGGAAGTACGATAGCAGGAGCTGAAGGTGCTTATAAACAAGGCGTAAATGCTTATAGAGATGTTACTTTAAACTTAACTGTTAATGCTATTGTCGGGCAAAACGCTCCGAAAATCAAAATTAAAGCTGATTTCGACAA
>NZ_JBSIPG010000110.1:0-271 GCF_054075145.1 Flavobacterium xizangense | reverse complement strand
TGGTTACTTGTGTTGTATTCTTATTCATGGCCGACTGGCGAACCACTTTTACAGTTTCTATTGTAATTCCGCTTTCGCTTTTATTTGCTTTTTTATGTTTAAAAATGATGGGGATGAGTGCCAACTTATTAAGTTTAGGTGCTGTCGATTTCGGAATTATCATTGACGGAGCCGTCGTAATGGTCGAAGGATTGTTTGTAGTTCTCGATCATCGAGCGCATCAATTTGGAATGGAGAAATTCAATAAAATTGCTAAAGGAAGCTTAATCAA
>NZ_JBSIPG010000109.1:0-271 GCF_054075145.1 Flavobacterium xizangense | reverse complement strand
CTTTTAAATACAGCTGTAGAGGTTTGAGGAAACATCTTAACAAGCAATTCTTTAATATTTGCTTTATGAAGCCTTTTTATTACTCTTCCGAAAATATTCAATTGTTCACCATTTCTACTACACCCCAGAAAATCAATTTCAGAATTATTTTTAAGAATTTGCATCTGGCGTTCTAATTTGTTTGGAAGCCATTCATCATCACTATCTAACAACGCAATATAAAATCCAGTTGCATTTTTCAAACCTAAGTTTCTAGCCGAAGAAACGCCTC
>NZ_JBSIPG010000108.1:0-271 GCF_054075145.1 Flavobacterium xizangense | reverse complement strand
CAACAATTTCACCTTGATGATAAATCTTTTGGATTTGTTCCTGACAGCGTTGCTCAACTATTTTTAAACTATGTGCGTCAGCTAAAGGCAAGGGCAGTGCCAATTGCTGTTGATCAATTACTACGCGTATACCTGAAAGCCACGTATAGTTAAATTTACCACGTACCGTGATTGGTAGCTTTAAGTCGGCAATCGAAATTGAAAAGAATCGTTTAGAACGTAAGAAATTGCCTTTCTTCTGTAAGGAAAATGAGCTGATTCATGGCTGGGC
>NZ_JBSIPG010000107.1:0-271 GCF_054075145.1 Flavobacterium xizangense | reverse complement strand
GTAATTTTTTCTGTTTGTGTTTTCATTGTTTATTTCCTTTCAAATGTCCTTTTGTTTATAAGTATAGTATATCAAGGATTTGCTTGCTAATTTCTTACAAAAATGTAATTGAAGGAAATAAGCAAGTGCTTTTAGATTAATTGAATTGTGTAATAAATTAAAATTTAAAGTTTCAACTATATAGATACACTGAATAATAAGAAGTATGTCACTTATATTTAAGATAATTCCATTTCTCATAGTTAACAAAGTTGCATGAGTCAAATATAGA
>NZ_JBSIPG010000106.1:0-271 GCF_054075145.1 Flavobacterium xizangense | reverse complement strand
CGCATGGATACGATATGTACGGAGATGAAGACGGAGATGGAATTCTAAATTTTCAAGATGTTAACAGAGGGCCGGGCCCAGGTGATGGTTCTTTAACAGATTACACAGATTCAAATGGCGACGGAATTGCCGATGTTTTCGATACTGATGGCGACGGAATTATCGACGCTTATGATTTAGATAGCGATAACGACGGATGTCCAGATTCTAATGAATTTTATGAAGATTCTAATGCAGATGGAGGAGACGGAGGTCAATTTGGAGTAGGTCC
>NZ_JBSIPG010000105.1:0-271 GCF_054075145.1 Flavobacterium xizangense | reverse complement strand
GTTTTTTTGTTTCCGTTTTCATGTTTCAAGTTGATATGCTTTATGTTTTTTTATACCGCAAAGAGCGCAAAGTATACGCAAAGATCGCAAAGCTTTTTGAGAAGCTTTGTAAAAGCAAAGTGACGCAAAGCTTTGTGTTCTCTGCATTCTTAAAAAAAATCAAAATAAACTCTTAGCGACCTTTGCGTATATTTTGCGCCCTCTGCGTTAAAATCTCACAAGCCAAGAACTGAAACCTGAAACAAAACAAACAAAAATCCGTACCTTTACA
>NZ_JBSIPG010000104.1:0-271 GCF_054075145.1 Flavobacterium xizangense | reverse complement strand
CTTTGATTTCTGGATATTTTGCCTGTAATTCCGGATCAAAATTAGAAGATTCCCAAACCGAAAAACGTTCTAAATTTCCATCAGTATTTGGAATCGTAATTTCTGAAACTGTATTTTTTGCTGTTTTATTAGACGCTGAAGCCAGCTTAGAATTAAGAAGATTGCTATTTAATTTAAAATATAATTTGCCCGAGCTTACCCCATCTGCTTTTCGCGAAAGCGATGAAGAAGTTACTTTTTGCCACAAAACATCCTGTGCACTCACATTGGC
>NZ_JBSIPG010000103.1:0-271 GCF_054075145.1 Flavobacterium xizangense | reverse complement strand
GACAAATTGAAGAATGGTTTTACCAAAGTTTAGCCGGAATTAAATCGGATCCTGAAAAACCAGGATTCAAACATTTCTTCATTCAGCCAGAAGTTGTGGGCGACATGACTTTCGCGAAAGCGGACTATCAATCGGTTTATGGAAAAATTGTTTCTTCTTGGGAAAAGAAAGACGGAAAGTTTATTCTAAATGTTGAAATTCCGGTAAATACAACAGCGACAATAAAATTGCCAGTTCCTAAAAATTCAGAAATAAAAATTGATGATAAAAA
>NZ_JBSIPG010000102.1:0-272 GCF_054075145.1 Flavobacterium xizangense | reverse complement strand
AAATCGATCAGGAGGTAGAGGCTGTTCCAGTTATTTCTAACGAAGAAAACGTACAGCAGGACGTTCCAGCTTCTGAAACAGAATCGGCTGAAACTGAAACTTCAGAATCTAAATCAAAACCTAAAAGAGCTCCAAGAAAAGCAACAGTAAAAGAAGTGGCAACAGAAGAAATCGCTGAAGAGACTGTAGAAACTGAAGCAGGAGAGGAGACAGTATCTGAAACTGAAGAAGAAACAGCTGACGAGAACCAAGAAAAATCGAAATCTAAAAAG
>NZ_JBSIPG010000101.1:0-272 GCF_054075145.1 Flavobacterium xizangense | reverse complement strand
CGGCGCGGGCCGACGGGATCGACAGCGAGTAATTGCCGCCATCGTTCTGCATGCGGCCAAGCAGGGCCGCGGCCAGGCCCTTGAACTGGCCGGTCAGCGACGAGGCGCGGACGTTGTCGGACATCAGCGAGGACAGGGCGTCGGGTTCCTGCACCTGGCCAGCGGCGACGGATTCGGGCGAATAGGTCAGCACGTTGGCCGGCTGGCCCAGCGTCACCGAAGTGGACGCGGGGATGTCGGGACTGCGGTTGACGGTGGTGACGCGGGACACC
>NZ_JBSIPG010000100.1:0-273 GCF_054075145.1 Flavobacterium xizangense | reverse complement strand
ATTAACTGGAGGTTTAGTTGTTAAAGGTGGAGCTACTTTGGTAATTCCTGCTGGAACAGTAATCAAAAGTTCTGCTACTGCTGAAGCAACTTCTTTATATATCGCTGTAGAAAGAAATGCTAAAATCAACATCAACGGTACTGCTGCTAAACCAGTTATCATGACATCTGGAAAAGCAACTCCTGCTCAAAGTGACTGGGGTGGATTGATCATCGCTGGTAACGGTAAAGTAAACACTGGAGACAATGGTACTTCTGAAGTAGGTGGATTAAG
>NZ_JBSIPG010000099.1:0-273 GCF_054075145.1 Flavobacterium xizangense | reverse complement strand
ATAAAATTTTTAAAAAATTCGTGAATTCGTGGCTATTTTTTAAAAAGTATAATTTAGAGCAAATCCAAAATCATTTTCTGCTGTTATATCATTTTTTATAACTGCGGGTTTAAATGCTAATCTTTCATCCACATTAAATTGAGACAATGCGGCATCAATATTCGCATCAATAATATTTAAAACGTAAAAACCGACCATAAACAAAGCAGACAAATCTCTGTTTCTTTGAAACTGTTTTTGCGCCGTAATTAATTGGCTTTCGCTTAACCTCGC
>NZ_JBSIPG010000098.1:0-273 GCF_054075145.1 Flavobacterium xizangense | reverse complement strand
GAAATGGGCTGAATTTCCAAATCAATTTTAGAAATGGTATTCAAGTACTTTAGATTGTTGCTAATCTTAACTTCTTCTAGTAAAAATGGTTTTTCGTCTATGGAAATTGTCAGAAAATCAAAAGAAGCCAGTTTTATCTTTTGAGCTACAAATCCTTTTTTAGTGATTTCTAAACTGTCATTAACCTGCACTCCTTCTAATGTAAATTTTCCGTCTCCATCGGTATGTGCGTGTGTTTTGGAAGTTAAATCACGAATTAATACTTCTGAGACA
>NZ_JBSIPG010000097.1:0-273 GCF_054075145.1 Flavobacterium xizangense | reverse complement strand
ATGCAAAATTTGCAGATCACGCTGTGCCAGAAGGGAGTGGAAAAGTTCGAGGGATTTTAACCAAATTTGGTTCAGCTTATCAGTTTATGGTTCGCTATGAAAGTGATATCGTGATGAACGGAAAAAGAAATACGCCATTTTTTTCAGAAGATTTTCAATCGGTTAAAAACAATGTGAATTTTACGCTTCCAGGCTGGAGCAATATTGTGGAGAAAGCAACAAAATTGTGGAAAAGCATGGTATATTCTGGAAATGGATATGCAGAATTTAACA
>NZ_JBSIPG010000096.1:0-273 GCF_054075145.1 Flavobacterium xizangense | reverse complement strand
ATGAAAACAAATAATATAAAAAAATCATTAATCTGTTTGAGTCTTCTAGCCTTAGTTGGTTGTACAGATAATTTCGACGAGATTAATAGTAATCCTGATGGTTTTACACAGGAAGAACTAACACAAGACTTTAATCATATCAAAGGCCCTTTTACGGCTATGTTTGATAACGTAATGGTAAATACTCCAGGTTGGAAGTATCAGGTAGCTATTGATTTATCTGGAAATACTTGGGGTGGTTATACTACAGCGCCAGGATTTGATGGAAATAAT
>NZ_JBSIPG010000095.1:0-273 GCF_054075145.1 Flavobacterium xizangense | reverse complement strand
CAATAGAATTGATTAAAGAAATTAATTCTTATGTAATGAAAAATACAGGAGGCATTTATAATACTGTTTTTGGCGAAGTGGATGCTAGTAAAGGGATGTTTAGAAAAGGAAACGTAACTGCTGGGGTTTCCTATTTTCCTAATTATGATAAAGTGGAAAGATTGACTAATGATCTGATTGGATTTATTAATGAAAAAATGAAAACAAATTTATCAGTTGATGAAAAGTTGAATTTATCGTTTGATGCTCATTTTAATCTTGTTAGTATTCATC
>NZ_JBSIPG010000094.1:0-273 GCF_054075145.1 Flavobacterium xizangense | reverse complement strand
GAGAGAGATCCATTATATAAGTTCAGAAACGATTACTTTAGAAACACTACAGGAGATTCTAAGTCAGAATAAAATATTAGAATTGTCTGAAGAGGCTAAAGTCAATGTTCAGAAATGCCGTGATTATTTAGATAAGAAAATGGCATCGCACACAGCGCCTATTTATGGAATCAATACCGGTTTTGGTTCTTTATATAGTGTGAAAATCTCGAATGAAAATCTATCTAAACTTCAAGAAAACCTAGTTAAATCGCACGCTTGCGGAACTGGAGA
>NZ_JBSIPG010000093.1:0-274 GCF_054075145.1 Flavobacterium xizangense | reverse complement strand
AGAACCATAGGTGACGACTGCGACCTGCTTGCAACGCGCACTGGCCTTTTTGACTTTATCTTCGTCCGGGCTACCGACTTCAATCCATTTGACCAGTTGCCCGGTCAGATCCTTTTCCCAGAGTGCCGGTTCATCGGTTTCAAACAGATCCTTGGTAAATTCCAGTGCTTCATCGGCATAGCGTGCATAGGCCAGAATACGCACCATCAAGCGTTCAATGGTTTCTGAAGGATGCAGCGCCATCGTCAGCTGATAATCCTCATAACGATGCGTA
>NZ_JBSIPG010000092.1:0-274 GCF_054075145.1 Flavobacterium xizangense | reverse complement strand
GTTTTGTGGTAAACGGCCAACAAACGGACTTAGTTACAAATCCGATACATCTAAAGGAATCTCGTTTTAGAAATGTCTATTTAGTGGCTCCCGTTCATTTAGAATTTGATTTTTCGAAAGATGGAAATCATGACGGGAAAACCTATTTTAGAACACACAAAGGATTCAGAATGGGGTTTGGAGGATATGCTGGAATCAATGTAAAATCGAAACAGATTTTAAAATTTGAAGACAATGACTATAAAACAACACAAAAAACAAAAGGCGATTATAA
>NZ_JBSIPG010000091.1:0-275 GCF_054075145.1 Flavobacterium xizangense | reverse complement strand
AACTGGTGTTCAAAATAATCTGCCTTTCAATCAGCAGCAGGTTTATGATATTATTACAAGACGTTTTATTGCTGTTTTTTATGATGATTGTTTAGTCGCCAATACGACAGTTATTGGAAAAGCTGTCGATGTGACTTTTAAGGCAACGGGAAAAGAAATCCTCAAAAAAGGTTTTCGTGTTGTGTTTGAAGATCCGAACGCGAAGGAAAAAGAACCTGATTTGCTGCCGAGTTTTGTGGTTGGCGAAAAAGGTCCGCATGAACCTTCGTTTCTTC
>NZ_JBSIPG010000090.1:0-275 GCF_054075145.1 Flavobacterium xizangense | reverse complement strand
CATGAACTTACAGGCGGTTGGTTCTGGTGGGGAAAAGGAAACTGCACGCCAGAAGAATTCAAAACCGCATGGAAATTTACCTTCGAATATTTGCAGAAAAAAGGCGTTCACAACTTAATTTATGTGTACAACACAGGAAGTTTTGGCAGTGAAAATGATTTCCTAACTAATTACCCTTGCGATCAATATGCTGATATGTTAAGTTTTGATACCTACCAAAATAGCAACGATCCGAATGGAGAAAAATTCATTTCCGAAGTACAGAATCAGTTTAA
>NZ_JBSIPG010000089.1:0-275 GCF_054075145.1 Flavobacterium xizangense | reverse complement strand
CACTTCGGCACGCCAACCGAGATCTCAGAAGCCGTGGGCAAACGCGCCATCGCCAAAGGCGCGAAGTATTATCACATTACGCGCCAGTGGCAGAACCAGAGCGGCGGCAACCTGACCGTCACTGCTGACCTGTTTAAATAATCCCCGCGCAGGGCGGCGCCCGTCGCCCTGCCGTTTGCATAATCCGTGTGCAAATCTGCATAGTCTTGCATTGCCTTCACCGTTCGCTCTCCGTAAAATCTGCCGCCTGTTTTCAGGGTATTCCGTTTTAAACG
>NZ_JBSIPG010000088.1:0-275 GCF_054075145.1 Flavobacterium xizangense | reverse complement strand
CTAAGCTCAGGCAGTCAACGCTAAGGCATAAGATGGGCTGCCAATGAGCGGGGTGGCCTCGTTACAAGCCCTCGGCGGGATAATCCGATTGTCAGCGTCCAGGATATTAGGTTTCGTTTGGCAAGATTGAGGGCCTGACGTTGCCAAAGAACAATAGCGATCTGTCAGCTTGCTAGGATGAGGCATTCCGTGTCCTGCACACCCATTAACATGAAACCATCACTGCCGTTTTCGACGATCGTATGCGCCAACGCAATCAGGGAACTGGCTTTTCA
>NZ_JBSIPG010000087.1:0-275 GCF_054075145.1 Flavobacterium xizangense | reverse complement strand
CCATTTTCCGCTAGCTTCTGTCACGTATTTTTTTACTTGGTTTTCTTTTCTCGGGTTATTCTTTCAAGTTCTGGGAGCTCTTTTTTATATTCTTCTACGTTCCAGACAATATCCGATTTTATGGCAGAATCTGCCAGTGGTCCTAATCCTACTTCCGATCTTCGCTTATCTACATTATCAGGATCTGCAAGAGGTGCAATAAATTTCTTTTGGGTCAAAGGATTTGTATAAACCTGACTTCCGTAAATCTGTCTACCTCCATCTCTCAACGCGAC
>NZ_JBSIPG010000086.1:0-276 GCF_054075145.1 Flavobacterium xizangense | reverse complement strand
ACTAAAACTTCACCATTAAAAAACATTTTCTTTTTGATGTGTAAGTTCATTTTGCAAGTATCTCCAGGCCAGCCGTCTAGTTTATATCTAAAAACCAAAACGCTTAAATCTGAATCGGTTAGAAGTTCAAAATCGTTGTCGTTTTCTAAGATTTCAGCTGTTTGTTTCGTAGTTTCAATTATAGTGTTTGTATAATCGCCAAGTTTGGTTCTGCCCATATAACGCAGTGTGCACCATAGTTTTAAAGCATCAAAACGGCGTGTACTTTGTACCAGC
>NZ_JBSIPG010000085.1:0-276 GCF_054075145.1 Flavobacterium xizangense | reverse complement strand
GACATCGGGAACGGCAGCTGCAATTACCAATCCAGCCCAATACAATACAACTGTAACGGGACTCACTGACGGAAATTATCAATTTCAATGGACGGTAAGCAGCGTTGGCTGTACAGATGCGCAGGATAGTGTTGCCATAACCATAGCTCCATCCATTACAGTTGCGCAGGCAGGAAATGATCAAAATATTTGCGGATCCACAGCCACTCTTGCAGGAAATGCTCCGGCAGCAGGAGAAACAGGTCTATGGGAATTTGTAAGCGGGGGAGATGGGCC
>NZ_JBSIPG010000084.1:0-276 GCF_054075145.1 Flavobacterium xizangense | reverse complement strand
CTTGGAAACAACGAAAAGTAGACTTTTTTGTTATCTTTGTTCGCTGTTCTAATAAATTAAAAGTACTACATGGGTTTAGTTACCGCGAAAGAAGTTGCAAAAGCAATAAATGTTGAAAAGTACGGAGTTTTCGGTACCTTTTCTGGCTGGATTCTTATGAAGGTTCTTAAGATCTCTACCCTTAATAAAATTTACGATCGTAATAAACATTTGGAAGACCTTGCGTTTTTGAATGGAATTTTGGACGAAATGGAAATTAAGTTCGAAATCCCAGAA
>NZ_JBSIPG010000083.1:0-276 GCF_054075145.1 Flavobacterium xizangense | reverse complement strand
AAGCATTCCAGTCAAAATCTGTATAAATCAGAATTCTGTTTTTTATAAAAGACGGAAGATTTTGAAACAGGAGATTTCGAGTTAAATTATGAAAAAGAAAAGTCAATAGAAGCGCAAGAGGCAAATCAAACCAAAAAATCCCGCTTAGGGTATGGCTATAATCGCTTTTAACTTTCATTCGCAGAAAATATTCAAAATCCGGAGTTAAGCTTCCAATTATTAATGCTGTAAGAGAAAACCATGATTTTGGTAAATATCTCAACGGAAGAATTATGG
>NZ_JBSIPG010000082.1:0-277 GCF_054075145.1 Flavobacterium xizangense | reverse complement strand
CACAACTGTACTTCCTATATAAAGAAAAACCACCAAGATTAACTTGATGGTTTTAAAAAACAGTTAGTTTGGTTGAATTAATAATAAGTATAACGTCTTACTTTGGCAATATATTTTGCCAAGCGAATAACTTGATGGCTATATCCATATTCGTTATCATACCAAATGTATAATACAATGTTTTTTCCGTCTTTAGATACAATTGTAGCATTGCTGTCATAAATAGATGGAGCAGAAGTTCCTACTATGTCAGACGAAACCAATTCATTGTTTAAAG
>NZ_JBSIPG010000081.1:0-277 GCF_054075145.1 Flavobacterium xizangense | reverse complement strand
CGGGGATCCGGCTGGGCGCCTTTATTGAGGAAGGAGCTGCCCGTGCTGGCGCACCCGCTGATCGCCAGCGTGCTGGCCATCACGAAGACAACGGGAATACGTTTCCATCTGTGTGTGAAAAAAGACATGGGAGCTCCTTGATTATTTATTGATGGCAATGCACGAATCCAGCCACGCAGAACGGTCGATCTTCTTGTCGCCCAGGTACGCCTTCTGATGGGCCCAATAGGCGACCAGATAGGGGCGCAGGCCGTTGAGCTGCTTGTTCTGCTCGAAC
>NZ_JBSIPG010000080.1:0-277 GCF_054075145.1 Flavobacterium xizangense | reverse complement strand
CTATCATTGACTAAAACCGTGAGCAGCACAACTCCTTTAGCGGGCTCAACAGTAACTTTTACTATTATTGCAACAAACAGCGGTCCGCAGGATGCTGCACAGGTTCAGGTGACCGATTTGCTGCCAGCTGGCTACACTTTCAGCAGTTTTAATGCAACAAGCGGAACTTATGACAGCACAACCGGACTTTGGACATTGGATATACTCGAAAGCAGCGAGTCTGAAACCCTACAGATTAACGCAATAGTAAATGCCACCGGAAATTACATAAACACAG
>NZ_JBSIPG010000079.1:0-278 GCF_054075145.1 Flavobacterium xizangense | reverse complement strand
GACGTGCGCGGCGCGGTGCAGAGCCTGCGCGAGGCCTTGCATGTGTCGCCGCACAGCGCGGAAGTACAACTGGCCCTGGTGGGCGCCATCGTGCGCCAGATTGACGAGCTGGGCTGGGACCACCCGCTCGGCGAGCTGGCCCACACCCAGTTGCGCGCGCTGCAAACCGAGGCGGGCGGCCACCCGCGCCTGCCGGCGCTGGAACAGGCGTATGCGGCGGCGCGCCGCAAATACGGCATCGCCACCACTGCCTAGCCGCGCTCAGGGCGCGCCGTAAC
>NZ_JBSIPG010000078.1:0-278 GCF_054075145.1 Flavobacterium xizangense | reverse complement strand
CAGATTGAAGCCCTGCTTGTCCTGGGAAGAAAAAAACTCCCTCCAAAACAGTTTATCTTTCTCTCCAGTGTTCTTGTAGGCATCATGGCGGCATTTGCCGTTATCGTTTTAAAGTACTTTGCACACTGGGTGTATTATTCCGCATCATACATCAACAGCGTTTTAAAGCTCAGCTTCATAAACTCAATCCTTCCGGTAATAGGCATACTGCTGACTGTTCTGGTAGTGCAGAAAATTCTGGGAGGCTCTATTGAAAAAGGCACCTCGCAGATCCTCTA
>NZ_JBSIPG010000077.1:0-278 GCF_054075145.1 Flavobacterium xizangense | reverse complement strand
CTCGAACCTCGAAATGTGGATACAGAACTGCACGATAAATCGAGCCGCGATATTTTGATGCCATATCAGCAGGTGAATCATTTGAAGGTGAGCAATACAACTTCATTTAATTGGAAAAATCATGCTTTTGAAACGCAGCTTGGTTTTCAGAAAAACTTTAGAAGAGAATGGAGCCATTATGTAAATCACGGTTATATGTCCCCAATTTATCCTGAAGATATGTACGCGCCGCAAGATCTGGAACGCCAATATGATAAAAACGTTTGGTCGTTTTCTGC
>NZ_JBSIPG010000076.1:0-279 GCF_054075145.1 Flavobacterium xizangense | reverse complement strand
GACGCTGTTTTAGCTTTGTAATAAACTGTAATCGTTCCAGCGCTAAAATCCATCAATGCCATATTGCTAGGGTTTGATCCAGACCTTTCTACATTAAAGTACAAACCTCTAAAGTATTCTTGAAAAACATCTTCTGTTGCAAGCTTAGAAGAAGGGGCATTTAATATTTTATCTTGAAAAAACTTCTTGTTTAAGTGCAAACGCATTTCAGGCTTTACCCTTGTGATTGTTTTCTTACCATCCGTCGTAATACTATCTTTATACTCTGCTGCACTGAAA
>NZ_JBSIPG010000075.1:0-279 GCF_054075145.1 Flavobacterium xizangense | reverse complement strand
GGTTGTACCAGTTGGTATCAAACTGCTGATGGCAAGAATACCAATAACTGGCCAGGTTTTACCCTTGAGTATCGTCAACGCACTCGTCGCTTTGATGTGGAAAACTACACTCAGGTTTCGGCTATTTCTTAAACAAGTTTCACCATAGGAAATGAGAAAAATAAACGGAGAATTTTATGAAAACATTTAAGAACAAAGTCGCGGCTGTTACAGGTGCGGGTTCTGGTATTGGACAAGCAATTGCAATTGCACTCGCGAAACAATGCTGCCATCTGGCAC
>NZ_JBSIPG010000074.1:0-279 GCF_054075145.1 Flavobacterium xizangense | reverse complement strand
CAAAGATTTTGCCCCTGAGGACTTAACCTTAGATAGTTTTATTGACGCATTAAAATACTATCTCACAGACGAAGGAAAAGATGGTGAATTAGTTTTAACTGATGACCAACTTAGCTCAATCAAAAAAATACGAGATGAGCAATTTGCGACTTGGGATTGGAATTATGGCGAATCACCAAAATTCTCCTTCCAAAATCACGCTAAATTTACCGGCGGAGCCATTGATATTCAAGTCAATGTCGAAAATGGTAAAATCACTGAAATTAATTTCCAAGGAGA
>NZ_JBSIPG010000073.1:0-279 GCF_054075145.1 Flavobacterium xizangense | reverse complement strand
ATAAGGATGAAGTAAAATGTCTTCAATCAAGGCTGTAATCTTATTCATGACCGCTTTATTTTCAGATTTTTTCCAATATTCTCTGTCTTTTTGAGCTTTTTCAGAATAAATTACTTCCACAAATCTTCTGTTTTTATTTTAATTCCTTTCCCGTCTTTTATGCTCTTTTCAGCGTCTAAAATTTCTTTTACAAATTCGGGATTATATGGTTTTTCTACTTCTTCAACAATTTCGAAACCAAGAGATTTTGCGAGTGATTTAAAAATCGGAAAATCTTTC
>NZ_JBSIPG010000072.1:0-279 GCF_054075145.1 Flavobacterium xizangense | reverse complement strand
AACCTGCGGTGCTGCAAGTCCAACTCCATACGCATTGTACATCGTCTCGTACATATTTGCGATCGTTTCTTTTAGGTTTGGATATTCTGGTGTAATATCTTGCCCTACTTTTCTTAAAACAGGATCACCGTATCCTACAATTGGTAAAATCATTTGTTTTTATTTATGTTTTTATGTGCTGCAAAAACAGAATTAAAGTTCTGATATTTCAGCTGGCAAAAATAGTAAAAAATAGTCAATGAATAATTCTTATACGGTATTATATCATATTTTTTACAA
>NZ_JBSIPG010000071.1:0-279 GCF_054075145.1 Flavobacterium xizangense | reverse complement strand
GGCAATTGTAGAAGCCTGGCATTTAGGAACTCAAACCGGAAATGCTGTAGCACAGGTTTTATACGGAGATTATAACCCGAGCGGAAAATTGCCAATGTCATTCCCTAGAAATGTAGGTCAGGTGCCAATTTATTACAACAAATACAGTACGGGACGACCAATTGACAGCGATAAAAATGTTTTCTGGTCGCATTATATGGATGTGGAGAAAACGCCTTTATTTCCGTTTGGTTTTGGTTTGAGCTATACTAAATTCGATTATAAAAACTTAAAACTGAA
>NZ_JBSIPG010000070.1:0-282 GCF_054075145.1 Flavobacterium xizangense | reverse complement strand
ACAAAGGAATCTGCATATTTTGGAAAATGTTTGAATTCATCCAAAAATACATCTCCGTAAGCGTTTGTCAATTGCAATGCTCCTCCTAAAAACATAGAAAACACAAAGAACAAAGCCATTTTGTAATTAGCAAACAATTTGAAAGATTCTAAACCAAAAGTTTCTATCCAAGTAGCATTTTCTTTAATTAAACGCTGTGGCTCACATTTTGGCAAAGTAAAAGCGTAAACTCCAAGAATTAAAGCTCCAATTCCAGCAATATAAAACTGGTACTCTGTCGCT
>NZ_JBSIPG010000069.1:0-282 GCF_054075145.1 Flavobacterium xizangense | reverse complement strand
CCCCACCACGCATTCTTAAAAATCTGATTCATAATTGGGTTCGAAGAATCGAAAGTTCCTGTTGTTTGGATATCGTCATAAACGACTTTTCCAACGAAATTTTCTAAAGTTGGTTTCGTTGTAAAACCCGAAATTTCAACAAATCGAAATCCGTGGAAAATAAAACGAGGTTCCCAAATTTCTTCTCCTTCGCCTTTTAAAGTATAAATGTCAGTTGTTTTAGCATCACGCAAATTGGCGATGTATAACGAACCGTCTGGCTGAAGTGATTCTGCAAACTTC
>NZ_JBSIPG010000068.1:0-283 GCF_054075145.1 Flavobacterium xizangense | reverse complement strand
GATTCTAATAATTCAAAAGTAATAAAATAAAAAAAGCCAGACAATAGTGTCTGGCTTTTCTGCTTATTTTGAAATCGTCTTAGTCAACTAAAACAATTATCTTATTGTTTTTCATTTCGATTGTTCCTGACTTAATCTCTAAAGTATAAGTTTGATCATTAACTCTCGTAAATTTATCAGCTGCCTCTTTAGAAAAACTGAAGCTTGGAGCTGCAATTTTAATTGTTCCTTCTTCTAAGATAGAAACAATTGGGGCGTGATGATTTAAAATCTGAAAGCTTCC
>NZ_JBSIPG010000067.1:0-283 GCF_054075145.1 Flavobacterium xizangense | reverse complement strand
TTTGGATGTTTATTTCAGTTATTGAGTCTATAAAATTTAAAAAATATACTCTTCTGTAATTTTATAGCTCATTTAATGCTTTCCCCATTCCACTCTTTATTGTTCAATTTTGACTGTTTACTAATATGAGATCTCTAATGATGAATATTTTTTTAAGACATCAACAAAATCATCTAAATAATAAAAACCTTCTTTTGACTCAAAATTATCTCTAGAGTATTCAAAATTTATCCATTTAATTTTTAGAGGCAACTCTGAAACTTCATCAGAAAATGCATTAAAA
>NZ_JBSIPG010000066.1:0-284 GCF_054075145.1 Flavobacterium xizangense | reverse complement strand
CCTCGGTCACGTTCAGGTTCGCGAACCCGCCGTTGTTCAGCGTCGCGACCGGTACCACGCGCGTCGCCGGCAGATTGTTCGGATCGTTGGCGGCCAGCGATTGCGGCGCCCCCTTGTCGAGCGGCGTGTCGATCGAGAAACCCGGCATCAGCGCGCTCAACTGCGGTGCCGAGTCCTGCAGGATCGTCAGTCCCGACAGCGCATTGAGCGGCAGCGACGCGGTGTTCGCCGCACTGTTCCACGTCATCCCGGCCAGCGCAGTGCCGGCCAGCTTCGGATCGGCC
>NZ_JBSIPG010000065.1:0-284 GCF_054075145.1 Flavobacterium xizangense | reverse complement strand
AGAATATGGCGGAATGCCGGGTGAAGCTCCGTTAGAAATTGCTGCGAGTACTAAAATTACTATTCCTGTAGCAACACAACCTCTAATTCCTAGTGCAGTTTGCGATTCTGGAAGTTTTACTTTGAATTCGACAACAACTGCTGGAGCAACGATAAGATGGTTTGATGCAGCTGTTGGCGGAAATTTATTGGCGACTGGCCCAAGCTACACTACTCCAACAATAACTGCAACTACAACTTATTATGTTGATGCTGGCTGTGAATCGAATCGTAAATCAGTAACGG
>NZ_JBSIPG010000064.1:0-285 GCF_054075145.1 Flavobacterium xizangense | reverse complement strand
GTTTTTAGTAACCCGGATTTTGTTTAAGTCCACGATTTGCATCTAAAGCAGATGTTGGGATTGGGAACAATTTTCTGAAAGCTGGAGATGCTGGTCTGAATTCGTTTGCTAATAAAAATTTATCAAAGCGAATCATATCCTGCCTTCTGTGGCCTTCCCAGCTTAATTCAAATCCTCTTTCGTTGTAAATATCATCAAGAGTAGGATTGTGGTCTAAAGCATCTAAGCCTGCACGCTGTCTAATTTGATCTACAAAAGGTTTTGCAGCAGCAGGATTTCCTAAGC
>NZ_JBSIPG010000063.1:0-286 GCF_054075145.1 Flavobacterium xizangense | reverse complement strand
GTCTAAGAAAATTATAGAAATCAATAAGAAGCCTTGGTGGAAGTTTTGGTAGATTTCGTTTATATTAAAACAAAAAAAATATTCATCTTAAAAAAATGACTTCGGAGAAGTCAAATATTTATAGAACCAAATATTTTACGTGTTATTTATTCGACCCCTTCGGGGTCGTACTACATTTAACCAACAATTTTCTATAAACATATAATCCCTTCGGGATTTTTTGATAAATAAAAAATACAGTATCATGTATTTCTAGAAATCAAACTCCGAAGGAGTTAAATGTTTA
>NZ_JBSIPG010000062.1:0-286 GCF_054075145.1 Flavobacterium xizangense | reverse complement strand
GAATTTTCTTTGATTGTGAATCTGTTCGATGAATTTTTCACCCACATTTCCAACTCCCATTACAAATAAATTCAGCTGTTTTGTGTTTTCTTCAAAGAAGTTTTCGTGAAGCGTATTCAATGCTTTTTTAACGTCTCTTTCGTTAATTACAGTCGAAATATTACGTTCAGAAGCACCTTGCGCGATGGCGCGAATGTTTACGTTGTTTTTTCCTAAAGTGCTGAACATTCTTCCGCTTAAACCTTGGTGATTTTTCATGTTTTCGCCCACCAAAGCAATAATGCAA
>NZ_JBSIPG010000061.1:0-287 GCF_054075145.1 Flavobacterium xizangense | reverse complement strand
CAATAATTAAAACGGTAAGAATAGTACGCAGCAATTGGGTTTTTATAGAACCAAACGCAATTCGAATATTTTCTTTAAATAATTTTAGCATCATGACCAATTTGTCACGAAAATACGTTTTTTGTTACAAGTTTGTTTTCGAACAGTTAATATTTATTTTAAAAAGTAAGATATTTGCAGGCGATTTAGCATTTGCAGAAAATCAAAAAATCAAATAAATAAATGTCAAAGTGTTTTAGAATTTAAGATTCAGAAAAAAATCTAAAATCTAAAATCAACAATCTAAA
>NZ_JBSIPG010000060.1:0-287 GCF_054075145.1 Flavobacterium xizangense | reverse complement strand
TAGAGATTTTAGAACAGGAATTAGACAAAAAGGATTTCTTTCGCGTAAGCAGAAAATTTATTGTTCCGCTAAAAGCGATTAAAGAAATTCAGGTTTATACCAATTCACGTTTAAAAGTTATTCTTCCAACTTACAAAGAAGATGAGGTAATTGTAAGTCGAGAAAAAGTTCAGGATTTTAAAAGCTGGCTGGGATAGTTTTTTTTAATGTGAAATGTAAAATGTAAGATGCAAAATGTGCATTATAATTTCAACGGATTAAAATCCGTTGCTACAATATTTTTGCCA
>NZ_JBSIPG010000059.1:0-287 GCF_054075145.1 Flavobacterium xizangense | reverse complement strand
TAATAAAATCCTGCGACTGCACTGTACACTGAAATAATACAATTAGCAGATATAATAGCTTTTTCATAATTTATTGTACTTCAAATGAAACTTTTTCTCCTTTAGAACTGCATCCGCCAATCCACAAATCAAACTTTCCTGGCTCTACTTTTTTCTTCATATCTATTCCGTAAAAAGCAAGGTCTTCCATTTTTAATTCGAATGTTATCTTTTTACTTTCTCCCGATTCTAATTCAATTCTTTTAAAACCTTTTAATTCTTTAACTGGTAAAGCAATCGAAGCCGAA
>NZ_JBSIPG010000058.1:0-288 GCF_054075145.1 Flavobacterium xizangense | reverse complement strand
ATGCACCAACAATAGATCCTGCTCCGACAACTTGTTTTACAGGAACTGCAAGTGTAACCATTACGGGTACTGTATATGGAGGAACGGCTTTATATGGTATTGATGGAGTTTATAGTACAAATCCAACAAAAACAATAACAGCCCCTGGATCTTATGTTTTAAGTATTAAAGACGATAATGGTTGTGAGGAAAAAACAACATTAGTTGTTAATGATCAGTTGGTACTTACAGTTACACCAAACAAAGATGCTACTTGTTCTGCAGTTCCGCCTTTCACAACAGCGGATG
>NZ_JBSIPG010000057.1:0-288 GCF_054075145.1 Flavobacterium xizangense | reverse complement strand
CTTGATTACTGACCGAATTAGCAGAGCTGTCAGTATTTTCTGTGCTTGAATTTTCACCAATTTTTGGGACATAAATTACTTCTTCATCTTTTAATTTTGCTGACAGATTAATTGATTTCTGGTCAGCTTGGTCAGTAAAACCACCAGCTTCCTTAATTAAATCAACTAGACGTTCATCTGACGAAATTTGATAGACATTAGGTTTTGTTACCGCACCTTTTAAATCAACCATAATTTTACTGACAGATTTTTCATTAGGTTCACTAAATTTACTGACAGAGCTTTGCC
>NZ_JBSIPG010000056.1:0-290 GCF_054075145.1 Flavobacterium xizangense | reverse complement strand
CCATGCTCGTTATCATGCAGCAGCTTTCTATTAGTTTTGGTGTTTCTGCAGCAAGTCTTGTGCTTTCTTTCTTCGGATCAGAACATTTGGGATTCAGTATTGCGCAATCTTTTCATTATACATTTATTGTGTTGGCAATTATAACTATTCTTTCAAGTGTTACTTTCAGAAGACTTAGTGATTCTGACGGACGTGGTTACATGTAAGGTATTTAATATAGAATCAGAAGCTTTATTGGCAGCAGGACTGGTATTTGTATTCAGGATAAATTTTTATTGTATGGCCATATA
>NZ_JBSIPG010000055.1:0-290 GCF_054075145.1 Flavobacterium xizangense | reverse complement strand
GAATTTTAAAGCTGACATAAACGCTTCATCAGCAATTGCACAGGCTTTTTTTATCAAATCAATCTCTGTGTCATCTTTAAATTGGCGCAATTCCAAAACAAAATTACTTGTGGCTAAAAGTTCTAATCCTGGAGTCGCTTCAGAAAGTCTTTTAAAGAAAGCATAGTCAACTGTTTCTTCAAAAGCTATATTTTTAATTGATTCACTTGCTGACAGGTCTGTCAGTAAACTTATTGGATCTCTTGTTTCGATAATTTCAAAATCACTAATCAATCCACGCGCCATTTCAC
>NZ_JBSIPG010000054.1:0-290 GCF_054075145.1 Flavobacterium xizangense | reverse complement strand
AATCAGCCGTATTGAAAATAAAATGATTTCAATTATAAAGGCTCATCACAGCGAGCTTTTTAAACAAATGCAGAGCATACCTGGAGTAGGCAGAAAAACTGCTTTACTGTTAATTGTAATCAGCGGAGGATTTACAAAATTTGATAATGCAAGACAGCTGAGCTCTTACATTGGGATAAGCCCGCGTATTTTTGAATCCGGCACAAGCGTAAAAGGAAAGTCAAAGATCTGTAAAATGGGCATGAGCAGAATAAGGGCAATGCTATATATCTGTTCATGGTCTGCTAAAA
>NZ_JBSIPG010000053.1:0-290 GCF_054075145.1 Flavobacterium xizangense | reverse complement strand
ATTTAGGAATAATAGCGCCAGAAGGACGGCCTCATCCATTAATGCACCAGACCGATACTTTAGATTATATCATTATTATTTTAGGAGAAATTTACCTGATTGTCGATGAAGAAGAAACTTTACTGCAAGCTGGAGATATTGTAATTCAGCGTGGAACCAATCATGCGTGGAGTAATCGATCGGAGTCGCCATGTATTCAGTTGGCTGTTTTATTAGATGCAGTGAAAGTAGGCTAATAAGTAAGACTAGGTTTGTCTGTTATCGAGTTAAACCCGACAGGTTTTTAAAAC
>NZ_JBSIPG010000052.1:0-292 GCF_054075145.1 Flavobacterium xizangense | reverse complement strand
CTTCTCAGTAACATACTGGCAGCGCTTCAAGTCATGGTCCCCATCAGGGAGAATTTCAGGCTCCACAATGGGTACAATGCCATTCTGCTGGCAGATGCTGGCATAACGGGCCAGAACATTGGCATTTTCCATGATGGCCAGGGCCGAGGGAGTATGTTCCCCAATCTTTAGCACACAGCGCCACTTGGCAAAGTCGGCTCCATCCTTCTTATACTGGGCACAGCGTTCAGACAGCCCATCCAGCCCCTGGGTAGTTGTCTCGCCATTGGTTCCTGCCAGGGGCACCACACCC
>NZ_JBSIPG010000051.1:0-293 GCF_054075145.1 Flavobacterium xizangense | reverse complement strand
TTGGGACTTGATTCTGATATTACAGCCTCGGACAGCACGATCTGTGCGGGTTCACCAGCCACGCTGACGGCTTCATCCACAACTATTACAACGCCGGTCTTCAGATGGTACGCCGACCAGACGACCGCAACGGTGCTCAGCACTGGAGCTACCTATACTGTCAGTCCTGCATCAACAACGACTTATTATGTCAGCGTAAGCGGGGATTCCGTTTGCGAAAACGCCATCAATACCAGAAAGGCGGTAGTGGTGACGGTAAATCCTTTGGGACTTGATTCTGATATTACAGCCTC
>NZ_JBSIPG010000050.1:0-297 GCF_054075145.1 Flavobacterium xizangense | reverse complement strand
ACTAGCTTCAGCTCGAACGGGTACTATGGCAAGATTGCAGATTCCGAACATGTATGGAAATTTATAAGTTGAAAATCAGGAGTCATTTATTGATAACTCCTGATTTTTATTGATATTGTTTTAAGCTCTTTCGATAACAATTGCTGATGCTCCGCCGCCACCGTTGCAAATTGCAGCAGCTCCAGTTTTTGCATTGTTTTGTTCTAAAACGTTTAGCAAAGTTACAATGATACGCGCTCCAGAAGCTCCAAGAGGATGTCCAAGAGAAACAGCACCGCCGTTTACGTTTACTTTGTC
>NZ_JBSIPG010000049.1:0-299 GCF_054075145.1 Flavobacterium xizangense | reverse complement strand
GGACTTGAACCCGCACGAACATTGCTGTTCACTGGATTTTAAGTCCAGCGTGTCTACCAATTTCACCATCCGAGCATGATGTGGTACCTCCAGGGATCGAACCAGGGACACATGGATTTTCAGTCCATTGCTCTACCATCTGAGCTAAGGTACCTTAAATTATTTATAATATTATAAATAAAGTTAAGAATAAAAAACCCTGTAACTCACGAAACAGGGTTTTCAAAAGAAAGGCGACGACATACTCTCCCACAAAACTGCAGTACCATCTGCGCAGGCGGGCTTAACTTCTCTGTTCG
>NZ_JBSIPG010000048.1:0-304 GCF_054075145.1 Flavobacterium xizangense | reverse complement strand
GAATGCACAAAGAAGAAGGATTAAGCTTTAGCAATGTAATCACTTTTAATTTGGATGAATATTATCCAATGACCAAAGAAAGCCGCCAAAGCTACCATTACTTCATGCACCAGCATCTTTTTAACCATATTGACATCAAGCCTGAAAATGTAAATATTCCTGACGGTACAGTTGCAATTGATGAATTGAATCAATACTGCATTGATTATGAATTAAAAATCAAAAATGCCGGAGGACTTGATTTTCAGTTGTTGGGAATCGGTCGTACGGGTCACGTTGGTTTCAATGAACCGGGTTCACACAT
>NZ_JBSIPG010000047.1:0-312 GCF_054075145.1 Flavobacterium xizangense | reverse complement strand
CCGACGTAAAGAAAACAAGGTGGAGCTTGAAATAAATATGGAAAGAATGGGAAGCAAAATTATTGAGCTTCATAAACTTTCTAAAAAATTCAAAGACCGTGTTATTTTAGACAACTTCAGTTTTGATTTTCAGCGTGGAGAAAGAATTGGAATTATTGGTAAAAACGGGACTGGAAAATCGACTTTCTTAAATCTTTTGACTGGAACAATTCCGCCTGACAGCGGGCGCGTTGTAAAAGGCGACACTATAAAAGTTGGTTATTATACGCAATCTGGAATTAATCCGAAACCAGGACAACGTGTTATTGACAT
>NZ_JBSIPG010000046.1:0-323 GCF_054075145.1 Flavobacterium xizangense | reverse complement strand
GTGGCCGCCGTTATGATTTTTGAAGGCTTCGGAGTTACCGTCAACTGAAGTTCCTGATCCGCCGTACATCCGTTGTTCAATATCGGATAAGTGCCCCCGACGGTATAGTCAACTGAGTTTGCAGACCATGTATAAGCCTCGCCTGAGCAGATCGTGGCCGTTGTTATGATTTTTGAAGGCTTCGGAGTTACCGTCAAATGAAGTTCCTGATCGGCCGTGCATCCGTTGTTCAATATCGGATAAGTCCCCCCGACGGTATAGTCAACTGAGTTTGCAGACCATGTATAAGTCTCCCCCGAGCAGATCGTGGCCGTCGTTATGAT
>NZ_JBSIPG010000045.1:0-327 GCF_054075145.1 Flavobacterium xizangense | reverse complement strand
AGATAGCGCTGCACTCCTTTTGGACACAGACGGCCTTCATTGAAAGGAAATTCCATCCAAGGTTCAAAACCCACCACTTTATTGTCTTTTACAGATAATTGTATGCCGCATTGCATACCGCAGAAACAGCAGTGTGTTTTTACAATATCATCAGGTTCGTCTCTTCCATCAGAGCCATCAACTGGAGCATAGTTTAAATGCGGTCCAAAATCTTCAATTATTTTTTCTATTTGTACTGGTAGTTTTGCCATGTCTAATTTTAGTTTTTTTTGTTTCAAGTTTCAAGTTTCAAGTTCTGTGTGGAACTTGAAACCTTAAACTTGAAAC
>NZ_JBSIPG010000044.1:0-329 GCF_054075145.1 Flavobacterium xizangense | reverse complement strand
ATCTAATGGTATGCGCATCTTTTTTAATCTGCTGATTCCAGTTTCCACCAACCGAAGCCGAATACGTTCCTGAAATATTTACATAAGTAGTATTTCTTTTTCCGCTGTCATCATAAATCGAAGTCGAAACGATATCATTATTGTAATAATCTCCTTTAAGAAATAAACTATAGCCGGAACGTGTTCTAAAATCAAAATTTTTAAAATCAATTCCCGCCGTATTTTTCTCAATCAGATTCAAATCTGGATTACCAATTACACTATTCAGCGGATTGTTCAAATCTGCAACTGGCATTAATTGAGTTGCTGACGGAAGCGCATTAGAATAA
>NZ_JBSIPG010000043.1:0-335 GCF_054075145.1 Flavobacterium xizangense | reverse complement strand
TTTTGATCCCGCGGCAAAGACAAAACAGTCTTCGTATTATGCAAATCCTAATCCAACACTTAACGGAAATCCGGCTCTCGAGGCCACTTCATATCCTTTCAGCAGAAAAGAAATGGAGGCTTCTCCTCTTAACAGGGTATTAAAACAGGCAGCGCCTGGGAATGCCTGGTATTCAGGATCTGGGCATGAAATTAAAACAGGCTATCAAGCCAATGTCGCTGGTGAAGTAAAATTATTTTCTGTGGTTACTGTATGGAATTCTGCATCTGGACTATATGAGATCTCTTTTAGAAACAGCGGCTACTACAATGCCAATGAGCTTTACAAAACCATTA
>NZ_JBSIPG010000042.1:0-348 GCF_054075145.1 Flavobacterium xizangense | reverse complement strand
CGATAAAATTTTCGTCAAAGGTAATGACGATTTTTTATGTGACAAAATATTTGACGATTTTTTTATCGTGTTTATTTGCTTTTTATCGACTAACCTTTTGTAAAGCAGGTCATGCCATGTCTTTTAGGATTATGATCTCCTCTTTTTTAAAGTTCATCCCGTGAAATAATTTAGTCTTTTAAAAATAAGAAAAATTTCTGGATAAGCTAGTATCGGACTAGAATTATGCTATAGTCTTATAGTAAGTTTAATCTTTGAGCTGTTTTCATTCGAAACGGATAAAAAGGCAGCCAAGTTAGCGTGCACCGGATCCTGCAGGCGCATAACGGCACAGCCGCCCTTCGGGAC
>NZ_JBSIPG010000041.1:0-361 GCF_054075145.1 Flavobacterium xizangense | reverse complement strand
ATCGCTTTGATAAATCCGTTTACGGTTCCTTGAGGTGTTCTTCTCCCTAATGAATCATCTGGAATTTTTGCTGGTTCTTCGGCCGTAGTTTTGGCTGCACCCAAAAGCTGCGCTTCCATTCTTAATGGCGTTATCAGTACTGCCGACAACAGCAATAAAAAAGACAATAAACGTTTAGTACCTAAAATCATATTTTTAGCTTTAGTAACTTAGACTATTAAAAATAAGAAATCTAGCAGAAAACAACTGATTTAAACTCGGTTTTTTTCTAAAATTCTGCACAAAAGCCTTCTTCAGATTTTGTAAGTGCAATTCTGGAGCTTTTTATAAATTCTATAAGCTTCAATTGTTTTAATTTTTC
>NZ_JBSIPG010000040.1:0-362 GCF_054075145.1 Flavobacterium xizangense | reverse complement strand
GTCAAATCGGTATCGTTAGGAAGCATTTTGTAAATACTGTACATCAAAGAATTTGAAACTGGGTGAGAAGGTTTTGCTTTTGTAAATTCCTTAACCAAAGCTTCATTTCCTTTATTGGTTTCCATCAGCATGTAGCTTGGTCCAGAAGTTCCTCTTGCTTCAAAGTTTAAAACCAGACCTACATCTTTTGCCCAAGGATGTTGGTTTACGAATAAAGCAGCTCCGTTTAATCCTAATTCTTCTGCATCAGAAAATAAGATGATAATATCGTTTTTTTGAGGATTTTTGGAATATAAAAAAGCACGTACACCTTCTAAAATTGTAGCAATTCCCGAAGCATCGTCGCTAGCACCTTTTGAGAA
>NZ_JBSIPG010000039.1:0-363 GCF_054075145.1 Flavobacterium xizangense | reverse complement strand
CAAATTCTTGAGAGTCGTATTTTTCATCCGACTTAGCTAGTGCGTTTAAAAATAGCGAAGCAAATTCTTTTGACTCTTCTTCTTCCATTGCACCATCACCAGATCCGCTTTCTAAAAGAATTTGAGACCATATAGTTAATAATTTGTTTTCGTGCTCTTTTAGCACGCCTAGTAAGTTGTTTTGCATTTTGCTGTAATTTGGATTTTTCTCTATCAAATATAAAAATTATTTTTTAAGAGAAGAAAAGAATTACTAAAATGAATTAGCAATAAAGAAAAAAAATCTGTTTTTAGAATGTGCTTATTATCTGTTGTTTACATAATTATATTTCTAATTTTAGTTTAAATGTTTTTCCGTTCTAG
>NZ_JBSIPG010000038.1:0-368 GCF_054075145.1 Flavobacterium xizangense | reverse complement strand
TATAATGGCGAGAATGGTACATCTACAGTGATTCAGCTTGTTGATTTGGTTGGAGCTTCAGAAACAGTTACCACTTTGGCCAATAATAATAACGGGACGTATTTATATACAAGCGAAGACAAAACCCCTACTACTATAGACGTAGTTGGCGATGTGGTCAATAATGCCTCAACGGTTGTGAACAGCCCGAATTTTGTGACAGAGCTGACCAATGTTATTAAGAACGAACAGTCCCTGACAAAACTAGTTTACGATCAGGCGGGAAATACGCTTAAGTATACCGATGAGAATGCTGTTGAGAATACAATCAATTTATTGGATCTTGTAGGTGACGCAGAGACGCAGACTACCTTGGTTTACGACCCGGG
>NZ_JBSIPG010000037.1:0-395 GCF_054075145.1 Flavobacterium xizangense | reverse complement strand
ATTGCGCGATTACTTCCACGCCAAGGACGAAAACCGCCCGCACTACATGGCGCGCGCCTTCGCGCCGCAGGCGGTGCTGAAGATGGCGCTGCGCACGCAGGCCATCGCCTTTCCGCCCGAATCCCACGGCCTGGCCGCGATCACCGACACGCTGGTGCGCAAGTTCGGCCAGACCTACGACAACGTCTACACCTTCTACCTGGCGCGGCCCGAGGCGGACGTGCGTCTGTCCGATTATTCCTGTGACTGGATCGTCGGCATGACCGAGAAGGCCACCGGCAACGTGCGCGTGGGCTGCGGCCGCTACGCCTGGACCTTCCAGCCGGAGCCGTACCGCGCCACCCACCTGACCATTACGATCGAGACCATGGTGACGCTGCCGCCCGCCGACGCCG
>NZ_JBSIPG010000036.1:0-403 GCF_054075145.1 Flavobacterium xizangense | reverse complement strand
GCACCATCAATAGCATCATTGTAAAGTACTCCTAAATGGTATGTTGGGTTCATAGTTCTGTTATAACCAAACCATGAATCAATTCCGTAAACCGTTTTAAATCTTAAGTTAGAAATTGGCTCTACCTCTAAAAATACATTCCCAATAATTTTATGATCTTTCGGATAATTGTAATTACTTCTGTAATACATTACCGCCAAAGGATTTGTTTGGTTTGTATTTAAACCATCTAAAGTTGGAGTAAATCCATATTCATTAATATTTCTATCAATTGCTGTTTGCCAATACGCAGGCTGGAATGGGTTTTGCGTAAGAGCGTTATGCAAGTCATTCCCATAAATATTGCCCGAAGAAACATCTCTTTTTTGAATATTGGTATACGTTAAATTTTCTCCAATTGTTA
>NZ_JBSIPG010000035.1:0-416 GCF_054075145.1 Flavobacterium xizangense | reverse complement strand
TTAAAAGAAATCCGAAAAATGAATGTCGAATCTAAAAACATTGTTTATGGAGGAGACCGTTTAGGTATTTATTTTCTTGAAACAGGAGCAGGAACGCGTGGAAGCAATGTGGTGTATGATCGTGCACACAGCTCGATGGCAACTATTCAAAAAGGAAATGTTGATTGGGATAGAGTTTTGGATGGTGCCGAATGGTTTCATTGGAGCGGAATTACACCAGCAATTTCTGAAAGTGCTGCCGAAGCTTGTCTGGAAGCAATTAAAGTCGCTCACAAAAAAGGAATAACAATTTCTTGTGATTTGAACTACAGATCAAAATTGTGGCAATATGGCAAAACGCCAAGTGAAGTAATGCCAGAAATGCTAAAATACAGCAATGTGATTTTAGGAGATATTGATACGGCCTATTTTATGTT
>NZ_JBSIPG010000034.1:0-450 GCF_054075145.1 Flavobacterium xizangense | reverse complement strand
GAAATGTAAAATACAGTTCAATAAATGATACTAAAGACAAAAATGGCGTTTTTTCGACAGTAAGTTTGGCAGAAACAAGTGGGAAATATAGATACAGCGTAGGAACCGATTTTGTGTCTAAAGATTTTGATCCAAATGATTTGGGAATTAATTTTTATACGAACTACTATAATATTTACGGGAACGCAAATTACCGCATCTTAAATCCGACTAAGCGTTTCAATAGCTTTAGAATTGACTATGAAATGTATGCTGAGTTTAATAACGAATCAGGAAAAGTCCAGGACAATAAAATCGCAGCTGAAGTAAATCTTAGTACCATCAGAAATAATTATTATGGCGCTGGTTTTACTGCTTCTCCATTAGAATCTCACGATTATTATGAACCAAGAGCGGCAAACCGTTATGTAATTATACCGCGAAAAATAGATTTTTGGGGAAGCATTTCTA
>NZ_JBSIPG010000033.1:0-453 GCF_054075145.1 Flavobacterium xizangense | reverse complement strand
AATCTTAGTGCCATTCCATTGGTCAAGTTTACTTATATCAGCAGGACTGAGCTTTACGTAAAATTCTTTGGTTTCTCCGGGAGCAAGTGTAATTGTTTTCTTTTCCAATCTGTTATTAAACAGTACATTGCTTTTTGAAGAGCTTCCATCTGGATTTTCATTGAAGTCTGAAAAGTTATCAGCAGATAATTGAAAAGTATCTGTTGTGGTTCCAGTATTTTTAATTTGAAGCACAAAAGAGGCTTCCGCACCTGTAAACTTTTGCTCATTAGATCCATCAATCGTGATTTCAGAACCACACGAACCAGACTGAGCAAATGAAACCGTCGTAATCAAGTAGAGTAGCAGTGAAAAAATGTTCTTTTGAAAGATATTTTTCTTTGAGAGAAAAATCATCTTACAATCGCTTACAAATTTCATTGCTTTTTCAAGAGTAGATTTAGTTTTCATAAC
>NZ_JBSIPG010000032.1:0-466 GCF_054075145.1 Flavobacterium xizangense | reverse complement strand
TTCAAAAAACACTTCTTTAGATTATATAAAATGCGCTTCCAATCAATTCATTAGTCTTAATTTAAAAAATGGAAACAATATCAATTTTGTCAATACAACTATGGTTGATAATCTAAAAAACAACCCGAATTTAACCTGTATTCAAGTTGATGATGTGGCTTATTCAAATAAAAACTGGATGAATGCGAAAGATTCCTGGGCAACTTACAATACTACCTGTACACCAGAATACGTAGCGCTTCCAGACACAAATTTTGAGCAAAAGTTAATTGATCTAGGAATCGATACTGATGGTCTTAATGGAAAAATCACAATTGCAGATGCAAGTTCGATAACAAGCATAGACCTTTCAAATAGCAATATCAAAGATCTAACAGGAATTGAATACTTTACTTCATTGACAACCTTAAACATAAGTAATAACCAAATTACTTCTCTAGACGTAAGTAACAATTTACTTTTAGAA
>NZ_JBSIPG010000031.1:0-476 GCF_054075145.1 Flavobacterium xizangense | reverse complement strand
CTTCAAAATAAATTTATCATTCAGATTCAGCTTTGTCGAAGTTTTGAACTTTGACAAAGCTATTTCCCGCAATATTGTCATCCTGAGCGAAGTCGAAGGACACGCAAGTAGCTCTACAAAGATTGTACTTCACATTTGAGCAACATGAAGTTTTGTCGAAGTTTTGAACTTTGACAAAGCTTCTTATAACATTAAAAAAAATTAACCAAAACCATTATGCCAAACTATAAAAAAATAACCAAAATTATAATCCCCATTTTAATAATACTGCTCCTTCTCTTCGCTTTTTTATTCTGGCCCATTAACACTGACGGCACTTTAATAAAAGAAGATCAAAAATTGGCAGAAGGAAAAAAAGAATTTCTGGCTTCAAAACCCACCGATTCTATTTCTGGAAAAAAGACCAACATTATCATTCTTCTTGCCGATGATTTAGGAAAATATGATATTTCGCTCTACGGCGGAAAATCGACTCC
>NZ_JBSIPG010000030.1:0-614 GCF_054075145.1 Flavobacterium xizangense | reverse complement strand
GAATACAGTTATGATAATGGAGTAAATTATACTTCAGATGATACTTATGAGACTTCAGTAGGAGCAAGATTTGACATAATTGTTAGAGATTCGAATGGCTGTTCAGTTACGATCACTGATGGAGTGAACGTACCGGCATTGAATCCTCCGACAGATTTGACTATCCAAACGACAGTACCAGATACATGTGCTGCCGATGCTACAGTTGAGATCACAGCTCATGTAGGCGGAACAGGCACGCTTTATTACGAGATCTTATCTCCGATAACAAGAGTTAAACAAACAACTACAACATTTGCAAACTTGGCTCCGGATACTTACGTATTCCAGGTTACAGATGCAAACGGATGTACATATACTGAATCTCATACGGTAGATCCTGTTGTGAATATTACGGTTTCAAGCACATTGCTTGCAAACGTTTCTTGCAACGGCGGTTCTAACGGATCAGTTCAATTTGATGTTGCCGACCACGCAGGCGGATTCACTTCAACATTGATTGCTGGTACAGGAACGCTGTCAACAACAGGAAACGTTGTGACAGCTACGGGATTAGTGGCAGGAAACTATACATTGGAAGTTACCGATGCAGCTACAGGCTGTAAAGCTACAGC
>NZ_JBSIPG010000029.1:0-734 GCF_054075145.1 Flavobacterium xizangense | reverse complement strand
ATGTTTAGAAACCTTATTATGGATTTATCGGATAAATACCATTTGATAGCTCCGGATTATCCGGGATACGGAAGAAGTGAGCAGCCCCCGATGAAAGATTTCGCCTATACGTTTGAGAATATGGCCAGTATAGTAACCACTTTGCTAAGTGAGCTGGATATTAAAAAATACAGTCTGTATTTGATGGACTATGGGGCGCCGATCGGATTTAGGATAGCCAGTGCGAGCCCCGAGAAAATAGACACGCTGATTATCCAAAACGGCTGTGCCTATGAGGAAGGTCTTGAAGCATTCTGGGACCCGATCAAAGCATATTGGAAAGATGTCAATGATAAGGAGGCGGAAGCTACCCTTAGAACCTTCCACAATCCTGATGGATTAAAGTGGCAGTATACGCACAGCGTACCCGATGTGAGCGTTATTTCCCCTGATAACTGGGAAATCGATTTACGACACTTGGAGCGTCCTGAAAACGGAGCTATTCAACTGCAGATGTTTTATGACTACCAAACCAATGTTGTATTGTACCCAAAATGGCAGCAGTATTTCAGAGACCATCAGCCGCAGACACTTATCGTATATGGTAAGGATGATTATATCTTTCCGGGCGTGGGTGCAGAGGCATTCAAAAAAGACTTGAAAAATTTGGAATTCCATTTGTTTGCTACAGGTCATTTCGCACTTGAGAGTTTTGGAAAAGAAATTGGGGCCTTGATCAGTGATTTTCTTGACAG
>NZ_JBSIPG010000028.1:0-943 GCF_054075145.1 Flavobacterium xizangense | reverse complement strand
TTTAATCCGATTAGTTTGGTAATCTCATCTATAACTTTGGTTTTTTCGAAAATGGTTGATGAATTATCAATAACATCCTGAACAACATCAATATTAGTTATAGTAGCATCCTCACTTGTATAAGTATATAAGCCCTTTCCATTTTTTTCCAGTGTAGTCACAGTTTGTGAATCACCAACTAAATCTTGTAAATCAATTACCGTTGGGATTCCAAGTTCATCTTTGTAAGTTAATGTTTTAGCATCAGAATTATGAACTAATGACGTGACAGTTTGATCTTCATAGGTATAACTGCGTAATATATCTCTAACTGTCTGACCACCACCTTCATTTCGTTCAAGACCTGCAATGTTGGTGAAATTGTCTGCTACGTCCTGAACAATATTAATTTGGCTAGGAGCTCCTTCTTCATTTGTATAAACATAAGATCCTCCTCCATTATTTTGCAGATACGTCTTAGTTTCAAGCATTGAAACAGGAATTTCTCTACTATTTTCATTCTCGTCTGTATATACTAATTTTGCACCGTCACTTTCCAATTTCACTTCCAATGATGTAAGGCTCTGCTCCGCTTTAACAATCGTGCTTATAGCTTCATGTGCAGTCTGTCCCTTATCAGTTCTCTCTCCATCTAAAACATTAGTAAAATTATCTATTACATCCTGCACTACATTGATAGTGGTAGGTGTTTTATCTTCATTGGTATAAGTATACTTACCATTATTATCTGAATCTTTTACTAAAGTGGTTACGGTTTGTGCATTACCAACTAAATCTTGTAAATTAATTACAGTTGGAATTCCACTTTCTCCATTATAGGTTAACTTGTTAGAAGTTGAATCATAAACCAAAGTTGTTTTTGTTTCGGCATTTCCTACCAGAGATTCAAGATCAAGCACATGAGTTTGTTCTTTCTCATCTGTATAAGTAAGTGTTTTGGCGA
>NZ_JBSIPG010000027.1:0-991 GCF_054075145.1 Flavobacterium xizangense | reverse complement strand
CACCACAGTATTTTTATTATGATGGTGATGGTGATACTTTCGGGAATCCATCTGTATCCGTTTATTACAGCAACAAGCCGAATAATTATGTTAGCAATAGTAGCGATTGTAATGACTCAGATGCAACACTGAACCCAAATACAAATTGGTATCGTGATGCTGATGGCGATACTTTTGGAAATTCAGCCTTGATAGTGAAACAATGTACACAACCTGCTGGAGGATATGTTAGAAATGCGTTAGATATTGATGATGCAACAGCTAACATAACCAATATTGCGCCACAGTATTTTTATTATGATGGTGATGGTGATACTTTCGGGAATCCATCTGTATTCGTTTATTACAGCAACAAGCCGAATTATTATGTTAGTAATAGCGGCGATTGTAATGATTCAGATGCAACACTGAACCCAAATACAAATTGGTATCGCGATGCTGATGGCGATACTTTTGGAAATTCAGCCTTGATAGTGAAACAATGTGCACAACCTGCTGGAGGATATGTTAGAAATGCGTTAGATATTAATGATTCAACAGCCAACATAACCAATATTACACCACAGAATTTTTATCAGGATAATGATGGTGATACTTTCGGGAATCCATCTGTATCCGTTTATTACAGCAACAAGCCGAATAATTATGTTAGCAATAGTAGCGATTGTAATGACTCAGATGCAACACTGAACCCAAATACAAATTGGTATCGTGATGCTGATGGCGATACTTTTGGAAATTCAGCCTTGATAGTAAAACAATGTACACAACCTGCTGGAGGATATGTTAGAAATGCGTTAGATATTAATGATTCAACAGCCAACATAACAAATATTACACCACAGAATTTTTATTATGATGGTGATGGTGATACTTTCGGGAATCCATCTGTATCCGTTTATTACAGCAACAAGCCGAATAATTATGTTAGCAATAGTAGCGATTGTAATGACTCAGATGCAACACTGAACCCAAATACAAATTGGTATCG
>NZ_JBSIPG010000026.1:0-1249 GCF_054075145.1 Flavobacterium xizangense | reverse complement strand
CATTGGTAGGGGCTTGGACTTCAACTTCTGCGACCGCAGGATATATTGGAACAGATTATATTCATGACGGTGATACAGGAAAAGGGACAAAATCAGCAACTTTCACTCCGTCAATTACTCAAAGAGGTAAATATGAGGTATTCATCAACTTTACAGCAGGTACAAACCGTCCAACAAACGTTCCTGTGGATATCATCCATGAAAATGGGACCACTACAGTTACCGTAAATCAGCAAATCAATAATGCAACCTGGGTTTCATTGGGACGATATGATTTCAGTGCTGGTTCTGTGAATAAGGTCGTGATTCGTACAACGGGTACAACAGGAGTTGTTATCGCCGATGCTATAAAATTTGATTTTGTTGATTGTTTGCCGGAAAATGTTGCTCCAATAGCTAATTTTACACCAGCAAGTGCAGCAGTTTGCGAAGGCCAAACGGTAACCTATACCAATACTTCTACAAATGCAACATCTTACAGTTGGTCATTTCCGGGGGGAACACCAAGTACAAGCACTGCAGCTAATCCAGTGGTTACTTATAATGCGTCAGGAACTTATGATGCAAGCTTGACAGCGACTAATGCAATTGGTTCCGACACTAAGACAGTGACGGGACTGGTAACAGTAAACCCTGCATCGAATGTTGCGGCAGGCTTCACAGTTCCTTTGACGGAATTGGCAATTGGCGAAAGTATGACATTAACCAATACTTCTACAGGAGCCACTACTTATGCATGGACTTTCCCTAACGGTTCTCCAGCAACGAGTACAGCCGCAAATCCATCCGTAAGTTTTACAACTGCAGGTTCAAAAATGATTACTTTAGTAGCTTCAAACGCTTGCGGAAGTAATACCTATACAATGACAGTTTGTGTGGGAACAAATACAAAAACCAGTTTGGAAACTTTTGAAAGTTCTGCTGGAAGATTTACCAGTGCACCAACTACTTCAGGCTCTACAGTAGGTATCGCAACAACTTCGACTTTAGCAAGAGCCACAGATAGTTTCAAAAACGGTACTGCAAGTTTAAAAGCAGTTTTAAATGACAATACATCAGTTACTACGGACTGGTTGGTACGCTTGCTGTCCGGTGGTGGAACTCCTGCAAACAATCAGGCATTTGTTGGTAATCAAGGATCTTTTGGTTTCTGGCTGAAAACAAGTACGGCAAATGCCGGAGCTACCGTAACGGCTTGGATCGATGATGTTGACGGCTTGGAAGAATTGCCTCCAATTGCCATCATCAA
>NZ_JBSIPG010000025.1:0-1510 GCF_054075145.1 Flavobacterium xizangense | reverse complement strand
AAGGAATTTATCTTCTTCAGGTTGTTACTGATGGTAAAACGACAACCAAAAAGATTATTTTGGAAAAATAAGTTTTTTAAACTACCCAAGCGTTACTTACAATGTTTGGGTAGTTTATTACTATTGGTTTGCTTTTATAGTTTTGTTTTTAAAAAACTCATCGAAAATTTTATGCTATGAAAAAACAGTACACTTTATTATTATTGCTATGCAGCATAATGCTTGTAAAGGCACAAACATTTCAGCAAAAATTGCAAACAGCTGTTACAAACTCATGGTCAGGAAGTGGACTTCCAGGAGTTTCCGTGGCAGTATCTACTCCAAATTTAGGAATGGTATATGCCTCCGCAGGTATCGGAAATGTATACACGCAATCGCCAATTTTGCCAAATACTCAATATCGAATTGCAAGTGCAACCAAAAACTTTACGGCAACATTAATTATGCGATTGCAAGAGGCTGGTTATTTTAATATAAATGATAAATTATCGCAACACTTAGTAATTCCCGGTTTACCAAATGGAAGTACAATTACTATTAAACAATTATTGCAACATACAGCTGGTGTAGGTGATTATTTAAATGGAAGCTCGGCTTTTATAAATGCTGCTGTTCCTGACAAAATCTTTACAGATGCTGAGATAGTGGGTTACATTAATAATATGGGAGCAGCATTTACTCCAGGTAGTTCTTATGAATATTCTAATGGAGGTTTTTATTTGCTTGGAATGTTAATCGAAAAAAAATTAGGAAAAACATTAGATGTAGCGATTCAGGAATGGGTTGCTACACCACTTGAGCTAACTAATACTTTTATGGATTTTACAAGTACAACAACCAACAAAATTCCAAATTTAGCCGAAGGAACAAGAGCTTACAATTATTCGCCAACATCGGTAAAAGGGGCGGGAGCCATTGTAGCAAATCCTGGAGATTTAGCAAAATATTGTAAAGCAGTTTTTGGAGGGAATTATTTGACACAAAGTTCTATAAATGCAATGATTTCGCCTTCTGCGCTTAATTCTGCATATGGTTTAGGAACGCGACTTTATACTTCTTCAAACAATGTAAAATATCACGGTCATACAGGAACAATCCTAGGATATAATTCTTTTATGTATTTTATTCCATCACTAAATGTTTCTGTCGGAATTACTACCAATGCTTATGCGAGTCCTTCTTCATTATGGGATAATATTAAAGCAGCAGTTTACAATGTTGTCGAGCAAGAATATCTAAGTTATTGTGCGACAAATAATTGTTTTAATGCTAATGTTCCGGTACCAACCTCTCCAACAACAGGACAAAAATATGTAAGCACCCCAGTAAACTTTACATGGGATTCTACAATTTCAAATGCCGATTACCGTATTCAGGTTTCTAAATCGAATACGGGCTGGAATGATACAGACGGATTTACATCAGCGACAATTCCAAACAGTACAGTAGTTGTAAATGATGTTGTGAATACTGTAAAAACCTATTCATGGAATACGACAAGTGCAGCAGT
>NZ_JBSIPG010000024.1:0-1932 GCF_054075145.1 Flavobacterium xizangense | reverse complement strand
AAAATATAATAAAGTTATGTTGCAATTAAATGTAAAGAACGAAACGTCAAGACTGCGTGCCGTGGTTTTGGGTTCAGCCGTTCATAATGGGCCAACTCCAACCTTAGAGGAAGCTTATGACCCTAAGTCATTGGAACATATTAAAGCAGGAACCTATCCGATCGAAAAAGACATGGTTTTTGAAATGGAAGCTTTTAATTCTGTTTTTCAAAAGTATGACGTTAAGGTCTATCGTCCGGAAATGATTGAGAACTACAATCAGATTTTTGCCCGAGATATCGGATTTGTAATTGATGATGTCTTTGTAAAATCAAATATACTGCCTGATCGTGAACGCGAGCTAGATGCAATTCAATATGTGATAGATCAAATCGAGCCCCTAAAAGTTGTTCGTCCGCCTGAAGAAGTTCATATTGAAGGAGGCGATGTTATGCTTTGGAATGATCATATTTTTATAGGAACTTACAAAGGAAGTGATTATAAGGATTATATAACGGCAAGGACTAACATGCATGGGGTTAATTACATTAAAGAGCTATTTCCAAACAAAATTGTCAAAGAATTTGATTTGGTAAAATCTAAGTTGGAAGCTCGTGACAATGCATTGCACTTGGATTGCTGTTTTCAGCCCGTTGGAGAAAATAAAGGAATTATCTACAAAAGAGGTTTCCGTGAAGAAGCGGATTATTTGTATTTGGTGAATCTTTTCGGAAAAGAAAATTTGTTTCATATTGAGAGAGAAGAAATGTATAATATGTTTTCAAATGTGTTTTCGATTGATAAAAATGTTGTGGTTTCGGAGAAAAATTTCACGAGATTGAATAACTGGCTTCGTGCAAATGGTTTTACTGTAGAAGAAATTCCGTATGCCGAAATTGCAAAACAAGAAGGATTGTTGA
Organism: Flavobacterium xizangense; assembly: GCF_054075145.1. Classification (NCBI taxonomy): domain Bacteria; kingdom Pseudomonadati; phylum Bacteroidota; class Flavobacteriia; order Flavobacteriales; family Flavobacteriaceae; genus Flavobacterium; species Flavobacterium xizangense. The sequence goes on along the minus strand of NZ_JBSIPG010000024.1, from coordinate 1,033 downwards.
GATGTTCAACACTTCCGTTGATTAGGGATTAAATAATTGTTTCAAGTTTCAGGTTTCAAGTTTTTACAGAACGTGAAACTTGAAGCCTGAAACAAAAAAAACATAAAAAATGAAACAGACAACAAATGCAATCGTAATGATTCGGCCAGTAGCATTCAGGATGAATGAACAGACCGCTGTAAATAATTATTACCAGAAAGTATTAGATGGACTTTTGCCTAGTACCGTAAATGCCAAAGCACAGCAGGAATTTGATGCTTTTGTTGAAAAACTAAGAGCTGTTGGTGTTGACGTAACGGTAATTGAAGATACTTTGGAAACAGATACTCCGGACAGTATTTTTCCAAACAACTGGGTTTCATTTCATGAAAATGGAGACGTCGCACTTTATCCAATGTTTGCCGAAAACCGACGCCAAGAACGCCGCGAGGATATTTTGGACACTTTGGAGGAAAAAGGTTTTGAGATTTCCAATATAATGGATTATACATCTGCAGAAGATGATGGTTATTTTCTAGAAGGAACGGGAAGTCTTCTTCTGGATCGTGCCAATGCAAAAGCGTATTGCGCTTTGTCGCCTCGTGCCGATGAAGAATTATTTATTGAATTCTGTGAGGATTTTGATTACGCACCAGTAATTTTTGAAGCTTTTCAGACTGTTGATGGAGAACGAAAACTCATTTATCATACAAATGTGATGATGTGTCTGGGGGAAACTTTTGCCGTTATTTGCGCAGATTGCATCGATGATAAGAAAGAGCGTAAAATGGTTTTGGATAATCTTAAGCAAGACAAAAAAGAAATCATTTTAATAACCGAAGATCAGGTAAATAATTTTGCCGGAAATATGCTGGAAGTTAGAGGGGCAAACGATAAAAAGTATCTTGTTATGAGTGCATCGGCTCATCAAAGTTTGACTGCACAACAAATTGCACAATTAGAAAAACACGCCGAAATTTTAAGTTCGAGCTTGGATACAATTGAAGCTTGTGGCGGTGGAAGCGCACGCTGCATGATGGCTGAAGTTTTCTTG
>NZ_JBSIPG010000023.1:1927-2011 GCF_054075145.1 Flavobacterium xizangense | reverse complement strand
ACGGTAACTCCGAAGCCTTCAAAAATCATAACGACGGCCACGATCTGCTCTGGGGAGACTTATACATGGTCTGCAAACTCAGTT
>NZ_JBSIPG010000023.1:267-1830 GCF_054075145.1 Flavobacterium xizangense | reverse complement strand
GTTGACTATACCGTCGGGGGCACTTATCCGATATTGAACAACGGATGCACGGCCGATCAGGAACTTCAGTTGACGGTAACCCCGAAGCCTTCAAAAATCATAACGACGGCCACGATCTGCTCAGGCGAGACTTATACATGGTCTGCAAACTCAGTTGACTATACCGTCGGGGGCACTTATCCGATATTGAACAACGGATGCACGGCCGATCAGGAACTTCAGTTGACGGTAACTCCGAAGCCTTCAAAAATCATAACAACGGCCACGATCTGCTCAGGCGAGGCTTATACCTGGTCTGCAAACTCAGTTGACTATACCGTTGGGGGTACTTATCCGATATTGAACAACGGATGCACGGCCGATCAGGAACTGCAGTTGACGGTAACTCCGAAGCCTTCAAAAATCATAACGACAGCCACGATCTGTTCAGGCGACACCTATAATTGGGCGGTGAACTCGACGGCTTATACGACAGGCGGAACCTATACAATTACAAACAACGGCTGTACCGCCGATCAGGAACTTCAGTTGACGGTAACTCCGAAGCCTGCAAAAATCATAACGACAGCCACTATCTGCTCAGGCGAGATTTATACATGGTCTGCAAATTCAGTTGATTATACCGTCGGGGGGACTTATCCGATATTGAACAACGGATGCACGGCCGATCAGGAACTGCAGTTGACGGTAACCCCGAAACCGGCCAAAGTGATCACGACAGCCACGATCTGTTCAGGTGATACCTATAATTGGGCGGTGAACTCGACGGCTTATGCGACAGGCGGAACCTATACAATTGCAAACAATGGCTGTATCGCCGATCAGGAACTGCAGTTGACGGTAACTCCGAAGCCTTCAAAAATCATAACGACGGCCACGATCTGCTCGGGGGAGACTTATACATGGTCTGCAAACTCAGTTGATTATACCGTCGGGGGCACTTATCCGATATTGAACAACGGATGCACGGCCGATCAGGAACTTCAGTTGACGGTAACTCCGAAGCCGGCAAAAATCATAACGACAGCCACGATCTGCTCAGGCGAGACTTATACATGGTCTGCAAACTCAGTTGACTATACCGTCGGGGGCACTTATCCGATATTGAACAACGGATGTACGGCCGATCAGGAACTTCAGTTGACGGTAACTCCGAAGCCGGCAAAAATCATAACGACAGCCACGATCTGTTCCGGTGATACCTATAATTGGGCGGTGAACTCGACGGCTTATACGACAGGCGGAACCTATACAATTACAAACAACGGCTGTACCGCCGATCAGGAACTGCAGTTGACGGTAACTCCGAAGCCGGCAAAAATCATGACGACGGCCACGATCTGTTCCGGTGATACCTATAATTGGGCGGTCAATTCGACGGCTTACACGACAGGCGGAACCTATACCGTTACAAACAACGGCTGTACGGCGGATCAGGAACTTCAGTTGACAGTAACCCCGAAGCCTTCAAAAATCATAACGGCGGCCACGATCTGTTCCGGTGATACCTATAATTGGGCGGTCAATTCGACGGCTTACACGACAGGCGGAACCTATACCGTT
>NZ_JBSIPG010000023.1:0-171 GCF_054075145.1 Flavobacterium xizangense | reverse complement strand
CGTTACAAACAACGGATGCACGGCCGATCAGGAACTTCAGTTGACAGTAACCCCGAAGCCTTCAAAAATCATAACAACAGCCACGATCTGTTCTGGCGACACCTATAATTGGGCGGTGAACTCGACGGCTTATACGACAGGCGGAACCTATACAATTACAAACAACGGCTG
>NZ_JBSIPG010000022.1:0-5518 GCF_054075145.1 Flavobacterium xizangense | reverse complement strand
AAAAAAAAGATTAAAAAAAGCTTGTGAGATTTGAAAATGCTTTTTACATTTGCACCCCGCAAAACACGGAAAGTTCATTGGGAGATTGGGAGGGAAGTTTGGAAAATGAGACGAAAAAAAAGTTTCAATTTTTTTTTAGATTTTTCTTGCGAGAAACAAAAAGAAGTTTTAGTTTTGCACCCGCTTTGAGAGACAAGCGAGAGACAGAAAATTACGTTCGTAGACATATTGAATTGACAGCCGTTCCGATGAGAATCGGAACAAATAGAATAAGGGTAATGGAATCGATAGATTCGAAAAGAACCACTAGAGGAAGCATCGACTATATAATATTAAAATATACGATGAAGAGTTTGATCCTGGCTCAGGATGAACGCTAGCGGCAGGCTTAACACATGCAAGTCGAGGGGTATAGTTCTTCGGAGCTAGAGACCGGCGCACGGGTGCGTAACGCGTATGCAATCTGCCTTTCACAGAGGGATAGCCCAGAGAAATTTGGATTAATACCTCATAGTATAGTGAGTTGGCATCAACACACTATTAAAGTCACAACGGTGAAAGATGAGCATGCGTCCCATTAGCTAGTTGGTAAGGTAACGGCTTACCAAGGCAACGATGGGTAGGGGTCCTGAGAGGGAGATCCCCCACACTGGTACTGAGACACGGACCAGACTCCTACGGGAGGCAGCAGTGAGGAATATTGGTCAATGGGCGCAAGCCTGAACCAGCCATGCCGCGTGCAGGATGACGGTCCTATGGATTGTAAACTGCTTTTGTACGAGAAGAAACAACATTACGTGTAATGTCTTGACGGTATCGTAAGAATAAGGATCGGCTAACTCCGTGCCAGCAGCCGCGGTAATACGGAGGATCCAAGCGTTATCCGGAATCATTGGGTTTAAAGGGTCCGTAGGCGGTCTAGTAAGTCAGTGGTGAAAGCCCATCGCTCAACGGTGGAACGGCCATTGATACTGCTGGACTTGAATTATTAGGAAGTAACTAGAATATGTAGTGTAGCGGTGAAATGCTTAGAGATTACATGGAATACCAATTGCGAAGGCAGGTTACTACTAATGGATTGACGCTGATGGACGAAAGCGTGGGTAGCGAACAGGATTAGATACCCTGGTAGTCCACGCCGTAAACGATGGATACTAGCTGTTGGGCGCAAGTTCAGTGGCTAAGCGAAAGTGATAAGTATCCCACCTGGGGAGTACGTTCGCAAGAATGAAACTCAAAGGAATTGACGGGGGCCCGCACAAGCGGTGGAGCATGTGGTTTAATTCGATGATACGCGAGGAACCTTACCAAGGCTTAAATGTAGATTGACCGGTTTGGAAACAGATCTTTCGCAAGACAATTTACAAGGTGCTGCATGGTTGTCGTCAGCTCGTGCCGTGAGGTGTCAGGTTAAGTCCTATAACGAGCGCAACCCCTGTTGTTAGTTGCCAGCGAGTCAAGTCGGGAACTCTAACAAGACTGCCAGTGCAAACTGTGAGGAAGGTGGGGATGACGTCAAATCATCACGGCCCTTACGCCTTGGGCTACACACGTGCTACAATGGCCGGTACAGAGAGCAGCCACCTCGCGAGGGGGAGCGAATCTACAAAGCCGGTCACAGTTCGGATCGGAGTCTGCAACTCGACTCCGTGAAGCTGGAATCGCTAGTAATCGGATATCAGCCATGATCCGGTGAATACGTTCCCGGGCCTTGTACACACCGCCCGTCAAGCCATGGAAGCTGGGGGTGCCTGAAGTCGGTGACCGCAAGGAGCTGCCTAGGGTAAAACTGGTAACTAGGGCTAAGTCGTAACAAGGTAGCCGTACCGGAAGGTGCGGCTGGAACACCTCCTTTCTAGAGCCCCGAATGTTAGTGCTTGCACACGTTGGGGAAAAAAGATGCGGATCGAAATGGATCTGAATCGATGATTTTATTACTCTTGCTGTTGATTTAAAAAAATGATAAAACTTAAGTAAAACAGAGTCTCGTAGCTCAGCTGGTTAGAGTACTACACTGATAATGTAGGGGTCGGCAGTTCGAGTCTGCCCGGGACTACTATTTGACTTGAGAAAGGAAATTCTGGAAGTTGGAATTCACCAAAAGAAATTAGAGAAGAATTAAGAAATCTAAAATCTGAATTCTACAATCTAAGATTGAAAAATGGGGGATTAGCTCAGCTGGCTAGAGCGCCTGCCTTGCACGCAGGAGGTCAACGGTTCGACTCCGTTATTCTCCACAATCCCGATGAATCGGGAAAAAGTTCATTGACATATTGAGATAAGAAAATAATAAAAAGTAGAAAGCGTTTTCTGCAATTTATTGTAGAAAACAAAAAAAACGGTCATAATTGATTTTATGATTGGTACAATAAGCAAAATAAGGGCGTATGGGGGATGCCTAGGCTCTCAGAGGCGATGAAGGACGTGATAAGCTGCGAAAAGCTGCGGGGACGAGCACACATCGATCGATCCGCAGATATCCGAATGGGGCAACCCACTATGTTGAAGACATAGTACACCGATAGGTGGGCAAACCCGCTGAACTGAAACATCTAAGTAGGCGGAGGAGAAGAAAACAAAAGTGATTCCGTAAGTAGTGGCGAGCGAACGCGGATTAGCCCAAACCAATAATGTTACGGCATTGTTGGGGTTGTAGGACCACGATATTTCATGCATGCAGAACCGGAAGTTGCTGGAAAGCGACGCCATAGAGGGTGATAGCCCCGTATGGGTAATAAATGTAATGGATAGTGGTATCCTGAGTAGGGCGGGGCACGTGAAACCCTGTCTGAATTTGGCGGGACCATCCGCTAAGGCTAAATACTCCTGAGAGACCGATAGTGAACCAGTACCGTGAGGGAAAGGTGAAAAGAACCGTGAATAACGGAGTGAAATAGATCCTGAAACCATACGCTTACAAGCGGTCGGAGCCCCTTCGTGGGGTGACGGCGTGCCTTTTGCATAATGAGCCTACGAGTTAACGTTGCTGGCAAGGATAAGTGGTTAAGCCATGGATCCGTAGCGAAAGCGAGTCTGAATAGGGCGCTTTAGTCAGTAGTGTTAGACGCGAAACCGTGTGATCTACCCATGGGCAGGTTGAAGCTGTGGTAACACACAGTGGAGGACCGAACCGGTTGACGTTGAAAAGTCTTCGGATGACCTGTGGGTAGGGGTGAAAGGCCAATCAAACTCGGAAATAGCTCGTACTCCCCGAAATGCATTTAGGTGCAGCGCTGACGATAGTTATATAGAGGTAGAGCTACTGATTGGATGCGGGGGCTTCACCGCCTACCAATTCCTGACAAACTCCGAATGCTATATAATGTTTCACAGCAGTGAGGGCTTGGGTGCTAAGGTCCAAGTCCGAGAGGGAAAGAACCCAGACCATCAGCTAAGGTCCCCAAATATATGTTAAGTTGAAAGAACGAGGTTTGTCTGCCCAGACAGCTAGGATGTTGGCTTGGAAGCAGCCATTCATTTAAAGAGTGCGTAACAGCTCACTAGTCGAGCGGACGAGCATGGATAATAATCGGGCATAAACATATTACCGAAGCTATGGATTTTGCAGCAATGCAAAGTGGTAGGGGAGCATTCTGACAGGGTTGAAGGTGTATCGTAAGGTATGCTGGACCGGTCAGAAAAGAAAATGTAGGCATAAGTAACGATAATGCGGGCGAGAAACCCGCACACCGAAAAACTAAGGTTTCCACAGCTATGCTAATCAGCTGTGGGTTAGTCTGGTCCTAAGGCGAACCCGAAAGGGACAGTCGATGGCCAACGGGTTAATATTCCCGTACTACTAATTACTGTGATGGGGTGACGGAGTGATGAAAGCGCCGCGAACTGACGGAATAGTTCGTTGAAGTACCTAGCTATAAGTCCTGTAGGCAAATCCGCAGGTCTTGGTGAAATACGATAGTACTCGGAGTCTTCGGACAAAGAGATAGTGCGCCTAAGGGCTTCCAAGAAAAACCTCTAAACTTCAGGTAATTAGTACCAGTACCGTAAACCGACACAGGTAGTTGAGGAGAGAATCCTAAGGTGCTCGAGAGATTCATGGCTAAGGAATTAGGCAAAATAGACCTGTAACTTCGGGAGAAAGGTCGCCCCCAGCAATGGGGGCCGCAGTGAAGAGGTCCAGGCGACTGTTTATCAAAAACACAGGGCTCTGCAAAATCGTAAGATGAAGTATAGGGCCTGACACCTGCCCGGTGCTGGAAGGTTAAGAGGAGATGTTATCTTCGGAGAAGCATTGAATTGAAGCCCCAGTAAACGGCGGCCGTAACTATAACGGTCCTAAGGTAGCGAAATTCCTTGTCGGGTAAGTTCCGACCTGCACGAATGGTGTAACGATCTGGACACTGTCTCAGCCATGAGCTCGGTGAAATTGTAGTAACGGTGAAGATGCCGTTTACCCGCAGTGGGACGAAAAGACCCTGTGCACCTTTACTATAGCTTAGTATTGACCTTGGATAAATGATGTGTAGGATAGGTTGGAGACTATGAAGCGGCGTCGCCAGGCGTTGTGGAGTCATTGTTGAAATACAACCCTTTGTTTATCTGAGGCCTAACTCTTCGATGAAGAGGACAGTGCTTGGTGGGTAGTTTGACTGGGGTGGTCGCCTCCAAAAGAGTAACGGAGGCTTCTAAAGGTTCCCTCAGTACGCTTGGTAACCGTGCGTAGAGTGCAATGGCATAAGGGAGCTTGACTGAGAGACATACAGGTCGATCAGGTACGAAAGTAGAGCATAGTGATCCGGTGGTTCCGCATGGAAGGGCCATCGCTCAAAGGATAAAAGGTACGCCGGGGATAACAGGCTGATCTCCCCCAAGAGCTCATATCGACGGGGGGGTTTGGCACCTCGATGTCGGCTCGTCACATCCTGGGGCTGGAGAAGGTCCCAAGGGTTGGGCTGTTCGCCCATTAAAGTGGCACGCGAGCTGGGTTCAGAACGTCGTGAGACAGTTCGGTCTCTATCTACTGTGGGCGTTAGAAATTTGAGTGGATCTGATTCTAGTACGAGAGGACCGAATTGGACTAACCTCTAGTGTATCTGTTGTCCCGCCAGGGGCACCGCAGAGTAGCTACGTTGGGAAGGGATAAGCGCTGAAAGCATATAAGCGCGAAACCCACCACAAGATGAGATTTCTTTTAAGGATCGTGGAAGATGACCACGTTGATAGGCTATAGATGTAAAGGCAGTAATGTCATAGTCGAGTAGTACTAATAATCCGTAAGCTTATGTACACCCTTTTTCCCGAGCCGAAAGGCTCGGGAAAGAAACTTTCTAAAATAAAACTAAAACTTACTTTTCTTTATCTCAGTATGTTAAGATATTGTTTTGATCATTAATTGCCAATCATCAATTACTGATTGAAAAGCTGCTCGCAGCGAATGACCTTAAGGTGGTTATTGCGGCGGGGCTCACCTCTTCCCATCCCGAACAGAGAAGTTAAGCCCGCCTGCGCAGATGGTACTGCAGTTTTGTGGGAGAGTATGTCGTCGCCTTTCTTTTGA
>NZ_JBSIPG010000021.1:0-7507 GCF_054075145.1 Flavobacterium xizangense | reverse complement strand
TTCTGGGTTAGGGCCGAAGACCGAAACAAAAACACAGCAATCCTGTATGATGAACTAGGTTTGGCAGAATATGAAGCTATCGAAGCTTTTAAACGCTTTGATTACTAAAAAGATTTCTCTTGTTTATGTTGAAACCTCAGAATATTTTTTAAAAATAATTGAATTAAAACTTGGTTTTTAATAATGATACTTAAAGCTGCGGTTGTAAATTCTACAGCCGCCAGTTTTGATGTTTTTGGTAATTTTATTTGTAGTTTTCAGAGACCAATGTGTACTTAAAGAGGCGTAATTGCTGGATAGGTATTACATTGGTTTTAGAAAAGCATGACTTTTTTAATATAATTTTAAAATGAAAAACAAGCCTATTACAATTAGAAATATTGCCAACGAACTGAAAATTTCGATCACTACTGTTTCTTTTGTATTGAATGGCAAGTCAAAGGAAAAACATATTTCAAAGGAGCTGACAAAAAAAGTTTTAGATTATGCTAAGCTAGTGAATTACAAGCCTAATCAAATTGCTCAAAGTTTGAGAACAGGCAAATCTAAGATTCTTGTTTTCATGGTTGAAGATATCTCAAATAGTTTCTTTTGCAAGTTGACTCGGATTTTTGAAGATATGATATCCAAAGAAGGTTATAGAGTATTATTTTGCAGTAATGACAATAATGATGAAAAGTCGCGTGAACTAATCGAGTTGTTTAATCATCGACAGGTTGACGGATTTATTATTGTGCCTTCTCCCGGACTACAAGTTACCATTGAAAACCTGATAAAACAAAACATTCCGGTTGTTTTGTTGGATCGTTTTTTTGATGAATTAGATTGCAATGCTGTTACTACAAATAATAAGCAGGCTACCTATGATGCCACACTTCATTTAATAAAAAATCAGTTTAAAAATATTGCTTTTATAACTACAATGTCCAATCAAACTCAGATGATGGATCGTTTATCAGGTTATAAAAAAGCAGTTTCTGATTTTGGCTTGAAAGCTAATACTCAATTTATTTCTTATCATGAAATGCAGAATGGAAAACAGCATATTAAGCAATTTTTAATTGAAAATCCAGAAATTGATGCTGTTTTTTTTGCCACAAATTATTTGGCTCAAATTGGCTTAGAAGCGTTTAAAGAATATGATAATAGTTTAATAGATCGAATTGGAATTATTTCATTTGATGATCATGAAATGTTTAGACTATTACCTGTTTCAATTAGTTGTGTTTCACAACCTTTAGAAAAAATTTGCTCTAAACTAATGGAAATTATGCTCCAGCTTTTAAAGAATAAAGATGTGTCAGAATCCACTAATAAATGTATATTAAAGTCAGAGCTAATTATACGAGAATCTTCTACTAATAGATTTACAAATCCGGTAAAAGCAGTTTTTTAAGTTGAATAGTGAACAGTCTTTTAGATTTTAAAAAATATTAAAATTTATTTTTTTAATGTTGCTTTTTACATTCAAAATCAAACTTAAAAAACATTTATAAGTATCATTATTTGAATTTTAAAAAGTAGTAAGGTCTTAAAATTTAAAAAGTTATCTCTTTTTTTCAAAAAATAAACTTTTAACTGTACTATTTTTCTTTAATATTTTAAAAAGTTTTAAACTTTTTAAAATATTTTATTAACAAACGTTTATAATTCTTTAAATCGCAGTTCTTGTGTTTGTTAGGTTTTATGCGTTATTGTGGTTTTTAAATTGCGTTATTTTGCGTTTTTTAACTTAAAATCATATTTTAAAGTTAACATTTTTGCGTTTTTTTGTAATATATTTACTGTTATTAACCTTAAACTGCCAAATTTATGAAACAAAAATTACTCAATTTATTTTTTTTATTACTGGTTAATGGGCTCATGTTGGGCCAAGGAACCAATATACCACTGGGTTGTTCGAATAGTGGACCCGAAATAAGTACCAGCCCTAAAGCAGACTTGAGAGGGACTTATTTGACATCTGTTTACAATTTAGATTGGCCGAGTAACAGAACTGCAACTCCCGCAGTTCAACAAGCCGAGTTGATTACAATCTTAGATAAATTGGTTCTTACAGGAATCAATACTGTTTATTTTCAGGTTCGGCCAGAATGTGACGCGCTTTATAATTCATCAATTGAGCCTTGGTCTTATTGGTTGACTGGAACTCAAGGTGTGGCACCAAATCCGCTTTGGGATCCTTTGAGTTTTGCTATTACAGAGTGCAGAAAACGAGGCTTGGATTTGCATGCATGGTTAAATCCTTATCGTGCAAGTGTTGGAGGTTATACCTTGGCTAATAATCACGTTTCTAAACTAAATCCTTCTTGGGTTTTTACTGCTTCTAACAATGCTAATCTCAAAATTTTGAATCCAGGTTTGCCTGCTGTACGAAATTATATTATAAGTATTGTACAAGATATTGCGTCGCGATATGACATTGACGGAATTGTTTTTGACGATTATTTTTACCCAGATCAAGGAATGGCAAACAATCAAGATGCTGCGACTTATGCTAATAATAACCCAACAGGAATAAGTAATATTGATGATTGGCGCCGTGATAACGTTAATAAAATGATTGCGGGCGTTTATGATGCTTTACAGGTAATTAATGCCAATAATAATAAAAATATTGTTTTTGGTGTTGCTCCGTTTGGAATCTGGAAAAGTGGAGTTCCTACAGGAATTGTCGGAAATCCGTCATACAGTGCTTTATATTGTGACCCAATAAATTGGTTGCAAAATGGCAAAGTAGATTTTATTTCTCCTCAATTATATTGGAAAATTGGTGGTTCTCAAGATTACATCAAACTTTCGCAATGGTGGAATGATCAGGTGGCAACTTATGGGAGACATTTATATATTAGCCAAGGTTATGATCGATTGCCTAGTACTTCGTCTCAAAACTGGCCAGCTTCGGAAATTCAAAATCAAATCGATCAAAACCGAATTCCGGCGATGACCAATACTTTTGGTCAGACTTCTTATTCAACTCAATACATTATGAGTAATGAAAAAGGAATCGCAACAACTTTGCAAAATAATCAATATAAGTATAAATCTTTTCCGCCATCGATGCCATGGAAGGATAATGTTTGTCCATTGGAGCCAACTAATATTAGATTTGAAGGAAATATTCTCAAATGGGACGCTCCGGTTGCTGCTAATGATGGCGATTTGGCAATAAAATATGTCGTGTATGCATTTGCAACGCAGGCAGATATTCCGAATTTTAAACAAGATGGTACAAAAGTTTTGGATATCGTAAATGCAACACAAATTACGTTGACTTCGACTCAATTAGCTGCTCCTAATAATTATTTCTTGGTAACAGCTTTAGATAAAAATAACAATGAAAGTGCTAATATTACAGGTGTTCCGTATAATAGTTTGCCAGCAGCTCCAATAGCTTTAAGTCCGACAGAAGGAGAATTATATGTGAGCTCTCCAGTAAATTTTTCGTGGAATTCTACAGTCACAAATGGAGACTATCGCATTCAAGTTTCAAAGTCTGCAACGGGATGGACAGATACGAACGGATTTACAAGCGTTACAACACCAAACTCGACAGTTGTTGTAAATGATGTTGTGAATTCAGTTATGAGTTATGTTTGGAATCAAACCAATGCTGCAGTTTATGAAGCTCCGGTAGGAGGAACCACTTATTACTATACCATAAGAAGTTATAGTGCTGCAACAGGAACTTCAAAATATTCTGCTCCTGTGAGTTTTACTCCAAAAAGTGCCAATTGTACCGTACCAGGAACAACCGTTATTACCATTGATAATGTTGATGCGACTCTTGTAGGTTCTTGGACAGCAACATCTGCAACTTCAGGTTATGTTGGATCAAATTATATTCATGATGGCGATACTGCAAAAGGAACGAAAACAGCGACTTTTACACCAACAATTCCACAAAGAGGGCGATACGAAGTTTTTATTAATCATACTGCAGGAACCAATCGCGCCAATAACGTGCCTGTGGATATCATCCACGAAAGTGGAACAACAACAGTTCCTGTAAATCAACAAATCAATAATGGAACTTGGGTTTCGTTAGGAACTTATAATTTAAGTGCGGGTACTAATAATAAAGTTGTAATTCGTACGAGTGGTACTTCTGGTGTTGTTATTGCTGATGCCGTTCGATTCTATTTTATAGATTGTTTGCCAGATGCAACGCCGCCAGTAGCAGATTTTACACCGGCCTCGGCAACAATATGTGCAGGGCAAACGGTAACTTATACTAATGCTTCGACTAATGCTACTTCTTACAGCTGGTCATTTCCAGGAGGAACCCCAAGTACGAGCACTGTTGCAAATCCAGTTGTAACTTATAATACTGCGGGAACGTATAATGTTGCTCTAACAGCGACTAATGGCGCAGGTTCAAATACGAAAACATTAACGAATGTAATTACTGTAAATCCTTCAGGAGCAGTTACAGCAGGTTTTACAGCCCCTTATTCGGAAGTGGCAACTGGCGAAAACATGACTCTAAGCAATACCTCTACAGGAGCCACAACTTATTCCTGGACTTTTCCTAATGGTTCACCGGCAACAAGCACAGCAGTAAATCCAACAGTAAATTTTACTACAACAGGTACTAAGACCATTACATTGGTCGCTTCAAATGCTTGCGGAAGCAATACTTATACGATGACAATTTGTGTCGGAACAAATACCAAAACTACGCTGGAAACTTTTGAAAGTTCAGCTGGAAGATTTACAAGTGTTCCAACAGCATCGGGTTCGACTGTTGGAATTGCAACGACATCAACATTGGCGAGGGCGACGGATAGTTTTAAAAATGGAACAGCAAGTTTAAAGGCCGTTTTGAATGATAATACAACGGTAACAACAAACTGGTTAGTGCGTTTACTTTCAGGAGGAGGAACGCCTGCAAATAATCAAGCTTTTGTGGGAAATCAGGGATCTTTTGGATTTTGGCTTAAAACAAGTACAGCAAATGCAGGAGCAACTGTTACAGCTTGGATTGATGATACAGATGGTTTGGAAGAATTACCTCCAATAGCCATCATCAATAACGGGGCCTGGAATTACTACGAATGGTTTTTACCAACCGCAGTAGGGACAACTATCACAACTGGAAATGGAATTGTTGGCGGGGCTTCGGTAACATTAGATGCCATTGTAATCAAACAAAACAATACCGCAAATACAATGACAGTTTGGATTGATGATATTCAGCACAATTATATTTCAGCTTGTTCTGGAACTAGAAAAATGTTGAATACAGAACAAATTGAAGAGATTGAGGACATAAAGGTTTCTGATGAGTTAATCGTTTATCCAAATCCAACTAACGGAATATTAAATTTAAAATTGGATAGCAATATAAAATCGGATGTTCGATTGTTTAATGTATCTGGACAACAATTGCTAAATACCACTTTTGAAGGTACGGAACAGCAGCTTGATCTAAATAATTTTGCACAAGGAATTTATCTTCTTCAGGTTGCGACCGATGGAAAAATTACGACTAAAAAAATCATTTTAAACAAGTAATTTTTTGTTTTTAGGCTAAAAGACCGCCAATTGAGTGGCGGTTCTTTTAGGCTTACTATTTACTTTTCCGAATATTTTTTCTTATTAACCATAAACCAATTTAGACTATTTATTAACAAAAACAAAAAGCATGAAGAAAAACAAACCTACTATTTTTCGAAACCAAATTGCTGTAATTATGGTTTTGTTTAGTATTGCAACTGGTTTGGCACAGACAACGCCAGACTCCAAGAAACCAAGTGATTCCCAACTGTATTCTTTGGCCGACAAGTATTTAAAAACGGCTATTAAAAAAGAAATAAAATCAAATGGCGAAGTATTTCTGCAAAGAAACATGGACGATTATTTAACGTTGGCAAATAAAACTACCGTGACCAGTAAAAAGTCAGAAGTACAAGAAAAACATGATGAACTAGAATGTGATCATAACGGAGAGCTTTTGAAAGAGTATCTAAACAGGCCACATCCTTCTGTTGTAACAATGACTAAATATTTTGCCGAAGCAAGCAAGGAATTTGGTGTTCCAGTAGAAATTTTGATGGCTGTTGGGCAAGTACAAAGTAATTGGGCACAAGTGTCTTCTTCTTTTTACGGGTCTTGGGGTGTTATGGGATTGATTGAAAGTGACTACAACAACCAAATTGCTGTAGCTGCAAAATTAATTAAATCGACTCCGGAAGCTATTAAAACTGATGCAAAAACTAATATTAGAGCGGCAGCTGCTTTGCTTAAAAGTTATCAAACAAATGCAAATCCGAAAAGCCTTGAAGATTGGTTTAATGCAACTCGTGAGTTGACTGGTTTGAAAGATGAAGCAATGAAAACTTCATTGGCAGAACGTTTCTTTAAAGTTGTTAAAGAGGGTTCGAAAACCGTTACACTTTGGAAAGAAATTATTGATATTAAAGGAAATGTGGTCACAATTCCGTCATCTAAAACTTCGAAAAGTACTACTGCAAAGGGAAGCGCAACTGAAGCAGTTATGGCAGTTGATTATCCAGGAGCTTTGTCAAGAATTACAGCTTGTAATTATGGAGTAGGACGTAACGGATATGGTATTGATTACTATTTCGTCCACTATATGGCGACAGGTACTTACGAAGGTGCTATTTCGTATTTTAATGATTGTAGCAGAACAACTCCAACCTCTGCGCATTATTGTATTCGTAACTCTGATGGCCAAATTTCTCAGGTAGTTCGTGAAGCAGACCGTTCTTATTCTCAAGGAGTTTCAGGATATCCGCAGTGGAATGGAGCAGGAGTTAGTACAGAGCATGAAGTATTGGCGACGAATTTATCGATGTGGGATAGTCAGCCAATGTTGAATGCGGCTGCGGCTTTGGCAATTGATGTTTGTGATAGAAATGGTGTTCCAAAAACAAGACGCGTAACGAATGGCAATCGTGGAATTTATGGCCATAATGACGTAAACTCAGGAACAGATTGCCCTAATCTTACCACAGCTCGCTGGAATGTTTTATTAGCGAAAATTGCAGCTGGCAGTACAACAAATGTTCCAGTTCCAACAGCACCTTCAGCGGGTCAGGTATATGTAAGCACTCCAGTAAACTTTACATGGGATTCTACAATTTCAAATGCCGATTACCGTATTCAGGTTTCTAAATCGAATACAGGCTGGAATGATACAGACGGATTTACATCAGCGACAATACCAAACAGTACAGTAGTTGTAAATGATGTTGTGAATACTGTAAAAACCTATTCATGGAATACGACAAGTGCAGCAGTTGCAGAATCTCCAATAGGGGGAACTGTATACTATTATACCATAAGAAGTTACAGCGCGGCAACGGGAACATCAAAATATTCTGCTCCTGTTAGTTTTACTCCAAAAAGCGCCGGTTGTACATTGCCAGGTTCGACTTCAATTACGGTAGATAATTTAGCAGCGTCATTGGTAGGGGCTTGGACTTCAACTTCTGCGACCGCAGGATATATTGGAACAGATTATATTCATGACGGTGATACA
>NZ_JBSIPG010000020.1:0-12350 GCF_054075145.1 Flavobacterium xizangense | reverse complement strand
AATGCCGGAGCTACCGTAACGGCTTGGATCGATGATGTTGACGGCTTGGAAGAATTGCCTCCAATTGCCATCATCAACAATGGAACCTGGAATTACTACGAATGGTTTTTACCAACTGCGGTGGGGACAACCATTACAACAGGAAACGGAATTGTGGGCGGCGCCTCTGTGACTTTAGATGCCATTGTTATCAAACAAAACAATACAGCCAACACAATGACGGTCTGGATCGATGATATTCAGCACAATTATATTTCCGGATGCTCCGGAACCAGAAAAATGTTGGATGTTGCCGATGTTGAAGACATAAAGACTACTGAAGGTTTGGTAGTGTATCCAAATCCAACAAACGGAATTTTGAATTTGAGTTTAGAAAATAATACAAAATCGGACGTTCGTTTATACAACACTTTAGGTCAGCAATTGTTGAACGCTACTTTTGAAGGAACTGAGCAACAACTTGACTTGAATAGTTTTGGACAAGGAATTTATCTTCTTCAGGTTGTTACTGATGGTAAAACGACAACCAAAAAGATTATTTTGGAAAAATAAGTTTTTAGCATAGCCTTAACTCGTTAAAAAATGTTTTAGTAGTTTGTATTCTTTAAGTTTCAAGCATAAAAGAGGCTGTCTCTCAATAGGGACAGCCTTTTTTAGTATTACTTATTTTCTGTTTCAAAATATAATAAGGGAAAAGAAATTATAAATCAAACCATCATCAACCTAGGAGGGCTTCCAAAAAAAGAGAAAATCCGATTGGTCTGTGTAGCTCAAATGTTTTAAACTTGAAATATGATTTTTAAAAATATAATCAGATTCATTTCAAAAATCGCGAATCAAATTTTTTTTATTAATTCATTAAAATTTGGTTTTAACTGAATTAAATTTATCTAAAAAGCGTAATCGATGAATTAAATTTAATGAAATTGTGAATTTTATTTTATTGAATCAATTTTTTTTATATTTTTGATAAAATAAAATCTACTGTTTTGATTTCTAGGAAAATAAATAAAATTTTAAAAACTAAATCTCTTACTTTAAGAGGTCTTCAGCCTATTTTTAATTGTTGAAGAAAATTGTTACGAAACGTTGCTTGTTTATAAGCTTCGAGTTTACAATTTAGTTATTTTATTTTTAATTTTCACAGCTACAAAAATGAACTATAATAACTTAGCACTCGTTTGTATTGATTGCAAATCACTTTATTTGAAAGGATTGCAACCAATATTCAATTGTTGAAAATAACTTTCTTCATCGTCAACAGATTTCAATATTCTACTTTCTACTTTCTACTTTGAAAGCTGTATTGAAAACTAATATCCTATTTTATTAAATTTTAAAAGATTGAAATACAATTTTCAATAGCATTTAAAATTCTGTAAACATTGTTGTAATATGTTTTTATGCATGTTGCAACCGTATGATTTGCGATTTTAGGACTATTGTTAGTTTTTTAAATTTTAACATTAAACAAAAAACATATTATGAAAAATATTTACAATATCAAGAAGAATTATTTGAATATATTATTATTTCTATTCACAGTAAATTTTACATATTCACAAACTTACACGAGCTGGATAACAGGAAGTACTTCGGATGTTAACACCACAACTACAGGCGGTACATGTTTAATGGGAGGTGGAACAGACAATGATGATGCAATAAAATGGATGATACAAAAATCAGGTGGGGGAGATTTTGTTGTCATTAGATCTGCGGGTACAGGTGCTTACAATGATTATATATACGGATTGGGAACGGTAAATTCTGTAGAAACAATTCTAATAGATACTAGAGCAAGGGCCGGTATTGCAGAAATTGCCACAAAAATTAGAAATGCTGAAGCTTTATTTATTGCAGGCGGGGATCAGGCTACTTATGTCTCCTATTGGAAAGATACTCCGGTAGAAGACGCTATAAATTATCTTATAAATACAAAGAAAGTACCTGTTGGAGGAACTAGTGCTGGATGTGCTATTCAAGGTAAATATTACTATAGTGCTGCAAATTCAAGTGTAACTTCAGCGCAAGCTTTAGCTAATCCGTATAACTCAGATATGACGATCGGATCAAATGATTTTCTAAATAATCCAATACTAGCTAATTTAATTACGGATACACATTATAATAATCCTGATCGCAGAGGAAGACAAACAGCTTTTATTGCCAGAATGTGGAAAGATTTAGGCGCGGGATTAAATGCAAAGGGAATTGGAGTTTATGAAAAAACGGCAGTTTGTATTGACCAAAATGGAATTGCAAAGGTCTTTGCTCCTGCAACCGGAAACTATGCTTATTTTTATCAGTTTGATACCAGTTCGTTACCAGAAACGGTAACTTCAGGCTCTGCTTTAACTTGGAACAATAACGGAAAAGGAGTAAAAATCATCAAAATTGAGGGAGATACGACAGGTTCGACTACACTTAATTTAAACGATTGGACGACAGTTTCAGGTTCTAAAGCTAGTTATGGCGTGATTAAAGTAGTTAATGGAACGTTGACAGAAACATTAGGTGCTGCCCCATCAGGCTGTCCTTCACCTACAAATTTGGCTGCAGGCACTATAACTACTAATTCTGCAATCCTTAACTGGTCTGGTACTGCAACAAATTATACTGTAAAATATAAGGCAAATAGTTCTTCAACCTGGACAACACTTAATGCTACAACAGCAACTTCAGTTAATTTGACTAGTTTGATTGCTAATACGGTTTATAATGTTGAAGTGTATGGTAATTGCACTAGTGGTTCTTCTCTTGCTGCATCGATAAACTTCACCACAACATCTAGCGGAGGTGGTACAGTTACTTATTGTTCTTCGGCAGGAAGTGATGCCAGCAGAGAATGGATTAAAAAAGTAGCAATTGGCAGTATTAGTAATTTAAGTAATTCAAATGGAGGTTATGCTGATTTTTCTTCGCAAGTAGCTAATATTTCTAAAGGAACCGCGACCACCTTGACATTGACGCCTGGATTTAGCGCAACAAGAAAATTATACTGGAAAGTATTTATTGATTTTAATAATAATGGTGTTTTTACGGATTCGGGAGAAGAAGTATATGCTATTTTCAGCAGCGCAACTTTAACACCCCAGATCACAATACCTGCATCAGCCGTTAATGGAAATATAAGAATGAGAATTATAGTAAGTTATAATTCAATTACCTCTTCTTGCGGCACGTATACTTATGGGGAAACAGAAGATTATACATTGAATGTTTCAGGAGGAACTGCAAAATTTAAGCAAAGTAAAAATATAGAAGAAACTACTAATACTGCAATGATCGTTTACCCAAATCCGGCTGTAGATATCCTTAAAATTGATTTTGCATTGGCAGAGAATCAAGATATTCAAGTTTCTATTTATGATCTTAATGCTTCGCTTTTAAAAACAATTAACGCTAAGGGAAACCGTGGTCAAAATAGTCTAGATGTGAACGTTTCTGATTTAAAAGCGGGCCAGTACTTACTTTCCATCAAAAGGGGTAACGAAGTTGTAAAACGTTCTAAATTTATTATATCAAATTAGTTTTTTTGTTTTTTAAACTATTTCACGGTTAATGGTAATAAATATATTCCGTACTTATTTACTAGAAATAGTTATTTTGATATTGGGAAGCTATTTTTCAAATGAATAGGCTTTCCAATATTAGATTTTTAGAAATTCTTTTTGTTTTACTTGATTAAAATCTTAAAATTATGAAGAAAAATCATTATAAAAACTAAAAGGATAAATAAAGTTTAATTAAAAGTTTGATTTTTATTTTTTAATTCATTTTTTTTTCTACTTTTAACATCAAATAAAATCAGTCTCTTTTGATTTCAGGAAAAGCAAATACAATCACAAAAACAAAATCTCTTACTTTAAGAGGTCTTCAGCCTATCTTTAATTGCTGAATAAAATTGATATTTAGACACCGTTCTTGAGTGTTGATATCATTATTGTATTTTTTATCTTCTCAACCAAACCAAACCAAATTAAATGAATTTTACCAATTTATCAAATCGTTGTATTGATTGCAAATCACTTTATCTAAAAGGATTGCAACCAATATTTAATTGTTAAAAGTTTCCCTTCTCAGTTTACAGATTTTTATGCCAAAACGCTTCATTTTTATGAATAGTTAAGGTATTTCTATTGTCAATTTTATTAAATTTTAAACCAGGAAAATGAAACCAAACAATAAAATAAAACTAATTGTAGTGTTGTTGTCATGCATTTCAACATATGCTCAAAAAACTATAAAAGGAACTGTTCTCGACAAACAATCCAATATACCCATGGTAGGTGTCAATGTTATTGTTCCTAATTCAAAAGCAAGTGCAATTACTGATTTTGACGGAAAATTTGAATTTCAGGTACCTGAAAACAGCACTTCAATAGAGCTGTCTTATATTGGATTTCAAACTCAAAAAGTAATGATAGATGGAAAATCCAATTACACCATTTTTATGACATCAGGTCAAGGTCAAAGTCTGGATGAAGTGGTGATTATTGGTTATGGAACGCAATCTAAAAAGGATGTAAGTTCAAGTATACAATCTATAAAAACAAAGGATTTGCCGCAGGGAACCTCTTCGAGTTTTGAAAACAGTCTGCAGGGACAAACTCCCGGGGTGAATATAAGTTCGTCATCGGCTACACCAGGAAGTGCTGTGAGTGTTAATATTCGTGGGGTTTCTTCTATATCAGCAAGTAGCCAGCCTTTGTACATAGTAGACGGAATTCCAATAGTATCTAGGAATAATTCAGCTTTGAATGCTAATATACAGCCTGTTAATCCCTTGGCAGATTTGAGCCCAAATGATATCGAATCTTTTACAATTTTAAAAGATGCTGCCGCAGCTGCTATATATGGTTCAAGAGGTGCAAATGGAGTAATCTTAATTACCACAAAAAGAGGCAAAACAGGTAAAAGTATTGTAGATGTTAATTACTACACTTCTTTTGCCCAAATTTCAAAATACCCAAAAATGGTAGATAGTGAAAAGTTTAAAAGTTTTTTTAACACAGCTGCAGAATTTGACGGACTAGGTTCAGATTATTTTGATTGGATTGATACTTCAAAAGGAATCAACACCAACATTTATGATGAAATTTTCAGAGTTGGTATAACACAAAATTTAGATCTTAGCGTTAAGGGAGGAAGTGAAAAAACAAGTTATTATTTAAGCGGAAATTATTATAACCAAGAAGGAATTCAATTGGGTCAAGGCTTCAAGAGATTAAGTGCCCGTATGAATCTTGATCATAATATTAATGAAAAATTTAAAATAGGAAACACCTTTTTTGTAACACGAAGCGACCATCAGCGAACCATTGGAGAAAACGATGAATACGGCGTTGTTATTAATGCACAAGGATGGGATCCTACAGAACCTATTTATGATGACAAGGGTAATTACACCAACCCGTTTAAATACAACACTTGGTGGCCACTTGAGAATCCAGTTCAGATTGCCAAAGAATATAAAAACACGTCTCAATCTACACGTGTTCAAGGTACAGCATATGTGGAATGGAAAATTATTCCAGATTTAAAATTTAAGTCGGCTTTTTCATTGGAATATTCCAACTTAGTTGAGGATTCTTACGTTCCGTCAGGTACAAATAAATCTAAAACAGGCGAAGGTATTTTTGCGACTTATGAAGAAACTAACTGGCTTGTTGAAAATACTTTCAACTACAATAAACAATTTGCTGAAAAGCATAATTTTGGAGCCATTTTAGGTTGGACAATACAAGAAAATGAAACTCGTTTTTCAGACCAGTCTGGTGTAGGATACGCTACTAACACAACATCAAGTATTTCGGCAGCAAGTACAATCATAGCGAGTACTTCGGGTAGAAATCAATACGGGCTGCAATCTTTTTTTGGAAGAGCAAATTATGTTTACGATGAAAAATATATAGCTTCATTTACAGTGAGAGCTGATGGTTCTTCTCGTTTTGGAGAGAATAATCAATATGGTTATTTTCCTTCCGGGTCATTGGCATGGAGAATCAATAAAGAGAAATTCTTTAAAATTGAAACCATTTCTGATTTTAAAATTAGAGCCAGTTATGGACTTACAGGAAATCAGGAAATTGGTTCAAACTGGAGAGGAACGTATACTTTAAATGCTAATTATAACGGAGTTCCCGGAATAGCGCCTAATCGATTGGAAAATCCGGATTTGGGTTGGGAAAAAACAAAACAACTCGATTTAGGTTTAGATTTAGGATTATTTAAAAACCGTATCAATTTGACGGCTGATTATTTCAACAAACAAACAGATGATCTTTTGTTGCAGGCTAAAGTTTCGGGACTTACAGGCTTTAATTCTGTTTACCAAAATGTTGGAGCAATAGAAAATAAAGGATTCGAATTTGGAATTAATGCTGCTGTCTTTGATGGAAATAATTTTAAATGGAATACAGGAGTAAACTTAACATTACTTGACAACAAGATTAAAAAATTAATCAATGACGGAGAAGAAGTAGGAAGAAATCATATTCTTAAAGAAGGCCAAGAGGTTAGTACTTTATATTTAATTAAATTTTTGGGTGTGGATCCGCAAACCGGAGACGCAAAGTTTGATGACGTGAATAAGGATGGAATCATTGATTTCTCTGACAGGCAGATTGTTGGAGGCGCATTGCCAACTTATTTTGGCGGATGGAGCAACAATTTCACATACAAAGGATTTACATTGACAGCAAACTTCATATTTTCTGGAGGAAATAAAATATTCAACCAAAGCCGACATGTTTATGATAATTATGGTTATACAAAAAGTGGTATTCCATATTCTAACATAAGCGAAAGAGTATATGATAATTATTGGAGAACGCCAGGCCAAATTACCGACGTACCAAGACCATCAACAAAAGATGGACAAATGCAACGTTTTAGTACGCAGTTTTTGGAAGACGGTGATTACATTAGATTGAAAACTCTAAGTCTTGCTTATAAATTGCCTTCGAATGTCATTCATAAAATTGGATTGAATAGTCTTTCTCTTTACATACAAGCTCAAAATTTATTTACCATAACCGATTATTTAGGTTTTGACCCTGAGGTTTCTACAAATACCTCAAGTCAACAAGATTTGAATAGTATGCAAGGGGAAGATTTTGGAACTTTAGGTCAGGCGCGCACCTTTACGATAGGATTAAGTACAACATTTTAAAATTTAAAATCATGAAAAATCAAAAGATATATATATTCTTGTCTATGTTGCTTGCCTTTACAGTTTTAGGATGTGACGATGTATTAGACACTAAATTAGATGATGAAATTCCGGCAGCAACTGCGATAACTGATAATATTTCATTAAAAGCAGCCGCTGTAGGATTATATGATGTGATGCAAAGCGGCACTTACTATGGAGGTGAATTCATATTGGCTCAGGAATTAACAAGCGGTAACGCTGATGCAACAGGTTTTCAGGAACGTTTTAGGCAATTGGACAATGCTATTGTTCCACCATCAAATGCATATATTCAAAGCAATTGGGTAAATGTTTATTCACTTGTTAATGCAAGTAATTTGATCTTGTTAAAAATGGAGGAGCTTCAGCTAAAAGATGATAATGCTAAGGGAACTGCACTTTTTTGCAGAGCATTAGGGCATTTTGATGCTTTGCGTCAATTTGGGCAGTTTACAAATCTGAACTCAAAATATGGTATTCCTGTTTCAACTAGATATTTAGATGCAAAATCGGCTAGTGAAGTTTCAAGATCTACTGTTGCTGAATCTTATCAGCAGATTATCTCAGATTTAAAAGATGCCATCGGAATTTTAAAATATGACAGTAACAGATTTTTTATTACAAAAGCTGCAGCCGAGGCTTTGCTTGCAAGAGTTTATTTGTATCAAGGTGATTACGACAATGCGATATTGTACGCGACTAAAGTAATTAGCAATAGTACTTATAAATTAAATACAAAATTTAATGATATTTATGATGTCGAAGGTTCGACAGAAGCGATATTAGAATTACAGTTTTTAGGAATTGACGGCAATAGTTTAACGGAATATTTATCAGTTTCACCGCCGGAAGTTTCTGCCAACTACAGTAATTTTTTCAAAGCCATGGACGGAGACAACGATCCAAGAAGTTATAAATATTATGATTCAGGAAAAGAAGTTTATTGCGATAAATATGGAACCCGCGACAGCGAAATAGATGGAAATGCAATAATCATCAAACTTTCCGAAATCTATTTAATTCGCGCAGAGGCATTGGCAAAGAAAAATCCGCAAAATTTAACTTTGGCTTTGGCTGATTTGAATGTGGTGCGTCAAAGATCTTTACCTGCCAAGCCTTATACTTTGGCGGAGATTCCTAACTTAGATGCTTTTATAAACATTTTGATTGAAGAAAATAAAAGAGAATTAGGCTTTGAAGGACATCAGTGGTTTACCATAGTTCGATTAGGAAAAGCGTCCTCGATTTTAAACATTCCTGCTTTTAGAACAACCTATCCGATTCCACAAAATGAAATTACGATTGCGCGTGGCAAATTAGAACAAAATCCAGGATATTAAAAATCCCCATGAGAAGCTGCTAATGCGGAATTCATCAATAAAAATGATATTTCGCTTAGCGGTCTTCTTTAAATTCAAAAAAAAGAAAAAAGAAATGACAAATAAAATACCCTTTGCACTTTGTATACATGGAGGTGCGGGTGTAATAACTCCCGAAAATCTATCACAAACAGATAAAAAAAAAATAAAAGAGGACTTAATTCTTGCGCTTAATGCCGGAGAAGAAATTTTAGCAGAAGGCGGTAATGCCGTTGATGCCGTTGCGGCTGCCGTAGTCGTTTTAGAGAATAGCATTCATTTTAATGCAGGTAAAGGAGCAGTTTATTCTCGTGAAGGAAAACATTTGCTGGAAGCATCAATAATGGATGGTGCTACTTTAGAGGCCGGAGCAGTAGCAAATAGTATGAAAATTAAAAATCCTGTTTTATTTGCCAAAAGTTTATTAGAGAATAAAGATATCATAATGATATCTGGTGAAGCTGCTGATAATTTGGCAGAGCAAATTAATCATGAATTAGTTGAAAACGATTACTTTGATACCAATTTTAGAAGAGAGCAATTTTTGGAAGCGAAAAAAATTTCTGAAACTGCAAGTTTTCTTGACCACTCCAATTTAAAGATGGGAACTGTTGGAGCCGTTGCTATTGATAGAAATGGCAATATAGCTGCGGCAACTTCAACTGGAGGAATGACTAATAAATTGGACGGACGTATTGGTGACTCTGCCATTATTGGAGCAGGGACTTATGCCAACAATAAGACTTGTGGGGTATCCTGTACAGGTGTTGGAGAATATTTTATCAGGGCTACAGTTGCATCAATGGTCTCAAATTTAATGGAATTCGGAAACATGTCCCTGGATCAAGCAACTGAAATAACGATCAAAGGTCATTTGACAAAGTTAGGCGGCGAAGGAGGGCTTATAGCAATCGATAAGGATGGAAATATTAATTTTTCGTTTAATTCTCAAGGAATGTATCGCGGTTTTGTAAATGAAAAAAAGAAGGAGAAAAAGATATTTATCTGGGATGATGAGGAGCTTTGATCTAACTATTCACTTGTTGTAGGGCAGTTATTATAAGTTGTTTCAGATTGTCAGATTATTGTATGAAAAAATATAAACATAGAAAAAGCTCAGGATAAAGATAAGTTAACAGGAATAAGGATATTATCCTCTTTCTCAAGAAAAATTTAAATGTAAAAAAATGAAATTAATCCAAAAATTCCCTGACACAAT
The DNA here is from genome assembly GCF_054075145.1 of Flavobacterium xizangense. Taxonomy (NCBI): domain Bacteria; kingdom Pseudomonadati; phylum Bacteroidota; class Flavobacteriia; order Flavobacteriales; family Flavobacteriaceae; genus Flavobacterium; species Flavobacterium xizangense. Next base: position 2,575 of record NZ_JBSIPG010000020.1, on the reverse strand, counting down.
CACTATTATTTTAGTGATAACTATTCTTTTTATCGGTTTGACATGGGTAATTCCTGCAGGAGAGTTTGAGAGGTCAATGACAAACAATACTGAAAAAATTATCGCAGGTTCGTACAAACATGTTGCGGCATCGCCGCAAGGAATTAAAGCTTTTTTAGAAGCTCCTATAAAAGGTTTTATTTCGGCATCACAAATTATTGCTTTTGTCTTTTTGGTGGGGGGCGCTTTTTCGATTATAAACTTGACAGGTGCCATAAATGCAGGGCTTTTTAATGTAATTGAGTTTAGTCAAAAAAAGCCAAAACATAAAGTTTTCATTATTCCTTTTTTAATTATATTATTTTCTTTTGCCGGAGCTACTTTCGGAATGAGCGAAGAGATCTTAATTTTTATTTTGATTACTGTACCTATGGCAAAAGCGATGGGTTATGATGCAATTGTTGGTGCCGCTATTCCAATTGTGGGAACTGGTGTTGGTTTTGGAGGTGCTTTTAGTAACCCTTTTACTATTGGTATAGCCCAGGGGATTGCACAAATTCCAATTTTCAGCGGAATGGAATACAGGATTTTTGTATGGTTTGTTTTGACTACATGCGCTTGCGCCGTTATTACGCATTATGCAATAAAAATTCAGAAAGATCCTCAGAAAAGTTTATTGTACGGTTTTGCTGACGACAAAGAGAAAAACAATGTTGAGGTGTCAGATTTTAAATTGAACGGAGCTAGGAAAATAATTTTATATGCGCTTTTCGTTACAATTCTTATATTAATTTATGGAGTGAGTAATTATGATTGGTACATAAACGAAATTGCTGCGTTATTTTTGGCCTTGGCCATTTTTGTTTCTATTATTTATCGAATGTCTGTATCAAAAGCGGTAGATGCTTTTGTATGCGGAGCTAAAGATATGATGACCGCGGCTTTGGTAATTGGGCTAGCTAAGGGACTTTTAATCATTGCGCAGGAAGGCAAAATTATTGACACAATACTTAATTCCATTGTAGCAATAACACAAAACACGCCTACCGCTGTATCTGCTGAATGTATCTTTTTTTTCCAGTCGTTTTTAAACTTTTTTATTCCTTCAGGATCAGGACAAGCTTCTTTGACGATGCCTATTATTATTCCAATTTGTGATGCATCAGAAATAAGCAGGCAAATGGCAGTACTTACGTTTCAATTAGGTGACGGCTTTACAAATCTTATTATTCCAACAAGTGGTGTTACCATGGGAGCACTTTCTTTGGCTAAGATACCCTACAGTAAGTGGTTTAAATGGATGCTGCCGAGAATGTTGGTATTTTTAATAGCATCCATGCTACTGATTCTTCCTCCATTATATTTATTTAATTGGTAAATCAAACTAAAATGAAAATACTCACAATAACTTTTCTCCTGATTTTAAGTGCTTGCTCATCTGAAAACAATCCGCAAAATTCAGTTCCACAAACACCAGAAGTAAAAAACTACTTGTCTTATTTCACAGGAAATAAAGTAGATAAAATGACTTTTCCACAAGGCGGAATTTGCTTAATGGGAGGAGCCACGGAAAATGATGAGGCAATGAAATGGTTTTTACAAAGGGCAGATGGCGGAGATATTTTGGTATTAAGAACTTCGGGATCTGATGGTTATAATTCTTATTTATATACTTCTTTAGGTATTACTGTTAATTCTGTTGAAACGATTGTCTTTAAAAATGCTGAAGCGAAGTCAGATAAGTATATACTGGAGAAAATAAATAATGCTGAGGCGATTTGGTTTGCAGGAGGAGATCAATGGGAATATATTTCGTATTGGAGAAACACTCCAATTTCCGAAGCTATCAATAAAGCTGTCAAAAGAAAGGCAGTTGTAGGAGGAATTAGCGCTGGTATGGCTATTCAGGGAAGTTTTTATTTTTCGGCTCAAAATGGAACCATAACCTCTCAAGAAGCATTATTAGATCCTTTTGATAGTAAAATGACCGTGTCAAATGATCCTTTTTTAGATAATGTAATATTAAAAGACGTCATTACTGATACGCATTATGATAACCCTGATAGAAAAGGAAGGCATGTGACTTTTTTAGCTCGAATTATAAACGATTATAAAGTTCAGGCAAAAGGAATTGCTTGTGATGAATACACATCGGTATGTATAGACGAAAAAGGAATTGCAAGAGTCTTTGGCAATTATCCTTCAAAGGAAGATGTCACCTACTTTATAGTACCCAATACAGAAATTCCAGATAATAAGCCAGAAACTTGCAAGCCAAACACGCCATTGGAGTGGAATCGGAATGGAGCTGCAATAAATGTTTATGAAATTAGAGGAACTAGTACAGGAATCAATACATTTAATTTGAATAATTGGAAGGATGGAAAAGGAGGCGTTTGGAAAAAATGGTTTGTGGAAAATGGTAAACTCAAAGAATAAAGTAGCGGAAAGGAATGCATTTTAAATAAAGAACTAAAAGAAAGTATGAATAAAATTAGAGAGGAATCATTTTATCTTTAAAAATATAATAAAGTTATGTTGCAATTAAATGTAAAGAACGAAACGTCAAGACTGCGTGCCGTGGTTTTGGGTTCAG
>NZ_JBSIPG010000019.1:0-17737 GCF_054075145.1 Flavobacterium xizangense | reverse complement strand
ATACCTTTTCCGTCTAAACCATTGGTTCCATTAGTACCGTTTACTCCATCAATACCTTTTATTCTCCCAAGGTCTGAAATTGTTCCATCTGTGTAAGTAACAATAAGATTTCCTGATGCATCAACAGTTGTGCTTGCAATACCTTTTCCGTCTAAACCATTGGTTCCATTAGTACCGTTTACTCCATCAATACCTTTTATTCTCCCAAGGTCTGAGATTGTTCCATCTGTGTAAGTAACAATAAGATTTCCTGATGCATCAACAGTTGTACTTGCAATACCTTTTCCGTCCAAACCATTTCTACCAGGTAATCCCTGATCTCCTTTTACTTTTCCTGCGTCGATAGTAGTACCATCTGAATAAGTGATAATAAGATTTCCCTCTGGGTTAATAACTGACCCTGAAATTCCTTTTCCATCATTAGCCTCGCCAGATAGCGCTATTCTGCACCATCTGTCAATATACCAATAGTAGTATCCAGGTGTCACATCAGCAATTGTTGCTATATTAAAAACAAGAAGACTGTTTACATTACCGTTAGCAATAGTAGTAACGTCAGTGCTGCTTGTTAATGGAATTTGAGGAATCAAAACTCCTTTGTTGTTTGCGTAAACTTGCAACTGAGCGGAAGCATTTACTTCTTTTTTGCCTATCACTACTTGAGAGTAAGCCGAGTAACTACCTAACACAAATAGCAAAGGGAGTAATTTATTTTTCATAACATTCAAATTATAAATTGCTTTTAAATTATCTCGAAAAAAAAGCGTATATAGTATCATTAATAACTTGCTAATTATCAACGACAAAAGAACACTTATTTTAAGAGTGCAAAATTCATTTATAATTGAATTTCTAAATACCTGAAAAAGTTTTAAAAATTACATTATCAGGTTAATTTCAGCTACAACGATATATTTTTTTCAAAAAAAATCAAATTATACTGCCACATAAATAGCTGTATGCTTGAAAAATGGAAAAAGTATAAAACAAAAAAAGTGAAAAAACCGAAGTCTTCTCACTTTAAAAAATTATCAAAATATTAAGCCTAAAATATTAAGAATTCCAAAAACTACTAAATATCAATTTTGCTAATAATACTGCAAATATCTTACTGATAAGATCATTTAACTATCTCTAAAAGTTTTTTAAATTACAGCTTAAGACATTTATTAAATGATTAAATTCTACTGAAATTCAATAAATTCATTTAATTGCCTTCTTTAGTCTTTCCAAAGATGAACTTTCTGAAATTTTAATTTGGTTGATTACAATTTGTGCAATTGCTGTAGCTCCTTTTAGCGAAAGATGTGTGTCATCTGCTTTATCCTTGTCATAATAGGCACTTTCACCAGCTTTAAAATGCAAATGTAATTGTTTTGATTTTTCTGGTCCGTAAGACTGTTCTAGTAATTCAGTATAATACTCCAAATCTATAAAAGGTACATTATATTCTTGGGCAACTAATCTAGTTTCTAACGGATAATCGCCATGTGTAGGTACCAATACTCCTTTTTCGTTGAAGTTGCGTCTTGAAATTGAGGTCAATAAAATTGGGACTGCACCTTTTTCCCTACTTTCAATAATAAATTTAATTAAGTTATATCGATAAGCAGTATGCGGATTTGTGTAACGAGTTGAATCTTCAATTTTTTCATCGTTATGCCCAAATTCAATAAAAACAAAATCTCCTTTTTTTAGTTTTCTATAAATAGAATCCCAACGATTTTCATTAATAAAACTTTTGGTACTTCGGCCGTTTACTGCTTTATTTACAACTTTGATATCATCCTTAAAAAAAGATTGCAAAACCTGAGCCCACCCATGTTCTGGATTACGATCTGGGTCTTTTTTATTTGCCATTGTTGAATCGCCAATGCAATAAAGCATTGATTTTTGTCCAAAACTTACTGATGTGATGAGAAATGCTATAAGAAGATATTTTTTCATTTTTGTTATTTTAAATTATCGCCAATATATGGGTATTTCAGAACCTTAGAAACCTTAGAATCTTATTAGCGTCTTTAGAACTTATTTTGCTGCCGTTGGTACTGTTGCTTTTTTTCCAATAAAAACATCGGTCATTAAAACATTTTCGGCATTTTCGTTTGATAATGCATTTTTTGCTGATTTAATTTCGATATTTTTTAAAGATATATTTCGTATTTTTTTATCTGGAAATCCCTGAATTACGATTCCGCTTTCTGATGCTTTATTACAAGTAATATCAGAGAAATGCACATTTGAAATATCCGATTGAAAACCGCTTCCTTCTCCATGATAGTTAGCCGTAATATATATACAATCTTCAACTTCATCCAACTGAATATTCCTAACGAAAATATTTTTAATAAAGCCCCCTCTATCTGCATTCGTTTTTAAATAAATACCTCTTTTTAAATAACCAATCGTTTTACAATTTTCTACAAATACATTTTGAACTCCAGCTGACATTTCACTGCCTATCACAACACCGTGAAGTCCTTTAAAGTTGCAGTTCCTGATTATAATATTTTCGCTTGGTGTTGCTATATTGGCACGCCCTTCATGATCTCTGCCTGCTTTTACAGCTACATTATCATCACCGTTATTAAAAGTCACATTTTCAATTAATACATCTTTTGAATATTCTGGGTCAATTCCGTCATTATTATAATTTAAGGATTTATAACTTATTCCGCGAATTGTAATACTTTGCGATTTTAATAAGTGTAGACACCAAAATGGCGAATTCTCAATTCTGATGTTTTCAACCAACACATTTTTGCAATTAAAAAATTGAATCATTTGCGGACGTAAAAAGTAGCCTTCACCAAACTTTCTGTCATTTAATACAACATTATTATGATTCATTTCGCGGCTTCTGTTTTTACCTGCTTCCTCTTTTGCTTTAAAACTTTTCCAAATATTTCCTCCTTCGCCATCAATAGTTCCTTCGCCTGTAATTGCTATATTTGAACACTCATAAGCATAAATAAGCGGACTATAATTATATAACATTGTACCCTCCCAGCTTGTTAAAACCATTGGAAGATAATCTTTCGGGTTGTCACTGAATTTTATTTTTGCATCTTTTTCTATTTTAAGATTAACATTGCTGGAAAAATGAATTGGGCCGTTAATTTTATAAATTCCTTTTGGCACAATTATAGTTCCGCCCTTATTCTTTTTGCACAATAACATTGCCTTATCAAAAAAAGATTTATTGTTTGTAACTGAATCTCCTTTTGCTCCAAGTTTTAAAATATTAATTTGATAAGACGGAATAACTGGCAACTGAATTCTTGTTGCGATCGAATCTACCTTTGCAGATGGAAATTCGTTGTTTTGCGCAAAAGAAACAGAAGAAACTAATAAAAATAAAAGCCATTTAAAATTCATAATAAAACATTTTAAAATTAGAATTTACTTTGAATACCAAGTTGGTATATCATCTTTCAAAATAGTTTCTACTGTGTACTTTTCAGCCTCGTCCTTTTTTAACTGATGTGACCATGAAACTCTTTTGGCAGGCTGAAATCCTTCACCAGTACAATTATATTCAGCATAAAAAGCTTTTTTTTCAGCTTCAGGTTTTGACCAATTTTCCCAACCTTCTGGTCTGATTTGTTTCCCTAATTCACAATTTAAAAAAACCGTTTTAGCATAAATACGCCACGGTCTTCCGAGATAAACGGCATCAGCAGAGGGTTCAGCTGTTAATTTGCAATTTTTAAAAACAAACCCAAAAAGAGTTCCTTCAGGCGTTGAAGCGGCAGTTATATAAGAATTTTTTATGCTGTGGATTTCACAATTTTCAAATAAGGCGGTTGCACTTCCAAAAATAAAATCGGTTGTGCCTTCGATATAGCAATTTACAAAATATTGTTTTGCTTCTTTTCCCGACAAATATAAAGTATCCTGATTTCCAAGGATATTGCAATTCGAAATTTTAGCACGATTTGCAACAATCGAAAGTGCAATTCCCTGACCATTATCTCCAGATGCATTTTTAATCGTAAGATTTAATGCCGAAAAATCATCTCCTTCTACTAAAACAGTATAGGTATAAAAAGTGCTGTTGCGTCCTAAGTTGATCTTCGAAAAATTATCATCAAAAGTAATAATAGTTTTTTCCTTACTTTCGCCTTGCAACATCACGTTTGTATTCCACTCAGGAATTCGGACTTTTTCATTATAAATCCCATTTTTTACTGTAATAGTTACTCTTTCATAAGGAAACGCCGGACAGGCATAAACAGCATCCTGAATTTTTGTAAAATCTCCCGAACCATCTTGTGCAACGGTAATCAGCGTTACATTTTTTTTATCCGCCGATGAAACTTTTGTCCCATTTTTTATTGCCCAAGCTGGGTATTTTTTTAGCACTTCTTTTGGTGCGTCAGAATACCAGGAATAGCCATTTCGTCTTTCAGAACCAATTTGATCCAACGATTTTTTTCTGATTCCGTCACGGTCACAAAAGAAAGGTTCATTTGTTTCCAAATCCATAAATCTTGCCCAAATTGGTCCTGCATTTGTAGCTGGAATCATTTTTTTATCTATAATTTTTCCATCATCACTAAGAATTCTTTTTTCCTCAAGATTCGTTATTTTTGTATTTTCAAACCAAGCTACTGCGCTTTTTACTGCGGTAACAATTTCCCTTGAAGGTTTTTCAACTGACATTAAAAGCAATACTATTTTGGCTGATTCGTAACCGCTTAATGAAGCTAATTCGAATGCTCTTGCATTTGCTGGTTTAAGAGTAACTTCGTCATGTTGTGCGCACCAAGCAGTTAAAACACCGTTTTGTTTGTATTGTGTTTTCAAAATACAATCAATTCCTTTATCAAATGCTTTTTTGCATTTTTCAACAATTTCTTTTGACGGTTTAATGCTATAAAAATCAGTCTCTTCGCTAATTTGTTTCATAACATTCAAAATATTCACCATCGAATCATCATTGTAGGTAATATGTGTATAATAACCTTTTTTTAGAGGATAAAACTGAGGCCAGCCGCCGTTTGCATATTGCGCTTCTAGCAAATAATTTACTCCTTTTAAAAATGATACTGCATAACGTTCATCTTTTACCTGAGCATACATTCTCGACATAAAAAGCATTTCCTGACATGTTGCACCATTATCAGTTGTGGTTTCTACAGCTGTTTTTTTAAGTACAATTAAATCTCTTTTTTGTGTTGAAGAAAGTTCATTCTGCATTTGAATATTTTTTGGCCACCCGCCAATATTTCTTTGGTAAAGCAAAACATTTTCTGCAATATTTTTAGCTTCGTCCGAGCCAAACCAAGATGATTCATTTTTACGAATGATATCAGGCCAGTTTTTAAAAGTATTTTGTGCATTCAGCCCAATGCTAAAAGCCACAGTAAAAAACAAAACTATTTTTTTTAATTGCATCATTGTAATCTGTTTTAACTCTTAATTATTTATTCGAAACAGCAAAATATTAGTTTTTGGAAAACAAAAAAATCTAAAAATCATTTTTAAGCTTATTAAAAAGAATCTTTTTCTTACAAAATATATTGTAGTATTACTTTTTCCAGTTTCTTTCTTAAAAAATAATTTATGTGGGTCATTATTTTTGAAAATCTAAAAAAAATGCATTTTAGCTTTTTTTTACTTCGTTACTCTAAACCAATCAACTGCAACATTTCCAGAATCATTTGTATTTTTTTCACTCAAGGCAAAAAGACCAACTTTAGCGCCAATCCATTTTCCTTCTTTTGAAATAAAATCATCTCCTATAGCTTGATATTTTTTATCATCTAAACTATAATAAAAGCTACAGATTCCTCCTTTTTTAATTTTAACTCTCAAATAAATAGTGTTGTTAGAAATTAAAACCGGTGTTGTTTCACTCTCCTCTACTTTTTTATCAAAAGTTCCTGTTTTCTGATTCAAATATAATTTACCATTATCATTTTTAAGATTCAAATAACTGTAATCTAATCCCATAATGATCAAACCGGTCGTTTCGCTATTTAATCTTGTATTAAAAGTTATTTTTGCGGTTGCTGTAAATTCTTCCGCAGGAAATTTTTGCAGAAGCATATTTGGCGCTTCAAAAATTTTCTTGCTGTCTTTAATTGTTGGTAAACAATATAAATTCAAATAGCCCAAACTTGTCGGGAATCCCCAATTATTTTGAGCATTTGCCTGCCATTGCCATTGCAATCCTAATTTTGGTAAATTAAACTCATCTGATTCTGCAGGTGTTTCAATAGGATATTTTTTTCCAACATTTGGCTTTTTAAAAGTCATAACAGGTTCACCAATTCCATTTTTATCAAAATCCTGTCCCATTACAGGCCAGTCATTTTTCCATTTCATAGGCTGCAAATGAACGATTCTTCCGTAAGCACCTTTGTCTTGAAAATGTATAAACCAATCTTCTCCGGTTTGTGTCTGTACCCATGCACCTTGATGCGGACCATTGATATTGGTTTTGCCTTGTTCTAAAACTTTTTTCTTCTCATAAGGGCCGAAAACATTTTTTGATCTTAAAACTGTCTGCCAGCCTGTTGAAACTCCTCCGGCCGGTGCAAAAATGTAGTAATAATTATTTCGCTTATAAAATTTTGGCCCTTCAATTGTTCCTTCCCCATCATGGCCATCAATAACCATAACTTCATCGTTATTTGTAGCTGTTCCTTCAGCATTCATACTGCAGACTACAAGCAAACTTTTAATCTTTGCACGGCTTCCGGCAAAAGCATGAACTAAATACACTTTTCCGTCATCATCCCATAATGGGCTTGGGTCAATAAGCCCGGATCCGGCTTTAACCAAAACTGGTTCTGACCAAGGTCCTTCTGCTTTTTGGGCTTTAATCATGTAAATTCCAAAATCTGGATCAGGGTAATAAATATAAAATTCATTGTTATGAAAATTAATACTCGGAGCCCAGACTCCATTTCCGTGTTGTACTTTATCGAAAGTTTCTATTGGTGGTTGTTTAATAAGTGCATGCCCAATAATTTTCCAATTCACCAAATCTTTAGAATGCAAAATTGGTAATCCCGGAATACAATTGAACGAAGATGCCGTCATGTAAAAATCATCTCCCGCTCTTAAAACATCTGGATCTGAATAATCAGCATGTATGATTGGATTTGTATAAGTTCCGTCTCCATTGTCTGGTATCCAAACCTGCGAAAAACTTTGTTGTGCAGACAATGCCAATAATAAAAGAAAAAGGAATTTTATATTTTTCATTTTTAATATGATTTTTTGATGCATCTTTTGAATTCAAAAACATTCTTTTGAAACCGAATGCCCTAGCCCCGATAGAACCGGTATCCTTTTTGTCCCGCGGTAGTGGGACAAAAAGATATAGGCGAAAGCGGGAAACAGCTCCTAAGTATTAAAAACTGATTTTTTTATACTTATCTGTTTAACTCTAAAGCAGCTAAAATAAATGGCCCAGTTGCTTTTGGATCATTATCCTTCTTTTTTTCTTTTACATAGTATTCATAAGAACCATCTCTGTAAGGAGTTCCTCCTAAACCAGCAACCTGACAAGCTTGAGTCAATGTAATACCGCCATCAGCATCAACTTTTATTAGTTTTGTTGTTAATCCGTCGAAAGCTTTGTTGGCGATTTTTTTATATTTTGCTGGCAAATAACCTTTGTTTGCTCCTTTTGCAAAAGCGTAAGCAAACATCGAAGATCCAGAAGCTTCTAGATAATTTCCTTCTTTACCCATTTTATCAGTTACTTGATACCATAAACCAGATTTATCCTGAAATTTTGCAATGCTTGAAGCCGCATTGTTTAAGTAACTAACCAATTCTTTTTGTTTTGGATGATCTTTTGGAAAATAGTCCAAGGCATCTACAAGTGCCATTACATACCAGCCCAGAGCTCTTGACCAAAAGTTTGGAGAATTTCCAGTTTCTTTATTAGCCCATGGCATTTTTTTACTTGAATCCCAACCATGATACAATAATCCTGTATTTGGATCTGTCGCGTGAAGCTGAATTTCTTCGAATTGTTTTGCAACATCATCTAAATATTTTCCGTTTTCAAAAGTAACCGTGTATTGCGCGTAGAATGGTTCGCCCATATATAAGCCGTCAAGCCACATTTGATTTGGATAAATATTTTTATGCCAGAATCCGCCCTCTGGTGTTCTTGGTTGTTCTGATAATTGTTTGCGAAGCAATTGGATCGCTTTTAAATACTTTTCTTCTTTTGTAGTTTCATAAATATTAAAAAGCAAACGACCAGAAACAACCATATCAATATTGTATTTATCCAATTCATATGACTTAATTGTTCCGTCATTCTGAACCAATGCATCGACATATCCTTTTACATAAACCGGATATCTTGGATCTGGATTTTTTTTATAAAGTTCTTCAAAACCATGCAAAACCAAACCATGTACATAATCCCACTTTGGTGCTTTTGAATCGTCAATCATATACGCTTCAGGATGGCGTTTCATCAAAGTCAAAGCCATTTTATCTGACCATTTTGCTTTCTTTGAAATTACAATATTGTTAGCTTTTGTTTCTTGAGAAATTGCTTTAGAGCTTGTAAAAAAGATAAAACAAGTCACTAAAGCGGTTGTAAAATATTTAAGTTTTCTAGTGTTTTCCATTTTAAAATATATTTAAATTTTACCTTTTTTGTTCAAAATTTCTAACTTCTCATCCAAATATTTTACGAAATCAGCCTGAGATTTGATTCCGTTTTGTTCTTGTTCCCAAGCTCCTAACAGATAAAATGATGTAGTCTTTGTAGTTGGTTTAAATAGTAAAAGATAATCCAATTCAGTATCTTCAATACTTTCAATTGTATTTACTTCATAAAAAATTGCCATTCCAAGTTTATCAGGAACTAAAGACTGCTCGCCATAGGTTGCCAAGTAAGCCCATTTTTTATTCTTGCTTTCTTTTTTAAACAATTCAGCATTTTTTTGCTTTACAATTCCAGTACAAATTCCTTTAATTTCTTTTGAAGCCTGAATAGTATGTTTTGTATAAAGATTATCGGGTTTAATTGTCAAAACTGAAGTAAAATCAATTTTATCAGAAGCTGTTTTCCATCCATAATAATTAACTTTTACAGAAGATTCATTGGTTTTATTTGAAACAGTCGCAATTGTTGAATCAACTTCACGAAAGTGCAGTTTTTCGTTATTTAAATAACGATCAATAGACCCAATTCCTATTCCTTTACCGGCTTTCAAAATATCAGCTCCCCAATCGCTCATTTCGTGGTACGAATCAAAATTGTCCTGCCCAACTTTTGGCAAAATCATTTCAGATGTCTTCTTTCCAAAAATATCCACAGCATTTCTCCAGTCCAAATACAAACGGTAACCAATGCGATTATTTTCCCATCCTGGACCTTCATAACGAATATCAAACGAATGATCTGTGTGTTCTGGAGCTAGTTTTAACCTGTCGACATTTTTAAAAACTGTTCCGCCAATGTACTTGCGTCCTTCCCATTTTCCGTCCGTTTTTACTGAAACTTCTGCATACGTTTTAGCTGCTTTGTCGTCAGTTTTTTGAGCATTTGCAACAGTAAAACCAAGCAGGAATAAGGTTGCTATTTTAATTTTTGCTTTCATTCGTTTTATTATTATTTAAATATTTTGTCTAAAAATGGTACTATATAACTCATCATTTCATCAAACCAAGGCTGAAAAAACCAAAATGAATGTGGAGAATCTTTTATTGTTTTTACTTCATTATAAATTTTATTCTGATTCAGAATCGCAATCATATCATCTCTTCCGGCATGAAATCTATCAAAACTGCTATTTATGAAAAGAACTGGAGGCGTATTTTTATCGGTATGACTTAAAGCGGACGCGTTTTTCCAGTTTTCAGGATTGTCTTCATAAGTTCCTTTTAACCAAAACGATGCCATTTCTCCTTCTTGGGATTCTGGATGTTTGAATGCTAAAATTCCGTCTATATCAATAATGGCATTTACTTTTGAAGAAGATTTACTTTTAAATTTTGAATCTTCAAAAGCTACATTGCTGTTTGTTGTACCAATCAAAGCTGCCATTTGTCCGCCAGAAGAACATCCTAAAACTGCAATTTTATTTGGGTCAACATGGAACTTTTTCGCATTATCTTTTATAAACTTAATCGCGTTCTTAACGTCATAAACCGCTTCTGGATATTTTACTTCTAAAGATAATCTGTACTCAACCGGAAAACATGAATATCCTTTTGAAGCAATTTCTTGTGCCATAACTTGCATCTGGCTTTTATTTCCTGATCTCCAACCGCCACCGTGTATCATAATTACAACCGGATTTGCTTTTTTTGAAGTATTAAAATAAGCATCTAAATGCAATTCTCTATTCTCTATTTGATTATAAACAAGATCATTAATTTGATTAACGTTTTTATCCTTTTTTTCAGTTGCGATTGTTATGAAAGGATATTTTTTAATCAATTTATTGTAAGTGCTTTTAACCGTATATGAAGTATCTATGCTGTATTGGCTCTGAGCAGTTGCAGCATGTAAAAGCAGTAATAAAAACAACATTTTATTTTTCATTTCCGAGCTTCTAATTTTTAGTTAAGAAAGGAGTTCGATACCTGATCAAACTCCTTTTTTAACAACTTCAAAAAACAACTTTCGCAAAAATTATCAAATCATTACTAACCAAGATTTTCGAAAAATAAAAAAACTGTTTTTTTATTTTATTTGATAATTGTTGAAAGGTCAAAAATTGGTTTGGTTAAAAGTATAGTTAAGTGGTTTAATTTTTAATGGATTCCATTTTTTTTCCGTTGATGTAAGTGTTTATAAAATTTACACCTTTTACATTTTTCAGAGAATAAACAGAATCTACTTTTGCGATTGTAACATCTTTAAATGTTATGTTTTCAATTGGAGATTCTTTGTAACCATCGGCTAAAATCCCAAATTTTCCCCCATTTTTAACCTTGACATTTTCAAGGCTTATATTTTTAATTGCTGGAATATAATTCCCAACCTGGCTGCCATATATATCGTAAAACATTGTCACTCTTAAAACACATTCTTTTACGGTTCCAACTTCAATATTTCTAACATAAATATCTTCTGTCGTTCCGCCACGTTTCGAATTTGTTTTGATTCTTATGGCACGATCCAATTCCGGACTGTCCATTACACAATTTTCAACATAAACATTATTTACGCCGGCGGTAATTTCACTTCCCATTACAACACCACCGTGACCGTCAATCATTTTACAATTTTGAACAATAATATTTTTACTCGGAATTCCAACTCGTCTTCCATCTGCATCTCTACCCGATTTAATTGCTATGCAATCATCACCAGTATTGAAAGTGCAGTTTTTAATAATTACATTTTGAGAATATTCAGGATCACAGCCATCATTATTCGGTCCGTGACTATTTACCGTAACGCCATCAATAATTACATTATTCGATTTTAGAGGATGTAAAATCCAAAACGGCGCGTTAACAACCGTAATATCTTTTACTAAAACCGTATTACATTCAAAAAACTCAATAAAATTAGGACGCAAATAATGTCCTTCGCCAAAAATACGTTCGGCAACCGGAACACCTTTTTCTGCCATTTCAACCAAATTATCACGATTTAACGGATCGTGCTGTGATGGCTGACCTTTATCCCATCCATATCTTTTACTGCCACACCATGGCCACCAATTTGTATTATTTGCTTGTCCATTTAAAGTGCCTTTTCCTGTTATAGCAACATTCGTTTTGTTTTTTGCGTAAATCAGAGGCGAATGATTCATTAATTCAGTTCCTTCCCATGAAGTATGAATCAAAGGATAGTCTTTAGAGTTGATACTAAAAAGAATTTCGGCCTTATCTTCCAAATGTAAGTTCACATTGCTTTCTAAATGAATTGGTCCTGTCAAATATTTTCCGTTTGGAACTAAAACTTTACCACCTCCATTTGTAGCACACTCTTTAATTGCTTTTTCAAAAGCCATCGTATTCATTGTTTTTCCGTCTGCAATGGCTCCAAAATCATTTATATTATAAGTCTTATTTATAAAATGTGTTTCTGGGATACTTTTTACAATTAATTCCATCTTTTTCCATGGATCAGTTTCAGAAACGCCCGCAACTTGTTTTCCACATGATAGTAGAAGCAAAGAAAATACTCCAAGAAAAGAGATTGTTTTTAACGTTATATTCTTATTTGTAATCATTTACGCAGTAATTTATAATTTAAGCAAGCAAACAGCCTTTCATTATGTAATCGATTACACGAAAGTATAAAATTTGTTTCGACAGAACAAATTTATTTAGAAATAATTTATATATTTAATTTTTATTTGCAATTATAATTACAGTTATGGTAAAAAAACACATAATTTTTTATCATTGTAGCGTTGCAAACGTTTTAGTTATTAATTATGTAATCGATAACAAAAAATATTGAGATATATAAAAAAAATGTATTTTTGTCTTAAATTAATTCTGAAAACCTTTTTGAATGAGCGAAAAAATAACCATTTATGATATTGCCAAGAAATTGAATATCACTGCCGCTACTGTTTCCAGAGCTTTAAACAACAATCCTAAAATAAAAGAAAGCACAAGGGAACTGGTTATTAAAACCGCTGCATCAATGAACTATAAGCAAAACAAACTTGCTTTAGCATTAAAAAGCGGACGTAGTAATAATATTGGTGTTATTGTCCCTCGTATTGACAGCAACTTTTTCGCATCTGTAATTAGGGGAATTGAAGAAGAGCTTCACCCGCATGGTTATCAGGTAATCATTTGCCAAACACACGAAAGTCCGAAAAGAGAAAATGAAAATCTATATACTTTAATCGACGCGCAAGTTGATGGTATTATGATGTCGGTTACTGATGTTACCGATGAAAATGACGGCGCTTTTCACTATGTTTTGGAAAAAAATGTTCCGTTAATCTTTTTTGACCGAAGCAAACATATAGACGGAGTAAGCTCTGTCACTATTAATGATTTTAAAGGAGGTTATGTGGCGACCAAACATTTAATAAATGAAGGATGCCGAGCAATTGCTCATTTCTCAGGAGATCAATCACTTGAGATATTTAAAAACAGGTTTTTAGGATACAAACAAGCCTTATTAGACAACGGCATGACTTTTAAAGAAGAATATGTAATTCATACCAAAAGTAGTGTTGATGCAGGAAAAGAAGCTATTAATGTTTTATTAGCTTTAGAAACTCCACCAGATGCTCTATTTTCTGCCAGTGATTTTGCAGCTTTAGGAGCGATTCAAGAACTTAAAGAAAAAAATATTAGTATTCCTAAAGAGTTTTGTGTAGCGGGTTTCAGTAATGAGCCTTTTACTAAATTTATGGAATTATCTATCACTTCTGTAGATCAATCGCCTCTTGAAATGGGAAAAATGTCTGCCCGAGTTTTCTTGGAACAAGTAGATAAAACGGATACAATCAAAATCGAAAAAAAGGTGGTTCTCGCACCAGAATTACATATTCGTAAATCGTCGTCCAGAACCAGCTCTTAGTTTTTAAGATACATCTTCAACATGTAGAGACGCACAGTAGTGCGTCTTTTTTTTTACCATATATAGTTATATAAGCAAATAAAATCCATTAATGATAAGGTCATATCAACCATCGCTATTCTTAGATAGTGATTTAAGTTAACCTCGAATTGCATGAATTTTATAATTCTGACTACTTGTGCTAATGTTTATAGAATTGTTTCTCGATTCAATAATTAGTAAAAGTCCGTGTAATTCGATGCAGAAAAAATGATATAAAAAAAAGAGACGCACTGCTGTGCGTCTCTACATGTATATGTCCTTTTTTTTTATCTTATAAAGAAACTCCTCTTTTCCAAGGAATAAATACATCTTGTTTCAACTGGTCTGCTTTTGTTTCCACGTTTCCGCTCGCCAATTCTATAATGTAATCTACTATTTCTGCTCCAACCTCGGTAATGGTTTTTTCACCAGTAATCACCGTTCCGGCATTTACATCGATAATATCAGACATTCTATTAATTAATGCCGTGTTCGAAGAAATTTTTACAACGGGTGCAATCGGATTTCCCATCGGGTTTCCTAAACCTGTGGTAAATAAAACAACTGTTGCGCCCGATCCAACCAATCCTGTGGTACATTCTGCGTCATTTCCTGGCGTATTTAAAAGATTTAATCCTGGTTTTGAAATATATTCTCCGTAATCTAAAACATCTACAACAGGTGAAGTTCCACCTTTTTTAGCTGCGCCAGCAGATTTCATTGCATCTGTAATTAATCCGTCTTTGATGTTTCCCGGAGATGGATTCATATCAAACCCTGAACCTGCATCTACAACTGATTTTTCAAAAGCTTTCATTAAAGTTAAAAATTTATCTGCTTTTTCTTCATCTACACATCTATTCATCAATTCTTGCTCAACGCCACATAATTCTGGAAATTCTGCCAAAATTGTTTTCCCTCCCAAAGCTGCAAAAATATCTGAAACAATTCCTAATGCCGGATTAGCAGAAATTCCGGAAAATCCATCAGACCCTCCACATTCTAAACCAATAGTTAGCTTTGAAAGAGGAGCAGGTTTGCGTTCAATTTTGTTGGCTCTTTTAATGGCTTCATAAGAATCTTTAATCACCATTTGAAACATTTGATCAGTAGTTCCAATTTGTTGTTGCTCATAGATCAAAATTTCTTTATCACTATTCGGACTCATTTCTTTCAATGCCTTTTTAAAAATATCAACTTGCAAATTTTGGCAACCTAAACTTAAAACAGTTGCACCTGCAACATTTGGGTTGTTCACATATCCTGCAAGCAGTTTTGCCAACAATTCTGAATCTTGTCGAATCCCTCCACAACCACCTTGATGATTGATAAATTTTACTTCGACATTATCTAAAAGATTTTCATTTAAATTTTTATCCGAAACTTCTTCTACGCTTTTTTCTTCAATTAAAGAGCGTAACAAATTTTTATAAGAAACTTCTTTTTTTGGCATTAATTCGTTTTCAAAAATATCTTTCAGTTTTTCGATATTTTTGTTTTCGCAAAAAACCAATGGAAAAAACAACCAAACGTTTTTGGTTCCAACTTGTCCATCAGTACGGTGATATCCGTTGAAAGTTTTATCTTTCCAACGATCTACATTTGGTGGAGTCCAACCTAAATTTCCGTTTTTACCAAAAACTTTTTCACTTTGATGTTTTACATTTTCGGTGGTAATTACTTCTCCTTTTTTTATAGGCTTAGCAGCTTTTCCAACCAAAACACCATACATTATAATATCATTACCAATTGAAAAATCTTTCTCTGCGATTTTATGTTTTGCTTTAACATCAGTTGTTGGTGAGACAGTGGTTCCTTCAAATATAATTTGTTCGTTTTGTACCAAATCGGTTAAAGCGACAATTACGTTATCTGCTGGGTTGACTTTTATTAATTTTTTTTGAGTTGCCATAACTATTGTATGTAATTCTTAATTTAATTGTTTTTGAAAATTGATAAAGCCTTGCTCAACGCCATTTGCCTCAATTTCTTCTAAAGCTTTTGCAATTGATTCTGTAAGAGAAGGAATTTCAGTCAAATCTTCATCCCAGAAATTTTTATTTTGCAAAGTCAATCTTGCTATTTTATTATAATCATCTGATGTCCAAAGACCGTTAAAAAATGAAACGATATCCTCACTGTCTTGAACTGGAAGATTTTCACCTTTCCAAGTTCCTTTGTAAAAACGAATCAAACACGCAAATGCAAAAGTCAAATGAACCGGAAGTTTTTTGTGAACATCAACATAACCAGTCAAACTCGGTAATACACGAACTTTAAATTTAGAAATTGAGTTCAAGGCAATTGAAGACAATAAATGCTTAATGAAAGGATTCCTGAAACGGTCTAATATTTCTTCAGCGAAACTTGTCAGTTCAGTTCTGTCCATATTTAAAGTTTCATTAATTTCATCAAAAACTGCTTTATTTACAAATTCTCCAGTAAAGGCATTGTCAACAGTTTCTTTTACAGTTTCGTTTCCGTAAAGCAATGAAAATGGCACCATTGCAGTGTGTGCACCATTCAAAATTCTAACTTTACGCGTTCGGTACGGCTGCATATCAGCCACGATTTTCACATCTAAATCTGTTTTTTCAAAAGGAAGCTTTGCTTTTAATTTATCGTCACCTTCAATTACCCATAAAAAGAAACTTTCGGCACTTACAATCAAATCATCTTTATAATCAAGCTGACTATTATATTCGTCGATTTGGTCTTTTGGATACCCAGGAACAATTCTATCTACCAAAGTATTATGAAAAGAACAATCATTAGTCAGCCATAATTTAAAATCTTCTCCAAGATTCCAATCATTGCTATATTTCAAAACAATTTCCTTTAAAGTATCTGAATTATAATTAATTAACTCACAAGGAATAATTGTCAAAGCCTTTGATTTATCGCCATTAAAATGCTTAAATCTTTCATGCAAAAGTACAGTTAATTTTGCAGGAAAAGAAACTGGAGGCTGCATAGAAGGGCGATCAGACTCGATATACTCAATTCCGGCTTCAGTTGTATTAGAAATAATAAATTCCAATTCTTCTTCTTTGGCTAAAGCCAAAAAATCCTGAAAAGAAGCATAAGGGTCAACTGCCTTTACAATATTAGTAATTAATTCTTTTTCCTGAATTTCCTCACCTTTTTTAACACCTTTCATGAATAAAGTATACAGACCATCCTGATCATTAATCATATTCACTAATCCTCTGTCAATAGGCTGTACAACTGCAATTCCAGCATTGAAATCTGCTTTTTTATTTAATTCCTGAAAAGCATATTCGACAAAAGCTCTCAAGAAATTTCCTTCTCCAAACTGCACTATTTTAATCGGAAGTCTATGTGAAAACTCCGTATTTGATCTGTTAATTTTTTCCATTATAAATTCATTTGAGCGTTATAAATAACCAACTTCAATACCTTATTCATTTTTTCTCGGTTTTATATTGTAAAAGAAACATTACACCTGAAAGAGTAAAATAAATCCTGCTGTGAGGAGTGACAAGATTTATTTTGCAAGTGTAATGTTCAATTACAACATCTAAAACTCTAAAAAAAACCGCATGCCAAATAAGGAACTGGTATGATTATTCCCTATTTATTTTTAATATCTTTTATGATCTCCAAAACCTGTCTTACTTTAGCCTGTAAACCGTCAAAATCTTGTTTGTCCAATATATCTTTTGAAATTAACTGCGAACCTAAACCAACACAAGTTGCTCCGGCATTCAGCCATGAACTCAGACTTTCAACCGTTGGGTAAACACCTCCCGTTGGCATAATATTCGTCCATGGACATGGTCCTTTTATCGCTTTGATGAACTCTGGTCCATAAATATCAGCTGGAAACAGTTTTACAATTTCGCAACCTAATTCTTCGGCTCTTGCAATTTCAGTAAGCGTTCCGCAACCTGGCGACCATAATACCTTACGTCGATTACAAGCAATTGCTATATCTTCCCTGAAAACTGGAGTTACAATAAAATTTGCTCCCAAACTCATGTAATGTGAAGCTAAAGCCGCATCTGTTATTGAACCAACGCCAAGCATCATTCCAGGCAATTCTGCCAAAGCATATTTATTTAAGGCACCGAAAACTTCATGAGCAAAATCGCCTCTACTCGTAAACTCCATTAAGCGTGAGCCTCCATCGTAACAAGCTTTCAGTACTTTTTTGCTTAATTCTATATCAGAATGAAAAAACAGCGGAACCATTCCGTT
>NZ_JBSIPG010000018.1:0-21789 GCF_054075145.1 Flavobacterium xizangense | reverse complement strand
TGTTTTTGTCTCCCGCCTCTCTGTAGAAAATTTCAACTCCGTTGATTTTTCTTGTGTGATAAGTCGTTTTCATAATAGTTTAGTTAGTTTTTTTTAATTGGTTCAAGCTTAGGGAAATCAATATCGGTTTTGGCCGCATTATTAAAATAATTTGTAAATATGCTAAGGGAGACAGCCGCAATCATTTCAGCAATTTGCTCTTCTCCAAAACCTGCCTTTTTAAATTTCTCGATTTCGTAATCCGATACATTTCCTTTGGTATCCAGTATTGCTTTTGCGAATTCCAACGCCGCCTGTGTTTTATCATCTGAAGAAGCACCTGATCTTGCCTGGGCCAAAACCTCGGCGTTCAAGCCAATTTTTCCTCCTATGAAACTGTGCGCTGAATTACAGTAATCACATCCATTTTCGTTTGCCACCATAAGTGACACCAATTCTCTTAATTTTGGATCCAGCGTTGCACTGTTAAGAGCCGCGCTGAAGCCTAGATAGCCATTAAGTACCGCCGGTGCATTTCCCATGGTTCTCATCATATTGGGAACCATTCCCATTTTGCCTTTTACGGCATTAAATAGTTCTTTTGATTTTCCTTCTGTATTATCTGGGTTTAAAGCTGTTAATCGTGCCATAATCTTATTATTTTAATTAATATGTTTATTTGTTAGTCATTATTGACAGTACAAAGGTGCAACACTTAACAAGGGCGTAGTTAGTCACATTTTCCCGATGAGTTAACACTTTTTCCCAAACTCCTATAATAATTATATTATGGCTGACCAACGGGAATTTAAATGAGGCATAAAATGTCATTAAAGCAAATTGCCTCACTTTTAATCTGAAATAGAAAGCATAAAAAAATGCCCCTAAAGGGCATTCAATTATTGATATTACTCATAATTAATTCAATCTAACTCTTTCCCTATACTGGTTTGGGGAAATGCCTTCTCTGTTTTTGAAGAATCTGCTAAAAGTCTGAATATCTTCATAGCCCAGATCATATGCAATTTCCTTAATGGATAAATTAGTGTAATTGATCTGTCTGCGTGCATGCAGCATTATCCTGTCATGTATGATACTTATAGGGGGTCTATTGGAAACCAGTGCAAAAAGATTAGAAAGCGTTTTGGGCGACTTATTTAACTTGGAAGCATAAAAGGCAACATCATGATGTTTGGAAAAATGACCTTCTACCAAAAAATTAAATTCCCTGATTATATCCACTTCGCTTTTCTCTAAACGTTCAAAATTACTCGATTTTTTCAGGCTTCTGGCACAAAAAATAAGTATCTGCTTTAAAATGGACTGTAGCATATCTTTTTGCAGGCTGTCATTGGAATTCATTTCTGTAGAAAAATTTTCCCAGTAATTTTCTAAACTTTTCAATTCATCATCGATTATCTTGACAATCGGTACCCCTGTCGCTCCAAAAAACAAAAGTCCTTTGCTTCCGACTTCGTTATCCTGATTGATTGGACAAAAAAAAGACTGGTTCCAACGAATGAATCGAACCGAATCCAGATTTAAGCTGTCGATTCTATGGAATTCAGTCAAAAAGATTACCTCATCCTTACTTAGATTATATTCTACCTTATCAATCATGATTTTCATCTGCTCACCTTTATTCCATAGGAGCGTCATATCAGTGGTATTGGAATTGAAGATAACCTCTTTGTTCAAATTATTTAATTCCTTTAAGGTCAGAAACTCTTTACTGTCGCCTTTGTAAATCATAGATATCCGTATTAAATTTTTATAGTGAAATACATTACTTTTAATTCTTTAGTAAGATATTAAATAAATTTGTAACTACGAATTGCCAGATAAAAAAATAAAAACCAAGGCTCTGTTTTCTTTATAATTCAACTGTACCACCAATGTTTGGTAAATAAAGGTTCAGCTGTGCATCGTTAAATTCCCTATATGCTTTCTGATGATCCATAACAATAAAACCAAAAGTATCGTAATGAACCCCCAATATCTTGTCTACACCTACCAGTTTAGAGGCTTCAACAGCTTCTTCAATTCCCATAGTAAGTCCATCACCTATAGGAAATACTGCAAAATCAAGTTTGGTAAATTTAGGTATCAGCCCCATATCCACAGTAAGGGCCGTATCACCGCTGTAATAAAAATTCCCGTCTGGGGTAGTTAAAACAAAACCACATGCAATACCACCGTAACTTCCATCACTAAAACTGCTTGAATGCTGGGCTGTAACACATTTAAGAATGCCAAAATCCAAATCAACTTTTCCGCCCGGATTTATTGGATAAGAATTTTCAATTCCATTTTTTAAAAGCCAGTTATAAATCTCAAAATTACCCAGAACCTTCGCCCCTGTATTTTTTGCTATTCTTACTGCATCAGTAATGTGATCATAATGTGCATGGGACAGCAGGATATAATCCGCATTGATCTGATCTACATCGATATCTTTTGCCAGTTCATTTGGAGTTATGAAAGGATCAAAAAGAATATTTTTCCCAGCTGCATTCACTGAGAAACAGGAATGTCCATAATACGTTACCTTCATGATATTAGAATTAATAATTAATAATTTAAACAGCAGGTCTTGACTTTTTATATGGGGCATTAACTCTATAAATTTAAATATAAACACCTGAAAACCAATAAAATTACACTCATTGTACTCATATAATATTTAAGTTGTATTGCATTTATTTTGGATCCATCATATATTGAAAATGTTCAGCCATACACACCATGAAAAGTATAGCTGAAAAAAATCAAGAAACAAGAAAATCAATAAACGAAGAAATGTCAAAAATGAAAAAGTCAATATTGTAAAAAATGAAAAGGAAAAATCTTTAAGCATGTCCTATAGTTCATCTGGAAAAACATATCTTATTTCAAAAGGTCCTATTTAAAGTTAAAGTATCAGTATGGGTTATTTTTCGAACATATCCTCTAAAATACATCATCCTTTAAATTAGTCTTTCATTTTTATATTACAAAGATCCAACACCTAAGATGGCAGTAGTTAGTCACATTTTCTTTATTAGTTGGCAATTTTTCCCTAATTTATCATGAATTGCCAATAGTGTACAGAGGCATCAACACTTAAGTACATATCTATTACTTTTTTTAGACGTACTTCAATCTAAAAACAAAAGCCTTGATATAAAATCAAGGCTTCATCTTAAACTTGCAAATCAAACAAGTTCATTAATTTACAATAAAAAAGCAAGTTGTCCCAAATGATAACACTGATGATTGACTACACTCAATAACATATTGATTCTTTGTGTAGCCAGATCACTATCAATAATCCACTGTTTCTCATACATGGCATTGAAATTCAGCTTTAATACCTCATTGAGAGAAAACCAATGCGATTTTACCTCATCAACTGGTGGAAAATTTTGAGAGCATTTATCGGGAGTGCATAAAAATATTTTTTCATACTCTGGATACATCTTTTCTCCAAAACCAAACAAAGGCATTAACAGATCATTACTGGCAATTAAATGTCCTAATAAATAAAGTCCGCTGTTCCTTCCAGGAGCTACGTCCTTTTTTAGATCCTCTTCTGTGAGCTTGTTGATAAGGTCACTAATTTTTCTATTTTGTAAAAGCCACGCCAGAAAAATGAAATGCCCTTCTGTCTTTGCTTCACTTCCCCCTGCTCCTGCTATTTTCATTGTTGATCCTTACTTTAATTACTTAGAGTCTTTATCGCTAAAATAAACTCCATTCAAGAAGCTTTCCAGTGTGGTAGGTTTTCTTCCTAAAAGCGTTTCTAATGTATTAGAACCGTCTCCCTGCATATCTCCCATTTTCATAGCGTGAACCCATTGAGCAAAAAATTCAGCCTGTGGCTGTGGTACACCTGTCTTGGTTATTTTATCAATAAAATCCTGGGCAGAAGCATCTACATAACGTATCTCTGTTCCTGAACCTTCAGATAATATTTTTGCAACATCACTGAACGAATAAGACTTATTCCCATTGAGTGCATAAGTTTTGTTCTCATGACCGTTTTGCGCTAAAACATTCGCTGTAGCCTCAGCCAGCTCAGATCTTAAAGCAAAAGCAACTGACCCGTCTCCACCTGGAACAAAAAGTTCTTGCGACGTCATTACATCGGTAAAATAATAAGGAAGATAATCAGAATAGAATGTATTACGCAGTATGGTATAGGTAAGACCTGAATTCTTAATGTAATTCTCGGTAACTTTCATGCTTAAAGTTACCCATGGAATACTGTACTGGGCAGTTTCTGTTCTATAAATACTGGTAAAGACAATGTGCTTCACTCCTGCTTCTTTTGCCGCATCGATAACATTGATGTGCTGAGCAGTAAGATCCGTAAAGGCATGAGCCGAAACCAACAGTACTTTTTCAGCGCCTTTAAATGCTTTTAGCAGCGAATCATAATCCTGGTAATTTCCTTCTCTGATCTCTATTCCTAAATCATTTAACCCTTTGTCCTTATTTACATCACGGACCATTCCAACAATTTGATCTGCGGGCATTTGTTTTAATAAAAATTCAATCACCCCTTTTCCTATAAACCCTGAAGCTCCAGTTACTACTATCATATTTTATCTTTTTTATATTAATGAATTTAATACTGCAAAATTACTTTGAAAAAGAGGATCTATTAATTGACATAAAATAAGAAAGCACTTGATATATATCAAGTGCCTGCAGGTTTAAATGAATTAATAAGCTATTTTTTTAAACTTAGTTTTCTTATGCGGCTGAGCGTTTCAGGGGTTATACCTAAATAAGAAGCCACCATGTGTTGTGGAACTCTTGCGGCAATCTGTGACTGTTTCTCCATAAAACAGGCATATTTATCTTCTGCATTCAGACTGATACTGATACTGATTCTTTCCTGGCTGGCAACAAAACTTCTCTCGATTATTAGATTTACCAAATCCTGAAATTGTGGGATCTTTTTCATCAGCATTGCAAAATCATCTTTGCTGATCAGCAGTAATTCACTATCTTCGATTGCATCAATATTATATCGTGAGGGTGTACCGTTGAGCAGGCTTTCCCTGTCACCAGTCCAATAATTCTCAATTGCAAAATTTAGGATATGCTCGTGTAGTTTATCGTTTACTATGTAAGTCCTTAAACATCCTTTTGTAATAAAGGCATTATAACGCCATACATCGCCTTCCTGCAAAAGATACTGGTTCTTTCTTAGTCTGCGCTCCACGCATACCGCCCGGATCATTTCTAACTCTGCATCACTCAGCTGTATCTGATTTTGTAAATATTTGGCAAAAAACTCAAACATATTAAATGGGTATAAAATTTAAAAATTTCATCAGAAACCAGTTCTAATTTCGGAATTCAAAGATAGCACAATTGCAATAAATAATTATTGGTCGACGATACCTCTAAAGTAAATACGATCGTCAAAAACATCTTTTTGATTAATATTTAAAATTGAAACCTACAAAAACAATATTCCCTTCATCAGAGTTGAAATAAGCTGCCTGCAGACTCAGAGAACTAAGTCCTCCAAGCCAGATGCCTCCACCCTGTGAAGTATGCCACTTCCTTGAAGGATCATCCTGGATCCAGACACGTCCAACATCAAATCCTCCATATATTCCAAAATCCAGAGGGATAAGCCCAGTTCTAAAAGTGGCCAGCTTCAATTTAAGGTTGGAGCTGTCATACAAACTATTTTTACCGCTGAAACGCTCATTGCGATAACCGCGCAGTCCATTATTCCCTCCCAGAAAAGAAGAATGATAGAAATAATAATTATCCCCAAAAATAACCCGCCCTTCAGCAACGGTCTGAAATACCAGATTGCCTGAATTGGCAAGCTTATTCTCGAGTCCTACTTTTCCAACAAAATAACCAAAATTGTTATCGCTGTTATCCGTATTGATCTTCCATCCTGCCTTGGCTGAAGCATATAATCCCTTTGTAGAAAAATCTTCTGCATCCCTAGTGATATATATAATAGATGCCTCGGTACCAACATAGTTTTGTCGCTCAAATACAACCGGATCTACATTGGCCGGCGTAAAAAAACGATCGTTCATTTCCTGAATTTCATAACTCTCAAATAAAGCCTTAATTTTAAATCTATGATATTCAAGTCCTGCATTAAAAGTTGTCTGTCTGGTTCTGGCCCGATTATAATCTTTTCCCAGCGTCCTGTCATCATTTACGGTTTCGTTTCCATAGCCAAAAAAGTTATTGGAAAACTTAGCTCCTGAAAAATAAGCTTCTACCAGCAAATTGATATGTGGAAAAACATTAAAAAAACTTCCATTATATCCTGCTTCAGCCGACTGATAAGTAAAATAATAATTGGCAAAAATCTCATGTACCTGCTTATGCGGATTTCCGTTGAAGGCATTATAAGTGTAAGTGTCTTTTGCTCCCAATACAAAACCGTCATCGGTAGCATAACCCAACACAGGCACTAAAATGTTATTGCTGGGAATAAAATACCTGAAATGCAGATTATTGGTTTCGTAAAGCGATGAAAATTGTTTTTTTGAGGACTGCTTGGCATCAACGATATTCTTTTCATAATCATAGTCATAAATGCGGGTTTTATCATTATTCTCCAAAGTGTAATGATCGGTTCCATAACCGCCGATTATACGCACGAGTATTTCCTTATCCCCTTCGCCTTTTACTGTAAAATCATCATCACCGTTGAGCCCATAAATCCAAATCTCGCAAGTTGTATCTGAATTTATCACAGCGGAATAATAAGGCATACTAGCGTTCTTTTCAGAAAATATTTCTATTGCTGTATTTCCCTTAGGCTGTCTGGTAATCTGGAAAATATCTTTTTCATCAGTGCCGTGGATAACTACTTTTTCATTAAGAAACTCTGCATATCGAACCGCTATATCGTTCAAATTTTTCAGTCTGTTTCTTAACTTGGTTTTAATATCTTCCAAAGCCTCGTCCTGCATTTCTTTTGGGAGATTCAAAAATGCCTTGTCAATCACAGTGTCCGTCAGCCCTTTTTGAATTGATACTGCTTCTTCACTCCAAATGGATGCATCAGATTGGGAAACAAAAATCTTATCCAGGTTATAAGCCTCAGAATTAAACCACTTTACATTATTTACATCGTCATCATAACTTTGCCAAAACCGGGTTTCCGGTACTCTATTTTTGACAACTGCCAAAGCAGCTCCATCAAATTTTGAAAAAGCGGCATCGCGGTCCCTTGGCACTGGTGAGAAAATCCCCGACTTATTTCCTGTTTCCCTAAGCGCCCATCTCCACTGGCCATCATGACGATCCCAGTCACCAATAAGCATATCAAAAATTCTTGAACGGATGTATTGACGTCTATCAATACTGTATTTATCAGTAAGACGAAGTTTTTCAAGAACATCTTCTGTATTGATAAAATCAACGATTTTACCCGCATTGCCTATGGAAGTATGCTGATATCCTTTAAAATCTCTCTGATCTTTTGAAGGCCTTTCTTCAATATAATACAATCCATTACCGTATTTATCATTTAAATCCCCAAATCCGGATTGTTTAGGGAAATAATATAATTTCGTGTTGGAATGATTTATTAAAGCTGCCTCGGCCAGATCATTTAAAGCAAGCTGTGCATAAGGGTGAGCGGTAGTGAAAAAGTCGGAGACCAGTTCCTCTGTCGCTGTGTCATCATAAGAATCGGGATTAAAAGCAATACCTTTTAACTTAAATCTCAAAAATTTGAGGGCATCTTTACGCAGTGATCGCATTACATATTGCTTTCCATTTTTATCCTGTAGTCGCAATGATTGGGACTGATGTCCACCTCCTTCTTTTAGTATCGTTAGTCCGCCATATAAAGTATCAAGCAAAGCGGTTTTTACAGTCACTTCCCTTGAATAATAATCACGATAATGCTGACCCCAGAATAACTTGTAAAACCACGATTTAGATGTTTCTTCCTGAGTTAAAATCTGCGTTTTTGTTGTATTTGAAAAATCCGCAAACACCTCATTTCCATGCTCCTTTTCTATATTTGGAAGTGCCTTACTTAATGCATGACGGTATAATAATCTGTCATTTTCAAAAGAATGAAACTCCACATCTGATGAACCATCGTCATAAAAATTAAGTTTGGCATACCCCTTCTCACTGGAGGTGTAAATACCCTGATAGCTCAACTTTCCTCCAAGAGCAGTGATAAGTTCTTTGGAGAGTTTTGTAGCTTCACTTTTTGAAAATGAACCGCTGATAACTTGATGAATTCCATTGCCCTGAAGATATTGCAGACTATTCTCATGCCCTGAAACAATGACCAAGTTATCAGATAATTTGGCCAGGGCAGCCACAAAACCGGCCAGCTCCCTGTATCTGCTGTATGCAATATCCTGAGGATCGCTTCCTCCTAGTTTTCTGACTGCTTTATCGCCAAAACCCACTATTGGCAAAGGATGCAAATAGTCGTTAAAGCTATATTTACCGCCATGCTTTCCATTGGTAAAAATGGGATGATGCATCACTAAGACAACATTTTTAAATGCTGCATCTCGAATCATACTTTCAAGCTCTTCCAAAAACCGTCTTCTGGTCTTTATATCCGGTGAATTTTCATTTATGTATTTTACATCGTTCCAGTTTGAAATATACCACTGTGAATCTATAAAGATAATATCGAGATTGTCATTTACTGCCACCCTTGCCAGCGGATTTCCCTTTTTAGGCAGATAGCTGTTTGAAGTGCCCATTGCATCCATTAAAAAATCCTGGGCAGCTTTGCTTTTGCGGTTGTCTTTGTACTTCCATTCTGAATCCCCGGGAACAAAATAGGTTTTCCCCTTATAGTCCCTGAGTAATTCAGTTTGTTCTTTGAGCTGCTTCAAGTCAGAAAGACTGTCTTTTATTTCAGATGAGATATTATCTCCGAGGAACAAAAACGTTGAAGTTTCTGGCGATTTCTTCAATACTTCTTTGAACTGCTGCAAATAAGTACGATCAGGGATTGCCTTTCCATAACCTCCAGCCAGATAGATACTATTGGTTATCCTTTTATCTTTTGGTTGTTCCATTACGTCAATGGACTGCTCTTTCAAAGTTGCACACCCGTAGAAAAGCAATAAAAATAATAATGCTGAAATTGTTGCTTTTTTCATAATGATTCGTATTGATAAATAATAAACAATCCAAGGTTCCCCCCTTTTTCGTCCCCTGTCAATTTACCTATATCAGTATAAAAAGGGATCGTCTTGTCTTATTTTCCAGGTTCTTTGTTTTATGGCCTTTCCCATTGACATTCTCTGCCAGTAAAACTTCTCCTGATTCAAAAATCCTCTTGTCTCCCAGTGATGTTTCCACTTCTATACCTCCGTCCAAAAGAACAATGTACTGTCGTGTCGGCGGATTATGGAAATCATTGTCATAAGTACTTTCAACTTCTCTGAATATTAAAGCGCTTACTTTTTCTCCCTCCGATAAAGAACCTATTTTTCCGGCATCCTTCAAAGGAATATAGAAATCTTCAAAATAACTGTCTCCATTTTCATCACTCAATATTTTGGTTATTTTAAACATGAGTAGTGGTTATAAATTAAAAATAAGTTCGTTGGCCAGCATTATCTCTTCCTCCGTAATAATATGTCCCATATTGGCGTAGATTTTCTTGTTTACTTTAGCCCCTTTTTCTATTAGAATTTCCGCCGTCTGATTAACCCTCTGCACCGGAACATGGATATCGGGATCGCTGGTTGCCAAAAAAATGGGGGTATTTTCAAAATGACCCTGATATCTTTCAGGATAAATCCTGTCACCAATGAGTCCGCCTGTTAAAATTACCGCTCCTCCATATCTGGAAGCATTGCGGGTTATAAACTCAACAGCAAGACATGCACCTTGTGAAAATCCAAGAAAATAAATTTGCTCCCTGGATATGCCTGCCTCTAAAATCTTTTTTATGGTAAGTGATATCAAATCAATCGCGGATTCAAGCCATGGTTCATTGAGCTCGGGTGTGGCCAAAAACGACAAGGGATACCAGCTCCTGTTTGTTGCCTGGGGTGCATAAAGGGAAAAATTCTTTATAGACAGTTCCGAAGCAATCCCAAGTATATCTTTTGCTGTGCTTCCTCTGCCATGGATTAAAATCAAAGCTTTGGTATCGCTGGCCCTCACTATCTGTTCTATATGGTGTTTATGCATGACCTTCTTTTTGAGAGTTAATTTGTTTTTATCCAGATGGGACTGTAGCGTTCAGGATCCTTTTCAAACATAGCGCGAACAAAAGGGCAGAAAGGTCTTACCATCAGACCTTCTTTTGCAACATAATCGAGCATATTGTCAAAGAGTTGTTGACCAAATCCTTTTCCTTTTGCCTCGGGTTTTACCTCAGTATGGTATATCGAAAGGGTCCTATCTTTTAGGCTTACTGCCATTTCTCCAAATCTTTGCTCGTTTTCTGATATGTAAAAGGCCCCGTGTTTTTTTTGATCGAGTTCTAATGCTATTGTTGTCATTTTTTGATGAATTAAATTTTTACCCTATTTCATGATTATCATCCGAGATCACCTTTTTAATCCGCCTTTTTTCCAACCTGTCAAAGTAATATAATGTTAAGACGAGTCCTGGTAAAATGGCCGCTCCCAGACTCAGGTATTTGCCCGCGATAGCCCCCATTAAGCATCCTGTCAAAAATCCCATGACGGTAATAAGCTGTTCTAAAAATTTAGTACTCAACATCCGATTTTTAAAAATGCATTTCAAAATATGTCCCAATTCAAGTGATAGCTGTGTTACATTCCCTGTCATCATAGTAGTCGGTCCCAAAGTCTCGCTGCTGTATATTTTGCCAAATGCATTTTGAAATCCCATTGCCACGACAAAAAACATAACCAGTATGAATGTGGTTTGCTCAGAGATAATACCCCCTAGTTTAAGTATATAAGAAACAATGCCCGTCATGGTTAATACAACTCCTTCCCAATACAATAGTTCATATTTTGAACTATTTGATTTTTTCACTATCCATCCTGCAATCAAAATGGATATAATAAAAACAGGAAATGTAAGGAGCCTGAACATTGCATTTGGATCGTTCCCATTAATGATTTGATAAGCAAAAACGATAAAGTTGCCCGTAACATGAGCTGAGAAAATATTATCAGCAGCAACAAAAGTGACCGTGTCACAATAACCGGCAGTTGCCGCAAGTAAAACTGTTAAGTATCCTATATTTTTTTTCATCTATCAGATCATTTTAACATATTTTACTTCATATGGGAACGCAGCATCCAGGCCATTTTTTCATGCGTTTCCAAAAGCCCTGTTATATAATCACTGGTTCCCAAATCACTCCAGACTGCAGCAAAATTTTTGATGTTTTCACGAAGCAGAATAAGAATGCTCTCATGGTCTGCCAGTAATTCTCGGATATATCCTAAACTGTCATTTTTTTCCCTGGACTGTTCAGAGAGCTGGGTAAGTGCGAGATATTCTTTCAAGGAACCCGGTGCATAATGTCCAAGTGTTCTTATTCGTTCTGCCACACTATCAACAATTTCATCCAGCTCCTGGTATTGCTGTTCAAAAAACACATGCATACTGTGAAAATTTATGCCTTCAACATTCCAATGCGCTTTTTTTGTTTTAGTGTAAAGCACAAACTCATCGGCTAGAATTTTACACATAGCGTGTGCAACACCTGCCAGATCTTCCTCCTTAATTCCAATTTTAGGATCCATAATTTCTTTTTTTAGAAGTTAAATACAGACGATATTTAAAGAAGCCGTATAAAGTCATTGGACAATTAAACTCCGGACTACCCAAGTTATGCACTTCCTTATCGTTTCATTTACAAAACTAGTAAATCACGCAGGCTCCATGTTTGGCAAATTTTCCCGATCTATTAACTATTTTTCTTTTATAGTTGATCTTCAGCATGAAATTATGCAGTTCGGCATACGTATAAAATCAGGATACGTTTTTGCAATAGATAAAACCATTAGGGCAGGCAAAAATCAAATCATATAGAAAGAGGCGATTAGGGTTTGTTTGTCTGAGGATAACATTTTTATTACCAACGTATTTTTCGAGTGTTGGAATAAAACCCGCCATAAATAGTCCTGACCTTGGCAAAAAAGGTTTACAAACTTATAAGGCATCTGATTTTAAACCCTAAGGATCGGGAAAAATAGTTAATAGATAAGGAAAAAGTGACTAACCGGGATAGGGATATCTATCGCAACTTTGTCAAGGATAATAATTGAGAAGGCAATATCACTCGAGTAGATTAATTTCTCAAAATATCGATATATAAGGGTGTAGCTGCACTAAATAAATATTTTGTAAACCTTAAAACATCACAAAATGGCAACAACAAATATCAAAAAGGTAACTCAAATGGGATTAATTTCTATTGCGCTTTCATTAGCGGCCTGTAACAATAAGGATAAAGATACAATAACCAATACGGATACAAATAAAGATATGAAAACAACTGAAACTACTATCACGGATTATAATACTGACCCAAACCTGGATATCGAGGTCAGAAAATTTCTAAAAGTATTAAACAGTGGTGGTACTCCTCTGGAGAAACTGCCTCCCAAAGAAGCCAAAGATGTGCTGGCAAATGCGCAGGCGAGTGTCAAAGTAGACCTTTCAGGAATTGAAGTCTCAGAAAAAACAATTACCAATGACGGCCTTACTGTATCATTGAATATTGTTAGACCAAAAGGTGTAAAAGAAAAATTGCCTGTATTTATATTTATACATGGTGGAGGATGGATTCTTGGAGATTTCCCTACCCATGAGAGATTGGTTAGGGACCTGGTGGTACACTCCGGATTCGCTGCCGTTTTTGTGAATTATACAAGAACTCCCGAAGCGCAGTATCCTGTCGCAATAAATGAAATTTTTGCCGCTACAAAATGGGTAGCTGCACATGGTGATGAGATCAATGTTGATGGAACTAATATGGCTATAGTCGGAAATAGTGTTGGAGGCAATATGACAGCCGTGACTGCATTAAAGGCAAAAGAAAATAACGGGCCTAAAATTAAAGGTCTCGTGATGATGTGGCCTATAGTGGATTCCAAATTCGATACTGAATCATATAAAAAATATGGACAGGACCGTTTCCTTACCGTTCCGATTATGAAATGGATGTATGACTATTATATTCCTGACCCTGCAAAAAGAAATGTGATTTATGCATCGCCTCTTCAGGCAAGCCTTGAGCAATTAAAAGGTCTTCCGCCTACTTTAATCCAAGTTGCCGAGAATGATATCCTGCGAGATGAAGGAGAAGCTTTTGGACGCAAATTAAGTGAAGCAGGCGTGAAAGTCACAACTGTGCGATATGATGGAATGATACATGATTTTGGACTCTTAAATGGCCTTGCAACACTTCCTGCTGTAAATGCCTTGACTGTTCAGGGCGGTGCCCAACTAAAGGAATTTTTAAAAAAATAAATAAGAATTACGCGGCAGAATCACACATTAGACAAACTTAGATCCTGCAGTAAGCGAAAATCGTTTAGAGATTCGAAAAGGAAAAACACTGACGATGGCATCTGCCGCTAAATAATATCTAACTTAAAATCTAATTATTATGGAATCTAATTTTAATGTAAGCCGTCGAAGATTTCTTGGAGCTACCAGTATTTTGGCTGTTGGGCTTGTACTGGCCCCACAGATGGTGTTATCACAAAAAGAAAATCTGCTTTTTAAAGCCTATCAGGAAAGTCCTGTATTAACTATTATGAGAGCCGCCGCCACAGCGGAAATAGTTCCGACTAAGCTCAGAGGAAACATCACCGTTCTGGAAGGATCAGGTGGAAACATATCAATATTGAATGGTCCTGATGGATTGCTGATGGTCGATGCCGGTATTGGAGTTTCTAAACCAAATGTTTCGGCAGCTATTAAAAATATAAGCAGTAAACCACTGAAATTCCTAATCAACACACACTGGCATTTTGACCATGCTGATGGGAACTTATGGATCAAGCAGGAGGGGGCTACCATAATTGCTCAGGAAAACACGCGTAAACATCTTGCAGTGGAAACCAGAGTTGATGACTGGGATTATACATTTCCCCCAGCACCTGCAGAAGCCTTGCCTTCAAAAACTTTTAAGGATACAAATGTAATGAATTTTAACGGTGAAAAAATCCTAATGAAGCGTTACGATCCAGCGCACACCGACAGTGATATTTCTGTTTACTTTCCAAAGGCGGATATACTTGTTGTGGCCGATACATGGTGGAATGGCTATTATCCATTTATAGATTACAACACCGGTGGAAGTATCACGGGAATGATCAAAGCGGCAAAAGAAAATGTTGCCAGAGTTACTGATAAAACTATTATAGTTCCTGGCCACGGTCCTGTGGGCAATAAAAAGGAATTGGCGGAATTTAGAGATATGCTTATCGACATACATAAAAAAGTAGCTGCTCTTAAAAAACAGGGCAAAACATTAGAGCAGGTAGTTGCAACAAAACCGACAGCTGCTTATGACGCCAAATGGGGAGGTTTCGTAATAAAAGGGGATGTATTCACCTATTTGGTTTACAAAGGAATAGCATAATAAAGTTAAACTAATAGTAAAAGTTCTTTTTGAGGTTAATAGGGGTTAATTATAATTTTAGAGTTGTTATTATTAGTGTCCTTTGCATGTGATTTTAATAAATCAATGCAAAGGATTTTTTTCAATAACTGTCAACTTATTTCGTTATTGGGAACATAATTTGAATTCATCTTTTTTTAAGTAACGCAATACTTAATCCTCTTTGTTGGTATAACTATCTGCACTAACACTAGTTGAAAAAAAAAAAAAAAAAAACGTAAACAAACACTTTAAAAAGCATAAGCTTACGACTTAAATATCTGATATTTAATCTTATTTTAAATAATAAAAAATTTACTGCATTACCACTGTTTTTATATGATTGCGTCTAGATCCAGTATACCTAAAATATGTAAAGTAACCAGTGCCCCAACAATTATCATGACTCTTTTCACAACTATCATATTTACTCTTTGTGATAATGCTGCCCCATAATAACCACCAATAGTAGAGCCTGATATCAATGCAATTGCAAACGGCCAGTGAATAAGCCCGCAGTACATATAAATAAAAAGAGCGATTCCATTATTCACTAAAACCATGAGATCTTTCAAAGCAGAAACCTCTTTGTCGTGTTTCAAACCATAGTAACGTATTAGGGCTATAAACATCATTCCTACGCCGGCTCCAAAATAGCTGCCGTAAACTTGTAATAAAAATAAAGGAATCAACTTTCCACGTGAATACTCGAAAGCTCTTTTTTCCTTGCTCTCAAGATAAGATACAATAGGCTTGTTGAAAGTAAACATAATCCACGAGCATAACAAGAGATAAGGCCCTATGTCCTCAAAGGTCTGATGGGAGAAAATAACCAGTAAAAAAGCACCGGAAATACCTCCGGTTAAAGAAATTATCCATAGGAACTTTTTGTTTTGCTTTGTTATTACACTAGTATTGCCTTCACTTTTCATGCTGGTGATGTGCCCCGACCACAGAGTGGCAGTTGTCATAGCGTTTGCACTAACGGGCTGTCTTCCCTGGCTTATTATACTTGGAAAAACAATAAACCATCCCCCTCCCACAGTAGCGTTGAGAGCACCTCCGGCCATACCGGAAATAAATAATAAAATGAAATCAGCATAATCCATTATTGCTTCATTTAAATTCAATTGTGAAACGCAAAAATCGTTTTGTCATCGTTTTTGTTAAAAAACAATTCAGCACCTGATTATCGACCTGGTTATAAAAAAAGCAACTTTGATAAACGATGAAGTTATGATCAGTTTATTTTTGCCAGATGCAGCTCTATCTCCTTGCGGCGGGGCTCATATTGAGAGGGAAGCTTCAGATTTTTTCCGAGTTCTTCAACAGGCTCATCAACGCTAAATCCGGGGTTGTCTGTAGCAATTTCAAAAAGTACTCCACCGGGCTCCCTGAAATATAAGGAATGGAAATATTGACGGTCAATCTGTGGGGTAATATCAAAACCTGCTGAATCGATTTTTTCACGAAAATACTTGGACGACTCATCATTAAGTACTCTGAACGCTACATGATGAACCGTACCGCCGGCAACCAACCCTTTTTTTTCCGCGGGCAACTCTAGAAGATCTACAATAGCTGCAGTATCAACAGTGTCAATTGCATACCTGTAACGATTTACGGACTGCTCAATTAGCTTATAACCAAAAATATCCGTTAGTATGGCCGCTGTAGGTCCAACAGCATTTAAGGTAAGTGTGATATTATGAAAGCCTTTTATCGCAACATCCTTTTTTACTTCACTGGTCTCCCATCCTTTTCTTTTGTCAGCAGTTTTCGATTCTATAAGTTCTATTTTTAATCCATCGGGATCCAGAAAAGTCAGGTATTTTTCTCCAAATCTTTCATCGGTATTATTAAAAATTACATTATACTGCTCAAAACGCCTGCGCCAAAATTTCAGACTCCCTTTGGGCACAGAATAACCAATCTCAGTAGCCATACCTGATCCTCTTCTGCCCTGATGTACATTTCCCCCCCAGGGGAAAAAAGTTAAAATTGTTCCGGCGCTCCCTGTCTGATCCCCAAAATAGAAATGATAGGTATGAGGATCATCAAAATTGACTGTTTTTTTTATAAAACGCAGACCAAGTATATTTGAATAAAAGTTAAAATTGTGTTGCGCATCACCAGCGATTGCCGTTATATGGTGAATGCCTAAAATTGTATTTTCCATGAGAATATCTTTTTAGAATTATATTGACATAAATTCCATGTCTTAAAAATTATAATCAAAAAATGAATTTGCATTAAAATTTAAACTGAGCCGTAATTCCTCCTATAAGGGTATCTTTTCCGGCACCGCTTTCTTTTATGAAACCACCGGAGTCAAACCAAGTGCCTTCAAGTTTTAAGATGAGCAATTGCACAGGGGAATATTTAAATTCACAGGTATATTGGCTTCCAATAAATTGATCCTGTGTATCTTTACCTGTGTATATCAGCTGCACATTAACCGAATAGATACCATCATTTGGACTTAATCTCCAGAAAAGATCATAATCAAATGAGAAACTGAATTTGGGCGTCAGTTCCATATCTATTGAAGGATGCAAATCAAATAAATTTGCAGGCCCTATAAGAGCCGCTAGACCAAAATAAGCTCCCATGGGGAACATGGGGTTAAAAGTCTCTAGCGAGGTATCGCCGTAGTGTCTGTTTCC
Organism: Flavobacterium xizangense; assembly: GCF_054075145.1. NCBI lineage: Bacteria > Pseudomonadati > Bacteroidota > Flavobacteriia > Flavobacteriales > Flavobacteriaceae > Flavobacterium > Flavobacterium xizangense. Next base: position 4,572 of record NZ_JBSIPG010000018.1, on the reverse strand, counting down.
TGAGATAAGTTCGGTTTTTAAACCAAGGACGGGGCTGAATTTAATATCCTCCAACTCTTTTGACAAGCTGGCAGATATCGTCCATGCTTTTATCTTTGAACTACCAAGCGTCCCGAATTGATATACTCCTTCTATATCGTAGAGAAAATTTCTATCACCATTCCATATACGTGTCCCCAATGAATGGCGCATTTCCTCTCCTGTCGCATCGTCAAAAACAGCTTTCCTGTTCCATATCCCCATATAATAAAGATCCACATTTTGAAAAAAAGGAATATTTTTTACTGTACTATAACTTCCCCAAAATTTTGTGTCCTTGTTAAAATGATCATCAAATATTTCTTGATTATTATGAACGGGATGCGAATAGAACAGGTCCAGAGCCCAATTTTTATCTTTGAATATTAATTTCGCTCCGTCGAAAGCTCTTCTGCTGTTTGGCAATTCGCGCACTGAAACCAGGCGCTGCGATCCATATCTCATTTCCTGTCGGCCCAACCTGAAAATCAAGTGATTATCGGGTGTATTTAAAATTTGGACATCAAAGAATGCCTGATGGACATCAAGAGGATTATTCTCGACAGGATCAGCATCAATACGGCTATTGGCATTACTGGACTGAATCTGAAAGAAAAACCTAAAATACTCTCCTGCATGAAAATCAGCATGCGCCAGAAACCTGCTCAGTGTATAACCGTCCCTATCATTGGGAATATCACCCCAATTCTCATTAGTAACCTTATAATACTGATACCGTATATCTCCACCAAATGAAAAGTAGGTTTGCTTGTTTTTGCTCAATGGCATGAATTTCATTTGCTGATACGCACTCAGGGTACTGTCCTTTTTCAAATCGGAAAAGTCATCTTCATAACGCAATGAATGAATATCATTACTTATCTGGCTCTGCGCCTTAAGGGCTAAAGCAAGGAAACAGATAACAAAATGCAAGAGCCTCATTGTTATCTAATTAAAAACTGATGATCCAAGGAATAACGACCCGCTCCGACCGCCATTATAAAAAGAAAAGCAACACTAAACATAAAAGGGACATCACGCTCTAAAAGCGAATCATTGCCATGTACTACAAAATATCCTGTCAGCGTAACGGCCACAATAGGTATTGTGGCAAGTCTGGTAAACAAACCAAGAATGATAAATAATGGGCATACCAGATTGGCACCCGTGGCAAAAATCTGGTTCAGCATATCAGGCAGTCCCAATGGATTTGGCACCACCTCTGCCTGCGCTATTCCTATACCAATTTTCTTTAATCCATGAACTACAATTAATTCTCCTGAAATTAAAAGTCGGAATAGGAATACAGCCCTGTTATTCCAAACAGAGCCGAGGTCGGATCGCATTGATATCACTATATAGTACCACATGGCTATTTTCTTTGAGATGTTCCATAAAAATTTACCGGACTCCATGCCGGTGAAGCTGCTGGCAATGGAGGTGCCAATCTAGAGAAAATACCACTTCCATAAACCACTTTACCATTAAGAATGGTGAGATCAGAGAAAATATCTTTTATTTTCTCCGGATCAACAGTCAGGTAATCCTCAGAGAGCACTGCCAAATCTGCAAGATATCCTGCCTTGATTGTTCCCCTATCTTTGTCCTGACCAATTAATGAAGCACTTCCCTGAGTATATATTTTTAATGCCTCTATTCTTCCAAGCTGGTTCTCTTTGGCCGCATATTCCATTGCTCCAACAGATTTTCCGGTGACAAGCCAATAAAGGGCAATCCATGGATTATAACTTGCCACCCTGGTACCGTCAGTTCCGCCACCTACCTTAATTCCTAGATCCAGCATCTCTCTGATGGGGGGCGTATTTAATGCCGCCTTTTTTCCATACCTTGAAATAAAGGTCTCTGCCTGAAAAGCCATCCTGTCCTGTATTGAAATTCCGCCACCAAGAGCTTTGATTCGTTTCAAATTCTCACTGGAAACAGTTTCCGCGTGATCAATGATCCACATGGTACCATTTATCGGCACTTCCTTGTTTACCTCTTCAATGACGTTTAAAAAACGGGTGATGCTTTCGTTATAAGTCGCATGCAGCCTAAAAGGCCAATGATGCTCAACCAGCGTCTTTATAACTGCTTTAAGCTGCCCTTCCATCGCCTCAGGCAGCACAGGACGCGGTTTGGTGAAATTTTCAAAATCAGCCGCTGAGGAGACCAAATTCTCCCCACCGCCCTGAACATAGTAAGGGGCGTTGTCTTGATTTTCGATTCCCTGGTCTATATCAACCATACCGATCCAGCGCTGATAGTCCTCAAGTTCCTTTCCCGGCTTTTGTGCAAAGAGATAATAAGGAAGCCTTATATTGAGTTCATCAGCCTTAGAAAGCTTATCTGTAATGGCATAATCATCAGGAAAATTCTGGAAGCCCCCTCCGGCATCCATTACACTTGTAACACCCAAAGAATTAAGCTCGCCAATAAACAGCTTTGTAGAATTTATCTTCTGCTCAGGGGAAAGCTCCGGCAATTTTGAAAGCGTGGCATATAAAATAAGCGCATTAGGCTCTGCCACCAAAAGCCCGGTAGGCTGTCCAAACTGATCCTTTTGGATAAGACCCCCTATAGGATTCGGTGTATCCTCATTAATTCCCAGCACTTTTAAAGCGGCCTTGTTCAGATAGGCCTCCCCGTATAAATGAAGGATAAATGTTGGCGTATCCCCTGTGGCATCATTAATTTCCTTGAGGCTAGGGATATGTTTTTCTGCAAACTGATACTCATTCCAGCCGCCTACTATCCTGACCCATTGCCCCTCTGGTGTACGCTTGGCCTGGTCGCTAAGCATCTGCATAGCAGTGCTGAGCGTTTTTACACCATCCCATCTGAGCTCGGTATTATAAAATCTCCCACCCCTGATAACATGCAGGTGCGAATCATATAAACCAGGTATAACTGTCCTGCCCGCTGCATCAATGACAAGCGTTTCTTTTGCTTTGTTTTTTAAGATCGCCGCCGAGCTTCCTACCGACAGAATCTTATTTCCCTGAATTGCAATCGCCTGTGCTTTGGGATTACTCTCATCCAGGGTAATCACATTTGCATTTTTTATAATTACAGTAGCTTTTTTTTGCGCACCGACAGGCGTGCAGAAAAATGTCGCTGCAATGGCAATGGTTCCAATGATAGATTTCATAATCTTTAACTTTAAGAAAACGTTTTGTATTTGGCTCTTTAGTCTAGTGCTTGATCATATCATGAGCATACTGAATTCCTACACCGTAACCACCAGCATACTTCTTGGCTAAGTTGGTAACAGCCACATAGGTCTCCGTTCTTGCCCAGTCGCGTTGAAGTTCTAATAAATATTGCAGCGAAGTCATTGGAATTGCTCCGGCCTGGATCATTCTGTTAATGGCCATAATATGAGCTTCTTCAGAAACATCTCCACAGGCATCCGTGATAAAATATACGGTATAGCCATCATTGATGGCAGATAATACTGGCCCCACAATACAAACACTAGTCCAAAGCCCGCTGAAGACTACGAATTTTTTACCCTTGCCAACAATTGCTTTATAAACAGCGACATCTTCCCAGCTGTTCATAGAAGTACGTTCCATATAACTGATGGGGGTCTTTGGGTAAAATTCCGAAACTTCCGGGAGTACCGGTCCGCTGAAAGATTTTTCAGCTACAGTAGTAACAATAGTTGGAACATTAAAAATCTTAGATGCCCCGGCTACAAGACCTACATTATTTCTGAGTTGCTCTACCGGAATATTATGAACTGCAAAAACCATCTGCCCTTCAAGATCAATCATTACCAATGTATGATTCATCGGTGTCAATAGCGCTGGGCTGGGTTTTTGCGCCCATGTCAAAAATGGCATGGCTGTCACCAAAATAATAACTAAATATTTTTTCATAATTATATACTTAAAATTAATCTACTTCAGTTAGATCCGGCTTTTGTTTTGAATCACGGCCGGTCTATTTAAATTTTCTGTCCTTTTCTTCAATCTCCAAATCATTTATACTTGCATAACGCTTAGTCATGAGCCCATTATCATCAAATTCCCAATTTTCATTTCCATATGCCCTGTACCATCTACCATCCATACTCTGGAACTCATATTCAAACCGAACGGCTATCCTGTTTTTAAAATGGGCCCAGTACTCTTTTTTGAGCCTATAGTTTTTGTTCCTCTCCCATTTTGCAGTTAGAAAAGCCACAATTGATTCCCTGCCGGTGATAAATTCAGACCGGTTGCGCCATTCACAGTTTTTTGTATAGGCCTCCGACACCCTTTCAGGGTCAGTACTGTTCCAGGCATCTTCCGCCAATTGTATTTTCTGCTTCGCAGTCTCCAGGGTGAAAGGAGGCAATGGATACTTCTTTTCCATAATAGATGATTTAGGAATTAATCCTTTTATCTTTCGCTCAGATATATAATTTGAATACTCTTCACTATACCTGATGCGGATCATTGGGAGGCTTATTCTTTATCGGGCTACTTTCCTGTCAAGAAAATCACTGATCAAGGCCCCAATTTCTTTTCCAAAACTCTCAAGTGCGAAATGACCTGTAGCAAACAA
>NZ_JBSIPG010000017.1:0-28088 GCF_054075145.1 Flavobacterium xizangense | reverse complement strand
GCCAATGCACAGGCTCAGTTTCCAACAGCTTCCGACCTATGCGATGCCGATGTTTCTAATATTGTAAAAGTAAGCGGTCAGTTTGTTGCTTCCCAAGGTTGCGGAAATTCTGGAACTTATACCAATACCTGGACGGTAAAAGATGACTGCGGCAATACTTCTGATACTTTCACGCAGGTAATCACCATTCAGGATACAACTGCTCCTACTTGGACAACAGCTGCAGAAGCTTTGAATGTGACTTTGGAATGCAGCGATGCGGCAGGTCTTGCCAATGCACAGGCTCAGTTTCCAACAGCTTCCGACCTATGCGATGCCGATGTTTCAAACATCACTAAAGTAAGCGGTCAGTTTGTTGCTTCCCAAGGTTGCGGAAATTCTGGAATTTATACCAATACCTGGACGGTAAAAGATGATTGTGGAAATACTTCTGATACTTTCACGCAGGTAATCACCATTCAGGATACAACGGCTCCTACGTGGACAACTGCTGCAGAAGCTTTGAATGTTACTTTGGAATGCAGCGATGCGGCAGGTCTTGCCAATGCTCAGGCTCAGTTTCCAACAGCTTCCGACCTATGCGATGCCGATGTTTCAAACATCACTAAAGTAAGCGGACAGTTTGTTGCTTCCCAAGGATGCGGAAATTCTGGAACTTATACCAACACCTGGACGGTAAAAGACGATTGTGGAAATACATCTGAGACTTTCACACAGGTAATCAACATTCAGGATACAACTGCTCCTACGTGGACAACTGCTGCAGAAGCTTTGAATGTTACTTTGGAATGCAGTGATGCGGCAGGTCTTGCCAATGCTCAGGCTCAGTTTCCAACAGCTTCCGACCTATGCGATGCCGATGTTTCAAACATCACTAAAGTAAGCGGACAGTTTGTTGCTTCCCAGGGTTGCGGAAATTCTGGAACTTATACCAATACCTGGACGGTAAAAGATGACTGCGGAAATACATCTGAGACTTTCACGCAGGTAATCACCATTCAGGATACAACAGCTCCTACGTGGACAACTGCTCCAACAGCTTTGGATATGACTTTGGAATGCAGTGATGCGGCAGGTCTTGCTAATGCTCAGGCTCAGTTTCCAACAGCTTCCGACCTATGCGATGCCGATGTTTCTAATATTGTAAAAGTAAGCGGTCAGTTTGTTGCTTCCCAAGGTTGCGGAAATTCTGGAACTTATACCAATACCTGGACGGTAAAAGATGACTGCGGAAATACATCTGAGACTTTCACACAGGTAATCAACATTCAGGATACAACGGCTCCTACGTGGACAACTGCTTCAACAGCTTTGGATGTTACTTTGGAATGCAGCGATGCGGCAGGTCTTGCCAATGCACAGGCTCAGTTTCCAACAGCTTCCGACCTATGCGATGCCGATGTTTCAAACATCACTAAAGTAAGCGGACAGTTTGTTGCTTCCCAAGGATGCGGAAATTCTGGAACTTATACCAACACCTGGACGGTAAAAGACGATTGTGGAAATACATCTGAGACTTTCACACAGGTAATCACCATTCAGGATACAACTGCTCCTACGTGGACAACTGCTGCAGAAGCTTTGAATGTTACTTTGGAATGCAGTGATGCGGCAGGTCTTGCCAATGCTCAGGCTCAGTTTCCAACAGCTTCCGACCTATGCGATGCCGATGTTTCAAACATCACTAAAGTAAGCGGACAGTTTGTTGCTTCCCAAGGTTGCGGAAATTCTGGAACTTATACCAATACCTGGACGGTAAAAGATGACTGCGGAAATACATCTGAGACTTTCACGCAGGTAATCACCATTCAGGATACAACAGCTCCTACGTGGACAACTGCTCCAACAGCTTTGGATATGACTTTGGAATGCAGTGATGCGGCAGGTCTTGCTAATGCTCAGGCTCAGTTTCCAACAGCTTCCGACCTATGCGATGCCGATGTTTCTAATATTGTAAAAGTAAGCGGTCAGTTTGTTGCTTCCCAAGGTTGCGGAAATTCTGGAACTTATACCAATACTTGGGTTGCTAAGGATATCTGCAGCAATACTTCGACTACGTTCACACAGACCATCACAATACAGGATACTACAGCTCCAACTTGGACAACAGCCTCAGATGCTCTTAACGTGACATTACAATGTAGTGATACAGAAGGACTAAATACTGCACAAGCACAAGATCCGGTTGCAACTGATAACTGTAATGGAAACATAACTTATGTGAAAACAAGCGGAGAATTGCAAAGAGGAAGCTGTGGAAGTACGGGAACTTATACCAATACTTGGGTTGCGAAAGATCTTTGCAACAACACCTCAACTATATTCACTCAAGTGATCACAATCCAAGATACTGCATCTCCAAAATGGATTACAGTACCTGGAACATTGAATGTAACTTTACAATGTAGCGACACAGCAGGATTAACCGCAGCTCAGGCTCAGGCTCCTCAAGCTACTGCAAATTGCACAATTGTAACTTATACCAAAACAAGCGGTCAATTCGTAGCTTCTGAAAGCTGTGCCAATGCTGGAACATATACTAACAGCTGGATTGCAAAAGATGATTGTGGAAACGTCACCGACAGTTTCTATCAGGTAATCATGATCGAAGATACAACAGCTCCAACGTGGACAACTGCTTCACAAGCTTTGAATGTGACTTTGCAATGCAACGATACAGCCGGACTTGCAAATGCTCAAGCAATGTTCCCAACTGCTTCTGACTTATGCGATGCTGATGTTACCAACATAACTAAAGTAAGCGGTCAGTTTGTAGCTTCCGAAGGATGTTCAAATGCAGGGACTTATACCAATACCTGGACGGTAAAAGATGATTGCGGAAATACTTCTGAAACTTTCACTCAAGTAATTACAATTCAAGATACTACAGCACCAACTTGGACAACACAAACTGATTCTTTAAACAAAACTATAGAATGCAGTAATCAGGAAGCTTTGGCATCGGCGCAAGCCTTATTCCCAACTGCGACTGATGCGTGTGATACTGATGTTGCAAACATTATAAAAGTAAGTGGTCAGTTTATCGCTTCTGAAGGATGTTCAAATGCAGGAACTTATACCAATACCTGGACTGTGAAAGATGATTGCGGAAATACTTCTGAAACTTTCACTCAGGTAATTACCATCGAAGATAAAACAGCGCCAACTTGGACGACACAAACTGCTTCTTTAAACAAAACTATCGAATGCAGTGATCAAGAAGCTTTAGCATCGGCGCAAGCCTTATTCCCTGTAGCTTCAGATCTTTGTGATACCAATGTTACGAACATCGTAAAAGTAAGCGGTCAGTTTATCGCTTCTGAAGGATGTTCAAATGCCGGAACTTATACCAATACTTGGACGGTAAAAGATGATTGTGGAAACACTTCTGAAACTTTCACTCAAATAATTACAATTCAAGATACTACAGCACCAACTTGGACGACACAAACTGCTTCTTTAAACAAAACTATCGAATGCAGTGATCAGGAAGCTTTAGCATCGGCGCAAGCCTTATTCCCAACTGCGACTGATGCGTGTGATACTGATGTTGCAAACATTATAAAAGTAAGTGGTCAGTTTATCGCTTCTGAAGGATGTTCAAATGCAGGAACTTATACCAATACCTGGACTGTGAAAGATGATTGCGGAAATACTTCTGAAACTTTCACTCAGGTAATTACCATCGAAGATAAAACAGCGCCAACTTGGACGACACAAACTGCTTCTTTAAACAAAACTATCGAATGCAGTGATCAAGAAGCTTTAGCATCGGCGCAAGCCTTATTCCCTGTAGCTTCAGATCTTTGTGATACCAATGTTACGAACATCGTAAAAGTAAGCGGTCAGTTTGTAGCTTCTGAAGGATGTTCAAATGCAGGAACTTATACCAATACCTGGACTGTGAAAGATGATTGCGGAAATACTTCTGGAACTTTCACACAAGTAATTACCATCCAAGACACTACGAATCCGGCGTTTAATGACGATCTTCCAACTGATATTACAGTTTCATGTGATGCAGTTCCGGAACCAGCTAATGTACAGGCTTCTGATAATTGCGGCGGTGATTTACCAATTGTATTGTCTGAAACTAAAAGCGATATTAAAAATGAATGTGGAACTGAATATACGCTAACACGTAAATGGACAACAAGTGATTGTTCTGGAAACACAGCTTCATTTACTCAAATCATAACAGTTAGAGATACAACTGCACCGACAGGAACTGCTCCTGCTAATGTTGCAGGCTTACAAAGCACTGCTGAAATTCCGACCGGAAGTCCAGATGACATCACAGATGAAGCTGATAATTGTGGCGGAAATGTAACCGTTACTGTAAGCGATTCTAACAACGGAGGAAATGGTTGTGATGGAAATGCTTATATATTGACCAGAACTTATACATTGACAGATTGCACAGGAAACAAAACAGAATTAGTTCAGACATTTACTGTTGACAATAAAGTATCGGTTTCTGGAGTTCCAACAAACGTAAGCTGTCTTGACGGAACTGATGGTTCGATTGCTGTAACTAGCAGTCCTGGCTCAACTGTTGTAATTACAAATGCTAATAATGAAGTTGTCGGAAATACTAATTTGCCAGCAGGAACTTATACTCTTACTGCAACTGCTCCAGTAAACGGAGAAGGTCAGGTTTGTACAGCAACTGCTACCGTTACTATAACACAGCCAAATTATAAAGTTAAAATATCTGGTCAGGTAATTAATGTTGACACTAATACTCCTATTGCGAATGTTCCGGTTACATTGATTCCTCAAGGTACAACTACCGGTCCAATTTTAATCCGTATTACTAATGCTAATGGTGAATATTCATTCTCTGGCATGGTTGCAGGAAGTTACTTGGTACAGGTTCAAGATGCCAATTTGAATAGCGCTTACGAATTATATCCTGTCGACTCAAGTTTATTCTTTACAACCCTTGAAGAATGTAAATTCCAGGTTCATAACTTCTTATATGGAAAATCAAATCTTCCAGTTTTAGGAGATTATGTTTGGTACGACACCAACAGCAACGGAATTCAGGATGAATGGTATGACGCTAACAATGACGGAGTTGTTACTAAAAATATTCCAGATGCTGACGGCGCTATTGACTATAGCCTTTGGGAATGGATCGACTTAAATGGAGACGGAAGCTATACAGGTCCGCAAAATGCTGGTGAATTAAATGCCGGCGGATTTGGAAATGCTAAGAGTTCAAATATTATTGTTGATGGTCCAAATGGATATCATGACGAAGTAATTGTTGGAATTCAAGGTTTCTGGAGAAACAGACCAGAAATCGCAAATCCTTATGGAGAATACAAAGTTAAACTTGTCAGAGATGCGAACTTAGATGCTGTGGCAGCTGCTTTAGGAGCAACCGGATTAGTAAAAGTATTGCCATCAACAAATACTGATAAAAAAGCAACATCAAAAACTGGTAAAACACAAATGCACACCGTTTGTACAACAACCAGTGCTGATGGTTATGTTGTAAACGTAACTCCAGAAGATTTAGTTCATTTAGATATTGACTTTGGAGTAAGTTGTAAAGAATACCAGGATATTGTTGCCAATGACGACAATGGCGGACCTTTCCCAGGAGTTAATCATACAACACCTAATGTATTGAATGTACTAACAAATGATACACTTGAGGGGCAACCTATAGCAGCTTCAGATGTTATTATCACAACGGTAACACCAAACGAATTTTTACAATTGAATCCTGACGGTTCTGTAGATATTCTACCAAATGCTCCGGCTGGAACATTAACAATGGTATACCAAATTTGTGAGGCAGACCAAACTTCAAATTGTGATACAGCAACTGTAACAATTACAATTGAAGCTCCGGTTATGACCGTTACTGCGACTCCTATTTGCGTGAACGATGTTCCTTATATTGATTATGTAGTAACACCAGTGAACTTCACTCCTATAAATGGTGTAACTATCGTATGGGCTGACAGCAATAATAATGTAGTCACTACGATGACCAACTTACCACTTAGCGGCAGAGTATTATGGCCGGGTGCTGTAGTAGATCAAAATGGAAACGGTATCGATTGGCCAGGATGGGTATTCCAAGATAATAAATGGATTCAGGCACCAGACGGATTTGAAAATCTTCGTCCAACGGCTACCATTACAATTTCTGTTAACCCAAGCGAAACGATCATTGTAAATTATCCACCAGCTGATCCTTACTGTATCTCAAGACCAACATTTGCAATTCTTGCCAATGATGATACTGCAGGACCAATAAACGGAACAACAGGAGGAACAAATGTAATCAACGTTTATACAAATGATACGTTAAATGGTTCACCAGTAAATCCGAGTGATGTTACTTTGACAACAGTAACGCCAGATCCAACCGGAGTATTGACATTAAATCCTGACGGATCAATTACTGTGGCGCCAAACACGCCGGCAGGAACTTACACTCTGACTTATCAGATTTGTGAAAATGCTGATTTTGGAAACTGTGATACCGCAATTGTAACAGTTACTGTTTCTTCTTCTCCAATTGTGGCGAATGATGACAGCTATACTAACATTGGTTGTAACCGATTTGGAGTAGTTGGAAATTTACTAAGTAATGATTTATTAAATGGTCTTCCGGTGACATTGCAATTGGTAAACTTCAGTTTAGTACCGCAGAACACAGATGTAAAATCTGATCCAAATATAACTGTAGATACTGCAGGTAATTTAACCGTAGGAAGTGCGACAGCTTCTGGAACTTATACATACACCTATCAAATTTGTGAAAAACTAAATCCAAATAATTGTGATACCGGTACCATTACTATAACAGTTATTCCAAATGGTGTAACAACGCTAAGCAGTTCAGCTTGTAATGATGACTCAACTTTAATCGACTTGCTTGCTCTTCTTCCTGCTGATACACCAATAAATGGAACTTGGGTTGACACCAACAACACTAATGCATTGAGAGACGGTATCTTAAATGCACTTGGATTAGCAATTGGCAACTACGTATTTGAATACAGAATTGCTGATCAGAACTGCCCTCGCAGTGTAGTACTTAATATGGAAATCAATGATGACTGTAAAGTATTACCATGTGAAAACATATTGGTACATAATGCTTTCTCTCCAAACGGAGATGGTATAAATGATGTATTTGTAATTGATGGTATTGACGAATTGACCTGCTATCCAGGAAACACAGTCGAGATTTATAATCGTTGGGGAATATTAGTCTTTGAAACCACTGACTATAATAATACAACGAATGCGTTTGATGGAATTTCACGAGGAAGAACTACTGTTAACAAATCTGAAGGATTGCCAACAGGAACCTACTTCTACATTCTGACTTACAAATCTTTAGACGGTAATAATGTAATTCAATATAACAAAAAAGACGGATACCTCTATCTTTCAAGATAACCCAGACTGCTAAAGGCTGATATACATATTATATCAGCCTCATACAGCAGTAAACATTAAAAATCCGGGAATTGAAAGAATAATATCGTGGATTTTTTTAGAAGATTTGATTAATAATTCAATAGTAAAATTGAAATAATAAATATCTACTATGAGAACAAAATTATTTTACTTCGTCATTCTGTTTGTAACTATTGCAGGTCACGCGCAGCAAGATGCTCAATATACGCAATACATGTACAACACAATAAACATAAATCCTGCCTATGCAGGTTCTCGTGGAGCTCTAAGCATTTTCGGATTATATCGCACACAATGGGTTGGTCTTGATGGTGCTCCAGAAACAAGCTGTGTCTCAGTAAATACTCCTATAAACAATAGCAATTTAGGTATTGGGGGGTCGCTCGTTAATGATAAAATTGGTCCAACAAATGAAAACAATATTTCTGTTGACGTTTCCTATACAGTACAAACCTCAGCAAATTTCAAACTTTCATTTGGTATCAAAGGAACAGCCAATATATTCAATTTGGATGTAAGCAAACTGAATCCTGATGTTTCAGGAGATCCACAGTTTCAGGATTTGGATAATAAATTTACGCCAAATGTAGGAGCCGGAGTTTATTGGCATTCAGATAAAGCTTACGTTGGTTTTTCTATCCCAAATTTTATTGAAACAAATCGCTACGATGATAATGATATTGCCATTTTCAAAGACAAAATCAATTATTATTTAATGGCAGGTTATGTATTTGATCTTGATAAATATCAGTACATCAGATTCAAACCAGCTGTACTTACTAAAATGGTTGAAGGTGCGCCGCTTCAAGTAGATCTTTCAGCGAACTTTATGTTCTTTGACAAGTTTGTTGCCGGTGTCGCTTATAGATGGAGTGCTTCATTAAGTGCTATGGTTGGGTTCCAAATCACTGACGGTCTTTATTTAGGTTACGGTTACGACCATGAAACCACAAACCTGAATAATTATAATTCAGGATCACACGAGATATTCCTGCGTTATGAATTCTTTACTAAAAATGGTAAAATCACAACTCCTCGTTTCTTCTAAAAATAAGTACTATGAAAAATTATATTTTCCTTTGCCTAACATTTGTAAGCGTTTTTTCATTGGACAGTTATTCACAGCAGTCAAAAGTAAATTCTGGTGATAAAAAATACAATAATTACGCTTACGTTGATGCAATAAAGACGTATGAAAAAGTAGCAAATAAAGGATATAAATCTGAAGAAATGTTCAAGAAACTTGGAAATTCTTATTACTTCAATTCAGATTTTGAAGGAGCTGCGAAATGGTATGGTGAGTTGTTTGCAATGAATTCGAACATAGAACCTGAATATTATTACAGATATGCTCAATCGCTAAAATCGATAGGAGATACAGCAAAAGCAAATAAAATTCTGGATGAATTTGATACCAAAAACTCAAACGACAACAGAGCAAAATTGTATAAAGAAAATGTAAATTATCTAGAACAGATTAAAGCAAATTCTGGACGATATAATATTGAAAATGCCGGAATAAACAGCAAATATTCAGATTACGGATCATTTGTTTACAACAATAAATTATACTTTGCTTCAGCCCGAGATACTGGAAATTTTTCACAGCGAAAACACAAATGGACCGGCGAATATTTCACCAATATTTATGATGCCGATGTTGATCCAGCTACTTACACAGCAACTAAAGTAAACAAATTCAAAAATGCTTTAAACAGTAAATTCAATGAAGCAACTCCAGTGTTTTCAAAAGATGGGAAAACGGCTTACTTCACAAGAAACAATTTTATAGACGGAAAAAAAGGTAAAGATGCTAATAAAGTTACTTTAGTAAAATTATACAAAGCCACGCTTGACAGCAAAGGACAATGGACAAATATAGCACCACTGCCTTTTACAAGCGACAATTACAGCACGGCGCATCCGGCACTTAGTCCAGACGGAAAAACACTTTATTTTGCTTCAGATATGCCAGGTACTGTCGGACAGTCGGATATATATAAAGTGAGTGTCAACGCAGATGGAAGTTATGGAACTCCGGAAAATTTAGGAAAAACTATTAATACGGAAGGAAAAGAAACATTTCCGTTTGTAACAGATGACAACGAAATATACTTTGCTTCAGATGGTCATCCCGGACTGGGAGGATTAGATGTTTTTGTGGGCGATATTGACAGCGACGGAACCATCAGCAATATTCAGAATTTAGGTGCCGATATCAATTCGCCAAAAGATGATTTTGCCTATTTTATTGATCCTGTCAGCAGATTGGGTTATTTCAGTTCTAATAAAGACGGCGGACTTGGCTCTGATGATATCTATAAATTCCTAGAAACCCGAAGGCTGAAATGTATTCAAGAGTTGAGTGGTATTATAACTGATATTGCTACAAATGAAATTTTGCCAGGCGCAAAAGTTACTTTATACGAAAATCAAGTAATCAAAGCTACTACAACTGCAGACGATACAGGATTGTATAAACTTCCTGTTGATTGTAAAAAAACATATAATGTACGTGCCGAAAAACAAGATTATGAAACCAAAGAGGTTAGTGTAACGATTGATAAGGTAAGTGGGAAAACCGACTTGCCAATTGCTTTAACCAAACGCATGTGCCGTGTAACTGTTGGTGACGATTTAGGAAAATGTTTTGGTATCAAAATGATTTATTTCGATTTAGACAAATCAAACATTCGATCTGAAGCCGCATTGGATTTAGAAAAAATTCTGGCCGTGTTAAACGACTATCCAGCAATGAAATTGGATATTCGTTCACATACTGATAGCCGTGCATCACATCAATACAATGAAGGTTTATCTGACCGAAGAGCAAAATCTACTATTCAATGGTTGATCAAAAACGGCATAAAAGCCGATCGATTAACCGGAAAAGGATATGGTGAAACCCAACTTGTAAACAAATGTTCTGATGGTGTTCCTTGTACGGAAGAAGAGCATCAAATGAACAGACGAAGCGAATTTATAATTACAGCACTTTAGTTAATTAGATTATCATAATTTGAAGAAAAAAAGCTGCCTGAAATGGGCAGCTTTTTTTTCAAAAAAAAAAAAATCGTCACAGCTTAAAAAAAAACTGCAACGATTACTAAAAACCAACCAGTTTTCAATTAAGCTTATAATCTAACAAAAATGTTAGTATAATATTTTTTACCTGTTTTAGCATCGATAGTTATCGCTATACCAAAATGAGTAAAATTACCTTCAATATTTTCCTTATGTCCCGGACTTTCTAACCACGCTTTTACAACAGCTTCAGAAGTTTTGTAGTTATAAGCAACATTCTCTCCTACTTTTTTTGCACCAAGTACTTTTTCAAGATTTTCAGAACGCGCTACAAAATCATTATGATCAACAACATTTTTTTCGATCATATACTTGTTGTGTTCTTCACATTTAGCTGAAATATGATTGATTGGTTCTAAAGCATTTAAACCAATACTCACACGGTAATTATTAATCAATTTCATGGTTTCTAATTCTGAATCATTGTACGTGTAGTTCGTAATCAGAATTTCAGTTGAAGTACTGTTTTCGGTTCCCTCGGCAGTGTCGGCAGAACATGCGTTCATTGCAAAAAGTATTGCAATGAACGTCATGATGCGCATTATCTTCTTCATAATCATACAGTAGTTTAATGCTTAAAGTAAATGTTGGGGCAAATCCTTTAAATTTTTATATTTGAATAATATTGTTTCACTTTTCTTACGTCAAACGTATTCAAATTGTCGGTAAACTACAAAAATAATCGATGAAATACATTAAAATTTCAATTTAACATATAATTTTCTTACAATTAAGACGATAATCGCTCAATCTTCCACGAAAAATCAGATTGGCTTGTATAACGAATCCTGTCGTGAAGTCTATTTGGTCTTCCTTGCCAAAATTCTACTTGTAAGGGAGTTATTAAATAACCACCCCAATTTTCAGGTCTTGGAATCTCTTTTCCTTCAAATTCTGCTTCCAGTTTTTTCAGGTTTTCTTCCAAAAAACTTCTCGACGGAATAACTTCGCTTTGATTTGAAACTATAGCACCCAGCTTGCTTCCATCAGGTCTTGAATCAAAATAGTTATCAGAAATGTTTTCAGAAGTTTTTTGCGCAATTCCTTTTATAATAACCTGGCGCTCCATTTCCTGCCAAAAGAAAGATAAGCAAACATTTGGGTTCGCTTCAATCGCTTTTCCTTTTTCAGAATTATAATTGGTATAAAATATAAATCCCTCTTCAGAGAATTTTTTCAATAAAACCACACGCGATTTCGGGAAACCATCCAATCCAATTGTCGAAACCGTCATCGCATTCACTTCCCCGCTTCCACCAAAATCTTCCACTTCATGAAACCAGCGATTAAAAAGATTAATCGGATCTTCCGGAATATTGGTTTCCAGTAATTCGCTCTTTTCGTAAGATCTTCTATAATTACTTAAATCATTCATAGTTTTTGTTTTTTGTTTCAGGTTTAAGGTTTCAGGTTTGTCAGGCTGAACGAAGTCGAAGCCCTCTCGCACTGCAAAAGCCCTTCGACTTCGCTCAGGGTGACATCAGTATATTTATGCTACAAAACTTAGAACCTTAGCAACTCAGTACCTTAGCAACTCAGTACCTTAGTATCTTAGTATCTTAGCATCTTAGATTATAATTCAAAACTCAGCCCGTCATCTGCCAAAAGCACATTTGGGAAAACCTCCTCTGCTTCTGCTTTAAAACGTTCCAAACCATCATATCGTGTCGAATAATGACCTAAAACCAATTGTTTTACATTTGCTTTTAAAGCGATTCTTGCTGCCTCTTTTGCAGTTGAATGCAATGTTTTTTGTGCCAAAGCCGCTTCTGATTCCAAAAAGGTAGATTCATGATACAAAACATCTACATTTTCAATAATCGGGATTATGGCTTCGTGATAAACAGTGTCCGAACAAAAAGCATAACTTTTTGTTGGTGCTGGATCAAAAGTCAATTTTTCGTTTTCAATTACAGTTCCGTTATCCAATGTAATATCTCCACCGTTTTTTATTTTCTGATAATAAGCAACGTGAATATCATAGTTCTGAACAACTTCAACATTCAGTTTTCTTTCATCCGGTTTTTCTCGAAAAAGATAACCATTCGTATAAACACGATGTTTCAGTGGAATTGTTTTTACTATAACTTTATTATCTTCAAAAATAACTTCGCTTTCTTTTGATTCTAATTCGTGGAAAAACAAATTGTAAGTTGTCCAGGATTCCGTCAGTTTTAATTGAAGCAGAATAAGCTCTTTAATTCCTTTTGGTCCATAAATATGCAAATCGGTTGTTCTTCCTAAAAGAGAAAAAGTCGAAATAGTTCCGATCAATCCAAACAAATGATCCCCATGAAGATGGGAAATAAAAATGTGATTAATTTTTGAGAATTTAATCTTGTTTTTCCTGAGCTGAACCTGAGTTCCTTCACCGCAATCAATCAAAAACAAGCGATTTTTAATTTCTAAAACCTGTGCAGTTGGATTGGTTATTGTTCTCGGAGTAGCTGCGTAACAGCCAAGTATCGTTAGTTTCATTTTTAATTTTAGATTTTAGATTGCAGATTTTAGATTGAAAAAACATTTTAGATGCAGCATTCAAAAATCTAAAATCTAAAATCAGAAATCTAAAATTTAAAACCCGAGGTCTCTTTCGATTTCTTCCATTTCGATAATATCGTGTGCTTCCAAAAGTGATGGAACCACAAGCAGCTTATCTGAAATAGAATTAAAATCAAGGTCTGAAGCCACAATTACAAATGATTTTTTGGCTTTTTTCTGTTGTTTTGAAAGCGGTAAAAAAAGCTTCAAATCATTTTCAGTCAGAGCAGTATCAGATGAAAGATCGATTATAATATTATGTTTTTCAAAAGTCTTAATTTGTTGCGTCACTTTTTCCAAGAAAGAATTTACATCTCCTTGTGTATCCTTAATTGTAACGGTATGTCCTTTTTGATCTACTTTCATTTTATAATTAGTGGGGCTTATATTTTATTACGCTAATGTACGAAGTTTTTTTGTTAGTTTTCAGTCTCAGTGTCAGTTTTCAGTTACGATTCGTAGTCTCAGCACACAGAATTGTTAGGCTTAGCGTCCCGAGACTTCGGGAGAAGTTCACATTACGTTAAAGCCCTTCGACTTCGCTCAGGGTGATAGCTATTTTCAAAACAACAAACTGTAACTGAAAACTGCGACTGAAAACTAAATTATTGCTGAATCTTAGAAGCCAATAAATAAATAACGGCCATTCTAATCGCAACACCATTCTCCACCTGATTCAAAATCACTGAATGATCAGAATCAGCCACTTCAGAAGTAATTTCTACTCCTCTGTTGATTGGTCCCGGGTGCATGATTACGATTTCTTTTCCAAGAGAATCCAAAAGCGGTTTATCAACTCCGTATTGTTGTGCGTACTCGCGCGTTGACGGAAAGAAATTCACATCCATACGTTCGTTTTGTACACGAAGCATGTTGGCAACGTCACACCATTCTAACGCTTTTCTTAAATTCGGTTCAACTGTAACTCCAAGTGATTCAATATATCTAGGAATCAATGTTTTTGGCCCGCAAACTTTAACTTCTGCACCTTGCATTTTCAAAGCATATATGTTGGATAAGGCAACTCTCGAATGCAGAATATCACCTACAATAACTACTTTTTTTCCAGTTACATCGCCCAGTTTTTCTCTGATCGAATAACTATCTAATAAAGCCTGAGTTGGATGTTCGTGCGCTCCGTCTCCGGCGTTAACGATACTGGCTTTGACATTTTTAGATAAAAAATAAGCCGCTCCGGGATTGGAGTGGCGCATTACAACCATATCAACTTTCATCGAAAGGATATTATTTACAGTATCAATCAAAGTCTCTCCTTTTTTAACCGATGACTGAGCTGCAGAAAAACTGATCACATCAGCAGATAAACGTTTCTGCGCTAATTCGAAAGAGAGTTTGGTTCTGGTACTGTTTTCGAAGAAAATATTGGCAATGGTAATATCTCGTAATGAAGGAACTTTTTTAATTGGTCGGTTAATGACTTCTTTAAAATGATCTGCCGTTTCAAAAATCAGGTTAATATCATTCTCATTGATATATTTAATTCCTAATAAATGATTTACGCTTAATTCTTTCATCTTTTATGTTTAATTGTTTTTTACTGTTTAATCGTTTATTTGTTGAATCGTTTAATCGTTTTTCTTCCGATTAAACAATTAACCGGTTAACCGATTAAACTAATTTGTCACTAGGTGAACAACATCTTCACCATCATTTTCTTTCCAGCTTACAATTACTTTTTCACCATTAATAGCATCTACCTGACGGCCTCTATAATCAGGTTGAATTGGTAAATGACGGCTGAAACGTCTGTCAATTAAAACCAATAATTCAATTTCTGAAGGTCTTCCAAAAGATTGAATTGCCGTTAAGGCAGAACGAATGCTTCTTCCAGTAAACAAAACGTCATCGATAAAAATGACTTTTTTGTCTTCTACTATAAAATTGATTTGGGTTTTATTGGCTTCGAGCGGTTTATCAGTACGACGGAAATCATCTCTAAAAAAAGTGATATCCAAGTATCCTAAAGAAATTTCAGGAACCTTGTATTCGTTTTCTAATATTTGTTTTAAACGTTCAGCTAAAAAAACGCCTCTTGGCTGAATTCCCACTAAAATAGTATCAGAGAAATCAAGATGTTTTTCGATTAACTGACAAGCCAAACGATGGAGTATGATAGTAACTTCTTTCGAATTAAGTAATACTTTTTGACTCATAAGTGATTGTAATGTTTGGTTGTGCAAATATACGGAATCTGATTTTATTTGTTGGGGTGTTGAGTGGGGAAATATATTTTTTGATTTCGTTTATTAATTAAAATTTCAAAAGTCTTTTTTTTTTGTTTTATTACTAATCTTTATTTTACAAAATAAAATCTTACTTTTTTCAAGTAATCTTAATTTAAAATTATATTTTAGTGGAGTTACACTTTTCTTTTAAAGAGGATCTTAGGCTGAAACAGTAACTATTATTTTTAAAATTATTAAGAAATAAAATTTATGATTGAAATTGGAACAATTACAATAAGCACAATAATAGGATTTGTGATAGGCTATTTTACATCTTATTTTAATGAGAAAGGTAAAAACAAGGCACTAATTGAAGATACCAAAAGAATAACTGAAGAAAAAGAAAAAGTAACTTCTCATTATGCCTTAGACATTACAAAAAGAACTTTTCGATATGAAGATAAGAGATCAATGTATTTTAAATATTTTAATTTACTTGATGAAATGCAAACAGAAGGAAATAAAATTGCCCAAGCTGAAATGTTACCTGCTATTAATAAGTTTATGCAAAATCATTTAAATGCAAACGGAAACACTAATCAAATTTTAAAATCAACTTCTGCACTATCAACTTCTGCAAACAATGCAATGATGAAAATGCATGAAAGTCAAATCAAATTAAAAAACGAAACAAATAGTATTAGATTAGTTGCTGGCGAATCAGTTCTAAATGCTCTTTCAGAACTGGAAAGATTATATGACATTCAATTAGAAACTAGTAGTAAAATGATGAAAGATTTAGCAAAAAATGTTGTCGGAAATAAACAACATATTTTACTTCAACAAAAGAATGAAAATGAAATACTTGCTAACAAAATAAACTTTTGCAAAGAAAATATCATCAGAGAAATGAAAAAAGAGTTAGATGAAATTTAGATAATCCTATATATCACTAGGATTGGTATGAAACCCGATAGGACGGAAATGCTTTCCTTATTTGCAAATATATAACCTTCAAAGGAGATACATCATTAGAAAATCTAAAATTCACAGGAGAAATCATCTGGTTCTTAAATTCATTCACGCAAAAATTATTTAACTCCAAAACTAAATCATTCAAGAATTTTACAAATGAAACAACCAAATTTTAATTCACAAATTATTAATACTATTAATAACCGAAAAACAACTATTGAGGAATTAAAAGCAATTGAACCAATCTTAATTGAAAATTGCAAAACTAGCATCAAACTCATGTACAACTATTATTTCATAACTCTTGTTTTGATTATAATTTGGTTTTTAATAGATAATTCTATTATTTCAGAAGTAAAAGTATTAGACCTTAGCATTAATAATAGACAAATTCTTATTTTATCAATTCCTTTTCTTGCTATTGTTTCTAATTACATAACGGTCTCCTACATGGCATTTAACCAATTGATTGATGCAGGACTAAAAGAAATACAGAGTAAAATATATCCAAATATTAGTAGTGGATCAATGCTTGAGCTTTTAATTTACCCTTCACTAATTGAGTTAGAATCAATAAAAATGAGATTGTCTAATAATTCATTAATTAGTGGTTTTGGCTTTATATTAATTGCAGTAACTTTCATGCTATTGCCAATTGTATTAAATGGAATTATTTGTTATAAACTATTCGCTTTTTTACTAAATTCTCGTTATATTTTACTTCCGATTGTATATATACTTATTCTGTTTAAAATTATTTCTAATTTGTTTTTTTATTTCAAACAATTTCAATAATTAAGTAAATTCAAATAATTAGTTATATAAATTATTTCAACAAAATACAAATACCTAAATCCTAAAACATTTCCCAAAAATTCTATAACACATTTTCCAGCTTCCTGAAGTAATTTTAAATATCAATTTAAAACATCAGAAGTCATGCAAAATAAAATACTAAGATTGTTAATGGTATTTGTAATACTGTTTTCATTTACAAGCTGCGAAGTTATTGGAGACATTTTTAAAGCCGGAATGGGATTCGGGATATTTATCGTAATTTTTATTATTGCGATTATTATCTGGATTTTCGCCAAAATGTTCGGAAGCAAATAGTTGTCAATAAACAAATAAAAAATCCTAAATTCCAATTTAAAACTTGGAGTTTGGGATTTTTTTATCATTTAAAACAAAGTCCAATCTTTGTCGAGCTACTTGCGAAGATTTCTCCCTTCGGTCGAAATGACAAACTATGCTTGAAAGATATAGAATAGAAAATCCCAAATTCACAAAAATTGGAATTTGGGAATTTAATATATTGGAATTTAAAGATTAAAGATTGTACATCTTTTTTCTTTGTTCTTGAATTTTTTCATCATCAAGATATTCATCAAATGTCATGTAACGGTCGATTACTCCGTTTGGTGTCAATTCTACGATTCTGTTACCAACAGTTTGCGCGAACTCGTGGTCATGTGTTGTGAAAATTACAGAACCTTTAAAGTTTTTCAATGAATTGTTGAAAGCTGTAATAGACTCCAAATCTAAGTGGTTTGTTGGCTCATCTAGCATTAAAACGTTAGCACGCTCCATCATCATTCTTGACAACATACAACGTACTTTTTCTCCTCCAGATAAAACTCTTGAAGTTTTTAAAGCTTCTTCTCCAGAGAAAATCATTTTCCCTAAGAAACCTCTAATAAATACCTCATCACGCTCTTCTTCTGTTTTAGCGTATTGACGTAACCAATCAACTAAAGTCAAATCGTTTTCGAAATATTTATGGTTTTCAGCTGGCAAATACGCTTGGTTTGTTGTAATTCCCCAATCAAAAGATCCTGAATCTGCTTTTTGTTCACCGTTTAAGATTTCGTAGAAAGCTGTTGTTGCACGTGAATCTTTAGAGAAAAGAACGATTTTATCGCCTTTTGCCATATTCAAATCAACATCTTTAAAAAGAACTTCGCCATCTACAGAAGCTGATAAGTTTTCTACATTCAAAATCTGATCTCCAGCTTCACGATCCTGATCAAAAATAATCGCAGGGTAACGACGGCTTGAAGGTTTGATTTCAGAAATATTCAATTTCGAAATCATTTTTTTACGAGAAGTTGCTTGTTTTGATTTCGCAACGTTTGCACTAAAACGACGAATAAATTCTTCCAACTCTTGTTTCTTCTCTTCTGCTTTTTTGTTTTGCTGAGCACGTTGTTTTGCGGCCAATTGGCTAGACTCATACCAGAACGTATAGTTTCCTGAATAGTGATTGATTTTTCCGAAATCAATATCAGAAATATGTGTACAAACCGCATCTAAAAAGTGACGGTCGTGAGATACAACGATTACAGTATTTTCGTAGTTTGCTAAGAAGTTTTCTAACCAAGCGATTGTCTCGAAATCCAAATCGTTGGTAGGCTCATC
Source organism: Flavobacterium xizangense (assembly GCF_054075145.1). Taxonomy (NCBI): domain Bacteria; kingdom Pseudomonadati; phylum Bacteroidota; class Flavobacteriia; order Flavobacteriales; family Flavobacteriaceae; genus Flavobacterium; species Flavobacterium xizangense. The sequence continues at coordinate 9,432 of NZ_JBSIPG010000017.1, read as the reverse complement.
CATAATCAATACATCAGGATTTCCGAAAAGCGCCTGCGCCAAAAGCACACGAACTTTCATTTTTCCTTCCATATCAGCCATTAAAGTATAATGATCTGCTTCTGAAATACCTAAGTTAGACAACATCGCAGCAGCGTCAGAATCGGCGTTCCATCCGTTCATTTCTTCAAATTGAACCTGAAGTTCTCCTATTCTATCTGCATTTTTATCATTATAATCCAAATAAAGTTCATCCATTTCTTTTTTAACAGCGTACAGAACTTTATTTCCCATTAAAACGGTTTCCAAAACAGTATGCTCATCAAACATATTGTGATTTTGGTTTAAAACCGACATACGTTTTCCTGGCTCTAAATGAATATGCCCCGAAGTTGGGTCCATATCGCCTGAGATAATTTTAAGAAATGTAGATTTTCCAGCACCGTTGGCTCCAATAACGCCGTAAATATTTCCGTGAGTGAATGTGGTATTTACTTCGTCAAACAAAATTCGTTTGCCAAATTGAACTGATAAATTATTGACTGTTAACATGAATGTCTTTTTAATTAATTTGGTGCAAAAGTAGTGAAAAAGGTTCTAAGTTGCAAAGATACTAAGGTGCTAAGGTTTTACACGAACAAGCATTTCTCAGAAAATCGCAGAGAAAGAACTTTATACAGGTCATAAAACCACATAAGTGATATAAGTTCATTTAAACTAAACTTATAATTTCCTACAATTAGCAACAACACTTATAATCTCTTACATGAACTTATATGGTTAAAAAACTACAGCTTACTTTCCTTAGCCAACGCTACTTCTAAACTTTCAAAATTTGGCAGGACTTTCGAAATCATTCCTTCTTTATTTAGAATAAAATGCGTTGGAAATGAATTCAGCTGCAAAGCTTCATTCATATATTCTTTCATATCAGGAATTACGGAATACGAAAGTGGTTTTCTTGCCAAAAATGTTTTTAATTGTTCTGGAGAATCTTCGGCTAAACTTATAAAAACAATATCTTTTCGGTTTTTGTATTCTTCTACTAATTTATTGACTTGCGGAAATTCTCTGATGCAAGGCGTACAATGAATATACCAGCATTTTATCACAATGATTTTTCCCTTCATGGATTCATTCGTTACCAAATTTCCGTTTAAATCCTTAAAGGAAAATTTTGGAAAAGCTGTTCCTTCCATTTTGAAGTTTTTATAAGCATCAAAACCTATTTGGTTTATTGTTGCTTTTATGCTTGTATCTGTTTTTGGCTGAATTTTGAATAGTTTATAAGCGTATTCATTTCCTTCAGATTTTAATCGGATTGGTATGAAATTTCCGTTTGCCAACTGATCCAGAAAAGTTTCTTTTGAGATTTCTTTTGAAGATGCATCTAAAGCAGTAAAATCTCTAGAAAGCATTATTTTTTTATTTTGATAAATTGACCAATCACTAAAAGTTTTCTGGATTTGAATGGGATCGACTTCTGGATTTCCAAATTTGTTTTGGCTGAAGCTTGAAGTGAAAAATAAAAATATAATTATAATAGTGAATGATTTTTTCATGAAGTTTTATGTGATAATTCTAAAGGTCAAAAATACTGATTTCTTTTTAACCGCAATGTCTTTGCGAGGAACGAAGCAATCTCACTAACAATTGATTCAGCAAGTGCGGTTGCTTCGTTCCTTGCAATGACATACTTTGTGGCTACTTTACATTTTAGACATAAAAAAACCTGGCAATAGAGATTTGCCAGGTTCATAATGCGCTTATCAAGGAGAAAACCAAATAACAAATCTCCTTAATTCACAGCATTTATTTGAAATAAAAATTAGATTAAAAAATAAATAACCAAACTCAATTTTAACCGTCCCAATTTTTTATTTCGAAATTTTCAATTCTTTACTCTAGTTTAAAAAATTCATTACTTTGAGTGTTTTTTTGTTTCCTGCTTTGTCTGTCACTATTACTAAAAATACTTGTTTAGATGAGAAATTATGATTCTGAAGCAGTACTTCCTTATTATTCAGAGCGTTTCTCTTACTTACTAAATTTTGTCCATAAACATTGAAAACATCAACTTGTGCAATATCTTCATTCTCATTTGAAACTAGTAAGGCATCATTTCTAAAATAAGCTATTGTGCTATCGTCTTTTGGAGAAATATCATCAAGAGCTAATGTTTTTGCTGCCGACTGCGATGCGAAATAAGCGGCATACGCATTAGATAATTCAGATGAATTTCCACAAGAAGATGCATCCCAGTTCACAGACCAAGTCATTAAACCTCTTAAAGAAGGATATGGTCCGCCTGGTTGCATCGTATATGTTCTTCCTGAAAAAGTTGTTCCGGTTCTCAAATAATTCATAGCGCTAATTCCTTCTGCTGGTGTTAAATAACCGCTACCTGCTGCACTCGGACAAGCTGGTAATGCAATAAGAACTTTTGAGGCTGGTAAACCATCAAAATGCATTCCTGTTGTACCAATGTTATACCCTTTTATCACCATATCCGTTAGGGCTGTTACCATGTTTGCTTTCTTAGCTGTACCATAATACTGACCATCTAACCCGTTTTCTCCTCCTGTGTTATACAATTGTACCGCTAACAAATCCAATTCATTACGCAAATTTTGAATGATTGGCAGGAAAGAACCAAAAGTATCCGTATAAGTAGAATATCCTCCTTGCACATATTGTGTTTCCGGAGCTGCAGTTAATAAAAATCCAGGGCCATAGTACGCTTTTAATTCTTTGAAAGCATCTACTACGTTTTTTAATCTTGGATAAGCAGAAATACCCGCATACGAAATATCTCTTAAACCTCCTGCATTAAAATTCATCGATCCGCCTTCAAAATCAATATCAACTCCATCAAATTGATACTCATCAATAATTGCTTTTAGGCCATTAACAAAAATATTTTTCTGCGTTACATTGTCTAAAACAACATGACCATTTTGACCTCCAATAGAAACAATAACAGGGACTCCGCTATCTCTTAAGGATTTTATATCATTCTTCAACAATTGTTTATCGAAAACACCATTGGTCAAATATCTAGTGTCATTTGTAGTTAACACTGGTGTATAACCATCGCGATTAACGGTCTCTACAAAAGAATAATCAACTACGTTAAACTTCTTTCCTACCATTTGAGAAAAATATAAAAATGGCGCTGAAGTATTTTCCCAAGAATGTGCGTATCCTAAAATAATTTTAGATGGAAGCGGAATAAATCTATTAGTGCCTACTTGCGCAATTTTAATTGTATTATTTAATGTAGTTACACCAGATTGATTATCGGTTGCTTTGATTACAACTGAATAATCCTGATAAGCAGATGGCGTAAAATTATATGTATAGGTATTATTTGTACCTGCTACCATATTAAATGTGCCTCCATTTATTGTAATCGTAACACCTGAAACCGATCCGTTACTATCAACAGCTGTAACTGAAATTGGTACAACCTGGAAAGTATTTTGGTATACAGTAGTATTCGATGGTGAATTCCAAGTAATTACAGGCAATGAATTTGGGCAGTTTGCACCTGAACAAGTTAATGTAAAACTATATGTTTTTGAATCTGTTGTTCCGTTTGATGCAGTAGCTGTAACAGTTAATGTATGACTAAGCGAAAACTGATTTGCTACTGGTGTCCAAACCGCTGTATAAGTTCCCGAAGAATTGGTAGCACTCAAACTTTGTCCATCTAAACTAAATACCACAGATGAGATTGTAGTGGCATCAACAGCACTTAATCCAACACTTGCGACAAAATTAATTGATGATCCTAAATTTATAGCAATCGCCGAAGCTGTTGGCGCTGTAATGGTAACCACTGGCTTAGTCGCAACCACCGCTTGTCTATTAAAATTATAAACCGTTGGAGTTGTTGGTACTGCAAAGTTGGCTAAGTTATTTGGGTAATAAGTCACTTCACCATTTTCCCATGTATTTAATTTCAAACTTAAAATTTGTGTATAACCTGCTACAACTGAATTATCGAAAGTGTAATTTCCTGATGCATCTGTTGTTGCCAAAACACTTTTCCAGTTGTGTGTGCTATCTGTCCAAGGTAAAACTATTTCTACTTTGGCATTAGCTACTGGCGTTGTTCCATTTTTAACACTACCGCTAATTAAGTTTGTGGCTGCTGCCAATGCTGATTTTGCTGTAGAACTTGTATTAAAATTGTAAACCGTTGGATTTGCAGGAACAGCAAAATTTGCCAGGTTATTTGGATAATAATTTACTTCTCCGTTTTCCCAAGTATTCAATTTCAAACTTGTAACTGTTGTGTAACCTGCTACAACCGAATTATCAAAACTGTATTTTCCTTGTGCATCAGTTACAGCAATAACGCTTTTCCAGTTATGTGTGCTGTCTGTCCATGGTAAAACTATTTCTACTTTGGCACCAGCAACCGGATTTGCTCCATTTTTAACTGTTCCGCTGATTTTATTTGTACTTACAACAATATCTTGCGCAAAATTCAATGTTTTATTTGCGTTCAAATTTGAATAAACTGTTGAAGCTGGTGTAAATGTTTGTCCTGTTAAAGCTGCAGTTACCGTATAGTTTCCGCCAGAAGGCAAACTAAGAGAATAAGTACCGCTTGCATTTGTAACCGCTGCATAGCTTCCGCCTGAAAAACTAGCTGTAACTGTTACGCCAGAAACCGGAGTTGTATTGTTTAAAACAGTTCCGCTTACAGTATAATTAACTCCTGCCGCACCTTGAGCAAAGTTCAAAGTTTTGTTTGAATCAATTGCGTTATAAAACGTTGAAGCCGGTGTATAAGAGAATCCAGATTTTGCCGCTGTAACAGTATAATTTAATCCTGCTGTCAAACCTGCAACACTGTAAAATCCGCTTGCATTTGAAACTGCTGTTAATGTTGAACTTCCTGAAACTGCAGAAATAGTTACACCCGAAACCGGAGTTGATCCGTCAAGAACTGTTCCGCTTACTGTATAAGTCGGTTGCGTTCCGTTAATAACAACTCCTGTTTGATTTACCGTAACGTTTGTTAAAGTTACAGGAGTAAATGTATAAGCCGCTTTTAAAGCCGTTAATGTATAATTTTGTCCCGAAGTCAAATTGTTGAATGCAAAATTTCCAGTGGTAGAAACTATTGTCTGAATAACCGCATTACTTGCATTTCTTAATTCAACTGTAACATCTGTAACTAAAGCTGATCCGCTTTTTACAGAACCCGAAATACTTACTGTTCCTGGAACAACGCTTCCGAAAGAAGTATCAACCTGAGTTAATAATGAATTTGGAATTGAACCTCTTGTATCCTGAGATAATTCCCAAATCATTCCTCCGGCCAAATTTCTAGATTTAATATACTGAACCTTTAAATCCATTGATTGCTTATCTTCATAAGAAATAAACTGTTTTAAAGTTGAGTTGTATAAATAAGGAACTTTAGTAGTATTATCAAAATATCTTACCCATCCTGCTGAAGCTGCAGATGCTGTTACCTGCATTGTATTTGGATCTAGATAAGCATGTGAATTTGTAACCGGATTTCCGACTAAATCACAAATTTCAATACTTCCAGAACGTTCACATGCTCCAGAACCATCCCAAGTACCGATTGGGTTTTGCGGATTGGTACATCCTCCAACTATATCTCTTGGAGCCGAAACAAACAAGCCTGGTAAATTTGGATTGTTTCCGTTATTGGCAACATGATCAAATTTTTTCCCATAGAAAGGTAATCCCATGATTAATTTATTTGCAGGAAAACCAATTACGTTTAAATATTGATTTGTTAATTCGTCTAACGATTCTGATTGAGTCGCGCCATATAATGGATCATTAGTGTTTCCACTTGCGTATAAAGGAGCATTGTAGCATGTTTTGTCATACCAGTTTCCTCCAAAATCATATCCAAAATAAGTGATATAATCGCAATATGTTGAAATATCTTCAGTCATTCCGTATTGTGATCTGTTGTTTGGGCCTAAATATTGCTTTGCTACATTTCGAACGTTGTTTCCAGCAGCGATTGTAATAAGCTTATTTGGCATTGCCTGACGCATTGCTTTCAACAAAAGCACTAAATTTTTATTGTCATCAGGACTGTATTTTTGTGCAGGAACAGGTGCTCCATTCACTATTTCTGTACCATCAGTTCCGCCTGAAAGAGGATATTCCCAATCGATGTCGAAACCATCAATAAACGGATAAGTAACAATGAAATTTGCCATATCAGCTGCTAATGCTGCTCTTGCTACCGGACTGGCGGCAATTGGCGAAAGATCCTGACCTTTTGTCCATCCTCCAACAGAAATTAAAACTTTTAAATGAGGATACTTTTGCTTAAGTTTCATTAAGTCATAAAAGTTTCCTTTTACCGGAGCATCCCAAGGAATCCCACCTTCCATATGCTCATAATCAGCATAGGTATCCAAACATTTCAATTTTGTATTCTCCGGATGTACCGGATCATACGTTGTGCCATAAAAAGAGTAATTTAAATGCGTCAATTTACTTCCATCAATTTTCGGAACGTTGAAATCCCGGGCATAAATAGACCATTGTGCATAATACCCCACTACTTTTTTACCGTGAGCTGGTTGGGCTAACGCAAGTATGGGAAACAACAAAAACAAAAAAAGTAATCTGTAATAATGTTTCATAGTTATTAATATTGGTTAATAGAAAATAAATAATTGGGCCGAAGCATTGTTAATGCTTGGTTTCGCTCAACACAGGTTGGAAGGCTGCGCCGATTGGAAATAAACTCAAATTAAATTCTATAGATAAATATTACTATTACTGATTCTTGATAATCATTAGCAAATAGTAGTGATTGATATTTATTTATAATTTTTAAAAAATTACTATTAAATACAACTGATAAATTTGGGACTACTCATCAATTAACTCTGTTTTGTCATGTTTTAAATTGTACTCTTTCTATTTGGTTTTTAAATGTTAATATTCCTTTAGTGGTTATTTTGTAATTATTTTGTTTTGATGTTGAATTAAAAAGAATTTGAAAGTTTAATTATAATTACCTCTGCCAAATGTTTTTTTGGCAGAGATAATCAGCACTCTTAAAACAATACTTAAACTTACTAAATACTAATTCAAACCAAATCTTTATATTAATTTCTTTAAGCCTGTGTAAACTGCCAGCTCCACGTCAGCATACTCTTTTGTATTACAGTCTTCAATTAATTTCTTCAAATCTTCTGATTTTAAAGTCGATTTGTTGTCCAAAATCAATAAAACCTGTTCTGACGCATCACTTAATTTTTTTGACAAAGGAAGAAATGATTGTACTAGTGGCGCATTTGCGCTTAATTCATTTAACCCTTTATTCACAGCAATCCATTTCGTTAAAAATGATGCCACTTTAGCTTTATTCTCAGGCGTTTTATTCGCTACATATTGCGTTACTACTTCATTAAAAGTTAGAGCATCTTTTGCGTCAGGTGTGCATGCATCTGCAAAAAGCGTCAATGGCGAATACATTTGATATTCCGTTCCACCTTTGTTGCGTGTATATCCTTTTAAAGGTTCACAAACATTCGAAAATTCATTTAATAAACTGATATCCTGATTGTTTGCAATATTCCTTAAGATTACTGCTTTGTTGCGAATATGCGTCAATCCTAATTCTTCAAGTCTAAATGAAACTACTTCTAGACGTTTACGCATATTGGACACATCTGTAATGTCTTCTGCCGACCAAAGTCTTTCTGCAATTGCAGCTGTTCTTGGCCAAACTCTTGAATCTATAGTAGTTTCAGATGCAAGCTCTGTCCACATTGTAGCTTCTCCTCCTAAAATTCTTGCTTTTTCTTCTGAAGTTAAATTTGATCCTTTTGGCATTGGATCATTTAAATAATGGCTTTCAACCGGATACATCAAATCGATATAATAACCGTTTGACAATACGGTTTTATACCCTTTTTTTACTGCATCAACTAAAGACTGTCCAGCAGCCATTCCTTCATTTGCACCTCTCCACGAATGAACAATCGCTTCTTTTGAAAGGTCTTTGGTTAAAATTTCTTCCCATCCCATTAATTGTTTTCCGTGCTTTTTAAGCATTGGAGCCAATTGCATTGTGAAATACGTTTGTAACTCGTGGTTTGTTTTTAAATTATGCTTCTTTTTAAACTCTTGAATTTTCGGATTTGCATCCCAATCTTTCCCCTCATTTTCGTCTCCCCCAATATGAAAATAAGCTCCGGGAAATAATGGGCAAACCTCATCAAAAAGTTCACTTAAAATTTGATATGTTTTAGGATTTGAAGGATCTAATGTTGGTGAAAAAATACCAGCATTTCTTTCAATTCCGTAGGTAGCAATTGCTGTTCCCTGAATATTTTTTTCAGAAGTTCCACCTGTCAGCGTAATCACTTTGCTTCCAATTTCTGGATAAGCTGTTAATATCGAAGATCCGTGACCTGGAACATCTATTTCCGGAACTATTAAAATACCGCGCTCATCGGCATATTTTACGATATTTTTAATTTCCTCTTGTGTATAATATAATCCATCCGAAGCAACCTCAATTAGTTTTGGATGTTTTTTCATTTCGATTCTCCACCCCTGATCGTCAACCAAATGCCAATGAAAAACATTCATTTTCATTGCTGCCAATCCGTCAATATTTCTTTTGATAACATCAACCGGCTGAAAATGCCTTGAAGCATCGATCATCAATCCTCTCCAGGTAAATCTCGGAAAATCTGAAATTTGAGTGTTCGGAAAATAAAATGAGGTATTATTGTTTTGCAGTAACTGCAATAAGGTTTCAAGGCCATGCAAAGCACCTAAATCACTTGTTGCGTTTATTGTAATTTTATTTTGTTTGACATCTAAATGATAACTTTCATCTTCGTACAAACCAATTTTTCCGCTTTTGGTACAGTTTATCTGAAGTTCAGCTGTTGGAACTTCATTTAATTTTGTCACAAAACCTTGAGAAAAAAACATACCAGTCCGGCCATCTAAACGACGTAAAAAACGTGTTACCCCGCCAAAAATTCTTGGATTTGGGTTTCCAGTAATATTTACTTTAAAACTTTTAGTTAAAGCAAAATTTCCGTCGTTTATAACAACACTCTGAGGCCAAGGCATAAGATTTAGTTGCTCTTTTTGAACCTGAGCACTAGATGTTAAACCTGCAAATAGTAGGACTAATAAATACTTCATTTTAATTTTTTTGAAATGATGTTTCCCTGAAGAAACATTAATAAATAGATAAAAGAAACAAAACTCAGAATGATCTCTATTGAACCTCACTAATCGCTATGAAACCAATCTGAATTTTGTAATTCGACTCGCTCTAAATACGAATCTTAAATTTTATTAGTAATCAAAGCGCTTAAAAGCTTCGATTGCTTCATATTCTGCCAAACCTAGTTCATCATACAGGATTGCTGTGTTTTTGTTTCGGTCTTCGGCCCTAACCCAGAA
>NZ_JBSIPG010000016.1:0-94863 GCF_054075145.1 Flavobacterium xizangense | reverse complement strand
ATTGGTAGACACGCTGGACTTAAAATCCAGTGAACAGCAATGTTCGTGCGGGTTCAAGTCCCGCTCTGAGTACTAAAACTTCAATTGGCTTCGCTAATTGAAGTTTTTTTTTTGGGAACAATCGTAAGTCCAATTTTTTCTATTCGATTGCTTAGAGATGGTTATTTGTGTTTTTAAAACCTTTTTAATTAGCCTTATAATCTTTAAATTCTCTTCTTAGAAATGTAATGATAAATTTGTTTTCTTAGAAATTACATTATGAATAAGCTAATAAGGTTATAAATAGTTTTCAAAAGTTTGATTCTACTGAAGATGCTATTCGAGGTTTTTTGTGGAGGAAAAATTTATGAAGAACGAATTTCTTGTTGAAGAGCATAAAAAAAACTTTATTTGTAACTTCTATCGGAATAGATTTGGAAGAAGCGTTTCAAAAAGTGGAAAGTATGGCGGGCGAATTTCGAATTCCGACTTTGTTGAAAGAAATGGATCGGCTGACTAAGGAAATATAAATTGAATTCAATTGTAAAACGAAAATGAATCTAATAATCCAGTCCCTTTTGCCTGACGATTCTATTTCGCATTTTGTTCACAGCTTTTGGATGGTGGAAAATAAATCGGGAAAGGATATTCCTGGGACGATTCTTCCAAACGGAATGGCTGACATGACGTTGATGAAAATGAATTCTGAAGATTGGGAAATTTCAATTCGCGGACTTGATACAATGCCGGGTCAGGTAATAATTGCCAAAGATGCCAAAATATTTTCTGTTGGATTTAAACTTTTGGCTGTCGAATATTTCTTCGGAGATTCTATAAAAGATGTTTTAAATGAAGGGAAAATAATTCCGAATGATTTTTGGCAATTTGAAGAATTTGATACAGAAAGTTTAGAAAATTTTCAGAAAAAAGTAACGCAGAAAATCAATTCAATTTCCATAAAACCAATTGATAACAGAAAGAAAAAATTATTTGAACTGATTTATTCCTTACACGGAACAATTACAGTCAAAGAACTTTCTGAAAAAGTGTTTTGGAGCAGTCGCCAGATCAACCGTTATTTTAATCAGCAATTCGGAATTTCGCTTAAAGAATATTGCAAAATTTTGCGTTTTGGATCTTCGTTTAAAGATTTAAGCGAAGGCAAACTTTACCCCGAATTAAATTTCACCGATCAAAATCATTTTATCAAAGAAATTAAAAAATACTCCGGCGTTACGCCAAAAGAACTGAGCAAAAATACCGATGAACGTTTCATGGATATTTTGGCGATTAAAAAACTGCCTCCACAAAACGACTGATTTTTACTATTTCAGCAACTGCTTTCTTCGCAATTTTGTATCACATTAAACGATACAAAATATGTTACTTCAAAATAAAAAAATAGCCATTATTGGCGGTGGGCCAGTTGGTCTTACCATGGCAATATTATTACAACAAAAAGGAATTGATGTTTCAGTTTACGAAAGAGACAAAGATGCGCAAACCAGAATTTGGGGCGGAACGCTCGATTTGCATAAAGGCTCAGGACAGGAAGCGATCAAAAAAGCAGGATTGTTAGAAGAGTATTTTGAACTCGCAATTCCGATGGGAAGAACCATTGCTGATGAAAAAGGAAATGTTTTATCTGTTCAAAAAATAACACCGGAAGAAGCACAGGATAATCCCGAAATCAACAGAAATGATCTAAGGACTTTATTGCTCGAAAGTTTAAAAGAAAATACGCTTATCTGGAATAGCAAAGTAACTGAACTTGAAGCAAAAGACGGAAAATGGATTTTGCATTTTGAAAATAAAGAAACTGCAATCGCAGATTTTATCATTGGAGCAAATGGTGGAATGTCGGCAATTAGAAAATATATTACGGATGCCGAAGTTGAAGAAACCGCAACGTACATGATTCAAGGTGAAGTTTCTGATGCTGAAATTTTATGTAAAGACTTTTTTAATTTATGCGATGGTACTATTCTAATGTCTGCTTACGATGGTAATTTATTAGTTGCAAATCCGAAGAATAAAGATTCGTTGAGTTATACTGTTATTTTCAAAACGCCTTTAGATTGGTCTTTAGAAAATGAATTAAATCTTAAAGATCACGAAAGTATAAGTTCATTTCTAATAAATTGTTTTTCAGAATGGAGTAAAACTTATAAAGAGTTAATTTGTGCCACAACATTTTTTGTGGTATTGCCAACGCGAAAAATTTCATTAGAAAAAGAATGGAAAAACAATCGCATTTTGCCCATAACACTTATTGGCGACGCAGCGCATTTAATGCCTCCTTTTGCCGGACAGGGCGCAAATATTGGACTTGTCGATGCGATAATTTTGGCAGAAAATCTTTTGGACGGAAAATTTGAAAGTATTGAAACCGCAATTTCAGATTATGAACACAGAATGTTTATTTATGCCAAAGAAGCGCAGGAAGAAACCAGAAATAATGAACTTATAATGCGGGATCCAGATTTTTCTTTTCTGAAATTTTCCAAATAAATTTTTTAGGTATTCATTTTTAGTTTCAACGTTATTTGTTTTGCCAAATAAAAATGTAATTTTATGACTACTAAACTATAAATTATGGCTACCAAAAAACTAGAAGAAATGAGCAATGAAGAATTGCTTAAAAATGAAAAATTAGTAAAAACAATATTTTACATTTTGATATTTTTTGCCTTAATCTTGTTGGCAGCGGGAATTTGGCTCACAATTGTAAAACATAAATTTAGTGCGTTGACAGTTGTTCCACTATCACTAGGAATAATCGCATTAGCAAATGCAAGCAATTTGAAAAATTTGCAGAAGGAGAAAAAAAGCAGAGGATTGTAAAAATAATATTCTCTATAAAAGCAAAACTCCTTAATTTCTTAAGGAGTTTTTTTGGCTTTAAATTCTCAGAAATTACATTCCCGGCCAATATAAAAAATTGAATTTATGACCATCAGGATCGGTAAAGCCAAAAGTATAACCTTGCTGAAAATTTTCGGGTTCAGAAAAGATTTTGGCGCCAGCTTTTTTTACAATTTCGTACCATTCATCTACATTTTCTCTACTGTCTGCTGATAAAGAAAAGATGATTTCATTTTCCGTTTTGGAATCAGTAGATTTGCCTCTTAACGCATTGTCGAATCTTTTAGGAATAAAAAAATTAATAACAAAGCTATTTTGGCCATAAATAAAACTTACTAATTCTTCTGTTTCTTTTCCGTTTTGCTGGAATCCCAGATCCGAATAAAATTGAATCGTTTTTTGCAAATCATGTGAAACCAAGTTTGCCCATATCATTTTAGTTTTCATAAACTTTAGTTTTTAGAATAGTTAATAAACTAAGTTAGCAAATTAATGTCTTGCATACTTTTAATGAAATTGTAAAGTTTTGTTCTGGCTATCTTTTGTCTTAATTTTGTACGATAGCCAGAAGATGTAAAGGCTAAAAAATAAAGAAGAAATAAAAGTGAAAAAGGTAGAAACAAGCTGGTCTATTTGTGAAGAATGTCAGGGAAGAGGTAAAAAAAGCCAGCGAATAAGCAAAAAAGTAAAGCTTCGTTATCAATTGGAATTGGAACAATTTCAAAATAATGGCGAAGAAGGAAAAGCGCCAGTTCCTCCCAAAGCACATATGAAAATCTGCTTAAATTGCGGCGGATCTGGATTAATTCACGCTTTAAATTCTCCAATTGCTGAGACAGAAAAATATCCTCACATTGCTATTATTGGTGGCGGAATTGGCGGAACAGCTTTAGCAGTCGCCTGCTTACACCGAAAAATCCCTTTTACTCTTTATGAACGCGACAATAATTTCGAAGCCCGATCACAAGGGTACGGACTCACTTTGCAACAAGCCAGCAAAGCAATGGCAGGATTGGGAATTTTGAAATTAAAAGATGGAGTAGTTTCCTCAAGGCATTTGGTTCACACTACCGAAGGGAAAGTCATTGGTGAATGGGGAAACAGAAAATGGATTCAATCCGATTCTAAAAAATCCCAAAAACGTTCCAATATTCATATCGCCCGACAATCCTTGCGTCTAGAACTTTTGGAACAGCTTGGTGAAAACGATGCCATAAAATGGGGATATCAATTAATCGATTTTAAGCAAAAAGAAGAAAACGTTGAGCTCATATTTAATGTAAATGGCGAAATAAAAAAATCTACAGCCGATATTGTAGTTGGTGCCGATGGAATTCGTAGTTCGGTACGAAAATTTTTGATTGGTGATGAAGTTGCGCCTTTGCGTTATTTGGATTGTTTAGTAATATTAGGCATTTGCTCTTTAAGTGCGGTTGAAGGTATTGAAAGTTCTTTATTAGATTCGGCTACGGTATTTCAAACCGCCAATGGAAATGAGCGAATTTACATTATGCCCTATAAATCAGATTCTGTAATGTGGCAGCTTAGTTTTCCGATGCCTGAAAATGAAGCAAAAGAATTAAGTTCAAAAGGTGTGAAAGCACTAAAAGAAGAAGCTTGCAGAAGAACAAAGTGGCACGATCCGATTCCGCAAATTCTAAAAGCTACTGAGGAGATTCATATTTCCGGTTATCCTGTTTACGATCGCGAATTGCTTGATAGTGAATTATTAAAAAATGGCGGAAATGTAACGCTTATTGGCGATGCGGCACATCCAATGAGTCCGTTTAAAGGGCAGGGCGCAAATCAGGCGTTGTTGGACGCACTTTCCTTGGCGCGAGGTGTTGTAAAAGGATGCAAATCTTTATCGCATTGGAAAAAAGCAGGATTGCGAGAAAGTGTTTTAAATGAATTTGAAGCCGAAATGCTAAAACGAAGTGCCGTAAAAGTAAAAGATTCTGCAGATGCTGCACAATTCCTTCATTCCGAAATTGTACTTCAGGAAGGTGACGAGCCGAGAGGACGTTGTTTGAAGAAAAAAAAATCTTAGATATTTCTTGATAATCATGAAGTTTCTGGTTGAGATTTATTGTGGTAAGTTATTGAAGAATAGATTTTTATGATTAGTCGTACTTACGAATAAAAAAAGTCGTACTATTTTGTTTAAAGCAAATGAGTATGACTTTTTTTATTCGGTCGTGTAGCCGAGGCTTCTTTCTCAAATTTGTATCGAAATAAATTTCTAACCTAAAATTCGATACAATGAAAACTTCAGTAAAATTTTTAGCAGTACTAATATTAATAAGCAACTTTTCTTTTGGACAAGAAATAACTAAAAAGATTGATTCCATAATAAAGGGCAATTATCAAAAAAAACCTAAGGTTGGTATAAGTGTTGGTTTTATTAAAAATGATGACGAATATTTTACAGCCTATGGTGATTTGAATTCTGAAAGTCAAATTCAAATCAATAAAAATTCGTTATTCGAAATTGCATCGATTACTAAAATTTTAACTTCAAATCTGATTGCGCAAGCCGTTATTGAGAATAAAATAAAAGTAGATGATTATATAGACAATTATCTTCCGAAGGAATATGATCTGCAGAAAAATCTTCAAAACAAAATAAAAATTTCAGATCTGGCTTCTCATCAATCTGGCTTGCCTGATATCGATTTTGGAAAACTAATCGAATTAAATCCGCAACAGCCTGTAAGTAATGTGACCGAAAAGACATTGGTTGATATAATCAATAATTGTAGTGAACTGAAAGATTATGGTAAATATCGTTATTCTACAATTGGATATACTTTACTCGGGCAAATAGTAGAAAAAGTGTATAGTAAGAATTACGATCAAATTATTAGAGAAAAAATAATTGTACCGTTAAAAATGAAAAATACATTTACGAAAGACTTTAATGTAAAAAACATTACAACAGCTCACAATCCTGAAGGTGGCATTCAGGAATTCTTTAAATGGAATGTTACTGCACCAGCCGGATTAATAAAATCAAATGCGGCTGACATGGTTACCTATTTAAAAGCAGTTTTAAATAGTAAAACTTCAGTCGGGAAAGCTGCGATCATTACTGAAAAAATCTTTTATAAAGATCAAAAAAGAGAAATGGGTTTAGGCACAAATATTGTCACTGATGATAAAAATACAATCTATATGAAATCAGGTGATTCAATGGGACAATCTTCAATTATCTGTTATAACCGAGCTAAAAATTGGGGTATTATTATATTATTAGATCAAAGAAATTCAAAAATGAGACAAGACCTCCTGAATACAATTTATGATACCGTTTTGAAATAAATACAACATCTCTAGATTCTGATTTCAAATGATTTATCGGAATGCTTTTTGCAGAATAGTAATTATTCAATTAAAATTTGAATTACCTATAATGATCTAAAAGTATGTGTTATAAAAACATAAAACGAATTTTATCTACATTCGGAATATTGATTTTCTTCCTTCCCTTTTTTCAGATGTGTTCTAATGGATCTCTAAAATCAAGACCTGCAATTTTTAAAAACCAATCAAATACCCAAGATCCATTGGAAAAAGAGGTTGCTTTTGAAAAAGCTAAAAAGAATGCAACTTTAACAGGTTATGATTTGGCTTTAGATTTTGAAATTTCGGTGCTGTCAATATTTACGATAATTACGTTTTTGAATTTCATTATCTGGGTTTTTACACTTCGAAATTTCGAAATTGGCATACTTTCTTTTTTAAATACAATGTTATCCTTAATCGCTATTGTTGTATTGTGTCTTACGATTCCGTTTGGGCAGTTGAGATATGGGATTTTTTTATTTCAGTTAAATTCATTACTGCTCTGTTATTTTGTTTTTAAAGAGGAATGAAAGAATTGAATTCAAAAAAAAAATTGCAAAAAAATAAGTCACCAAAAAACTCCTTAAGAAATTAAGGAGTTTTTTTGTATTTTGTTTTTAAAAGATTGAAAAACTTTCGTTTGGCTTTTTTTACCCTTTTAGTGGGGAGAGCAGGATTCGAACCTGCGAAGTTCACACAGCAGATTTACAGTCTGCCCTCGTTGGCCGCTTGAGTATCTCCCCAAATTCCGCATTGTAAATTTGTAATCTATAGACAATCGGTAAGGCGTAAAAAAAACTCCTTAATTTCTTAAGGAGTTTCTTGGTGGGCGATGAGGGGTTCGAACCCCCGACCCCCTCGGTGTAAACGAGGTGCTCTGAACCAGCTGAGCTAATCGCCCTATTTTACTAGGTTGCTATCGTTTGTGATTGCGAGTGCAAATATACGCTAGTTTTTGAGTTCTGCAAAGAAAATACACTAAAAATTTAAACTTTTTTTAATGTGTTTTCTATCTTGCTGAAGCAGAAAATGTTATAAACGTAATTTTTTTAAGTATTTTTTATTTTGAAAGTGACGGAACGTTCCTATAGATGTAATCGCTGTGTTTTCCGGTGAAAGATTTTTCTAATTCATCAAAAAAAGCATCAGCATCTTTTTCATTTGGCCATGTTGCTTTAATCAATTCGTCTATCTTTTCACTTGATTTTTCCATATCGGCTAGAGAATCGTAGAAAAAGGCTTCCATGAAATCAGTGCTGTTGGAGCCCCACGAGTGCCGAAACGGATAATAGGCCTTTATGTAAGGATCTTTAAAAGTGATTTTATCATTAAATTCTTTTGCCAATTTTCCGTTTCCTTTCATGCTCAATTGCGATTTTCGGATATAGACAATCATTGGTTTTTTGGTTATGTCTTTATAGGGTTTCTCACCAACAGAAGTTATGCTTTGATAAATTTCGTCTGAATGTGTAGTGGTGTAAAAAGCATCATATTTTTCAAAAAATGCTTTTCTGGCTTTTTCATCTGGCTAGGCTTTTTTAGCTAAATCATCGCTGATGGTATTTGCTTTTTCAATATCTTCCCAATTTCTGTAAACGTTGACTAAAACAACTTCTGTATTGTCATTGGTATAGTAATGGGTTAGGAGTTCTGAGCCAATAATAAGATCATTTTTGCTGGTAATTTTGTCAAAATATTCCTGTTCAGCAGCCTTCCAGTCTTTCGCTTTTGCATCTAAACTACGGTGCAGGGTCGTCATGGTGATGAAGACTGGTTTTTCTTTTTCCTGTGCGTACGTGGCTTCGCACCATAGGGACATCCATAGGACGAGCCCTAGAAGTGTACTTCTTGTTTTCATGATTAAATTTGTATTGGTTATTAAAAAAACTAAGCACAAATTTAATCTATTAAAAATCAAGTAGTTATGATTTTTGAATAAAGTTTTGCTTCCAGTTTTGATCTGGAATTTAAAACGCTGAATTTAAAGGGAGTTCAGCCACTACAAAGGTGCTTCCGCCTGCGTAAATGAAATCATTTTTTGTAGCGTTTTTCTTTGCATCTAAAAAAGCTTTTTCAACCGAATCGTATTTTTCTCCAATTAAATCATACTTTTTGGCTGTATCTTGCAGTATTTCAGTGCTTAATCCCCTCGAAGAATCGGGTCTGCAGAAATAATATTGTGCTTTTTTAGGGAAGAGCGGTAAAATAGAATCCAAATCTTTATCGTTAACAACACCCAAAACGATATGCAGATTTTCGTAAGTTTCTTTTTGAAGCTGATTCATAACCACAGACAAACCGTGTTTATTATGCGCTGTGTCGCAAATAATTTTCGGATTCTCGCCAAGCTGTTGCCATCTGCCTTGAAGACCAGTATTTTTTACAACATTCAATAATCCCGATTTTAGTTTTTCATTTGAAATTTTAAAATCAGTAGTTTCATTTAAAATCTGAATCGTTTGTTGTACCGTCTTTTTATTGTGAAACTGATAATCCCCAATTAAATCGGATGGAAAAACTTCTAAAATTAAGTCCGAAGCAAAATAAATCGGTGCTTTGTTTTCTTCGGCTTTCGCCAAAAACACAGGCTGCGTTTCATCTGTATATTCGCCAATGACAACCGGAATATTTGGTTTTATAATTCCAGCTTTTTCACCGGCAATCAAAGCAGGCGTATTCCCGAGAAACTGAGTATGATCTAAATCTATATTCGTAATTACTGAAATTAATGGCGTAATAATATTAGTTGCGTCTAATCTTCCGCCCAAACCAACTTCAATAATCGCAATATCAACTTTTTCGGCAGCGAAATAATCAAAAGCCAATCCAACAGACATTTCGAAGAAACTCATATCATTGGCTTCAAAAAAGCTTTTGTGTTTTCCAATAAATTCAATTACAAAATCTTCTGAAATTTCTTCGCCATTTATTCGGATTCTTTCTCTGAAATCTTTTAAATGCGGTGAAGTATACAATCCAACTTTATATCCAGCTTCCTGTAAAACCGAAGCCAGCATGTGCGAAGTAGAACCTTTTCCGTTTGTTCCGGCAACGTGAATGCATTTTAAATGATCTTGCGGATTATCAAGATGTGCGGCCAATAATTTAATATTGGTTAAATCTTCTTTATAAGCCGAAGCGCCCTGAAGTTGATACATTGGCAATTGATTAAACATCCAGTTTGTAGTCTCTTGATAGTTCATTTATTTGGATAAAATGGTTGTTGATTGAAATAAATTTCGATTTTTGTAGTTTAATATTACAGCGGAAATTATCTTTAGTGCAAATTTCAAATAATTTTTAGAATTAATCATAAAAACCAGAATTAAAATATGTTTAGCTTCATTCAATTACAAACAGATACAATCGCAAATGCCGCATCTAACGTAGTTATTCAAAAAATCGCTCCTGAAACTGAGATTTCGGTTTTGGATTTTATTTTAAAAGGAGGATTTTTCCTTATACCAATTGCACTTTTACTTTTTTATACCATTTATATAATTTTTGAACGCTATTTGTATATCAGTAATGCTTCAAAAATTGATCCTAGATTAATTCAGGATGTTGGAGATAAATTAAATTCTGGAAATATAGAGTTGGCAAGAACAATTGTTGAAAGAAGCAATACTGCAGCCGGAAATATTCTAAAAGAAGGAGTTTTAGTAATTGGAAGACCAATTGCAGAAATCGAATCAAACATGGACCGCGCCGCTGATATTGAAATTGGTGAAATGGAAAAGCATTTAGGTCATCTTGGACTAATCGCTGGTATTGCACCAACGCTTGGTTTTATTGGAACAATTTCAGGAGTTATTAAAATTTTCTACAGCATTTCAGTTACAGAAAATATAAGTATCGGAAACATTTCTGGAGGTTTATATGAAAAAATGATCAGTTCAGGTTCTGGATTAATTGTGGGAATTATTGCTTATAGCGCGTACCATTTGCTGAACGGAAAAATTGATAATTTTGCTTTAAAAATTCAGAAACAAATATTAGAATTTGTCAATATAATTCAAAGAGCATAAGCTATGTCGATTAAAAGAAAAAGAAGATTTCATGCTGAGGTCGCCACTTCATCATTAAGTGATATTATGTTTTTCCTGCTGTTGTTTTTCTTAATTATTTCAACGCTGGCAAATCCTAATGTGATTAAAATGACGTTGCCAAAAGCCAAAGCAAATGAAAAAACCAATAAACAATTAATCAGTTTATCAGTTACTGAGGATAAGAAATTCTACATCGACAAAGAACCGGTTGATTTTGAAAATCTAGAAACCAGTTTAATGTCTAAAATCGGCACAGACAAAGAACAAACAGTTGTAGTTCGAATTCCGTTTAATTTACAAGTTCAAGATTTAGTAGATGTTTTACAAATAGGAGTGAAGAATAACTTGAAGTTTGTAATTGCTACAAGTCCGAAGTAATACTAAATTAGAAGATGATTGATAAAAAGCTAGAAAGATTAAAATTTTTATTTGACAAGAGAAAATTTGGAGATCCAGAATGGGAGAGAAGAGGTTTAAATCCTTCAAGTTCTGAATTATGTGACCATTTAGAAAATAATTTTAATTTATGCTTAAATTCTTTAATTATTTTAGTAGAAAATAATTCATCTGAGAAAGTACTAAAGAAAGAGTTAAATAAAGGATTGAATAGTTTCGATAAATCCAATTTTGATACAGAAGAGAAAGAGTTTATATGTGATTATTTCAATGAAATTTCAAAAATAATTGAAGTAAATTTTAAAAATGAATTGAATACTTGGCTTTATGGTTCATTATTGAACTTTATTTTCAAAGTATCAGATTTTATAAAAGGGAGAGAGAAAGTTGTTGAAACTTTATCACAAAATTGCACAAAATGCGATGCAAATTTAGAAACCTTTATTTTACAAAAAGAGGAAGGTATTCCAGATTCTGATTTTTTTATTGTGAGATGTAAATCCTGTAGAGAATTTAATTTAATTGATAAAGGTCCAAATATTAAACAATTAAGATTTGGAGAATATGAATTGGAAGAACAGCTATCTCGAAATCAATATGATTTAGATGGTGCGAGAATAAGATTAAAGCAATTACAGTTTTTTAGAAAATAAAATAAAAAGGCTTTCAGATTTCTGAAAGCCTTTTTTAATTCGTGTAAATCCGTGAAATTCGTGTTTTAATTCAAACTAAAATTATAAGTAATAGTTCCAGTTTGTTTTGCAGCTGCATTTTCATCAGCAGACCATTTTGTATTCATTGCGGCCATCCTAGCTTGTTCTCTTAAACATTTAGCTGTAATTGTAGTTCCTTTTGCTCCTGCAACGGCACTAATAGTATTACCATTTTGATCAACGGTAATTTGTACTACTACAGTTCCTGTTTCATTACTGCATTCGCTATTTGGTTTAGGTTTAGATAATGCTTTGCGTCCATTTAAAGCATATCCTGATCCTCCGCCAGAACCACCGCCGCTTCCAGCTCCGTAACCGCTTCCTGTACCAATTCCATGTCCGGTTCCGTTACCGCCTCCGGTTCCTCCGCCAGAACCACCGCTTCCATAATAACCTTTCGAATTTAAATCCCCATTTGATTTTCCTTTATTTCCGGCGACTTTATCATCGCCATCTCCGCCTTTGTTCGATCCTTTTAAAATGCTAGACAAGGCATCGTTTGTAGAGTTGGAAACCTTTGGTTTTTCAGGAACAGGTTTTTGTACCGGTTTTTCAACAGGAACAGGTTTTTTTGGTTTTTCTTTTGTCGGAATAACTACGTCATTATCTGTAGTTGTGTTTTCCTGAGAAATTATGGCTTCTTCTTCTGGAGTTGCTTTAGCAGGAGCTTGTTTTACATTGTTTTTTACTTCCAGAACTTCGCTTTTGTAATTGGCACCAGAACCTAAATCACTGTCGCCAAAGTTCACAGTTACGCCACCACCGCCGCCGCCATCAGCAAGTGCAACGTTATTTTCTGGGTTGTATGGAGGCCAAAAACGTATGAAAAACATCAATAAAATCAACAGTCCACAAATAATGGTTGACATTATAAGTGATTTTTTTTTATCAGAAAGTGACGAATTTAATATAGGACTAAAAAGCAATCCGAAAAAAAGGATTGTAAGACGACTACCATTTTTTAATAGCGAACTCATTATTCTGAATTTTGAAATGTATTATTTTAAAAACGTTTAAAAGTAGTAAAAATTGTTTAGAAAGAAAGTGGAAATTTAACCGTAATCCCGATAACTATCGGGAGCAAAGATTTACGCAAAGCACGCAATCTATTTTTTTTAATCTTGAAAAGAGTGAAGCTTCGTTTCCGTTCCGAAGGAACAAATTATATTGTAGAGCTGGACTTTAGTCCAGTTTACTTATAACGATATTGTTGAGGTAAAAAAAACGAGCCAAATAATAATTTGACTCGTTATAATATGCAGTATAAAAAAATTACACTAATTGTTTCAATGCAATTTCAAAAGCAGTTGCACTGATATTTGTTTTTGATGAGCTTAAGCTATGCGCTTTAACAATGGCATTTTTAATCGTTTCTGATGTATCATTAAAAATAGCCTCATCTGTCATTTGAACTTTTTTCTCCATGAAATAAGCAAAAACTCTCGCCATTCCGCAGTTTGAAATGAAATCCGGAATCAAACTTACTTTGTGGTCTACCTCTTCCATAATTGATCCGAAGAAAATTTCTTTATCAGCAAAAGGAACATTTGCACCACATGAAATAACTTCTAATCCATTTGCAATCAAATTATCGATTTGTGCTTGCGTTACTAATCTTGAAGCTGCGCAAGGCGTGAAAATTTCAGCACCGATTGTCCAGATTTTAGAATTGATTTCTTCAAACGGAATCATATTTTCAGCAACTAATTTGTTTCCGTCTTTATTTAAAAACAAAGTTCTGATTTCTTCAAAAGAAAAACCTTCTTCTTTAATCAATCCTCCGTCACGGTCAATAATTCCGATAACTTTTGCACCCATTTCAGCTAAATAGAAAGCAGCTGCAGATCCAACATTTCCAAATCCCTGAACGATTGCTTTTTTGCCTTTGATTTCTCCTCCATAAGTAGCGTAGAAATGACGAACCGCTTCGGCAACGCCATAACCGGTAATCATATCAGCAACTGTATATTTTCTTGTTACATCTGGAGAAAATTTTGGGTTTTCAATTACTTTGATAACACCTTGACGCAATTGACCAATTCTGTTGATTTTATCAGCTTCTGTAGGTTTGAAATGTCCGTTGAAAACACCTTCCTGCGGATGCCAAACACCACATTCTTCTGTCATTGGGATTACTTCGTGAATTTCATCAACATTTAAATCTCCACCAGTTCCATAATAGCTCTTTAATAAAGGAGAAACCGCTTTGTACCAGCGCTGTAAAACGCCTTTTTTACGAGGATCATTTGGGTCAAAATTAATTCCAGATTTAGCGCCTCCAATTGCTGGTCCAGAAACTGAAAACTTAACTTCCATGGTTTTTGCCAAAGACAAAACTTCGTTCATGTCTAAGCCTTTTCTCATTCTAGTTCCTCCTCCCGCAGCTCCTCCGCGCAAAGAATTAATAACTGTCCATCCTTCAGCCTCAGTTTCAGAATCTTTCCAGTTAAAAACAATTTCAGGTTCCTTATTTTCAAATTGCTGTAATAAATCTTTCATTTTGTTGAGATATGTTTATTTTGCGTAAAAGTATAAAATAGAATAATGCGAATAATGTATTTTATGGCAAATTTAATGAAAGAAAAAAAAGAAAGCCGAAAACGATAAGGTTTTCGGCTTTTGGATTTCGAATCTTTTTAAGAAATTCTGAATTATATTCCTAATAAGTGTTTTTTCAAAGTTTCGTCAACTGGTTTGTCTGAAAGCCAGATTCCGAATAATGCTTGTTTGAAATCAAATCCTGTGATTTTTCCTTTTGGGACATCATTTTTAATTACGCTAACGGTTTGATCAAGTGGGTTGTAAAACAAAACAAAGACGTCTTTTTCTGTAATAGGATCGCTTAATAATGTTTTGAATTGCTCAATTCTTGGACGTAAAGCTTCAAGATTGCTTCCTGCAGATTTTTCAAAACCTGTGTTCATTGCTTTTGTCAGTTTATTTGAAGAAACCATAGAAGAAGTGATTTCGATTCTAACCGCCATTTCAGTATCACTGTCAATAATGAATTTTGGATCTTGGCTTAATTGCGATAAATAAAGCGCCTGGACATAAACTTCCAACCACATTTTTGATCTTCCACCAGCACCATTTAGCTGCATTGTTTTATTTTGGACTTCAATTTTTCTTGGAACCGTTACGCCGTTTACTTCTAGTTGGGCTTGTGCCGAAACAGTCGAAAATTGCACGCTGAAAATAAGTGCAAATAATAGTAAAATCTTTTTCATACTTCTATCGATAATTTTTGTTTTTTGGCAAAAATACTTTTAATTTCTAAATTCTGTTCTCTAAAAATACATGTTTTTTATTAAAGTTATATATTTTTTTTGATTGTATTTATTTCATTATCAATTTAGTAAGACTTGCTTTACGTACATTTACGTGTTCCAAAACCGGTTGCGCACTTTTTTAACTAAATTTTACTAAAACTTTATAAATAAGACCTTTTTGATGCATAATTATATTCTTAAATTTTAAAGAAATCCTTGAAGTATTGCAGTTAGTTTTTTGAAAATGCCGAATAATTACGAAAACGTTATCGTAATTATTGCTGATCTATTAATTTTATATGCATGCATTGTTAATTTGACTTTTAAAAATTATCTTTGGAAGCCTTTTTTAAAGCAAAAAAAAATACAAAACACAAAAAACAAATTATTTCCATCACCGAAAATTTTTCGATTTTGGTTCTAAAAAAAAAAATAAACTAACAAAGACTATGGATTTTAATCTTACCGAAGAGCATTTAATGATTCAACAGGCTGCCAGAGATTTTGCTCAAAACGAATTGCTGCCTGGTGTTATTGAACGTGATGAAAAACAAATTTTTCCAACAGAACAAGTAAAGAAAATGGGACAATTAGGTTTCATGGGAATGATGGTTGATCCGAAGTACGGAGGAAGCGGGCTTGATGCTATTTCATACGTAATTGCTATGGAAGAAATTTCGAAAGTTGATGCATCAGCTTCTGTGGTTATGTCTGTAAATAATTCATTAGTTTGCTGGGGTTTACAAGAATTTGGAACCGAAGAGCAAAAACAAAAATATTTGCCAGGTTTGGCTTCAGGTGAAATTCACGGTGCTTTCTGTTTGAGTGAACCAGAAGCTGGAAGTGATGCGACTTCTCAAAAAACAACAGCAGTTGATATGGGAGATCACTACTTAGTAAACGGAACAAAAAACTGGATTACTAATGGAAATACGGCTTCAGTATATTTAGTAATCGCTCAAACGCATCCAGAGAAAAAACACAAAGGAATCAATGCTTTGATTATGACCAAAGATATGCCAGGTTTTTCTATTGGTCCGAAAGAACAAAAAATGGGAATTCGTGGCTCTGATACGCATTCATTAATGTTCAGTGATGTAAAAGTTCCTAAAGAAAATAGAATTGGTGAAGACGGTTTCGGATTCAAATTTGCCATGAAAACTTTGGCAGGAGGAAGAATCGGAATTGCTTCTCAGGCATTAGGAATTGCTTCTGGAGCTTATGAATTGGCTTTGAAATATTCGAAAGAGCGTAAAGCTTTTGGAACAGAAATCTGCAATCATCAGGCAATCGCTTTCAAATTGGCTGATATGGCTGTAAATATCGAAGCGGCGCGTCATTTATGCATGAAAGCAGCTTGGGATAAAGATCAAGGTAAAAACTATGATGTAAGTGGTGCTATGGCAAAATTATTTGCTTCACAAGTAGCAATGGATACTGCAGTTGAAGCGGTTCAAATTCATGGCGGAAACGGATACGTGAAAGAATATCATGTGGAGCGTATGATGCGTGATGCAAAAATCACTCAGATTTACGAAGGAACATCTGAGATTCAAAAAATTGTAATTTCAAGATCTGTTATTGCAGGATAATTTATCTTAAATATATTTCAAAACCCTTTCAGGCTTTCTGCTTTGAAAGGGTTTTTTTGTTTAGATGTTAAAATTGCTACATTTACATCAAGAAAATTTATTCTATGTACGAAGATTTAAAATATTGGTACTTGCGGGATCATAAATTGTTTAGAACGCTGAGTTATTCACAAATCAAACAACTGTGCATTATCACCGGTTTTAAAAAAGCATCAAAAGGAGAAATCATTTATTTTTCTTCTTCAGATGTGCCTAGGATTTTTTTGCTTAAAAAAGGAAATATCAAAATTGTTTCGATCGATGAAGATGGAAATGAAACGATAAAAGATATTATTCAAAAAGGAGATTTATTTGGTGAATTGACGTTAGAAACAGATAATAAAGTCGAAGAATATGCAAAAGTACTTTCTGACGATGTTGCAATCTGTAGTTTTTTAATGTCTGATTTTGAAGATTTATTATTGAGGAATCCAACTTTGGCACTTTCATATACCAAATTTGTTGGTTTGAAAATGAAGCGCATCAAAAACAGTTATTCTAATTTGATTTCTAAAGATGCTAAAACCAGATTGTACCAATTTCTAAAAGACTGGGCAGAGAGTGAGGGAGCTGCAAACGGTAATTCAGTTACGATCGAAAATTATTTAACCCAAAATGATATTGCTCAAATTATTTGTACTTCCAGACAAACAGCAACACAATTGCTGAATGAAATGGAAACGAACCAGTTATTAATTTACAACAGAAAAGAAATTATCATTCAAGATATTACCAAATTATAATTATTTTAAGCGAAGTGTAAATTAGCCGACATTTTGTTTTTTCATAGTACAATAATTTTACATCATCAAAAAAGATGTAAAACCACTACACTATGAAAAAAAAGCTTTTTATTTTTTTAGCAGCTTTTACTTTAGCTGTTAATGCGCAGAACACAATTCCTAAATCTGCGGTCGATATTGCTCCTTTATTAATAGGAGAGAAAATTCCAAACATTACTTTAAAATCATCTGAAAATACAGATGTAAATATTTCAGATTTATTTAAAAAGAAAAAAACAGTTCTGATTTTTTACCGCGGCGGCTGGTGTCCGTATTGCAATTTACATTTACAGTCATTGGCTGAAGCCGAAAAAAAAATCATCGACTTAGGTTATCAAATTATAGCCGTAAGTCCGGATTCTGCTGAAAATTTAAAAATAACAGAAGAAAAGGATAAAGTAAAATACACCTTACTCTCTGACTCAAAAGGCGAATTGATAAAAGCGGTAGGAATTGCTTATCAGGTTCCGGAAAACTACAAAACAGTTATTAACGTACATTCTAATGGAATCAATACCAGTTTGCTGCCTGTTCCTTCTGTTTTTGTTGTTAATACTGAAGCTGATATACTTTTTGAATATATCTCGCCAGATTTTAAACAACGTATCTCTGCAGAATTATTAGTGTCAGTATTAAAAAACCTTAAATAAAATAAAGATGAAAAAGTTAATATTATTGTTATTGATTTTAGTTTCAGGCAGTTCATTTGCTCAAAATGATGCCAAAAGAGTGAGCCAATATAATTTAGAAAACAAAGTAGGTATTCAGGGTTATGATCCTGTTGGTTATTTTAATCAGGGAAAAGCAGTTAAAGGGAAAAAAGAAATTTCGACTTCGTATCAAGGAGTGACTTATAATTTTTCATCAGCTGAAAATAAAAATGCCTTTTTGAAAAACCCATCAAAATATGAACCTCAATATGGCGGATGGTGTGCGTATGCAATGGGAAGTGCAGGCAAAAAAGTAGAAATTAATCCAGAGACTTTTAAAATTAGCGATGGAAAACTTTATCTGTTTTATAATGCTTATTTTAATAATACGCTGAAAAGCTGGAATCCGGATGAAGCGGAGTTAAAAGTTAAGGCAGATAACAATTGGAAAAAAATATACAAATAACCAGAAGCCATGAAAAAGGAAATTATAATATGGGTCTTGAGAATAACGGCTTCGGTAATTTTATTGCAAACCTTATTTTTTAAATTCAGCGGAGCAGAAGAAAGTGTTTATATTTTCTCCACTTTAGGCGTAGAACCTTATGGAAGAATTGGCTCTGCAATTGCCGAATTAATCGCAGCGATTTTGATTTTGATTCCAAAAACAACCTGGATTGGAGCATTTGGTGCAACCGGAATTATGATTGGAGCTATTTTGTCACATTTATTTGTTTTAGGAATTGAGGTTCAAAACGACGGCGGATTACTTTTTGTGTTAGCTGTTATTACGTTGTTGTGCAGTTTAGGTTTGCTTTATTTCAATAAAAACAAATTGTCTAATCTTCTAAATTAAAAGTTATGTTACTAAAATCAATACGCCGCAGTTTAGATGAGGTAACGGATTTATTGAATCAATTATCTGATAAAGATTATTCAAAATCCTGTGAGGCTTTAAGTAATGCCACAATTGGCGAACACACAAGGCATATTCTGGAGATGTTTCAATGTCTTCAAAATGGATATGATTCGGGAATTATAAATTATGATAACCGGGAGAGAAATATCAGAATTCAAACTGAAACAGAATTTGCTAAACACTGCATCAACGAAATTAAAGCAAGTTTGCAAAGCGAGAATAAAATAATGTTTCTGGAGCAGTTTATTGACGGACTTAACATGAGAATTCAAAGTAATTATTACAGAGAACTACTTTACAATTTGGAACATTGCGTACATCATCAGGCTTTAATAAAAGTCGCTGTACGAGAATTTGAAAATGTTTTAGTAGATGACAATTTTGGCGTAGCGCGTTCAACCATAGAATATAGAAAACAATGTGTACAGTAAGTTTTGTAAATAACAACGGCACTGTAATTATTACTTCAAATCGGGATGAAAAAGTAATTCGTCCCGGTGCTGAAGCGCCAAGAAACTTTTTTCATAAAGGAAAAAATATCATGTATCCAAAAGATTCAAAAGCTGGCGGAACCTGGTTTGCAATTGATGAAAACGGAATTGTTCTGGTTTTGTTAAATGGCGGAATTATAAAACATACTCCGGTTCTTCCTTACAGAAAAAGCCGCGGATTAATTCTCCTTGATATTATTTCCGATGCTTCGCCAAAGGATTTTTGGAAACAGATTAATTTAGAAAATATAGAACCTTTTACGTTGGTCTTGTATCAAAAAGAAGAATTGTATGAATTAATTTGGGATGGCTCAGGAAAAAGAACAACAAAATTAAACCAATTTGAACGTCATATTTGGTCATCTGTCACTTTATATTCTGAAGAAATACGAAAAAAACGATCCAGCTGGTTTTTTGATTTTGTAAAAGATAAAAATGAAATCTCGGCCTTGGATATGTTGGATTTTCATAAAAATACACATAATGGCGATACACAAAATGGTTTGATCATTAACAGAGAAAATAAGATGAAAACATTAAGTGTAACGCAAGTTGTGATAGAACAAAATAAAGGTGCAATGAAATATTACGATTTAATAAAAACAGAAGATTTTTCAACCTCTTTTATTCGAATTTAAAATATAAAACAATGAAACTATTTTTTCATAAAATAACCAATTGGGAATATTGGCCGTTTCAGGTTTTATATTTTCCAATTTATTTTCTTTGGGCTTATTATGCCATCCAAGCAAAATCAATTTTTTTCTTTAATGCCTCAAATCCAAAAATTAAAAATGGCGGATTTATGATGGAAAGCAAAAAACAGATTTATGATTTGCTTCCGCCAAAATATTATCCAAAAACAATTCTTTTTAAAGAAAAAACAGATTTAAAAACAATAGCCGATGCAATTATAGAAAAGCAGATTTATTTTCCATTAATTGCCAAACCAGACATTGGTTTGCGTGGTTCGGGTGTGAAAAAAATAAAAACCATCAATGAATTAAAGGAATATGCAGAAAAAGCAAATTTTGATTTTTTGGTTCAGAGTCTAATTCCATTTAAAAATGAAGTTGGGATTTTTTACGTTCGACACCCACATCAAAAAAACGGAAAAATTACCGGAATTGTATCTAAAGAATTTTTAACTGTAATAGGAGATGGCAGGTCTACGATTCAAGATTTAATCAAACAAACTCCAAGATTTCAATTGCAATTTGATGTTTTGAAAGAAGAATATGGACATCAGCTAAACCAAATTTTACAAAAAGGGGAATCGTTAAATCTGGTTCCGTTTGGAAATCACGCAAGAGGTGCAAAATTTCTTGACGGAAGTAATTTGATTACTTCACAACTGACCGATATGATCAATGAAATTGCCATGCAAATTCCGGAATTCTATTTTGGACGTTTTGATATCATGTATAATTCTTTTGAAGAATTAGAGCGAGGAGAAAATTTTCAAATTGTAGAACTTAACGGAGCGGCGAGTGAGCCTACACACATTTATGATCCAAAACATTCGGTATGGTTTGCTTGGAGAGAATTAGCCAGACATATTACTTATATGTATGAAATAAGCGCCGAAAACCATAAAATGGGAGTTCCTTATTTAGATTATAAAGTGGGGATGCGCGAATACAAATTGCATTTGATTCAAAACAATAAAATCATGAATTTTTAAAAATGAAAAGTTTAAAAAATAGCTTAGTTGGATTTCTCGTAAGTTTTTTGGGATCAATTCCGTTAGGATATTTAAATCTTGTCGGATTAGAAATTTATACCAAATCAGGACTTCGTGATTTAACTTTCTTTTTATTCGGAGTTATTGTAGTGGAGATTTTTGTTATTTATTTCACGCTTCTTTTTGCAAAACAACTCATCAACAATAAAAAATTAATGAAGATAATTGATTTTTTTGCGGTAGGATTCATGTTTGTTCTGGCCTTTGCTTTTTATTTCAATTTTAATCAAGAAATAAAATCAGATGGGATTTTATCAAACTATCTAATCTATTCGCCGTTTGTGATCGGAATTATTTTGAACTGTTTTAATTTTTTACAGCTTCCTTTTTGGGCCAGCTGGAATTTATATTTGCTTAACGGAAAGTATATTGCCATTGAAAGGCAGTTAAAATATTATTATATTGCAGGAACTTTGATTGGGATTTTTATAGGAATGTTTAGTTTGATTATCGTATTACAAACTATTTTTCATAAAACAAATCATTTTTCAAAGCTCATATTGCCTGTTTGCATACCCTTGTTTTTTATTGTTTTAGGAAGTATTCAGGCATTTAAGGTTTATAAAAAATATTTAAACTGCCGGTCTTAAGAATGTAGTTTTTAAGCCAGCATAAATCTTCATTTATGAAAAAACTATACTTTCTTCTTCCGCTTATTTTATTAAGTTGTAAATCAAATACTTCTTCTGTAAATGATATAGATTATAAAGTTTCGCAGACCGAAGTTTCAGATTTTTTAAAATATCTATCTTCAGATGAACTAGAAGGGCGCGAAACTGGAACAAAAGGAATTGAAAAAGCTGCAGTTTTTTTAGAAGACTTTTTTAAGAAGAATAAAATCAAACCTTATTTTGCATCTTATCGTGATACTTTAACGAATTTTAGATCTCCTGCTTATAATATTGTTGGTGTTTTAGAAGGAACAGATCCTGTCTTGAAAAAGGAATTTGTTGTTTTGAGTGCGCATTATGATCATATCGGTTTGGAAAATAGAGAGCAAGCTGATCTAATTAATAATGGTGCCAATGACGATGCTTCAGGAGTAACTGCGGTAGCACAGATGGCGAAATATTTTGCAAAGACAAAATCGAATAAAAGAAGTATTCTTTTTGTGTTTTTTACAGGAGAAGAAAAAGGTTTGTTAGGGTCTAAAAGTCTGGTAGAGAAATTAAAAAAGAGAAATTTTAATTTGTACACACAACTCAATATTGAAATGATTGGCGTGCCAATGAAACGTGATTATCTCGCTTATATTACTGGTTTTGACAAATCAAATATGGCGCAAAAAATAAATGAATATACTGGAAAAACTACAATTGGGTTTTTGCCAAAAGAAGCCGAATATAAATTGTTTTACAGATCTGATAATTATTCATTTTTTGAGGCCTTCGGAAAACCTTGCCAATCGATAAGTACTTTCGATTTTGAGAATTTTGAATTTTATCATCATGTTTCAGATGAATTTAAAGTGATGGATATTTCTCATATGACTTCATTTATTCAGGAATTTTTACCAGCTGTTACGAAGATTGTTTCTACACCAACGGAAGAAATTACAATGAATTAATAACATGGCCTTTTATTGGATTTGTTTATTTTTGCTGCATGAAAAATATTATTGTTACCGGAACGAGTAGAGGAATTGGTTATGAATTAGCATTGCAATTTGCAAATGCAGGAAATCAGGTTTTGGCCATTTCGCGAAAAATTCCAAAGGCACTTTTAGAACATGAAAATGTTACCTGTTTATCAATTGATTTAGCGGATGAATCTGCTTTAACTGAAGTAGAAAGTTTTCTTTCGTCAACATGGAAAAAGGTTGATGCAGTTGTTCATAATGCTGGAGCTTTAATCTGGAAACCTTTTGCAGAGACAACTCAGGCCGATTTTGAAAATATTTATAAAGTGAATGTTTTTGCAGTTGCTAATCTTACCAGAATTTGTTTGCCGTATTTGCAAAAAGGAAGTCATGTGGTAACGATAAGTTCAATTGGCGGTGTACGCGGAAGTTTGAAATTTGCCGGATTAGCAGCTTATAGTTCAAGCAAAGGCGCTGTAATTACTTTGACAGAATTATTGGCTGAAGAATATAAAGAAAAAGGAATTTCATTTAATGTTCTAGCGTTAGGTTCTGTTCAGACCGAAATGCTGAATGAAGCTTTTCCTGGATATCAGGCGCCAATTTCTGCTGAAGGAATGGCAACTTATATTTATGATTTTACATTAAATGGAAATAAATATTTTAATGGAAAAGTGCTAGAGGTTTCCTCTACTAACCCATAATTAAATTTCAAAACACAAAATTTATAATTCATAATTAAATTGAACGAAACATTAGCAAAATATATTCCTGAACATGCTGTAAAGCCTGTTTTTGATTTGATTGTAGCCAATCAGGTTCATTTGAAAATCGTAAATGAACGTCAGACGCGTCATGGTGATTATCGAAGAGCATTGAATGGTAAACATGAAATCACAGTTAATGCCAGTTTAAATAAATATCGTTTTTTGATCACGCTGATTCATGAAATTTCGCATTTGGTTGCATTCGAAAAATTTGGACGACATATAAAACCACATGGAAATGAGTGGAAGTATACGTTTCAGCGTTTGATGATTCCGTTTATTCGTCCAGAAATTTTTCCTAGTATGATACTGCCTTTGTTGGCTAGACATTTTAAAAATCCGTCAGCAAGCAGCGATACTGATACCACTTTGTCATTGGCATTAAAACAATATGATTCAAACAGCGACAAAAATTATGTTTTTGAAATTCCTTACGGAAGTGTTTTCAGAATAAAAAATGGCAAAGTATTTAAAAAAATTGCAGTTAGAACCAAACGATTTGAATGCATCGAAATAAGCACAGGAAAAACCTATCTTTTTAATCCAAACGCTGAAGTGGAATTGATCGATTAACATCAAAATCTAATATGTAAAAAATCCCAAATTCCAGTTTTAATAGCTGTAATCTGGGATTTTAAATATTGAGATTTAAAGGACTTTAGCCTTTCAAATAAGCTTCTCTTACTTTTTTAAACAAGTTAGAAGAATAAACAAACTTCACAATGTCTTTGTTGTCAGTTCTAAATATTTCTTCTTTATTTCCTTGCCATGCTTTCAAGCCTTTTTTTAGGAAAACGATATTTTCACCAATCTCCATTACAGAGTTCATATCGTGTGTGTTAATAACGGTTGTAATGTTGTATTCTCTAGTGATTTCCTGAATTAAGTTATCGATCAAGGTTGAAGTATTTGGATCAAGACCAGAGTTTGGTTCATCACAAAATAAATACTTCGGATTGTTTACAATAGCACGTGCAATGGCAACACGTTTCTGCATACCTCCAGAAATTTCAGAAGGTAATTTTTTATGAGCATCTATCAGATTTACTCTTTCTAAAACAAAATCAACACGTTCTTGAATTTGAGCTTTGTTTTTGGTAGTGAACATTCTTAATGGGAATGCCACATTTTCTTCAACGGTCATCGAGTCAAATAAAGCACTTCCCTGAAATACCATTCCGATTTCAGTTCTTAACTCACGTTTTTCGTCTTTGTCTAAATCAGAATAAACTCTTCCGTCAAATTCAATTGTTCCTGCGTCTGGTGTGTGAATTCCTAATAATGTTTTCAATAAAACTGTTTTTCCAGATCCACTTTGCCCAATAATCAAATTGGTTTTCCCAGTTTCAAATACCGTCGAAACGCCTTTTAAAACTTTGCTGTCGCCAAACGATTTTTCTATGTTTTTTACTTCTATCATTATCCTAATAATAATTGGGTTAATATATAATTTAGGAGAATAATAGTAACAGATGTCCATACAAATGATGTTGTACTAGCTTTACCAACCTCTAATGCGCCACCTTTCATGTAATATCCATGAAAAGATGGAATTGTTGCCAATAACATGGCAAAAATTAAAGTTTTGATAAAGGCATACGTAATATGAAAGGGTATGAAATCTTTCTGAGCTCCCATAATAAAATCGGCTCCAGTTGAAAATCCTCCGTAAGCACACGCAAGCCATCCTCCAAAAATTCCTAAAAACATACTAATTCCGATTACAAATGGATACATTAATAAAGCTATGATTTTTGGAAAAACAAGATAATTTACAGAGTTAACTCCCATAACTTCTAAAGCATCAATTTGCTCTGTAACGCGCATTGTCCCAATACTGGAAGTAATGTAAGATCCCATTTTTCCCGCCA
Source organism: Flavobacterium xizangense (assembly GCF_054075145.1). NCBI lineage: Bacteria > Pseudomonadati > Bacteroidota > Flavobacteriia > Flavobacteriales > Flavobacteriaceae > Flavobacterium > Flavobacterium xizangense. The sequence goes on along the minus strand of NZ_JBSIPG010000016.1, from coordinate 69,813 downwards.
TAATTACCGAAATAAAAGTGGGTGCAAATTCCAATACTACAGATTGACGTGTGGCGAAACCAATTAGATATTTTGGAATTAAAGGGTTTGTTAAGTTTAGCGCTGTTTGAATGGCAACAACTCCTCCGATGAAAAAAGAGATAAAGCAGACAATCCCAAGTGAGTCGATAATTAAATCGTCGATTTCTTTGAAAATTAATTTTTTCATAACAGACCATTTGGTCTGTTTATTGAAAATTTCTTTCAGCATTAAAAAATATTTTCCTATTTGGGATAAATAACGAATTAGCATCATAAGTTTTACAAATATTGGCTAAGGTAAAAATAAGTTATGAGTTTTGGGTAATGAGTTCCAGTTTTTCGAGTGTTTTAGCAATCAAATTAACTTTTCTTTCATTTTTTGAAAACGATAATTTCTAATAAATTTAGCCTGTTCCGGAGTTACTAATAAAGGAGTTTTGGCTTTTTTAGCTTTCCAAAATCCTCTTATATAATCTAAAAATAAGAATGGTTTTTTCTTCATCATTGCCAATTTTGCCGAAGCAATTGCAGTAATCCAGAAACCATATCCTAAGGTATAAAAAGCTTCGCCTTGTTTATAACGAGCTGTTTTGTTGTAGTTTGCGCCTGTTGGCTTTAAATGTTTTACATGTAAAGATTCGTCGGTGACAACTTTCCAGTCATAATATTTACAAAGCAGTTCGTCAACGGTGTCCCAACCCATTGCTGGTCGCAATCCTCCAATTTGCTGAAAAGTTTCTTTTCTGTATGCTTTTAAAGCGCCGCGAATGTGATCTTTATCGGTTAGGTTTTCTAAAAACCATTCGCCATTTTTATCGATATAGCAGAATCCGCCAACCATTCCAATTTTTGGATCGGACTCGAAATGTTTGATTATAATTTCAAAATAATTTGGAGGAAAAATTAAATCACCATCAATTTTTACAATGATATCGTAATCAGAATCTAAAGTTTCAAAACCTTTTTGAAAAGCCTGAATTACTTTACTTCCCGGCAGATGAATTGCATCTGAAGTTTTGTTTACAACAGATATGTATGGATTTTCTTTTGTAAATCCTAAAACGACTTCTTCTGTTTTATCAGTCGAATTGTCATTTACAACCACAACTTTTGAAGGCAAAACGGTTTGTGAAACCAAGGATTGCAAAGTCAAGCCAATTAAATCTTGCTCGTTGTGTGCGGGAATGACGATGTAGTACTTCATTTAAAAAATTTTAGATTTTAAATTTTAGATTTTAGATTTTATGGAATATCTAAATCAAAAATCAAAAATCGTTAATCTGCAATCTTAATTTTTAACTTTCTCCGCAACAACAAGATAGTATCTCGGTGTGAAATATCTTAATAGAGGTCTTAATCCAAATTTTTTCACCGGATGCGTAAATTGTAAACGATCTGTAATTTTCCAACCTGTTTTTTCTAAAAGCCAGTCCAATTGCCAGTCTTCAAATTCGTGATAATGTCTGTCCCACATATCCGTTTTAGAACGATATGCTGGTGAAAACCATAAACGCAACGGAATCGAAATTAACAATTTATCGCATTTTACGTTTTCTAAAACCGTGTATGGATTTAATAAATGTTCGAAAATTTCAAATGCCGTAAAAACAGTATATTCTTCTGTTTGTAAAGCGGTATGATCGTTATCTAAATCTTCTCCTTTTGTGTTTTTTACAGTATAGCCATTTTCTTCCATTATTTTAGAAAATGGATTTGGTACGCCAAAATCAAAAATGGTCTCTGAAGTATTTACGTGTTTTTGTAAAAATTCTAAAGTAAGCTTGAATCTTTTATTAGGAAACGTTTTTTCGTACATAGTCATTGCGAACGAATCAATCTCTCGTTCTTGATTTTAATTAGGTCGCAAATATACTAAAAAAGTCCGCATCTTATAGTGCGGACTTTTTTAGTTTTTAGTTTACAGTCGCAGTTTTCAGTTTGTCGAACTGGTCACTGCGACTGTAAACTACGACTGAATATTAGTATCGGTAAACAAAAGCATTAATATTCATTCCAGCTCCAACTGAAGCAAAAATAAGAACATCACCTTTATTGATTTCGTGGTTTTCGATCTTTCCTTGCAAAATCAAATCATATAAAGTAGGTACAGTTGCAACACTGCTGTTTCCTAAATCATGAATGCTCATTGGCATAATAGCTGCAGGTGCCGTTTTATCGTACAATTTGTAGAAACGTTCTATAATCGCTTCGTCCATTTTTTCGTTTGCCTGATGAATAAGGATTTTTTTAACCTCGCTGATATCAATACCGCTTTTATCTAAACAGCTTTTCATCGCGCACGGAACATTGCTTAAAGCGAATTCGTAAATTTTACGTCCGTACATTTTGATGTATTTAATATCCGGATCTAAATCTGGATTATATGATTTTCCAAAGAAAAGATAATTGGCTTCATCATTAGCAAAAGTGGCACTTTCATATGATAATAATCCAGCTTCATCTGTTGATAATTCTAAAATTGAAACTCCGGCACCATCAGAATAAATCATCGAATCACGATCATGATCATCTACAACTCTTGATAAAGTCTCAGCTCCAATAACCATAACTCTTTTAGCCATTCCTGATTTGATGAAAGCGTTGGCTTGAAGAACACCTTCAATCCAGCCCGGACATCCAAAAAGAATATCATAAGCCACACATTTAGGATTTTTGATACCTAATTTGTTTTTAACGCGAGTAGCTAAACTTGGTAAAATATCAGTTTGATGCGTTCCGGTTTTTACATCACCAAAATTATGTGCGAAAATAATGTAGTCTAAAGTTTCGGCATCAATTCCTGCATTTGCAATTGCTTTTTGAGCTGCAAAAAAAGCTAAATCTGATGCTCTGTATTCTGGTTCGGCATAACGACGGTTTTGAATACCGGTAATGCCTTTGAATTTTTTGATAACGACTTCGTTTGGATAAGCAAATGGACTTCCGTCTTCATTTAAAAAAACATGTTTGTCAAAATCTGTGTTTTTTACTTCTAAATTAGGAATATAGCTCCCAATACCAATAATTTTTATTTTCATTTTTCCCGTAATTATCCGATAAATTTGACGCTAAAATAGAAATAAAATAATGATAACTATCATAAAAAATACTATGCATGCATATAATTGTGAAATAACAGATTTTTTAATGATAAACTGATTATTTTTTAATGATTTTTTAATTTTTCCGAGATTTCAAACGTTTGAGATTGATTTGCGAGCCAATTTTTATTTCGCTGTTTTATTTTGAAATGTTATAAAAACAAATAAAATTAAAAGGAATGTTATAAAAAGAGAAAGCGTCGGGTTTTGGGTTTTAAGTTTTAAGTTTCACGTTATGTATATAACCTGAAACCTGAAACAAAAACAAAACCCGACAGGTTTTTAAAACTTGTCGGGTTTGAAATATGTATAGAAAAACCAATTTTTAGTTTTCCATATAAGCTTCAATAGGAGTACAGCTACAAACTAAGTTTCTGTCACCATAAGCATCATCGGATTTGAAAAATATGCAAAAGAAATATAATATTCATTAATTTCTAAAAAGATATGAATATAATTAATTTCCAATATATCTAATAAAGTATTTTGTAAATGCATTGTTATGTGAGTCAATTCCTGAAGTTTCTTCAAGTTTATGGTTTTTTAATATAATTTTATCAATTTGATTACTCTTACTTATTTCATCAAACAAATTTTGAGATGCAATTTCAACATCAATAAATTTAACGGAGATAAATGTATTATTTTTAAAAGAATTACGATTTCCAAAATAACATTCTTTGAATACAACATTTGCAAACTTATTATCTTCAATAATGCATCCGTCGAAATGACATTCGTGAAAAACGATATCAGTCATTTCACTTTGGTAAATTATATTTAAATTATTAAAGTTTTCAAATATTAAATTATTAATATCTTTGAAAGCCAGTTGAGTAAGATAATCAGAGCCTTCTAAAAATCTAATATTTCGTGCTCTATTAATTCCAAATTTAGATAGACCAAATGTGAAAAAATTTATCTCATAATTTGTTTCAATTATGTTGTTTGGAATGCAATTAGAAAAAATGATAAAAACAGAAAAGATATCATATATAGCAGTGGCTTTTTGAAGAGCGCTAAGTTTGTTGTTTTTAATAGAATATTCTAATAAAAAATCATTTTGTGATAATTTATAGAATAACTTTATTGATTGATTAAAAATTATTTTTTTTATTTCTTCTTTTTCATTCTCAATTATGTCAATAAGGTTGTTTCTTATAATGTACTCTAATTCACGTTGTCCAACTAATCGATTTAATGAATCAAAGTAAATGTCTTTTGAAATATTCTCGTATTCATCGTCGTCATCTAATTCTTTTTTTAGTAATAACTTTTTATTTTCTTCCCACATATATTCAGCTGTTAAATATTCCCAAAGAGAATTGTGGAAGAATTCTATTGCAGTATCTGTAGTTTTATTGTTGTTAGATTCTTGAAAATAAAAACTAATTAATAAATACTTACTTATCTCTTTAATGTCTTCTCTGGATTTAGATAAGTCTTCATTAAAACATCTTTTAATGAAAAGTTTAGTAGATTCTAACTTGGATAATTCATCAAGGGTAATGTATAAATTAGGAGATTGATAAATTTCAAAAGCTATGTTTCTTATGTAGGATCTAAGATATTTTGTATAAAGTTTATAATTGTCCTTAACTTTTGGATTAATATAGTCTAATTGCCCACTTTGTTTGTCCCAACTCCTTTTAGCAAGAGAATCAAAAATTTTATCGTAAATATTTGATTTTGAGTCTTTTTCTTCGATATTTATATCCGCAATCGCAATAAAATAAATTAAAACGGCTTGCTGTAAGAGCTCTTTTATATGTATATATTTTTTGTCAGATAAGATTACTTGAATTTTGTTTAGAAATTTATTTTTTGGATAAAATTCTTTAAATTTTGTTGCATATGTTGAAATTTGGATATCTGTAAGTACGCTAAGTCTACATACTAATGATTTGTCCAGACATGAATCATTTACTTTAAGATAATTTAGTCGTGAAGTAAGTATTATTTTTAAACTGGTATTTTGTTGTGTGGTTTTATTTAGGCGGTCGTAAAGATTTTTTAGGTCTGTATCATTAAGACCACCAGCCATATATGCTTCGTCTAAACCATCTAAAATTAGGATACAATTATCTTCTTCAAAATTTACATCCTGTACTAAATGTTTGTTTATTGTGTTAAATGTGCTTTCTATGAAATCTTTCGCTATTAATTCTCTGATTTTTACAAAATAAATAGGGATGTTAGGTAGTCCTAAGTTTGAGTCTAAGTATTCGTAAATAAGTTTATAACAAAATGATGTTTTACCTTGGCCAGGCTGGCCTAGTAGAAACAACATGTTATAATTTGATTTTAAGTCAGGGTGTTTAATTCCTTTAAAAAAGTAATTACTCAAAAAATCATGTATAGATGTTTTTATTTTTGGTGATTCAAAGTCATCATAAAGATATTCTGATCTAATATCAGTATTGTTTTTATAAATTTCAAAAAATGGCTCTATGTATAAATCTTTTAAAGATTCATTACATTCTTCAATATCTGGTTGTAATGGGGTTGTATAGTAGCTCTTGATTTTTCTATAGCTATTTATTAGTTTATCTAAATTTATATTTTGCTCATAAATTGGATTTTCAAAAAAATCAACCAATTCAGTATAAAATTCTTTGTTATCTTGAAATTCAATTTGAAGATTATTTCTGTAGATGATATAATAATTGTATTCATAATTTTCAGGAACATCAATTTTTAACTCCAGTAAATTTTGTTTAAACAATCTAAAAGACTGTTTAAGATATTCAGGATTGTATTTAATTATGTCTTCGAAAAAATCTTTTGTAATTGTGATTTCTTGCTCAAAATAATTTTTAATTGCAATTTCAAATTCAGCTGATATAACTGAAAGTCCAGTACTCTTATCTAAAATTTCTTGACCTAACTCTTTTTTTAGCTGAGTATTAGTTGTTTTAAATGTGTTGAATAAAAGTAAAAAAGCTTTCATTTCTTTTGAATGAGATATTCCAATGACTTCGGTTATAACTGTTCCAATATTGAAATCAAAAATATTTTTGACAGCTTCTTTAAGATTGAATGTTTTAGTGAAATCTGAACATTTTAGTTTTATTTCCATTGTGATATTTTAGTTTTTGGTTTGATAGTTTAAATGCAATTATACATAAAATAAAATGTGGAACTAAGTTTTTTTGTAAAAAAATACCCCGATTCTGAATTTTCAGATCGGGGTAAATAATGTAAAAAAACTAATTTTTAGTTTTCCATATAAGCTTCAATAGGAGCACAGCTGCAAACTAAATTTCTGTCACCGTAAGCATCATCTACACGACGAACAGATGGCCAGAATTTATTTTCAGCGATGTAATCTAATGGGTAAGCTGCTTTTTCTCTAGTATAAGGGAAATCCCAATTGTCAGTCGTTAACATTGCCAATGTATGAGGTGCATTTTTCAATACATTGTTTTTGTCATCGGCAGTTGCAGCTTCAATTTCTTTTCTGATCGAGATAAGTGCATCACAGAAACGGTCTAACTCAGCTAAATCTTCAGATTCAGTTGGTTCGATCATTAAAGTTCCAGCAACTGGGAAAGAAACTGTTGGAGCGTGGAAACCGTAATCCATCAAACGTTTAGCGATATCACCAACTTCAATTCCGTTTTCTTTAAATGAACGACAATCTAAAATCATTTCGTGAGCCGCTCTTCCGCATTCTCCTGTATAAAGAATTGGGTAGTGTCCTTCGAAACGTGATTTCATATAGTTTGCATTCAAAATTGCGTGTTCTGTAGCACTTTTTAATCCTTCAGCTCCCATCATGGTGATGTAACCGTAAGAGATTAAACATACTAAAGCAGATCCGTAAGGTGCAGATGAAATAGCCGTAATAGCTTGTTCGCCACCTACTTTTAAGATTGGGTTTGTTGGTAAAAATGGAACTAATTTTTCGTTCACACAAATTGGTCCAACTCCAGGTCCACCGCCTCCGTGAGGGATAGCGAATGTTTTGTGTAGGTTTAAGTGACAAACGTCAGCACCAATTGTAGCAGGATTTGTTAATCCAACTTGCGCGTTCATGTTTGCACCGTCCATATATACTAATCCGCCATTATCGTGGATTAATTTTGTGATTTCAATAATTGAAGATTCGAAAACTCCGTGAGTAGAAGGATACGTTACCATTAAACAAGATAAATCATCCTTGTGTTCAATCGCTTTTTCTCTTAAATCTTCTACGTCAATATTTCCTTCCGGAGTTGTTTTAGTTACGATGATTTTCATTCCGGCCATCGCTGCAGAAGCAGGATTTGTTCCATGAGCTGATGAAGGAATCAAACATACATTACGGTGACCTTCGTTTCTTGACAAATGGTAAGCACGAATCGCCATTAAACCAGCATATTCTCCTTGCGCTCCAGAGTTTGGCTGTAAAGTTGTTCCAGCAAATCCAGTAATTACATTTAATTGCTCTTCTAATTTTTTAAGCATTGTTATGTAACCTTCTGCTTGCTCAACTGGTGCAAACGGGTGAATGCTATTCCAGTTTGGCATTGAAAGAGGCAACATTTCCGAAGCTGCGTTTAATTTCATTGTACAAGAACCTAATGAAATCATTGAATGATTCAATGATAAATCTTTACGCTCTAATTTTTTGATGTAACGCATTATTTGGCTTTCTGAATGATGATTGTTGAAAACATCATGCGTTAAGAAAGAAGATTTTCTTTCTAATGAAGCCGGTAATTGACTTGCAGCAGTTAATTCAGAAACAGTAAAAGTTTCTTTTCCTAAAGCTTCAGCAAAAATGGCAATAATTTCGTTGATGTCTGCAACTGAAGTTGTTTCGTTAAAAGAAATAGAAACTGATTCAGCATCAGGATAGAAGAAGTTTACTTCGTTTTTCTCCGCTACAGCTTTTATTTTTTGAGCATCAGCTTTTACTAAAATAGTATCGAAGTAAGCTGTATTCGTTTGGAAAACTCCTAATTTATTTAAAGCTTCAGCAGTAGTAACTGCAGATGCGTGAACTTTGTTTGCAATGTATTTTAATCCTTGTGGTCCGTGGTAAACCGCGTACATTCCAGCCATAACTGCCAATAAAACCTGAGCAGTACAAATGTTAGAAGTTGCTTTTTCACGTTTAATGTGCTGTTCACGAGTTCCTAAAGCCATACGCAAAGCACGGTTTCCATTTGTATCAATAGAAACTCCAATGATACGGCCCGGCATAGAACGTTTGTATTCGTCTTTAGTTGCAAAATAGGCAGCATGAGGACCACCGTAACCCATTGGAACACCAAAACGTTGTGTTGTTCCAACAACAACTGCAGCACCCATTTCTCCTGGAGAAGTTAAAGCAGCCAATGATAAAATATCAGCAGCAAAGGCAACTTTGATTTCGTTTTCTTTTGCTTTAGCAACAAAAGCACTGTAATCGTTTACTTGACCGTATTTTCCTGGATATTGCAAAATAGCCCCGAAAAACTCATTTGAAAAATCAAATGTTTCGTGGTTTCCAACAACTAATTCAATTCCGATTGGAGTCGAACGCGTTTGAAGTACTGATAAAGTTTGCGGTAAAATTTCTTCAGAAACGAAGAATTTATGTGTATTGTTTTTCTTTTGATCTCTTGTACGAACGTCAAATAATAACGCCATAGCTTCTGCAGCAGCAGTTCCTTCATCCAATAAAGATGCGTTTGCAATTTCCATTCCTGTTAATTCAATAACGGTAGTCTGGAAATTCAAAATCGCTTCAAGACGACCTTGCGCAATTTCTGCCTGATAAGGTGTGTAAGCCGTATACCATCCTGGATTTTCAAAGATATTTCTTTGAATTGGAGCCGGAACGATAGTTGGATGATATCCCAAACCAATATAAGATTTGAATACTTTATTTTTCTTTCCTAATTCCTGAATGTGATTTGCAAATTCATATTCTGTCATTGCAGGATCTAAATTCAATGGTGCTTTTAAACGAATATCGTCCGGAAGGGTTTCATAAACAAGTTGTTCAATCGAATCAACTCCAATAGTTTTCAGCATGTGCTGAAGATCTGTTTCTCTTGGACCAATGTGTCTTAAAGCAAAAGCATCTGTTTTCATGTAGCTATCTAAGTTTTTTAAATTAATGTGTTCGTGCACCATTTTGCTGTACGAATCACATTTAAAAGTAAATGTGTTGTTTTTTTGTCGCGCAAAATTAAGTATTATTAATAATTTAATGGGTATTTTTAACTTCAATTTTTATCAAATTTCTAACTAAAGAGTTGATTTGTTACCAATTGATTAGATTTGAGGTATGAAACTTCTAAAACAAATATTAGATTTTTATTTAAACAGCAGTATTCACGTGGCTTTATCGTGTTATGCTTTGGTTCGTATTACTTTTCATTTCTTTCATATTCACTACGATGAATCAATGGCGCTGTTTGTTTTTTTCGGAACAATTGTAGGATATAATTTTGTAAAATATGACGCTTTAGTTCGCGTAAAAAAAAAACCGGTTGGCATTCAATTAAAAATTATCGCTGTTTTGAGTTTTGTTTCACTGATTTTAGTTGGTTATTATTTTTTCCATTTAAAGCGAATAACCCAAATTGTTTCTGTACTAATTTTTGCCATAACAGCACTTTATACTTTACCATTTTTCCCAAACAGAAAAAATGCCCGAAACTGGGCAGGAGTAAAAATTTATATTGTTGCGCTTTGCTGGGTTGGCGCGACTTTGGTTTTGCCTTTAATAAATGCTGAAATTTCGTTTTCAACTGATTTTTTTATAAAATGCATTCAGCGTTTTATTTTGGTTTTTGTACTGATTTTGGTTTTTGAAATTTTGGATTTGGCCAATGATGATCCGCATTTGCAAACCGTTCCGCAGACCATTGGCGTAAAAAGAACCAAGATTTTAGGGTTTTCACTTTTGGTTCCGTTTTGGATTTTAGGGATTTTGTCTTTTACACTTCATGATCTTATTATCAATCTCATAATGGTTGTGACATTAATGCTTTTTATTTTCTTTGCGAATACAAACCGTTCCAAATATTACACTTCCTTTTGGGTTGAAAGTGTTCCTATATTTTGGTGGCTGATGATTTTGTTTTTATAAATAAGACATTCAAGTTTCTAAATAATTTGGGCGTGTCCCTCCGGGTCGGGCTATCCGTTTCAAGTCCTCGCTTTTCCTTCGTCAGGCTGTGGGCTTTCCACTTCTATCCCTCACGCAAACCGTAACACGAAAAAATTCATTTTCAAAAGAAGATATGTTACCACAATCTTGTCATTTCGACGAAGGAGAAATCTCCACGAGAAGCTCTACAAAGATTGGCTTATTGGAACCGGAGCTACTTGCGAAGATTTCTCCTTCGTCGAAATGACAATAACATGAGAATTAAGCTTTGTCAAAGCTTGAAACTTTGATAATCTTCTAAAACTGTTTGAGAAAACAATTAATTTATCCTAATTCAGTTTTTCCGAAACCTCTTTCAAAACCTTATTTCTTTCCAAAAGGAAATTCGTAAGATGTTTTTCTAAAAACAAAATATCAAAAAGTTCTCCGAATATCCCAAACGGAGTTTCATATTGCAATTTATCTTTCATAATCGTAAAACCATTTTTTTCTTCAAAAAAATGTTCATGTTTAAACGATTTGAATTTTCCTTTCTCCATTTCATCTACAAAATAATCATAGAGATTCATTACTGTTATTCGACTTTTATGAGTGATGTAAAATCCGAAATGTTTACCACGCCAGGTTACTGTTTCTCCAAAATTTATTAAACCAGAAGTTACGCCAGCAATTGCTTTTTCTTTTGAAGGACTTGCAGATTGCTGATGAATATCGATATTTCTTGAAGTGTCAAAAACGATTTGTTTTGATGCCTTTATTTTTGTTGTGAGGTTTATTGTTGTCATGATTTTGGTTAAGTTTTTCACAATCTTGTTATTTCGACGAAGGAGAAATCTCCACGAGAAGCTCTACAAAGATTGGCTTATTGGAACCGGAGCTACTTGCGAAGATTTCTCCTTCGTCGAAATGACAAAACTATGTGAATTTGGGTTCTAAATTAAATCTCGAAAAGCCTCATCAATATCCTCAAACTTAAATCGAAACCCATTTTCTAAAAGTCGTTTCGGAATCACATTTCGACTTTTCAAAACCAATTCAGTTTCTGTTCGAATAAAGAAAGATCCAATTTCCAAAAAGAATTTATTCATCGGAATTCCGAAAGGGAAACCAACTGCTTTTCTAAGTTTCTGCATAAAATCAGTATTCCGAATTGGTTCCGGAGAAACGATATTGATAACACCAGTAATTTCTTTCTGAAGAATATAATCAACCGCATTCGCAAAATCTTCTTCATGAATCCAGCTTATAAACTGAATGCCTTTCCCTTGTTTTCCTCCAAAGCCAATTTTTGCCAAAGTCTTTAACGGAATTAAAGCACCGCCGTTTTTTCCTAAAACAATAGAAGTTCGCAAAGCCGTTTTTAAAGTCTTGGGAGTTTCAATTTTAAAGAATGCTTTTTCCCAAGATAAAGCGACATTTATAGAAAAGTCATTTCCAATTTCGCCTTCAACTTCATCCATTTGTTTGTCTAAAGAAAAACGATAAATAGTTGCCGTTGATGAATTCAGCCAGTGTTTAGGTGGATTTTGACAATTTAAAACCGCTTTGTTTAGAATTTTCGTGCTTTCAATTCTAGACCATAAAATCTCTTTTTTATTCTTTTTTGTATAACGGCAATCCACAGATTTTCCTGCGAGATTAATTAGAACTGTTGCGTTTTCTAACTCTTTTTCCCAGCCTGAAAAAGTTCTGGCGTTCCAGTTGACATATTTAATTCCGTTTACGGTTTGAGATTTTCCTCGAGTCAGAATTGCAATTTCTTCAAATTTATCTTTGAAATGATTCACTAAAACTTGTCCTAAAAATCCTGTTCCGGCTGCGATTATGAGTTTTTTCATTTTATAAATTTAAGATAAATAGTAAAGCAATCATTCGATAAAGAATCCAGGTAAAACATAAATAAAAGGGAATTTTAAGAATTTTAACTCTTCTAAAATGCTCTGTAAACATGATAAAAACGGTTATTACAAACCAACCTAAAATTAAAAATTGCGGAAGATTGATAAATTGATTTAAAATCAAAATTGGAACTAAAATCAAAGATCCCATTAAAGAAATCGTCATTAAGTTTCCAGCATAATTGACGATCGTCTTTTTATCTAATTTTAAAAGAAACAAACTCTGAAAAACAATCTGTCCAAAAGCTAAAATGAATTCTCTCAAAATACTTGTTTTCGGTAAAATCGGAATTAAATTTGAAAATCCAAACAAAACAAAAGTTGTGATCGTTAAAGCAAATGCGATAAACAGAAATCTGTATTTGTAATTAAAATCGGGAGTACATTGCAATTTGTTTTCTTCTTTTACATTTCCCGGAATAATTACTTTTCTATTGTAAGAAACAAAAGAATACATTTTTTTCAGGATAAAATGAATCGGTTTTACCGTTGCTATTTTTTCAATTAAAGGAAAAGAAAATCCAACCACTTTTATGAGACTGTCAATTCCGTAAATAACGGTTTTGGTTTTGTTATCAACTAACGCGATTTCGTTTGGAGCACGTTTCAAGTCCACAAAATTTTGCTCTTCTGCAGATAATTGACAATAGGATTTTCTTCCGTTTTGATCAAGCATTCCGCTTTTTACAAATCCAGTGGTGTACAAACTGCAAAGCGGACAATCTTCATCATAAAGTAAGGTTTGGTTTTCTAACGTTTTCATGATTTTTGGTTTTAAGTTTTTAAACTTTCAGAAAAAAATGAAAGTTTTAATTAAATTTTTTTACTTCATTATTTTGATGACTAATTTCCCTAACCAATTTTCATTGAATTCAGTCATTTTATCTAACATATTATCTGCTTTTAAAACGAAATCATAAAGCTTAGTCGTCTGATCGACAAAGTGTTTTTCTTCTGCCGAATCTTTAGCTTCAATAGTCGAAACTTCTTTTAAGATTTTAAGAGCTGGTTTGATTTCTCTTTTGCTTCTTTCTCTGGAAATTTTTGCCGCCAATTCGTCCAAATCTTTTTCGGCAGTAAAGAATTCTTTTCTTTCTCCGGCTTTAAATTCTTTGTAAACAATTCCCCAATCCATTAGAGCTCTTAGGTTCATGCTGGCGTTTCCGCGCGAAATTTGCAATTCTTCCATAATGTCTTCCATAGAAACAGGCTCCTTCGAGACCATTAATAAAGCGTGGATTTGCGCCATCGTTTTATTAATTCCCCATTGAGAACCTAATGCTCCCCAGGTTTGTACAAACTTATTTTTTGCTTCTTTGAATTCCATGGATCAAATGTAGGTAAAAGTTTTTAAACTTTCAAAAATAAATGAAACTTATTTAACAAATTATAAAGTTGTGTTAATTCAAGTCCGCAAATTTTCGATTAAATAATGATACAGCTATTTTTGTAAAAATCGAATTTTATGGAATTATACTACACTTTTTCGGTGCTAATTGTATTGGCATCTTTCTTTGCCTATTTGAATTTAAGATTTTTAAAACTTCCGGGAACTATCGGAATAATGATTATTGCCATGTTGGTTTCTGTTGGAATTCGCCTTTTGGGAGATTCTTATTTTCCTGCTACCACCAAGCATTTTTTTGATTTGATAAAAGAATTTGATTTCAACGAAATCTTAATGGGAGCGATGTTGAATTTCCTTTTATTCGCAGGAGCTTTACACGTAAACATTTCCGATCTTAAAGAACAGAAAGTCCCAATCATGATTTATTCTACGATTAGTGTAGTGCTATCAGCCTTAATTATTTCGATGTTGGTTTATTATATTTCACCACTTTTAGGAATAAAAATCCCTTATATATTTTGCCTGGTTTTCGGGACATTAATCTCTCCAACTGATCCAATTGTGGTTTTGGGAGTTTTAAAAGAAGCGCAAGTTCCGAAGAGAATCGAAACCAAAATTGTTGGCGAATCCTTATTTAATGATGGAGTAGCGGTAGTAATGTTTGCCGTAGTTCTAAAAATGGCAACCGATCCAACTTTTGATGTAAGTTTTGGTTCCATAGCATGGCTTTTTGCAAAAGAAGGAATTGGCGGACTTTTACTAGGAGCTGTTTTTGGATTTACTGCATCAAAAGTGATGAAGCGAATTGATGATTATAAAGTTTCGGTTTTAATTACACTTTCTATCGTAATGGGAGGTTTTTTGGTTGCTCAAGCATTACACGTTTCTAGCCCGCTAGCGATGGTTGTGGCCGGATTAATTATTGGAAATTACGGCAAAAAAGTCGCGATGAGTGAAGTAACACAAGATTATCTTGGTAAGTTTTGGGAGCTTATCGATGAAATTTTAAATGCAGTTTTGTTCTTATTTATAGGTTTTGAATTGTTGTTACTTCCAAATCTGGACAAACAGTTATTGACAGGTGTTGTAGCTATTTTTATTGTGTTGTTCGCTAGAATTTTTTCTATCGTATTGCCATGGAAATTTTTTGATATATTCAAGTTTTTCGGAATCAAATCAGCTTATAATAAAGGTTCTTTGATGGTTTTGGTTTGGGGAGGAATTCGTGGTGGAGTTTCTATCGCTTTGGTACTTTCAATGCCCGAAGGCGAATACAAAAATCTACTTTTGGAAGTGACTTACATCGTGGTATTATTTTCAATTGTAGTGCAAGGACTTACTGTTGGGAAATTGGCAAAAAGGGTTTTGGAGAAAGAGTAAAGATCTAGAAATGGAAACAAGAGCAAAGAAGCAAGATTTTTATTCTTTGTCATTAAATTTTTAATTAAAAACCCTGCAGATTTTTTTGCAGGGTTTTGTTTTTATCGTTTATCATCTTTCGAATAATTCGATTCTCCATTAATATTGATTTCTCCACCTAAAAAACGTGGTTCGCGGTTTCTCAAAACATCAAAAAAGGATTTAAATATCGAACCATATTCTCTAAAGCGAACATAATTGTACCCCAAGTATTCTCCTTTATTGGCAGAATATCCAGAAGATTTAATTCCGAGTTTTTGCCCAATATAAATAGCACGATTCAAATGATATTCCTGAGAAATTAATGTTGCTTTTTTAATTTTGAAAATATGTTTTGCACGATACATGGTCGAGTAGGTGTCGAAGCCCGCATAATCAATAAAGATTTTTGTAGTATCAACTCCGTGATTAAAACAATAGTTTTTCATAACCGTTAATTCATCATATTCCTGACGGCCGTTATCTCCAGAAAGTAAAATTTTATTAATTCGTTTTGCCTTCCAAAGCATGATTCCTGCATCCAAACGATCTTTTAAGTATTTGCTTGGCTGATTTCCATTAATACCTGCACCAAAAATAATTCCGACATCATTTTTAGGGAACTTTTTTATCGAATAATAAATGTTCTTTTTAGTTGAAGATTTTACGTAATAATTTACAGAAACAATTACAATTAGTCCAATAATTGCAAGATAAAGCGCTATTTTGAAATATTTTTTCACGGCTTGTATTTGTAAGATTAAGATTTAAAGTACGAAGATAACTAAATTTATTTCTAAGAAAACTCAAATAAAAAAACCGAAACAAAAAAGCTTCGGTTTCAAAATTTGGTTCTCTAAAAAGCTTAGCAACTTAGAACCTTAGTATCTTAGAATCGTTACAATAATCCTGCTCTTTTCAATAAAGCTTCCGGTTTTGGTTCCTGACCTCTGAAGCGTTTGTATAAGGTCATTGGATGTTCTGTTCCTCCTTTTGAAAGAACATTGTCTTTGAATTTTTTCGCTACTTCTTCGTTGAAAATTCCATTTTCATGGAAATATTCAAAAGCATCAGCATCTAAAACTTCAGCCCATTTGTAGCTGTAATATCCAGAAGAATAGCCGCCTTGAAATATATGAGAGAATGCCGTACTCATTGCATTTTCTTTTACGTCAGGATACAATTGTGTGTTGGCAAATTGTTCTGTTTCGAAAGCTTTTAAATCTGTAATAGAAGTAGGATCTTGTCCATGCCAAGCCATGTCTAATAATCCAAAACTCAATTGACGTAACGTTGCTAAACCTTCCTGAAAACTTGCACTTTCTTTAATTTTCTGAACATATTCAATCGGAATGATTTCTCCTGTTTCATAATGATTTGCGAACAAAGCCAAAGCTTCAGGTTCGTAACACCAGTTTTCCATAATTTGACTTGGTAATTCTACGAAATCCCAATAAACAGAAGTTCCAGATAAACTCGGATAAACTGTGTTTGCCAACATTCCGTGCAACCCGTGACCGAATTCGTGAAATAAAGTCGTTACTTCATTGAAAGTCAATAACGAAGGTTTTGTTTCGGTTGGTTTTGTAAAATTACAAACGTTCGAAATATGTGGTCTTTCGTTTACGCCGTCTTTCACATATTGCGATTTGAATGAAGTCATCCAGGCGCCATTTCTTTTTCCTTTTCTTGGGAAGAAATCGGCGTAGAAAATCGAAACTAAATTTCCATTGGCATCTTTTACTTCATAAGTGGTCACTTCTTCGTGATATTTATCGATATCAAAAACTTCCGTAAAAGTTAAACCGTATAGTTTTTTAGCAACTGTGAATGCGCCGTCTAAAACTTTTTCTAATTGAAAATAAGGTTTCAGTTTTTCATCATCTAAATTAAAAAGCTGTTGTTTTAATTTTTCAGAATAATAAGCACCGTCCCATTTTTCTAATTGCTCGATTCCGTCTAGTTCTTTGGCGAAAGCCGTTAATTCTGCAAATTCTTTTTGAGCTGCCGGTTTGGCTTTTGCCAATAAATCATTCAAGAAAGAAAAAACTTTCTCTGGACTTTCGGCCATTCTTTCTTCTAAAACAAAATGAGCGTGGGTTTTGTAACCTAATAAATTAGCTCTTTCATGACGAAGTTTGGCGATTTTCAGAACATTTTCTTCATTGTTGAATTCGTTTTTTTGAAAACCTTTCGCTCCAAAAGCAATCGCCATTTTTTTACGCAATTCGCGATTATCGGCATAAGTCAAAAACGGAACGTAACTTGGATGATCTAGAGTAAAAATCCAGCCTTCTTTATTTTGGTTTTTCGCCAATAATCTTGCCGCCTCGATTGTTCCTTCTGGTAATCCGGCTAAATCTTTTTCATCTGTTAAATGCAATTCGAAGTTATTGGTTTCTGCCAAAACATTTTCGCCAAACTGTAAACTCAATTTAGATAATTCTTTGTCGATTTCTCTTAACTGGTTTTTCTTGTCTTCTGGCAAATTGGCTCCGTTTCTCGAAAAACTTTTGTATTTTTTATCTAATAAAGTGGTTTGTTCTGGGTTCAGATTCAAACTATCTTTTTGATTGTAAACGGTTTTTACTCGAGCAAATAGTTCAGCATTTAGGCGAATGTCATTTCCAAATTCTGAAAGCCAAGGTGAAACTTCCTGTGCAATTTTTTGCATCTCATCATTGGTTTCAGCCGAATTCAAATTGAAGAAAATACTCGAAAGACGATCTAAAATATCACCAGAAAAATCCATCGCCACGATGGTGTTTTCAAAAGTCGGTTCATCTGGATTATTTACGATGGCATCGATTTCGGCTTTAGCCAAAGCAATTCCTTCCTGAAAAGCCGGAACGTAATCTTCTATTTTAATTTGAGAAAAAGGGGCTGTATTGTGTTTAGTTATAAATTTTGAAAGTAAGACGCTCATTATGGTATAAAATTTTTTATTAATTGAACTCGAAATTTTTGAAGTCCAAAGATAACAATTTATAAAAATCTAATCGGCTATGTAAAATTGATTCTCGGCATAATTTCCTCTTAAATTGTGTTATAGATATGTTATTTATTGCGTTAAGCGGTTTTAAAAGCGTAAATTGAGAAAATATAGATTTAGCATTATAAGATGCTATTCATAATTGTAAAAATAAAAAGGATGAATTATCAAGTTGTAATAAAGAATATTGATACGGTAAATGAAGTAGAAGGATATTGGTCTGATGAAGATTTTGTTCAGTTATTAGGAAAATTTAATTATCCCGACGGCGCGACGGCTGAGAAAAGCAGTTTGCCAGAATTATTAGAAATGGCCATTTCTGATTACGAGCCTAATGAAGCCGCAGCAATAGTTTTAGAATATAAATTGGGAGAGGAATTAACCGAAGGACAAGTGGAGCAGATATCGAACAATATGTTAATTGATAAGGTTTGTGAAGAATATCCAGAAATACATATGCAAGGCACTTTATTTCATATTAATCAATTGCTTTTTAAGGCTTACAATGGAAAATTTCCAAATGCAAAAGCTTCTATAGTTCATTTCTCAATGACACCAAAAGATTCAGAGCCACAGAAGCTGACAGCCGAAAATGTGTTGAAATTATTGAATAATGGTTTATCTGATAGAAATCTGATCAAAAGATTATTCGAAAATCAAATCGCTCAAAATATTCCATTTCCGGAAGCCGAAAGTATTATTTGGGAATTGAAAACAGAAGACAATATAAATTACGATCTGGTTACTTCAGAGAATTGGATCAATAAAGAGGATATTAAAGAATCTGAATTTGAATCTGTTTTGGAGGAAGTTGAAGACGAAGCATAAGAAACTATAAATAAATTTTTGTTTCACAGACACTCATAAAAAATGCACAGAGATTCACAAAGTTTTTTCTTTAATAATAGAATTTTTAAAAAAAAATTAGCGAATCTCTGTGTATTTCTTTGTGTAACGCTGCGGGATAATCTATTTTTTCAAACCTTCAGCGGCTTTATTAACCGCTGCTTTCAATTCTTCTTTATAAGCAATAATAGTATCAAGGACTTTTTTATCATGACTTCCGATGATTTGCGCGGCTAAAATTCCGGCATTTTTTGCTCCGTTCAAAGCAACAGTTGCAACAGGAACACCACCCGGCATTTGCAAAATCGAAAGAACCGAATCCCAGCCATCAATTGAATTACTAGATTTTACAGGAACTCCAATTACAGGAAGCGGCGACATTGACGCTACCATACCTGGCAAATGAGCTGCACCGCCCGCACCAGCAATAATTACAGAAATTCCGCGATTGTGTGCATTTTTACTGAAATCGAATAATTTTTCCGGCGTTCTGTGTGCCGAAACGATATCTACTTCAACTTCAATATTGAATTGTTTTAATATGTCGATGGCATCCTGTATAACTGGCATGTCTGAGATGCTTCCCATTATAATGGCTACTTTGCTCATGTGTTTTTTTGTTTTTGTTTTTGTTGTGTTTTGTTTCAGGTTTAAAGTTTCAAGTTGTTGGAAACTGATAACTGTGACTGCGACTAAAAACTAATTACTACGCACTAATCACTCTAATAGTATTCTTAACTTCCTCAGCAATACGTCTAGCTTCTTGCATATTTTCGTTTACGATTGTCACGTGGCCCATTTTTCTGAAAGGACGTGTTTGTTTTTTACCGTAAATATGCGGCGTAACGCCATTCCAGCCTAAAATGGTTTCGATGTTTTTATAAACTACATCTCCAGAAAAACCTTCGGCGCCCACTAAATTGACCATAACTCCGGCAACTTTGCTGTCTGTATTTCCTAATGGAAGATCTAGAATAGCGCGTAAATGATTTTCGAATTGTGAAGTATAACTTGCTTCGATAGAATAATGTCCAGAATTGTGTGGGCGTGGCGCTACTTCATTAACCAAAATTTCATCATCCTGAGTTTGGAACATCTCAACAGCTAAAAGTCCAACGTGGTTGAAGTTTTCTGAAACTTTTAAAGCAACTGCTCTTGCTTTTTCAGCTACTTTATCATCGATTCTTGCCGGACAGATTACGTATTCAACCTGATTAGCTTCTGGATGAAATTCCATTTCTACTACTGGATACGTTTTCATTTCTCCAGATGGATTTCTTACCACAATTACTGCCAATTCATTTTTGAACGGAACCATAGTTTCTGCAATGCATTCTACATTTGGGAGCGTATCTAAATCTGTAATTTGGCGCACTATTTTTACACCATTTCCGTCATAACCAAATTCGGTGCATTTCCATACAAATGGTAATTTCAGATCATTGATTTTAGATTTTAGTTGATCTAAATTTTCAAATCTTTCGAATGGTGCAGTTGGGATATTATTTTTAGCGTAGAAATCTTTTTGAACGCCTTTATTCTGAATTCCTTTTAAGGTTTTTGGAGATGGATATATTTTTAACCCTTCGTTTTCTAATTGCGTTAAAGCTTCGAGGTTTACCAATTCAATTTCAAAAGTCAAAACGTCGACTTGTTTCCCGAAGTTGTAAACGGTTTCATAATCCATCAAATCGCCTTGAAAAAACTTGTTGCAGGCAATTTTACTTGGCGCTTCATCGCTCGGATCTAAAACATAAGTTTGTATGTCAAATTTTCTGGTGTCAGACAAAAGCATTTTACCCAATTGTCCGCCGCCTAATATTCCTAATTTAAAATCAGAAGAAAAATAATTCATTGTGTTATAGTGTATTTAAAAATTCATCAGGAGTAAACACGTTGATTTCTGAAAATTTAAAATCTTTCAAATCTCTAGTAATAATGCAGTCCATTGAATTTATTGATTGAGCAGATGTTATTTGAATGGCATCTTCAAAATCTTTATGATTGGATTTTAAACTTTTTTTTAAGATTGATTCTGTTACCGCAATTATTGAAATTGTGTCTAATAAATCTTCAATAATCGAACGTAGTTCTTTTTCATCAACTACTTTTTTCGCAATATAATGTACAGTTGTAATAGAATGAGATGTTGAATGCATCTTAATTTTATGACGTTGGCAGTAATCAAAAATAGAAATTGCATTTTTTGAAAAAGGAAATCTATTAGCAACAATATCAACCAATATATTAGTATCGAGAAAAATGTTTTTAAAAGCCATATTTTTCTCTATAGTGTTCTTCTTTTACTTTTTCTTCATCAAAATCTGGTGGTAATGTAATTCTTCCAATAAGTTTTTTCACTTTCGGGTGAATATCATCGTAAGTTTCTGTTTTTTCAGTCAGATTTTTAAAATAACTTTCTACTATCTCAGATAAGCTTCTGCCTGTTTTTTTAGCATACGATTTCGCTTGTTCGATAACTTCTTTTTCGAGCGACAAAGTGAGTTTAGTATTCATATACGTAAAGTTTTTACAAATGTACGTAAAATAATTATATTACAGAATTTAAATGTTTTTGCCTGTAATTTTCAAGAGTTTGCGAAAACTATTTTATTTTCTTCAAAACTTCTTTTGCAACCGCTTTGTAGGCTGCGGAATGATCGGCATAATCTTTTTCAATAATTACTTTAAGTTCAGGATGAATCCAATCGTAATAATTTCCTAGGATAAATAAAGTTCTAATGGAGTACGCTTTTGTAGCAACTTTAACGTTGGTAATTAACCAATCGAAAGAAGCTTCAATACAGTCTTGCAGATTTTCTTCAGAGAGTTTAATGCTATTTTCACCTTTCTTAAAATGTGATTTTACAAGAAGTTGCATCACTTTTGCCATTGGCCGAATGGCACTTTCATCTTTTAAAATTTTCAAATTCGAACAGAAAAAATCAAGATGTGGCTGGAGCCAAAGCAATTCTTCGTACGAAACAAATTCTAAAATCCAGCAAGCTTTATGATTGTTTTTATTTTCGGGCGAAAAGCAAATCAAAACCAACTCGCTAAAAAGGGAAGGATTTTCTAAAACATCTTGTGCCGTTTTGAGACGATTTTCTCTATAAGCATTTACATAATGGAGTTTTTTTTGCAATTCAGAAAGCATGTTTGCGATATTTAATTACGAGGCTAAAATAGATAATTTAATGAGATAAATCCGTAATAATTTATTGGTAATCCAGGATAATAAAATCTTGGCTGTGCATTTCCAATTGCCGTTGCATTGGTCAAAATCATCGAAGCGTATTTTTCATTTGTGACATTGTTGATTCCTGCGTCTAAATGTGCTTTTAAACCAGATAAAATTTCGAATTGATAACCCGTTTTTAAATTCAAAAGCGAATAAGAATCAGAAAAATTAGCATTCGAATCGTTCATTGGAATTTTATCCGTAAACTGAAAATCGGCTGAGAAGTAAAATCCAGAATTTGTGTTTAAAGCAAAACCTGCACTTGCTGTATTGGCAGGAACTCCGGTTAATTTGTTTCCTGAATAATCATTTCCATTATCGACGAATTCTTTGAATTCATAATCTCCGATTGAAGTTCCTATATATGAATCTAAATTAAAAGTTCGATTGATTGTCCAATTGTGATTCAACGAAATTTCGATTCCTTCATGAAATGTTTTCCCAGCATTTACACCTTCATATTGATCGTCTCCGATTCTTTTGGCTACTAATAAATCTTTAATTTCCATTCGGTAAATGGCAATTTGTGTGAATAATTTTTTGTTGAAAAAATGGAGTTTTCCTCCCAATTCAAAATTATAACCTGTTTCGGGTTTAATATTTTGATTGATGTTTCCTGTTGCCGTTAAAGTTTCTTCGGTTGCAGGAAGAGAAAATCCTCGACTTACAGAAAAATAAAAGGTTCGGATTTCATTCGGCTTAAATAAAAAGGAAAGTTGTGGCGAAAAAATGTCGTCATAACTATATTCTTCCTTCGGATTATTCGCGGAAGCGGGAAAATCATTCTGAAGTTCAAATTTAGTTTTGTTGTAATTTAAACCTGCCTGAATTTCAAAATGATCAGAAAGTAAAGTTCTGATTTGCGAAAAAATATTATAAAATTGTCTTTTTTGATTGGTTGCTGTAAGCTGATCACCTTGCAGACTTCCGTTTCCATTATTTTGCTGATATAAGTTTTGAAAAGTATTTCCGCTATAATTGTCTGCGAAATATTCAATTCCGCCAATAAATTGATTTTTGATTTTTCCGATTTTAAAATCGCCCGAAAACTGCGTTCTTGCATCCGAAGCAAAAGTATATTGATATAAAATATCAAAAGGACGAGGTTCATTACTGTCTTTATAATTGATAAAAACAGAAGTAGAATTGTTGAGGTGATCGTTTATTTTGAAATCATAGGCTAATCCTCCCAAAGTCGATTTGTATTCTTTAAATCCTTTTGAAGCAACCCAAGTTGGTGCACCTGCTTGTGGATTATTTTCAAAAGTGGTTTTGTTTATTGAGCTCGGAATAAAAGCTTTTACATAAGTATAATTAGAGAAATAAGTCAGTTTGCTTTTTTTCTTTCGAAATAATTCTCCGCCAAGCGTAATTCCTTCGCGATTGTATGCACTGTTTTGTCGCCAGCCATCTGTCTTTAAATTATGATAACTAAGATATAAAGAACTGCTTTTTTCATTCAAATTAAAACTGACTCTGTTTTTTAATAATCCAAAAGAACCAAACACAGAACTAACTTCAGCTTGATAATTGCCTTTTTTTAATGTTTGAGGGGAAATTAAAATCGCTCCGCCCAATCCAGCACCATAAATACTCGAAAGCGGACCTTTTATAACTTCAATTTGATTGATATTTTGAAGGTCAATATCATCAATTACGGTTTCACTGTTTCCAGAAGTCAGCGGAATAGTTCCGTAAAAAGCTCTAATTTTATTCGTTCCGTACGGAGTTCTTGCGCCAATGCCGCGAATCGAAATTCGGGTTGTGGTAATATTGGATGATTGCATAAAAACACCCGGTATCGTATTAATGACATTACTGATATCTGTGGTATTATTTCTAAGTAATTCTTTTTCGGATAAAATGCCAATTGAAGCCGGACTGTTTTGCAAATCGCGATTAATATGAAGCGGACTTATTAAAACTTCGTTTAGTTTTTGAGTTTTTACAGAATCAATATTTCGAACTTCTATTTCCTGTGCAAAAATGTTTAGAGAAACAAAAAGCACAAAAAGAAGAAGAGAAAAATATTTTTTTGAAATCATAAAGGAGTGAAATTAAGGTCGAATGTTTTTAACACATAGAAACATAGTATTGATTAAGGTAAAAAGACGTTTCACTTATTTTAAATTCACATAATTTCTATGTCTGAAAAATGAGTTTTCTTTTCAATCTTTATTCTGCGAAACAAAAACCTATGTTTCTATGTGTTTATGAATATTTGTGTTTGGAATTTACTTATTCGCTGTCACTTTCCAAATCGTATTTCCACTATCGTCATTTACCAAAAGTGATCCGTCTTTCATAACAGTAACCGCAACTGGACGTCCGTAAACTTCAGCTTTCTCATTATCAGAAATAAATCCGGTTAAAAAATCTTCTGGTTTTCCTGAAGGTTTTCCATCTTTGAAAGGAACGAAAAGCACTTTGTAGCCTGAAATTTTAGAACGGTTCCAAGAACCATGCTGACCAACAAAAGCACCATTTTTATATTTTGTAGGAAATACATCTTTAGTGTAAAAAGCCAATCCCAAAGAAGCGGTATGCGAACCAACTGGAACATCGGGAACAATTGCTTTTTTTACTAAATCTTTTCGTTCGCCTTTCAATCTTGGATCAGGAATACTTCCAAAATACGAATAAGGCCATCCGTAAAAACCGCCTCTTCTTACACTTGTAATATAATCTGGAACTAGATCATCGCCAAGTTCATCTCTTTCATTTACTGCAGTCCAAAGTTCGTTTTTGTTGGCCGGGTTCCAATCCATTCCCATTGGGTTTCTAAGTCCGTCAGCATATATTTTTTCGCCCGTTCCATCAGGATTGATTTCTAAAATTGCAGCACGGCGAATTTCTTTATCCATTCCGTTTTCTCCAACATTGCTTCCTGAACCAACACCAATATAAATTTTTGTTCCTTCAGAATTAACAAGCAAACTTCTTGTCCAGTGGTTGTTGTATCCACCAGCTGGTAATTCAACAATTTTAGTTCCTTTAGTTTCTAATTTTAAAGGTGCATTTTTATAAGGATAACGGTAAAGTCCGTCAGTATTGGCAACATAAAAAAAGTCTTTTAAAATTAACATTCCTAAAGGTCGGTTAAGATCTTTTAAAAAAACTTCACGAGTTTCATAGGTTCCATCTTTGTCAGCGTCGCGCAAAATTATAATTTGGTTTTTACTCGTTCTTGTTCCGCTTTCAACAACAAAAATATCATTGTTTGGCCCAATATAACTCCAACGAGGATTATTAAAACCGTCAGCAAATTTTGTAACGGTAAAACCTTCTGGTGCTATTGGCGTTTTTCCTTCTGGCCAACCAATAACTTTACTGTTTTTCGTTTTTGATTCGGTTGCATACGGAGGTGGCAGAGTGAGATCGCCAATGGCAGTTTTTACAACATTTGCAGGTTGTTTAGACAAAGCTTCTTTTTCTTCTTTTGTTACTTGTCCTTGACATGCTGTTAATATCAGGAACGCTGAAAAGATTTGTATTGTGGTTTTCATGGAGATTTGTATTAAAGTTTAAAAGTTCTCAATTTACTAAAATTAAAAAGATTTTTTTCGAAAAGATGTGGTTAATGTGCTTAAAAAAAACTCAGACAGTTTATTTTGATACTTACAGTTAAGTTGTAATTCTGTATCTTTGTCCATTATTTTAAATTTAAAAATAATGATACAACTTCACGATAAACAATTTGTTCCGTTTATTTCGGCTAAAGAAATTGATTTTGCTTTAACGAAATTAGTGGCTCAGGTAGAAGACGATTTTGGAGATGATACCCCAATTTTTATTGGAGTTTTAAACGGCGCCTTTATGGTTGTTTCCGATTTTTTGAAAAAATATAAAAAACCATGCGAAGTTTCATTTATAAAAATGGCATCGTATGAAGGAACTGAAAGTACAAATTCGGTTAAAGAATTAATCGGAATCAATCATGATTTGACAGACAGAACCGTAGTTATTATTGAGGATATTATCGATACCGGAAATACAATCGAAGAATTAAAGCACTTATTTAAAGAACGAAATGTAAAGCATTTTAAAATTGCAACATTATTTTTTAAGCCAGAAGCGTACAAAAAAGATATTAAAATCGATTATATCGGAATCAGAATCCCGAATAAATTTATTGTAGGTTACGGATTAGACTATGATGGTCTAGGAAGAAACCTGACAGAGGTTTATAAATTAGCCGAATAATTTAAAACAAACACAACTATATATTCATTTTAAACTTCTTAAAGTAAGAAGTCGCAACACTAACAGTCATTATGATTAACATCGTTTTATTTGGAAAGCCTGGTGCAGGAAAAGGAACTCAGGCAGAATTTTTAAAAGAAAAATACAACTTAACACACCTTTCAACGGGAGATATTTTTCGTTTCAATTTAAAAAATGATACTGAACTAGGAAAAAAAGCAAGAGTTTTTATGGACAACGGAGAATTAGTTCCGTGTGAAGTAACAACTGCAATGTTAATTGATGAAGTAAAAAAACACCCTGATACAGCAGGATTTTTATTTGATGGTTATCCAAGAACAATCGATCAGGCTGAGGCTTTAGATAAATTTTTGCCAACAATTGGTTCAAGCGTTACTGCTACAATTGCTTTAGAAGCTGATGACGAAATTTTAGTAGCACGTTTACTAGAAAGAGGAAAAACTAGCGGAAGAGCTGATGATCAGGACGAAGAAAAAATTCGTGTAAGATATCAGGAATACAACGAAAAAACAGCTCCATTAATTGGCTATTATAAAGAACAAAATAAATTTCATGCCGTAGATGGTATTGGAACAATTGAACAAATTACAGAAAGATTAACATCGGTTATAGATAATTTGTAACAAAACCTGTTTGAAGTTAAAAGTTAAATGTTTAGAGGGAAATTGAAATAAGTTCTGAAAAACATTTAACTTTTGGCTTTTAACTTTAAACTTAAAAATGGAAATACTAATAATATTTTTTCTAATACTATTAAACGGAGTTTTCTCGATGTCTGAAATTGCATTGATTTCAGCCAGAAAAAACAGATTGGAAACGGCGGCGAAAAAAGGAAATAAAGGTGCCAAAATTGCGCTCGATCTGGCGAATTCTCCAAATAAATTTTTATCAACGGTACAAATCGGAATTACCTTAATCGGGATTTTGACGGGTATTTATAGTGGTGATAAAATCACAATAGATGTAGAAAGTTTTGTTTCCGGTTTTGCTGTTTTAAAACCTTACGCTCATTCACTTGCAGTTGGAATTGTGGTTGTTGTTTTAACTTTTTTCTCGTTGGTTTTGGGAGAATTGCTTCCAAAACGAATTGGATTAAATTATCCTGAAGCAATCGCAAAAATGTTTGCAATGCCAATGAAAGTAATTTCGATTATTACAGCGCCATTCATTTGGCTCTTAACATCTTCGACTGATTTTTTATTGAATATTCTTCAGATAAAACCAACCGCTGACGGAAAAGTTACTGAAGAAGAAATCAAAGCTATTATAAAAGAAGGAACCGAAGTTGGTGAAGTTCAGGAAATTGAGCAGGATATTGTAGAACGTGTTTTTCATATTGGAGATAGAAAAGTAAGTTCGTTAATGACGCACAGAAAATCTGTTGATATGCTTCCATTAAAAGCAGATAAAGAAAAGATTAAAGCATTAGTTGTTCAGGATTTACATACTGTTTATCCGGTTTACAAAGACAATTACGACGATATAGTTGGTGTTGTAACTTTAAAAAATATTTTTGCCAACATCGAAAATGATAATTTTGATTTGACTTCAATACTATCTGATGCTCCTTATTTAATGGAGCAGACGACAGCTTATAAAGCGTTGGAAAATTTCAAAAAAACGGGAGTGCATTATGCCTTAGTTTCAGATGAATATGGTGTTTTTCAGGGTATGATTACTTTGAATGATATTTTGGAAGCTTTAGTCGGCGATGCATCTGAGTTTTATAAAGATGAATTTCAATTGATCGAAAGAGAAGATGGTTCATGGTTGGTTGACGGACATTATTCATTACATGATTTCTTAACTTATTTTGAGTTAGACGAATTGACAAACGATTACGAAGTAAACACGGTAAGTGGAATGATTATGACCGAGCTTTCGCATATTCCAAAAGAAGGTGAAAAATTGGTTTGGCAAAAATTCGTTTTAGAGGTCATCGATATGGACGGCGTTAAGATCGATAAAGTGCTTGTAAAAGCTTTGAAAGAATAAAAAAAGTTTGCAGTCACAGTTTACAGTCGCAGTTTGTACTGAAAATATGGACTGATATTGAAAAATAAATAAAATAGAGTTTAGATATAGAATTTAGAGCAATCTGAAATTTAAAATCTAAAATCTGAAATTCAGAAAAATGACAGAAGGAAATTTTGTAGATTACGTTAAGATATATGTTTCTTCCGGAAAAGGAGGAAAAGGATCTACGCATTTACATAGAGAGAAATTTATTGAAAAAGGAGGTCCTGACGGAGGTGACGGAGGTCGCGGAGGACATGTGTATTTAGTGGGAAATAAAGGACTCTGGACATTATTTCATTTAAAGTTTGCGCGTCACATTAAAGCTGGACATGGCGGAGACGGAGGAGGAGATCGTAGCACAGGAGCAGATGGAGATGATAAAATCATTGAAGTGCCTCTAGGAACTGTTGTAAAAGACAAAGAAACTGGTGAGACACTTTTTGAAGTTACAGAACACGGCGAAAAAAGAATTCTTGCAAAAGGAGGAAAGGGAGGTTTAGGAAACTGGCATTTTAGAAGTTCAACAAACCAAACGCCTCGTTATGCACAACCTGGTTTACCAGGAATAGAAATGGATGTAATTCTGGAGCTTAAAGTTTTGGCAGATGTTGGTTTAGTTGGTTTCCCAAATGCTGGAAAATCGACTTTATTGTCTGTATTGACTTCGGCAAAACCAAAAATTGCTGATTATCCGTTTACGACTTTAAAACCAAACTTAGGTATTGTTGCTTACAGAGATTTTCAATCTTTTGTAATTGCTGATATTCCTGGAATTATTGAAGGCGCTGCCGAAGGAAAAGGTTTAGGACATTATTTCCTGCGTCATATTGAACGTAATTCAACTTTACTATTTTTAGTTCCTGTTGATACGCCAGATATTAAAGCAGAATACGATATTTTGGTTAACGAATTAACAAAATACAATCCTGAAATGCTGGATAAAGAACGTCTTTTAGTAATCTCAAAATGTGATATGCTGGATGATGAATTAAAAGCCGAATTAAAAGCTGAACTTGATGTTTCTTTTAAAGATGTTCCGTATATGTTTATTTCATCTGTTGCACAACAAGGCTTGACAGATTTAAAAGATAAACTTTGGAAAATGCTTAACGAGTAAAATTCGTTTAGTTTATAAATACAAAACCCGACAATTTCTATTGTCGGGTTTTTGCTTTTTGCACGAAAAAACAAAAAGCAGGTGGGATATTTTTTTAACTTTAAATTATCCCAAAAATTATAATCCGAAGTTTTTAGAAATTCCAATTTTTAAAGTTTTTCCAAAATCAAATCCAAAACGTTCTTGTCTTGGATCATTTTTACCGTCAAGATTATCATAGTTTAATCCTCCAATAGAGAAATTTAAACCAAATCCTCTTTTCATGTTAATGAATAATGCAGGCGTTAAATTTGCATACATTCCTTTCGCATCGTTTAAGTTTGTAGATTGGTATCCGGCACCTAAATCTCCAAAAACAGAAAATAAATCTGAAAGCGGCACCGTATAACGTACAAAACCTCCAATTTTATATCGCTCAGTTGTGTCCGATCCAGAAGTTTTAACATTCATGATTGAACCTTCAACTCCGGCAGTCCATTGATCAGCAAACTGATATCCAACTTTTGGAGAAAATTCAAAGTTTTCAAGTTTAGAGTCTCCAATCTTTTCTGAAGAAAATCCAACATTTCCACCTAGTAGAATTGAATTTTTTTGTGCATTTGCAAAAGTTGTAATCATTACAACTACTGCTACTAATAATTTTTTCATCTTTTAAATTTTTATAAGTGAACAAATGTAAAATATTTATAATTGTAAGAAATAATTTATAATTAAAAATTTAAAAAGAAAGTATATTTTTACAAATTATGCCGTTTTTTAAAGGTCGCATTATTAAGTTTTCTAAATTTTTAAATGTTTTTTGAAGATTTATACTCGATTTTTAAGATAATTTTTGTGTTCGCTTAAATTATGGATTTCGCAAAATCATCTTTTCTTTTATTTAATATGTTTTGAATTTGCGTTGAAATCCTGTTTTTTTTGCGAAAATGCGCTATATTCGCATCACTTAAATAAAATAACATGAAAAAAATAGTTTTATTCTTAACCATGTGCTTGATGGCTTTTCCTGTAAGAGCCGATGAAGGAATGTGGTTTTTGATGTTTATCGAGAGATTGAACCATAGAGATATGGAGAAAATGGGACTTCAGTTAACAGCAGAAGAAATCTACAGTATTAATCATCATAGTTTAAAAGATGCTATTGTACAGTTCAATGGAGGTTGTACTGCTGAAATCGTTTCAAACAGCGGTTTGGTATTAACTAATCATCACTGTGGATATAGTGCGATTGCAGAACTTTCAACTGCCGAACAAAATCATTTGAAAGATGGTTTTTGGGCAAAAAATCGTTCAGAAGAATTGAAACCTAAATCTTTATATGTTCGTTTCTTCGTTCGTATGGACGATGTTTCAAAAAGAATTTTGTCAAAAGTAAATGATCAAATGACAGAAACTGAAAGAAACAAAATCATTCAGCAAGAAATCAGTTTAATTGAAAAGGAAAACAGCGAAAACGGAAAATATACTGTTTCTGTTCGTCCTTTCTTCCAAGGAAATGAATATTACTATTTTGTTTACCAAGATTATACAGACGTTCGTTTAGTTGGAACGCCTCCGGAAAGTGTTGGTAAATTTGGCGGAGATACTGACAACTGGGAATGGCCACGTCAA
Source organism: Flavobacterium xizangense (assembly GCF_054075145.1). Classification (NCBI taxonomy): domain Bacteria; kingdom Pseudomonadati; phylum Bacteroidota; class Flavobacteriia; order Flavobacteriales; family Flavobacteriaceae; genus Flavobacterium; species Flavobacterium xizangense. The sequence goes on along the minus strand of NZ_JBSIPG010000016.1, from coordinate 38,907 downwards.
ACGGGAGATTTTTCAATGTTTAGAGTTTATGCTGATAAAGATGGAAATCCTGCAACGTATTCGAAAGATAATGTGCCATTACAGCCAAAGCATTATTTACCGGTAAGCATCAAAGGAGTTAAGGAAAATGATTTTGCAATGATTCTTGGTTATCCAGGTAGAACAAATCGCTGGATGCCGGCTGGTGGAATTGAGCAAAATGTAAAATTTGCTTACCCAGCATGGGTTGAAGGTGCTAAAACTAGCATGGACCAAATGAAAAAGTATATGGATAAAGATGCGACTGTTCGTCTAAAGTACGCTTCTAAATATGCTTCGACTGCAAATTACTGGAAAAACCGTCAAGGTATGATTGATGCTTTAACAAAAGCTGGAACGGCAGATACAAAAGCAGAACAAGAAGATAAATTCTATGAGTGGGCAAGCAAGCCGGCAAATAAAGATAAATATGAAAATGTAATTCCGACGATTAACGATTATTATAGAGAAACGAATTTAAAAGCGCGTCACGATAATTATTTGTCACAAGTATTACGTACATCAGCTTATGCAACTGGTCCTGCAAATCTTGGAAATGCATTAATTGCTTACTACAAAGAGAACGATGCTAAAAAAGCTGAAATGCTTCCTAAGATCAATGCAATGGTTGAGAACATTTATGGTGATTTTTATGCACCTTTAGAAAAAGATGTTTTAACTGCTCAGCTAAATTTATACGCTGCAAACGCTTCTGAATATGGGCTTGCTCCAGAAGTAGCAAAAATGAAAGCTGCTAATAATGGTGATTTCACTGCAGATGTAACAAAAGCAACTGAGATTAGTTATTTCACAACTAAAGAAAAAGTATTGGCATTTTTAGCTGATCCAAAACCATTGGCAATTGTACACGATCCTTTGTATATTATTTCTAATGATCTTATGACTAAATTCCGTGCAAAAACTGATGATCAGGCAAAAGCTGATGACGGTTTCGCAATTGCTTACCGCAAATTAGTTGAAGGTTTGAGAGAATCAAAACTGAATGCTATCAAATATCCAGATGCAAACTCAACTTTAAGATTGACTTACGGAAAAGTTCGCGCTTTACCTGCTGATCCTCGTAATGATGCCAAAATCAACAACTATACTACAATGGAAAGTATGGTGAAAAAATACAAAGCAGGAGATCAGGAATTTGATTTGCCAGCTCGTTTGTTAGAATTAAACAAAGCAAAAGATTACGGACAATATGCTGATAAAGCAGGATATATGCCAATCAACTTTTTGACTGATAACGATATTACAGGAGGAAACTCAGGTTCACCGGTTCTTAACGGAAAAGGAGAATTAATCGGAATTGCTTTTGACGGAAATATCGAAGCAATGGCCGGAGATGTTATTTTTGATCCGAAATTACAAAGAACGATCAACGTTGATATTCGTTATGTTCTTTGGATTATTGATAAATACGCTGGAGCTAAAAACATTATTGATGAATTGACGATTGCAAAATAATCTCAATTTCTTTATAAAATTAAACCCGACAGTTTCTGAATCTTGTCGGGTTTTTTGTTTTATATATTTCCTTATTTTTGATATATGAAAAAGCTGCTAATCTTATTTTTAATTGTCCCGATCTATTGTTGGTCGCAATCTAATTTTGAAAAAGCAGAAAAATTATTTCAATCTAAAAAATACAATGAAGCCCAATTACTTTTTGAGGGAATATTAAAAAACAATCCATCAGATTTAAAAACTTTGGAGTATTTGGGCGAAATTGCAGCGCATCAAAAATCTTGGGTGAAAGGAGCTGAATATTTCAAAAAACTAAAAGAATTGAAACCTACAGTTGCTGACTATTTTTTTAAATACGGAGGCTGTCTGGCGATGCGTGCTGTCGAAGTAAATAAAATTAAAGCTTTTTCAATGGTAGGTGATATGAAAGAAGCTTTTGAAAAAGCAATCGAACTTAACCCAAAGCATGTTCAGGCCAGATGGGCTTTGATAGAAATATATCTGCAATTACCCGGAATTTTGGGAGGAAGCGAATCGAAAGCAATTTCATATTCTAATGAATTGGCACAGTTTTCACCAATTGATGGTTATTTGTCAAAAGGAAGAATCGATGAATATTTTAAACGTTATGATGCAGCCGAAAAAAATTATAAAAAAGCACATGAAATTGGCAATTCAAAAGTCACGTTTCAAAAATTATATAATTTATATTTGAACAAATTAAAAGATCCTAAAAAAGCACAGGAACTGAAACGAAAATTTGACGCATAATAATCAAATCTCAAAACTGAATTCTGAAAAATAAATTGGAATTTAGTATTTAAATAAATTGGAATTTTAAATGAAAACACATTTCATCGCGATAGGCGGAAGTGCCATGCACAATTTAGCATTAGCATTGCATAACAAAGGATATCAGGTTACAGGAAGCGACGATGCTATTTTTGAACCATCAAAATCAAGATTAGAAAAAAAGGGAATTTTGCCCGCTGAATTAGGCTGGTTTCCAGAAAAAATAACTGCTGATATCGATGCAATCATTTTAGGAATGCACGCAAAAGCAGATAATCCGGAATTGCTGAAAGCGCAGGAATTGGGATTGAAAATTTACTCGTATCCAGAATTTTTATACGAACAATCTAAAAACAAAACACGAGTTGTAATTGGCGGTTCGCACGGAAAAACTACAATTACTTCGATGATTTTGCACGTAATGCATTACCATAATATTGCTGTAGATTATATGGTAGGTGCACAGTTGGAAGGTTTTGATACAATGGTTCACTTAACTGAAGAAAATGATTTTATGGTTCTGGAAGGAGATGAATATTTATCTTCACCAATTGACAGACGCCCGAAATTTCATTTGTATCAGCCAAATATTGCTTTAATTTCTGGAATTGCATGGGATCATATTAATGTGTTTCCAACATATGAAAATTACGTTGAGCAGTTTGAAATTTTTATTGGAAAAATTACAAATGGAGGAATTTTGGTTTACAATGAAAATGATCCAGAAGTTAAACGCGTTGCTGAAGCAGCTACAAATCCAATTCGAAAACTGGCTTATTCAACTCCAAATTATACAGTAAGTGACGGTGTAACTTTGTTAGAAACTCCTGAAGGCGATATGCCAATTGAAGTTTTTGGTGCTCATAACCTAAACAATTTAGCCGGAGCCAAATGGATCTGCCAGAATATGGGCGTTGATGAAGCTGATTTTTATGAAGCAATTGCAAGTTTCAAAGGCGCATCTAAGCGTTTAGAAAAAATTGCTGAAGGTAAAGGAAAAGTAGCCTATAAAGACTTTGCGCATTCACCAAGTAAAGTTGCAGCAACTACAAAAGCGGTAAAAGAACAATACCCAAACAGAACTTTGGTGGCTTGTTTAGAACTTCATACGTATAGCAGTTTAAATGCTGAATTCTTAAAAGAATATGAAGGGGCACTTGAGTATGCTGATGTTGCAGTAGTGTTTTATTCGCCAGATGCCGTAAAAATTAAGCAATTGGAAGAAGTAACTTACGAGCAAATTGCAAAAGCATTTAATCGTGAAGATCTTGTTATTTATACTAATCCTGCTGAATTCAAAGAATATTTATTCAATTTGAATTTAGACAATTCGGCACTTTTATTAATGAGTTCCGGAAATTATGGCGGCTTAAATTTTGACGAAGTAAAAGGTTTGATTGAGTAATTAATCAATTAGAAAATTAGATAATGTGTCAATTGCATTGCAGTTGGCACTTTTTTTTTAAAATTATCAAATTTTCTAATTGACACATTTTCTAATTGTTTTATTTTTTTTGAGAGATTTTTCTTCTTTTTTAAATATATTCGCTTTTCATTAAAATATATTTACATGGAAAAATCCCACTTCCCAATTCCCAATTGGTCGGAGGATGACAGACCTCGCGAGAAATTAATGCTAAAAGGAAAAAATGCCTTGAGCGATGCTGAATTAATTGCAATTTTGATAGGTTCAGGCAGCCGAAATGAATCGGCAGTGGAATTGAGCAAAAGGATTTTGGCTAATGCCGATAACTTAAATGCATTGGGAAAAATGTCGATTTCTCAATTGATGAATTTTAAAGGAATAGGAGAGGCGAAAGCTATTACAATTATTGCTGCATTGGAGCTTGGTCGTCGTCGCCGAGCCGAAGATGCTGTCGAATTAATAAAAATTACTTCAAGCAAATTGGTTTTTGAATTGATGCTTCCTATTATTGGAGAATTGGCTCATGAAGAATTTTGGGTACTTTTTCTGAATAATTCTAATAAAGTAATTTCGAAATCACAGCTGAGCAAAGGAGGTATCACGGGGACTATTGTAGATGTTCGGCTGGTTTTTAAACTAGCCCTTGAAAATGGAGCTACTAGCTTGATTTTGTGTCACAATCATCCATCTGGAAATACGCAACCAAGTGAGGCTGACAAACTCATTACGAATCGCATTAAATTGGCGGGCGAAAGCTTAGATGTTAAAGTTTTGGACCATTTGATTATTACTGAAACAAAATATTATAGTTTTGTAGACGAAGGAATTTTTTAGTTTATGAACACCAATATTACAGATGTCTTTTTTGATTTAGATCACACGCTTTGGGATTTTGACAAAAATTCAGAAATGGCTTTTGATCGTATTTTCAAAAGTAAATTTCCAGAAATCAAAACAGAGGATTTTATTGAAAAATATATTCCAATCAATCAGGCGTGCTGGAAGTTATATCAAAACGATGAAATAACACACACTGAACTGCGTTATAACAGATTAAAGCTTTCGTTCGATGCTTTGAATTATGAAATTTCAGATGAAAATATCAACGCGATTGCTACTGATTATATCGAATTTTTGACGGATAATAATCATCTTTTTGATGGAGCAGTTGAAGTTTTGGACTATTTAAAACCAAAATATAGACTACATATTATAACCAATGGCTTTGCAAAAGTTCAGGACAAGAAAATCAAGAATGCATCACTTTCCGATTATTTTAATACTATTACAAATTCAGAATTAGCTGGTGTAAAAAAACCAAATAGTATTATCTTTGATTATGCTGTTAATTTAGCTCAGGCTTCAAAAGAAAATAGTATCATGATTGGTGATTGTTTAGATGCCGATGTAAACGGAGCTTTAAATGCTGGTCTTGATGCGATTTTCTTTAATGAGAAAAAAATTGATGTTGCACAAAATATAAAACAAGTAAACCATTTATTAGAACTTAAAAAATATTTATAATGATGAGAATTAAATTTTTGCTGACTGTATTTTTCATTTCAGTTATCGGATTTGCACAATCTGTAAATGATTACAAAGCGGTTATTGTACCGTTGAAATATGATTTTTTAAAATCTGAAAATCAATATAGAATGTCAACGATAAGCAAAGGAAATTTAACTAAAGCTGGTTTTCAGGCTTTTTATGCAAACGAAGAACTTCCAGCAGAACTTAACGACCGTTGTCAGCTTTTATATATGGATGTAAAAAAAGATAATGGTTTTTTGGTTACTAAACTTTTTGTTGAGTTGAAAGATTGCTACGGTACAGTGGTTTATACTTCAGAAATTGGGAAAAGCAAAGAAAAAGATTACGAAGTGGCGTATAGAGAGAGTTTGAACATGGCTTTTGTTTCAATTAATGGTCTTCATTATAAATATAGCGGAAAAACTGCTACACCTACTGGAAAAGCAGGTATGATTACCGCAGCTCCGGTTGCGATTGCAGCAACTGCAAGACCTTCTCAACCTGTTGTAACTCCTGTTTCTACTCCAGTTGCTGATGTCACAGATCCAAATTTACTTTACGCACAACCAACAGAAAATGGATTTCAGTTGATCGACAAAACACCAAAAGTAGTAATGAAATTATTGAAAACTTCACGTCCAGATTCATTCATTGCTATTAAAGATGGAGTTCAGGGCACTCTGAATGCAAAAGACAATCAATGGTTTTTTGAATATTATCAAAATGATAAATTAGTTTCTGAAAAAGTTTCAGTGAAATTCTAAATATAAAATATGGTTTTAGTAACCATATTTATCTTTCCAACGGTTCTTTAAAAATTCGCGGTTGCTGTTCTCTCTAGAATTGTTTCCGGGATTGTAAAGAACCGTTTCTTTTACGGCATCAGGCAGGAATTCTTGTTCCGCAAAATTATTGGCATAATCATGCGAATATTTGTAATCATCTCCATATCCTAACTCTTTCATCAATTTCGTAGGAGCATTTCGTAAATGAATAGGAACTGGCAAGTCCCCAGTTTGTTTTACTAATTGCTGTGCGTTTCCAATTGCCATATACGAAGCATTGCTTTTAGGAGAAGTTGCTAAATAAATGGCACATTGGCTCAAAATAATTCGGCTTTCCGGATAACCAATAGTGGTTACGGCCTGAAAAGTATTATTTGCCATAATAAATGCCGTTGGGTTTGCATTTCCAATATCTTCGCTGGATAAAATAAGCATTCTTCGGGCAATGAATTTTACATCTTCACCGCCTTCAATCATTCTGGCAAGCCAATATACAGCTCCGTTAGGATCACTTCCTCGAATTGATTTTATAAATGCTGAAATAATATCATAATGCTGCTCGCCTGTTTTGTCATATAAAACAGTATTTTGTTGTACGAGTTCAAAAACGCGATCATTTGTTATTGTGATTTCATCGCCAGCTGAAGCATTTACAACCAATTCAAAAATATTGAGCAACTTTCTGCCATCACCGCCAGAAAGTCGTAATAAAGCTTCTGTTTCCTTTAAAATAATTTTTTTGGAAGCAAGATAACTGTCCACTTTCATTGCGCGATGCAATAAGGCTTCCAGATCCTCTTTTGTAAATGCATTTAAGATATAAACCTGACAACGCGACAATAATGCAGGAATAACTTCAAAACTTGGGTTTTCTGTTGTTGCGCCAACTAGTGTGATCCAACCTTTTTCAACAGCGGCCAAAAGCGAATCTTGCTGAGATTTGCTGAAACGATGAATCTCATCAATAAATAAAATTGGATTTTTGGCAGTAAACAGACCACCGCTTTGTTTTGCTTTATCAATAACATCTCGAATATCTTTTACACCCGAATTGATAGCGCTTAATATATAAAATGGACGTTTTGATTCTTGTGCAATAATTTGTGCCAAAGTAGTTTTTCCTGTGCCAGGTGGTCCCCAAAAAATTAAAGAGGGAATAATTCCTTTTGAAATTTGTTGTGTCAAAGATCCATTCGGGCCAACCAAATGACTTTGACTAATATAATCTTCTAATTTCTGTGGGCGAATACGCTCGGCTAACGGTGCTTCCATTTTGTAAAATTAGTATTTTTTAATTTTAGATTTTGTCTCTTAAAAGTTAAAACAAATGATTCAGAGAAGATTGTTACAATCTGAGACATGTTTTATAATATGACAAATTATCAGTAAATTAGATTTGGACAGTTTTTTGATGCCAATAACTGAATTGATTTCTTAAAATATGAATGAAAAAGATTTTAAATTTTCAACAGCTGTAATTGGGCTTCCTTTATTTTTTGTCCTTTTTTTATGGATAGTTTATTGGTTTCAGATTCGTTTCGATTTTGATTTTTATCAAAACGGAATTTATCCAAGGGATTTTTCGGGTTTGCAAGGTGTTTTGTTCAGTCCTTTTATTCATGAAAATTTAGAACATCTGTATAATAATTCGATTCCGCTGCTTGTTTTGCTGGCTGCGTTGCAATTTTTTTATCCAAAGCAAACTATTCCGGTTATTGCTTATGGAATTTTGTTCTCTGGTTTAATTACATGGGTTATTGGTCGGGAAAATTATCATATTGGCGCAAGCGGGCTGATTTATGTTTTGGTGAGTTTTATTTTTTTCAAGGGAATTCAAACGGGATACTATCGATTGGTGGCACTTTCGCTCTCTGTTATTTTGTTATATGGCGGAATGATTTGGTATGTTTTTCCAGATGTAGATAAAACCATTTCGTGGGAAGGGCATTTGGCCGGTTTCATTACTGGTTTTGTACTTTCATTGTTTTATAGAACGCCAGAATATGCAAAACCTATAATTTACGATTGGCAAAAACCTGATTTTAATCCAGAGGATGACCCTTTTATGAAACATTTCGATGAAAATGGAAATTTTGTAAATACTGAATTTCCAGTGGAAGAATCAGATTTAGGGAATAATTATTTTAGTTCAAATGTTTCTGTTTACTATGTTGTAACAAATTCTGAATCAGAGAATAAAGAATAATGGTATTTCTAATTTGACTTTAAAAGGTTATTTTTGTGTGAAATATTCTAATGTATTTTACTTGTTATGAAGAAGATAGGATTTGTGTTTTTTGTTTTGTTCTTTTTAGTAAATAATAAAGGAATGGCGCAATGCGATATTAAAAATAGAATATTAGCTGATGGATCAATGGTGTATTATTTTGATCCCGAAGTTTTTTACACAACTACATCAAAATCGCTAAAAATTAATATCTTGACCGATAAAGAACATTATTTCATAGCACTTCAGCCAACTCCATTTCCATCAAAAAAAGAAGGGAAGAAAATTAAAGATGATTTAATTATGCACTTGGCGGATAATAAAATATATAAGTTGGCGCATTATGATACGCAGTATATTAAAAATGATTCAATAATGCAGGTTTTGTATTTAATTGATGATAAGGATCTCGATTCGTTTTCTAAATTTGAAGCTTTAGTTGCTGAAATTAAAATGGAAGGGACTGAATTTGTCAGAGACTATAATTTTAAATTGCATAAACGAGCTATTATAAGGCAACTTGCTTGCTTTTTGAAAGAAGAAGAAAAGTGAGATTTACTCGTCGCTTGGCGGCGAATCATTTTTATGCAATAATTTTTTATTTAGATTTTCAAAAAGATTATTGAATGTTATTGCTATAGATGCTGCGTTTACTGTTTGGTTGCCGTTATTTCTGGGAAGATATTCATTAGCATATGTTAATTCGAGTTGGATGTCATCTGTAAATAAATATCCTGCACCAATATTAAATCTGTTTCGGTCAAAAAAGCTTTCTCCGGTTACTTTTGTTCCTGATTTAAAATAAAGTTCGTCTGAGGCGATTACATAAATGACACCTTCTCTTAGAATTTTACTATTAATAGGTTTTATGTATTTAATTTGTTGACGATAACGAAGTACATTTTCGTAATCGTCGTCTTGATTTTTCATGTGTCTAAGCTCTACTCTCATTCGAGTACTTAAAGTATAGCCGGTTTTATGAAAGTAATAAATTCCCTGTAAAGCAAATCTCCATTCGGGAGATTCAAACTGACCAATTTCCGGAACATCTTTATTGTTGTAATAAGCAATGAAACCTGATAGTTTCCATCTTGGCGTTAAATAATAATGACCCCAGCCACGAAGCGATCTTTGAATGTTTTGCTCAAATATATTTGATGAAGATTCTGTACTACTGTAGGTTGCGGCAATATCTAATTCTGTAGACCATTTTTTATTTATGGTTCTATTTAGCTGAATCTCGTTCCAGAATTGATTGTATGTTGTGCTCTGTCCATGAATAATACTTGTAATTAAAAAAATCACAAGTATTAAACTGTTTTTTTTAAATATGGTATGAGTATTTTTTGAAGACATTCATTAGGTTATTTATGAGTCCACTTAATCCTCAATATCGCTCTTTAATTTCTTTGGCGAACAGCTTCGTATAAAAAAGCACCACAAGCTACAGAAACATTTAGGGATCCTATTGAACCAAACATTGGCAGTTTTGCTTTTTCGTCTACAATTTTAAGCACCGAAGGATTGATTCCTCTGTCTTCAGAACCCATAATAATTGCTACAGGCTCGTTTAGCGTTACATCGTAAATATTTTGATCTGTTTTTTCAGTTGCAGCAACAGTTTTGATTCCTGAACCTTGAAGATAAAAAATGGCGTCTTTAATATGTTCAACTTTACAGATTGGAACATTAAAAACAGCTCCAGCTGAAGTTTTTACAGTATCACCATTTACAGGCGCTGAACCAGCTTTCTGAATAATGATACCATTTACTCCAGTACATTCTGCAGTTCTGATAATTGCGCCAAAATTTCTTGCGTCAGAAATTTGATCTAGAATTAAAAATAATGGTTTTGAACCAGATTCAATAGTTGATTCAACTAAATGCTCTAATTCAATAAAACCAATAGGTGAAATTGTTGCGACAGCACCTTGGTGATTATTTGGAGTCAGGCGATTTAGTTTTTCAACCGGTACATAAGAGAAATTAATGTTAGCGCGTTTCATCACTTTCATTAAATCTTTCATTAATTCTCCAGAAATTTCTTTTTGTATAAATACTTTGTCAACTTCTTTTCCTGCCTGAATTGCTTCTATAATGGCTCTAATTCCAAATATTTGATGTTCTTTTTCCATGATGCAAATATAGGTATATTGTTTATATAAAAAAAAACCACTCTGAATGAACAGAGTGGTTTGATATTAAGTTTTTCGGTCTAAAATTAGAATTTATCCCAGAAAAGTTTTGTTGTTAACAAATCTCCACCGATTGCTGTAGAAGCAGCTTTCCAGTTTGTGCTATTTGTTTGTTGCTCAAGAACTGGGTAAGTCATTCTTACAGGAACTTTTCCACCAGCATTGTTGATTGCTGTAGGAGGAGCTAATAATACAGGGAAGTCTAACCTTCTCCAGAAATTCCAACCAGTCAAAGCTTGATTATACATCGCTACCCAAGCTTGCTCTCCAATTGATTTTTTCCAGTTAACTGGGTCGTATGGTTTTGTTGCAAGGTAAGCAGTAGCTTCAGCAGCTGTACCACCCCATTCTAAGATTGAAGCAGTAACTGCTGCATTGTAAGCCGCCGGTGCTGCAGCTGTATTCCAACGTGCATTTGCTTCAGCAACGTAGAAAGCAACTTCTGTATAGGTTAAGATATTTCCTGGAGTATCTGGAGTATATGCATAATCTCCAGCATGAGAATAATCTGCAAATTCACCACCTTCACCAATTGGAAGGCCAATGTATTGACCACCTTTTGTTGTAAAGTAACCAGGTCTTCTAGGATCGTTAGAAGCATTCATGTAATCAACTAGAGTTTTTCCACCAACGAAATCTTCTCTACCACTAGCTTCTAAGTTTTCATACAAAGGATTGTAGTTCGGTGAATCTGGTAAATATGGGAAATGTCCATTATTAGCTGGTGATGTCATCACTCCTGCTGCAATAGCGGCATTAGCTGTTGTTTGTGCTAAACTTGGGTTAGAATCGGCAATTCCAATTGCTAATTTTAATTTTAAAGAGTTAGCAAATATTCTCCAGCTAGGAATATCTCCATTGTAATATTTGTCACCTTTAGTGAAAGATGGGAAGTCATGATCCTCAGCAACATTTGTCAAGTTAGCTGTTGCAGCAGTGATTCTTGTAATTAAATCTTGATAGATAGTTGCTCCGTCATCATATGCAGGTAATGGATATTTATTAAGATCTGCAGCTTGAGTGTAAGGAATATTTCCAAAAGTGTCTACTAAAAGTTGGTACGTGTACACCTGCATGATTTCAATAATAGCTAATTGATTCTTTTTGTTTACTGGCCAGTCAGCAAGTTCACTTGCAGTTGGAGCATAAGCATTGATAATCTCTTTAGCTTTGTTTAGATTTTTCAGTACGTTAACGTAATTATCTGAGTAAATTTGGTTAGAAACATTACGGTTTGTAAAGTCATAATTACTTTCGTTTACATACGTTGTTTCTTGCCAGTATTGCATTGTCAATCTAAAGTTGTTCTCGTTTACGCTTGGAGTATTAACATAGTCGCTTAATTCTTTTTGTGCGTAAGTGATCAATGATCCCGGTACAGTGGTATAGGCACTATTTGGGTCGGTGTTTGCATCTTCATTAACACAAGCCGTCATTGACAAGCCTATTGCTAATATTGCTATGATTTTTTTCATCTTCATTTTTTTTAAAAATTAACTTTGACATTAAAAGAAATATTTCTTGTTGTCGGCATAGGTCCTGATTGGTAACCTTGTGTGTTACCTGAAGACAATCCTGCTTCTGGATCTGAGTAAGGCAAGCTTTTGTCAATGATCCAAAGATTGTTACCTATTACACTAAAAGAAGCTCCTTTAATTGCACTTCCTAAAATGCTTGAAGGAAGATTATAAGTCAATACAACCTCTCTTAATTTTACAAATCCAGCGTCATAAACAAATGCAGCAGCAGGTGGGTCAGTACCTAAAACCTGGCTAGACTGAGATCTGTCTAATCTTGTTGTGTTTGTAACATATTGTGGTTGAGATCCTCCAGGTGTGTATGCAGGATTTAGCATTACACCTTGTAAAACTTCACCACCACCGTTTGCTAATGTATTTCTGATAGGGTTTCCTAAGTCGTTGTTTCCAACTGAGTTAGCATAGATACCTGTTCCGTATCCGTAATATTGGTCAAGTGAGAAAACGCTTCCTCCCTTTTTCATATCAATTAAGAAGCTGAAAGAAAGGTTTTTGTAGTTGAATTTGTTGTTGATACCACCAATCCAATCTGCTTGGTAAGTTCCCAATTTGTTGTCAGTAGTTGTAGAAACTTCGTATGCACCGTTAGCACCAATAATTCTGTTACCGGCATCATCTAATACGTAAGTTGTTCCCCAAATTTGGCCATAATCTTGGTTTAATGGAGCATTGATACTAATACCTCCTTGAAGAGAGTTGATGTTGATGTTTTCAATACCTGGAGCCAATTCTGTAACTTTAGTATTAGGATTTGACCAGTTAACACTAATGTCCCAAGAGAAGTTGTCTGTTTTAACTGGAGTTCCAGTAAGAGTAACCTCAAAACCTTTTGTTGTCAACGTACCAGCGTTTACAGTGCTGAAAGCTGATCCGGTTGATGTTGATACCGGTAATGGTAAAATTTGATCAAATGCTTTGTTTTGGAACCAAGCAACATCAAATCCAAGTCTATTTTGTGCAAATTGCATATTCAAACCAATCTCTACGTTGTCTAATTGTTGTGGTTTTAAGTTTGCATTTTTAGCAGTAGTATTGAATGAATATACTGGAGTTCCAAATGGAGTTCTAGCAGTATAAGAATCCATTAATTGGTTTGGATCTGTATCAGAACCTACTTGAGCATAAGCAACTCTGAATTTACCAAAGTTGATGAACTCAACATCTTTTAACCAGTTTGAGAAAACAACACTTCCAGATATTGCAGAATACCAGTATGCATTGTTATCAGCTGGAAGAGCAGAAGACTCATCTCTTCTAACAGAACCTTCTAAGTAGTATGTTCCTTTGTATCCTAAAGTCGCTTGTGCGAATAAACCCAATACTTCTTTTCTTGTGTCTACAATTCTAGGAAGTGCAGGAGCAGAAAGTGAGTTAGAAATAGTGTATAATCCAGGGATGTATAAACCTCCTGAAGTCATTTGTTGGTTAATGAATCTGCTTTGTACGTTGTAGTTTGTACCAAGAAGAACGTTAAGATTTAAATCTTCGCTTAAGTCTTTTTTATACGTAGCTAAGAAATCATAGTTTTGCTCGCTGAAGTTGTACAAATCTAATGCGTAACCTGATGGCTGAGCAGGAAGATTTTGAAGGTTTGAGTTAGAACCAAGAGTTGCTGGAGTTGAACCTGGAGCAATTCTGTCTTCTGTTTTTAAGTTGAAGCCGTCAGTACCAACTCTACCTGTAAAGCTTAAGTTTTTATTTACGTCGTAAGTAATACTTGCGTTAGCAGCAACTCTTTGTCTGCTATCGTTGTTGTAGTTTTCATATCTTTGGAAGTAAGGGTTATCCCAGTATGCTGGAGTAATATCTGCAGCACTTTTGATGTTCCAAGTATAATTTTGGCGGTGTGCGAAATATAAATCTCTTTGCTCGTTAAGGTCAACGTTTGTTGCCCACCATTGTCTGAAACCAGCTAATTGGTTTCCTCCGTATCCAGTTGAGTTTCTGTTTCTTGTGTTTTGTGAAACATAAGTCGCATTGAAAGTAGAACTTAATTTGTCGTTGAATTTGTAAGTACCGGCAAAGTTAAAGTTGTTTTTGCTTAATAATGAATTTGGCAAAATGTCTCTGCTGTCTGTATTTGCGTAAGTTAATCTGTAAGTAGCTTTTTCAGTACCTCCGTTTAACGAGATGTTGTTGATTGTAGATGTTCCTGTATCAAAAAATTCGATTGGACCATTGCTAGCAACTTTCCATGGAGTTTGTTTTCCGTAATTAGGAGAATCTGGAGTAAAAGCATCATATTGCCATACTAATGAGCCATCATACTTTGGTCCGTAAGAAGCATCGTCTCCAGATCTAGATCTTGGTTGTCCGTTGTAGGTAGAGAATCTTTGTCCGAAATAACCTTGACCATATTCAGTTTGGTATTTAGGGAAAGTTGTTTTGTCTACAGTAGACATAGTGTAAGAAGAAGAGAACTCAACTGATAAATCAGTTCTAGATTTTCCTTTTTTAGTTGTAATGATGATTGCACCATTTTGTGCTCTAGATCCGTAAAGTGCAGTTGCAGCAGCACCTTTTAATACGTTGATCTCAGCAATGTTGTTTGGGTTGATATCTGATGCAGCGTTACCGTAATCGTAACCACCTCTACCACTTTTTTGATCATTACTGTTTACGTTGTTGTTCAAAATTGGCACACCATCAACTACAAATAAAGCCTGGTTGTCACCCAAAAGTGATTTGAAACCTCTAAGAACCACGTTTGTAGATCCTCCAAAGTTAGTACCCTGAGTTACACTAAGACCAGCAACTTTACCAGATAAGTTGTTAGTAAAGTTTCCTGTTGGTACAGTTCCAACTTGCTCAGCTGATACTGTTTGAGCAGAATAACCAAGAGATTTTTTCTCTCTTTTAATACCTAAAGCAGTCGTTACTACAACTCCTTCAAGTTCTTGAGCGGCTGCTGCTAATTTTACGTTTAATGAAGTAGAACTTGCTGCTACTTCCTGGGTTTTCATTCCAATGTAGCTAAATACCAAGACTTGGCTTGATGTTGCTTTGATAGTAAATTTACCATCAAAATCAGTTTGCGTTCCAGCTTTTGTTCCTTTAACTAATACACTCACACCTGGTAAAGGCATTCCGGCATTGTCAGAAACTGTCCCTGAAACGGCTCTTTCTTGCGCAAAAGTAAGTTGCGCCACTAGCACTAATAAAAGCACTAAGAATCCATTGAACTTTAGTTTCATTTTTAAATATTTTGAATTAGTATCGCAAAACTCTTAATAATTTGTTAACTATCCTAATATTAGATTAAACTTTTTTCAGTTACTGCTAAAATTTAACATTATAACATATGTTTACGATAGTGTTATATAATTGTAACTCTTCAATATTTTGACCACCATTTGTGAGATTTATTTTTAATAATCCGTTTGGTGTCTGTAAAACTGTGCCGATTCCTAATCCTATTAATTTTTTTGTTTTGTTTGGGTCAATTGCGGATGTTAAGTCTTGATATATGCCATAATCTGCTATTGTATGTATATAAATATTTGGTGTGAATTTATATCGATACTCTGTAAGAATTAAAAAATTAAAGTTTGATTGCAAACTGTTTTCTAAAAATCCTCTAATGGAATTCATACCGCCAAAACGAAACAATTCGCTAGAGATATAATTTTTGCTCTGAAGATAAAAATTTTGTGAATTTATGTTAATGAAATTTTTGGAGTTAATCTCAAAATTATACGATGCATTTAAATTTGTGTAAAATTGCGTACTCGGTCCAGCTGTTTCAGGATCATTGTTTGTGTTTCTTTTTCCGTAACCAATTATCCAGTTAACAAATGCTTTTCGCGGAACTAGATTGTTTTTGTGGTCAATTCGTTTGTAATCAAAACTTGACGTTAAAAATGCGTTTTTAAAATCGCTGATTTGTAAATTGTTAATATTTTGAATATCGCTCGATTCCGTTGATTGATATCCTACATAAATTTTGGAATTGTAATTTATGTAGTATCCTAAATCAATTGCGTTTTTTGTGTTTTGAAAAGTACTGTCTTGTTTGAATATGTTCAATTGGGCTTTTATTCCTAATGGAGATTTGAAGATGTACGGAATTTCTAATTTTGCGTTGAAAGTTTTTTGTTGGTTTCCATCGCTTTTCCAGTACAAAGAAAATTGTTCGCCAGCATGAAGCGTGTTTAATAAGGTAATGTCTATATATCCATTTATATTCATTTTACTCTCATCGTCGTTTGAGAATCCAATATAACCATCAAAAGTATTTGCTTTTCTTTTTTCTATATAAGTGTAAATTTTTGTTGAATCAGTGGTGAATAGTATTTCGGGATATTTCGTTTGCGAAATAAATTCATAACTGTTTATGTCTTCGTAAAGTTGCTGTGTTGTTTCTTGATTGAATGTCTTGTTTAGATATTTTTTGTTAAGTTGTTTGAGGTGTCCTTTAGGGAAAAAATCTTTTGCTTTCGAATTTGTGTAATTGAGAATAATTGAATTTATAGTTCTTTTTTTTTCTGATTTGAAATTTAAGTCTGCATAAATTATGGATTTCTTTTTTCGGATATTTTCAAGTTTGATTTTGCTTAGTGCGAAACCTTGTTTTTCTGCATCAATGATTTTTTGATTTAAATAGTTTTCTACCTTAATGTATGGAATAATTATGGTGTCATTTGTTGGTTCTTCCGAATAAAAAAAAGAATTATTTGTACCTATATATATATGTATGTATTTTGTTTGTTCTTTTAAGTCAATTTCTGCAGTATAAATGCTGTCGTTTATTTTAATTGTGTTTTGAATCTTGTTTTCTGTATAGCCAATTTTTGATAGTTTTTCTGATATGTTTTTTATCTCATCAGTTAATGATTTTATATTTAAGTGCTCTTTGCTGTAGTTTAAAGAATCAATGATTTGATTTTCAGTTTTGTTTGTTCCCTTTATTGTTAAATGAAAATTTTGTGCATAGCTAGATAAGCTCATTAAGCAAAGAAGGGATATTTGTAATAAGAGTTTCAAAAGCTTTTTTTCATTTGTTAATAGTATTGCAAATATCTATTGTTTGTTTGTAAAAACATAAGGTTAAATAATGTTCTTGAAAATTAATGAATTAACGTTTGTATAGTGAAAAATATTTTATACATTTGCAACCCCGTAAAAAGCGGGAATTTAATAAACATAATAATTTTTAGTATTAATTATGCCAACAATTCAACAATTAGTAAGAACAGGAAGAACTCAGATAACTAAGAAGAGTAAATCGGTTGCTTTAGATTCTTGTCCTCAAAGAAGAGGGGTTTGTACGCGTGTTTACACTACTACACCAAAAAAACCAAACTCTGCAATGCGTAAAGTTGCGCGTGTGCGTTTGACAAATGGTAATGAGGTGAATGCTTACATTCCTGGAGAAGGACACAATCTACAAGAGCACTCGATAGTATTAGTTAGAGGCGGAAGGGTAAAAGATTTACCAGGTGTTAGATATCATATCGTTCGTGGAGCGCTTGACACGTCAGGAGTTGCAGGAAGAACGCAAAGAAGATCTAAGTACGGTGCTAAACGCCCAAAAGAAGCAAAAAAGTAATTTAAAAACTTTTAAGAAAAAGACATGAGAAAAAGAGCGGCAAAGAAAAGACCACTTTTACCAGACCCGAGGTTTAACGACCAATTGGTAACACGTTTTGTAAATAACTTAATGTGGGACGGTAAGAAATCTACAGCTTTTAAAGTATTTTATGATGCAATTGATATCATCGAATCTAAAAAGCAAAATGATGAGAAAACTTCATTAGAGATCTGGAAAGATGCTTTAACAAACGTTATGCCTCACGTAGAAGTACGTAGCCGTAGAGTTGGTGGAGCTACATTCCAAATCCCGATGCAGATTCGTCCAGATAGAAAAATTTCTATGGCAATGAAGTGGTTAATACTTTATTCAAGAAGAAGAAATGAAAAATCTATGGCACAGCGTTTAGCGTCAGAATGTTTAGCGGCTGCTAAAGAAGAAGGTGCTGCGGTTAAGAAAAGAATGGATACTCACAAAATGGCAGAAGCTAACAAAGCATTCTCTCACTTTAGATTTTAATTCGTAAGAAATGGCTAGAGATTTAAAATATACAAGAAATATCGGAATTGCTGCTCACATTGATGCTGGTAAAACAACAACAACTGAGCGTATTCTTTTTTACACTGGAAAGTCGCATAAAATTGGTGAGGTACACGATGGTGCTGCAACAATGGACTGGATGGCGCAAGAGCAGGAAAGAGGTATTACAATTACTTCTGCTGCTACAACTTGTACTTGGAATTTTCCAACTGAGCAAGGTAAAGTTCTTCCAGAATCATTACCTTATCACTTTAATATTATTGATACTCCTGGGCACGTAGACTTTACTGTAGAGGTAAACCGTTCTTTGCGTGTACTTGATGGTTTAGTTTTCTTGTTTAGTGCCGTTGATGGTGTTGAGCCACAATCAGAAACTAACTGGAGACTTGCTGATCAATATAGAGTTCCTCGTATGGGATTTGTGAACAAAATGGATCGTCAAGGTGCTAACTTTTTAGCTGTATGCGGACAGGTTAAAGATATGTTGAAATCGAATGCGGTTGCAATTACTTTGCCTATTGGTGATGAAGCTGATTTTAAAGGTATTGTTGACTTGGTTAAAAATCAAGCTATCGTATGGCATGATGAAACGCAAGGAGCTACTTTTGATATTGTTGACATCCCAGCTGATATGATTGATGATGTAAAGCATTATCGTTCTATTCTTATCGAAGAGATTGCTACTTATGACGAAAATCTTTTGGATAAATACATGGAAGATGAAAACTCTATTACAGAGGAGGAAATCAATAATGCATTAAGAGCTGCTACTATTGATATGGCAATCATTCCGATGCTTGCTGGTTCTTCTTTCAAAAATAAAGGAGTTCAGTTCATGTTAGATGCTGTTTGTAAGTATTTACCATCTCCATTAGATAAAGAAGGTATCGAAGGTATTCATCCTGATGATGCTGATTTGTTAGAAGAAGATCAAACTAAAATCTTACGTAAGCCAGATGTAAAAGAGCCATTCGCTGCTTTGGCATTTAAAATTGCTACTGACCCATTCGTAGGTCGTTTAGCTTTCTTCCGTGCTTATTCTGGACGTTTAGATGCTGGTTCTTATGTTTTAAATACTCGTTCTGGTAACAAAGAAAGAATTTCTCGTATTTACCAAATGCACGCTAATAAACAAAATCCAATCGAATTTATTGAGGCTGGAGATATTGGAGCTGCTGTAGGATTTAAAGATATTAAGACTGGAGATACTTTATGTGATGAAAAGAATCCAATTATTTTGGAATCTATGAAATTCCCTGATCCAGTAATCGGTATTGCTATTGAGCCTAAAACTAAGGCTGATGTAGATAAAATGGGTATGGCTCTGGCTAAATTGGCTGAAGAAGATCCAACATTTACAGTTAGAACTGACGAGGCTTCAGGTCAAACGATTATTTCGGGTATGGGTGAGCTTCACTTAGACATATTGGTTGATCGTATGAAACGTGAATTTAAAGTGGAGGTTAATCAAGGTGAGCCTCAGGTTGAATACAAAGAAGCGTTTACAAAATCTGCTCAACATAGAGAAACTTACAAGAAACAATCTGGAGGTCGTGGTAAATTCGGTGATATCGTATTTAGAATCGAACCTGCTGATGAAGTTGATGGTAAAGTTCCTGTTGGATTACAGTTTGTGAATGAGGTAAAAGGTGGTAACGTTCCTAAAGAGTATATTCCTGCTGTTGAAAAAGGTTTCCGTGAAGCTATGAAAACTGGACCTTTGGCTGGATATGCTGTTGATAGTTTAAAAGTAACTTTGTTGGATGGGTCTTTCCACCCAGTGGATTCTGATGCGCTTTCTTTTGAGTTAGCTGCTAGAATGGGTTATAAAGAGTCTGGACGTGCTGCTGGAGCTGTTATTCTTGAGCCAATCATGAAAATCGAAGTTATTACTCCTGAAGAAAATATGGGTGATATCGTTGGTGACTTGAACCGTCGTAGAGGTCAGGTTAATGATATGGGTGATAGAAATGGGGCTAAAACTATCAAGGCTGATGTGCCTTTATCTGAAATGTTTGGTTATGTTACTACATTAAGAACATTGTCTTCAGGTAGAGCTACTTCAACAATGGAGTTTTCTCACTATGCAGAAACGCCTTCTAATATTTCAGAAGCGGTAATTAAAAAAGCAAAAGGTAACGCTTAATTCTTAAGAAAATGAGTCAAAAAATCAGAATAAAACTAAAGTCTTACGATCACATGTTGGTGGATAAATCTGCTGAAAAGATCGTAAAAACAGTAAAAACTACTGGAGCAGTTGTAACAGGTCCTATTCCGTTGCCAACTCACAAAAAACTTTTCACTGTATTACGTTCTCCGCACGTTAACAAAAAAGCGAGAGAGCAATTTGAAGTAATGTCATACAAGAGATTGATTGATATTTATTCATCTTCATCTAAAACTATTGATGCTTTAATGAAGCTTGAATTGCCAAGTGGAGTAGAAGTAGAGATAAAAGTATAATTTTTTTATATTTTTTTATATAAAAAGCGAGACAGAAATGTCTCGCTTTTTTTTGTTTTTGAAAGATGATTTTGATTTGCTTATTTTTTGAGTGTTTTACGATTTTAGTAGTCTTTTGGTTTTGTGTAAACGCCTTTGTTTTAAGGTGGTGCCAAAGTTTTTTGTTTCAATTTTATTAAGTAATTGTTAAGTCTGAATTGTCTTAAGATTAAAAAAAAAGGTTGAAATTTTGAGATAAGCAAAGTTGTTTTTGATGTCATTTTAGACCTTGGATTTTGATAATGAGCGATTTAATTTTTGTAACCGTTTGGTATATTCAATTTTAATGTCTACTTTTGCACTCCCTGTTTGGAAATTTCTGTTATTTTCAAATTGAAGGGAATTTTAGTAATTAATAATTAATATTTATGTCTGGGTTAATTGGTAAGAAAATCGGCATGACTAGTATTTTTGATGAAAACGGGAAAAACATTCCTTGTACAGTAATCGAAGCTGGTCCATGTGTTGTTACCCAAGTCAGAACCAAAGGTGTTGACGGGTACGAAGCGTTGCAACTTGGTTTCGATGACAAAAACGAGAAACATTCTACTAAAGCGGCTTTAGGTCACTTTAAAAAAGCTGGAACTGTTGCTAAGAAAAAAGTCGTTGAATTCCAAGATTTCGCAACTGAACAAAAATTAGGAGATCTTATTGATGTTTCTATTTTTGAAGAAGGAGAATTTGTAGATGTACAAGGTGTGTCTAAAGGTAAAGGTTTCCAAGGTGTTGTTAAACGTCACGGTTTTGGTGGTGTTGGACAAGCTACTCATGGTCAGCACAACCGTTTAAGAGCGCCAGGTTCTGTAGGAGCTTCTTCTTATCCATCTAGAGTATTCAAAGGAATGCGTATGGCTGGAAGAATGGGAGGAGAAAATGTGAAAGTTCAAAACCTTAGAGTTTTAAAAGTAGTTGCTGAAAAGAACCTGCTTGTTGTTAAAGGGTGTATTCCTGGGCACAAAAACTCTTATGTAATCATTCAGAAGTAATGGAAGTAAAAGTATTAGATTTCAACGGAAAAGATACTGGAAGAAAAGTTCAACTTTCTGATTCAGTATTCGCAATTGAACCAAACAATCACGCAGTATATCTTGATGTTAAGCAATATCTTGCTAATCAAAGACAAGGTACTCATAAAGCTAAAGAAAGAGCTGAAGTAACTGGAAGTACGCGTAAGATTAAAAAACAAAAGGGAACTGGTACTGCTCGTGCAGGAAGTGTTAAAAATCCTTTGTTTAAAGGTGGTGGAACAGTTTTCGGGCCAAGACCAAGAAGTTATTCATTCAAATTGAATAAAAACTTGAAAAGATTGGCTAGAAAATCAGCTTTCTCAATTAAAGCAAAAGAGGCAAATATTGTTGTTCTAGAAGACTTTAATTTTGAAGCGCCAAACACTAAAAATTTCATTAACGTTTTGAAAGCTTTAGGGTTAGAAAATAAAAAATCTCTATTTGTATTGGGTGAGTCAAATAAAAATGTATATTTGTCGTCACGTAATTTAAAGGCTTCAAACGTCGTAACTAGCTCAGAATTAAGCACTTACGCAATATTAAACGCTAATAATTTAGTGCTTTTGGAAGGTTCTTTAGAGTTAATTGAAGAAAATTTAAGTAAATAATAGGAATATGAGCATCATTATCAGACCTATAGTAACGGAAAAAGTAACCAAAGAAAGTGAAGTTCTAAACCGTTTTGGATTCGTTGTTGACAAAAAAGCGAACAAAGTTCAGATTAAGAAAGCTGTTGAAGCTGCTTATGGAGTAACTATCGTTTCTGTTAACACTATGAATGTGAGACCAGACAGATCTACTAAATACACTAAAAGTGGTTTAATCAGTGGAAAGACAAATGCAATTAAAAAAGCGATTGTTCAAGTACAAGAAGGAGAAACAATTGATTTTTACAACAATATCTAAGATAGAAAAATGTCAGTAAGAAAATTAAAACCTATTACCCCAGGTCAGCGATTTAGAGTTGTGAATGGTTATGACGCCATTACAACTGATAAGCCGGAACGCTCTTTGATAGCGCCGATAAAAAACTCTGGAGGTAGAAATAGTCAAGGAAAGATGACCATGCGTTATACGGGTGGTGGTCACAAGCAGAGATATCGTATTATTGATTTCAAAAGAACTAAAGACGGAATTCCGGCTACAGTGAAATCAATCGAGTACGATCCAAATCGTACTGCATTTATCGCTTTATTAGCTTACGCTGATGGAGAGAAAACTTATGTAATTGCTCAAAACGGATTGAAAGTTGGTCAGAAATTAGTTTCTGGTCCAGAATCTCAACCTGAAATTGGTAATACATTACCTTTAAGCAGAATTCCTCTTGGAACTGTTATATCTTGTATTGAGTTACGTCCAGGACAAGGGGCAGTTATTGCTCGTTCAGCTGGAACTTTTGCTCAGTTAATGGCAAGAGACGGGAAATATGCAACAATTAAAATGCCATCTGGTGAAACAAGATTGATCTTGTTAACTTGTTCGGCTACAATTGGAGCTGTTTCTAATTCTGATCACCAATTAGTTGTATCTGGAAAAGCAGGTAGAACAAGATGGTTAGGAAGAAGACCTAGAACTAGACCAGTAGCGATGAACCCAGTTGATCACCCTATGGGAGGTGGTGAAGGACGTTCTTCTGGAGGGCACCCACGTTCAAGAAACGGATTGCCAGCTAAAGGTTACAGAACTCGTTCTAAGAAAAACCCGAGTAACAAGTATATCGTAGAACGTAGAAAGAAATAATAAGATATGGCACGTTCATTAAAAAAAGGACCTTTCGTTCATTATAAATTAGACAAGAAAGTTCAGGAAAACGTAGAAAGTGGTAAAAATGCAGTTGTTAAGACTTGGTCTAGAGCTTCAATGATTACTCCAGATTTCGTTGGACAAACTATCGCAGTTCATAACGGTCGTCAATTTGTACCAGTTTACGTAACAGAAAACATGGTAGGTCACAAATTAGGAGAGTTTTCACCAACTAGATCTTTTAGAGGTCATGCTGGAGCAAAAAATAAAGGTAAAAAATAAGAAGCAATGGGAGTTCGTAAAAGAGAAACAGCAGATGCGAGAAAAGAGGCTAATAAGTCTATTGCTTTCGCAAAATTGAATAACTGCCCTACTTCACCTAGAAAAATGCGCTTAGTAGCGGACTTGGTAAGAGGTCAGAAGGTAGAAAGAGCACTTAACATTTTAAGATTCAGTTCTAAAGAAGCTTCAAGAAAATTAGAAAAACTATTATTATCTGCAATCAACAACTGGGAGCAAAAAAATAGTGAAGGTAATTTAGAAGAAGCTGGATTATTTGTTAAAGAGATCAGAGTAGATGGTGGAATGATGTTGAAAAGACTTCGTCCAGCTCCACAAGGTCGTGCACACAGAATCAGAAAGCGTTCTAATCACGTTACAATCGTGCTTGGAGCTATCAATAACACACAAAGCAATTCTTAAGCAGCATGGGACAAAAGACAAATCCAATTGGAAATAGACTTGGTATCATCAGAGGGTGGGACTCAAACTGGTATGGTGGAAATGATTACGGTGATAAACTTGCCGAAGATCACAAAATCAGAAAGTATATCCATGCTCGTTTATCAAAAGCTAGTGTATCAAAAGTAATCATCGAGAGAACTTTGAAACTTGTAACCGTTACTATCACTACTGCTAGACCTGGTATCATTATCGGAAAAGGTGGACAAGAGGTAGACAAGTTAAAAGAAGAACTTAAGAAAGTTACTGACAAAGAGGTTCAGATCAACATCTTTGAAATTAAAAGACCTGAGTTAGATGCTTACCTTGTGGCGACAAGCATCGCTCGTCAAATCGAAAGCCGTATTTCTTACAGACGTGCAATCAAAATGGCTATTGCTGCTTCTATGCGTATGAACGCTGAAGGTATCAAAGTTTTGATTTCTGGTCGTTTGAATGGTGCTGAGATGGCGCGTTCAGAAGGTTTCAAAGAAGGTAGAATTCCTCTATCAACTTTCAGAGCTGATATTGATTATGCTTTGGCTGAAGCTCACACTACTTACGGTAGAATGGGTATCAAAGTGTGGATCATGAAAGGTGAGGTTTACGGAAAGAGAGATCTTTCTCCACTTGCAGGAATGGATAAAAAACAATCTGGAACTGGTGGTGGTAAAGGTGGAGATTCTCCTAGAGGAGATAGAAAACCTTTTAACAAAGGTGGTAAACCAGACGCTCGTAAAAGAAAGTAAATTTTTAAACTAAAGAAAAATGTTACAGCCTAAAAGAACAAAATACCGTAAGGTACAAAAAGGTAAGATGAAAGGTAACTCTCAAAGAGGGCATGAACTTTCTAATGGAATGTTTGGTATTAAATCTGTACATGAAGATGGAATGTTCTTAACTTCTCGTCAAATCGAAGCTGCGCGTATCGCTGCAACTCGTTACATGAAGAGAGAGGGACAATTATGGATTAAAATATTTCCAGACAAACCTATCACTAAGAAGCCTCTTGAAGTACGTATGGGTAAAGGTAAAGGAGCAGTTGAGTATTGGGCTGCTGTTGTTAAACCAGGAAGAATTATGTTTGAAGTTGGAGGAGTTCCATTGTCAGTTGCAAAAGAGGCTTTACGTCTTGCAGCTCAGAAACTTCCAGTAAAAACTAAATTCGTCGTTGCTAGAGATTTCGAAGCATAATTTATATTTATTATGAAACAATCAGAAATAAAAGATCTTTCTGCAGCGGAGTTGCAAGAAAAGCTTAGTCAAACTAAGAAAGTATATGCTGACCTAAAAATGGCTCATGCTATTTCTCCAATTGCTAACCCACTTCAAATTAGAAGCGTTAGAAGAACAGTTGCAAGATTGGCTACAGAGTTAACTAAAAGAGAGTTACAATAATTGTATTCTGCTGAAAGATGGAAGAAAAAAGAAATTTAAGAAAAGAAAGAATAGGTGTTGTTACTTCAAATAAAATGGATAAGTCTATTGTTATTGCTGAAGTAAGAAAAGTAAAACACCCATTATACGGTAAGTTCGTGTTGAAAACAAAGAAATATGTTGCACACGACGAAACAAACGACTGTAACATTGGAGATACTGTAAGAATTAGCGAAACGCGTCCTTTAAGTAAAACAAAATGTTGGAGATTAGTTGAAATCTTAGAAAGAGCTAAATAATTATGGTACAACAGGAATCAAGACTAAAAGTAGCAGATAACACGGGAGCTAAGGAAGTTTTAACTATCCGTGTTTTAGGAGGTACCAAAAGAAGGTATGCCTCTGTTGGTGACAAGATTGTAGTATCTATTAAAGATGCAACTCCAAACGGAAACGTTAAAAAAGGAGCTGTTTCAACTGCAGTTGTTGTACGTACCAAAAAAGAAGTGAGAAGAGCTGATGGTTCTTATATCCGTTTCGATGACAATGCATGTGTTCTTTTGAACGCTGCAGGAGAAATGAGAGGAACTCGTGTTTTTGGTCCGGTAGCAAGAGAACTTCGTGAAAAACAATTCATGAAAATTGTATCATTAGCACCAGAAGTGCTTTAATTCGTTTTAAGATGATAAAGCTAAAAATAAAATCAGGAGATATCGTAAGGGTTATTGCTGGAGACCATAAAGGTGCTGAAGGTAAAGTTCTACGTGTTTACCGTGAGAAAAATAAAGCGATAGTTGAAGGTGTAAACATGGTTTCGAAACATACAAAACCAAGTGCTAAAAACCCTCAAGGTGGTATCGTTAAGAAAGAGGCTTCTATTCAAATTTCTAACATTGCTTTAATTGATCCTAAAACTAAGGAAACAACTAGAGTAGGTATTAGAGTAGAAGGAGATAAGAAAGTAAGATTTTCAAAAAAATCTAATCAAGTACTATAGTAATGGCATATACACCTAGACTAAAAGAAGAATATAAGAGTAG
Source organism: Flavobacterium xizangense (assembly GCF_054075145.1). Lineage (NCBI taxonomy): Bacteria > Pseudomonadati > Bacteroidota > Flavobacteriia > Flavobacteriales > Flavobacteriaceae > Flavobacterium > Flavobacterium xizangense. Next base: position 12,462 of record NZ_JBSIPG010000016.1, on the reverse strand, counting down.
AGTAATCTCTGCTCTTAAAGAAGAGTTCGGATATACAAACGTAATGCAAGTTCCTAAACTTGAAAAAATCGTTTTGAGCCGTGGAGTTGGTGCAGCTGTATCTGATAAGAAACTTATTGACTATGCGGTTGATGAGTTGACAAAGATCACTGGACAAAAAGCAGTATCTACAATTTCTAAGAAAGACGTTGCGTCTTTCAAATTAAGAAAAGGGATGCCTATTGGAGCAAAAGTAACTTTACGTGGTGAAAGAATGTATGAGTTTTTAGATAGACTTATTACTTCTGCTTTACCGCGCGTTAGAGATTTTGGTGGTATTAAAGCTACTGGTTTCGACGGAAGAGGTAACTACAATCTTGGAGTTTTAGAGCAAATCATTTTCCCTGAAATTGATATTGACAAAGTAAACAAAATTTCAGGAATGGATATTACATTTGTTACTACTGCAAAAACAGACAAGGAAGCAAAGTCATTATTGGCTGAATTAGGATTACCTTTTAAAAAGAATTAAGACATGGCTAAAGAATCAATGAAAGCCCGTGAGGTGAAAAGAGAGAAAACGGTAGCTAAGTATGCTGAAAAAAGAAAAGCTTTATTAGAAGCTGGAGATTATGAAGGCTTACAAAAATTACCTAAAAATGCTTCACCAGTTCGTTTACATAATCGTTGTAAATTAACAGGTAGACCTAGAGGTTATATTCGTCAATTTGGTATTTCACGTGTAACTTTCCGTGAAATGGCTAATAATGGATTAATTCCAGGAGTTAAAAAAGCGTCTTGGTAATCTCGCAATAAGTTATTACTTTTGCAAACCAAAAAATAATTTTTAATTGATTAAAGGTTCGGGGGACGAGTGTCTCCCGAAAACCATAATCGCAATCAAATACATATGTATACAGATCCTATTGCAGATTATTTGACTAGAGTTCGTAACGCTGTGGCTGCAAACCACAAAGTTGTTGAAATTCCAGCTTCTAATCTTAAAAAAGAAATAACTAAGATCTTATTTGATCAAGGTTATATCTTAAGTTACAAATTTGAGCAGAACACTGTACAAGGTTCTATCAAAATTGCTTTGAAGTATGATAAAGATACTAAAGAGCCTGTAATAAAAGATATCCAAAGAATTAGTAAACCTGGTTTACGTAAGTACGCAGGTGCTGCCAAATTACCTAGAATCCTTAACGGATTAGGAATTGCTATTGTTTCTACATCAAAAGGTTTGATGACTGGAAAACAAGCTAAGCAATTAAATGTAGGTGGTGAAGTAATTTGTTACGTATACTAATTTTAAACACTAGATAAGATGTCAAGAATAGGTAAAAGCCCAATTGTAATCCCTGCTGGTGTAACTGTTGAAGTTAAAGACGGTATTATTACAGTAAAAGGAAAAAAAGGTCAACTAGTTCAGGAGTTTTCGGACGTAAATGTAACTGTTGAAGGCGATCAAGTTTTAGTAGAAAGATCGTCTGATCATAAAGACCATAGAGCAAAACACGGATTATTCAGATCTTTGATCAGTAATATGGTTGTTGGTGTATCTGAAGGTTTCACAAAAGAACTAGAATTAGTTGGAGTTGGTTATAGAGCTTCAAACCAAGGTCAAAAATTAGATTTAGCTCTTGGATATTCTCACAATATTGTTTTAGAAATTGCTCCAGAAGTAGCTTTAGAAACAATATCTGAAAAAGGTAAGAACCCTATCGTAAAATTAACATCATTTGATAAACAACTTTTAGGTCAAGTTGCTGCGAAAATCAGAGGTTTCCGTAAGCCAGAGCCATATAAAGGAAAAGGTGTTAAATTTGTGGGTGAAGTATTAAGAAGAAAAGCAGGTAAATCAGCTTAAAAAATAAGATTATGTCATTAACAAAATCTGAAAGAAGACAGAGAATTAAATTCAGAATTAGAAAATCGGTTAGTGGTTCTGCTGCAAGACCAAGACTTTCTGTTTTTAGAAGTAATAAAGAAATTTACGCTCAAATTATTGATGATGTAAATGGAGTTACTATATTAGCTGCATCTTCTAGAGAAAAAGAAATAGGAAAAGGTACTAACGTTGAAGTAGCTGCTGCTGTTGGAAAACTAGTTGCAGAAAAAGCGTTAAAAGCTGGGATTGATACCATCACTTTTGATAGAGGTGGATATTTATATCACGGTCGTATTAAATCATTAGCAGAAGGCGCAAGAGCCGCTGGACTTAAATTCTAATATATTATGTCTAAATACAAAAATGTAGAATTGGTAAAACCTAGTGGTCTTGAACTTAAAGATCGTCTAGTTAGTGTGAATCGTGTTACTAAAGTTACAAAAGGAGGTAGAGCTTTCGGTTTTTCTGCTATTGTAGTTGTAGGTGATGAAAATGGAGTAGTTGGTCATGGATTAGGAAAATCTAAAGACGTTTCTGAAGCAATTGCGAAAGCAGTGGAAGATGCAAAGAAAAATTTAGTAAAAATTCCTTTGAATGGTCAATCAGTTCCTCACGAACAAAAAGGTAAATTTGGTGGTGCACGTGTATTCTTAATTCCTGCGTCTCATGGTACAGGAGTTATTGCTGGTGGAGCTGTTCGTTCAGTTCTTGAATCAGTAGGTATTCACGACGTATTATCTAAATCTCAAGGATCATCAAATCCTCATAACGTAGTGAAAGCAACTTTTGATGCTTTATTACAAATGAGAAGCGCTCATACTGTTGCAAAACAAAGAGGTGTTTCTTTAGAAAAAGTTTTTAAAGGTTAATTCAAGGAAATTATGGCTAAATTATTAGTAAAACAAGTAAGAAGCAAAATCAACTGTCCTCTTTCTCAAAAAAGAGGTTTGGAAGCTTTAGGTCTACGTAAAATGGGACAAGTTGTAGAGCATGATTCAAATCCTGCTATCCTTGGTATGATAAACAAAGTTAAACACTTAGTTTCTGTTGAAGAAGCTAAATAACAAATACTGTTATGAATTTAAGTAACTTACAACCAGCTGAAGGATCAACGCACAATCAAAATAAAAGATTAGGTAGAGGAGAAGGTTCTGGAAAAGGTGGCACTGCTGCAAGAGGTCACAAAGGAGCAAAATCTCGTTCTGGTTATTCTAAAAAGATTGGTTTTGAGGGTGGACAAATGCCACTTCAAAGACGTGTACCTAAGTTTGGTTTCACAAACATCAACCGTAAAGAATACGAAGGTGTTAATTTAGATACGCTTCAATTATTAGTAGACAATGGTTTAATTACTGATTCTGTTTCTATGACAGAATTTGTTGCAAATCGTCTAGCTACCAAAAATGAAATCGTTAAGATTTTAGGTAGAGGAGAGTTGAAAGCAAAATTAAAAGTAACTGCTCACAAATTTACTGCTACTGCAAAAGCCGCTATTGAAGCTGCTGGTGGAGAGGCTGTAACAATATAATTTTTCTATTGTATGAAGAAATTTATTGAATCAATTAGCAATGTTTGGAAAATCGAAGAACTAAAGAATAGAATCCTGATTACTTTAGGATTACTTTTAGTATATCGTTTTGGAGCACACGTTACCCTTCCTGGAGTTGATGCAACTCAATTAACAGGTTTAGCAGGGCAAACTAAACAAGGTTTAGGTTCTGTCCTAGACATGTTTACAGGAGGTGCTTTCTCTAAAGCTTCAGTTTTTGCTTTAGGTATTATGCCTTATATTTCTGCATCTATTGTTGTTCAGTTAATGGGAATTGCTATTCCTTATTTGCAAAAACTTCAAAATGATGGAGAGAGTGGTAGAAAAAAGATTAATCAAATTACACGTTGGTTAACTATTGCTATTACATTGGTTCAAGGTCCAACCTATATCTACAATTTATACAGAACATTGCCTGGTAGTGCTTTTCTACTAGGCTTTAACTCACCTGAGTTTTTATTCTCTTCTGTAATCATTTTAGTTACTGGTACAATTTTTGCTATGTGGCTTGGTGAAAAAATTACTGATAAAGGTATTGGAAATGGAATTTCATTATTAATTATGGTTGGTATCTTGGCTCGTTTACCGCAAGCTTTTATTCAAGAGTTTACTACGAGAGTTACCAATAACAATGGAGGACCAATGTTGTTAGTTATTGAAATTATTTTGTGGTTATTAGTGATTATTTCTTGTGTATTGCTTACAATGGCAGTACGTAGAATTCCTGTTCAGTACGCTCGTCGTACGACTACTGGTGATTATGAGCAAGATTTAGCAGGTGGTAATAGACAATGGATTCCTTTGAAGCTGAATGCTGCTGGGGTTATGCCAATTATTTTTGCTCAGGCAATTATGTTTATACCTGCAGCTGTAGCTGGGTTATCTCAGTCAGAAACATCACAATCCATTCTTGTAGTATTTAAAGACATGTTTGGTTTTTGGTATAATTTATTATTCGCAACTTTAATTATTGTGTTTACATTCTTTTATACTGCAATCACTGTGCCGACTAACAAAATGGCTGATGACTTGAAAAGAAGTGGTGGTTTTATTCCTGGGGTTCGTCCTGGTGCTGAAACTTCAGACTTCCTTGATAAAGTGATGTCTTTAATAACTTTTCCAGGTTCTTTATTCCTTGCTTTGATTGCTGTGTTCCCAGCTATTGTAGTTAGTGTTATTGGTGTAACAGATGCTTGGGCAATGTTTTTTGGAGGTACCTCATTAATAATTATGGTTGGAGTTGCAATAGATACTATTCAGCAAATCAATTCATATTTGTTAAACAAACATTATGATGGTTTAATGAAGACTGGTAAAAATAGAAAAGCAGTAGCTTAATATATTTATGGCAAAACAATCAGCAATAGAACAAGACGGATCAATCATTGAAGCATTATCAAATGCTATGTTCCGTGTAGAGTTAGAAAATGGACATATTGTAATTGCTCATATTTCTGGTAAAATGCGTATGCATTACATCAAATTATTACCTGGTGATAAAGTGAAACTGGAAATGAGTCCTTATGATTTGTCAAAAGCAAGAATTACTTATCGATATTAAAGGATAATTACTATGAAAGTTAGAGCATCAGTAAAAAAGAGAAGTGCCGAGTGCATTATCGTGCGTAGAAAAGGGAGACTGTACGTAATAAACAAAAAGAATCCTAGATTTAAACAAAGACAAGGATAATTATGGCAAGAATAGCAGGGGTAGATATCCCAAAAAACAAAAGAGGTGTTATCGCACTTACCTACATCTTCGGATTAGGAAAAAGTAGAGCTATTGAGATTTTAGAAAAAGCTCAAGTTAGCCAAGATAAAAAAGTTCAAGATTGGAATGATGACGAGATCGGAGCAATTCGTGATGCAGTTTCATTTTACAAAATTGAAGGAGAATTGCGTTCTGAGGTTTCTTTGAACATCAAACGTTTAATGGATATTGGTTGTTACAGAGGTATCCGTCATAGATCTGGTCTTCCATTAAGAGGACAAAGAACTAAAAACAACTCTAGAACAAGAAAAGGTAAAAGAAAAACTGTTGCTAATAAGAAAAAAGCAACTAAATAATAAGTAATATGGCTAAAGCAACTGCAAAAAAACGTAAAGTTATCGTTGAATCAACGGGTGAAGCTCATATTTCTGCGACTTTCAACAATATTATCATTTCTTTGACTAATAAGAAAGGTGAAGTTATTTCTTGGTCTTCAGCTGGTAAAATGGGTTTCAGAGGTTCTAAAAAGAACACTCCGTACGCAGCTCAAATGGCAGCAGAAGATTGTAGTAAAGTAGCTCTTGAAGCAGGACTTAAAAAAGTAAAAGTTTATGTAAAAGGACCAGGAAACGGACGTGAGTCTGCTATCCGTTCTATTCATAACGGTGGAATTGAAGTTACTGAGATTATCGATGTTACTCCAATGCCTCACAACGGATGTCGTCCTCCGAAAAGACGTAGAGTTTAATACTCAAAAATATTATAGTATAACCTAGATAGAACATAGATTATCGAAGGATAAGACCTGAATTCATAATCTCTATCTTAAACAATTTAAAATGGCAAGATATACTGGTCCTAGCACAAGAATCGCCCGTAAATTTGGCGAAGCAATTTTCGGAGATGATAAATCTTTCGAAAAAAGAAATTACCCACCTGGACAACACGGGATGGCTAAAAAAAGAGGAAAAAAATCTGAGTACGCTGTTCAGTTAATGGAAAAGCAAAAAGCTAAATATTCTTACGGAATTTTAGAAAAACAATTCAGAAATTTATTCGAAAAAGCATCAGCTACTAAAGGAGTTACTGGTGAAGTTTTATTACAATTATGCGAAGCAAGATTAGATAACGTTGTTTTTAGAATGGGTATCGCTCCTTCTAGAAGAGGTGCACGTCAAATCGTATCTCACAGACACGTTACTGTAAATGGTGAAGTTGTAAATATTCCTTCTTACCACCTTAAACCTGGTGATAAAGTTGCAGTTCGTGAAAAATCTAAATCTTTAGAAGCTATCGAACGTTCTTTATCAAATTCAAGTCATGTTTATGAATGGATTACTTGGAACAATGATCTTAAAGAAGGAACTTTCGTTTCTGTACCTGCAAGACTTCAGATTCCAGAAAACATTAAAGAACAATTAATCGTAGAGTTGTACAACAAATAATAATTGACTTAGTCGAAATTTATGGCAATATTTAATTTTCAAAAGCCCGATAAAGTTATCATGATCGATTCAACCGATTTTGAAGGTAAATTTGAATTTAGACCTTTGGAACCTGGTTACGGATTGACAGTTGGTAATGCACTTAGAAGAGTTTTGCTTTCAGCGTTAGAAGGTTATGCAATTACATCTGTTCGTATCGAAGGTGTAGATCATGAGTTTTCTACTATTTCAGGTGTTGTTGAAGATGTTACCGAAATTATCCTTAATCTAAAACAAGTTCGTTTCAAACGTCAAATTGAAGATATTGATAATGAAGCAGTTACTATTTCTGTTTCTGGTAAAGATCAGCTAACAGCAGGTGATTTTCAGAAATTTATTTCAGGTTTCCAAGTTTTGAATCCAGACCTTGTTATCTGTAATTTAGATTCTAAAATCAAATTGAACTTCGATTTAACGATCGAAAAAGGTAGAGGATACGTTCCTGCTGAAGAGAACAAAAAACAGAATGCTGCAATTGGAACAATTTTTACAGATTCTATTTTTACTCCGGTAAAAAATGTAAAATATGCAATCGAAAATTTCCGTGTAGAGCAAAAAACAGATTACGAAAAATTAGTTTTTGAAATCAAAACTGATGGATCTATTAATCCTAAAGATGCTCTTACTGAAGCTGCTAAAGTTTTAATTCACCATTTCATGTTGTTTTCTGATGAAAGAATTACACTTGAGGCTGACGAAATTGCACAAACAGAATCGTATGATGAAGAGTCATTGCATATGAGACAATTGCTTAAAACTAAGCTTGTTGATATGGATTTATCTGTAAGAGCATTAAATTGCTTGAAAGCGGCTGAAGTTGATACACTTGGTGATTTAGTATCGTTCAATAAAAATGACCTAATGAAATTCCGTAATTTCGGTAAAAAATCTTTAACAGAACTTGATGAACTTGTTGCAGTTAAAAATTTGACTTTCGGGATGGATTTAGCTAAATACAAATTAGATAAAGAATAATTTACTTCATATTTTGCTCTCCATAGTGGATTGTAGCAAGATGAAGATAAAAAAAACACGTCATGAGACACGGAAAAAAATTCAACCACTTAAGTAGACAGACTGGACATAGAAAAGCTATGTTGGCTAATATGGCTTGTTCTCTTATCGAGCACAAACGTATTAATACTACTGTTGCTAAAGCTAAAGCGCTTAAACAATTTGTTGAGCCTTTAATTACAAAATCAAAAGAAGATACGACTCACAACCGTCGTATTGTTTTTGCTTACTTACGTAGCAAATATGCTGTAACTGACTTGTTCAGAGATGTAGCTGCTAAAGTTGGTGACCGTCCAGGTGGATACACTCGTATCATTAAAGTTGGAAATCGTTTGGGAGATAACGCTGATATGGCGATGATCGAACTTGTTGATTTCAATGAGCTTTACAATGGAGGTAAAAAAGAAGTTAAAAAAGCTAAAAGCCGTCGTGGTGGTAAAGCAAAAAAAGCTGAAGGAACTGCTCCTGAAGCTCCAGCTGCTGAATCAGAAACGACTACAGAAGCTTCTGAATAATTATGAAAGTAATGATTCTATAAAAATCAAGGATAAACTAATTGTTAGTTTATCCTTTTTTTTTTGTTTTTTTTTTGAAACCTATAAAAATGTAACTTATTTAAAATGTTAGGTTTTATTTTTACGAATGAAAGTTTTAAAAAATCTTGGAAGCGCTCTTTTAAAGAAGTAAATTTGCAAAATATCTAATTACAAATGAAGCTTTTCAAGTTTCATGCACAATTAAAAAAAACAATACAAATTAAAGAATGAAATACACAACACGACAAAGCGCCATTTTATTATTAAGTGATGGAACTATTTTTCACGGAAAGTCTATCGGTATTAGCGGTAAAACTTTTGGTGAGGTTTGTTTTAATACTGGAATGACCGGATATCAGGAGATTTTTACAGATCCTTCTTATTTTGGTCAAATTATGGTTGCGACTAATCCGCATATTGGTAATTATGGTGTTAATGATTTAGAAGTAGAATCAGACAGCATTAAAATTGCAGGTTTGGTTTGTAAAAACTTTAGCTTTAATTATTCAAGAGAAGGTGCTTCTGGAAGTTTAGAAGATTACTTTACTAAGCAAAACCTAATTTGTATTTCTGATGTTGATACAAGAGCTCTTGTAAGTTATATTCGTGACAATGGAGCAATGAATGCTGTAATTTGTACAGATGGTACTTCAATTGAAGACTTGAAAAAGGAATTAGCAGATGTTCCAAATATGGAAGGTCTAGAGCTTGCGTCTAAAGTGTCTACAACTGAACCATATTTTGTTGGTGATGAAAATGCGACTTACAAAGTTTCAGCACTAGATCTTGGAATTAAGAAGAATATTTTAAGAAATCTTGCAAAGAGAGATTGTTATATTAAAGTGTATCCGTATAATTCGACATATAAAGATATGTCTGAATTTAATCCTGATGGATATTTCTTGTCAAACGGACCTGGAGATCCAGATCCTTTATTTGGAGCTATCGAAGTTGCAAAGGAGATATTGGCTGATGATAAGCCATTATTCGGAATTTGTCTAGGTCACCAAGTTATTGCTTTGGCAAATGGAGTTAAAACTTATAAAATGTTTAATGGACACCGTGGAATTAACCATCCTGTGAAAAATTTAATTACGGGTAAAGGTGAAATCACTTCTCAAAATCATGGTTTTGCTGTTAATAAAGAACAGTTGGATAATCATCCGGATTTAGAAATTACACACTTGCATTTAAATGATGGTACTGTAGCGGGTATGCGTATGAAAAACAAAAACTGTTTTTCTGTACAGTATCACCCAGAAGCTAGTCCTGGGCCACACGATTCGTCTTATTTGTTTGATCAATTCGTAAAGAACATTAAAGAAGCTTCTGCTAAAACGATATAGTTAATAAATAAAGGTGTTTAATAATGAGAATGCATTTTTTCTATTAAATATTTTTATAATTTCGAAAAAAAATATAATTTATTAATAAAAAAACAAAAATAATGAGTATTATAATTAAAGTTCACGGAAGACAAATTCTTGATTCTAGAGGAAACCCAACTATTGAAGTTGATGTAGTAACTGAAAATGGGGTTTTAGGTAGAGCTGCTGTTCCATCTGGAGCATCAACTGGAGAGCACGAAGCTGTTGAATTACGTGATGGAGGTAAAGCTTATCTAGGTAAAGGAGTTTTGAATGCAGTGAATAATGTAAATACTGTTATTGCTGAAGAATTAGTTGGAACTTCTGTTTTTGAACAAAATACTATCGATCAACTAATGATTGATTTAGACGGTACTCCAAATAAATCTAAATTAGGAGCTAATGCTATTTTAGGAGTTTCTTTAGCTGCTGCTAAAGCCGCTGCAAATGAATTAGGATTGCCATTATACAGATATGTTGGTGGAGTTTCTGCTAATACATTGCCAGTTCCAATGATGAATATCATTAATGGTGGTTCTCACTCTGATGCTCCTATTGCATTTCAAGAGTTTATGATTTTCCCTGTAAAAGCAACTTCTTTTACACATGCTATGCAAATGGGAACTGAAATTTTTCACAACCTGAAAAAAGTATTACACGATAGAGGTTTAAGTACTGCTGTTGGTGATGAGGGAGGTTTTGCTCCAAACTTGGCTGGTGGTACTGAAGATGCTTTAGATACTATCAAACTAGCGGTTGAAAAAGCTGGATATTCTTTCGGTGACGAGATCATGATTGCTCTTGATTGTGCTGCTTCTGAGTTTTACGTAAACGGTAAATACGATTATACTAAATTTGAAGGTGAAACTGGAAAAATCAGAACTTCTGAAGAACAAGCTGATTATTTAGCTGAACTTGCTGCTAAATATCCAATTATATCTATCGAAGACGGTATGTATGAAGATGACTGGGATGGATGGAAATACTTAACGGAAAAAATTGGAAACAAAGTTCAATTAGTTGGAGACGATTTATTTGTTACTAATGTTGAGCGTTTGTCTACAGGAATTGAAAAAGGAATTGCTAATTCAATTTTAGTAAAAGTAAATCAAATTGGTACTTTAACTGAAACTATTGCAGCTGTAAACATGGCTAAAAATGCTGGTTATACATCTGTAATGTCTCACCGTTCTGGAGAAACTGAAGATAATACAATTGCAGATTTAGCTGTTGCTTTAAACTGTGGACAAATCAAGACTGGTTCTGCTTCACGTTCTGACCGTATGGCTAAATACAATCAGTTATTAAGAATTGAAGAAGAACTTGGAAGTACTGCTTATTTCCCGGGCTTGAACGCTTTCAAAATTAAATAATTGTAAGAGTTATATATTGATTTCAAACCATTCGTTTTAACGAATGGTTTTTTTTTGGAGTTTTAACAAATTCATAGCAGGATTCTTTTTTTAGTTAGTCTTAAATTCCTTAGATTTGATAAATTATTATTTTATAGAATTATTTCCGATTATATTATGTCAAAAATAGCTACATTAGAAGTAGATGGTAAAAAAATTGAACTTCCGGTTATCACAGGGAGCGAAAATGAATCAGCTATCGATATTAACAAATTACGTGATTTAACTGGTATTATTACAATCGACCCAGGTTATAAAAACTCTGGATCTTGTACAAGTGAAATTACTTTCTTAGACGGAGAATTAGGAATCTTACGTTACAGAGGATATTCAATTGAAGATTTAGCTGAAAAGGCTAGTTTTTTAGAGGTATCTTATCTTTTAATTTTTGGAGAACTGCCAACAGCTGCAGAATTAGAAAACTTTGAAAATGGTATTAAAAAACATTCGTTAGTTAACGAAGAAATGAAAAATATCATTGATGGTTTCCCAAAAACAGCACATCCAATGGGTGTTTTGTCAGCTTTGACAAGCGCTTTAACTGCTTTCAACCCAAAAGCAGTAAATGTGGATAACGAAAAAGAAATGTATGAGGCAATTTGCAAAACAATGGCTAAATTTTTAGTTATTGCAACTTGGACATACAGAAAATCAATGGGATATCCATTGAACTATTATGACAATACAAAAGGTTATGTTGAGAACTTTATGCAATTGATGTTTCAATTGCCTACAGGACCTTACAAAGCAAATCCTGTTGTTGTTGATGCATTGGATAAATTATTTATTCTTCACGCAGATCACGAACAAAATTGTTCAACTTCAACAGTAAGAATGGTAGGTTCATCTCATGCTGGTTTATTTGCTTCAATCTCATCTGGAGTTTCTGCTCTTTGGGGACCTCTTCATGGAGGAGCAAATCAGGCTGTACTTGAAATGTTGGAAGAAATCAACAAAGACGGTGGAGATACTGATAAATTCTTGGCTAAAGCTAAAGATAAAAATGATCCTTTCCGTTTAATGGGATTCGGACACAGAGTTTATAAAAACTTTGATCCAAGAGCAAAAATTATCAAAAAAGCAGCTAAAGAAGTTTTAGAAACTTTAGGTGTTGAAGATCCAATTTTAGATATTGCTAGAAAATTAGAAACAGCAGCTCTTGAAGATGAGTACTTCAAATCAAGAAACTTATATCCAAATGTTGATTTTTACTCAGGAATTATTTACAGAGCGTTAGGAATTCCAACAGATATGTTTACAGTAATGTTTGCTATCGGAAGATTGCCGGGATGGATCGCACAATGGAAAGAAATGCGTGAAAACAAAGAGCCAATTGGAAGACCAAGGCAAATTTACACAGGGCATCCGTTAAGAGAATTTAAGCCTAACAAATAAAAAATAGAAAGCTTCACTTACATGTGAAGCTTTTTTTATCTTTGCTCAAAATATAATAAAGTTATGTTGCAATTAAATGTAAAGAACGAAACGTCAAGACTGCGTGCCGTGGTTTTGGGTTCAG
>NZ_JBSIPG010000015.1:0-104724 GCF_054075145.1 Flavobacterium xizangense | reverse complement strand
TTTTAAGTTCGAGCTTGGATACAATTGAAGCTTGTGGCGGTGGAAGCGCACGCTGCATGATGGCTGAAGTTTTCTTGTCAAAACGCCCACGTACTTTGCGCCAAAAGACAAAAATTAACTTCAATAAACGCTAAAGAATTTACCTCTATTTAATTTCTGTGTTTTTTATTTTAACATGGAAGATGCTCAATTGAGAATTAAGGAAAGCTTATTTAGCATTATAAAATAATTTTTATTTTGTTTAATATTTATTAAAAATTGTTAAACAATTATTATCTTTAACATTGGAATATTATCTTGTACGAAAACGCACTTTAGTTTTTTGATAATTAATTACAATAAGATCTTATTTTCTTATAAATCGAAGTAAAGACAATATACCAGTTCTTAAATTTAATATTAAAAAAATGAAAACTATTGTAATCGTTGGCGGGAGTAAAGGAATTGGTAATGCTATTTTACTGCAGCAGCTGGAAAATTACCAGATTTATAATATTAGCAGAAGCGCTCCTGATAGTATTCATCCAAATTTAAAACATTATTCAGTTGATGTTTTGCTGGATGCTTTGCCTGAATGTGAGCGTGTTGATGCTTTGATTTATTGTCCTGGCTCTATAAACCTGAAGCCCATTTTGAGTTTAACTCAAGATGATTTTAGAAACGATTTTGAAATAAATGTCATAGGAGCTGTGAAAGTCATTCAGCATTTTCTTCCTGCATTAAAGAGGGGGAAAAATCCTTCTATCATTTTGTTCAGTACCGTTGCAGCAAAACTTGGAATGCCCTTTCATGCCAGTATAGCAACAGCTAAAGCAGGAGTAGAGGGATTAGTTAAATCGCTCGGTGCTGAACTTGCTCCGTCAATTCGTATCAATGCTATTGCCCCAACTATTACAGAGACTTCTTTATCTGGATCTATTTTAAGAAACGATCGTATGAAGGAAAATATGATGGAACGACACCCATTGAAAAATTATCTAAAACCCCAAGAGGTTGCCCGTATGGCAAGTTATCTTATTTCTGAAGATGCAGCATCGATTTCGGGTCAGATTTTTCCAATGGATTATGGCTTGGTGAGCTTTAAATTGTAAATACAATTGAAACATGAAAATTCTTTTAACTGGTGCTACAGGTTATATTGGTAAGAGGCTTTTGCCCTTGTTATTAGATCATGGAAATGAAGTAATTTGCTGTGTCAGGGATAAAAACAGGTTTTGTTTTCCTGAAAAGTTTAAAAATCAAATACAGATTATCGAAGTTGATTTTCTTAATCGGGAAAGCCTCAAGAATATTCCAAATGATATAGATGCGGCTTATTACCTGATTCATTCAATGTCCGGTACTTCTAATTATGATAAACTGGAAAGTATTTCTGCAAATCATTTTATTCAAAAAATAAATGAAACCAATGCAAAACAAATTATTTATCTCAGCGGAATTGTAAATGACGAATCACTATCCAAGCATTTATCATCAAGAAAGGCTGTAGAAGAAATTTTAAAAACCGCAGCAGTTCCATCAACTGTACTCAGAGCAGGAATAATAGTAGGATCAGGAAGTGCTTCTTTTGAAATAATACGTGATCTGGTCGATAAACTGCCAATTATGATTACCCCAAAATGGCTGAACACGAAATGCCAGCCAATTGCTATTAGCGATGTTTTAGAATTTTTAATTCGGTCATTGCTGAATCCTTTAACTTATAATCAAAGTTTTGATATTGGAGGACCTGATGTGTTGACTTACAGAGAAATGCTCCTGGAGTTTGCAAAGGCAAAAAAGCTAAAAAGATATATTTATACAGTACCGGTGATGACTCCAAAATTATCATCGTACTGGCTGTATTTTGTGACTTCAACTTCATTTAAACTGGCTTCAGCACTGGTCAGCAGTATGAAAGTAGAAGTCATTTGCAGCGATAACAGAATTAATAATCTATTGGGAGTTACACCTATTACTTACAGGCAGGCATTAGAAAGGGCTTTAAAAAAGATTAGTGAAGATGATATCGTTTCCAGTTGGAAAGATTCTCAGGTAAGCGGACAGTTCAAGGGGAATGTTTCTCAATATCTCAAGGTCCCAAAAAAAGGCTGTTATATTGATAGAAGAAAAAGAATAATTATAAATAGAGAATATACAATTGCACGAATTTGGTCAATAGGTGGAGAAACAGGATGGTATTATGCCGATTGGCTTTGGGAATTACGCGGATTTATCGATAAGATTTTTGGAGGTGTGGGAACTAGAAGGGGGAGAACACATAAAAATGAAATACATGCAGGAGATGTACTGGATTTCTGGAGGGTTGTATATGCCAATAAAAAGGAAGGTAAGCTGATTTTATATGCAGAAATGAAACTTCCGGGTGAAGCCTGGCTGGAATTTAAAATAATCAACAATATCTTATATCAAGCCGCTACTTTTAAACCACATGGATTTATGGGCAAACTATACTGGTATTCTGTCTTGCCATTTCATGGTTTTATATTTGATGGAATGCTTAAAAAACTAATTTAGTAAATAAATGAATGGCTTTTGTTGAATTAGTTTTTTAAAAAAAAAGCACCTGTTTTAAACAGGTGCTTTATAAACTAGTTCTATAGGATGTTATGCTATGATTACGTTTACTGCGTTTGGACCTCTACGGCCTTCTTCTACGTCATATCGAACTGAATCGTTTTCACGAATGTTTTCTGATAGACCTGAAACATGAACAAAAACTTCGTTACCACCATTATTAGGTGTTATAAATCCGAATCCTTTTTCTTCATTGAAAAATTTTACTGTACCTTCTTGCATATTAAATATTTAATTTGGTCAAATGTAGTCTATTAAAAAATAGAAAGTCATAAAATAATTTTTAATTATGTTTTAATTAACTTTACGTCACTTCTATAAGATTGTTGCTAATTATTAAAATTCAATTATTTCTAAAGTGATTAAAGCAATTGTTGGTACACTAAGTAAAAAACAGACTTACTTTTGTATTTCCCAATTTTAAACACTAAAGCAAAGTTTTTAGTTCTGTTTCCACTTTATATATGAATTGCAAAAAATAATATTTAAATAAATCATATAGTTGATTCTGTCTGTTTTAAGGGCAGGGTTACTGTAAATTCGGCGCCATTATCTTTTTCACCCATTGCTATGATTGTGCCATGATGCCTTTTTGCTATTTTTCTGCAAAGCGCAAGCCCCAAGCCGTTTCCCTCATACTGGTCTTTAGAATTTAATCTTTCAAAGGCTGTAAAAATCCTTTCGGCAAAAGCAGAATCGAGCCCAATACCATTATCTTTGATTATAATTTGTACTGCGTCTTTTCCATCAAGAATAGTTGTAGTACATGTGATAGTAACTCTTGGAGGCTGATCTGCTTTTGAGAATTTCAGTGCGTTTTGCAGGAGGTTATAAAAAAGTTGAGTAATAAGAATGGGTGCACCTTCTATTTCTGGAAGATCACACGAATTAAAAATGGCCCCTTTTTCTTTTATTATTAGTTCCAAATCAGTTTTAATATTATCAATAACCTCATTAAGATTAATTTTTTTAATAGACTGAGTGGTTTTATCGATAGTAGAGTAGCTTAAGATGCCCTCAATGATATTGTCCATCCTAAGGGCAGATTGGTCTATTTTACTGAGATATTTTAAGCAACTCTCATTAAAAACAGTGTCTTTTTCATTTTTTAGAAGCGTATTGAAAATCTTGATTTTTCTTAATGGTTCTCTCAAATCATGACTGACAACATTGGCAAAATGCAGTAAATCGTCATTGGATCTCTTAAGTTCCTCAGTATTGAAGGCTACTTGTTTTTTGAGTTCCTGTTCAAATTCTCTTTGTTCGTTAATATCTTGAATGATTCCGATAATACTAATCGGTGTGCCGGTTTCATCCTTAACGATTTTACCGTTGATTTTAATCCATCGAATAGATTGGTCAGCATTTATAATTCGAGCCTCATAACATATTTTTCCAGTTTTTTCAGCTTCTAGATGTGCTTTTTCACGAACTGCTAAATCGTCAGGATGAAGTTTGGCAATTAATTCGTCATTTGGTATATCTGAGTCAATAGACCATATAGAATTAAAATTCCCGCAGGTTTTAGTTGCCTTTGTTGCCAGATCTATTTCGTAAGTTCCCATGCCTGATGAGTCAATGGCTATTCTGAGTCTTTCTTCAGCACTTTGTATTTGTAGTTTTGCAATATGTATTTCCGTTACGTCAGCGCCCGTATTCATAACACCATAAACGCTCCCATCACTGTCAAAAAGAGGAATAAAACTATAATTGAAATAATGGGTTTTCATCACACCGTCAATTACTAAATCTACCTTTTTATCTTTCGCATGAAATGGAATACCGGTTTTAAGCACGCTGATTGCCTGATCAAAAAAAGCTTCATTTTTTATCTCTGGAAGTATGTCTAAATAATTTTTTCCTAACACCTGATCTCCTTTGCCCCATGTTTTGATCATTGCGCTGTTGGCCAGTTCTACTTTAAGCTGATCTCCAGTGTACACTGCAATGGGTAATGGCGTATTGTCCACTATATCTTGTAAAAGCCTCATGTTTCGGTACATTGCGTTTTATTTATGTTTTTGTTATGCGAAGCTATATTATTAAGAATTTGTTCTGTTATATTAATTTAATTATATGTTGCACAATTACAATATAAAATACAGCAATTTACACGTTCTTTAACTATCAATTATTTTTTTTTGCGCTAGGTCAACGATATGCATTTTTATAATATATAAGTCATATAATAAAATGATAATAATTAAAAAAAAATGAGCAGACCAGTTTGTATACAATCAAGTCTATAATTATAAAAATATTATACAGCATTACCAGCTTGAAAAAATATATCTTCAATCAGATTATTTGTGTTGATATGATTATGATTTGAAAACTCCGAATTATAGTTTTTAATAAGCCGTTTATAATAACTTTAGTAAGGCTAGTTTCCAAGACATTTCTGTGAATATAATACTAAATCAAGTAATAAATTGCGGTAAGATAGTCAACTATGGTATAGTAAGGCATTCTGCCGGTAAGGAATTTTGCTTTTAATGCGAGATTAATATCACTAACCTTCTGTCTATACTCCAAATATATCAATTTTAATTCGGGAAATCTATCTCGTTTACTGTTGTTAGCGCAGTACTCGAAAAATCTAAAGCATTTAAAAAAGAAATTACCTTATTTTTTACTTTTTGATTCTTCGCTATGTAAAAAATTTCAGTTTGGTAATTAGATTCGTTTTTATTTATAATTATAGGTTGTAATTTATTAAAGATTCTTACCACGTGTGCATCTGGTAAGAGAGAGGCAATCTTTTCGCTAGGAGATCTCCTTATTATTACAGGTAAAGACGAAAATGAAGATTCAAAATTGAAAATGGGGTTGTTAGTATGTAATATTATTTTTTCTGACATATTAGGTAAACAGGATATTGAGGATTCTAATTCTTCCCAGTCTAAAGACAATAAAATGATTTCAGCTATCGCCGCGTCGCACATATCAACTAATTTTACATTACTGCCCATGTTTTGAATTATTTCTTTCAAGCTATGCATTTGCTTTGAGTGGCTGATTAATACTTCATAGCCTAATTTTGCTGCTCTATGAGCATAATCCATATTTATATTTCCAACTCCGATAATTCCGATTTTCATTTTCTTTAATATCTGTTTGATTTTATATTACAAGCTATATTCTATAAATGTTAATAGAGATGAACTGATTAAATAACTTTATTTTTTGCTCTAAATAGAGATGCATATGAGCAGTTATGGAGCTATTACTGGAATTGGAAACAAATGTATTTGCCCAAGGCTGATTGGATTTTTTTTCTAAAACAATTCCCGTAATGTTTCTGTGTGCGTGTATTATTATATGACACAAGAGTATTGAAAACAATATTATACTACTATTGAATTTCATTTTATATGATTTAGATTTCCATAAAATTTTAGTGATAAGTATATTTTACCAATCCATACATGATAGGTTAGTATATACTTTTGAAAATTAGAAAGTTATAAACGATGTTTTAACAAATGAAAATTTGTTGTAAGCCTTTTATATAAAAAGATTTACAATCAACTATACATAATGATAAGTTGTTTAGGTTCATGGTTTTGTGTTGAGAAATAAATAATAGAATTGAATACTGTAGTCAAAAACTCGAAGAGATGAGTTTTAGGTATAGTTTTATCTTCAACAATTAAAGATTGGTTGAAGACCTCTCAAAGTAAGAGATTTTGTCGCTATTAAATTGTTTTTTCTTTTCAAAACTTGAATGGGGTTTAGTAGATACTAAAAATATAAAAAAAAATAACGGAAAAAGAAACTAGGTTATTTTTATCGAATCCTTGCATATTGGATTAATTGTATGTGTTATGTTTATCATTTTGACTTTTTGATGCGATATATTTAATGATATGTTTTGAATTCAGATATTCCATTGTTTCGAATTGGTTGAAATCTGAAATAAATTAATGACTTGGATATTATAGGTGTTTTCATAATTAATAAATCCCTTATTTTGATTACTATGAAAAATTAAAACCCAGTATTTTTTGGAATCCAGTCCATTTTGATATAGTGATTGTATTCAATTTTTTATTCTTTGCTATAATGGATTAGTTTGTTCTGTTTCCTTATAAGTTTATGATAATTAGTTAGGTATGGAATTGCAGAAATGTTAAAATAATTAGTTTGTTTAATCTTTTTAATTTTTTGTTAAACAAAATTTATTATCTTAGAGGTGTAAAAAAAAACTAAATATTATGAAAACAATCAAATTTAAATTAATTGCTTTTTTTGCCTTAATTGCTTTAGTGAGTATTTCATGTAATAATGATGATGATGACTCATCACAACAACCTCAAACAATCGTCTCTATTGCTAAAGCAAATCCTAATCTTAGCTCGTTGGTTGCTGCTTTGGAAAAAGCAGGTTTAACCGCCACCTTGAACTCTTCCGGTTCCTATACCGTTTTTGCGCCAACTAATACTGCTTTTAGTGCTTTTTTGTCTGCTAAAGGTTATGCCAATCTTGATGCAGTTCCTGTAGCTGCTTTAAAGGAAATATTACTTAATCATGTTTTAAGTGTAAAAGTCAAATCGACCGAGATTGCAACGGGTTATGTTAAAACGTTAGCAAAAGGAGGTGCGTCAACTTCAAACACTATTAGCATGTATATCGAAAAGGGATCAACTGTTGATATCAATGGAGGGAAAACAAATGGAGGTGGTACAGTAACAACTGCTGACATTGAAGCTTCGAATGGAGTTATTCATGTAGTTGACGGCGTTATTGGGCTTCCTACTATTGTGAATCATGCTATTGCCAATAAGAATTTTACAACTTTGGTAGCTGCGTTGACTTACAATCCTGCATCGGGTTTTGCAGGAATATTATCAGGAACAGCCAGCTCACCTTTTACTGTTTTTGCTCCTACAAATGCAGCTTTTTCGAGTTTTTTAACTGAAACTGGATTTTCAGGACTTGCTGCTATTCCAGCTAATGTTCTTGAAACAACTTTAAAATATCATGTAGTTGCTGGAGCAAATGTTCAATCATCATCTCTAACAAATGGACAGGTTGTAAGTACTTTTGCAGGACAAAACTTTACAATTGGATTAACTGGAGGCCCAAAAATTACAGATGCCAGCGGTAGAATAAGCAATATAATTGCGACAGATGTGCAATGTTCAAATGGAATAATTCATGTGCTGGATAAAGTTTTGTTGCCTAAATTTTAATTGCAATAAACAGTATTTCAAGCAGGCAATTGAAAATTAAAGTTTTAATAAAGCGATTAAGTTAGAATTAGTTTCTTAATCGCTTTATATATCATATTGATTTTTTTGCAATCTAAATTTATTAATAATTGTATGCTGAAGGTTCGTAAAATTCTCTTGTAATGAGCAACTGTGTACAAAACAGAATGGTGATAATATGAAGTTTATGCAATTGTTTTTAGTAATTTCTACCGCTTTTTCCTTTGTTTGTAATGAGCCAAGTATAGATTTGGAAATTATTAGAGCTAACTATCAGGTAGCTATTTCAGATAAAAAACTTTGCAAAAAAATGATTGAAAATTTAAAATCTAGTAGTGACAATAGTATCAAATTAGCTTATTTGGGCGCATTTCAAACAATATGGGCAAAGCATACCATCAATCCTATCTCAAAGTTCAATACTTTTAATAAGGGTAAAAAAAATATTGAAGAGGCTGTCAGATTAGATCCAAAAAATTTAGAAATTAGAATTATTAGATTATCCATTCAAAGTAATTGTCCCTCATTTTTGGGATATCGAAATAGTATTGAAGGAGATAAAAGAATGATTCAGTCTCAATTTAAGAGCATAGTTTCTGTTCATTTGAAAAAAATGCTCTCAGGCCTTATTTAAAAAAAGCAGCTACATTTTATTCTGAAATTATCCGAAAGAATTAAATAAAACTTACTAATTTCTTACCTTCAAATAAGTTTGTTAATCACTATTATATAGTCAATTTTATTCAAATTTAGCGATTGTTTTAATGTAAGCAGAAGGTGTTTGACCCACTATTTTTTTAAATGCCATCGTAAATGTATTTCGATTGTTAAAACCACTTTGTGCCGAAATTGCTTCGAGTGTTTGATTGTCATGATCATTATTATTCAATAATTCCAAACAATATTTTACCCTGTAAGTATTGATAAAATCATTAAAATTGATTTTCTCGCATTTGTTTATTACAGCCGAAATGTATTGTGCAGGAATGGAGAGTTCTAAAGCTAATTGCTGTAATGTGTATTGCTTATTTAAAAATGATTTATGAGTAATAATATGTGTTCGGATTTTGATTGCAATTTCTTCCATTTTGGCTTGAGACAAATAGCGATAATTTGACTGCCGTTGCTGATCGTCTTCTATTACGAAAGACGATACATTATCTGATATTCCAGGAGTTAAAGCACTTTTATCTAAAAGTACCATCCCTTTTATACCATATAATATTTGAGGAAATAAGAATAGAAAAACAGCAGTTAATCCTGTAAAACCGCCAATAAATAGAAAAACTGTTAGTTCATCATCGCCCCCTCCAGGCTTTAAAATATGAATTGATGGAAGAAAGAGAAATATTTGTGAAAGCAGGAAAATTGTAAGCCATTTCAACCATACTCCATTTTCTTTTTTAAAATCAGAGTTTTTGACTTTATAAAGCCTAATTAAAAGAATGGATTGAAATATCCAATAAGTAAATGCCAATACATACTTGAAAACTATATAAAAGCCGGGTATAAAAAATCGACTCTCATAAAAGTACAAAACCATTTTGCTCAATTGTTTAGATTGCATAAAGGCTATTTTTTCTGATCCTGGCAACCAAAAAAAAGGAAAATAATCAACAATGTAAATTAAGGCGGGAATAAGATGTATGAAATCAATTTTAGTTAATCCTTTGTTTGAAACTACTGATCGAATATAAAGGTATGAGGCTGGCATGTATAATAAATGTGCAATAATACCTGTCCTGTATACATGGGGCATATATTTTATAAATCCTGTATTGATTAAAAACAGTATAAAACAAGGATAAGATAACAGAAGAAAAAATAAAGAGAGAAGTATGTTGTATTTTTTTGTTTTTTTAGAATATCCAATCAATAAAATTGAAACTAGTACACAGATAATAATTACTACCGCTACACAAGCTGAAAAAATCGAAATCATATTGTGGATTATTTTTGATGTTGTAAGCTGCTGAGGAGCATCCTTTCAAATATAGTAATTTTTTTTAATTGAAATTTTGATATGAATTTGCCAATAATGATAAATATTGGCAAGAATATAGAGCTAAAAATATATTCTCCTTATCGTTTATTCTACTTTTATAAAAATTTTAGACTATATTAAAATTGAATGTTTCATGTTATAACTCGCAGCATGTTAATGTTTTAGATAGTAAATTTTAATATTAAATTTATACTGTTTTTTAAAATTTAAGTAGACAAATTAATAAGATCAAAATCAAGTTGTTATGAAGGTAAAAATAAAATTCTAATTGATCTAAGTGATACAAAACATGAAGAATTTGGCATTTAAATTCGGCAAAATAAAGAGTACTGGCAATGTTGCTATTTATGTAAATCTTAGTTTTAATGACTAGGAATGTTTAGAAATTGGAATTGATTTAGGTTTTCGATATCTGAAACTTATTTTGAAAAACACCCTTTGCTTTTAATGCAAAAAACAATAATATAAAAGTATAAGAAAAACAATAAGTAAAATTATAATTAAGAGCTACACTATGAAAAAAGATGCAAATTTAAGAAGTATAGTATTATTGTTGATTCTAATGTTTTTTAATAATACTAATGCACAGGAAGTACTTCCATTTCCAACAACACCTTCAGCTAGCATTGCTGGTCCAAGTATGGCAGAATCGGTACATAAACGAAGGGTTGAAAAGGCGCACCTTCCAGCCGATGCACCCAATATTATAATTATCTTAATTGATGATGCAGGCCCTGGTTTGGCAAGCACTTTCGGAGGAGAGATAAATACTCCAAGTCTTACCAAATTGGCCAATCAAGGAATTGTTTATAACAGATTTCATTCTACAGCTATGTGTTCGCCAACTCGAGCATCTTTGCTTACAGGCAGAAATCATACTAGAGTAGGGTCAGGACAGATTACAGAATGGGCTAATGATTGGGATGGATTTAGCGGATTAATTCCTAAGACATCTGCAACAGTTGCTGAAGTTTTAAAAAATTATGGTTATAGCACATCTGCCTTTGGTAAGTGGCATAATTCACCTCCTTTAGAAACTTCGAAGGTTGGACCATTTGATTTTTGGCCCACTGGATATGGTTTTGAATATTTTTACGGATTCTTGGCAGGTGAAACATCGCAATATGAGCCAACATTAATTAAGAATACAACTTATGTAGCTGCTCCAAAGACTCCAGAGGAAGGTTATCATCTTACCGATGATTTAGCAGATAATGCCATTCAATGGATACATGATCAAAAAGCGATTGACCCTAAAAAACCATTTTTTATGTACTGGGCACCAGGAGCAGTTCATGGACCACATCAGGTGAATGGTAAATGGGCAGATAAATATAAAGGCAAATTTGATGATGGATGGGATGAATATAGAAAGCGTGTATTTAAAAGAGAAAAAGAACTAGGCTGGATTCCCGAAAATACCAAGCTAACAGAACGTCCGTCTAATTTGGCCGCATGGGCTGATATTCCAGAAAATGAAAAACCTTTTCAAAGAAGATTGATGGAAGTGTACGCTGGATTTGCAGAGCATACAGATTATAATGCAGGAAGAATAATTGATGAATTGGAAAAAATGGGTATTGCTGATAATACTCTTATTTTCTATATCTGGGGAGATAATGGTTCTAGCTCAGAAGGACAAAATGGAACAATTAGTGAGTTATTGGCTCAAAATCAAATTCCAACCAAAATTGAAGATCATTTAAGAGTGCTTAATAATGAACTTGGAGGTTTGAGTGCTTTGGGAAGTCCAAAGACTGATAATATGTATCATGCAGGTTGGGCATGGGCCGGATCAACACCTTTTAAGGGAACAAAATTATTAGCAAGTTATTTTGGAGGTACACGTCAGCCAATGGTTGTGTCCTGGCCTAATAAAATTAAAAGTGATAAAACGCCCCATTCACAATTTCATCATGTAAATGATATTGTACCTACTATTTATGAAGTGCTGAATATTAAGGCGCCTAAAAAAGTAAATGGTTACGATCAAGATCCAATTGACGGCGTAAGCATGGTCTATAGCTTTAATGATGTTAAAGCAAAAGACCAAAAGCATACTCAGTTTTTTGATGTCATGGCAAGTAGGGGTATTTATCATGATGGCTGGTTTGCCTGTACTTTTGGCCCTCGTGTTCCATGGATGACTCTAACTCCAGGTATTGATAAATGGACACCGGAAAAAGATATTTGGGAATTATATAATATCAATGAAGATTTTAGTCAGGCTAATGATTTAGCAAAGAAAAATCCAGAAAAATTAAAAGAACTGCAAACCTTATTTATGGAAGAATCAGTAGCTAATAAAAATATGCCAATTGGAGGCGGACTTTATGTTTTACTGCATCCTGAAGCAATAAAATCGAATCCTGCAACAGTGTTTAATTATACAGGAAATATGACCAGATTACCTGAGTTTGATTCTCCAAGAATAGGATATAATTCTAATCAGGCAACAATTAAAGTAGATTGTCCTGAAAATGCAAATGGAGTATTGTTTGCAGTGGCGGGTTATGCTGGTGGTTTAACTTTATATGCAGAGAACGGTATTTTAAATTATGAATATAATTTATTTGAAATACAGAGAACTAAATTAAAAGCTAAATCTAAACTGATAAAGGGAAAATCAACAATTGAAGTAATTTTTAAAAGAATCCCAAATAAAGACAGCGTTAAATTAAGTGCTGCAGAAGTTACAATTCTTGTAAACGGCAAAGAAGAAATTAAAGGAATTGTGCCAACAATTATTAATTCCGGTTTTTCTGCTAATGAATGTTTTGATATTGGTACCGATTTAGGGTCACCGGTGTCGCAAGCATATTATGATAAAGCCCCGTTTAAGTTTAATGGAACTATTGATAGCGTAAATATTAAATATTTGAAATAATCAATTATATAACAGTATTGTTTAATGGAGTAATCACATTTGATTACTCCATTATTTTTTATATAGACTTTAACTTTGTATGGCAAATTGGAGATAGCTGAAGTATCCCTTCCAAATACCATACTCCACAATTTCATCATGAAACTTATTATCGTTTTACAAAAATGTTGGAGCTCATCTGGATGAATTTTCTAATTATTTTATTTTTATAACTACTTTACCTTTTGCATGTCCACTTTCCATATATTCCAAAGCATCATTGGTCTGCTCAAAAGGAAATATTTTATCTACAACCGGTTTGATTATTTTAGATTCAAGTAAATCACCAATTTGTTCCAACTGTTTCCCGCTGGCCTTCATGAATAAAAACGAATAATTTATATTTAATCTTTCAGCTTTATTGCAGATTTTCAGGCTGGTTAGCCAAAGGATAAAACGAACCAGTGCAGGAGCCCCAATTGACCTTGCAAACTCTGATGTTGGAGGTCCGGAAATTGAAATTACAGTGCTTCCTGGCTTTAAAATTGACAATGATTTTTCAAGTGTTTTTACATCCTGGCTGTTAAGTACCACATCATAATCTTTAAGAATAGTTTCAAAGTTATCCTTTTTATAATCTATCACAATATCTGCTCCAAGGTTTTTCAGCATATCAAAATTTTTTTCGCTGGCCGTTGTAGCGACAAATGCTCCAAAATGTTTTGCAAGCTGAATGGCTATTGTACCGACCCCGCCAGACCCCGCCTGTATGAAAACTTTTTGTCCCTTCGTTACATTTACCCTTTCTACAAATGCCTGCCAGGCTGTTAAGGCAACGAGTGGAATAGAAGCTGCCTCTTCCATAGAAATAGTATGAGGTTTTAAAGCAGCATCATCTTCATTGACTGCAATATATTCTGCAAGAGTGCCAATTCTCATATCCGAAACCCGTGCAAATATTTCATCACCAACTTTGAATCGCTTTACTTTTTCTCCTGTTTTTATTACGATTCCCGATAGGTCATGCCCCAGAATAAGAGGTGTTTTATATGGTAAAATTAATTTAAAAGCACCACTTTTTAATTTAGAATCCAGCTGATTAAGTCCGGCTGCATGTATTTCAACTAAAATGTCATTTTCTTTTACAATTGGCAGAGATTCTTCAGTTAGTTTCAGCTTTTCATTTTTTCCGTATTTATTTAATACATATGCCTTCATGATTGGTGTATTTTTAGTTATCTAAATTTATGATTTTTGTACATAAAATTTGGTTTATTTATTTGATTTCTAATGGTTAGAGATGAATAAACATTTTGTGTAAAGGAATGACGTTCTTATACAAATTGTAATTCAACTTTATTTAATAGTTTAATGAAGATTTTTAAAGATGTTTTCCCAGATTTAATTCAACATCTCCGTATGTCTGTAGACCATTTTCCAAAAGTCTTTTTATACGCTGTCTGCTTTCTTTGGATTCTAGAGATTGAAAGAAACGGGTTTGTGTTTCCATAATATGATCATTTTTTGGCAAGACCGCTCTCTCATTCATTATCGATTTAATGGAAGCAATGGCAAATTTGTCAAAAGAAGCGATTCTTTCAGCAAAATTTGTGATAAAATTATCTAGTTCAGCATCCGGCACTGAGCGGTTAACCCATCCATATAGTGCGGCAGTATCAGCGTCATAATCGTTTCCGCTTAAAATGATTTCCAAAGCCCTTGCTTTACCGGTAAGCAGATGCAAACGTTCTAATCCGCCTCCGCCTGGAAATGAACCTATTCCAATTTCAGGCTGGCCAAAAAAAGCTTTTTCTTTACTTGCAAAACGAATATCAAATGCCTGTACAAATTCACTACCAAGGCCTCTGGCTCTTCCTCTTATAGATGCAATGCTTACGAACGCTGCCTGTTCAAGACGTTTTGCAATGTCTGGCCATGATATGGAAAGTCCCGTTTTTCCTGTCCCTTTTGGAAAATCAGTAATATTCAGAAGTTCGACATGCGCAACAAAAAAATCTGGATTTGCGCTTTCAAAAACCACCACTTTTAGATTTTCTTCTGCTTCCATCTCATTCATTAAAACGATTAACTGTTTTGAAAATTCAGCATCAAAAACATTAATAGGCGGATTTTCAATAGTAACTTTCCAGTAGGATTCACTTATTTTTTTGGTTGTAAAAATCATGATTTAGAAATTTTTATATTAATAGATGTTTAGATATTTAGCCCAGAAATAAATTGATATAACCAGCAATGAGCAAAGGTTCCTGATGCTGAAGCCCGTGACCGGCTCCATTGATGATAATATGCTGCATCGATGGGGCATTTCTTAAAAGTGGAAACCAGTTTTCTACAGCAAAACTAATATCGTGGTCTGCCGATATAACTAAAACCGGATTTTCCAACGTTTTATACTGACCGCGGTAATTATAGGTATCTTTTTTCATCATGGCAGAACCCTCAAAATACTTTTGAAATTTTTCTGTAGTGGAGGGGATTTTACTTCGGTCCAGTTTTATTGCTATTCGATCAAACGAAGCTTTAGCAGCAGCTTTGCTTTTTTCAGATTCAGGTTCAAAGAAGGCTACAGTTTCGTCTTCAAGATCATTTACAGGCTTTAACGCTCTTTCAAAAAAAGTTTTATCAAAAGGGACTTCATTAATTCCGGGAGGATTTGTCCCTATAAGCACTGCTTTAGCAATTTTGTCCTTATTCGTGAAAAGTGCAGTCTGGGCAACGAGCCCTCCATAGGACCATCCGGCAACATGAAATTTATTTATACCCAAACTTTCCATTAATTTCACCCCAACGGCTGCTACTTCCGAAATGTCAGAAGAAAGCTCTCCTTCGGATTCTCCGATACCGGGATAGTCAAATAAAATAATAGAATGTTTTTCTGCAAGAGTGTCCAAAAACATGGGATCCCATGTGTCGAGTATTCCACGGAAACGATTATAGAATAATATAGGATCTCCCTTTCCAAATTGACGGAATGCCACTTTGAGGGAATTGATGGTGCTGAACTGGGTTTTGGAATTAGAAAAGTCAGTATTCATAGTAATAGCTTTAAAATTGAATACTCAAAAGTATGCAAAGCTGTTACCTTCTTATTTCACAAAACAGGAAATCAACGATACTTTTCCCTGATTTCACCAGGTGTAAAAGCTTTATTTTTTTTAAAAAGTCTAGAGAAATAAGATACATTGTCAAACCCCAGTTGGTAGGCTATTTCACTTACATTCATGTCAGTTTGTATTAACAATATCTCTGCCTGTTCCGTTACATATTCATGAATGAGGCTGATGGTAGTTTTGCCAGTTTCCAGTCGTATTAAGTCGGTAAGATAATTGGGAGACAAATTCAATTCATTTGCTATAGAAGATACAGTAGGGACATGTTTTACAGGTACTGATAAATTATTGTAATGTTGCTGTAAAAGTGTTTTTACCTTTGAGGAAACAGAAGCCGAATTTAATCCCCTTTCTTTAAACTGCCTTTCGTAATAAAGTTCAGCATAATTCAGAATTACATGCAGTAAAGAGAGAATTATATCCTCACTGGCTTCATTTTTATTGTTTAAAAGCTCATAATGTATTTTTGTAAACAGCCATGTTATGGTTTCCTCTTCTTCAGGAGTCATAAATAAAGCGTCACTAATTTCGTAGCTGAAATATTTATATTGGCTGATTTTCTGCGCAATGGGATGTTTCTTAAGCAAGTCAGGATGGAACACAAAGGCGTATCCGTCCCAGAAAGTGAGTGAGTCCCATGATACAACTTGTCCAGGACTGCTGAAAAGCATTAAGCCATTATCAGTTTTATATTTATTTGTTCCGTATTTAATATCTCCGGTAAAGTTCTTTTTTAGGGCAATCTTAAATAGGTTTACCTGAATTTCATTACTGGATTGAGGAAAATTAGGGATAGCCTGTTTACATACCCTGCTGTCCATCAGCGGATGAAAAGGCTCCGAAAGATTCAGGTATTTATTATATGTCGTCAGGTTCTCAAAAACTTTCATGAATTTGTTTATATTTAGTGGTACACAAATATATGGACATAATTAGTAAAAAACTTGAATATAAGTTTAGGTTTAGGTTGAATAAAAAAGAGGCTTTCCAAAGCCTCTTTTACATTACTATTTCCAATTTTCAATACTCAAATTAATAAATGATCATGGAAGTTTTTTTAATTATTTTATAATTATTGTCATATTCGAAACAAGAACGTCTGCCCCGTCGCTGCCACTATAACGTTGCAGATAAAAATCAATGTAATCATTAGTATTTAATTCAATAGCAGCAGTAATTGGAAGTGTAACAATATCATTTGTAGTAGTTCCCCTGCCATAAAATTTAAATTGCGGCACCGCCACGCCATTTTTATATAAATGAACAATGTAAGTTCCTGCTGATGGAACCTGAAAGTTAACAGCCCCGGATACCTTAAAGATTCTTTTCTTTTTGCCGACATATTTTAATCTATTGTAAGTTGCATCGGTCGAAAATCGAAATAAATTGCTCGATACTGTAGGAATTGATGCTGAATATATTCGCAAACTTGTACTAGGAGTAGAAGCACTCATGTTTAATGGTATAGCACCTCCAGTTTCTGCATCCATAGAAAAATCTCCAGTTGCATTTGTATCTGCTTCATTTGGGATTCCGGCAGCTCTCACAGTCCATGCATTACTAAAATTGTAGCCTGTATAAGTCAAAGCCGGCGCATATGGCTTAATAAAGTTAGAAGATGTCCCACCTGTAAAAACTACTGACTCCAGAACAGCATCACCACTAATGGAGAGTCCGGCAGAAGAAACATCCAAACCATATGCTCCAGGTCCCACATTAAGGAAACCTCCCTGTTTTTCAATCAAAGTAAAATTTCCCATAAATTTTTCATACGTACCAGAGTTATTTACCAGCCAGGCTTGATTGCTCAATAATAACTGTCCAATATTACTATAAGTAATACCATTTGTATTTCCTGAAAAATTGACAATACTCATAAAAACTAATCCATAACCTGCTATATTTCCAATATTTGCAGCATTGGCTATTATGGTATCCCTAAGCAAAAATGTTGAGGTCGATGACGAAGCATTTAAATTAAAAACTGTTGCATTTGGCGCTATAATAGTTACGTTCCTAATATTGCCGCCCGTGGTTCCGTCAAAAAGAATTCCTGATGTTTTATAGATAATATCTTCATTTGCATCTAAACCCTGAATATAGGCATTATTAATGTCTATCGGAAAATCGAAAATTATGGTACCATTTATTTCGTATAATGTATTGGTATTCAGGATGTATTTTGCACCACCACCGGCAGCAAGCTCTGCTGCCAGTACCACGGCTAAATTATCAGTTGATCGTATACGCTTAAAGTTTAATCTTCCAGTTCCATCTGAATTAATGGCAACCCAAGCCGTAGCACTGTAATAATAAAACGATTTTAAATCTGTGTCATAAACAAGCAATCCTTCAGCAGGTGTAGGTATAGCAATTCTCTGAGCAGTGCTCATACGAGGAGCGAGTATACCTTGAGTAGTAGAAACAATATCTAAAACTGAACTTGCATTTGGCGTAACAGTCCCAATACCCACCTGTGCATTCCCCAGCGTTGTTATGAAACAGAAAACCAATAAGAGCATGGTTATGTTATTTTGCGGAGTAGATGTAGTTACCATACTTTCTAAATGTTAATTAATGAAGATTTTGAATTTTTTTCTTGTTAATAGCTTATAATTAAAGACCAGTTGCTATTTTCCAGAATTGGAGATAATAATTTTTTGATTAATTTTTGCATTATCTTCTGTAAGGAATGTCGCGATGTAAATTCCTGAGCTTATTCCCGAAGTTGAAAAATTATAATTTGGCTCAGCTCCTAAATTTTCTTTAGAAATTACCGCTCTTCCAAGAATGTCGTAAAGCACAAATGATTTTATTATTTCATTGTTTGGATTCAACGCTATTAAAAGCTGATTTTTATTATCCTGATAAATAAAGAAATTAGTTTTTATTTCATCCTTTTTTCCCAAGGTCTGATTAGTAAAGCTTATTTTAAAACGGTCATTATATGTTCCGGGAGCGACTTCTGCTTCATATGTAGCATTTTTAATATCGTGGTATGACATAGTAAATGAATCGTAGATATAAATGGGCTGTGTATCATCAAAATCTATAATTTCAGCTATATAAAATTTAAAGGTTGTAGTTTGAGCTGCTTTTACAGAAAGAGGAATTTTTTTAGATAAATCGAAATTAACTCCTTGAATGACATAATTCCCGTTATCAATATAGAAAGAAACATCATTAGGAAGATCCTCATCCATATTTTTGGCATCGATACCTCTGTCTATCCCATCAGTAGACTGAGGCACAAAAGTTAATACAAGCTGTCTTGTAAACTCATTGTTTATGATCGTGTTTAATTTTAAATAAATCACAGGAGAAGGAGGTACTGGAGGGCCATCTTCATTATCAATTGTATTATCGGATTTAGCACTTAAATTTCTTGCAGGTTTTTCAAATTGGGATAAACTGCTATCTTCTTTGTAAAATAAGCGATGGGAATTTTTAAATGTTACAAAACCATTTGAAGAGCCATTTATCAAAAAGCCCTGACCAATAGGAAGGTATTTTCTTAATATTGCCGGACTTGTTCCGGTTGGAGGGTTGTTATTTAAAGTTCCGTCACTATTGTATGATCTAAATGGAGCAGCTGTATAGATGCCGATGGATGCCATATCAATAGGAGCATATGCTGCATAACCACCTCTGTAAGCGGATAGAAAATGTGAGTTAACATTTTTATCCTGCTGCCAAAAATAGGCAATACCTGTTGAAGCTGTATTTTCAGGATCCAAAAGAAAAGCATTTAAATCCAGTGCAGAGGGGTAGGGATTACCTGTAAGCGTAGTTGCATCATTAGAACCAACAGCCACCTTAATATTTCCATCGTTAGGTTTTCCTCTAAAATCATATCTTTGGGCGCCCAGACCGGGGTTATTTACAATTCCGGTGCCCTCTGGATCTGTGCTGTCAAAGCCACTGGTTCCCTTCATTGTAAATCCTTCCCCCGGTGCAATTGCAGTGGCACTTCCCACTTGTATCCACTGTGAATAGTTATTTGCATTTGTTAATTTATAAATCCAATGTGAGGCTATTGTTAAAGGATTAGCTAATCCGTTGTAACTTCCTATAGGCAATATTGAAGCGTTAGAGGATGCTGTTGAAGTTGTCGGCTGGTATAGTTGTGTAATTCCAAAATTATTGTTACCCGAAGAAGCCGAATTGTTTCCCACTGGCGAACACCAATAATTGTAATCAAAATTATCTGAAGTTCCTTCTTGATAAACCGACACAATTCCCGTTCCGGTATTTGAAGTAAATCCGTTTGCTCCTTGTACCAACTGAGAGTTGTTTCTTAGATAAAGATTTGAATTTAAATTGATATTCTGGCCTACATAAAGTACCTGATTTTTTACATATACAGACGTATTGGTACCTATCGATATTTGGGCAGCGCTGTTTAGAAAAAATAAGATAGATAATAAGAGTAATGTTTTTTTCATAATCCTCTGGTTTTATTATTATAGTTTGGATATATAGTGCCAGTTTAATTTAAAGCATCGATTTATTTTTTTTGAAAATAATATAACAGCCAAATAGAATGGCGGCTGCGAATAATAAAAAGATCATTGTATCAATTGGCACTGCTGGTGGTTCATCTGGTAAGCCAGGAGGAGGAGGATTAGATGAAAGTGCTATTATTGGAATGAGTAGAATTAGATAGAAAGCTGGCTTTTTCATGATTTAGATAAAGGTTAGTTGAGGTACATTTTAAAAATTAGAAAATACTTTCCATTATTATCAGCTGATGTTTTGTCATCTGCCTGCACTGTTTTAATACTTCAGATAATAAATACATTTCGTGTACAAATAAAAACGAATGGCTTTTCAATTAAAAAGGATAAGTAATAACCGATCTCAACGTAGTATAACCGTTTTTAAAAATTAAAAGGTTATCTAAACTTAAAACCAATGTGGCAATAATTAATGTGTTTTTCTATAATCCAAATGTTTACCGTAGATGGAATTACGAAAGGCACTTAGGAGTATTAAGTGAAATTAATATGCTTAAAATCAAGTAAATGAAATTATTTAATAGACATAAGTAGATCAAAATGTGTGCAATAAATGAAGTCGTTCTTTAAATAACTTTAAAAAACAGCAATAAGCCATTTGTTGCTAGCTCCTGCTGTTTCTTAAAAAGTAATTATAAATTTTAGTTAATATTAATTTATTGGTAATCAAATAATTAAGTTGTACTTTTGCAACGAAAAGCATAGCACTTGTTATCAATAAAACACATAACTGAAAAATGATCAGTTAAAACTCACTAACCCTACTTAAAAACACTGTTGCTGAGAATTAATCTCATTATAGCACTTTCCTATCGCTTATTCCGCTATACCATCGCCTGTTACTTTATATTCAAAAAAGATATAAATGTGTAAGGCTGCGCGCTATTATTGTTTTAATTTAAATACGTTACTTATTACTTATTTTTTAAAGTTAAAACGATAAAAATCAGAATACTAATTTATTTTGAACATTAAACAAATAAAGAAAAAATATATTCAACATACCCAATACATGACATCTATTAAGGCAATAATCATAACAGAACATACAGACACTTTGCTTATTTTAAAAAAATTTGAAGAGGAGAACTTTATGATTATAAAAATAATCGGTGAAGCTTTTTCTGTAATTGAAGGTATATCTATGATAAAAAACAACAAACCTGATGTTGTGTTTTTAGATATCCAACTTCAGGATAATACATTTTTTGAAATGCTTGAACAATTGGAATTCAGTATTCCTAAATTGGTTTTTATTTCTACTAATGAAAATATTGCTGTAAAAGCATTTAAGCACAATGCAGTTGATTTTATCTTAAAACCAATTGATTTTAACGCTATGATTTTAGCTGTATATAAAGTGATCAAAAGGACTGAAATGGAGCGCTCTTACCAAAATCAAAATATTAATAACATTAATATTTTAAACTCAATTAAGCAATCAAATGAATATGTCGCTATTGCTTCTTTGGATAAAATAGAATTAATTCCAATGGCAGAGATTATCTTATGCCAGGCTGACGGAAAATACACTAATTTTTTTCTTGTAAATGGCAGTAAAATAATGTCGAGCAGAAATTTAGGAGAATACACGACTATTTTGGACAATAACTATTTTTTTAGAATACATCATTCCTATATAATCAATATTCGTCATGTCGTTAAAATCTCAAAAAAGGATGGTTATTTCTGTGAACTTTCAAACGGAACAATTTTGCCAGTTGCAAAAAGAAGGCAGGAGGATTTTAATAAGTTCATAAAACTTAAGGATTAATATCAAAAAAAGCTAATGTATAATGTTGTCTATGCAAACTAAAACATTAATAATTGAGCAAGACTCTTTCGATATAAAGATGATTCAAAGCGAGTTGGAGTTATTAAAGGGACTAAAAAAGATTTTTTTTAATTAAAACAACAATCTTTTCAAGAAATCAATTTCAGCATCCTGTAAGGAAAAACAGAAATTTAATAGTAATCATAATATGTTAGAACAAAAAAATGCTGATGATAATTTGAAAACAAGTGAATCTTTCTGTACAGGAATACTTGATTCATTAGCTTCTCATATTGCTGTTATCAATTCAAAAGGAACGATTCTTAAAGTAAATAAATCCTGGAATACATTTGCCCAAAATAATGGTGCTTATTCTGAAGAAAAATATGGGGTAGGAGCAAACTATTTTGATGCATGCATCATTCAAAGCGAAGATATAGAAGACTTTGCTTCTAAGGCATTGAAAGGGATTAAAAGTGTTCTTGACGGTATTGTAAATGAATTTTATTTAGAATACCCCTGCCATTCTCTTGTAAAAGAAAAGTGGTTCAATATGAGAGTGAGTAAATTTGAAGGCTCACAAACTATGGCGTTGATTGAACATCATGATATATCAGAACGTAAAATAGCAGAAATAAAACTTTCCGGAACGACTAAAGCACTCCAAAAATCCTTAAATGATCATAATAAAATTTTAAATTTCTCATTAGACTTGATTTGTTCCTATGATGCAGAAGGATGCTTTGTAAATGTGAATAAAGCCTCAGAAATTATTTTAGGATATAAGCCTGAGGAATTGATAGGCAAAAAGTATGTGGACTTCATATTTATTGATGATATAGAAAGTAGTGCAAAGGCGGGGAATGATGTTAAAAACGGCGTACAGCTTACGATGTTTGAAAATCGATATATCCATAAAAACGGAAATATTATTCACTTACTTTGGTCGGCGGCCTGGGATGATGTCTATAAAATCAGCTATGGTATAGCTAAAGATATCACCGATAAAAAAAAATTAGAAAAAGCCTTTGAAATTGAAAGACAGCGGTTTCATGATTTGTTTTTGCAGGCTCCTTCATGCATGGGAATATTAAAAGGTCCTAATCATGTTTACGAATTGGCAAATAATTTATACCTGAAATTAATTGATAAAAAAGATATCATTGGCAAAACAGTAAAAGAAGTTCTCCCTGAACTTGAAGCACAAGGAATTTTTGAATTTTTAGATACTGTTTATAAAACTGGTGAAACCTTTTCGGCCAATGAAATGCTAGTTAAATTTGATTATCATGGAAATGGAAAACTGTATGATACTTATTTGAATTTCATTTATCAGGCACATAGAGGTATAGATGGTACTATTGACGGCATTCTTTTCTTTGCCAATGATGTAACAGAACAAGTTTTATCCCGAAAAAAAATAGAAGATAGTTTACTGCGCTATACTTCTCTGATAGAACAGGCAAGTGATGCTATATGTTTTATGGATGAGTCCATGAAAATCATTGAGGCAAATCATTATGCATGTGATAAATTAGGTTATTCGAAAGCAGAAATTTTGCAGCTTTGTATTGTAGATTTCTTTTTAAAGGAAGATCTTGAGGTAAGTCCTTTAAAAATAGATGCGTTAAAAAGAGGAAAAACTATAAGAGAAGAACGAAGGGTTAAAAGAAAAGATGGAACTTTAATTGATGTGGAGTTGTCTGCAAAAAAACTTAGAGATGGAAACACCCTCCTCTTTGTCCGAGATATCAGTGAATATAAAAAAGCACAGAAGGCACTGATGGAAAGTGAACAGAAATATCGGCAGATAGTTGAAACAGCCCAGGAAGGTATATGGCTGATTGATGAAAATAAAAAAACGACTTTTGTTAACAAAAAAATGTGTCAGATATTAGAATATAACCAAAAAGAAATGATAGGCAGAGTGGCTGATTTTTTTATGGATGAGGAGGGATGTAAGATTTTTGCTAATTTGATAAATATAAAAAAGGAAGCTCACTCAAATCAAGGGCATCTTAAATACATCTCAAAATCAGGTAAAGAAATCTGGGCAAATGTTGCTGTCAATCCAATTATAAGTGAAACTGGTGACTATAAGGGAAGTATGGCAATGGTTACTGATGTAACAGAAATTAAAAGAGCTCAGAATACACTTAAAGAAAATGAAAAAAAATACCGTTACCTATTTGATCATAATCCAATGCCAATGTGGGTTATTGATTTAGTTACTTTAAATTTTTTGGATGTCAATAAAATGGCAGTGCTGCAATATGGATATACACGAGAGGAATTTCTTTCGATGAATGTTCTGGATATCAGACCGGACGAGGATAAAGATAATTTCATAAAATCGCTTAATTCTTCAGAAATTAATGCATTAAATTTTAATAGAGGAGTGTGGAACCATAAGAAGAAAGATGGCACCATTATTCCAGTGGAAATTATTGCACATGAAATAATATATGAAGGAGTTCCGGCACGTTTTATTCTTTCAAATGACATTACTGATAGAAAAAAAGCAGAATTAAATTTAGAAAGGCAAAATAAGGAACTTATCAAAACGAATTCGGAACTGGATCGTTTTGTATACAGTGTATCCCACGACTTGCGTTCACCCCTTACCTCAATTCTCGGACTTCTTTCTTTTATAGAAGATGAAAGTGAGGAAAAAGATACTCTTGAGCATGCTAAAATGATACGTAATAGTATTAACCGTTTGGATGAGTTTATTAAAAATATTTTAAACTTCTCGCGAAATAACCGCACAGGACTTGAAGTTGAAAAGATTTCGATTTGGGAGACACTATCTAATATACTGGCTTCACTTCAGAGTGTGAGCGAAGCAAAAGGAATTAATTATGAAATTGACATACAGGAATTGCATCCGTTTTATACAGACAGGTTGCGCTTTAATACTATCTTAGAAAACCTTGTTTCCAATGCTGTAAAATACCATAAAGAAGAAGGATCAGATAAATATATAAAAATAACAGGATTTTCAGATAAAGAAAATCTTCAGATCAGTATCGCTGACAACGGGATCGGTATTGCACCGGAATATCATAAAAAAATATTTGACATGTTTTTTAGAATTTCCGGCAGTAAGGATGGCTCCGGTATCGGCTTATATATCGTAAAAGATACCATAGAAATATTGCAGGGTTCCATAGAATTAAAGTCAGAGAAAGGGTGTGGGACCACATTTATTATCACACTAAAAAATTTGAAACCATGATAAAAGGATCACAACCGAAATTTGAAAATGTAATGATTATTGATGACAATGTTATAGACCTTTATATCCCGTCACGTATGATCATTAAAAATAATTTTGGAAAAAATGTAATGGAGTATTCTGACGCACAAAAGGCTCTTAAATACTTGCAGGAAAATCAGGAAAATATTGCTGTTTTACCACAGATAATATTTATCGATATTTATATGCCTGTTATGTCGGGATTTGATTTTCTGGAAGCTTACGATAAACTGTCTTCCACCTTAAAAAATTATTGTAAGACCTATGTGCTATCTTCAACAATTGACAATGAAGATATTGCCCGATCACTTAATGATAAGAATGTGGTTGCTTTTCATGTTAAACCCATTACTAAAGAAATTCTTGACCGGATTACTCTAGACTGAACTCTGCTATTTAATATTTATAACTCAAACCTAGTGATTTTAACTATGAAAAACATAGGAGAGATGGCCGCTTGAGATATTCATATAAATAAGAAAGAGAATTCTCAAAGAAGAATGGCTTTTCGTGTTAAACTGTTTAAGAAATGAAAAAAAAAATTTCATCTATATTTTGCATAGTATAAAAGCGCCAGGATTGAAAAAGTGTACTACAAAAATAACGGTGACACGCTTTTCGAAGGTTTGTTTATATAGCCGGTTTTAGCACATCAGCTTGAGCAATTTAAGCCCCAAATTATTTTGAAGTTTTTTATAACCATAAATTTAGACATTATTATTTCTTTTAATCTTTAGAATCATAGCGTAAAAAAACAAGAGGTTTACTTTTTTGGGTTTTTCTCAAAACCTTTGAATGTTTTTAAGATTGAAAAATGCTTTAAATAAAAAAAAACCTGCAAATCCTAGGATTCGCAGGTTTAGCTACTTTTCTTATGGGTTCTGAAAAGATTCAAAAACTTTTGTTTTTACTTCTTTTACCCTTTTGTGGGGAGAGCAGGATTCGAACCTGCGAAGTTCACACAGCAGATTTACAGTCTGCCCTCGTTGGCCGCTTGAGTATCTCCCCGATCTCAGCTTGTTGTGCTTTGTTGTTCTAAGCGGTGGCAAAGATAGGAACTCTTTCTACATTTCCAAACAAAAAAATGACTTAATTTTAAGTTATTTTAAAGTTATTTTTTAATTCGTTGGAATTGAAATAAATAAAAAAGGAATCTTTCTGAATATTTTTTTATTTATTTCAAAAAGTAAGATTATTCTTTTTGTTATTTTGTGGTTTATATAGCTGATTCAGTATATGTAAAAGTTGTCAGCTATTATTCTTATTGGTAATTTTAAATAAAAATTGAGAAAATAGTATTCAATTTGGGATAGTTTAAAAATTGGTTTATCATAAAATTTTAAGCCATCTTTAAAATATTCTCTTGGCTTCATGTTTTTTAATGTAATTTTTTAAGAATATTTTTTTCTAAAAACTATTAGATAAAAAAAATCTCCGCTAGGGAGATTTTTTTTATTCTGGATATTCGATATTATTTAGCTAAAAGCTCTATAATTTTTGCTTTCAATTCTGGACCTCTTAAATCCTGAGCTACCACTTTTCCTGATGCATCAAGAATAAAAGTTGCTGGAATT
Organism: Flavobacterium xizangense; assembly: GCF_054075145.1. Lineage (NCBI taxonomy): Bacteria > Pseudomonadati > Bacteroidota > Flavobacteriia > Flavobacteriales > Flavobacteriaceae > Flavobacterium > Flavobacterium xizangense. The sequence goes on along the minus strand of NZ_JBSIPG010000015.1, from coordinate 77,808 downwards.
GATTCAACATGATATTGTGCAGCAATTGGTTCATCCCAAAATTTTAGGTTTGAAACATGTGTCCAGGTTAAGCCATCTTTTGCGATAGCTTCAGTCCATTTGCTTTTTTCTTTATCTAAAGAAACACCAATAATGTTTAATCCTTTTGAATGTAGTTCTTTATAAATAGCAACTACGTTTGGGTTTTCTTTTCGGCAAGGACCACACCATGATGCCCAAAAATCCACAATAGTTACTTTGCCTAAACTTTCTTTAAGCGAAACCATTTTTCCTTCCGGATTTGGTGCAGAAAAATCTGCTCTTCATTTAGCGCTGCCAACAGGAGGAGCTGATGCACCTACAGCAGGCAATTTTGCTTGACCAATTTTTGTTTTAGCTGCTTTACCAGGAGTCGTGTTTTTAACTTCCTCATCTAAAGAATTGTAAATGCTTTCAACTTTTTTAGCATCTGCAGTTGGATCTTCAGACATTCCTTTTACGATTAAAGCAGAAATGAAAGATTTTGGGTGAGATTCAGCATAAGTAACATACTTCTTTTTAGTATCATTCTGAACTTCTGTTTGGATTTCCATATATTGTTTCATCAAGCCATTGATAGTTGCTGTATCTTGAGCTTGTTGAGCTTGTTGCATTTTAGCAGTATTGTTTTTTTGAAAATCTACTAATTTCTTAGAAGTTTTGTTAAGTTCTTCTTGGAATTTTACAAACTCTTCGTTGTTATAAGTTCCAGAAATTTTAGATTTGTGGATGCTGTCTTTGTCAATTGCAATTGCAATTTCTCCAGTTTCTAAGATAAATGGAATTGGTGCATTAGCATCTTGAAGAATTAAAGTATGAAAAGCTGGTTCAGTTACTTTTCCTTTTATTTCGAATTTTCCGTTTTCAACTTTTACAGTATCAAGGGCAACCGTCATGTTTGTTACTGGATCCTGACCTTGAAGGATGATAGTTTTCCCGTTTGCAATTCCTGTTGCAGTTCCTGTAATTAGATACTCTCCGTCTTTAACTTTGCTGCATGAAATAATTGCTACAGAAGCTGTAAGTAAAAAAAATATTTTTTTCATTATAAATATTAATTAGTTAATTGATTTGTGCAACAAAAGTATTTAAAAATATAGAACATCAAGAATTTTGTAACCTAAAATTTTGTTATAGTTTTTTATGCTCTAAAGTCCCTAAAATCAAGCGATTTGCTTGTTTTATGTGTTTTAAAACTATTAATTGTGTATTTATTTTGAATGAAAATAAACAATTTAGCTTTTTTTGGGCATAAAAAAAGCACTCTGTAATGAGAGTGCTTCTAGCTATATTTTTGAACAAAAACCTATTCTTGATTTGTTTTCTTTCTCCAAGTAAAAGAATTCAAAATATGTCTTTTTGCAAATCTTCCTGGTGAATCAGCATTTACCATTTTCACGTAAGTTGCTTTAGGAACACTGATGTATTCGTAAACACTTCCGTTTGAGAAATCAATAATCAAACGACCTTCAACAAATTTATAATCTGTGATTGTGCAAGTTGAAATTGTTTCTGTATATTCAGGTAAATTAAGTTTAATAGTATCAGGGTGAATACTTACTAAAAAGTGGTAAGCCTCAATAATCGTTTTGCTTTTTTCTTCTGCAGCTTTCAAACCAGCTTCATCTCCTACAAATTTATCAGGATGAGATTCTTTCATCGCGTTGCGATAAATTGTTTTTAAATCTTTTAACTCTGCAGTTTTTTCTACGTTCAGTAACTTGCGGTATTCAACTATTTTTTTCATAAATAAAAGGTAACTACTTGTCTATTAGTTTGAAATCGATATTAATTAGTTCAAATCGACAAATTTTTTGCAAAGGTACACTTTTTTTTAACTTTTTAGTTTTCATCCAAAAAATATTCTAGAATGCTGAAAAAATTTAACCGCAAAGAACGCAAGATTTTTATATAAATGGTTTTTATAAAGCGCAAAGTTCGCAAAGCTTTGTATTGATAAAGCTTTGCGAACTTTGCGAATTTTTAAGCGTAATCTTTAATAAAAAAATTATCGTGCTTTGCGGTTAATTAAAGCATTTCAATTTGAAACCTGAAACCTAAAACAAAAAAACTTATTCCGGCTTATGGTTAGCCTTATCAAAGTTTCTGGATTTCTTCGGATATTTGTCGTAGCTCATGTCGCTTGGGTTTTCAATAACCGACTTTATTGTAATCCAATCACCAACATTAAATTTTGCCTGAACCATTTTATAGTCTAAAAGATACGCGCCGCAGAAATAATTATTGTTTTCATCTTTTTCGATAATACCGGTAAAAACTCCCTTTTGCGGCATTTTTTGTTCTAAATCTTTAGACATCTTTTCTTTATTTAAAATTGAAGATGCAAAGTTAATCAATTTAGGTTTGTTTTAGGGAGTTCGTGACAATCTCAGTATATTTGCATATGCAGAAAAATTTTAAGCCTCATCCAAATTCATTTAAAAATACTTTTTGTGCTTTTCATGAAGTGCTTCCAGATCGAATTGAAGGTTTGAAAAAACAATTTGAAAGCAAAGCCGGAAGTACTTATTATTATACTGAGGAAGGAATGTACCGCGTTTCTAACCATTGGGGAAGATTGGCAAACAGTAAATGGCGTTTGATCGCGCGTGAACCGGAAACCGAATCAAAAACAAAAATAGGTTTTGCAAAATGGAATGAATTTTATCCCGATAATGCTGAAGATAAACTATATTATATAGAAGCCGATTTCGATAAAAATCTTGCCAATTATCAGCATAAAAATAATCCGGAATATGACGGAAAAGCCATTTTGAGAACGAGTTTTGAAACCACAAAAAGATTAAAGCAAGTCCGAAATTTGCAGCAACTGACTTCCTGGGCAAAATATTTTGATTACGACGATATTGATGATTTAAGAAAGCAAATTATCAACGAACTGATTTTTACAGAAAAAAGTTTAGAAGAAATTAAAAGAGAAATATAATGGGACGTAATAACGAAAGGAATATTAAAAAACACAATGACAAATTGCACAAAGCCCAGGCTAAGAAAAAACAAGCCGAAGTTTCGCGCAAAGAAAAGCTCAAAGAAATTGTGAAAAAATTCAACGAAAATAAAGAGGAATAAATATTGTTTCAAGTTTCAGGTTTCAAGTTGTTGGAACGAAAACCTGAAACCTGAAACCTAAAACTTGAAACAAAAAAAATGAATACAAAATTTGAAACATTAAAAGCAGACGTTCAGGAAATCATTGATTTGATAGCGGCAAAAAACGACAGAGAAGCAAACAATAAATTGCTTGAAGTAAGCGAAACATTAGACGAAATGATTGATTTTGCAGAAGAAGATGAGGAAGTAAGAGAAATTAGTCGTTACCAGGTTTTGCTGAATCAGCTTCATGTAAAAATTAACGGAGAACAAGAAGTTGATGGCGACGCATAAATGTTATTGCGATACAGGATTATTGTTTGAAGATTGTTGTGGATTATATGTTCAACGAAATCAAAAAGCACCAACTGCTTTGGCGTTAATGCGTTCAAGATATTCTGCGTACGCAACACACAACGCCGATTATCTTTTAGAAACCACTTATATTTCTGAAAGAAAATATTATTCAAAAGCTGAAATTCTGAAATGGGCAACAGCGAACAAATGGCAAAAACTAGAAATTCTGAGTTTTACTGAAAACACGGTAGAATTCAAAGCTTATTTTTTAGATGCCAATCAAAAACCACAAGTTCATTATGAATTTTCGACTTTTAAATTCGAAAATGATGCATGGTATTATGTTGATGGAAAGTTTGAATAATTAATATATCTAACACTGTTAGTCCTTAATTTTGGTTGGATATTTTAACTAAAAATTAATAAACGTTTCGTTTTTCATAATTCTAAAAAGATGTAATTTTAAAATTATGAAAAACGAATTTAAAAAAGGTTTTTATTTTAAGTCGTACGAAGCCCCATTTCAGTCTCCGTTTGAGAAACTTTTTGGCATTTTCAAAGAGCTGATCACCCATACTTCGGGAGATTTTGATGAAGCAATCAACTGGCTTCGGGAGCTAGACAAGGAATATAAACTGACCGACGAGAACTACACAATCGATGATTTTATCGAGGATTTAAAAAAGAAAGGTTATATAAAAGACGAAGTCAAACAAGACGGTTCGAATGGTTTTGGAATAACTGCCAAAACAGAACGAGCAATTCGTCAGCAAGCTTTAGATCAGATTTTTGGGAATTTGAAACGTTCCGGAAACGGAAATCATAAAACGAAACATGCCGGAAACGGAGATGAACATACGGGGGAATTCCGTGAATTTAATTTTGGCGATGGTTTAGAGCGAATCTCATTGACCGAAAGTCTTCGAAATGCTCAAATCAACAACGGCGTAGAAAGCTTCATGCTGACAGAAAATGATTTGGTAGTTGAAGAAACTCAGTATAAAGCACAAATGAGTACGGTTTTAATGATAGACATTAGCCACAGCATGATTTTATATGGCGAAGACCGAATCACGCCAGCTAAAAAAGTAGCAATGGCTTTGGCCGAATTAATCACAACGCGTTATCCGAAAGATACGCTTGATATTTTGGTTTTCGGAAATGATGCCTGGACAATCCCAATTAAAGATTTGCCGTATTTGCAAGTTGGACCGTATCATACCAATACAGTTGCCGGACTTCAGTTAGCAATGGATATTTTACGTAGAAAACGAAATACCAATAAACAGATTTTCATGATTACAGATGGAAAGCCAAGTTGTGTTCGTGAGCGCGATGGTTCTTATTATATGAATAGCAACGGTCTCGACGAATATATTGTAGATAAATGCTACACGCAGGCGCAACAAGCCAGAAAATTGCACATTCCGATTACGACTTTCATGATAGCAAATGATCCATATTTACAGCGATTTGTGAATCATTTTACTGAAGCAAATCAAGGAAAAGCATTTTATACCGGAATAAAAGGTCTTGGTGAAATGATTTTTGAAGATTATGAAACGAATAGGAAGAAAAGAATTAAATAAAGGTTCTAAGTTGCTAAGATTCTAAGAGGCTAAGGTTTCTTTGGAACGTAACAAATATAGTAGTGCATCTCCGTAAAACGGTGACACATATTGCTCATCAAAATCATAAACAAAAACAATTCAAATTATACATTTCAATAAAATGGAAATAAACAATATAAAGACATTAGGCCAATTAAAAGCCTCTGGATATAAAAGTACAAGCATTAAGGATGAATTGCGAAATAATCTTCGTGAAAAAATAAAATCAGGAAAGCCTGTTTTTGAAGGCGTTCACGGTTTTGAAAACACAGTAATTCCCGAATTAGAACGTGCGATTCTTTCTCGTCATAATATCAACTTACTAGGACTTCGTGGACAGGCGAAAACGCGTTTGGCACGCAAAATGGTAGAATTGTTGGATGAGTATATTCCATATGTTTCCGGTTCAGAAATTAATGATGATCCGTTGAATCCAATTTCGCGTTTTGCAAAAGATTTAATTGAAGAAAAAGGAGATGAAACTCCAATTTCGTGGTTACACAGAAATGAGCGTTTCTTCGAAAAACTGGCAACTCCTGATGTAACTGTAGCCGATTTAATTGGTGATGTTGATCCAATAAAAGCAGCGAATTTAAAATTATCTTATGCAGATGATCGCGTAATTCATTTCGGAATGATTCCGAGAGCAAATCGCAGCATTTTTGTTATTAACGAATTGCCTGATTTACAGGCTAGAATTCAAGTAGCATTGTTTAATATTCTTCAGGAAGGTGATATTCAAATTCGCGGATTCAAATTAAGGATGCCTCTTGATATGCAGTTTGTATTTACTGCAAATCCAGAAGATTATACCAACAGAGGAAGTATTGTAACGCCTTTGAAAGATAGAATTGGTTCACAAATTTTGACACATTATCCAGAAACTGTCAAGATTGCCAGAACCATTACGGAACAAGAAGCTAAATTGGATGAAAGTCAAAGTGAAGTGGTTTATGTACCAGGTTTGGCAAAAGATATTTTAGAACAAATTAGTTTTGAAGCGCGCGAAAGCGAATACATCGATAACAAAAGTGGTGTAAGTGCAAGAATGAGCATTACAGCTTTTGAAAATTTAATTAGCACGGCAGAACGTCGTGCATTGAAATTGGGAGCAGATAAAACGGTTTTACGCTTATCTGATTTTATGGGAATCATTCCGGCCATTACTGGAAAAGTTGAATTGGTTTATGAAGGAGAGCAGGAGGGAGCAGCTGTTGTCGCGCAGTATTTAATTGGTTCCGCAATCCGAACTTTATTTCCTGAATATTTCCCTAAAATTGAAAAATTAGAAAAACCTGGCGAAAAAACACCTTATTCTGATCTAATTGAATGGTTTTTTGCAGAAAGTGGTTTCGAATTATTAGACGATGCTTCAGATGAAGAATATAAAGCAATTTTAGACGAAGTAAGTCCGTTAGATGTTTTATTAAAAAAATATCAGCCTGAACTGGACAAAAAAGACCAATACTTTGTCAAAGAGTTTGTTTTATGGGCTTTGGTAGAATATAAAAAACTAAGCAAAGATCGTTTTGCAACGGGACATCAGTTTAAAGATATGTACGGAAGTTATATCAGTAAATTATAAATTGTTAATTATAAATTATTAATTGATAATTGTAATCCTTAAACCCGACAGGTTTTTAAAACCTGTCGGGTTTTCATTTTTAAACCTTATTTTTGTAATTCCAAATTCGACTTTATGTTATTTCTTATTTTAAGCATTTTATGCAGTGTAACAGTTGGTATTATCTTCAAAATCACCCGTAAATACAATGCAAATGCAATTCAAATCATTACTTTCAATTATGTAACAGCATTATTACTATGCTATTTTACTTTTAATCCAAATATCACTGAAGTTCATACAGATGCCCCCTGGAATATTTATGTTGCAGTTGGTGTTTTGTTGCCAATTGTTTTCCTGTTTTTGTTTTCTTCTATAAAGCATATGGGAATCGTAAAAACAGATGCTGCACAGCGATTATCGCTTTTTATTCCAATAATTGCAGCTTGGCTAATTTTTAAAGAAGAATTCAATTCCTATAAAGTCATAGGATTAATAATTGGGTTTGTGGCGCTTTTATTCATCTTAAAAAAGCAATCTGGAAACAACGAGAATAAGTGGATTTATCCAGCTGCAGTGTTTCTGGGTTTTGGGATAATCGATATCCTTTTTAAACAAATAGCACTTTACACGGCTTTGCCATATACAACGTCATTATTTATGGTTTTTGATATTGCATTGGCAGTATCTCTATTGATTGTGATATATGATGTGGTGCTGAAAAAGGAGAAGATTCAAGCAAAAAATATTCTTTTTGGCGCTTTGGTCGGGATATTTAATTTCGGGAATATATTATTTTATTTAAAAGCGCATAAAGCTTTCGCTGAAAATCCTTCTACCGTTTTTGCGGGAATGAATATGGGCGTTATTGTTTTAGGGAGTCTTGTTGGTCTGCTTTTTTTCAAGGAAAAACTATCTAAAATTAACTTTATTGGGATCTTTTTAGCCTTAATAGCTATAATTTTTATTGTTTTTTCGCAATTAAGCTGATTTTTTTTAAGGTTGTAAAGCCTTAGTTTACAGTTGATTTTAAATTTATTTTAATAGTTTTTAAAATTAACTCTACTAATTCGATAGAATTTATAAAATATATTTATAAATTTGTCTCAACAATGAAAAACTATAGTCTAAGTATCATCCCGTTTATTTGCAGCTTGACGATGTGCTGCATGTCAAACCGTGAGATGAAATGGCGTTAATAGAGAAAGTACTTGTTAGTTATTTTTTTTTTTAGCCTTTCATGCACCAATGAAAGGCTTTTTTTAGAACTATTAATAACCGTATATATGAGATCAAATAGAAATACAAATAGTATGATGCATTGCTGCTTGATGAAAATTCCGTGTTGCGTTTGCAGTTACTGCCGATTTTATTTCATGAGTTTACAATATGATGCCCCAAATCAATAACTAAAATTTTAAAACTTAAAAAGATGAGTTCAGAAATTATAAAACAGAATCCGTTTCAATCGATGATTGATCGTTTTAATATAGCAGCCGACATTCTTAATCTGGAAGAATCAATAAGGCTGAAACTGCAACGTCCTGAAAAACAAATTGTAGTGAATTTTTCTATTACTTTAGACAATGGAAAACAGCAAAATTTTGAAGGATACCGCGTCATTCACAATACGGCATTAGGTCCTTCAAAAGGAGGAATTAGATACGATACCGCCGTAAATCTTGACGAAGTGAAAGCCTTAGCGGCATGGATGACTTGGAAATCGGCCGTGACGGGAATTCCTTTTGGAGGAGCAAAAGGCGGTATTATTTGTGATCCAAGAACACTTTCTAAAACCGAATTAGAAAGAATTACAAGAGCCTATACAAAAGCATTAGCAGATATTTTTGGCCCAGAAAAAGATGTTCCGGCTCCCGATATGGGAACAGGACCGGACGAAATGGGCTGGCTGATGGATGAATTTTCAATAGTACACGGAAAAACAATTCACGCAGTGGTTACAGGAAAGCACTTGCATTCGGGCGGTTCTTTAGGAAGAGTAGAAGCAACAGGAAGAGGCGTTAGCATTATAACTTTATTGGCGCTTCAAAAATTAAAATTAAGACCGGCAAGATCAACGGTTGCAATTCAGGGTTTTGGAAATGTTGGACTGCATTCGGCTTTATTTTTATTCGAAAAAGGATTAAAAGTAGTTGCGGTGAGTGATGTTTCAGAAGCGTTTTATAATCCTGAAGGCCTCAATATTCCGGAATTGATTTTATACTATAATCTGAACAATAAAAGTATAAAAGGTTATCCAAATTCGGTTGCCATTAAGCACGAAGAATTATTGCTTTTAGATGTTGATGTTTTGATTCCGGCAGCAAAAGAAGATGTAATTACGCAGAAAAATGCGGCAGCTATTCGTGCCAAAATTATTGTTGAAGGCGCAAACGGACCAGTTTCATCTGATGCTGATAAAATTTTGCATGAAAACAATGTTTTGGTTGTTCCCGATATTTTAGCAAATGCTGGTGGTGTTACAGTTTCTTATTTTGAATGGCTTCAGAATTCACTTTTAGAATCCTGGAGAATTCATCAAATCAATACCCGCCTTGAAGATATTTTAGAAAAAGGTTTTGAAACGGTTTTCAGAACAGCATTAAAACATAATGTTACACCAAGAATTGCGGCTTACATTCTTGCTCTGCAAAAAGTTGCTGATACGCAATCTGTTAAAGAAGTAGCTTTGGAAGCTCCAAAATTCAAACAAAATTAGAAATTGATTTTAAAAGATAAAGATCGTTTTTGCTAGTTGATATCATTTTGAAAAGTAAAAAATGAGATGACTTTTAAAAAGATCTTTATCTTTAGTTTATAACGAATTGTATTTTAGTTTTATAAGAATAAAAAGAAATTAAAAAAATGGAACACATTAATTTTCTTGCTTTCGCAATGCCCGCTTTTTTTCTGTTTTTGTTTTTAGAATATAAGTTGGCTCAACACAAAAAGAGACCAGAAATTTTTAACTATGAAAGTTCGGTTTCAAATATTAGTATTGGTATTGCAGAGCGTTTAATTAATTTATTTATTGCGGCAAGTTTTTATCAGCTGTATTATTTTATTTATAATAATTACAGACTTTTTGATATTCCGAGCAATGTATTTGTTTGGTTCGCGCTTATTCTTGCAACCGATTTTGTTTGGTATTGGTACCATCGATTGGGACACGAAGTCAATTTTTTCTGGGCCGCGCATATTGTTCATCATCACAGTGAAGAATTTAATTTTACAGCTGCAGCCAGAATCACTACTTTTCAAGCTATAGTGAGAACTGGTTTTTGGTGTATACTTCCTTTTGTTGGTTTTCATCCAACAATGGTTATCACCATGCTGATTGTCCATGGCGCCTATTCATTTTTTACACATACGCAGGTAATTGGCAGAATAAAATGGCTGGAATATGTTTTTGTAACGCCTTCTGTTCATGGCGTGCATCACGCTTCAGACGAAAAATATCTGGATAAAAATTACGGCGATATGTTTACTTTTTGGGATCGTCTTTTTGGAACTTTTCAGGAAGAAGAAGAAAAACCAAAATACGGTTTGACACATCCCTTAAAAAGCTATAGTTTTCTATGGCAGCATTTTCATTATTATTTTGAAATATATGAATTATGGAAACGCTCAAGCGGATTTAAAGCAAGATGGAAAGCTATTTTTGGAAGCCCCGCGCATATGGATCAGGACATTCGTCCGATATTAGAAAAGCGTTTTCTGCAGGATAAAAGCAATCCGAATCAGCGTTTACGATTCCGAAATTATCTTTATATCCAGCTCGGAATCTGTACTTTAATTTTAACTGCTTTTACTTATTATTTTGATTTATTAAGTACACTCGACAAAGTTTTTGTTTTGTCTGTAATCATTATAACATTAATTAATTGTGGTGCGTTGTTGGAACAGCGAAAATGGATTTATTATCTCGAATACGCCCGTATTTTTATGATCACAACTTTCTTTTTGTATGAAGAAAATTTGACGGTATTTTTCTTTATTCCGCTTGCGGTAATGATTTTTGCAGAGCAATTATTTTCGCTCAGCAAATATTATCAAAATATGATTTTGCAATTAGAAACTGTGGAATAGAAAACTATTTATTTAGATTTAGTTTGTCATTCCGAGAAACGAGGAATCTCCGCAAGTAACTCCGCAACGAGAGTCAAATCTTTCTAGAGCTTCTCGCGCAGATTCGTCGTTCCTCGGAATGACAAGATTGTTTTTGAAAAAAGCTTAGTCACTTAGAATCTTAGCAACTTAGAACCTTAATTTATATCGTCTTAATCGCCATAATTTTCTCCTCAAAAGTATCTTTAAAATCTGATTTGCTTTTAATTCGGGTTTTGTAAGTATAAATGGTAGCTACGGAAAGTTCCAGGAATTCTGCCATTTGATTGCTGTCCTGAATTCCCAATCGGTATAAAGCAAAAATCCTTAATTCGGTGTTTAAAAGTTCGCCTTTTTTAACAATGCATCTGTGGTCATTTGGAAACAAATGATTAAAATCAGTCACAAAAGTTGGAAATAGTTTAAGGAAAATTTCATCAAATTGATGAAATAAATTTTCGCGTTCTTCCTTGACATTATAGCGTTTTAAACTCGCAATAACTTCATCTGTTTTTTTGGTGATGATTTTATGAAGCGTACTTTTTTGAATATGATCAATCTTATTAATGAAAGCCGAAGTTGCTTTAATAAAATACGTAATATATTCTTCTTTGATCGCATTTGCCTCGCTTAAACTAATGTTCATTTCCTGAAGCTGCGCATACGAAGAAGCCATTATTTTTCGGGCTTTATTTCTTTCTTTTAATTGTTTGAAGATAATAATCGAAAACAAAACAATAATAAAAGTCAATATCGTCAGCAGAATAATGATTCGCTCTAGCTTGTCATTTTTCTCTTTTACATTATTCAATTGTGCTTTTTCGATAATGGGCAAAATCGATGAAATTTCAATTTTACGATGTCTGGCATTGTAGAAAGTTGCGTCGTCCATTGCAATATTGATATATTCATTGGCTTTGTCCAAATAGCCCATTTTAAAAAGTTCATTGGCAAGATTGCGAAGCGCAACTGTTTCTTTCGTAGCATTTTTGACATCGGCGATTGCGGCAAGCGCCAGATATTGAATTGCTTTTTTAGTATAACCTCTTTCGGAATAAATATAACCAAGACTTGAAGTCGCAATGCCATAATAATCGGGTGGAAGATTGTAATTATTGATCCAATAACTGAAGGCAAATTCGGCACCGCGCCAATCTTGCTGTTTTAGTCTTTTTAAACTTTCGGCTGCCCAATATTCATTAGTATTAGTGCCAATTAATTCCAAAGCTTTTTTCAGGAAATGATTTCCTTGCTGAACATAATGTATGTTAAAACGCTGATCTTTATTATAATCGGCTAAATCGTAATAAGCGCGAGCTTTGATGTTATAATATTCAAATTTGTTTTTTAAATCCAGTTTTTGGTCATCAATAACATTTAAAGTGTCAATTGCTTCTTTGAATAATCCTGATGAAAGAAGCACAAACCCTTCCTTAATTCGGCTTTTAGCCAAAAATTTAGGGTCTTTTAAAACAATCGCTTTGATTTTGGCTTCTTCTAAATAATAATAAGCCGAATCATACTTAAACGATTTATATTCATCAAACAATGACATATATGTATTATAAAGCTGTTCATTGTTCTGACTTACCGTAAATTTTGATACATTTCTTTTTAAAGCTTCAATTTTTCGATATTTCTGTTTTAAGTAAACATCTTTTTTAAGAAGCACTTTATCTAATTCTTCTAGAACAGGATTTGTCTCTTTCGCAGTTAGAGAAAAACCCGCAATAAAAAAACATAGAATGAAAATTCTCTGCATGGTTTTGTGTTGGTTTAGGGGAAAAAATCTTTTTTTGGTTTGTTCGAGTTAATTCGTTTTTTTTAATTCGGGGATAAGCTTGAGCGGGCTTATTAAACAACTTTCAGCTTTTTTAATACTTCCTCGTTTCAGCACTTTAAAATGTGGTTAAGCATTCAAAAATAAGACATTATTGTTAAAGTAGTCTAATTGTTTGCAATTATACAATAAAAACCAATTATATATATGTATAGTGAAAAAAATATCGCTTTTAATTTTCATATTGTCATATTTACCATTAAAAAGAAGCTTATTTTAATCTAAACATCATCTTGATTTTTTGAAAGATAAAAATAATATAAAATATTGATTATTAGATATTTATGTATAAAAAACTTTCGATTATATCTTGATTTTTCTCAGACATTTTTTTTTAGATTTATTTAACATCTAGTTTCGTTCTGTCTTTTATGAGGCAAAAAAACTAACAAACAAACCACAAAATTTATGAGATGTAAAAGTATTTATTGGTTAGCTATTGTTATGGGTTTAATGGCCACTGGCTGTGATAACACCGACGACGGAAGCTCTGTTGATCCGATTACCCTTTATGAGAAAGTACAAGGGAATTGGGGATTGACAAATTTGAAAATGGTTGATGAAGTTGCGAAAGCAAACAAAGTCGAACCAAACGAAGAAAACTTGAGTACGTACTTTAATTACGAAGATTTTAAAATCAAATTCAACGTTAATGAAAAGAACCAGCCAACAAGTTATGAAGTAACAGGTAATGTTCCTCCATTATTCGCTCGAAAAGGCTATTGGGCATTAAGTTCAGATTTCCAGCCAACTAATTTGGGCGTAACAAAAATCTATTTGTACAGTGATGCTCAGAAAACGCTAAAAACTGATGAGCTTAAATTGTCATCAGTTCCAGGAAGCAATGAAGAAATGGAATTCCAATTAATTCATTCTTCTGGAGGTTCTCCGTTTGTGTCTTACGTGTTTAAATTAAATGCTATTAATTAAAAAGTAATATGAAAAAATTTATATATACAATTTTACTTGCCCTTTTGATGGCTCCTAATTTTACTCAGGCACAAGAAGCCGCTGGAGCTGTAGGCAGTATGTCATCATTTCCTGTAGTTTACAAGTATGATGAAAAAGTGACTTGGTACTTTGATCTTTCAGGAACCACTTTTGCAGAGACTGAGGATGTTTATATGTGGATTTGGTCGCCTTCTGAACCAGATGCCGGACATTGGGAAAACTCTTCGGATTTTGCTAAACTTAAATATGAAGGAAATAAAATCTGGAGTTTTACTTTGACTCCAACGCTTTATTTCTCTAAAACTCCTGATGAAATTGCAGCAAGTGCCGGATTTTGGTTTCGTCTGAAAAACAAAAATGGATCAAAACAAAGTGACGTTGCCAATATGCCGTATACTGATTTTTCTTCATTTTATACTGCAAATGAATTGATCAGATCCTATCCAACAAAACCTTTGATTGATAAACCAGTAAGTATTTTATTTAATTCGAATTTAAAAGATGGTTTTGCAGGTGTTCCTAGTGTTCATTTTCATTCAGGATTAAACAATTGGGCTGTTTTGCAGGAATACCAAGCGTGGATTCCAGAAGTATCTGAAAAAACAAAATTGAAAGATCTTGGAAACGGTTTTTATAGAATGGATTTGATTCCACAGCAGTATTATAATCCGCCAGCAGGTTTTGTTATGGAAAATATTACGTTCCTAATGGTAGCAAAAGATTGGACGACTAATTCTGGTGACCAAATCATTTATGCAGGAGAATTTATTCCGCCACCACCGCCAAGTTTCAGTTTTTTCCCATCGGTTATCAGCCAAAAAGATTTTCTTGGAATGTCTAGAAAAAATAATGAAGTGGGTGTAAACAAACTTATTTATACGATCACGGCAGGAAGTAAAACAATATCTGGTGAGTTTACAGGAGGTACAGCTGAAATAAAAGGATTTGTCAATTTAGTTTCAGAATTAAATGGTGTTCAGGGTTTAAGTGAGATTCATGTTTTGGTAAAAGATAATAAAGACAAAACAATCTCAGATACTTCGATACCTCTTAAAACTTTAGACAAATAATTCACTATCAAATTAAAATATCAATTCTAATGAAATGAGCATAACCCTAAAATTAGTCGTTGAACCAATAATGGATATGCGAGTTACATATGGCTGATAAAAAAACAATAAATAACTTCATATGAATAGTAAAAATAAAAAAATAGTCCTGCATCAAATGTGGACTACTAAAACTGCAGTATTCATGATTTTCATGCTTTTTCTTTCGGCAGGAATGTTTGGTCAGGAAAAAAAGCAGGTATCAGGAACTGTGTATGACAATACAGGAACTGTATTGCCAGGCGCTTCGGTAATTGAAGTGGGAACAAAAAATGCAACCACGACCGATTTTGATGGAAAATTTACTTTGACGGTAGCCGTAGGAAGTTCGATTGAAATTTCATTTATTGGATCAACAAATCAGAAAATCCAAATTACTTCTGCAACTAAAAATCTTGATGTTCGTTTACAAAATGACGGTTATCAATTAGCCGAAGTTCAAGTTGTAGCTGTTGGTTACGGAACGCAAAAGAAATCAGATTTGACAGGAGCAATTTCAACTGTAAAAGCTGATGATTTAGTAAAAGGAACAATCTCTTCTACAGAACAAGTTTTACAAGGAAAAGTAGCTGGTTTAAATGTTATTCGTCCTTCAGGTGATCCTGCGGCGGGTTCAACTTTGCGTCTTCGTGGAGGAACTTCTTTGACAGCGAGCAATAATCCATTAATTGTAGTGGACGGAATTGCAGGTGTTGATATCAACATTGTCCAGCCTTCAGATATAAAAACTGTTGACGTTTTAAAAGATGCTTCTGCAACTGCGATTTATGGTTCAAGAGGAGCAAATGGAGTTATCATTATTACTACAAAATCAGGAACAAAAGGAGTTTCTGTTACGTATAGCGGATTATCAAGCATTGGTTATGTAACGGATAATTTAGATTTATTATCAGCAAATCAATGGAGAAATTATGTTCGCCAAACTAATAATAAAGATGCTGTAGATTATGGTGCAAATACAAATTGGCAAAAAGCAATCGAGCAGACAGCTATTTCACAATCACATACTTTAACTATTAATTCGGGTAAAGCTGACAGCGGTTTCAGAACTTCGCTTTCCTACTTAAATAATGAAGGAGTTATTAAGAATTCTGGATTAGAAAGACTTAGCGGAAATATTAGCGCGTATCAATATCTTGGAGATAACAAAGATGTAAAATTTGACACGGGATTATTTGCTAATATCGATAAATGGCACCCAGTTGATTACAGAATTTTTGAATATGCTTATAACCTGAATCCAACAATTCCGGTTTATACACCAACTGGAGAATTTTCATCTGTAGCAGGTAATCTTTACTACAATCCAGTTGAACTTTTGACAAACAGAACAGTTGATAATGAAAGACACAGACTTTTAGGTTATTTTAAAACTGAAGTTAAATTTTTGAATGATTTCCTGGCTGTTGCTAATATTTCTTTAGAACATAACGCAGTTAAAGGAGGTACTTATAAACCAAGTTATGCCGTTTTAGAAGGAGCTACAGAAGGCGGTTACGCTCAAAGAACATATGCTGAATATACAAATGCACAAGGTGAACTTTATGTAAATTATAATAAGGTAATCGACAAACATACTATCAGCGCACTTGCAGGATATTCTTATTTAGAAAATATCTACCAAGGTTTTGGAGCACAAAGAAGCGGTTTTGTAACGGATGCTTTTAGCTATAATAATTTAGGTGCAGGTTACAAATATCGTTTAGGCGATGTGTATTCGTATAAAGGAAAATCAAATTTGGTTTCATTTTATGCTCGTGCCAATTATTCTTATGACGGAAAATATTTGCTGACTGCAACAGTAAGAAGAGACGGTTCAAGCCGTTTTGGAGAAAACAATAAATGGGGAACTTTTCCATCAGCTTCTGTGGCTTGGAAAATTTCTAACGAGGGATTTATGGATGGTACAAAAGGTTGGCTTGACAATTTAAAATTGAGAGTTGGTTATGGAGTAACGGGTAATCAAGACGGAATTGGAGAGTACAAATCGCTTTCTATTTTAGGAGTTGGAAACGACAGTTATTATGATCCTGTTACAGGAACTTGGAGTTTGGCTTATTCGCCACAGCAAAATCCAAATCCGGATTTGAAATGGGAATCAACTAAACAATTAAATATTGGTTTCGATTTTACACTTTTCAACAGAATTTCGGGTTCATTTGAATGGTATTCTAAAAATACTGAAGATTTATTATATACTTACGAAGTGCCTCAGCCACCTTATTTAGTTGGAACTATGTTGGCAAACGTTGGTGAAATGTCAAACAAAGGAGTTGAGCTTACTTTGAATGCTGATATCATCAAAGGACCAAAATTCAATTGGAATGCTAATTTGACATTGGGACACAACGTTCAAAAAATCGAAAAACTTTCGAATCCAACGTATAAAACAGATGTTATTTATAGTGGTTCTTTACATGGTTTAGCAGGTATGTCTGGACAATATTCTCAAATTATTGCTGAAGGTTATCCTGTTGGAACTTTTTGGGGATTCAGAAATGCCGGACTTGATTCAACTGGAAAAATTCAGTACTATAACAAAGCAGGAGATGTTGTTGCAGAAAGCGCTTTAGTAGATGATGATAAAACAGATTTAGGGAATATTCAGCCAGATTTGACATTAGGTATTGGGATGAATTTTACATACGGAAATTTTGATCTTGGAATCAGCGGTTACGGAATGTTTGGACAAAAAGCATTAAACGCAACAAACATGATGCTTAATGACCCAACAAGGTTGCCAGCTTATAATGTTCCGGATGATTTCTTAGGAAGCGGAATAACATCTTCTCCAAAATATTCAGATTACTGGATCGAAGATGCTTCTTTCTTCAGACTTCAGACCGTTTCTTTTGGTTATACGATGCCTCTTGGCTTGCAAAAAAAGTCAAAACTTAGAATTTATTTAATGGGAGAAAATCTTGCTGTTTTCACAAGTTATAAAGGTGTTGATCCAGAAATTGGCTTAAATGCACAAAATGGTTCAGATCAGACAGGATTAGCAGCTCCAGGTATCGACAGATATAATAACTATCCTAGACCAACAACAATTTCTGTTGGATTAAATTTCTCGCTGAATAACTAAGCGAATTAACTCAAAAATAGAACAAATGAAAATCAAAATAACAGCAGCAATATTGATAAGCATGCTTTTTACGATATCATGTACAGATTTAAGTGAAGACTTATATGATAAAGTAGAGGATGGAAATTTTGGAAATACTTCCAAAGAAGTTGATGCATTAGTTGGAGGTGCTTATTCTTCTCTAAGAGGATTCGCTGACGGAATATCAAACAATTACCCAACTTGTGAATATGTATTCTTTTTAACTGAAACCGTTTCTGATGAAGCAACAATTCCTACCAGAGGAACAAACTGGTACGATGGCGGACAATATCAGGATGCACAAAAGCATACATGGAAAGCGGATAACCGAATGATTCTTTCAGCTTGGCGTTACAATTATACCGGAATTGCGAAGATCAACTCAATTATTTATCAAATCGATAAATCATCTTTGAGTGATACTGCAAAAGCGCCAATTTATGCTGAATTAAAAGCTTTAAGAGCATATTACTATTACAATCTTTTAGACTTATTTGGAAATGTGCCAATTGTAACCAATTTTGAAGACACATCGCTTCCATCAAATTCTACTAGAAAACAAGTATATGATTTTGTTGAAAAAGAATTGACAGATGCTCTTCCGCATTTAAATTCAAATGTGGTGTATTCTAAAATGACTAAAAACGTGGCGTATTCTTTATTGGCAAGATTATATCTAAATTCTGAAGCTTTTATTGGAACAGCGCGTTGGCAGGATTGTTTGAATATGTGTCAAAAGATTTCTGGTTATTCATTAACGCCAGATTTCTTTGCCAATTTTGCTACAGAAAATCAAAAATCACCTGAAATCATTTTTGCAATTCCTTACGATTCAAAAGCGGGAACTGTTGGAAATTACATGAATTCAATGTCTTGCCACTACTTACATAAATTGACAGTTTCTGCAACTGCCGATTATCCTTGGAGTGCAAATGGAATGTGTGCACAGCCAGGCGTATTTTCCGCTTTTGCTGATACTGACAAAAGAAAAAAATGTATGGTTGCCGGAGATCAAATCAATAAAGCGACAGGACAAGTTATCGTTATGGATAACGGTGAAAAGTTGACTTATACTGAAGAAGTTACAAGTGTTGCTGATGCTAAAGAAAATCAAGGAGTTCGTTTAGGCAAATATGAAATGAAAGAAGGTGAACAGTGGGAACGTGATCACGATTTAGTGGTGATTCGTTATGCTGAAATCTTAATGATGCAAGCGGAATGTTATGTTCGTTTAGGATCTCCTGATTTGGCAAAACCATTTTTGCAGCAAGTAACAGCGCGCGCAGGTGAAGAAATGCCAGCGACAATAGATCTTCATTTTATTGATCAGGAATTGCTTAAGGAATTTACGTTTGAAGGTAGAAGAAGAACAGACAACATTCGTTTTGGAACATTCTTCTTGCCTTGGTGGGAAAAAGGAACAACTGAAAAATACAGAGCTATTTTCCCAATTCCAAGTACCGTTTTAACAACAAATAAAAACCTAAAACAGAATCCTGGGTATTAGGTTATTGAATGTCAGTCTTCCATGTTGGTTAGTCGTGGAAGGCTGACATATTTTTAAATCTGGATTATTCTTAGGTATAAATCATGGGAATATTATTAAACACATAGAAAAATAGATTTTATGTGTAGGCAGAGAAGATAAAAAAGAAACTGATTTCTTTCACAAAGATTACTATGTGCATTTTAAATAAGTGAAACGCCTTTTTTTGAGTGCAAAAAGCTATGTTTCTATGTGTTTAAAAATAAAAAAACAAATTACATCAATATGAAAAGATATATCACCTTATTGTTTTTTGGGATCGTGAATATTTTAATCGCCGCCGGATGCAGCAGTGATGACAAAGGTCCAGATAAACCAACTGAACCGGAAACACTTGCTCCTGTTGCGATTGAAAAAACAAACAGTACCAAAATTTACGTTCATTATATGCCTTGGTTTGAAACCAATGAAAGCAGTGCCGATAAAAAATGGGGATATCACTGGACAATGGCAAACAAAAACCCAAATACTATTGGAGCAAACAACCGCAGGGAAATTGCATCATACTATTATCCGCTGATTGGGCCTTATCATTCGGGCGACAAAAATGTGATTGAAAATCATTTATTATTGATGAAATATTCAGGAATTGATGGTGTTTTGATCGATTGGTACGGCACTTATGACGTAAACGATTACCGAATGGTAAAAGAAAACACAGAGCAATTAATCGCGATGCTAAGCAAAGTCGGACTTGAATATGCAATTGTTTACGAAGACCGAGTGACAAAAAATGTTGTCGATGCAGGAAAAGCAATTTCGGTAACGAGTGCTGCAAAAACCGATTTAGCTTACATGCAGACGAATTATTTTTCTAACGCCAACTACATCAAAATAAACGGAAAACCTTTATTGCTGAATTTCGGTCCAATTGTATTGCAGACACCAGCCGAATGGACAAATGTTTTTAGCACATTAACAACAAAACCAACTTTCCTTACGCTTTGGGATCAATCTATTGAGGCCGGAGATAATGCTTCTGGAGAATATTCATGGGTTTACAAAAACAGCACTTATTTAACGAATTGGTACACTAATACAAAACCAAAACTTTCAGTTGCAATGGGAAGTGCTTATCCTGGTTTTAAGGATTTTTATGCCGAAGGCGGTGGCGGAGCAGCAATTGGCTGGACAATCGAGCACAATAATGGAGCAACGCTTGATGAAACTCTTTCTTTGGCTAAAAATGCAAACCTGAGCTACCTGCAATTGATTACCTGGAATGACTTTGGCGAAGGTACAATGTTCGAACCAACAGTTGAATTTGGTTACAATTATATCGAAAAAGTAAAAACTTTTGCCGGAGTAAAAAACACTGAATCCTATTTTGCAGATATCAGCAAACTATATAACCTAAGAGTTGAAAAGAAAAGCAATGCTGATGCTCAGAAAAAATTAGATCAGGCTTTTAATTATTTTGTTTCGATGCAACCTGCAAAAGCAAAACAAGTAATAAGCGAAATAAAATAAGAGCTGTAATTAATACAATTAAATAATGAAAAACATAAGATATAGATACTGCCTGATCGCATTAGCCTCAATGCTGATTTGCGCCTGCGGTACTAAAAAAACGACATATAAAATCAGCTCTCCTGGAAAAAACACCGAATTAGTTTTTGAATTGACTCCTTCTGGACAACCTCAATATAGTTTTACATCTGGCAGAAAATCGGTTATTGAGCCTTCATTGTTGGGTTTTGAGTTTCAGGGAATTCAAAAAATGACAGATGGTTTTGAAGTGGTTTCTACCGAAGAAAAAACTTCTGATGAAACTTGGGAACAACCTTGGGGAGAATTCAAAAAAGTGCGAGATCATCACAATGAATTGATTGTTCATTTGAAAGAAGCAAAAGGTGAGGAACGGTTGGTTGATATTATTTTCAGAGTTTTTGATGATGGTTTAGGATTTCGCTATTCTTTTCCCAAACAACCTAATTTAGGCAAAGTGAAAATTTCGAATGAAGTTACGCAGTTTACTTTTAAATCAAATAATGATGTTTGGTGGATTCCGGTGCACCGCGAAAACAGTTATTACGAAAGTGAATACCGAAAAACGCCAATTAGCAAAACTGATACCATTAATACTCCGGCTACTTTCGAAACAAAAGAGAAATTATATGTAGCGATTCACGAAGCTAACTTGACTGATTTTGCTTCAATGACACTTTTAAAAACAAGTGACAAACAATACAAAAGTGATCTAGTGCCTTGGGCAGATGGTGTAAAAGTGTATGCTGAAGCTCCTTTTGTAACGCCCTGGAGAACCATTGTGGTAGGAAAAACACCTGGCGATGTGGCGACTTCAACCATTATGCTGAATTTAAATGAACCTTCAAAAATTGAAGATCTTTCCTGGATTACGCCATCAAAATATATTGGAATTTGGTGGGGAATGCATTTAGAAAAATTCACTTGGGGACAAGGTCCAAAACACGGTGCTACAACAAAAAATACCAAAGAATATATTGATTTTGCAGCGAAAAACAATTTTGACGGCGTTCTGGTGGAAGGCTGGAACGAGGGTTGGGACGGCGACTGGACTGCCGATGGATCTGCGTTTAGTTTTGTAAAAGCCTATCCCGATTTTAATTTGGAAGAAATTACAAAATATGCTGCCATAAAAAATGTTCGATTAATTGGTCACCATGAAACTGCAGGCGCTTCTAAACATTATGAAAGCCAGCTTGAAGATGCTTTTAAATTGTATCAAAAAATGGGAGTTAATTCGGTGAAAACGGGTTATGTAAACAAATATTTGGATAAAAAAGAATGGCACGACAGTCAGTATGGAGCTCGTCATTACAGAAAAGTAATCGAAACAGCGGCTAAATACCATATCATGATTGATAATCACGAGCCAATGAAAGGAACGGGAATTCAGCGTACCTATCCAAACTTTATGTCGCAAGAAGGCGGAAGAGGGCAGGAATACAATGCATGGTCAGTTGACGGAGGAAATACTCCTCAACATTTAACAACCTTGCCTTTTACAAGAATGCTTTCTGGGCCGTTTGATTACACGCCGGGGAATTTCAATTTTGATTATAAAACGCCTTCTGGAGCGAGAGTACAGACAACTTTAGCAAATCAATTGGCTTTGTATGTGATTATTTTCAGTCCGTTGCAAATGGCTTCTGATTTGCCTGAGAATTATGTTGGAAAACCTGAATTTCAGTTCATAAAAGATGTTCCATGTACTTGGTCTTACACAAAAGTCTTGGATTCTAAAATTGGAGAATACACCACCATTGTCCGAAAAGATTGGGAGGAAAAAAATTGGTATTTAGGTTCAATTACAAACAAAGATGCCAGAGATTTAAAAGTGGAATTGTCATTTTTAGATGCCGGAAAAGAATATGAAGCAACAATTTATGCAGATGGAGCAGGAGCAAGTTATAAAACAAATCCGTATCCGGTTACGATTTCAAAACAAAAAGTAAA
This sequence comes from Flavobacterium xizangense, assembly GCF_054075145.1. Classification (NCBI taxonomy): domain Bacteria; kingdom Pseudomonadati; phylum Bacteroidota; class Flavobacteriia; order Flavobacteriales; family Flavobacteriaceae; genus Flavobacterium; species Flavobacterium xizangense. The sequence goes on along the minus strand of NZ_JBSIPG010000015.1, from coordinate 55,108 downwards.
TAATAAAAGCGTAATAAATATCAAATTGGCAGCTGGAGGAGGAACAGCTATAAAATTCACTCTATTAAATTAATTGAATTAGTTTTCGTTTTATTTTAGTTAAGTTTAAGTTTGAGCAAATGAGCCCGATTTCTTTTTAAAGATTTCGGGCTTGTTTATTTTTTGTTTCAAGTTTCAAGTTGATCTTTAATCGCAATCCCGATAGCTATCCGGATTGCGGTTAAAAAAACTTAGAACCTCAGAATCTTAGAACCTTAGAACCTTATTTATGCAGCTGAATATGTTTTCCAAAAGAATAAGTTAGAGCAATTGTTGGTCCATTGTAACCCCATTTGAAGAAACCGTTTAATCTTTCTTTTTGAGCATCTACTCTGATGTTTAAGCCTGTATAACCTGCTGTTATACTGAAATTTTTATACAAGTTATATAATACAGACAAGTTATAACTCAAGATACGTCCGTCGATATCATTTATTTTTAGGGCGAAGTAATTAAAGTTAGCATAAAGTCCGACTTTTTTGCCTAATACAAATTCTCCCCAAAGTCCGATATCTGGTAATGGCGCAGTCACGCCAAAATCATCACTATAGGAGACTTGCTGTGTTTGTCCTTCTAAACTCAAACCTACATCTACTAACATAACGTGTGCACCTATCAAGGCGCCTATTTCATATTTTGGTTTGGATATAAAAGCATAACCGTAATATATTCTAATAATTTGATTGTCTAGAAATGCTGAAACCCTTGCATCTACTGGATAAGTATGATCACCAAATTCTATTTCTTTTTGAAGGACTTTTGTTGATTTTCTGTTCAAATAAAAATACTCAGAACCCAGTCTTGATCTTCTTGAAATGCGCCATTCAAAAGCAGCAGCAAATGATTCACTGCTTCTATTAAAACCGAGATCTTTTTCAAAATCAATCATGTTTCCAAAATCACCGTTATTGCTTCCAACTTCCACTTGTGTATTATTTATGGGAAAAAATGCACCGGCTGTGAACTTAAAACGTCTTGCATGCCAAGGCAAATCATCAGGATCATAGTTCTGAAAATCGTCGTCTGAATTATTTTGTACGGAGGGCAAGGTATCAGATGGAATTTCAGCGGTAATTTGTGCTTTGGCTGAAAAACAAGAGAAGCAAACTATCATAAAACAAATTAATTTTTTCATCGGATTTAATTTTAGAGTTTTTGATAAATTTTTAACACTTAAAGTTAACAAAAAAAATCATTCATTTAATTTTTTGCCGTTTATTATTTAGATAATTCCGTTGATTATCAGTTTGATAGTGTTTTTAGATTCAAAAATTCATAAAATATCTCTTGAAAACGAGAGCCGCGTGAGGGATAGGAGTAAGCTACCGAAGTAGCATGGATAGCCCGGCAGCTTTTAAAAAAAGGCCTCAATACGCACAAAGTATATTAAGGCCTTTTTTTAAAAGGTGGCACGCCCTTATTGAAGTTATGAGTTATGAGTTATGAAATGTCGAATGATGACATATAGTGTGAATTCATAACTCATAACTAAAATTAAACCCTATCATAATCCGCTTTCCAATGAATGATAGCTTTTTTGATGGCATCGCCGGTAAGGTTGTTTTTTAAGGCGTCTTCCAGTAATGGTAAAAATTCATTGTCTGGTGCAAAACGAAGTGCGAAAATTTGATCATCCGTTAATTTGTATTCGAATTCTTCAAGTCTTTTTCCAGTCAATGTGAAGTAACGGTAACGAAGTTCTAAGCGTACGATTCGGTTTTGCAAAATCAAGGCATAATGTTGACGAAGCATAAAAGCCAGGCAAAAAAGAAATACAAAGCAAACGCTTATAAATGACCAAATTAGTGTGTCGTTTGTATTGCAGGCAAAATAGAGACTGCACAGTAAAAAAATAATTAAAATGGGATAGTATATAAAATGATGTGCGGTGTAAAATCGTATGTGGTTGTAATAGGTTTGAACTTTCATAATTATTGTTTTTGGTATTAATGAAAAAAAACAAAGCTACCCTAAAAATTAGAATAGCTTTCTTTCTCAAAATAAACTAACATAACCAATGTTTTCTTTATACTTTAAACTTTTACAGTTTGTAATTCTATTTATTTGAAAAAAGCCTTCATTTCTGCTTTTAAATCTTAGTTATTGTGGCTTTAATTTCTTGTAAGTAAAATTAATAAGTGTTGATTTTTTTTTGTTATACTTTAAGTTCAAATTGTTATATGATTTCAACTATTGTTCTGCAAATCGGCAATAATTTTCCATTCGGATAATTTTGAATCAAACGTTTTTCCTGCGTTGGCCGGACTTGTCGACGGAAGTGTATAAAATTGGTACGTATTTTTCAGATGAACGTATTTTTTGAAAAAAGCGTGTGCTTTTTGACCATTAAAAAGTATGGCTTTAATATTTGGATGCTGTTTTAAAAAGGTTTCAAAATCATTGGCAATTTCATTTTTAATGGCAGTGTCCAAACTTCCTATTCGTTCGCAGTATTGAAGAACGTCCCAAACTGCGATTTTATTTTTTTTAAGTATTTCTTTTCGGACTTCATAATCAGAGGAGAAATCTTCGTTTAGAATTATGAAAATGAATTTCCAAAAATTATTCTGCTTGTGCCCATAATATTGATTTAGTTCTAATGATTTTGTACCTGGCATCGTTCCGAGAATTAAAATTTCAGAATCGTTTGTCGAGATTGGAGCGAACGAGTAGCTTTTCATTTTTTTTGAATTAAGAAAATTTTTGTTTGAGTTAAATTTTTATTCTGAAGTAATTATAAAACAAAACGCCAAAATTATATAACATTTTTGATCAATGCTTGAGCGAACTTTGGATTATTGATTTATAACAAAAGAATTTGTTTTTTATCTGAAATAAAAATACCAAATCTAAATGTAAGCAAAATGAAAATAATTACCATACATACAGAGCAAATCCAAACCGTATTTGAGGAATTAAATAATAATCTTGACGGAACAATAACTTTTGATTTCGATGAATATGCTTTAGAAATCAACAATAGTTTTGCTAAAGGAACAATAACGGGAGCTTCTTTCAATGATAATATTTCGTATGTTCAATTTGATATGACGTTTTCGACAGCGGTTCGAATGGATTTTTTGAATGTGATATCAACACCTGTTTATTTTGCATATTGCTCAAAAGGCGGTTTGTCACACAGTTTTGGAATTGATGGCGAAGAGCGTAAGTTTCAGACTTTTCAGACTGCTATTTTGGCTTCAAATCAAAACCAGAATAATGTTTTGTTTTTCGAAAAAGAGGTGAATACTAAACTGACTTTGATTATTGTGGGAACTCAGACAGAATCTGATTTAATACCTTCTTTAAATCAAAAAGTAAAAGAAACTTTTTTTGAAAATAATGCACTTCAGAACTTTTTTTACATGGGCTCATACAATTTGAAAATTGCTGAAAAAATCGAACAGCTAAATGCTGTAACACAAACCGGAATCGTGAGAAATTTACTTAAAGAAGGAATTCTGAAAATTATTCTGGCAATGGAAATCCAACAGCATAGCGACGATTTAAATGCTTTTCCGAAAGATGCAAATTGTCTGACTTTAAAAGAAATGGAAGAAATAAAAGAACTTTCAGAATTTATAAAATCAAGTCCGGAAGAGCCATTTACTATAAAATCACTGAGCAAAAAATCGGGTTTATCGCCAAATAAACTTCAGGAGGGATTTAAAATGATTCACGACAGAACGGTCAATGATTACATCACGCACATGAGGGTTTTGAAAGCTGAAATTTTAATGCGTACATCCGATTTAAATATTTCTGAAATCGTGTATTGTATTGGTTTTACAAGCAGAAGTTATTTCTCCAAAATTTTCAAACAAAAATTCAATTGTAGTCCAAAAGAATATAAGTTTAATTTAAGTTGCTAAGGTACTAAGGTTCTAAGCTATATAGAAGCTGAACTTAGAACCTTAGCAACCTTAGCAACTTTTTTGTCAACGTCCAAAGCGGTAATATTCTAAATCCATATTGCTTTTATTGTTTATGGAATCCAAAATTGAATTCATTCCGATGATGCTGAATGTAATTCCGTTTCCGCCAAAACCTAAAACGTAATGTTCATTTTTTTTAGGATCTGGTTTTCCAAAGTAAGGCAGGCCATCTTTTGTTTCGCCAAATGTTCCTGCCCAGGAATAATCTAATTTAAAATTGATGTTTGGAAATTTTCTTTTGAAGGAACGCATCAAAAACTGCTCTTTTTTCGGAATTAATTTATCACGTTTTTTAGCATCCAAAAAATTTTCATCGCCCCCGCCAACAATTAATCTGTTGTCTGAAGTAGCCCTAAAATATAAATAAGGATTTGAAGTATCCCATAAAATTGAGTTTTTGAAGACCGCGGGCAAATCGGGCAAGCTTTCAGATGCAATGACATAAGTGCTTTTTAAATCGACAACTTTTTCTTTTAAGGTTTCAGTGCTTTCATAACCGGAACAATGTATTATGTGATCTGTCAATATTTGATTTCCATTTTCAGTCTGCACAATAAATTTTTCACCTTTATTTTTTATGGATTCAATGTTTGTACGGTCATATATTTTCATTCCTTTATTTTGGCAATAAGAAAGTAAATCCTGACCCAGATGATAAGGATCAACAACGGCAGCAGTTTTCGATTCTATTGCTGCAATTGCCTTTAGTCCCATTGTTTCCAGTTCTGCTTTGCTCATCCAATTAACGTCAAAACCATGCTGTTTTCTGGTTTTGAATTCATTTTTTAAAAACGGAATATCCTTTTTAAGACTGCAGAAATAAATACTTTTTTTAAACTCAAATTCGCAATCGCTTTTTATAGTATCAATAATGATTCGCAAATCAAAAATTGCTTTTTTTCCGTTTCTGTAACTGTTTATCGCACAGTCTGCTCCTCTTAATTTGATCAATTCGTGCAAAGAAACGTCAATTTCGTATTGAAGCAAAGCCGTACTTGCAGCGGTGCTTCCGTTGCAAATATCGCGTCGGTCAACTAAGACTGCTTTTTTCCCTTCGCTGATTAGTTGATAAGCAATCAATGCGCCTGTAATACCGCCTCCAATGATCAAAATTGGTGTCTCGAGATCTGAATCTAAAGACGGATAACTTGACTGCATTTTGTATTTTAATGGCCAGAAAGTTTCAGTTGAGCGTAGTTTCATTTTTTGGTGGTTTTTGTTGTCGAAGTAGTTTTTGGTTTTTTAGCTGTTTTACTAAGGGTTTTATATTGAGTTCTGTTTTTATCTTTTCGAGCATGCTGTTCATGAGCTTCTGCAATAGAATGGGATGTTCTTATAGTTTCGTCTTTTTTGGCCAGCTCACTTAACCTGCGATAATATTTTTGAACTATTTCCATTTCTTCTTCTGTCATGCTTTCAATATCAACAAGACTATTGCTCGAATATTCGTTTGAAGCAACTAATTCATTTAGTTTAAGCTGAATCGCCAGTGAATCTTTATTCTGTGCTTTCTGAATTAAGAAAACCATTAAAAAAGTGATAATTGTTGTTCCGGTATTAATAACCAATTGCCAGGTTTCGGAATAATCGAAAAATGGCCCGGAAACTGCCCAGACAACAACAATTAAAAAAGCAATAATAAATGCCGGGGTACTACCTGTTGCTTTGCAAACTGCACTTGCGAACTTTTCGAACGCACTATTTTTATTTTGAGTTTTTGTTTTCATTAGAATTTTATTTTTTGGTTTTGCTTACTTTTTCTTCCTTGATTACTTTATTATGTTTTTCATCATAAACTGCGGCAATGATTTTTTGCCCTGTTTTGCTGAATATTTTGATTTTTGGGTTTTCGTGTGTTCCTGTTATTACAATTGGAAAACCAATAATTCCGAAAGGAGGAAGGCCTAACCGCATTCTCAAATCCAATAGCCCGTCAAAACTGGTTGTGCCTTTAATTGTGGGTCTAAAACTTGAAACAGAAAAAGTAAAGGGTTCAATAAATATTAAGTTATTATCAATTGTCGATTTAATTTCGATTCCTTTTAAATCTGGATTATCAATACCTTTTTGTCCTGTTTTTGAACTGATTCCGTCAAATAATTTCAATCCTTTAACCTGAACATCACGTAAGTTTATGGTTCCGCCACCTTCGAGTGATTCATAAATTGGTCCCATATTTCCATTTAAATCACCTTTTACTTTATAATCGACAGAAATAATTCCCTGCGCTTTTTCGGCAACTGTTACCATATCATGAAACATCGGAATTTCTTTGTAGGCGCGTTGTACATTAAAATCTTTAGCGGTAAAATGCGAATCAAAATGGGCAGTTGTCGGCGATTCGTCTTTATAAGAAGCATCGATTCCTAATAAACAATCGATGATATTAAAAGTGGTATTTTGCAAATAAAAATTTCCTCGGTCAATTCCGGTTTTACCCGAAAATTTGTTTAATATCAAACCGTTGTATTCTACTTTATCAGCATTTGCAATTAGCGACACATTCAGGTTTTTCGGAATCATCACAACACCACTCATTTTCGGATGATCTTCTTTGGCATAATCGACTTCAAGGTTCCGATCAGTATTTTCACCTTTTTTGAGTGCCATAAATTCATCAACATTAATCAGTTTTGATTTCATGTTGAAATTCCCGCTCAAAGTGCCGTGTGATTCAAGGAAATAGTTGATGGTGTTTAAAAGATATCCGTTAATATCAAAATCTGATTTTCCATACGAAGCATTGAATTTTTCAAACCACATTTTTTCATTTTGAAAACGGAAATTTCCTTGTTTGATATAGAACGCCTTCGGAAAAAGTTCTGATGTTGCTTTAATATTTTTTAGCAAAAGAGTTCCTCGATTATCCAATTTATCATATTGACCATTAGCAGCGTAACTTTGTTTACCCTTAAAAGATAAATCAGCTTTTGCATAACCTGTTACATCAACTCCTTTTTGAGAGAAAACCTGATAAATTCGGCCAACATTCAGTTCTCCTTTGATTTTTGCATTATAAGCCAAATCACTAAAATCAGAAAGTGTTGCGTTTATATACATCGGATTTCCTTCAAAAACAAAGGATGCCGGGGCTACAGCCACAATTAAATCCTGATACGTTCCAGCTTTATTGAGCACATTGGCCACAAAAGTGATATCGGTAATTGGGTTAGGATAGGAGTCCGTTTTGAGCCAGCCATTATGTAGTGCGATACCGCCAATTGTTTTTGGAAATAATTTTTTTGAAGTGCTAAAAAGTCCTTTAGCCTGAATATTTGTTTTTAAAATTCCTTTTAATTCAAGAGTATTCAAACCCAATGCTGCGTCAACAACAGCCAAATCCAATGCACCTTTTACGCTCGCATCAATCATCATTTCGTGCAAACCTTTACTGTGTAAATAAGCATTGAAATAATCTTTTTCGCCTACTTTAAATTTAAAAGTTCGAAGATTGACTAATAATTGCTCTCTGTCTAATTCAGGCAAAATCGCATTCAAATTCATTTGAAAATCAGTCAAAGGAACCGGGGCATTTTTATAATTTACAGCGCCATTATTGATTTTTAAATTAAAAGCTAAATTTGGCTTTTGTTTTTTGGCGACATTGTAATTTCCCTTAAAAGTGAAAAGAAGATCACTTCGACCTGAAATATCTGTTTTTTCCAACCACGTTAAATATTCTGGAGGCATTACAGATAATAAATCTTTTACCGTAGTATTTTCTGAAGCAGCTTTAATATTGATTTTATAGCCGTCTCTTAAAATAGTCAAAAGCCCTGTAAATTTTAAGGGCAGTTTATTGATTTGAAGTTCATTTTTTTGAAGAATAAACGAAAGGGCATGTGTATTGATTCGCGTTATTAAATCGGCACTTACATGTTTTCTTCTCAAATACCCAGTGCGGTCATAATAAAAATCAAGATTGTCAATGTCAGCATTGGTATTTAAATCAAAAATATCTTCGCTCAGATTTCCTTTTCCAACATAATTAAAACCTTTTGCATCGATTAAAACTTTTGCCGAACGGTCATTATATTTGACATGGCAATTTTTAAGATCTATTCTTTCGAGTCGTATTGCAGTTCCTTCTTCGGGCGCGTTAGGATCTTTTTTATCGTTTTTTCGATCCTCGGGCGCAATATAAATATTGTAATTCGCTTGCCCTTTTTGGTTGATCATTATATTGATCAAAGCATCAGAAACGTACAACTTATTGATTTTAACTTCATTGTCAAAAATCAATCTTTTCAGGTTTATTCCAAATGAAACCTGTTCGGCTTTCAATAAAGTATCATTACCGAAAGGAGCAGATCCTGTCATCGACAAATCATCTAACGAAACGGTCAGTAATGGAAAATGAGTAAAAAAGGAGAGCTTAGATTTCGAAAAATGTAGTTTGGTGTCTAAGCGTTCATTGGCTATTTTTTTTACTTCAGAGGCAATTTTTCCGGGAAAAATTAACGGAATTAGAAAAAGCAATAATAATATTCCTACGATTGTTATTCCACTCCATTTTAGAATTTTAAGGCTTATATTTTTATACGAAGTTTTCATGGCGTAGAAATTTTACTGTTTTTTTTCAGGCTCTTTTTTAGCTTCCTCGGCTTTTTGTTTGTCCTGTTTTTCTTTTTCTTCTTTTTCTTCTTTAGCTTTTTCTTGTTTTTCCTTTTCTTCTTTGGCAGCTTTTTCTTGCTGTTCCTCCTGTTTCTCTTTAATTTCTTCTTGCTTTTTAGCTTTTTCTTTTTCTTTTTTCTTGAAGTAGCCTCTAAAAAGGAAATTGCTTTTTGCTGCTTCCATATTTTCACTGAAACCTTTAGTACCGCTTTCTAAGTTTGAAAGCGTATTTGTAACACTATTTGCCATTTTATCATCGCGCACTAGTCTTGCCAAAGCACCGTTTCCGTTGTTCATACTGTGGCTGAAAATGGCCAGTTCTTCAGAAATTACGCCTACGTTGTCAACACTTTTTTTGACGCTTTTCATGATGTCATTCATTTCGATTCCGTTAATAGAAGCAATCACACCGTTGTCTTCAATAATTTTTGTTGATTTAACGCCGGGAGTAATGGTCAGCACTTTGTCGCCCATTAATCCGTCAGAACCAATAGACGCGCGGGCATCGGTTTTTATGAATTTTCGAATTTCATCTTTAATAACCATTGAAACTACTACAGAAGAATCGTTTATAATGCTGATTTCTTCTACAGTTCCAATATTAATACCAGAAAAACGAACATTGTTCCCGACTTCTAAACCGCTTACCGTTTTAAATTTTGAACTGATGTGAAAAGTAGAACCAAACAGATTTTTTTGTTTTCCAATAAAATAAATGGCCATAATAAACAGCAGCAGCCCAACCGATACAAACATTCCTAATTTCCAATTATATCCTGATTCCTTTTCCATGATTTCTACAATTTATTTTGCTTTATTCAAAAAATGAGCGCACCCATTCGTCTTCATTTTTTTCCAGTTCTTCATAGGTTCCTTCGGCATGGATGACTCCATCTTTTAGAACCATAATGCGGTCGGCAGTCATTTTGGCGCAGGCCATATCGTGCGTAATTATTATCGATGAGGTTTTTTGTTTATGTTTTATATCCAGAATAAGTTCGCTTATTTCTCGTGACGTAATTGTGTCTAATCCTGTTGTGGGTTCATCGTATAGAATGATTTCTGGTTTTAGAATTAATGTTCTTGCTAAACCAATTCGTTTTCTCATTCCGCCAGATAATTCAGCAGGCATTTTATCAATTGCATCTCCTAAACCAACACTTTCAAGGGCTTCAATAACTTCATTTTCAATTTCCTCTTCGTTTAAATCTCTTCTGTGTGCACGTAATGTAAAAGCCAGATTTTCTCTAACCGACATTGAATCGTAAAGCGCACCGCTTTGAAATAAAAAACCAATTCGAACCCGCATTTTATTTAATTCTTCTTTTGAAAGATTCAGTAAATTTTCATCAAAAACAGTTATTTCGCCCTGATCAGGTTCAATCAAGCCCACAATACATTTTATAGTAACTGATTTTCCAGAACCTGAACGGCCTAAAATCACCAAATCTTCACCTTTATTGACGGTGAGATTGACGCCTTTCAGAACTTCATTGTCTTTGCCAAAAGTTTTACGCAGATTCTTGATCTCAATGATTGGAGTCTGTTTTTTTTCTTTTGATTTTTGTTTGATATTTTTTTCTTCTTTAATCATCTTAAAAAAATAAATCGGTTATTTGTACTGCGACCATATCAATAATAAATATGCTTAAAGAAGCCGTAACGACAGATGAATTTGCAGCTCGGCCTACGCTTTCTGTTCCATTTGCGGCATTAAATCCTTTATAACATCCAATCATTCCAATAAAAAATCCAAAGAAGAATGTTTTTATGGTTGCCGGAATCACATCTAAAAATTCTAAAGACTGAATAATTTGAGTTAAATAACGATAGAAATTGACATCTCCATGAATATTTATTCCAACGTATCCGCCAATAATTCCAACGGCATCGGCAAAAAACACTAATATTGGGACCATTAATGTACAAGCGGCAATTCTGGTTACAACCAAATAATTGTAAGGATTGATGGCTGAAACTTCCATAGCGTCAATTTGTTCTGTAACTTTCATAGAACCTAATTCGGCACCAATTCCAGATGAAATTTTACCTGCACATATTAAGGCTGTTATAACGGGAGCAATTTCACGAATCAGTGAAAGTGCCACCATTCCGGGAAGCCAGCTTTCTGCGCCAAATTTTACCAATGTGGGGCGAGACTGAAGCGTGAGTACCAACCCCATTATGAAACCTGTTATAGCAACCAATGGCAATGATTTGTAGCCAATAACATAACATTGTTTTAAGAACTCTTTTGCCTCATAAGGAGGAATTAGAAGCTCCTTAAAAAAACGCGATGCAAACACGGTTGCATTTCCAATTTGTGCGAATGTATTTTTTAAGCTGAGAATCAAAATAATGTTGTTTTAGAGTTGAAACATATTGCAAATCAGTTTTTTAACAGTTTTATATGCCTTTTGTAATTATAGAGGAAAGTTACCCTAATACTTGTTAAAATCTTTTACACAACTTTTTTGGAAGCTTATATAATTTTCATTAGAATACAATAATTCGTCAGGAATTGCGTTTTTTGGTCCCCAAAACAAAAAATCCCTTTCATTGAGAAAGGGATTTTAAGGGTTTAAAAGAATTTTGGTCAGCTTTGCTGTTTGAATTTATGAGTTGATTGCAATTCCTGTTCTAGATTTCAAAAGCGGAATAACTCGGGACTGCGATAAAGCTAATTTCTCCATTAATAATCTTGCCGTCAGAAAACATACAGTTGATTCGGCACCTTGATTTAAGTTAACGTTTTCTTTTTCAAGTCCGTCATAACCACCGCCGCTCACCGGATTGTACATAATTTGATTTAAATGATTTTTGCCTAAAAACCAGTTAAAGGCAGCTTTCATTTTCTTTTTATAATGCGGTGTTTTAAAAGCATTATAGAAAGTATTTAATGTTTGAATTGTATAGGTAACATCAATTGGCTGTTCTCCGTATTCATTTGGTTCAGAGCCTTTATGATGCCAGCTTTGATTTGAAATTGCTTTAAAATTGCCATTTACAAATGTTTTAGAGATCAAGAAATCTAATGAGTCTAATGCTACTTTTTTATAGGCAGGTTTATTGGTAATTAAATAAGCATATAGCATAGATTCTGGCAAAATTCCATTACCGTATGTTAAATAATTTTCAAACCATTGCCATTCTTCGGTTGCGGTGTCTTCATAATTTGCCAGCAATTTCGCATTTAGTTTATTGATTATGGCCGCTACATATAAATTAGGAACTGCGGTGTGATACAAATACAAACCTTTGGTAGCAAATCCAATAGAACGTGGTGACTGAATAGTTTCAGCCCATTTTAATGAATTCAATAAACATTTTGTTGCTTTTTTAATAATAGCTTCCGGAAGAATATCTGAAAGAGAAACTACCGTTCCTAACGCCCAGATTGCTCTTGCATTTGAATCTTCTAAATTAACTTCGGCATTTTGTTCAATATGCTCTCGATTTTCCTTATCGACATAGTTGATAAAATCTCCTTTTGGTTTTTGACAACGCTGAATAAAATCTAAATAGATTAAAATATAAGGTAAATCATCTTTATCCTGAGTCAGTTTATAATGCATGCAAAAAGCAATTAATGCTCGTGCATTATCATCTAGAGTGTAGCCTGAATCTAAATCGGGAACAGAAATTTTGCTGAACTGAATAATGCCAAGTTCTGTAGTGAGTTTTTTAATATGATTCAAGCGAATTTCAGGATAACTAAATTTGATTTCCGATGGATTTTCTATTAATTTTTTATAAGTATTGATGTGTGTAATGGCTGCGTTTTCCCAAGAAGAAGCGCGCATTTTGGTAAACGATTGGATTCCCATTTCGTTTCTTAAATTTTCATCAGAAATCAGTTTTATTGCTGCTTCTGCAAATTGATTGACATTTCCAATATCAACTAATATTCCTGAATCTGGCGTTAAAACTTCTCTTGTATGTGGAATTTTTGAAGCAACAATCGGACACGCACAGCTCATCGCGTAAGCAAATGTGCCACTTACTGCCTGATTTGGATCTTTAGAAGTAAACATATAAATATCTGTTGCTTTTAGATATTCTAAAAGTTCGTCAGTACCTAAATATTGATTAATGAAACGAACGTTATTTTCAAGTTTTAAATCCGCAACAATTGCTTCAAGTTTATCTCTGTAAGTATCTACGCCATCTTTAATTAAATTTGGGTGTGTTTTTCCAATTATTAAATAAAGCGCATTTGGTGCTTTTTCAATAATTTTTGGAAGCGCCTGCAGTCCCGTTTCAATATTTTTTCCTTCGCCTAAAAGTCCAAAGGTAGAAAGTACTAATCTATCCTGAATATTTAATTTTTCTTTTGCCTGAGCTGGAGTTTCATAAACCACGATGTGAGTTCCGTGTGGTACGTAGGTGATTATTTTTTCATCGATTTCATAATCGTTAATCAAAATTTCTTTTGATTTATTTGTCATTACAAAAACCGAATTGCTGTAACTCAATAACAGTTTTACAAACGTTTTTAAATCATTATTCGGATTTGGAATTACACTATGAAAAGTAAAAGTAACCGGTTTTTTGATCACATTTAAAAAGTCTAAAAGGTAATCTCCATAATTCCCTGAAAACAAACCAAATTCATGTTGAATATGAACTAATTTTACCGCTTCATCTTTATTGATTTCTTCAGCTGTTTTAGCATATTCTTCTCTGTTTTTTGTGTTTAAAGTAAACGCTTGTGTAGGTTTTTCTTTTGGTTTATCAACAAGTTCACATATTTCGCATTTGATTGATTTACCATAAACATCTGTGATTCCTTTAATTGTATCCTGCGTATAAGTTGCTATTCCACATTGAGTTGGCGGAAAAGTAGAAAGAAAAACTATTTTCGATTTATTTGATATCGTCTTCATGGGGATTCTGTTTTAATTCGGTTAATAAGTCGTTCAAGTTCAGTGAAGCCACCGCAATTTTATCATCGGCGGCACCATAATAAATATATAGAAGGTCGTCAAAAATGGCTGTTCCGGTTGGAAAAACTACATAATTTACATAACCATGTCTTTCGTAATGTTCTGACGGTGTAATGATAGGTTTTGTTAATCTTGCCAGCACTTTTGCAGGATCATGAAGATCCAATAAAGCAGCGCAGGCATGATATACCAAACCTTTTTCTCGTCTTTCAGCTGCATGATAAATCAGCAGCCAACCATCTTTGGTTTCAATTGGTGGGGCTCCTGGACCAATATGACTGGTTTCGTGGTCAAATTTTGGTTCCAGAATAATATGGTCTGGTAAGTTTTTGATGTATTCTTTCCAGAATTCAACAGTTAAGTCACTTTTTTTATCAAAAGAGACAATCTGAATGGAAGGAAACAATCTATGTAAAGCTATAAATTTTCCACCAATTTTCTTAGGAAAAAGGACTACATTTTTATCCCAAACAAACAAATTTTCCTTCATTGTTTCCGTCAGCGGATAATTTCTTGCTGTATTGAAAGCTAATATTCTAGCTATACTAGGGGTTTGTAAGTGTCTTCTAATCAGATTTGTAAAATCGTGTAAAATAAATTTAGGCGTTATTATTCCTTTTTTTTTGAACTTGATTAAATCTTTTGATGTTGCCAAAGCGCCACATGCATTTATTCCGTCGTATGTTACATACATCATATAAAACGTATCATCAATTTTTGTAATTCTGGGATCTTCAACACCATGAATTTCATAAATATATTCTGGAACAAAAATTGGTTCTGAATGGCGCTCCACTAAGGTTTTTGGCCCTTCAAATCTGCAATATCCTATTGTTGAAAAGTTACCTCTTTTTGCAGCCCTGTAAAACATATGAATGTTATTTCCTTCTTGATAAATAGCCGGATTTAAAACACCTAATTCTTCAAAAGATCGTTCTGTTTTTTCTAAAATGATGCCATGTTTTGTCGCTGTTATGCTTTGAACCGTTGCTATTTCCATAGTGTTAAAAATTTTATCTAAAATTACTTTAGGAACTAAGCGACTATTGATCCAATCGATCAAAAAATTAACTCAAAAGCATTTATGTGGGAATTTTGTAACAACTATTTGTGAATTGTAAAATGTTATTAATGAATGTTATAAAACCCTAATGTCTCAATAGAAAAACTTTTGGAGTTAAATGAAAATCTAATCAAAAATTACCTTAGAAAAATAATAAAAAGACTATCAAATTTTATTGACAACTGAAATTATGAAGTATGACACATTGGACAGTTAATTTCGTTGTGCTCGCTATTACAGCAGGAACGTTGGGTCGGGAGAAATTGAAAATGAGCTTTCTTTGCTTGGTTGTTTATTTATTGTATTTTCGATATTATGTTATATAACCGTAAATAATAGGAAAGATAAAAGTGACGCATTAAACCAATAATGACTCAAAAAAAAGCGAAACCTTATTTAGGCTTCGCTTTTTTTTAATTTTGTTTTTTTAAGTAATTAACGTAAAGACTGATATTTTTTATGAATAAAAGAAATCGGGATTCCAATACAGAATATCAGAATTATAATAGACAGGAATAGTGGGAAATCTAAGTGTTTTTCTGGCAAAACTGGAAATACAACAGGAAGTACAACCAGATTCATTATAATCCAGACAAATATTCCATAGACAATTCCGGAAAGCAATGCATTCTTTTTCAAAAATGAGAAATACGGATAAATCGTATAATAAAACCATGCAAAAGTAAAAGCGATGAAATAATGTAGCAACAAACCATAAAGCGCCATTTGTGAACCGCCACTGTAGGCCTCTTTTTTAAAGATCCCGCTCGCAATGGATTGTAGAATTTTAATTGCCGTTGTTTTGTTGAGAATCCCTGCATAAATGGTAATTGCTGCAACGATATCTAATGTTCCGGCGATTAATCCGGAAATAAAAATTGCTCCGCTTTTTGATTTCATATAAATAGGTTTTGATTGATTTGAAGCTTTGGAATTATATTTTGGTCAGCATTTTAAAAATAGAATTTAATTGGTGTGTATGTCTTTGCGTATGTACGAGTGCAAAATGGATCCATTCATAAATCGTGAAATTTTCAAAACCCGGAACATGAAAATCCAGACAAGTTTGAGTTAAATCATGCTTTTCAGTTTCTTCAAGCAAATCCGATTCTATTTTTAAGATGGATAAAGTTAATGAATTTTTATTGTAATCTTTTTTTTCCGGTACAAGAAACTCAGGAGAGCTCATTTTGGAATTAAAATTGAGGAAAATAGAATCCAATTGCGATACAAATTCCTCATATTTACGAATGGTTTTTTCTTTATTTCCCCCAAATAATTTTGGATAACCAGAACACGCAAGTATAATATGTTGCGTTGTTTGTCCTGCGGTCCAGCCGTCTTTATAAGGAATTGTATTAAATTCTTCTTCTGAAAATGAAGAAAGTACTTCGTTTAATTTTTTGAATGTTTCAACAATATTTTTTTGGACTTCGGTTTTCATATTATTGATTTTTAAAAGTTGATCAATTTACTGATGTAATCCACCAGACATTTCCAAAAGGATCAATTACGCCACAGGTTCTTCCATACTCCTGATCGCTTAGTTCCATTAAAGAAGTGGCTCCGTTTTCTAAAGCTTTTTTATACGTTTCATCCGCATTTGGAACATAAACAAACAAATTTGCATTTTGTTTTGTCCAGTCTGTTATTTCATCGGTAACCATTATGGTGCTTCCGTTGAGTGTAATTTCGGCGTGCATAATGGTTCCGTCTTCACGAAGGGATTTGGAACTCGTTTCATCTGCTCCAAAGACATTTTTTGTGAAATCTATAAATTTAGATGCGCCTTGCAAAATCAAATAAGGCATTATCGTTTGATGCTCTGCTGGAATATTCATTTTTTCAAAAAATTAAGTAAATTAAAAGTACAATTTTATTTTATAATATTTTGTAATTCAGTAAATTATGAATCTAAAGAAGTGTTTCGCACTGATACCCACAGGAATTTAGAAGTTCAATTACGCTAGCATTGCAAATAGATGCCGCCTGGATACGAAGAATTTTATCGCAATCTTCTAAATCAAAATTGATAATGCTGTTTGGAAAATGTTCAAGAAGTTTCCCGACAATCAGATTCGATTGTTCAACTTCCTGAACATTTGTTTTGAAAACCTCAATCATCACAACATAAGGTTATAAGGCAATATTTTTATAACGCTCAATCTTATGATAATAGATATATGAAATGGCTAAAATCAGTAAGATGATCAATGGGAAAAAACTTTGAAAGTTAACTCCATCAACTGCAAAATGGCTAATTGAAGCAAAGATAAAATCGAATCCGAATCCGGCGTATGCCCATTCTTTTACATTTTTTGGAACCTGAGGAATGACTAAAGCTAAAACGCCCAATACTTTGAAAACGACTAAAGCATTTCCAAAATATTCCGGATAACCTAAATGTCTGATTCCTTCTTTGGCCAATTCAGTTTGCGAAGTAAGTGCGGGCATAACTCCTTCGAATAAGAAAATTAGAATTGTCGTAGTCCAAAAAATAATTTTTGCTTTTTTCATGTGGTTTTGTTTTTAAATAGTTATTAGTTAATGTCTTACAAACTTAATAAACTTATTTTTTCTCCGAACTACACATTTACGACTATTTTAGGGGCATTTGAGACAATTCAAAGGTTCAAAGTGACAAAAGTGACAAAGCTTCAGAGGCTTTTTTATTGTTGTGAGGGAATTACCACGTTTAGTTTTGTTTTCCTGAGCGAAGTCTAAGGATCACATAGGGACTCCACAAAGATTGTCGATTTTGGGTGTGGGGCTTCGACTTCGCTAAGCCTGACATAAAATGCTAAAAATTGGAACTTAAAAAGTAATTCGTAATGAAAAACAAATCCTCAA
Organism: Flavobacterium xizangense; assembly: GCF_054075145.1. Lineage (NCBI taxonomy): Bacteria > Pseudomonadati > Bacteroidota > Flavobacteriia > Flavobacteriales > Flavobacteriaceae > Flavobacterium > Flavobacterium xizangense. Next base: position 37,661 of record NZ_JBSIPG010000015.1, on the reverse strand, counting down.
AACCTAATCTTCGATAGATGTTTTTTCCTAAAGCTGATGCTTGTAATTGTGCATATTCGCAATCAGCATCAATAGCTTCATTGATGGCAAATTTCATGATTTCTTCGGCAAATCCTTTTTTACGCATTTCGGGAATAACACCAACTCCGTGAATTCCCATGATATTTCCGGTTTGAAAAAGCGTAAGGGTTCCAATTGGTTTTTCTTCGAAATGAACGAGATAAAATTTGGCATTTTGATAATTTGATACCAATGTTTCCTTACTGATTACATAATTAAAAGATAACGGATAAATATCAGACCATGTTTTGGCATCTTCTTCCTTTAAAACTCTTTTAAAAGTAAGATTATTTTCCGGTTGAAATTTTTCATCCAATTTTAAAGCCATTGCTACAAGTTGGTTTCGAATCTCAAATCCGTTTTTCTCAAGAATTTCATTTGAATTACTTCCGAAAATATCCCAATACGGAATCACTAAACCTGGATTTTTTTCAATTGTTTCCATAATTTGCGAAAGATTTTTTTCTGTAATATCTTCTCTAAACCATAATCGGTTTGGCCAGCCTGAGTTTTTTATCTGACTAAATTCAAATGGATCATTTTTATGGTAAGATAGGAGCGGAGTGGCAACCGTTTTCCAAAGCGTTGTAAGATTGTCGATATTATCTTTGATGAGGTTTATATTTTTCATTGTAATGTCAAATTAATTATAAAACAAAGATAAACGGGCAATGTAAGGAAAGCCTTTACATATGTTGATTTACAAAACTTTTTCAAGATTTTTTCTAATTCGGCTTAATTGTGTTGGTGTAATGCCTAAATGCGAGGCAACATGCAATAACGGAACGCGATCTGCAATATTGGGATGTTTCTCTAAGAAACTTAAATATCTTTCAGTTGCATTTTGCATAACGAGAGCAATCTCTCTTTGTTCTTTTTCAATAATCCAGTTTTTTTCCAAATAAGCAATATAGAAGGTTTTAAGATCATCATTTTCGTTAATCAACTGGGTATATTTTTTGTAATTAAGAGTGATTAAAATGCAATCTTCTAAAGCTTCGATCGTAAAGCTGGAAGGAGTTTGCAGTATTGATGAAACTTTAGAGCATGCAAGTTTGTTTTCGAAAAAAAGGTTTTTGTTATAGAAATTTCCTTGTTCGTCTGTAATAAAAGTTCGCAGAATTCCTTTTGCAATAAAATAAAGATTTTTACAGATTTCCCCGTTTTCTAATACTATTTCTCCTTTTTTGATGGTCTGGAAATGTGCCAGGTTCTCAATTAATTTCCATGATCTTTCAGAGATAGGAGCATAACTTTCGAAATATAGTTTTAGATTGTTGAGGTAATTCTGTTGGTCAGTGGTCATTTTTTTTGCTTTTGCGAAAGACTAAAATTAGATAAGTTTTTTGTTAAAACAAAGCTTTGCGACTTCGCGTCTTTGCGAGAGATTCAATAGCATAAAATTTTTTGAGTCCTTTGCGGTTAAAAACAAAAAAACGCCATGAAACCAAAAAGTCTCACAGCGTTTTCATCTCAAAAAATAAATAATTAACGGGTATGGGTATTATTTCCAGCCACCTCCGAGTGCACGATACAGTTCCGTATTGGCTGTTAATTGTTGTCTTTTTATGTCTGCTAATTCTAATTCACTTTGCAATAAATTAGCCTGTGCAGTTAAAACTTCAAGATATTCTGCCATTCCGTTTTTGAAAAGCAGATTAGCATTTTTAATAGCTTGTTGAAGTGTTTTTACTTTTTCTTGAAGAAAAGTTTCCTGTTGTTGCAATTTTTCGTTTACCACCAAAGCATCAGCAACTTCGCTTACAGCAATCAAAACCGATTGTCTGAAATTTAAAACTGCTTTTTCTCTTTCGGCAACAGCGATATTATATTGCGTTTTTAATCTTTTATTATTTAATAAAGGTTGAGTCAAACCTCCGGCAACTGTTCCAAACAAAGAAGCTGGAATAGTAAACCAAGTGCTGGTTTCAAAAGAATTTACTCCGCCTTGAGCTGTAATTCTCAACGTCGGATATAAATCTGCTTTTGTGATTCCAACATTTGCATTTGCAATTTTCAAAGCCAATTCGGCACTTTTAACATCTGGTCTTCTGCTTACTAATGAAGATGGAATTCCCACTGAATTGTTATTTTTAACCGGAACTGAACTTAAAAGAACTGTTCTTTGTTTTGATGTTGGAAACGAACCGGTCAAAACACTCAAAGCATTTTCCTGAATCGCAATGTTTTGTTCCAATAACGGAATTAATTGTGCCGAGTTTAATTTCTGTGCTTCAGATTGCTGAATGGCTAATGACGTTATTTGTCCCGCATCATATTTTAACTTGATGATATTGGTTGTACTGTCATTTAATTTCAGGTTTTGTCTCGCAATATCCAATTGTGCATCCAGCATCAAAAGATTATAATATCCTCTTGAAACATTGGCAACTATATTAGTCTGCAAAGCTTTTTTCACTTCTTCAGACTGAAGATATCCTGCAAAAGCACCTTTTTTCTGATTTTTGATTTTTCCCCAAATATCAGCTTCCCAGGAAAGTGTCGCTCCAGCTGAATAATCATCGATATGTTTAGCACCTAAAGCCTGATTCAAGTTCATTCCTGTAAAACTATTGTCTGACGGATTGCTTGAACTTGCATTTACAGCTAAGTTAATCTGAGGAATATTTCCCCATTTTGACTGCGTGAATCGGTATTGTGCAATTTCAATGTTTTTAGTAGCAATCTGCAAATCGTTATTTCTTGCGATGGCGCTGTCAATCAATTGAACAATATCTTTTTCGGTATAGAAATTTTTCCACTCCAAATCGCCAATACTGGTTGTATCTTTTGAAACAGCTGCATTCCTGAAATTCTCAGGAAATGCATCTTTTGGTGTTTCAATATCCTTTGATACCTTACAGGATATTAAGGTCGTGATCAGAATGGCGAAGACCACGATTTTGGTTATATGATTTTTCATTGTCTTTTTATTAGATTTCTTTATCCGTTACGCGTAAATTCTTTAACACATAGAAACATAGTTCATTAAAAGTTTTAAAAAAGGCGTTTTACTAATTTCAATTCACATAGTTTAGCTATGTGTGGAAACTTGTTTCTTTTATTTTCTTTTGTTGGACATAGACAAAAATCTATGTTTCTATGTGTTAAATTTTATTTTTAAATTTCACGCAAAGGAGGTTAAATTTCTGTACAAGTATCTTTTCTAGTTTCAAGATCTTTTGAGATTCTGTACGATATATATGCGATGCCAACTATTATGGTCACCAAGATTGTCGTTATATAGTTTTCCATTTATTTTTCTTCGTTATGAATTACTGCTACTGGTTTTCCAGTAACTTTTTCTTGTAAATGTTGGAATACGATGAATAAAACCGGAATAATAAATAATCCGAGAATTACTCCAGAAAGCATTCCGCCCGCTGCTCCAATACTGATCGAATGATTTCCTTGAGCCGATGGTCCTTTGGCACTCATCATTGGCACTAAACCAACCACAAAGGCTAGGGAAGTCATGATAATTGGTCGCAAACGTAATTTTGCTGCGTCGATTGAAGCTCGTACTAAAGCTTGTCCTGATTTTCGTTTCTGTACCGCAAATTCCACAATCAAAATGGCATTTTTGGCGAGAAGTCCGATAAGCATTACAAGTGCAACCTGAACGTAAATGTTGTTTTCAATTCCGGTCAAGCCGATAGCTACAAATACTCCAAAAATACCTGCAGGGATTGATAAGATTACAGCCAATGGCAGAATATAACTTTCATACTGTGCGGCAAGTAAGAAATAGACGAATATCAAACACAGTAAGAAAATTGTTGCCGACTGTCCTCCAGAAGAAATCTCTTCGCGAGTTTGTCCTGAAAATTCATAACCATAACCTGCAGGAAGCTGTTGTGCTGCAACTTCTTCAATCGCTTTAATGGCGTCTCCAGAACTAAATCCAGGTTTCGGAATCGCATTAATCGAAATTGAGTTGAACAAGTTGTAACGTGAAGCGGTTTCAGATCCATAAACACGAGTCAGTTTTACTAAAGTGTTTATCGGAACCATTTCGCCTGTTTTGTTTTTTACAAAAACTCGGTCAATTGATGATGGATCAGCTCTGTCGGCAATATCAGCCTGAACTACAACTCGATAATATTTTCCGAATCTATTAAAATCGGAAGCCTGAGCACTACCAAAATAAGTCTGCATCGTTTGTAAAATGTCTTTTACATTTACACCTAACTGATTTGCTTTTTCATCATTGATATCCAATTGCAATTGCGGATAATCGGCTTTGAAACTAGTAAAGGCTACAGCAATTTCTGGGCGTTTCATTAATTCTCCAATGAAATTCTGAGAAATTCCGCTGAATTTATCCAGTTTTCCTCCGGTTTTATCCTGAAGCACTAAATCTAAAGCTTCAACATTACTAAATCCGGGAACAGTCGGGAAACTGAAAACGAAGAAACTTCCGCCTGAAATACTACCCAATTTACCACGAACCTGATTCATGATTTCGTCGATGTTTTTCACTTCGCCTCGGTCTTCATTTGGTTTAAGCAATACGAAAACTACTGCTGAAGAAGGGCTTGTAGAATTTGTCAATAAGTTGAAACCTGAAATTGCGGTTACAAATCGTGATGCATCTAAACCTCTTAAAGTATTTTCTGCTTCCGTCATTACTTTTTGAGTTCCGTCAAGAGATGTTCCAGATGGTGTATTTACTGCAATCGCAATAAATCCTTGATCTTCAGTTGGAATAAATCCTGCTGGAGTTGTTTTTACCAATATAACAGTTGCTATTGTAATTGCAGCTAATCCGCCTAAACTCAACCATTTTTTTCTGATTAAGAATTTAATTCCGCCCACATAACGATTCGTAAGCGATTCAAAACTGCTGTTGAAAGCGGTAAAGAATTTTTCTTTAAATCCTTTTTTCTCGTAAGGCGCATTTGTGTCGTGAGCACTATGATTATCTTTCAAAAATAATGCAGCAAGTGCAGGAGACAATGTCAAGGCATTAACAGCTGAAATTACAATTGCAATCGCCATAGTAAAGGCAAACTGACGATAGAAAACTCCTGTTGAGCCTTCCATAAAACCAACCGGCAGGAATACAGCAGCCATTACCAGCGTAATCGAGATAATAGCACCCGTTATTTCGTGCATTGCTTCATGTGTGGCTACTTTTGGAGATAAATGCTTATGCTCCATTTTCGCATGCACGGCTTCTACGACTACAATCGCGTCATCCACCACAATACCAATCGCCAGAATTAATGCGAAGAGCGTTAGAAGGTTGATTGAGAATCCGAATAACTGCATGAAGAAGAACGTTCCTAAAATTGCTACAGGTACAGCAATAGCCGGGATTAATGTTGATCTAAAATCCTGAAGGAAAATAAATACCACAATAAATACTAGTATAAAAGCTTCTAATAAAGTGTGTTCAACCTGTTCAATTGATTGATCCAGAGATACTTTTGTACTATAGAAAATATTATGTTTTATTCCTTTTGGGAAATCTTTAGAGGCTTTTTCCATCATTTTATTGATGGCAATCTGAATGTCATTTGAGTTGGAACCCGCTAACTGAATAACTCCAATTACAACTCCTTTTTTACCATTTAAACGTGTTAAACTGTTATAAGAATATGCACCTAATTCAACTCTTGCAACATCTTTTAAGTGAAGAACAGAACCGTCAGGATTAGAGCGAATTGCGATATTTTCATAATCCTCTGGTTTAGTTAGTTTTCCTTTGTATTTGATTACATATTCAAAAACTTCTTTGCTTCGTTCACCAAATTTTCCCGGAGCAGCTTCCAAACTTTTATCCTGAATGGCGCTCATGATTTCGTTTGGCGTGACTTTGTAAGTTGACATTTGCGTTGGATTCAACCAAACACGCATAGAATAATCTTTTACACCACCGAAAATACTGGCAGAACCAACACCCGGAATACGTTTTAATTCCGGAATAATATTAATCTGTGCATAATTGGCAACAAAAGTTTGATCGTATTTTGATTCATCTTCGGTATACATACCAATCGCCATGATGAAACTGTTTTGTTGCTTAGCTGTAATAACACCTTGCTGTACAACCTCTGCAGGAAGTTGGCTGGTTGCTTGAGCAACTCTGTTTTGAACGTTAACTGCAGCCTGGTCGGCATCTGTTCCTAATTTGAAGAAAACAGTGATAGCCAAACTACCGTCATTACTCGCAGTAGAACTCATGTAAGTCATGTTTTCTACACCATTTATAGATTCTTCCAAAGAAGGTGCAACAGAACGCAAAACCGTTTCTGCGTTTGCTCCCGGATATACCGCCGTTACCAAAACCGATGGAGGCGCAATATCAGGAAATTGCTGTAAAGGCAATTTAGTCAAGCCAAGTACTCCCAGAATTACCAATAAAATGGAAATAACGGTTGCTAGTACAGGCCTTTGTATAAATATTTTGAACATTGTCGTTTTTATTATTTTTGATTAATTACTTGGGCAACTTTAGTTGATTTTTCAGGTTGAATAACCTGTCCTTCCTGAAGTTTGTCAATACCGCTCAAAACGATTTGGTCACCCGATTTTACACCATCTTTGATTAGATAGTTAACACCACTTTTACCAGCAATCGTGATAGGCATTTTGCTTACTTTATTGTCTTTGCTTACAGTGAATACAAATATTTTATCCTGCATTTCAATTGTAGCTGATTGTGGAACTAAAATTGCATCGTCGTGCTGAACGCCTAAACGGATTCTTCCTGTATTTCCAGAACGTAAAATTCCGTTTGCATTTGGGAAAGTTGCTCGTACAGTAATAGCACCGGTAGTTTTATCAAACTGACCGTCAACCATATCAATTTTTCCGGTTTGCGGATATGCATTGTTATCTGCTAAAACTAAAGTTACAGGAGGCAATTTTCTGATTTTATCACCAATAGTATTCCCAGCATATTGTGCTTTGAAGTTGATAAAATCTGTTTCTCCAAGAGAGAAGTAAGCGAAAACTTCATGAACATCTGAAAGGTTTGTTAAAGGTTCAACATCTGTAGCCGAAACTAAACTTCCTTGTTTTTTAGGTAATCTTCCAATGTAGCCGCTTACTGGAGCAGTTACTGTAGTATATCCTAAATTGATTCTAGCCGATCCCACCATTGCTTTTGCTTGTTCGATATTTGCAGCAGCAATTTTTTGAGAAGCTTTAGCCGTTTTCAATTGATAATCTGAAACTACTTTATTTTGAACTAATGGAGTCAATTTATCAACTTCTAAGTTAGCGTTGATTAAAGCCGCTTCGGCTGCGTGAAGATTTGCTAAAGCATTGTTCAATTGCTCACGGAAAGGACGTTCGTTTATTTTGAATAAAGTTTGCCCTTTTGTTACATAAGCACCTTCGTCAACATAAACTCTTTCAAGGTTTCCACTTACTTGCGGACGAATTTCAACGTCAACAGTACCTTGTATAGAAGCAGGATATTCAGCATCCGTAGTTGTGTTAGCGCTTGTAATTGCTGCCACAGGTAAAACCGGTGGAGGTGGAGCAGCAGGCGTCTGATTTTTATCAGCACAGCTGCTTAGTACTAAAGCCAGAATAAAGCTGGTTATAATTACATTTTTCATTTTCATATTGGTTTTAATTTGTTGGACATTCATTTGTTTTAAAATCTTTTGCATTCTGACATTCTCAGGATTCATAATTAATTTAATTAAATTATCTAACGTTGTTAAGTTTAAGTGCGCAAATTTGCTTTTTTAAGCTGTTTTTGATTCTGTTTTGAATCGGTATTAAATCATTTATCACTGTTAAGTAAAAGAGTAAAAAAAAGCTCTAATTACGTTAATTAAATTTTCTAACAGTGTTAAGTAAAACTTCTAAAAAAAAGGATTTTAAATTTTCCTTAAATTATTTTACACTGTTAAGTGAAATTGAAAATTTTTTTATTGTATTGATTTGATAATACCGCCAATAGCGTCTTTCAAAATTTGATTGTTGATACTTTCCAAAGCTCCATTTCTGTTGATGATGTTGATCGCAATCAAACCATGAATAATAGAAAAGAAAGTAAAATACTTTTGTTTAATAATTTCCGGATCCGGATTGCTGCTTTTCATGACTTCAGCAATAACTGCTGTGAACATCATATAAGGCGAATCCGAAAGCGAACATTTTTGCGAGCAGCAATTCATCTGAACGCCAAACATTACTTGGTACATTTCGGTATCCGTAAAGGCAAAATCCCAATAGGCCATCCACATGGCTTCTAATTGTTCTTCTGGTTTTTCAAATTTTGCTTTCGCTTTTTCTAATTCTTTTGCCAGTTTAATAAACCCTTGACCAGTCAATTCAGTCAAGATAGCATCTTTATTAGAAAAGTATTCATAAATAATAGGGGCAGTATATTCAATTCTGTCAGCAATTTTGCGCATACTCAAACCATTCCAGCCGTCTTCTTTTACGATGTCATAAGCAGCCCCAAGAATGTTACTTCTTGTCTCTTCTTTTTGTCTTAAAATTCGATCTTTACTAGCCATTTTGATTTAGTATTAAATTGTTTAACACTGTTAGACAAATGTAGGGCAGTTTTTCTGATAATGAAATATTTTTATCATAATATTTTCTTATTGAATCATAGAGAGTATTAAAATACTAGAAAAATAAGGCATTACGAAAGGTTTTATGTTTTTGTAAAATTTCATTTTTAGCAAAATTCAAACTAGATTCGAATCAATTTAAGATGATTTTGAAGTTTTTTGATTCTGAAAAAAGTCTGATTTTCTCTTTGACGAATAAAATTTCAATCAAAATTCTGATTATTGCTAAAAATAAACAAGAGAAATAGGAACGATTATTCCATGCCCCGAATGTTCATTTCTATTGTATAAACACTTTTACCAGCGGTAATAAATAATGTTTTAAATTTTTTTCCTCCAAAACAAACATTAGCTGTCCAAGGTTCAGGAACATCAATATGGGCTATTTTTTCTCCCTTTGAATTGAATACGGTAACTCCGTTTCCGCATAAGTAAATATTTCCGGAAGCGTCTATTGTTATTCCATCTGAACCTGATTCGATAAACAGCGTTTTTTTGCCTAAAGAACCATTACTTTCGATGGTATAAGAATAGGTTTTATTTGCTCCTATATCTGCTACGTATAAGGTTTTACCATCTGAAGTTCCAATAATACCATTCGGTTTTACAAGATCATCGGCAACTTTGATAATTTTGGATTTATCCGGAGCTAAATAGTAAACACTTTCTTTCTCTATTTCTTTGGAGGTGTGCTTCCAATAATCTCTTTGGTAAAAAGGATCTGTAAAATAAATACCACCTTTTGGATCAACCCAAAGATCATTGGGACCATTCAGCCTTTTTCCTTCGAAGTTTTTTAGTATTACAGTATAATTTTTGTTTTGGTCTATTTTCCAAAGTTCATTTTTTTCATCGGCGCAAGCCAAAAGGTTGCCTGCATGATCAAAATACAAACCGTTTGCCCTTCCTGCATTTTCCATAAAAACAGAAAGTTCGCCATTTACCGACCATTTCATGATTCTATTATTAGGCTGATCCGTAAAATAAATATTTCCTTTCTTATCCGCTGCAGGGCCTTCCGTAAAACTGAATTGATCGGATAGTTTTGTGAGAACTGCGCCTTTTGCAATTAAATTATGGTTTTTTTGAGCGTATATAAAATTTGTAAAAGTTAAAGTAATAACAAATATAAGGTATGATTTTATTTTAAGTTGGAGCATTATAAAAAGGTTTAAAAATTGCTTTTGAAGCGTTTTTAAAAGTAGTTTTTATTTCTGATATTCTGCAAAGTTGGGTTAAGATTCTTTTCAGGAGCAGAAATTCCGTTTTCAAAAGAATGTTTTGTCCTGCTCTCCACTATATTCCCGATAAACAAAAACTACGGCTAAAAAGCCTTGTTTTTCTAAATCGGGAGATGCCGTTTCGATCAGGGCTAGGCGAGAAGATCTCTTTTTCATAATTTTCCTAAGCAACTTTAAACGGATTTATTTAACATATTAAATCTGAAATGAGGACTTTTAACGTGTAGAAAGTGATAATTTTACGAGACAAATTCAAAAACAATTAATCAATAATTTAAGTATGTGGCGCTATACAGCGAAGCGGTTCTGTTATACTTTAAATTTATGGATCAAATAAATAATATGGAAGCATTTTATATTGGTATTGACATAGGAACAACAGCCACAAAAGCCGTTTGTTTTGATAAACAGGGAAATGTGCTTCGACAAATTGCTAAGTTTTACGAAATGTATCATCCCAAGCCGGAATGGAGTGTTCAAAAACCGCACGAAATTTTGCAAACCGTAAAGAAATGTATTAACGAGATTACAAACGGAATTCAGCCTCAGTTTATCAGTTTTAGCTCGGCGATGCAAAGTGTCATTGCAATTGATGAAAATGGGAAACCACTGACAGATGCTATTTTATGGGCAGATAACAGAGCTGCGGGAATTGCCGGAAAACTTAAAAATTCAGATCTGGGAAAACACTTTTATCAAAAAACCGGAATACCAATTCATACTTTTTCTCCCCTTACAAAAATTGCCTGGTTCAAAGAATTTGACGCTGAACTATTTTCTAAAACCTATAAATTCATCAGTATAAAAGAATATGTCTGGCATCATTTGACCAATGAATATTATACAGACACCTCAATGGCGTCCGGAACCGGATTGTTAAATATTCATACATTAGATTGGGATGAGGAAGTTTTGGATTTCTTAAACATAAAGCCAAATCAACTATCTAAAGTTTGCGAAGTTACACACCAATGCAAAGGAATTTCAGATGATTTTCTTTATATAATTGGCGGTGGCGACGGTGCATTGGCCAATCTAGGAACAGGCGCCATGAACAAAAATTGTATTGCTTTAACTATTGGTACGAGCGGAGCAGTTCGATTGCCCATTGACAAACCGTATTTTGACGACCAAATGCGTACGCAGTGTTATCATTTGATGGACAATCAATATCTTACTTTAGGCGCTGTCAATAATGGTGCGATAGTTTTACAATGGCTGAAAGAAACTTTGCTAAAAACAGCACAATCTTTAGAAGTTCTTATTGAAGAAGCCGCAAAAATTCCGGCGGGTTCTGATGGACTGCTTTTTGTACCTTATTTATTGGGAGAACGAGCGCCAATCTGGGATGCTTCGGCTAAAGGAACTCTTTTAGGAATGCAGATTACACACACGCAAGCGCACTTGGTACGAGCCACTTTAGAAGGAATTTTATTTGGATTGTTCCAAATCACAGAAATTTTAATTCCGGATCCCGAACATAGAAAAAAAACAAAAGTTATGGCTAGCGGCGGATTTGGTAAAAGCGAACTTTGGCTCCAAATGGTTGCTGATATTTTTCAGATGCAGGTTGAAACTTCGCAAACTATTGAAGGATCTTCTTGGGGCGCTGTTCTTATAGGTTTAAAATCAATCGGCGAGGAGATCACAAATGATAACAAAACCGGACAAATCTATTTCCCTAATACTGAAAATAAAAATGTATATGAAGTTGTGTTCAACAAGTTTAAAAAAGTATATCCTTTACTGAAGGATTTTTAAGAGCCAATATGAATTTGTATCAGAAGCTTTAAAGACATAAAAATTAATTATTGTTGTTATAAGACTGGACGTTAGCTCTTCTTAGAGGGAATTATGGTGGAATGAATCCCATTATTAAACTGTACTGAAGTCCAGCTCTACAAAATAGTTCGAGCCACTGGCTCTTTTTTTGGACGAAATAAAATTCCGAAGGAATGACCCATATCGTAGAGCTGGACTTTAGTCCAGTTTGAGGATGAAAAGAAGTAAAAAAACGAAGGTCCAAATTTGCGTCCCAAAATTTTTCGTAACATTACAGCAAAAAAAAAATGAAACCAACAACTATCATAAAAACCACACTAGCTGTTTTATTCTTCCAGCAAACAGCCTTTTCTCAAGAAGTAAAAAAAGAAACAACTTCGACAGAACCAAAATACACAATCGAAAATTGTGTCAATCACTTTGATTTAAACAAAGCCACAAAAACAAAAGTTGGCTATCAATATTGGTTTGCCAACAAAAACTTTACTCAGGAAAACACACTCAAAATGAGTATAGTAGAACCAGGAAAATCGACACACGCGCCGCATCACCATCCCGAAGAAGAATTTTTCTACATCTTAGAAGGAACAGCAGAATTTTTCCTGGATGGAAAAACCGTTACAGCTGGACCTAACACTAGTTTTTATTGTCCGCCAAATGCAGAACATGGAATTAGCAATGTTGGAAAAACAGATCTGAAATACTTGGTTATTAAGAAGGATTTGAAGTAAATATATTGCAGATATAATAAAAGCTTAAAAAAGTAAATTTCATTTTTTCATAAAATAAAAAAAAAATTCCGAAGGAATGATTCATATTGTAGAGCTGGACTTTAGTCCAGTTTAGATAATGATTTTTACGAAGCAAATTTCCACGTTAATACATTTGTTTTAAGCTGGACTAAAGTCCATCTCTATAATATTGGTCGAGCCTTTGGCTCTTTTTTCAGTCTTAAAGATTTGACTCCAAAATTGATTTCTTTTGAAAATTAATTATCTTTAATATCAAAAAAACTTTATGAACCAGAAAACCAAAACCACAGCATTTCCAAATTTCCGTAACCAGATTTTGATAGTTAGCTTGTTATTGACTCTTTTTGCTAGCCAAGTGAGCAACAATCTTTATGCAGTTGAAAAAGATACTTTAAAAGGCTATTGGGACATAACAATTGATGTCGATGGAAAACCTGCGCCGGCCTGGCTCGAAATCAGACGATCGGGACCAAAAACACTCGTAGGACAATTTATGTGCGTAGTAGGCAGCGCCAGGCCAATATCTGAAATTCATGTCCAGGATCGAAAATTTAGCTTTTCTATACCACCGCAATGGGAGAAAGGAAGCAACGATCTTCGTGTAGAAGGCGAAATTGAAGGTGAAAAAATATCCGGAACCTTACAAACTGTTGATGGAAAAACCCAAACTTGGACTGGTGTTCGTTCGCCTGCACTTCGTCGCACTGCTGCACCTGTTTGGGGTAAGCCGATTCATCTTCTAAATGGTAATTCAATTAAGGATTGGCATACAGAAGGAACGAATCAATGGACTATCGAAAATGGTATTTTGCGAAGTGCAAAATCGGGTGTTAATTTAGTGACCAACGAAAAATTTAATGATTTTAAACTTCATATAGAGTTTCGTATTCCAAAACACAGTAATAGCGGCGTGTATCTTCGCGGTCGTTATGAAGTACAGGTGACAGATGGCAAAGGAATGGAACCTGCTTTAGATCAAATGGGAGCGGTTTATGGACTGCTGATTCCGAATGAAATGGTTGCCAAAGAAGCTGGTGAATGGAACTCGTACGATATTACCCTGATTGGTAGAATGGTAACGGTTGTTGCCAATGGTAAAACAGTAATCAGCAATCAGAATATTCCCGGAATTACTGGCGGCGCTATAGATAGCAACGAGGCCGAGCCCGGACCAATATTCCTTCAGGGAGATCACGGTCCTGTGGAGTATCGCAATATTATTATAACTCCAGCGAAAAATTAAAAGCTTTAGAGGATTTAGATAGAAGTCAGGAGACTTTGAGTTTGTTTAGAATTTCTAAGAACGGATAAAAAAAACGCAAAGTCGGGAGACTTTGCGTAGCGGGTTTTGTAAATCTTCTGCTTGATCAAATGTTTTTATATCAATCATTTATTGGGAATTTTATACTCAAAAATAGGAATATTTTTGTTGAGATTTTGGTTTTCAGATTTTTGAGTTCAGTTTGTCATTTCGACCGAAGGGAGAAATCACACTCGTTGATCGACAAAGATTGTAAGGTATATTTAATTTCTTATTGAAACTGAAAATTAAGAAATTCAAAAGTTTCATTGAAGCTCCTTATCAATTGAATTTTTTTATCTCTTCGCCATTTTTTCAATTCCTTTTCTCTTGCGATTGCTTCTTGTATCCAAGTGAATTTTTCGTAATAAACTAAAAACTGAATATTATATTTTGCAGCAAAACTATTAAAGTTCAAATCTATATTTTCTTTATGCTTTGCAAGTCTTTGTTTTAAATTATTTGTAACACCAATGTAAAAAGATGTTCGATGTTCGTTTGTTATAATGTAGACATAATAGCTATGAATGCCAATTTGAGGATTAAACATATATTTTTGTACGAATATACGTATTTTTGTATTCGATTTTGTCATTTTACACAATAGATTAATGCATACAGTTTGTCATTTCGACCGAAGGGAGAAATCACACATGTTGATCGACAAAGATTGGCGACATACTTTGCGGAGTTTCTAGTGTGATTTCTCCCTTCGGTCGAAATGACAAACTAAACGTAATGACTCATTGCGTTCACGAGCGGGGGTTTTATGGCATAATTTCTTTAATTTCCTTTTCTGAATATTCAAAACTGTCAATTTTTCCATTTCGATGAACAATTTTCACAATAATCTTTTCATAATTGAAAGGAGAATTTATTTTGATAAGGAAATTATAATAATTGAGTGCTATTTTTCCAGAATGAATTTGAATATTTTGCAAATCTTGATCCAATAAATCACTATTGGTTAACGTATATCTATAATTGTTTTTTCCATTTTTATTTTTAATTTCTTCTTGTTGCATCATTTCAGGCCGATATAATTGACCGATCTCTCGGATTTCATAATCAATTTTTGGAGGACCTATTTTTTTTACATTTTGTCTTTCCTGAACTTCAATTTTATTTTCTTTACAAGAGAATAACGTGATTAAAATGGCTAAATAGATATATGTTTTCATATTTTTTGTCGATTGCTGTATTTATGATTTAAGTATTAGTAATAATTTATCCGTCTCCGTAACAGTTTTACACAATATAGTTCATTAATACAAAAAAGCAAACCAATCTTTGTGGGCACGGATTGCAAATCCGCGCTATCGGACTGTAGCCACTCTTTGCGTTCACGAGCGAGACGCTCGCGCCAGCAGGGGGACTTTTAATTCGTTTTTGAATTTTTAAGAACTGATAAAAAAAACACAAAGTCGGGAGACTTTGCGGAGCTGAGGATAATAATTATATAAAATTAGAAAAGGTTTATATTTCATCTAATTCCTCTCTCATCAAAGCAATTAATTCATCATTATATTTTTTAACGATCTTCCCTGATTCTTCTAATTGCCTTTGATTCTCATTTATACTGTGTTTATCATCATTCATTATTAGTGAAGGCAAATCATTTAAAGTTTTATTGCTATCTGCTAGTGTTTTGTCAAAAGCTAAATTCAGCATATCAAGTTTTTGAATTACTTTTTCACTAGCAATTAATCTAATAGTATTAGTTTCCTGTTTAATCCTGACCAAATCTTTACTGGCTTCAAATGTTAACTTTTGCATCTCATTACTCATAGTCGTTATCGCCTTCATTTGATGTTCATGATCTTGAGCATTTAAAAAATCAGTCATAAAATCATTTATGATTAATGTCATTTTATTTTGAGATTTAGTGGTATTATCTTTTGTGAATTGATCTAAAAACTGGAAAAAAGAAACGTATTGATCTCTTTTGCTTTCATATTTATATCTTCTTTTAGAGATTTCCAGTTGATGTTCTTTTTTGAGTTCTTCTAATTCTTTACTATATTTTGATTTTATTTTTTCAGCTTGCTCAATTAACTTTTTATTTTCTGATTTTAAAGCGTCTATTTTTGCTTTCTCTTGAATATAAGTTTTGATATATAAAGCTGAAATAGCAATTATAACTCCAATTAAATATATTTCCATTATTTTGATATGAATATAAGGTTTTAACAAATTTTAGCTTCGCAATTTCTCAATTATTCCTGGCATAGTTGGACTACTATCTTCTTTTAATAAACCTGAATCGGCTCTACTAAAAAGAGATTGTAAAATTAGCTTTTTATCATCATCTCCAACTGCACCTTCTTTTATTAAAGATAAATAATACATTGTTAATTTTTCTCTTTCTTGAGCATCTCTAGCTAAGTGAAAACTTGAAAACATTGCTTTACGTAAAGATTGAATACCAAAAAAGATTATTGAAATAAATGTAATAAAAACGATAGACCACCTAATAGCTGCAGCTTTATCGTCACTAAAAAAACTTGCTAACATACTCTCCGGTGTTTTCCATAAAAGTATATATAGTGAAAAGCCACCTAATAGTATTAATGCAAATAATCCTCTCATAAACATGTGTCCTTCAGCCAATAAATTTTGTGAAGTTTCTTTCCAGTGTTGAGCAGGCGCTTGTAGTTGTAAAAGTTCTTTATATGTTTGTTCGATATTTTTTCTTTCTTCATTTACTTCTTCAGAAAAAGCTTTGGCAGTTATCTGATTTAAACTAAACCATTTGTTTAGTTTTTCTTGATCATCTTTTTTTATTTTATCAGATGTTTTAACAAAGAAATCTATTTTACTTTCTCCATCTTCCAATAATTCTTTTAGTTCTTTATCAGAATCTGAGACATATTTTTCAACTCTGGTTTTTAAAGAATTAAAAGAACTTCTGTCATGGGATGAGCTGTTAATTGATGGACTTTCTCTAAGCTCAAATAATATCCCCATTATAATACCTTTAAAATATTCCTTATTTGATAATGAGGTATGGTTAATTCTTCCAACAAAATAAGAATAGGCAGCATCAAAAAGTTTTGCGGATTCTTTAAAGGCTGAAATTAAAAAAGAAGCTTCACTTGAGTCAGCGGGCATCATTTTTTCATAATCATATGTGCTAATTGAGGATTGTAATTCTGTAATGTATTGATGTGAAGGATTACCATTTTGCATCATTTCAATTAATTGTTCAATCCTTGTTAGAATCGTACCAAAATAATTTTTACTTTTTAATAAATCTGACGGTAGTGCTTCATGCTGATCCCATTTTTTAATTTGATCTTTTACATATCTATACAATGTTGATATATTGTAAGTGTTTTCAAAATTTGAAATTGGAAACCTTAAAGTAAATTGAGAATCTTTAATTTCAATTGCAGCATCAGATTTTAAAAATTTATTTATCTCTTGAATAGTCATAATCAGTATTTGTTGTTTACTAAGGAGGGCAACTAAATAATTTTTAGGTTATTGATTCAAAAATATCAATTTAAACATATAAATAAGTACGTGTTTTTACCTGTTTATTGAATGAAAATCCAATTTTTATGCTCTAAAATGAGACTAAAAACTTTGCGATTCTGCGACTTTGCGAGATTATTTCTTCACCAAAACAAAAAAAAGAGCGGCACTAAAAAATAGCACCGCTCCCTTTTCAAAATAAATTTAATTTTGCATTTTAAAACCAAATCAAATTTTAAAATGCCGCATTAATAAATGCGTACAGTAATTTTGGGTAATCTACTAAAAAGAAGACTAAACGCAGGTTATTCGTTTATTGTATCGCCTTCCTTAGTTTCTTCGCTGGCAATTTTTACCAGTTTATCTTTTAGAGTCAAATCACCGAAAATTTCAATTTTATCGTCGATTTCTCTTCCTTTTTTAATGTCAACTCTTGTGGCTTTGTGGTTTACCACTTTTACCACATATATTCCTTCTGCAGAACTTACTACCGCTGATTTTGGCACTACAAATGTGCTGTCTTTCGCGTTAAGCGGTAATAAAACTTCGGCAACCATTCCTGGCAACAAATCGCCTTTTGTATTGTGAACGTCCATTTCGACTCTTTCTGAGCGTAATTTTAAATCTAGAGCGCCAGACATTCTGGTAATTGTTGCTTTAAAAGTCTCTGGCAATGATTTTACGTTGAAACTCATTTCGTCGCCTTGGTGCAAGTATCCCGTGTACAATTCCGGAACCGAAACCGCTAAACGCAATTTGCTTTGTTCCTGAATCGTTAATAAAGGCAAATCAGAACCTTTTCCTGACGGACCAACAAATGTTCCTAAATTCACATTTCTAGCCGCTACAACACCGTCAAACGGCGCACGAATTTCTAAATAACCTCTTATAATCGAAATTTCTTTGTGCGCTGCAATTGCGGCTTGATATTGTGCGTAATCTGAGTTTTTCTTTCCGTTTGCCATTTCTAAATCATTTTTGGAAATAGTTCCTTCCACTTTGCTCGTTTCATACAAACGGTTGTATGTGCTTTTGCTTGTTGCATAAATCGCTTCCATCGATTTTAATCTCGATTCGGCTGCAGCCAATTGCGAACTGATTTCAGGTGCTTCCAAAACAATCAAAAGTTGTCCTTTTTTTACTTTGGAACCAATATCAACTTTTAAATCTTTTACGAAACTGCTCACTTTTGCATATAAATCTACTTGTTGAAAACCAGTCAATTCTGCTGGTAAACGCAATTCGGTAGTCAGTTTTTCTTTTTCTAAAAGAAAAGTTTCTGTTTTAGGTTCGATTTCTGCCGTAACAACTTCTTCTTTTTTAGAATTACAGCTGTTCAGGAAAAATAATGCTGAAAAAAACAGCGCGCTATATTTTATAATTTTAGTGTTCATTTTTTGGTTTTAAAGATGAGATATAATGGATGCTTTCTTCGTCTTCAGGATCTAAAGAAACAGATTGTGTTGTTGTTTTTTCTTGTGCCCACGCAAATATCTGCGGAAGGATTAACAGTACGGCAAAAGTAGAGAATAATAATCCACCGATAACCGCTCTTCCTAACGGAGAAACCTGATCACCTCCTTCGCCGTGTCCAATCGCCATTGGTAACATTCCCATAATCATCGCAACTGATGTCATGATAATCGGACGAAGACGCAATGCAGCTGCTTCACGCGCCGATTCTAATGCATTTCCATTTCGTTTTCGCAATTGTTCGGCATTGGTAACCAATAAAACGGCATTTGCAATCGAAACCCCAACCGACATGATGATTCCCATGTACGATTGTAAATTCAATGTTGAACCAGTTAATGTCAGCATTATTAAGGCTCCCAAAACTACCGCCGGAACGGTTGTTAAAATAACCAACGAAACTTTGAATGACTGGAAATTAGCGGCCAACATTAAGAAGATTACAAAAATGGCAACCAATAATCCTACTTGTAAACTGCTTAATGTTTCCTCCAATACTTTACTCAAACCAATTGGCGTAATGAATAACCCCCTAGGTAATTCTCCCAATGAATTTATAGTTGCAGCAACATCTTTTGACGCGGTCCCCAAATCGGTCTGGTTGATGTTTGCTGTAACGGTAATGTACGGCATTGCCCCTAAATTGTCATTTTCACCGCTGACAAAGCTTGGTGTAATTTTAGCAACGTCACTTAAAACTGGACGAAGAGAGTTTTTCAATACTGGAATTTCTCCAATATCGGTTTTGCTTTTCATTTTGTTCAATGGCACTTGTACCTGAACGTTGTATGATAATCCGGCTCTTTCATCGACCCAGGTATTTTTTTCGGTATATCTTGATGATGAGGTTGAAGCTACAAGTGAACGCGAAATATCGTTCATATCAACGCCTAATTCGGCGGCACGCGTTCTGTCAATATCGATATTCATTGCTGGATAATGAATTGGTTGTCCAATTTGAACGTCTCTAAAATAGGAAATTGCCTTTAGTTTTTCAACAATTTGATTGGCGTATAATTCATTTCTTTTTTTGTCTTTTCCAGCAATTCGAACTTCGATTGGAGTAGGAGAACCTTGGCTTAAAACTTTATCAGTCAATTCAATTGGTTCGAAAGAAAGTTTAGTATCAGGCAATACTTTTTTAAGTCTTGCTCTAAATTCATCTTTAAAGTCATCCATGTCTGCGTGATATTCTTTCAAACTCACTTGGAAAACCGCTTCGTGAGAACCTGCCATGAATAAATAAATTGGGTTGATTGAAAATAGAGAAGGGTGCTGGCCGACATAAACAGAGGAAATTCCGATATGTTCTTTTCCAACCATTTTTTCCAGTTCTTTCAAAACAATTCTCGCTTGTTCTTCTGTTCTTTCTAAACGCGTTCCGTCAACAGCGCGTATTCTCAACTGAAACTGACTTGAATTGGTTCTTGGGAAAACATCTTTTCCAATAAAAGTAATTAATAGAATAGCTAATGCCGTAGCAGAAATTAAATACGTAATACTTGTTATTTTTTTATGAATGAATAAACGATCCAGCAATTTCATAAAACGGACTTTGAATCGCTCAAACGGACTTATTTTTCCGTTTTGATCAGTATCCAATCTTTCAACCATTACTTTTTTCTGCGTAATCAAATCTTGTTCAGATTCTGGCGTCAGTCCGCAAGCGTTAAATTCTGCTTCATCATCTGTGATTTCAGGCGTATGTTCGTGTTTTTCATGTCCTTTCATCAACCAGTTTGCCATTACAGGAACAAATGTCTGAGAGAGTAAAAAGGAAATTACCATTGAAAAACCAATTGCTAAAGCCAAAGGCAAGAACAACGCTCCTGGAATACCAACCATTGTAAATGCCGGAGCAAATACGGCCAAAATACAAAGCAAAATCAATAATTTAGGCAACGCAATTTCCTGACAGGCGTCCCAAATGGCAAGTGCTTTTGGTTTTCCCATATCGAGATGCTGGTGAATATTTTCAATTGTTACGGTACTTTCATCCACCAAAATACCAATTGCCAAAGCCAATCCTGATAATGACATCAAGTTGATCGTTTGACCGAATAATTTTAGGAATAAAACTCCAGAAATAATCGAAATCGGAATTGTCAAGATTACAATCAAAGCCGCACGACGGTCGCCAAGGAATAATAAAACCATTAATCCGGTTAAAACTGCTCCAATAATTCCTTCAGTAATCAAACTTTTTACCGAGTTGATTACATAAACGGATTGGTCAAATTCGTATGATAATTTTACGTCTTCAGGAAGTGTGCTCTGTATTTTTGGCAATTCAGCTTTTAATTTCTGAACTACATCCCAAGTTGAAGCATCTCCGGCTTTTGCAATACTGATGTAAACTGAACGTTTTCCGTTTACCAAAGCATAACCCGCAGTAATATCGGCACCGTCTTTTACAACTGCTACATCACCTAATTTTAGGTTTTGAACACTTCCTTTAAATAGTGGAATATTTTCAAAATCTTTAATTTCTTTAATCGTATTGTTTGTTGGCGTAATATAGTTTTTGTCGCCCATACGAACGTTTCCTGATGGCGCCGTCTGGTTGTTTAAACGAATCGCCTCTACGATTTGATCTGGCGTCATATTGTGAGAACGCAATAAATCGGGATCTACGTTAATCTCAATAGTTCTTGGACTTCCTCCAAACGGAGCTGGCGATAATAAACCAGGAATTGAAGTAAATGAAGCACGAACATAAACGTTGGCCAAATCCTGCAATTCATTATTTGATCTGATTTTACTGCTCAAAACCAATTGTCCGATTGGTAATGAAGAAGCATCAAAACGAATGATAAACGGAGGTTGTGTTCCCGGAGGGAAAACCGCCTGAATTCTGTTTGAAAGCGCACTCAACTCGGCAGCAGCCTGAGCCATATTTGTACCTTCGTAATAGGTTAATTTCATAATCATTAACCCCTGAATATTTTTGGTTTCTACCGATTTTATACCATTCGAGAAAGGCAAAACATTCACGTAGTTTTTGGCAAAATAAGCCTCCATTTGATCAGGTGTATAACCTCCAAACGGATGCGCAATATAAATTACCGGCAAGTTCATTTTTGGCAAAATATCTACCTTAATGTCCTTGATGGCACCAATTCCGAAGAAAAATAAACCCGCAACCAATACTAAGATGGAGATGGGCTTGCGGAGTGCAAAACGTATTAAATTCATTTGGCTTTTAATTAAAATTCATTTATAAATAAGTCAAAATTGCCCGTTGCAGCGACTTTCAGCAAAAACGACTGCCATACATTATTGTTGACAATATCACGGTCGATTTCGGCGCGGTTCAACGTAAACATGGTTTGAGTCAAATCGGTCAAATCGGTTAGGCCGTTTTTGTATAAAGTTGATTTTTGAATATAAGCGCGTTGTGCAGCATTGACCTGAATTGGTGCTTCGGCATAATTTTCCAAAGTGATTTTTATTTTATCTTCAGCAAAAGTCAACTGCGATTGCAATTCTCTGCTCGCCTGATTGTATTCTTCATGCAAAGCCTGAGAAACAAATTTTTGAGACGTTACTTGTTTGTTTGCTCTAAAAGGCGTTGTCAAATTCCAGGTAATTCCAACTCCAACCAAATAATTAGAGCGATCCGGATTTACACCATCCCAATAATTTCTGCTAAAATTTGACTGATCTACTGCATAACCCGTTTCAAAACCCGAAGCTCTGGTTTGCAAAACTCCAAAAGCGCTCATCGTTGGATAATAAAATCGTTTGTATAACTTAACTTGCTGATTGCTGTAATCAATTTTTGTTTTATAAAATTGCAATAAAGGATGCAAACTGTCAGTTGAAGCCGTTGATCTTAAAACCTCTTTCGGAATCTGATTTACGAATAAAGTATCGGCGATAAAATCCTGAGGCGCAACGCCCATTAAATCAACTAATTTATTGTTTTGTTCTTTTACAAAATTTCGTGCAAGATTCAATGCAATTTTTGCTTTTGAAACTTCGGCTGTTGCCAAGGTTGAATCAACTCCAGCCAATAATCCGTTTTTAACTCGGGCAACAGCTGTCTTTTTGAAAACTTCTGCACGGCTTAAATTCTTTTGCTGCGAAATCAGTAACCTTTGGCTCGCCAATAAATTCAAATAAGCAGCCGAAATTTTAATTTTCTGCTGAAACATCTCCTGCTCTAAATCTTTTTCTTTTGCCTGAACATCAACTTTTGCTAAATTGATTTTTTCCTGAGTTTTTCCGAAAGTGAAAAAGTCCCAGTTCATGTTCACTAAATATAACGCACCAAAAGCAGAGTTCCAGTTTTGTTCTGGCAAGACTGGTCCGGAAGAAGCCGTTCCTAAACCATTAAATCCGTAAAGCGCACCATTTTGGCCATTAATAGTTCCATAATCTTGTTGTGCGGATAAATTAAGATTAGGAAGATAATCACGTCGAGATTGTTTTAATGTCTCTTTTGAGGCACTGGCGTAATTGTTTTTTGCTTTGATCGAACCATAGTTTTCGAGACCTGTTTTTATTGCTTCTTTTAAAGACAAGGTTTGTGAATAACCATTTGAGGCTAAAATCAAGAAAAATAATAAAGTAATTTTTTTGAAATACATAAAACTCAAAGTGTGAAATTAAAGCGCAAATTTATTTCTCTTATGCTGATAAAGCTCAGGTTAAGTGATGTACTGCACTGATAAATGACCAATTGAATTTGTCATTTTTTGGAAAAAATAATTAAATATTTGTCCGTACTTTGTACACTATTTAAGTTTTAAAAATGAATAAAAAGATTGATAATATTTTGGATAACAAGTGGTGGCAGGAAATTGCTGTTGTCCTTTTTTCATTTACAATTTATACATTAAAAAATGACTGGATGCTTTTCAGCTCCGTCACTTCCATTTTAATGGGGATTTTTTTCTATTTTATTTTGTACATGCATGCGCAGTTCAATCGGTTTTTTCTTCTTCCTATATTATTCAAAACTCAGCGTCCGTTGACTTATATTTTCCTGACTCTTTTCGGGGTTTTTGTGTTCTCTGTTATTTTGTATGAAATCACAATGCTGGATATGTTCAGTAATTGCCGTTTGTACCAGAATTCGCATCAAAGAAGTTATGTGTACCAATTGGCGAGTGTTTTAGGAACTTTGGTTTGTATTTTAAGCCCAATTATTGTTTTTAAATTCTACAGAATTCATAAAAGAAGAACTGACGAAACTTTGCTGTTCAATCAGATGCAATTGAATTCCTTAAAAGGACAATTAAATCCGCATTTTTTATTTAATACCTTTAATACGCTTTACGGAATCAGCTTGGAATTTCCCGACCGAACTCCAGATTTGATTATGAAAGTATCGCAATTAATGCGTTATCAACTCGAAAGCAATAATAAACAATGTGTATCTTTAGAAGATGAATTAGAATTTATAAACAGTTATGTACAGCTCGAAAAAGAACGTGTAGGATATCGTTGTGATATTACTTTTGACAGTAAAGTGGATAATGAAAATGCCTATAAAATTTCGCCGATGCTGTTGATTGCTTTTATTGAAAATGCGTTTAAACACGGAACTTGCGCGATTGAAAAATGTTTTGTCCGAATTTTTATTACGGCTGAAAACGGATATCTGCATTTGCATGTTGTTAATTCAATTCCGACAAAAAAAACAGATGTAGTTTCGACTAAAATTGGTTTGAAAAATACAATTGAGCGTCTGAATTTAATTTATGGAAAAGACTATAAATTAGATATTCAGGATGAAAAAAATACCTATATAATTGATTTGAAATTGCAGTTGAAAAAGTTTTTATAATGAAAGAGCCAAAAAAATGTATCATTGTTGATGATGAGCCGGCGGCGCATTATGTTTTGGCGAATTATATCAAACAAAATCCGCAATTAGAATTGGTTTTTCAAGGATATAACGGAATTGAAGCAATGGATTATCTGCGTGAAAATCATGTTGATTTAATGTTTTTGGATATCAATATGCCAGAGATTTCAGGAATGGAATTATTAAAGATTATTCCGAATCATCCCAAGACAATTTTAACGACAGCTTATTCTGAATTTGCTTTAGAAAGTTACGATTACGGCGTAATTGATTATTTGCTGAAACCGATTTATTTTCCAAGATTTTTAAAAGCAGTTGATCGTTTTTTTTCTACAGAAACTTTAAAAGTGAAAGAAGAAGAAACTATCGTAAATTCAATAAGCGTTAAAGTTGATGGCTATTTTATTGATATAGAATTAGATCAGCTTTTATATGCGCAGAGTTTTGGAAATTACGTTAAACTTCACACCATTAAGCGAACCTATCTGGCTTCAATAACTACGACTGAATTAGAGAAATGTTTGCCAGATAAAAGCTTTATTCGAATTCATAAATCGTATATCGTTGCGCTTGATAAAATTGAAGAAACGGAAAAAGATTTTGTGGTCATTAAACACGAAAAATTACCAATTGGAATTACATATAAAAGAGAATTATCAGACCGGTTAAAAAGATAAGAAATTGTTGATAATTTTTTGAAAGGTCTTCATTTAATCTTCATTTAAAAGTAGTAATTTTAATACGATATTTCAAAGCTATTAATTTGTAAATGAGGAATTATGAGAAATCTTTTGCTGATTGTTCTTTTTTTATCCAATGGTTTTCTTTTTGCGCAAGAGGGCATAAATATGAAGAAAGTAATAACGCCTCCGGAAAAGGTGCGATTTGCTTTTGAGAAAGAATATCCTGGAAAGACGGTAGTTTGGTCTGAAGAATATGTTGGCGATGATGATGACGAAGTTCGTTATGAAGCGAAATTCAACAAAGATAAAAACACAAAAGCAGTGGCGATTTACGATAATTCCGGAGTTTTGAAAGCGTTCGAACTTCAAATTCCTTTGAGCAAACTGCCAATTAATGCACAGACTTATTTAAAGAAGAATTATTCGCCAAAAGCCATTAAAGAAATTGCGGTTGTTGTTGACGATAAAAATGAAACAACGTATGAAGTTGGAGTTACTAAAGACTCAAAATTTTACGATGTTGTTTTTGATAAAGATGGTGACTTTAATGTCTCTATCGAGAAAAATTGAAATATACTTGCTTACTAATTCAATATATTTAAAAAGGCAAACCCGATAATTTTAGGATTATCGGGTTTTGTTTTTTTTTTTATAATGTGTCAAAAGTTATGAGTTAGATAAGTAACCATCAATCATTAACCATTAATTAAAGCATCATTCCGCCTGAAGCTTCAATACGCTGTGCATTTACCCAACGTGCATCTTCGGTACATAAAAATGCAACGACGCCGCCAATATCATCCGGAAGACCAACTCTTCCCAAAGCAGTCACAGAAGCGATTTGCTGATTCATCTGTTCATTATCGCGCACAACGCCTCCACCAAAGTCAGTTTCGATGGCACCTGGAGCCACAACATTTGCTCTAATTTTTCTTGCTCCCAATTCTTTTGCCTGATATTTGGTTAAAGTTTCAATCGCGCCTTTCATAGAAGCATAAGCAGCGTAACCTGGGAAAGAGAATCGTGCTAAACCAGTTGAAATGTTCACAATTCCGCCACCGTCATTCATTACATTTAATGCTTTTTGAGTTAAGAAAAACGGACCTTTAAATTGAATATTTGTTAACTGATCAAACTCAGCTTCAGTTGTTCCAATGAATGAATTGTGAATCCCGATTCCGGCATTGTTAACCAAAAAGTCAAATTTGTCTGTTTTGAAAGTATTTTTCAAGACTGTTTTTACTTCTTCAAAAAATGAATCAAAAGTCCCAGAATCAGCAACATTCAATTGAAGCGAAGCGGCTTTTAGCCCTAAGCTTTCAATTTCTTTTACTACTGAATCAGCTTCTTCTTTTTTGCTGTTATAAGTTATGATTACGTCGATTCCTTTTTTTGCAATTGCAATTGCCATATTTTTCCCTAAACCTCTGCTTCCTCCTGTAACCAGAGCTATTTTTGAATTTACTGCCATGTTGTTTAATTGTTAATTATGAATTGTGAATTGTGAATGGTGAATGGTGAATGGTGAATGGTGAAATGTCAAATGCTTTGTCTTGTTAATTAACAATTCACCATTTATCATTTACCATTAATTATGCATTGCATTAAAATAATTTCTCAAATCTTCTGCGCTAGCGTTTAATCTTGTTTCGCTGGTTCCAAAAGTAAGTTCTGATCTTCCTCCTTTTAGCTGCTCAAAGATTGATTCAATAAAACTGCTTACACTTGGGTGTGCGTCGTGCAGGCCAATTCCGCCTAAATCTGTGTTTAATGCTGGTGGAATAATTTCAATTACTTCGATATTTTTCGCTTTTAGCAAATGACGAAGTGAAAGTGTAAACGAGCGGAAAAAAGCTTTTGTAGCCGAATAAACCGGAACTTTCGCAAAGGGAGAAAATGCCAATCCAGAAGTTACATTCATTACAGTTGTCAATGATTTTAACTGAATAAATAAAGATGTTAAATGTAATGGAGCTTCAATATTAGTGGTAAGTTCTGATTTCATACTTTCGTAGAACTCAGCATCCGTAACTGAAACCCATTTCTGAATTCCTGCATTATTGATTAAAACGTTTAAATCTGGATGATTTTCAGAAATCCATTCATAAAGTGCAATACGTTCTTTTTCTACAGATAAGTCACAAACTTTTGTAATAACCGAAGGAAATTTTGCTTTCACTTCATTTAAAGCCGATTCTCTTCTTCCGCAAATTATAACAGTATTGTTTTCCTGAATAAATCGTTCGGCAAGCCCAAGCCCGATACCACTTGCACCGCCTGTTATTAAAATTTTGTTGTTTGATAAATTCATCTTTTCGATCTTTTAAATTGATAAGACAAAGGTAGGGGTGAAGTAGATGTAGGGAATTGTAAATATCAAACCGATGTTTGCAAAATTCAAATCAGATACTGATTTTTTAATTTATAGATTTCAAACCTGAAATCTGAAACCTGAAACCTGAAACAAACCAATTAAGACCTAAAAGCCAAAGGCGTCAAAGAAGTTTGTTTTTTAAAAAAGTTAGAAAAATGCGCCAATTCTTCAAAACCAAGAGAATAAGCGATTTCAGAAATGTTCCAATCCGTTTGTTTTAAAAGGATTTTGGCTTCGTTGGTTAATCTTGAACTAATTAATTCGGTTGTGGTTTTTCCTGTGTTTTCTTTTAAAACCTTATTTAAATGATTAACATGAACGGATAATCGGGCTGCAAAATCTTTCGCAGTCCGTAATTCTAATTTCTGATGTGGAGATTCAATTGGGAATTGTCTCTCTAATAATTCAGCAAACAAAGAGGAAACTCGTGCTGCAGAATTATGTTTGGAATATAATGCTGTAATAGGTTGTAATTTTTGTCCAAAATGAATTAACTCCGCAACATAATTTCGGATTAAATCGTATTTGTAGATGTAATCAGAATTGATTTCTTTTTGTATTTTATTGAAAATCAACTCCACTTCTGAAACTTCTTCATCCGAAAGCTGAAAAATTGGATAACCGTCAGAAGCAAAAATTGGAAGCTCATCTAAGTCAATACCGCTTTTGTTTTTGGATAAAAATTCACTGGTAAAAACACAAAATTGCCCACCTTGATTGGTGTCTTGCGGTAAATAGTTGTAAGGAATTTTAGGAGTGGCAAATAACAATCCTTGTTTTTCTATTTCGATTACTTTATCCGCATATTCAGCTTTGTTGTGACCTCTAATAAGACTTATTTTGTAATAAGCTCTTCTGTCATAAGGCATTCCAGGTTTTCCTTTCATACGTTCCAGAAGCTCTTTAATGTCAAAAACATTAAAATGGCCAATTTCTTTTTGAATGTCATTTGGTAATAAAGAGTTTGGTTCAACGGATGAGCCTTCAGTAATGTCTTTATAAAATGAATCTAAGGATTTCATATTTTGTGAATTGTAAAATTCAAATATACGAAAATTATAAGTTTGTTTTTTAGTTTTAAGTTTCAGGTTTCAAGTTTCCTTGTTTTGTGGCTAAAAAAGACTTCCTTGAACAAACTCTGGTTCTGGATTATTGCCAAAGGGAATTGTATCAATTACAAAAAACTGTTTTATAACAGGATCAAATTCTCGCAAGACAATATTTTCGCACAAAAAATCCATATTAATAGTAGTAAAAAGTTGTGATGCGATTTTTAGATTTTCTGGAGTTAATCTTCGTCCAATAGACATATGCGGATCGTCGCTTTTTTTGAGTTTTAAAGGTTTTAATGTTTCATGAATTTTTTTCATGATAGGCTTTAAATTATTTTTGGAATCTTCATTTGGATTTATAAAAAATGCACCGCTGTTTTCATAAGATCCAAAATCGTTTAGGTAAACTGTACTTGAAGAAAAAGTATCGCAGATTTTAGCAAGTTTTTGCCTGAAGTTTTCAAGTTGGGATTCGTCAATCGTAAATTCGCAAATTGTAATATGTGCCACAGAATTGCAACTGTTGTACCAATTGATTTTACTTCTTAAAAAATCCTTCATTGTCTTGATAGCATCAACGACTTCTGACGAAGGATGAAATACAACCGAGTATGTTTTCTCCATTTTTAATGGCTTTGGTTTGCACAAATTTAAAGTTTTCCCTTTAAATGCAATCTATGTAGGATTTCAGATTTCAATAAACCGCTTCCTCCGCCAAAATGCTCAATTACTTCAACATTTGGCTGTTGTTTCAGACAAAATGAAGTAAATTCTTTTTCGACATGATCTTCGATTCCGGAACTTAAAAGAACAATATCAATTTTATGATTTTGAAAATATTCCTGCGCTTCTTTTTCATTATTAAAAGCAACAGCATTCCAATTTTCATCTGCATTTACTAATCGAAGCAAAATAGCTAAAATGGCTTCATTTTTTCCGAGCAATAAGAATTCAAGCGTTTTCATAGTATTTCAGTTTTCAAAGCAAATTTATTGGTTAAATCGTGATTTCAACTTAATCTAGAATAAGAAATAATGTAAAGAAAAAGTTAAGTTTTGCTTTTTTTTAATTTTTATGTGTTAAAATTTAAAACGTTAGTTGTTTATTTTCAGTGTTTTAAATAAAATGCAAATGTTAAAAATAAAAATATTTTTTTAGAATGAGGAAAACCGTAATGTTTTAGCAAATCATGAAAGTAAATTTGTCGCATAGAAATAGAGATTTATGGTGTTTTTGCCTTTTTTAATCACCATTTAAAGATTTCTATTGATTGTTACTAGTTTTTGGAGAAACACAGTAATTTGAAATTTGACACATTCATTTGATCGTGGGTACTTGTATAAATTTGCAAGATAAATACAAGAAGTCAAAATTTTTATCGGGTTTTTAGATTTGGTTACACGTTAGCTGAATTTAAAAACCCTTTTTTTATTTAATAATATCCATGACTTTTAAGCCATTCTTCACAGTCTTTTGTCCAGTTTTTACTCGTGTCTTTAACGCCTAAACCAAATCCGTGCCCGCCATTTTCATACAAATGTAATTCTGATGTAACATTATTTTTTTTGAGTGCGAGATAATAATTAATACTGTTTTCGGGTAAAACGGCTGTATCATCGGTAGCATGCACTAAAAAAGTCGGAGGCGTTTGTTGTGTCACTTTTTTGTCATTGGAAAAAGAATCAATTATTTCCTGCGATGGATGATTTCCTAATAAATTAGTTTGCGAACCTTTGTGGGTGATGCCATTTTCCATCGAAATAACAGGATAAATTAAAAGAGAAAAATCTGGGCGTGCACTTATTTTTGAATCAGATTCATATGTTTTGTCATTATAATGTGTTGCCAAAGTTGAGGCTAAATGTCCGCCAGCCGAAAACCCAATTGTGCCAATTTTATTACTGTCTATATTCCATTTTGCTGCATTTTCACGTACATAACGAATAGCTTCCTGAGCATCTTGCAACGGACCAATATTTTTGTTTTTCATAATTAAATCACTTGGCAAACGATACTTTAAAACAAAGGCAGTAATTCCTAGACTATTCAGCCAGTTTGCGACTTTTGTTCCTTCCTTATCCATTGAAAGGTGCGAATATCCTCCGCCAGGAAAAATAATTATAGCGGTCTGATTTGGTTTGACATCTTTCGGAATGAAGATACTTAGAGTTGGTATTGTAACAAAACTTGTGCTCTGTAAGATTCCATCTTTTATAGTTTGTTTTTCTTGGTAATCTACAGAAATAATTTCATCTGGGATTTTACTCCATAAAGGAATTATTTGATTTTGAGCCTGCAGCTTACAAATAGTTAATGTAAACAAAGTGAGCAGGATGAAGGATTTTGGGTAAAAAATGGCTTTCATTTTTTTGATTTAGAATGTAATAGTTTGATATAGTTTACGGTAAGGAAAAACAAGGCAAGTATACTGGTAAATATTCATTTTTGTTTCAGGACAATTTTTGTACTTTAAACGGATGAATTTAGCACTTTGATATTTAACAAATATATTGTTTAATATGTAATATTGTGGTATTTTTTTTATTCGATATGTTTATTTATTCGAATAAAATAATTTTTTATATAATTTATTTGGATTATAAAGATTAAAAACTATATTTGTGCAATCGATTACATTAATTTGTTTTATTTGTATTAAATCCTTGTTTTTTAGTGCTTTTAAATTCGAATTGAGAGATAAAACTAACTAACTAAAAAACCTAAATTTATACACTAACCATGACCCAAAAAGATTCAGTTACTACCAGCCAAAGCAGTAAATCAATAGGAAAATATCGATGGAGCATTTGTGGGTTGCTTTTTTTTGCAACTACAATCAATTATTTAGATCGTCAGGTTTTGTCTTTAACTTGGAAAGACTCTATTGCTCCAGAATTTCACTGGACAAATAGTGATTACGGGGATATAACTGCTTTGTTTTCGATATTCTACGCTGTTTCATTGTTGTTTGCTGGTCGATTTGTAGATTGGTTAGATACAAAGAAAGGGTTTTTGTGGGCAATTGGAGTTTGGTCAGTAGGAGCTTGTCTTCATGCTTTTTGTGGTATTGCAACTTCTGGAATAATTACGGGAGATTGGTTTGTGGGCTTTCATGGATCAAAAGAAATAATAAGCACCGTTCAGGATACTGCCTTGGTAATCAATGTAAGTGTTGCTTTATTTATTTTTGCGCGTTTTGTTCTGGCTGTCGGAGAAGCAGGAAACTTCCCAGCTGCTATTAAAACTACTGCAGAATATTTTCCAAAAAAGGACAGAGCTTTTGCAACTAGTATTTTTAATGCTGGTGCCACTGTTGGGGCTTTGGCGGCGCCAGTTACGATTCCTTTTATAGCTAAAGCTTTTGGCTGGGAAATGGCTTTTATTATTATTGGAGCTTTAGGATTTATTTGGATGGGATTCTGGATATTTATGTATGATAAACCAGAAAAGCATAAAAATGTATCTGCTGAGGAATTGGCTTATATTCAGCAAGATGATATCGCTGAAAGTAAATTGGAAGGTTTTGTTCCGGAAACTTCCTCAAAAGTGTCTTTTAAAGAATGTTTTAAATACAAACAAACATGGGCTTTTGCATTTGGTAAATTCATGACCGATGGTGTTTGGTGGTTCTTTTTGTTCTGGACTCCGGCTTATTTGAGTTCAGTTTATGGAATGGATTCTGCTCAAGCAGCTTGGCCACTGTTTGTTCTTTATGCTATTACGTTGTTGTCAATTATTGGAGGGTGGTTGCCGACTTATTTTGTGGAAAAGAAAGGTATGAATCCGTATGAAGGAAGGATGAGAGCGATGCTTATTTTTGCATTTTTTCCTTTATTAGCTCTAGCCGCTCAGCCTTTAGGTTATATTAGTTATTGGGTGCCGGTTATCATTATCGGAATCGCAGGTGCAGCTCATCAGTCTTGGTCAGCAAATATTTTTACTACAGTTGGTGATATGTTTCCAAAGAAAGCAATCGCAACGATTACCGGTATCGGAGGATTAGCAGGAGGAATTGGTTCGACAATTATAAACAAAGGCTCCGGCGTATTATTTGATTTTACACAAAGAAATTGGAGTACTATAAATGGTCAGCCATTATTGGAAAAATATCCGCAATTTCAAAATGCAGTAACAGAAAAGGCTTTTCTGGCTGAAAAAGGAGCGGGAAATTTAGAAGAGTTCTTAAAGTTACTTACAACGGAAGGGCAAAATGTTGTAAATGGAATAAATACTGGATATATGATTATTTTTTCTATCTGTGCTGTTTGTTATTTGACAGGCTGGTTAGTAATGAAATCATTGGTTCCAAAATATAGCCCAATTAAAGATCTTTAAAAAGATTTATACTGACCTAACCAACTCAAACCAAACCAACCATGAATCGAGCTAATGCAGCAATAGGAAAATACCGCTGGACTATTTGTAGTTTAGTTTTTTTTGCAACTACTGTCAATTATTTAGATAGAAATGTAATAAGTTACCTTAGGCCTTTTTTAGCAGCAGCTTTTCATTGGACACCAGAACAAGAAGTTATTGATTACTCAAATATTGAATTAGCATTTAAAATTGCATATGCTCTGGGAATGCTGGTTGCTGGAGGGATCATTGATAAATTGGGTACTAAATTAGGATATGCAATTGCGACCGGTTTGTGGAGTTTAGCTGCAATTGGTCATGCATTAGCAACTGGGACAGGAGGTTTTTTAATTGCTCGTGTATTTTTAGGAGTTACTGAAGCAGGAAATTTTCCGGCGGCAATCAAAGCAACAGCCGAATGGTTTCCGCAGAAAGAAAGGGCTCTAGCGACAGGGATTTTTAATTCAGGAAGTAATATTGGAGCTATAATTGTTCCGTTGACTGTTCCGTATATAGCTGAAAAATACGGTTGGCAATGGGCATTTATTTTAACTGGGATTGTTGGTTTTATTTGGCTTTTATTATGGTTTTTATTGTATGAAGTGCCTCAAAAACAGAAACGTTTATCACAAGCTGAATTAGAATATATTACATCAGATCAAGTTGAAATTGTTGAAGAAGATTCGACGGAAAAAGTTTCATGGATAAAACTCTTATCATTTCGTCAGACATGGGCTTTTGCAATTGGAAAACTGCTGACAGATCCTGTTTGGTGGTTTTATTTATTCTGGCTCCCAGATTTCTTAATGAAACAATATAAACTTACCGCTACTGAAATCATTTGGCCTTGTGCGCTTGTATATATGATTGGAAGCGTTGGAAGTATTGGCGGTGGCTGGCTTCCATTGAAATTAATAAATAATAATTGGCCGGCATACAAAGCTCGTAAAACAAGTATGTTGCTCTATGCGTTTGCGGTTTTGCCGGTTTTGTTTTCACAATATCTCGGAACGATAAATATGTGGTGGGCAATTTTAGATATTGGTTTGGCAGTTTCTGCACACCAGGCATGGAGTGCCAATATTTTTACTACAGTTTCGGATATGTTTCCAAAAAAAGCCACAGCATCTGTTACAGGAATGGGGGGGATGTTCGGTGCGCTTGGCGGTATATTACTGACTTTATTAGTGCAAAAAAACATGTTCGTTTATTATACTAAAATTGGTAAAATTGAAACGGGATATTTCATTATGTTCTGCATTTGCGGATTCTCTTATTTATTAGCGTGGCTCATCATGCATATATTAGTTCCGAAAATGAAAAAAGTAGAATTATAAGGAAAAAACAACTCTAAGTGAAATATTTTTTAGGTTTCAATTATGGTATTTCAATATAAAAAATTAAATTTGTGCAATCGATTACATTAATTTAGAAATTATGACAAAATATAGTTCAAGATACGCATCAAGCCCCGAAGCAGTAAAAAAATATGATACACAACAATTGAGAGAAGAATTCTTGATTGACGACTTAATGCAGGAAGATGAAGTAGTGTTGGTTTATTCTCATTACGATAGATATATTGCTGGATCGGCAGTTCCTGTAAAAGGAGATTTGGCTTTGGAAACAATTGATCCATTGAAAGCGCTTTATTTTTTAGAAAGAAGAGAATTAGGTATAATCAATGTTGGTGGAAGCGGTTCTGTTGTTGTTGAGGGAACTACTTACGAATTAGGTTTTAAAGATGCTTTATATATTGGAAGTGGGAATAAAGAAGTAATTTTCAAAAGTGCTGATGCTAAAAATCCAGCTAAGTTTTATCTTAATTCGGCGCCAGCTCATAAAACTTATCCAACGGTAAAAGTAAGTTTGGCTGAAGCGAATAAATTAAACTTAGGCGCAGTAGAAACGGCAAATCACCGTACAGTAAACCAAATGATTATTGGAAGCGTGGTTACAACTTGCCAATTGCAGATGGGAATGACAGAATTAAATACAGGAAGTGTTTGGAATACAATGCCGGCTCACGTACACGATCGTAGAATGGAAGTTTATTTCTATTTGGACATTCCAGAAGGTCAAGCAGTTTGTCACTTTATGGGACAGCCGCAAGAAACAAGACATATTTGGATGAACAATCATCAGGCAGTTATTTCTCCGCCTTGGTCAATTCACTCTGGTTCAGGAACTAGTAATTATACTTTTATCTGGGGAATGGCAGGTGAGAATTTAGATTACGGAGATATGGATGTTTGTAAAATCACAGATTTAAGATAAGAATTATGACAAATTTATTTGATATAAATGGAAAAGTTGCTTTAATCACTGGAAGTACGCACGGACTGGGAATGGCAATGGCAAAAGGATTAGGACAAGCGGGTGCGACAATTGTTGTGAATGGAAATTCTTCTCAAGAAAAAATTGACACTGCTGTCAATGAATTAAAAAGTGAAGGAATAAATGCTGTAGGATATAAATTCAATGTAACCGAAGAAAAAGAAGTTGCAGAAGCAGTTCAAAAAATTGAAAATGAAGTTGGACCAATCGCTATCTTAATCAATAATGCTGGAATCATTAAAAGAATTCCGCTTCTAGAAATGGAAGTTGCTGATTTTAGAGAAGTAATCGATATTGATTTAGTAAGTCCGTTTATCGTTTCGAAACATGTCGCAAAAGGCATGATTGAAAGAAGACAAGGCAAAATTATCAACATTTGCTCAATGATGAGTGAATTGGGAAGAAATACAGTTTCTGCTTACGCTGCCGCAAAAGGTGGTTTGAAAATGTTGACTAAAAATATGGCAACAGAATGGGCAAAATACAATGTTCAAATCAATGGAATTGGCCCTGGATATTTTGCTACAGAACAAACAAAACCGATTAGAGTTGACGGACATCCGTTTAATGATTTTATCATTAGCAGAACTCCGGCAGCAAAATGGGGCGATCCAAGTGATTTGGCTGGAGCAGCGATATTTTTGTCTTCAAAAGCCAGTGATTTTGTAAACGGTCACATTTTATACGTTGATGGTGGTATTTTGGCAACAATTGGAAAACCGTCAAACGAAGAATAATTCTCAATTTTTATTAAAAGAAGACATGAGCGCGAATACATTCATAAACGATAATTTTTTATTAGAAAATAAATTTGCTGAAGAATTATATCATAATTATTCTAAAAACCAGCCAATTATTGATTACCATAATCACTTAAACCCGCAGTTTATTGCCGAAGACAAAATCTTTGACAACATTACTCAAGTTTGGATTAACGGCGATCACTACAAATGGCGCGCAATGCGTACATTAGGAATAAATGAGCAGTTTGTAACCGGAAATGGATCTGATAAAGACAAGTTCTTAAATTGGGGAAAAACGGTTCCGTACACAATGCGTAATCCTTTGTATCACTGGACGCATTTAGAATTGGCTCGTTATTTTGATATTTATGACCTTTTGAATGAAAAATCGGCTGAGAAAATTTATATCGAAACTTCTGAAAAAATAAATTCGCAAGCATACAGCACGCAAAATCTTCTTAAAAAAGTAAATGCTGAATTGGTTTGTACAACTGAAGATCCAATTGACAGTTTAGAATTTCATAAAAAATTGACTCAAAATCCAATTGGAACTAAAATGAGTACAGCTTTCAGACCTGATAAAGCGATTTTGATTTCAAATGATGGTTATAATGCTTATTTAGATACTTTGGGTGATGTAGCAGGTGTAGCAATCAATACGTATGCAGATTTGCAATCGGCATTGAGAAAAAGAATCGAATTCTTTAATGCAAACGGATGTAAATTAAGTGACCACGGTTTGGATCAAATTTATTTTGAAAATTTCACTGAAAATGAAGTAAGTGCCATTTTCAAAAAGAAAAGAGAAAACGGAGTATTGTCTCCAGAAGAAGCATTGAAATTTCAAAGTGCTATCTTGTTATTCTTATCTGAAACCTATCATGAATTTGGATGGGTACAGCAATTTCACTTAGGTGCTTTAAGAAACAACAATGCGCGTATGCATAGAATTTTAGGGCCTGATACGGGTTGGGATTCTATTGGAGATTATCCGCAGGCGCAAAAATTATCAAGCTTTTTAAATGCTTTAGATAGTAAAGATAAATTGTCAAAAACGATAATCTACAATCTAAATCCGGCTGATAATGAAGTAATGGCAACTATGATTGGAAATTTCAATGACGGAAGTGTTCGCGGGAAAGTACAATTTGGTTCAGGATGGTGGTTTTTAGATCAGAAAGACGGAATGACTAAACAGTTGAACGCGCTTTCAAACATGGGATTAATCAGTTGTTTTGTTGGGATGTTGACGGATTCAAGAAGTTTCTTGTCATTCCCAAGACACGAATATTTCAGACGTATTTTATGTAATCTTCTTGGAGATGAAATCAAACGTGGTGAACTTCCAAATGATATGGAATGGATTGGAAAATTAGTTTCTGATATTTCATATAACAATGCTAAAGAATATTTTAAATTTTAAATAAAGTCTAACCGCAAGGTTCGCAAAGATTTACGCAATCCCGATAGCTATTGGGAGCAAAAGTTTAATCCTTATAATCTTTGAAATCTGTGGCAAAAAAAATAAAAATAATGAGTAGAGTAGTTTCATTTGGAGAAATTATGTTGCGTCTATCGACAGAAAGACATTTACGTTTTTCGCAATCTACAGCATTTGGTGCTACGTACGGAGGTGGAGAATTTAATGTAGCAGTTTCTTTAGCAAATTA
>NZ_JBSIPG010000014.1:0-112952 GCF_054075145.1 Flavobacterium xizangense | reverse complement strand
CGCTACAATTACAGATGCTTCGGCAGAATTTTTGAAAATTTCGTTGTGAATTTTCTCGAATCTTGTCTCCTCAAATTGTCCTGGACTTTTGTAAGTGATATTTAAGATGTTTTTCATCTGAATTTTATTAAAAAGTTAGTCTCTTTTGCTTCTCTTTTTTGAATCAGATTATTATTTCAAATCAAAAAAAAGAGTTCTCAAAAAAGAAGTATTTAAAGCAAATATAAAAATATTTTATTAATTTTATATTTATTATTAAAATATTTTAATAAATATAAAATTAAAAAATGGTACTGTATTTTTCAGTTTTACTGTACCATTAAATATTTCAATTACAGCTCTATATGAACTGTAAAATGCTATGCTTTTTCTGAATAATCAAGATCGGTAAAAAAGGTTTCTTTCAATCTTGAAAGAGCGAACAATGAAATAAGTGATAAAACTGCACCTACCAGCATACCCGCTTTTAGAATATTTCCAGTAAAAACAGAATCTCTAATATAAGAGTAAGCCAAAATTATTAACGGAAGTGATCCACGAACAAAATTGGGCGCTGTCGTTGTTACTGTTGCACGAATATTGGTTCCGAACTGTTCTGCAGCAATAGTTACAAATAATACCCAATATCCAACCGAAACCCCCATCAATAAACATAAAAAATAGAAAAGACTTGTTGAGATATTAGATGTATTTAGATAAACAAAAACCATCACAAGATTGAATGCTAAAAACCAATACATCACTTTTTTTCTGCTTTTCAACCACTGACTCAGTAAACCACTTGCAATATCTCCTAAAACCAAACCAGAATAACAAAATGCAATGGCTTTTCCGGCTTCGATTGTGTCAGCTTGTTGTATTCCTAATGCTTTTGCGAATTCAGGTGAAAATGTAATTAAAACCCCAACCAAAAACCAAAGCGGCATTCCGATCAGAATACAATTTATGTATTTTAAAAACCTTTTTTTATTGGTAAATAAAGACAAAAAATCGCCTTTTTTCTCTGTATTATTTTCTTGTACTTTTTTAAATATTCCAGATTCGGTAATACTAATTCTTAAAAACAATAATAAGATTCCTAAAATTCCTCCAGCATAATAACACAAACGCCAATCCTGAAAAATTTCGTAAACTAAATAGGCTGCAACAGCTCCGGAAACACCTACAGAAGCCACAATCATAGTTCCGTATCCTCTTTTTTCTTTTGGCAAAGATTCGGCAACTAATGTAATTCCGGCTCCAAGTTCTCCAGCCAGACCTATTCCGGCAATTAATCTCCAAAAAGCATATCCGTCAACAGTGGTTACCATTCCGTTTGCAATATTGGCGACAGAATAAATTAAAATCGAGCCAAATAAAACAGAAATTCTTCCTTTTTTATCGCCTAGAATTCCCCATAAAATACCCCCAAAGAGCATTCCGAACATTTGCATACTGATCAAATATTCGCCCTGGTCCCGAATGGCATCGCCGGTTATTCCTAAATCTTTTAAACTGTCGGTTCGGACAATTCCGAATAATAATAAGTCATATATGTCTACAAAATAACCTAATGCAGCTACGATAACCGCTGCATTTAAGATTGATTTTGAGTCTGTTGATTTTACTGCTGAAAAAAGTTTCATAAAATAATTATTGTGGTTTGGTTGATAGCAAGTTTAAAAGAATCCTTAATGTGCAATCCAGATATCTTCAATTTCTTCCAGAGATTTTCCTGTTGTTTCCGGAACGAAAAAATAAGTAATTAAAAGATATGGAATACACATTACTGCAAAAATCCAAAAAGAGATAGCAGGACTTAGAGATTCTAAAAGAACCGGAGTTAACTGGCCTATTAAATACGAACCTATCCAAAGTGAGAAACCAGCCATAGACATTGCCAGTCCACGAACTTTTACAGGATACATTTCTGAAATAAGAACCCAGATAACAACACATATTGAAATAGCGCAAAAGAAGATATATCCAATTATTAAATACAATAGAATAGTAGGATTATTTAGTGCTAGAGAAAAATAGAAGCCAATTGCAATTAGCATCACAAACATTCCGGTAACACCAATGTAAACCAATTGTTTTCTACCGATTTTATCCACAAGATACATTCCTAATATGGTAGATACTACATTCACAACGCCAATCACAATCTGAAAATCGAGAGAGCCTTGTGAAGCCATTCCTGCTTCTTTAAATATAATTGGGCCGTAATAGAAAATTACGTTTACTCCCATGAATTGTCCTAAAATTGCCAAGCTCATTCCTATGAACAAAGCCGTTCGATAACCTTTTTGGAATAAAATCCTCCAATCTGATTTTTCTTTATTGGATAAAGATGTTTTGATATTTTCAACCTGAATTAGAGCTTCGCTTTCGCCAAATAACTGCGTTAATGTTTTTTCTGCAGAAGCGATATTGTTTTTAGAGATCTGCCATCTTGGACTTTCAGGAATAAAAAAGATTATGACAAAGAAAAGAAAAGAGGGAACGGCACACAATCCTAACATACCTCTCCAATGTTCATCCTGAAAGATAAATTTCATCCATTGTGAATCAAAATGACCTGTATTAGCCCATTGCAAAACTTGTGCATTAGCAAAGTACGAAGCAACAATTCCGATGGTAATTGCTAATTGATAAAGTGTTACTAAAGTTCCTCTAAAACGGGCTGGCGAAACTTCTGAAATGTATAACGGAGACACAATTGAAGCTACTCCAATTCCCATACCGCCGAGAATTCTGCACCAAATTAAGATTTCAAAACTTGTCACAAACATACATCCCAAAGCAGAAATAGTAAAAAGTGTCGCTGCTAAAAGCATCGTCCATTTGCGTCCTAAAATATCTGAAATTTTACCTGCAAAAGCGACTCCAACTATAGAGCCAATTAATGCACAGCCCACATACCAGCCTGTTGCTATATTATCTAAAGCAAACTGTTTGGATACCTGCTCAATAGTACCAGATATGACGGCAACATCATATCCGAAAAGAAATCCTCCTATTGCGCCGATTACCGATAGAAAAATTACATATTTAATATTTTCTTTTTGATTCATTAGTTTTTGGTTAATTAGTTAAAATGGTTTTTTATTTGATATCAAAATACTCTTTATATCTGTCATACAAATGCCCCGCTTGCAAATAAGCCGACTGCGGACTCATAAAATGCGAAAATTCAAATGTAATTCCTTTTTGAAAACCAGCTCTTTTTGCAGCTTCCAGTTTAAGGCGTAGTTTTTCAAATTTGATTGGGAAAAATTTGATTGGCATGTCTCTGTCAAAAGTTTCAGCATTTGTCCAGCATTCTAAACCGTATTTATCACCTAATTTTTTATTTACTGAGAAGAAAGCATCTAATTCGTCATAATCAATATGTCCGTCCTGAAAGGCACACGCATCAACAGCTCCTTTGATTCCGTCAAAAATTTCGCCCCATTCTTTTTCATGCTCCTGAACCGAAACGGCATCAGCTTTAGAAAGTGTTCCAGAAGCAGCCATAACCGCTTTTTTTCCGTCAATCCAAGGTGACATGAAAGTTGGTAAACCTCCCGAAACATCTTTACATAATTGTCCTAAAGTTCTGAAAGATTCTATAGCGCCTTTTGTTTTTCGGCTTATTTCTCCACTTAAATACCATCCGGCAAAGCTTTTATAGTGTCCGTATTTTTTCCAAACTTCTTCGATTACAAATTTATTCGATTCTATTTCTACCGTCATATCTCCGGTATCCCAATAAACCCCAGAATCATACAATCCGAAATAAAACTTCATTTTATGTTTATCTGCTAGTCTCAAATACATATCTAACAAATCGACACCTGGTTTATAGCATCCTTTTTTTATTAAATAATCTGAGTTATAGGTAATAAATTTTCGGTATCCGGAACGAATCATAATTACGGTATCAATTCCGATAGCTTTCATGTGGGCAAAGTCCTGATCCCATTCTTTTTCACCCCAATTTTGATGCGGAATATCATGCGAGATTTCGTCTAAAAAAGTTCCTGTAATTTTTAGTGCATTCCCTTTTGGAACTAATAATTCTGGACGATCTTCTGTAATTATCTCTGGTCTTTCAACATCTTTTATAGACGAATCACTCTCAAAAGAGCTCAATAACGGAATACTCACTGCAGATGCTGCTCCTAATCCTAATTGGCTCAAAAAATCTCTTCTGGTTTTCATTTTTTATTTTTTTATAGCTTAGTAGTTATTTTTTTATCTCGAACCAAAAATATCAATTGATTCTCCGCTTTCACCAAAAGAACTTAAATTAAAGTAACTTTTAGCAGGACATTGCATATCTGTAAAGCGTTTCGTATGCATTGGTGCTTTTTCGATAGTACCATTTACAGAACGAAACAAAAAGGTTTCAGACCATTTTGCACCTGTCACTTTTGCTGTTGTCGGTTGAACTGGCTTTCCTTCATTTGCTACCTGATCGATTGCATTTACCCGTTTGTATTGTGCCATAAATGTTGCATCGTAACCATCAACATCAAAAATTTGTTCGTATTTTTTCCCAGCACCTTCAACAATAAATTTCAATTTTTTAGATTCTATCAACTGAATACTGATAGTAACTGTTTCTCCTGGATACCAATAATATTTGGCTTCGGCAGGCGCATTCATGTAAAGTGCGGTCTGACCAGATTTATAACCTGTTCGGCGCAGAAACGGACGAAACGCTTTGTGTTCTTGACTAACAGAACCATCTGCTTCGCGAATGACTTCCCAAGTTAAGCCTATATCTGTTTCCTGTTCATCAGAATTTCCTCCTAAATATACTGAGGCATTATCTAAATAGGCTCCAGGTTTATTTGGATTTGTTCTAGAAGGGTCGTAAGTTAAAACCGGCAGTGTTACTATTCCTCCTATTCCCAGCCAAAAATCTTTACTTGAATATGCTTTTCTATAATAAGCTCCTGAAAAACAAGGACTTGAAGCTAAAGGCAGTATTTCTTTTTCAAATTTGGTTTTGATTTGTTCTTCTATGCTTAGTTTAATAGCGGGTTTTGATTGTGAA
Source organism: Flavobacterium xizangense (assembly GCF_054075145.1). NCBI lineage: Bacteria > Pseudomonadati > Bacteroidota > Flavobacteriia > Flavobacteriales > Flavobacteriaceae > Flavobacterium > Flavobacterium xizangense. The sequence goes on along the minus strand of NZ_JBSIPG010000014.1, from coordinate 107,926 downwards.
TTACTTTCTGAACAACCAGCAAGAAAAATCATGCATGAAAGTACAAATAATTGAATTAAACAACTGTTTTTCATGGTTAGTTAATTAATGTTAGTTAATTCTAATTTCGTCTACAAATAAAAATGTAGGTTGTCCAGCAGAATAATGCCATTCTGGAATTTTCTCAAAAATTGGAGCGTTGATTTTTACAAATCTTGCATCTTGTGCAGCAAAAACAGCTTTTAGAGTTATAATTTTTGGACCATCCTCTTTTTGGGCAATTTTTAAATCTTCGCTATGAACTTGTGTAAAATTTATTCCGTCTTTTGAGATAAAAACTTGAAATTGTCTCGGACCAAAAATCCAGTCATTTGGAGAGGTAAATGTATTTAAGCTGACCTCTGTTATTTGTTGTACCGATCTCAAATCTATAGTAGCTTCAAAATCATCTTTGTAAAGGGCTATCCAGTCTCCAGTACTAAATGCAGTTGTACCTGTTCTTCCATCAACCAATGTTTTTCCCCCATTAAAACGATAACGGTCAACAGGTTCATTTTTTAACACAATTGGTTTTGAAGTTGCTTTGTTAAAATCAAACTTTTTGGTAAAAATTTTACTTTTATAATTTTCTGAAATAACTGCCGCTTTTACCGTCAAAGAACCTCTGATAATTATGCTTTCTTTATATTTCTCACTTTTCAATGTTGGTTCTAAACCATCTAGAGTATAATAAATTGGAGATTTACTTGACGTTTTTAAGTTTAAAATCAATTGACCATTTTCTGTATCTACTTTATATTCTGAAGAAACCTCTAGAATGTGTTTCGCATAATTGTAATGCAGCTTATTATAAATAGTCAAAAAACTAGATAATCGTTTCAAGAAATCATCATAATTCTTTTTATCAGCATTTGTCCATACCACTTCGCTTAAAGCAGCAAGCCTTGGCAAAACCATATATTCTGTCTGTTCATCGGTAGCGATATATTCTCTCCAAAGATTTGCCTGTGCACCTATAACAAGTTTTCTTTCATTTTCTGTCAATTCTTCCGGAACTGGTTCAAAAGAATAGACACGTTCTATATTTGTAAAACCGCCAATCGCTAATGGCTCTGTAACAGCATCTGTACTTTGGTAATGGTCAAAGTACACATGCGAGCTTGGTGTCATAATAGCTTTATGTCCTTGTTTAACAGCTTCTATTCCCGCCTGAGAACTCCTCCAAGACATTATTGTTGCATTTGGAGCAATTCCGCCTTCGAGTATTTCGTCCCAACCTATTACCTGTTTTCCTTTTGCATTCAAAAATTTTTCTATTCTTGACATACAGTAGCTCTGCAACTTTTCTTCTGCACTGTGATAACTGTCTTTTTGCAAATCTAATGTTGCAATTTTGGCTTGGCATTTAGGACATTTTTCCCATCTTTTTTTAGGACATTCATCTCCTCCAATATGAAAATATTTTGAAGGAAAAAGCGGTATTAATTCACTAAAAACTCCTTCTAAAAAAGCAAACGTCTTTTCATTTCCAAGACAAAGAACATCATCTGAAACTCCCCATTTCTTGTACACTTCATACCCCTCTCCAACACAGCCAAGTTCTGGATAAGAAGCCAAGGCAGCAACCATATGTCCAGGCAAATCAATTTCAGGAATAATCCTTATAAAGCGCTTCTTGGCATAGGCTACAACTTCTTTAATTTGTTCTTGAGTATAAAAACCTCCATGTGGTTTTCCATCATAAACTCCGGCCTGTTTTCCTACTTGTGTTTCAGTTCTTACTGCTCCTACTTGAGTTAATTTTGGGTATTTTTTAATTTCTACTCGCCATCCCTGGTCGTCAGTTAAGTGCCAATGAAAGGTATTGATATTGTGAAGAACCAATAAATCAATATACTTTTTTACAAATTCGACTGATGCGAAATGACGGGCAACATCTAAATGCATACCGCGGTAAGCAAATCTTGGGTAATCTGTAATTTCTACAGCCGGAAATTCGATTTGTGATTTTGTTTCATTTTCCAGCAGCACTTTTCTCAGCAATTGTGCACCATAAAAAGTTCCTCCAGCCGATGCTCCACTTATAATGATTTTATTTTGATCTACATTGAAAGTATAAGCTTCCGAATTATCATGTTTTAGATTATTCTCTAAAACAATAACATTTTCTTTTACTGGTGAGTTTATAACCTGAACTTTTATTCCTTTTGCTATTTCAATATATTCTGAAAGAAAAACTGCGATTTGATTTAAGTCGGCATTGCTTTTTGGACAATAAATCTTTGTTTTTGACGAAAGTATAAATGGTTTTCCTGAAACTAAATTGATGTTTTGTGCTAACGGAATTGTTCTATAAAAATCATTTTTTGCGTTTTGCCCAAAAACAGACAAACCTAAAAACAAAAAGACTAAGCAAATGATATGTTTTTTCATGATTTGATTTTACTTGTTTTTTTTAAAATAATCCTATTTGTTTTTTGAGCTTAATAGAGGCCTAACGGGTTTTAAAAACCTGTTAGGTCTTCATGTCAAAGCTATTTTTTACTGATTTTATCCGTCATTTTAAAAACTAATTCCCCTCCATAAGCAATTTCATTATGACTGAAGAAAAGCGAATTCAGTTTTTTTCCATTTAAAGAAACTGATTCGATGTATTTATTTGTTGGTCTATTATTTATTGTTTTGATAATTAGCTTTTTACCATTCTCAAGTTCAATAGTCGCTTTATCAAAAAGAGGTCTTGATAATGTATAAGTTGGATTTCCGGGAGCAACTTGATAAAAACCAAGCGCATTTAAAATATACCAAGCCGACATTTGCCCACAATCTTCATTTCCGCTCAAACCATCAGGAGCATTTCGATATTGTTCGCGCATGATTTTATCAGCAAGTTCTTGTGTTTTGTATCCTTTGTTTAAAAAATTATAGAAATAAATGATATGATGACTAGGTTCATTTCCGTGTGCATATTGACCGATTAAACCTGAAATATCAGCCGATGCCTCTGAACCTTCCACTTTAGCAGAAGTATTAAAAAGGGCATCTAAATTTTTCTCAAAAGCTTGTTTTCCGCCCATCAGGTCAATTAATCCAGGAACATCCTGAGGTACAAACCATGTCCACTGCCAGGCATTTCCTTCGCAATAGGGACTATTCATGTGATCTGAAAACGAGGGATTAAAAGGCCCAATAAACTTTCCATTACTGTCTAAAGCTCTCATGAAACCGGTTTCTTTGTCAAAATATTTTTTGTATCTCAAGCCTCTTTCTGAAAGATAATTGTAGTCTTCCGTTTTTCCCATGTCTTTCGCCACCTGAGCCAATGCCCAATCGTTATATGCATATTCTAAACCTCTCGACGTAGCAAAAATCACATCTTTATCGGCAGGGATAAAACCCATTTCCTGATTGTATTTTTTTCCTTTTGTCATCAGCCATTCCCAAATGGCAGGATGATTTACTTTGATTCCGGTTGTATCATAAGGAACTGATCGCATCATGGCTTTGTACGCCAATTGTGTGTCATAACCTCTTATATTTTTGGTATAAGCATCTACAATTAAGGATGTCGCATGTGCGCCAATCATTGTACCGGTATAATTTGCGGCAAGATCCCACATTGGCAATAATCCGCCTTGTTGGTATTTTAGTAAAAGTGAATTAATAAATTCATTTGTTTTTGAAGGAAAAACTAAATCTACCAATGGCATTTGTGCTCTGTAAGTATCCCAAAGTGAAAACACCGTATAATAAGTTCCTGATTCTAAAGTGTGAATTTTAAGGTCCTGACCACGGTATCTTTTATCTATATCAGAATAAGTAGACGGATGAATGAAGGCATGGTATAAACTGGTGTAAAAAATTACTTTTTCGTCTTGGGAACCTCCTTCAATTTTTATTTTCTCTAGTTGTTTTTCCCAAGCGTTTTTAGCTTCTTTTTTTACTTTTTCAAAATTCCAGTCTGCGATTTCGGCGTTTAAATTTTGAAATGCTCCTTTATCATCAACAGGCGAAATTCCAACTTTTACCTTTACTGTTTTGGGATTTTCAAAATGAAGTACTGCTTTTACATTTTCATCTTTCAATTGTTTGCCATCAATTGCTTTATTATTTTTGTATAATTGAAAAGTAAATGGCTTGTCGAATTTGGCATAAAAATAAACGTAATCTCTCTTAGACCAGCCTTCCGTTAAACGCATTCCTCTAATTTCAGTATTACTCACAATTTCAATCGAAGATTCAAGTACTTTTTGATTGTTTAAATTATGATGAAGGTCTATAATAATCCCCGAATCAATAGACGGAAATTCATATTGATGAAAACCAGCTCTTGTTGCGGCTGTCAAAGAAGCTTTAATTCCGTTATCAAAAAGAACACTATAGAAACCTGCTGATGCATTTTCATTTTTATGAGAAAAATTCAATGGATAATACTCTTGAATATTATTATCCTCCATTTTTAATTTTCCTGAAAAAGGCGTAAATAAAACATCGGCAAAATCTGTCATTCCAGTTCCGCTTAAATGACGATGCGAAAATCCGAGAATACTGTTATCATCTGTATAGTATCCACCACAGGCATCCCATCCTTGCGTTCTTGTGTCTGGACTCAACTGAACCATTCCAAAAGGCAACACTGCGCCAGGAAAAGTATGGCCGTGACCACCTGTTCCAATAAATGGATTAATGTACTGAGTCAGGTTTTTATTTTTTTGACTTATTACTTTTGATGGCGCAAAACAAAAAAAAGTAATTGATAATAGCAGGACAATTTTTTTCATTTTAAAATATTGTATTTATATTTTTTTCAAACATTTTCCAGTCTGATTCTTTAAGTTCTAAAACATACGCAAAACCTTTTTCATCTCCAGACTGCATCCATGTATCAACTAATTTTTGTTGATCACTACTGATTAGTTTCCCATCATTATCCCATACTTCACTTGTGCACAGGCATCCCAGAGAAGGTGTTTGTCCGTAAAATTCTTTGCCAATATATAAATTTTGATCAATGGTAGTACCATGAAAATAAATTTCTGACCTTCCGGCTTTTCCAGCCCAGTAAGATTGTTGCAAACTGAGGTTTTTCTGCATTTCTTTTGAAAAAAAAGAAAGGTAATGGCTTAAGGTAAAATCTTTTGTTTCATCACTAAAAAATAAATCTGCCGAACATTCAAAGGGCAAATAAGCAGCGAAACTTTTTGTTGGTCCAATGAATAAATTGTCAGAGATTGCTAAATTATGTATGCGATAAAGTCCAATTGGTGTATTTCCGTTGGTAATATACATCGGAAGATTTGTTGCGCTTCTGGCCAATTGATCGATTAGTATAATTTTGCCTTCCTTTCTGACAATTTGGCCATTTTTATTCTGAATAAAAACTTTACCAATTTTATCTCTATTTTGATGCTGAATGGAATATAAGACTTTGCTTTTTTTATCAAAATTAAATTCAATTAACTGTTTTAATTCTTTAAAAGAAATCGGTTTGTAACTTGTTAAAAACTGATTTCTTAAAGCTTTTAAAATGGGATTGTCGTTATTTTTGAATTTTGTTTTTAATAAATATCTAATGTCTTTATTGTTTCGGGATAAATAGTTAACGGCACTTGCAAAAACTTTTTCACTTTCAGATTCATTTTCTGCGATTACAATTACTTCATTAACAAAATCATTTGGAAAACAGGCAAAAACCGATTCGAATACTTTTTGCAATTCAGCTTTAGAGAATTGCTTATAGTCGCTTAATGCTTTTTTAAGAACGGTATAATTTTGCAAAGAATTATCTATAATTAAGGTTGTAGCCCAAGCATAACCGTTCCAATTAATTTTTTGATTATTTAGGAATTTATCAGCTTCCGTTTTAATGATAGAATCCTTCAATTTTATTATTAAATTTTCCCGGCTTTTTTTAGACGCAAAAGAAGATGAAACCTCTTGCGAAAAAATATTGCAAACTGTCAGAAGTAGAACCGGTAAAAATATTTTTATGCGCATTAGGTAACTTTTTCAATAATTAATTCTAATCGATTAAAGAAAAACTTCCATCGGGCAAATTTTTTCTTCGCCCGATAGTCGTTTTTTTTATTTTTATTTTGAACCATACTTTGTTGTGAAATACTCTGAGTTGTATTTTAATCCTTCAAAAAAGAAGAAAATTTCTCCGCTCACATAATTATTTCTGTTCTCATTAATTATTTGCTCTAAATATTGATTCGATGTATTGTAGGTTCCTGATTGCAAAAGTACACCTGCATACAATTTAGATCGGTCTGCGCTATTTTTTACATACGAAATTTGAGATTTCAATGTCTGAGTATAAGAAGCCAAATCATAACGATACAATTGCGGAATTACATAATCGCAGTATTTTTTATCCAGCCATGTTGGCCAGTCCTGCAGATAATTTTCCTTAGCCCAAGGATGTACACTTGGAGCCATTGAAACTATTACATTTGGTTTTGCTGCTTTTACCGCTTTATATAAATCACCTAAAAATTCAGTCAGTTTATTCGTTCTCCAGTCAGTCCATGTTGCATCTTTTTCATTCGTCGGAGGAGTAACACCTTTTTCAGTTTTATAAAGTTGAACTGTATAATCATCATACCCTCCGGCAATTGGCATCGCAGGTAATCTGTCATCTCCCTGAATTCCGTCTACATCGTATTTTTTTACCACTTCCAAAACGAGTGATTTTATAAAATTCTGAACATCAGGATTAATTCCGTTCATCCATTCAAAACCACTAGACGAAACCAGTAGGTTTTTATTAGCGTTTTTTGCGGCCCATTGCGGATATTTTTTAAGGATTACGCCACCTTGCTGATTGTTTGAAGCTGCAAATCCATATTCAAACCAGGCATGTACTTTTATTTTTTCTTTATGCGCTTCGGTAATCATTTCTAATAAAGGATCTCTTCCTTCATAGCCTTCCATAATTGAAATACCGAATTCCTTGTTCATGATTTCACTCGGGTAAAGTGTTCTTCCTTTATTCCAAACTACTACATAAATATCTGTAATGTTCGATTTTTTACAGGTTTGAACAGTTTCTTTAATCATATTTAAAGAACTCAATGCAGATGAAGCCACGTTGGTTACCCAAACACCTTTTATTCCTTTCGTAGTTTGTACAGGTTTGTTTGGCAAAACCGTTGGCGGTTCTTCACTTGCACAGGCAAAAAATAAGGCCGCAATTGATAAGATTAAAAATTTTTTCATTTTATTTAATTTTTAAACGGGAGATTTTGCAAAGCGAGCAAAATCTCCCATTTTATTTATTTCTCTAGTTTATAAACCGCTAAACGATCATTTGTTCCGTAATACAATACATGCAGTTTACCATTTATTACTGCGAAGTCTGCATCTACAGTATTATTGGCATTTGAAACAGCGTCTCCAGTTATTTCTAAAATTGGATTTTCAAGAGCATAAACGCTTGCTGTTGTGTAATCTAATAATCTAAAAACGTGTTTTCCTCCAATAAATGCTACATAAGCGATATACTTGCGGTTTTGATATGTTATTGTTTTACAATCTGTTGTTACGATACCGGAAGTTGTTTTAAAGCTTTCAGAGAAAGAACTTCCTAATATGTTTACACCGCTGTAACTTGTTCCTGTAGACGCACCTATATAACCTGTGTCATCTGGCTGAACACTAAAATAGAATCCTGTACCAGTATACGGGAATGATTGCTGAACAGGAGTAGGATTTAATACTCCATTAGTTACTTTCCAAACCAACACATTATTCTTTTGTGCAAGAGGTACTGTAATAGTCGCATTTCCGTCTAAAGATCCGCTAATATTGATACCAGCACTACGAGGCGCAAATGCTAAACCTAAACTATTTTGAGAATAGGTAATGTAATTTGTTGGTGCAGCATCTGTAATAGAGTTCCATTTAATAATTGACAATGTTGTCGCTGCTCCGGCTCCAGCTCCTAATTGAACACCTAATATTTTTCCGTTATCATCAGTAGCCAGTTTACGAATTCCTGTAACAGCACCACCGTCGAAGTTTGTACCGGTTTTAGAAAGTCCATTTAAATAATTTCCAGATAAATCATAAGCATTGATTCCTAAAGCCGCTGTTTGACCCGCAAGCATAGCATTTGTAGCGATAACAATATTGTTTCCGCTAAATCCTGCTGATGAACCTGCATTTGCAGCAAAACCAAATTGAGCATGTGATTTTTCAAGAATTGGAGTTGATTTTATCAAAGGATTTTTTACAGTAAATTCTCTTTCAATTCCATCAGTACCAGTCACTTTAACTTTAAAGCCAGCTAACGTATTTACATTTGTTCCTGTAAAAGCAGGGTCAATCGTATTTCCAAAAGAAGCGTTTATTACTACTGTTGCAGCTGAGAAATTTGTTAAATAAGGTACAACAGGCTGAATAATATTTTTTGCAGCATCTACGACAATGATTTCTGAAGTTAAATCTCCATTGATCACCATACTATTGATTTTTGCCGGTCCTACAGCTTCTGAAGTAAATACTACATCATATTTGTAAATTGTAGTTCCGTCAGCTCCTAAAACTTCTAATTTGAAAGGAGGTGTAGCTGGTAAATTGAATGTGTAATTTTTTGAAGTACCATTAACAAAATTGTTTAATGTACCATTAGCAAATTCATAAGAAACAGCCAAATTAGTAATGTCAGTTCCTACCGGAACCTGAACGATTATAGATGTTTTTCCAAAAAATATTTTGTCTTTTGGAATCGTCATACCCACTACTGTTAATCCGGTAAGACTTGGTGGTGACTGAACAATTAATTTCCATGTACTGCTTTGTCCGTCTTCACCAGAAATTTGAACATCGACTGGTTTGGTCAGATTCATATTTGTATTATTCGCCGGACTTATTACAGTTCCGTTTGAAACAAGAATTTCCGTTTTAACATCTTTCAAATTAACACCTGCAGGCAAAACTACTTTCGCCTCGTTCTTATCGTTTGGCTGAATGTTATACAAAACATTGTTTAATTTGACAGCTACAATTTTGGCTGACTGATAAGCACGATTGTCAGTGTAACTATCATCACAAGAGAATAATAGTACCAGACTTATGAGTAAATAAAATATTTTCTTCATTTGTTTATATTTTAATTAAGTGAAACAACACAAAATTTTATCTTTTTAGTTTAATTCTACTCAGGAATTTATTGACCGTAACCATCGTTTTGGCTCAACCATGGCGCTTTGTTTCTTTCAACTTGCGGTATTGGCCATAAATAGAATTTGTCTTTCCAGTTGTTAGGTCTGTCAGCATCTCTTTGACGAAGTTTTGCTCCAAATGCAGCATACAATGCTAAATCATTCAAATCTCTATCAGATCCGGTAGCTCCATAAGTTGGCACCATATCAGGAGTTACTTGAGAATATCCATCAGGATAAGTATTTGTTGCAGCATTTACGCCAGTCGCAATTGGGAATCCGTAAGTTTTTTCAGCATTTTCTAAAGCTCCGGTTCTCCAACGTCTCATGTCAAAAAAGTGTAAACCAGCTTCTCTCGCAAGCTCAACTTTACGCTCTCTACGAACCAATTGTCTTAATTTCGCAGGATCTGCCAAAGTTGTACTTGGCATATTTACTCTGTTTCTTACTTCATTAATAGCACCCGTAACGGTAGCATCAATTTGGTTTAACTCTATTTTTGCTTCAGCATAGATTAATAAGATTTCAGCGTAACGCATCATTAAAATATTATAAGATGCTTCAGAAACGATCTCATCATTAAAATAATTGTATTTTCTCCATAAGTACCCCACTCCACTCTGGATATAACCGTATTGTGCTACAGATCCTGTATAATCAAGATTAGTAATAGATGTTGAATTACCCGCTGCATCAAATGATAAAGTTGTTGGTTTGTATAAATCCATTACTATATTCAACTTTACACCGCCATTGTTTGAAATAATACGGTCTTTGTGCGTATAGATTGAAAGTTTTAAACGAGGGTCTCTATTTGCAAATGGGTTTTTAGGATCATATCCAGAACCAACTTCATCGATTCTTTTTCCATTAGCCATTTCATAAGTATCTACTAATAATTGCGTTGGGAATCTTCCTGATTGTCCGCCAACAGTTCTCGCCATTTCTCCAAAAGATTGATAATGTGTCTTTTTTGACGATTGATCTGAATAAGCAAGTGCAAAAATATTTTCTTTTTTTGCAGCACCAGTAAGTTGTCCAGCTCTCGTAAATAAATCATCAAAATTTGGATCTAATGCTCTGCCCGATTCTAACATTATACGTCTTGCCGTTTGAGCTGCAATATCAAAGTAAACCGCTGCTTTTGCAGGGTTTTTTACACCTTTTTCGCCAAAACCTTCTTTGCACCAAGAACCAGCATACAATGCCATTCTTGCTTTTAAACCTAATGCATATGATTTATCAATTCTTCCAAATTCGCTCGCTTGCCATGGCAATTGTGTGCTGGCCTCTTCTAAATCGTTCAATAAATAATCAACGATTTCTGTCCAGGGTGTTCTTGCAATTGCTTTTTGCTCTTCAGGAGTAACTGATTTAGTAAAAAATGGTACATCTCCATATAATGCTGTCAAATAATGGTAGTGAGTCGCTCTTATCACTTTGATTTCTGCAAGATATTGTTTTGCTTTATCGCTTAACTCATTAACATAAGGCTGTGCACCTTCTAAAACAGTGTTGCTTCTTGCAACTCCTTTATAAAAGTTTGCCCACTGTGCTTCAACAATAAAATTGTTTTCAAGAGCCACATTATTTATACCAATAGCATTATTATCTGCACGTTCGATGCCCATAGGCGTATACATATCGTACAATGTAAAAAAAGGTAACTGGCTTGACTCCATGTACAAACTTTGGTAAGCACCACTCGCACCTTGTTTTATAGCCGCTTCATTGTTGTAAAAGTTAGATGACAAATAATCACTTAAAGGTTCTTTGTCAATATAATCATCGCAAGATCCAAACCCTATAACAAGGGCTAATCCTAATATTGTTTTTTTGATTAAGTTCATTTTGTTAAAATTTTAAATTAGCACCAAATGTTATAGTCTGCATAATTGGATAGAATTCACCTCCCAGATTTCCTCCGTAATTCACCTCAGGGTCATATCCAGAATAGAAGTGACTTAATGTCCATAAATTTTGTCCACTTACATAAAAACGAACATTATCAATTTTTGTCTTAGTCAAAAATGATTTTGGCAAGCTATATCCAATCACAATATTTTTTAATCTTAAATAAGCACCATTTTTCACCCATTTATCAGAAGTAACAAAGTTATCTGCAGAGTTAGCTTCCGGAACTAAAATAGGATATTCAGCGTCCTGATTATCCGGAGTCCAGGAATCTAATTGATGTGTAAATAAGTTAGATCCGTTAAAAAATGGTCGTACTCCGATACCGCTCATTAATACCTTTCTTTCGCCCACTCCTTGAAAGAAGCAAGTAAAATCAAAATTTTTGTAGCTTGCAGTCAAGTTCACACTATACTCGTAATGTGGAAAAGGATCCCCTAAATACACTTTATCATTTTCTGTAATTTGATTAGGATTCAAACCACTTGGGTCCATTTTTAAATATTTTACGTATCCAGGTTTAGCTGCACTTGACAATTTTGGCGAATTAGCAACGTCAGCTGCATCAACATAATATCCATCAGTTTTGTAACCCCAAATTCCTCCATTTGGATATCCTACAGTAACAGATCTGTCTGAGTTTGGCCCGTAAAGTTTTGTAATTTCATTTTCGTTGTTACTAAGAGTTGCAGTAATTCCGTAATTGAACTCTCCAATATTACTTTTATATGAAATAGTAGTTTCCCAACCTTTATTTTGCATATCTCCTGCATTGCTGTATGTAGCGTTAAGACCTACATAATATGGCACAGGATAAACCATAAGCATATCATAAATATCTTTTATATAATAATCGAATGTTGCAGAAAGTTTTCTTTTGAAGAAAGTAGCATCCAATCCAAAGTTAGTTTGTCTTGATTTTTCCCAAGTAATATTTGGATTTGATAATGTTGTTTGTGCAACACCTTGTGCTAATTGCTTATCGATCCAGTAGCTATATCCTGGCTGAATTGTTGATGCATAAGGATAGTTTCCGATATCCTGATTTCCTAAAGTTCCTACAGACGCTCTTAATTTTAAATCACTAACATAATCCAAAATAGACTCCATGAATTTTTCTTTACTCACAATCCATCCTGCTGAAAAAGAAGGAAAGAATCCCCATTTTTTGCCTTCTACAAAACGAGAAGAACCATCATAACGTCCGCTAAACTCGAATAAATATTTACTATCATAATTGTAGTTAAATCTTCCGTAGAAAGATGACATTGCCCATTCTGATGCACCGCCAGTAGCCGATGCAGTTGCTCCGTCTCCATTTACTAAATAATATCTTTCAAGATCAAAACCATTTTTACTTGCGCTAAAATCTCTTGCTTCGTTATTTTCGCTTTGTGTACCAACCATTAACTTAGTTTCGTGCTCACCAAATTTTTTACCATAAGAAGCCTGAGCTCTGAAATAGTTTCTGAAATTCTCTGAATATAATTCTGTTACTCCATCTCTAGCTGGATAATAACCTTGTACAACACCTTTTAAAGAAGTTAAATATGGCGTAGTTATATACGTTGCTCTCGCCTCTGTTTTTCTGTAGCTGTACTGACCTAGAATTTCTAAGTCTTTTACTGGTGTTGCAATCAAAGTTGCATTCAATAATATTTCTGGTCTTGATACTGTATTTTGTCCGGAAGCTTCGGCATTAGCTACTGGATTATCGCCATTTTTTCCATATCCCCAATTACCATCTAATTCTTTAACAGCCGAAAGCGTTGGCAACATGTATAAAGCCTTATTAATAATGCCTTTTGGTGAAGAAATTCCAGGAGTTACTTGAGTTGAAGTTCTATATGAAATTTCATTATTTAATTTTAACCAGCTATTAATATTAGCATCAGTATTTAATCTAACATTGATACGTTTATAATTGTTGTTATCAATTAAACCACCTTGGTTAAGAGATGTTAAGGCTCCAAAATATTTTATATCCTTAGCGCCACCAGATAAAGTAACATTATTGTTTGTCATTAAGGCACTGTTTTTTAAAGTAGCCTCTTTCCAATCTGTATCATATCTGTTCCAGTTGTCTGGTTTGTAAGCTCTTTGATCTGCAATCATTTGTTCTCTTGCTGCTCTTTGATCTGCAGGAATAGTAATCCCAGCATTGTCAAAAGAATTAAGTTCAGCTTGAAGATAATCTGCCGCTTTTACAACTTTCGGCATATTAGTAGGTGTCTGAATTGTAGTGTATGAATCAAGAAGTACTTTCATTTTTCCTTCTTTACCTCTTTTCGTGGTAATCAGAATAACACCATTTGAAGCTCTTGAACCATAAATAGAAGCTGAAGCAGCATCTTTTAATACAGAAACAGACTCAACAGTATTCATATCCACTTGATTGATATCCATTTCGATACCATCTACCAGAACTAATGGGTAAGTATTTGAGTTTACAGAACCAATACCTCTAATTCGAATATTAGAACCATCCGATCCAGGTTCTCCAGAAGTTTGCTGCACCGTTACACCTGCAATTGTTCCCTGTAAGGCTGTAGATAAAGAAGCAACTGCTCTTTTATTAAGATCAGCACCTTTTACAATTCCGAGAGCCCCTGTTACGGTTTCTTTTTTCTGAGTACCGTAACCAACAACTACAACTTCCTGCATTTGATTTGCAATTGACTGCATTTTTACTTTTACGGTTGTTTTTCCTGTTATATCAACAGTAATGTCTTTGTGCCCCATATAGCTCACAATGATCGCATTTTTGCCAGAAGGAACAGTGATTTGAAAATTTCCGTCAAAATCTGTGGAAGTTCCTTCTCTCGATCCTTCCACGACAATATTGGCTCCAATTAATGGCATACCGTCTGGGTCAACAACTGATCCTTTTAATTGTTTTGATTGTGCCTGTATTGCTACCGATGACAAACAAAACAGTAAAAAAAATATCATTTTTTTCATAGTTAAAATTATTTAGATTGGTTAGTTAATTAGTTTATTTAAGTGTTTTCCATAATTCGTATAATCCTCGCGGGACATGGAAACACCCTTTCCATTTACCGCCTTTTGCTTCTAGCAATGGCTTACCTTCTCTAGTAAGATAGCCAAACCATTCACCTTGAAATTCAGCATCTCTAAAATGATTCCAAGTATAATCATGAAGTTTTAAAAACCATTCTTTTGATTTTTCGTTTCCAGTCAATTTATAGGCTTTAGCAAAAGAAATCATCGTTTCAATATGCACCCACCAAAGCTTTTGATTCCATTGTAATTCCTGGGTCGGATGCCCTTGAATGTCAAGGAAATAATAAATACCTCCAAACTCCTTATCCCAGCCAAACTCTGTTGTACGAGTTAAAATTTCTTCACACTGCTTAATCAAATCCTGTTTATTGTAACGAACGGCAATATCCATCAGAAACCACATTGACTCATTTCCGTGCCCAGGATTTACAACTCTTCCTTCAAAACTGTCACTAAATTCTCCCGTTGTATACACGTTTTCCATGATAATACCATGCTCCTTATTTAAGAAATTCGTCATAATATCCTCAATCAATGGCGGTACCATTTGGTCAACAACTTCTTTACCTATTACTTCTTCTAATAACAAAGAAAGGTTACATAAAATCATAGGAAGTGAGAAGCTCTTTAACTCTCTTGTCCCAGCATGAATTTTGTTCCATTTGCCTTTAGGATTATTTTGTCTCGCCAAAATATTATGGTACGTTTTAACAGCAATTTCTTTATGCTCGGGATTATTGGTTGCTTTATAAAGCTCGCCAAAAGCCATTGCTGCAAAGCAATCTGAAAAAATATTGTATGGCTCAACTAGTGGTTCTCCTTTTTGATTCAGAGAAAAATACCAGTTTCCTTCTTTATCACGTCCATTTTTTATTAGGAAATCGGCACCATGAAGTGATGTATCCAGCCACTCCTGCTTTTTTTCAACATTATTGTAAAGCATTGCATAAGTCCAAACCTGTCTGCCCTGAAGCCAGATAAATTTATCAGTATCATAAACTTTTCCTTGTCGATCTAAACAAGTAAAATAACCACCAAATTCACTATCAATAGAATTTTTATCCCAAAAAGGAATTATTTGCTCTAATAATTCTTTTTCATAGAGTTTGGCATATGCTGTCAAATCAACATCTTGAAGATGTTTTGGACTTTCTATATTTTTTGTTTCTAACATTAATCGTATGTGTTAAGTTTAAGTTTATATTTTATTAAATGTATTTTTTTAGAATAGAGGCCCATCGCAGATATCCATTTCCTAAAAGATGCAAACCATCATTTGTAAATTCTTTGCTCAATTTTCCCTGATCATCCAAAAATTCCGGAAAAATATTCAGAAAGAATATTTTGTTTTGTTTCGCTAGATTCTCTAGGTCCAAATTCACTTCTTTTATCACATCCATTTTTCCCTGATGGTTTTTGAACGTAGTGAATTCATCATTTGTGGGTAAAATACTTTGAATATAAATCAACGTTGCAGGACTATCATTTTTAATTTTTGAGATAATTTTTTGATAGTTGCTTATTATTATCTCCTTATTTAAATTCAATGCTATATCATTGATTCCTATTAATATGAATACTTTTTTTGGATGTCTATTTACAACTTCATCCATTCGATCCAATACTCCCAAAGTTATGTCGCCAGAAATCCCTCTGTTTTTGACATTTTTTCCAGAAAATATTTCATCCCAGTTGGCGCAATTTGTAATACTATCGCCCAACAAAATGATTTCGTTTTTGCCAGCGGGCATTGATTCAAAGAAAGAGCGTCTTTGATCATAGAAATAGTTATGAAAATTTTGCTTCACTTCCTGTGCAAATAAGCCACAGAAAAGCGTAGAGAAATAAATACTAATTAATTTAATCATGCTTAAAAATTCTACCTATTATTATTTGCTTTTACCTGAAAAATCAATCTCTTTGGAGAATGGATGCAAACTTTCATCTATAAGAATTGCCAGCTCTTTTTTAGTAATTATTTTAGATGAATAATTTTCTTTGTTTTTAAAAGTTCCTCCTGCTTTTATTAAAATCTCAACTGCTTTTTCTTCAGTCAGTTTATCTTGATTTTTAATAATTTTATTCTTTTTATCAAATTGATTTAATCCTTCTGTAAATTCCTGAATGGTGATTGTCGCCTCTGGATAAAACCATGTTCTGTTTGCCCATTGATAGCTTTCTCCTTTCGTTTTTAAAATTCCGGTAGCTGAAATTTTTTGTATTGTTTGAAAAGCTTCATCTGTTGGTTTTACATCAAAAATTGGCATGATGTAAGCTTTTTGATCTAATAAAGACTGCTGTACACTTCTCACAGAAACATCGCGGACTTCCTGATTTTTATTTACTGCAAGCGCTGCAAGAGTTCCTGCTGCTTGACCAGTTAAAAGTACAACTGGCTGTAAACGAGTTGCTCCGTTAATAAGATTTGAAACTGAAATCGCTTTATCTGAAACAATAAAACCATCCACTTTTTCAGGAATCAATGCACCCAAAGGAATATTATAAGACGGCACAGGCGGAAAACCTACATGTGGGGCATCCGGATTTTGATTATGATGATGATCTACAGGATAATCGCCAACAGAAATTCCAGTTTTATATAAAGCTTCTTTCTGATTGTAAGGTTCTGCAACATGATTATAGGTTAAAAAAGAAACTCCTTTTAATCTTCGGCCTTCTCTATGATAGGGTGCATAAGCCAGTAAATCTGATGTTGTAAATTCATCGTCAGCCAAACCTAAATTTTTATATCCCAGCTCTTTTTGAATGTAATAAACAAATTGCAAAGTGTAATTTCTTGCTTTTAGCAACTCTTTATTGCGATCTTCTCTAGACATTTCAATAACGTTCAAGTAAACATCATTTCCTTTTTTAGGCCAATTGATCATGTATTTATTGTTTGGCAATTTTCCGTAACCCAACATTTTGTCACAATCAATTTGCTTATTATCGACAGTTTCCGCACACGAACCTTTAAAATGATTTGCATCGTAGTTTTCTGGTTTTACTATTGTCTTGTCAGTACCAGCTCCGTAGTCTTTTAATATTGCAACCCAAGTCAAATCCTGAACAACATTATTCGCCTTTAAAGGAGCATTTGCTTCTTTCGTTTCAGTCTTAGAATCCATACCTAATCTGTAAGCTGCTCCGGCTATTTTCAGACTTTCGCCAATGTCAGTCGCATCAATTGTAACTTTTGCGGTAACCTCTAGTACATCATTTTTATCATTTTTAAAAGTAGCCCCAATAACTTTATTTCCTGATTTTTTAATAGTTACGACATAAAAACCATGAATGATTTCTAATTTCTTTTCCTTTGAAGCAATTTTATTAAAAATCATATTTCCAACAGAAGGTTCAAACAAAGTATTGCTTACCCATCCCGTTTCTAACGCTGATGCACCTCCGTAATGCGTTCTTAAGGCATCTCTAAACTCGTACCAAATTCCTGAATCAAGATTATGATTTCCGTCGCATGCCCCTACACCCTGAGAAGTGAACATACCACCTATCCAAGGAGACTCTTCTACAATAAGCGTTTGTGCGCCTAGTCGGGCAGACGAAATACCTGCAGATGTCCCACTGGTGGTTCCTCCTATTACTAAAACGTCAATATTTTTTTTAGTTACATTTTGTGAATGAGCTGCAAAAAATAAAAGAAATGCAAGAATATTTATTTTCATACTATTTAAATTATCGTAATTATGGCTATAATTAAGTTCTCCAAAAACATTTTATTTTTGAAAAAAACAGGGTTACTGAAATGGCTAAAAGAGTAAATAAAACACCTCTCATTATGCCCCAAAAAGCACTTTGATTAAAAACATCAAAATAATCTGTGATCGAAAACAGCGTCAAAACTGGTGTTGTTAATAAAGCTGTTGTTGCATATGCCAACATTGGATTCTGGCCTGTCATTACCAAAATTTTCGTTGATTTTATATATTTAAAATAATCACACAAAACGGATAATAAAATCATTGCAAAAAAAGCCAAGCCTGAAGTCACAAAATAGTAACTGTAAGTAGAATCATCTTTACGGATACCGCCCTGATAAGCTTCCAAAAACAATCCAAGCAATAAACAATACGCTCCGATAGAAAAAAGTTTTTTCCAAAGAACACCAAAACAGGTATTGCTTTTTTTTATAACAAAATGAATTAGGATGAGTAGTGCGGCAGTTATTAAAAAATTCAGTTCTAGCTGACGGGTAAAAAGCAAAAAGACATTACTGACTATCAATGCAAAACAACTAAGCGCTAATAAATAAGACCGTTTTTTTAAATCATTTGAAGCATCACCATTATCCGAATTAATCCATGGACTTATATACTCTCCAGCTATACTTCCTGGAATTACAATAAATAAGTATTTTAAGTAATAAAAAGTATAAGCCCAAGGAATTGGTGTATAATCATATACATTTTTTACCCATCCTAAATTTGCGGAAGAAAGAAATGTAGCCATAACAAATGGTAAAACCAACAATCTGTGGTAAGGCTTTTTAAAGGTAAAAATGTAAATTACACTTGCAAAAAAAGCCATATTTGCCAAAACAATAATGATAATATCACTAAAATAAACATCAAAAAAAGTACTATTTTTTCCTTGATAACTAAGATTGTACATTAATCCAAAACCGAGAGCAAAGGCAATTAGTTTAATCGGAGAAAAATTGATCGACTTGTAGGTGATTTTAGTGCTTTCTGGAACTATATTTTCTGCAAACATAAAAAACATCAATGCAAAGGCGCTTATAGAAATCAGACAGGAAGTAATTGTCACCGGACTTTCGATCACAAATGGTTTCATGTGTTGGAAAAAGATGGCAAAAAAAACCAATTGCACTGCTCTAAAAAAGGACTGTAAGCATAATTTCCATTTATTTTCACCATTTTCTAATTTGTTTCCTAAAGAGAAAGGAAAAGAAGCTCCCATTGTAAATAAGAAAAAAGGAAAAACTAAATCAACCCAAGTTATTCCATAAATCGATGGGTCAAATGAAGAATTTGGCGGTACTTGCGCATGAGCCATCCACGCTGGCAAATGCGTTAAAATTATTTGACCAGACAAAATCATTGCGATAATCGCAAATCCTCGTAAGGCATCAATTGATAAAGCTCTTTTTTTCATGATTAAAATGGGCATCAAATCATTTATAAAAATTTAAATCTTTCTTAATTTACTTCTTGATATATTCTTTTGTGAAATAATCCGGAAAAGCTTTTAATCCTTCATAAAAAAAGAATGATTCTCCTTTAACACCTGCTTTACGATTAGCTTCAATCATTTCTTTCAAAAATTCTGGTGAAGGATTAACTCCGCTAACTTGAAGTAAAACTCCTGAGAAAAATTTCTTCTTTTGATCTCCTTTCAAAAACGAAACCTGAGCTTCTAATGTACTGGTGTAACTTTCGATATTTTTTCTGTAAATCTGAGGAACCACATAATCGCAATATCCTTTATCTAACCAAGTTGGCCAGTCCTGAAGATATTCTTCTTTTGCCCATGGATGTATGCTTGGCGCCATGCTTACAATCATTTTAGGTTTGATTGCTTTTACTTCCTTATATAATTGACCTAAAAAAACAGTTAATTTATCCGCTCTCCAAGTAAGCCAAGCTGGATCTTTATAGTCATTTGGAGGAAGTTGTCCATTATTTTCTTTTTTATATAATGCAACAGTATAAGGATCATACCCCCCTAATGATGGCATTGCTGGCAAACGGTCATCTCCTTGTATACCATCTACATTATAATTTGCAACAACTTCAAGAACTAGTGATTTTACAAAATTTTGAACTTCCGGATCCATTGCATTCATCCATTCAAAACCATTTTTTGAAACTAAATTTCCATGATTATCTATAGCTTTCCAATTTGGAAATTTTTTCAGAATCTCTCCTCCATTTTCTCCATAAGAAGAAGCAAAACCAAATTCAAACCAAGCGTGAACTCGAATATTTTCTTTATGGCTTGCTTCAATCATTTCCTGCAAAGGATCTCTTTGTCCAAAACGCTCCATTATTGAAACTCCAAATAAATCTTTCATGATCTTACTTGGATATAAAGTTCTTCCGCGATTCCATACTACAACATAAATATCTGTGATTCCTGATTTTTTACAGATTTGAACAGTTTCTTTTATTTTATCATTTGAGGCAAGAGCATCTGAAGCTACATTAGTAACCCAAACTCCTTTTATATACGAAGGATAAGTTGTATTATTTTCTTTGACAGTTTTTTGCCCGGTGCAAGATAAAACTGAAAATACAACGATTGAAATGGTTAATAGTTTGGTAAATTTTATCATTTGTTTTTGGTTTATAAAAAACAAATATATAAAATTTTATTAATTACAATTCAATTATTAAATATTTTTAATAATAAAAAGTCAATTAATAAAAAATGACATTTAAAAACCACTTTTAAGAGGGAAAATAAGTATTAAATTATGACATGCAGAAATAATCTTTGCTTAAAATTTCAAACAAAGATCGAAGGTTTAATCTGAAAAAGAGAGAATTATATTATTGCTTAAATAGCGGAGAAAGCATTTTTTCCTTAACAATACAACATGCCCCAATAACACCGACACGATGCCCTAAAGTGGATTTTTTTAGCTTCATATCTCTATTAACTAAACCTAGGGAATGTTTTTTTAATGCAGATTGAATTGGCAAAAGCGCATATTCTCCTAACTGAGAAAAATCACCGCCAATTACTAATAAATCAGGATTAAAGATATTAAGCAAGATAGATAAGTAACGCCCCATTTTTTCACTTTGTTTTGTCACCAATTCCACGCACAAACCATCTTCAAGGTTTACTGCGCCTGCAATAATGTCCAAATGCTGTAAATCAGCATTTTCATTAAGAACAACTTTAGATTGTTTCCCTTGTTCTAAAGCCGCTTTAAACTGATTCACCAATGACCAGCCAGAAATCTCGGTTTCTAAGCAGCCTAATTTGCCGCACTGACACATAATTTCATTATCAAAAATCGTACTGTGACCAAACTCACCCGAATAACCAGACTTACCGTAGTACAACTTACCATCTGTAATCATTCCTATAGCAACACCCCAACTGTAATTTAAAAATATAATGTTTTGCTCATCGTCTACAACCCCTTCGCAATATTCCCCAAAAGCCATCGCTCGGGAGTCATTTTCTAAATGAACAGGAAGATTCAATTGTTCCGAAATAATCTCCGTTAAAGGTCTGTTTTCACTAAAGAAATAGTTGTAACTAAAACCTTCCATTGAGTTAATACGCCCTGAAAAATTAATACAGATCCCTACAATTAATTGTTTTTCAACTGAACTTTCTTCAATATAATTATTGATTAAATTACAGAATTCCAAAAGAGATTCCTGAGAGTTTTTTAAAGCAAAAGGAATTCTAAGGTCTATACTGATAAATTCATTTTTGATATTTTGCAGACCAATAGACATATTAGTTCGGCTTACCTCAACTCCTAAAAAGAAAGCACAAGTAGGATTAATACTGTAGAGCGATGGTCGTCTGCCTCCGCTATTGCTGATTTTTCCCATATCAACAACATTTCCTTCTAATAGCAATTCATTAACAGCTTTTGTAATAGTAGGAACACTAGATTGTAATTCTGAACTAATTTCGGCAATTGTTGCGTTACCTGCAGAAAGCAAATGCTTAACGATAGATTGTCTTAACATATGCCATTTTTGTCCTGAAAGAGTATTGTCTTTACTATTACCTAATAAATCTTTTAAATTCATCTTTTTTCTTTTAATAAACCTATACACAAACTTAATCTAATTTTTTAAATAGTTTTCTACATTTTAGCATTTAATAAAAAAAGATTTACAAAATGCTTTAATTATTAAAAAAAATTAATATGAAAAGACTTGATAATAAATTTTTTATTATTTTTAACCAATTAATAACCAATTAATAACCAATTAATAACCAATTTACTAACTTAAAACCACTTTATTAACTATGCAAACAAAAAAAATCTTATTAGCAGGCTTATTTTCTGCAATGCTTTTCTCTTGTTCAAACGAAGACGTCTCAGTAGAAACTAAAAGTGCAGCAACCAATAAAGGCACGGCCAAAATGCTTGTTCAAAATTTAGCTCTTACATCATCTGACTGGACTTCGGGAAATCTTTCTACATCGATTGTCCCAGTTAACAATTTAAAACATCTTGAAGGAGATTTATCAGGAATTCCTATTTGGAAAAGCAATAATCCTGAAGTAATAAAAGGAGATGGCTGGCTGATGCAAAATGCCAGAACAGATTCAACAAGAGGCGGTTCTTCTAATCCTTTATCAGGTACATTTGGAATCTATTTGTTTCACATCAATAAATCTAATACTACAAAATATTTGCATGTATTAATATCAAATCCGCAAAGCACCACAGTCACTGTAAGTGGAAAAGGATCTATTTATACGAACAATGAAAAACCATTAAATGGCAGCGGAACAGGACAAAGCTATTTTGTTTCAAAAGACAGACTTCTTAATACACCAAGAACTACTTTTAATAATGTTTCAATAAATTCATTTAAAGTTTACGAAGTCTATAAAACACAATTATTAAACGGCAATATGGTCGATGGTTCTTATGAAATAACTGCTTCTCAAGGCGTTTATGTTTACACCGTTGTAACTTCTAGCGGATTACTTGCAGATGCTGTAAATGCAACTAAAACACCAGCTTTAGGAGATATTTACACTGAAAGCACAAATGCATACGGCAGAGAAGCCGGAATATATAGCGCTTCAGGTTGGACTGGATCAACACCCATTACTTTACCATCTGGTCCGGCTTATATGGGGTTGTGCTTAAATACAAGTTCAAAATTTGCAACAAATGGAATTTATCTTCAAAATCAAAATGCACCTTTTTTATATAATTTAAATGGAGCGTCGCAAAATACTTATGGAAATTACGGCCATAAATACTCTATTACTTTACAGCTTACTAACCCTAATAGCAGTGCAAAAACGGTGTCGCTATCATTTGCATCAAATTTTACATCGACAACAAATTCTCCATCATTTACTTACAACGGACCGATTTATTTAAACGGAACTCTAAAAAACATTTATACTACTCCAACACAACCTAAGCAGACCCTATCAACATGGAATATTCCTGCAAATTCTAATTTCAATGCTACTATTAGTTTTTATGTTCCTGGACTCATTACTACGGGACAACAATTAATATTAGAACAGTCTAATTAATAATTTTACAAAATTTCGTTTAAATTTTAATGCAAAAAACTCTAAAAACAGATTCCTACTGTTTTTAGAGTTTTTATTTTTCGGTGAAACTAATTTTATAATTGAGTTGTAAATTTCTAATAAATTAAAAAATACTCTCCATTAAATACATTGGGCTATAATTGCCTTCAATTTTTCCAAAAAAAGCTAAGATTGCTTAAAAATAAAAAAAAAGACATACTTTGAAAGGGATGACTGTGATAATAATTAAAACTATTGGGCACTATGTTTTTAGAAAACAAAATAAATTTTATACCGGCAATATGATATGAAATTCAGCGCCAATATTTTCTTCAGCTTTCGAGTAAATAATCCCTTTATGATTTTCTACAATTTTTTTTCCTATTGCGAGGCCAATACCGGTACCACTATACTCTTCGTTATTGTGCAGTCTCTGGAAAATAGTGAAAATTTTATTTTCATACTGTTTATCAAAACCTATACCGTTGTCTTTAATAACAATTTTGTAATAACCTTTAGTTGAATTTAAAGTGGGATACTTTTTAATCTGAGCTAAAGTAAGTTTGCGAGAACTGATTTCTATTTTACAAATTGAATCGTCATTTTTGCAAAACTTAAGTGCATTACTAATAAGATTGTAAAAAAGCTGATTCATTTGTAATGCAACAGCTGTAATAATTGGTAATCTTCCGAGTTTTATTTCAACCTGACTTTCTTCTATAAACAACTCAAAATCAAAAAGAATATTTTCAACTATTACATTTAAATCTGTTTTCACAAATTGTTTCTCCGGATCGTTAAGATAGGAATACGCCAATAAATCCTTAATAAGTGTATTCATTCTTGTAGATGATTTACTGATTTTTTCCAGTAAGATTAGCGCCTCGTCAGAAATTTTTTCATCCATTCCTAGAAGTCTGCTAATAAACATTAATATTTTGCGCAGCGGCTCCTGCAAGTCATGGCTGGCCACATAAGCATATTCCTGTAACTGGACATTGGCCACATGTAATTTTTTGACTGAACTTTCAAGTTCTGTATTAGAATTTAGTAAGTCGGCAGTACGTTCCTGAACTTTGGCTTCAAAACCATCCGAAAGTTCCTGTAATCTTTTTTCTGTAATTCTGCGTTCGGTTATATCTTCAATAGCCAGCAATATCAATTGTTCTTTACTAGTTTCATTAGTTACTTTTCTCGCATTAAGCAGCATTATGCTCTCTCTGTAAGGAAAAAGATTGACCGTTATCTGATAATCATCTAATTGTATTTTCTCAGGAAGTACTTTCTCAAGCATGGAGCGCATAGGAGTATTATCAAAAAGATAGTTTTTAATTTCATAAATCAACTTGCCAGCAGCTTCATCCTTTGCAATATTGTATTTTTTAGAGAAAGCCCTGTTAGTGTCTTTTATTCTTAAATTACTATCTAATATTACGATTGGCTCCCTAAGAGTTTCTACTATAGCTTCTGTATAATTTTTAGAAATGTTTACCTCTTGTTGTTTATTTAAAAGTTCCTGGTTGATTTGTAAAAGCTCCTCATTACTCGATTGTAATTCTTCTTTAGAAGTTTCCAGTTCTTCATTCAAACTTTGCAACTCTTCGCTTCCGCTTAATAATTCTTCATTAGCACTCTGTAATTCTTCGTTGGAAGCCTCTTGCTCCTCACTGATAACGTTAATATCATCATGTATTTTAGCCAATTCTTTTTCAAGCTGCTTTATCCTCTTTAAGTAGATATTGTCTTGTAATTCTTCAGAAGGAATTTTGTTTAAGAGCAAATTATCTTTATTAATACTGCTTTTATAAAACAAGACTAAAAAATAAGGTTCAGAGGTGTCCTCTAATCGCTGTAATTCAATGGTAATTTCTTCTGCAGCACCTTTACTTTTAATCTGAATTCCTTCTTTTTTGATAGTTGAATCTGTTTCTTTGACTTTATGCCAAGCATTACGAAGCTCAAATGCTAATCCTTCTTTGGCCATTTTCAATAAATTGAAAGTAGGTTTGCCAGAAGAAAGCTCAATAAATTCGGCTATTGATCCATTAATATGGACAATATCCATTTGTTCATTTACGATAACACTGGCCGGAGTATATTTGGAAAGCAATACTGACTCTGCACTCTTTCTAAAATCTTCTTTGATAATTTCTTTTCGTTGAATATTAGATTTAAAACTTTTTAACCGTCCATTGGCTTCTAAACCAGAATTTATAAATCGGCCAGAAACTTGTTTACGAATATAAATTTTGCCAGCTTTATCAAATGACTGAAAAAATTCAGCAGCAGGAACAGCCGTTTCAGATTTTCCCAAAATTAAAAACCCATTTTCTTTTAATGCGTAATGAAAAGTTGCGAGTGATTTTTTTTGCAAAAAAGAGTCCATATAAATAAAGACATTTCTACAGGTGATTATATCCATTTTAGCAAAAGGAGGATTATTCAAAAAATTATGAACGGCGAAAATACATAAATCCCTAATTTGCCTTTTGATGGTGTAACCATTTGTATTGGAGGTAAAATATTTAGAAAGAGTATTTTCAGAAACATTTCTCATTTGGGATTTCTTGTAAAACCCAATTCGAGCTTTGGCAATAGCCACTTCAGAAATATCTGAAGCAAAAATCTGAATTTCTTTTCCGTGAAGATTTTCACCTAAAAATTCATGAAGCGCAATGGCTAATGAGTAAGCCTCTTCGCCAGTAGAACAGCCTGCTATCCAAATCCGTATTGTATTTCCGTCCGGCACTCTGCTAGTTATTATTGGGAAAACTTTTTCTTTTACTATTTGAAACATTTTACCATCTCTGAAAAATTCAGTTACAGGTATAAGCATATCATTAAACAAATCTTCGGATGCTACTTTATCACCTCGTAAAACTTTAAGATAATCCCTAAGGTTAACAATTTTGCTTAATGCCATTCTTCTTGCAATGCGACGGCGTATAGTTGTTTGCTTGTAATATGTAAAATCAACGCCACTTTGCTCATGCAGAATTTTAATAATTTCCTGGAATACTACTTCGTCATTTGTATTTGTGTCAAGCTCTTGACTAATTAAATATTTTGATTTTGAAATTTTTATCAATTTCTCCACTATTTTTACTGGATTCATTACAAAATCAACCACTCCGGCATTAATGGCGTTTTGAGGCATTTCATTATAAGAAGCATCTGTATCCTGGGCAAAAGTAGTCCCTCCATGTTTTTTTATGGCTTTTAATCCTATTGTTCCGTCAGATCCACTTCCTGAAAGCAGTACGCCATATGCTAAATCCAGGTGGACGTCAGCTAATGAATTAAAAAAAATATCTATTGCCTGATTTTTAGTATCTTTTAAACGAGGGCTAAGCTTGAGAACTCCATCAAAAGAGGTAAGCATTTTGTTCTCAGGAATAACATACATATGATTTGGAGCGAGATGAATTTCATCTGTAATTTCATTGATTGGAATTTTTGCCACACGCGAAAGAAGTTCAGTAAGCATACTGTCATGCATAGGATGCAAATGCTGTACAAAAACATAAGCCATTTCAGAATTATCTGGGATTGCATCAATAAATTTGGTAAAAGCATCAAGTCCCCCAGCTGAAGCTCCAATACCTACAATAGGAAAATCTTGACGAGTTGCCATTGGTAAATTATTTGTCTTGGCATCCATGATTTCTAGTATTAATTTTTAATTTGAGCAACACAACTATAAATCAATCCCAAATTAAATTGTTGGAACATTTATAAAGTTTAAACTGAAATAATAAAAGAGGCTATTTCTAGATGTCCGAACCTTTCTTTCCAATCCATTTCAATCACTTTTTTAAGTAATTTCTTTAAATCGTTGAAATCAGTTGGTTTTACAATATAGGCATTGGCGCCTAATCCAAAAGTATTCTTTATACCCTCATCCGTTGCCGAAGTTGAATAAATTGCTATGACGGGAATATCCTTAAATTTAGCATCATCACGAATTTGTTTTAAGCTTTCAAATCCCGACATTACAGGCATATTTAAATCTAAAAAAATAATATCCGGAATATCTAGATTTTTATCATAAAGACGATTTAAAAGTTCCTGCCCGTTTCTACAAAATTCAATCGGAGAATTAAAATGAATATCCTTTATTGCATCTGCAAAAAATTCCCTGTCATCAGCATCATCATCAGTAAGTAAAATCTTTAAATCCTTTCTGTTTATCATTAGTTTGTTTAGCGTTTAATCCAAATGTACGATTAAATAAGAGGTTAGAGAGTAATCAAAGAATTTACTTTATAGTATTAATAATCAAATAGTTTAATTTTTCTAGAAAAGAACTGTATTGCTGATAAATCTAGTTTTTATTTAAAAAAAAAATCTTTCAGACTCATTAAAATAGTAGTCTTTTTACTATGTTTTATAAAAACAGTAATTGTATATGTAAAGAATTTAGCAGTTATTTTTATAAGTTGCTAAAAAATGAATTTATCTTCTGCAATTTCACGCGGGTTCTTAAATAAAAAATACGCTTTTTTTGAAAAAGGTATTACTTAAAAAACCTCAAAGTTCAAAAAAGTATTAACATACTGTGAATTATACAATTACTAAAGATACTTATATAAGTTAATAGCCTATTACAGCGCTATCTTTACTATTATAATTAATCTTAAAAATATAACATTATGAATACTTCAAACACAAAAAAAAGCACTGAGAGTGCTAAGGCATCAGATAAAAAAACTGATAAAAAAGAAACTGTATCAAAAAGCACTGATAAAACTGCGGATACAAAAAAAGAAGCAACGAAAAGTAAAAAATAATCCCAAAAAATTATATTATGATTTTAGATGAAAAAGAAAATTCCGCTCATAAAAATTACGGACAAGATAATAACCACGGCTTTACGGATCAAGATGATTATGTAAAGAAAGATGATTTCGATGCAAATGATCAGGAAGAAGAAGATTTAGAAGAGGAAAATGATCTTGATAGTATCGATGATGAAGATGATGATTCTGAATCAGAATCTGACAACGATTTCACAGAAAGTGATATCAATAAAAGCCTTTAAAAAGAATATAAACCGTCTAAAATCAGACGGTTTTTTTATTTTAATTGGTGATAACTGAATTATGCGAGGAGAATAACAATAAAAAATGCAAGAAAAATTTTCTTGAAACAAAATACAAATGCCTGTAGAAAATATTTTCTACAGGCATTTGTATTATCAACTTCTTTCGTTGGACAATACTACTTTTTAAATCTTTTAGCAATTATTTATTCACCTGTTTCAGTATGCGGTGCATCTACGGGTTTGGACTGAGATGAACCTATCTGTCGCAAATAAATAGAAAGGACAATAATAGCGAAAACAGAAAGAAATTCACTCTGCCAATTTTGAAAAGATTCAAACCAAAATCGTGAATCGAATATATATTGAGAAGCAGTTTTTAAAGGCATATTTTTAAAGAAAAGCTGTTCGTTTTCGTCTTTTAAACTTCCGTAAAAATGCAAAACGAAGGAAAATACAAATAATGCAAACAATGCAATTGTGAGAGAATGTTTGTAAATTTCTAAAATCAATCCGCCTTTTTTAACAGGCCAAGGTGCATGTTTACGTTTTGCTGATGGTTCCCGGTCGACCTCTTCCTCTTTATTAAAATCTTTAGATTCTGAAGAACCTTTTTGCTGAAGAAAAATAGTCAATAATACCAAAAGCGCCATTTGCAAAAACTCACTTTCCCAATTTTCAAAAGTAGATTCTACAAAGTGTCCGGATGAAAAGTAAGTTAATAGGTCGACTGTCATCGCACCATTTTCAATAAGATCTTTGTTGTATTCTTTGAAACCAAAAAAAATCTGGCCCGCAAAAGCACCAATAAATAATACGAAAAAGCTAATCGATAATCCGTTGTTGCGTATAAAATTTTTCATCTTTATTGTTTTAATTACTCTGCTGGCAAAAGCTGAGATTCCATAAATTTTCCGGTGACTAATGTACCTTCTTCATCTTCCCACTGGGTGATGACATTTTCTATTAAATCGGGTTCAAAATCAATAATTTTCATAACCTGATTACCAAATTCCTGCTGTACCATCTGGCCTTTCTTAAACATAACTACTATTTTATATTACATACTAAATTTATTTGTCAAATAACATTTCCTTGAAATGCTGTGATAATTATTAAGGCGACTGCCACATGTAAAAGTAGTTCGCCAACTCTCTAATTAATTTACATCATTGTACAACTTTATTATATTATTACTTCTTTTTAAAATTATATCAAATTGTTCTTCAACTAATTAACCATACTGGAAATTGTGTAATTCGCGGGTTGCAATTTTATAACCACAACAATAATGGTAAGAGTACTTTTGGATAAACCTGAGAATTGCATTAAGAATTCATCTGCATTTATAAAGTGATGAACTTATGTGAACTTCTATTTCAGGTACTTTATAACTAATAACTCTAACAATATGGAAAATTTGCAGGATGAAAAGCAGAGAGATCTGTCTATCAACAAATCTGACGGCACCAATAAATTCTTAACTACAGATCAGGGTGTCAGAATTAATGATGATAACAATTCTTTAAAGGCAGGAGAAAGAGGTCCTTCCTTATTAGAGGATTTTATCTTAAGAGAAAAAATTACTCACTTTGACCACGAAAGAATCCCTGAACGAATTGTTCATGCAAGAGGTTCGGGAGCTCATGGTTTTTTTGAAGTAACCAACCCGATACCGGAATTAACAAAAGCTGGTTTTCTACAGGAAGCCGGGCTTAAAACACCCGTTTTTACCCGATTTTCTACTGTCGCAGGATCTCGCGGATCTACTGATTTGGCACGTGATGTTCGCGGATTCTCGGTGAAATTTTATACTCAGGAAGGAATCTACGATTTAGTAGGAAATAATATTCCCGTATTCTTTATTCAAGATGCATCAAAATTTCCTGATTTAGTTCATGCCGTAAAACCAGAACCACATAACGAAATACCGCAAGCCGCATCTGCACATGATACGTTTTGGGACTTTATTTCCTTAATGCCAGAATCTATGCACATGATCATGTGGGTTATGTCAGATCGTGCAATTCCAAGAAGCTATCGAATGATGGAAGGTTTTGGGGTTCATACTTTCCGATTAATTAATGAAGCCGGCGATTCTACTTTCGTGAAATTCCACTGGAAACCTAAATTAGGAACGCACGCTGTTGCTTGGGACGAAGCTCAAAAAATTTCAGGTAAAAATCCTGACTTTCACCGAGAAGATTTATGGCAGGCTATTGAAATGGGGAATTTTCCAGAATGGGAACTTGGAGTACAAATCATACCCGCTGAAGACGAAGAAAAATACGAATTTGATTTACTGGATCCAACTAAATTAGTACCAGAAGAATTGGTTCCGGTAACTATCGTAGGCCGAATGGTTTTGAACAAAAACCCTGATAATTTCTTTGCTGAAACGGAGCAGATTGCTTTTCACCCCGGACATGTTGTTCCCGGAATTGATTTTTCAAATGATCCGCTTTTACAAGGACGTTTATTTTCTTATACCGACACACAATTATCAAGACTAGGAAGTCCTAATTTTCATGAAATTCCGATTAACCGAAGCGTTGCTCCTGTTCACAATAATCAGCGTGACGGACATATGCGTCAGGAAATTAACAAAGGCCGTGTGAGCTATCACCCAAATTCACTTGGCGGCGGCTGTCCTTATCAGGCAAAAATTGCTGAAGGTGGTTTTTCTAGCTTTGAAGAACGCGTAGATGCCCACAAAGTGAGAGCAAGAAGCGAAAGTTTCTCTGATCACTTCGGGCAAGCCAAATTATTCTTCAACAGCCAGACGCCAGAAGAAAAAAGCCATATCGTAAAAGCACTTCGTTTTGAACTTGGAAAGGTGGAGACAACCGCAATTCGCGTTAGAATGCTGGGATTATTATCTCAAGTTGATACGGAACTTGCTGAAAAAGTTGCAATTGGACTTGGAGCTACCGTTCCATCAACTCTCGAATATCCTGTAAATAAGGGTGTTTCGCCAGAAAATGAAGGCGGCGATCAGGAGCCAAAAACCGTAGAACAATCTGTTTCTTCTTCTGAAGCATTAAGTATGATAAATAATCCGACCAATACACCAACTATTGAGTCAAGAAAAGTAGCCATACTTTGCTCTGATGGTGTCTCAGAAGCAGCGGTTACCAATATTAAAAATGCGCTGAAAAAACAAGGCGCTAAAGGCTATGTTATTGCACCTAATTTAGGAGATGTACTTACCGATTCTGACGGAGCATTAAAAGCTGATTTTAGTTTCCTTACTGCATCTTCTGTTTTATTCGATGCCGTTTATGTACCTCACGGATTGGGACTTAATGTACTAGCTAAAAATGACGATGCACTTGAATATCTCAACGATGCTTATAAACACTGCAAAGTTATTGGGGCAGACGGAGAAGCTAGTGAATTGCTTAGTGCCACAAATTTTGCTTCAAAAATAACCAGTGAAAATGGTGGTATTATTATATCCAGCGAAGTCGGTTCTGAAACATTTGCTCAGGAATTTATTACTGCCATGACGAAGCATCGTTTCTGGGAACGTGAACCAAACCTATACATTTAATTTAAAAACATACAAACATGAAAAATTCAGAAAAAGAAGGTCAAATCAATACCTCACAAGGAAAAGCAACGGAAACTAAAGCTGCAAAAAATAACGCTAAAGCGAATATTGTTGAACCATCATCAGATGCGGCAACAGATCTAAAAGAACTGTTTGTTGACAGTTTGAAAGATATTTACTGGGCTGAAAACGCACTTGTTGGAGCATTGCCAAAAATGGCGGCCAATGCGACCTCGCCAGGTCTCGCCAGCGCAATCTTAGAACATTTGGACATAACGCAGCTTCAGGTATCGAGATTAGAACAAGTTTTTGATCTTTTGGGAGAAAAAGCGGAAGGAAAAAAATGCGAAGCCATGGCAGGACTTTTAAAAGAGGGTGATACAATTCTTTTAGAAACCACTCCCGGTTCTGTGAGGGACGCCGGTATCATAGCGGCATCTCAAAAAATCGAACATTATGAAATTGCAACCTACGGAACCTTAGTGGCTTTTGCCAAAACTCTTGGAGAAAATGACGCCGCAAAATTATTAACACAAACCCTTGCAGAAGAAAAAGAAGCAGACTGTGTTCTTAACGACGTTGCTTTAAATAGCGTAAATACTGTAGCAGCGGAGTAGATTTTAGATTTTAGATTAAAAAAAATTGCAACATGTTGCAGATTTTTTTTTTGTTTAAAATACACTATAAAATTTATGATAATGTTTTAGCAGATTCTTAATTTTTAATTCCATCTAAATCAGCATAAAAAATATTAGTTCCAAGGATCCAGACCACTTTTACACATTCGTTTTCGCATTTTTTGAAAATGTCGTAAACATGTGCGATCTCAGACATTGGTAGTCGGTACGTAATAATATCATCTTTAGCTTTTAATTTTGGGGCGTCAACCCTATCATATTTAACAGATCCGGATGCATGAATAACTGCTACTTTAATAATTTGTTATTTTAAATCAATACAAACCTAAGTAACTATTATTAAAACACTTAACATTCTACTAAATATTTTATTGTTCACATTAGGACCAACTGGCAATGATGTAAACTAATAATTTATAGCTGTAATCTTTTAGAATTTACATTAGATAATTTTGAACGGGTTAAGAAACACTTTACAAACAAAAATTAGCGATGCTTCAAAAGTGATTTCACCATAATACACGTTGAATACTAATTTAAATTTTTGCCATGTCTTTATCTATCATATTTCAGGTTTTAACATCCTCTATTGCTGCAACTTCTGTAATGACTTTATTCAGTTATGCTGTTTCGGCAAGCGCAAGAGAAATTTATAAGGAACCGGTATTGTTAACCTATATTCTATCTGCTATGCACTTCAAAATGTCTCCGAATCTTAAAATTAATGTAGGGTGGGTTTTACATTATTTAATAGGTCTGTTTTTTGTTATCGGTTACCATATATTATGGTTCAATCAATTTTTGGAAATATCCTGGTCTGTCAGTATTTTTTTAGGAGTGATTAGTGGCATTATTGGAATAATCAGTTGGGTCATCTTATTTGAAATTATTCCCCAAAAACCTAATATCAATTTTAAAGGATATTATTTGCAGCTTTTTATTGCGCATATACTATTTTCTGTAGTTGCATTTGTTTTTTATGTAATGTTTCTGTAGGCTTTTATTTTTTTTGAAATCACATGAAAGAAATTTTAAAATTAGATAGCATAAAAAACAGAACTTCCTCTCCAATTTCACAAAGGTTTCCCAGACACATAATCTATCATACTCCTGATTATCAACAAACAAAACTTTTAATTGTATAACATCGTTGCGTAATTGTATAAGTAGATTACTGGATTAAGGAGTTACATTTGAATCCGTAAAACTTTACAAAAAAGTAAGTTACCTATACTCAATAATCACTTATAAATACTTAACGCCATGCAGACAAATTTACACGGGTCTAAAATAAGATCCGCAGAAACTACTGTTTCTGCCAATAACAACGAACCGCCTCAAAATTATGATATGGTAGTATTTTGTCATTTAAGATGGCAATTTGTTTACCAACGTCCACAGCACTTAATCAGCAGAATGTCTAAAAATATGAAAGTGCTGCTAATAGAGGAACCAATTGATTACGATATAGAACAGGAAAATACCGCAAATCTTCAAATAATTAGTGATAACCTACATATTTTACAACCTAAAGTAAAAGACATAGCATCAATCGCAGCGATATTGCCTCATTATATTTCGGGCAAAAACATTTCAATTGGCTGGTTTTATTCTGCTTCTTTTACTC
This sequence comes from Flavobacterium xizangense, assembly GCF_054075145.1. Lineage (NCBI taxonomy): Bacteria > Pseudomonadati > Bacteroidota > Flavobacteriia > Flavobacteriales > Flavobacteriaceae > Flavobacterium > Flavobacterium xizangense. The sequence goes on along the minus strand of NZ_JBSIPG010000014.1, from coordinate 73,743 downwards.
CTCTTTTGGATTTATTTAAGTTTGAAACCATTGTGTATGATTGTATGGACGAACTTACTTTATTTAAGGGAGCTCCAGAGCATCTGATCAATCAGGAAAAATATTTGATAGCCAATGCCGACATCGTTTTTACTGGAGGAAAATCCTTATATGAAGCAAAAAAACAAACCCATTCTAATGTTTATTGTTTTCCAAGTTCTGTTGATGAACCTCACTTTGCCCAATCATTAAACGGAATCGAAATTCCTGCAGATATTGCAAATTTAGAATCTCCTATTGTGGGCTATTTTGGTGTAATTGACGAAAGAATCGATTTACTACTTTTGCGAGAAACTGCCCTAAAATTACCGAAAGTGTCTTTTGTGATGATTGGTCCATTGGCCAAAATTGATGAAGCCGACCTTCCTAAAGAGGAAAATATTTATTACCTCGGAATGAGATCTTATAACGAACTCCCTAATTATCTAAAAGGTTTTGATGTTGCAATGATGCCATTTGCAATCAATGACGCTACTAAATATATTAGTCCAACAAAAACTTTGGAGTATATGGCTGCTGGAAAACCTATCATCTCAACAAAAATCACCGATGTAGTTAGGGATTACAGCCATTGCGTAAGTCTTGTCGAAACTGCTAATGATTTTTGTGATGCCATTACGCTATTATTTGACAAAAGAGCCAGTGCATTAATTCCATTGAAATATGCAGAGATTTTAAAAAACACCTCTTGGGACAATACTGCGGATAAAATGCAGGAAATTATAAAAGAATTTGCCAAATGAAACAGGTAGACATTTTAATAATCGGTGCGGGAATTTCCGGATCGGTATTAGCGGAAAGATATGCTTCAATTGGAAAAAAAGTGCTCATTATAGAAAAGCGAAATCATATTGCAGGAAATTGTTACGATTATATTGACCAAAATAATATTCTAGTCTCGAAATATGGAGCACATCTTTTTCATACCAATGAAGAGTCGGTATGGAAATATGTAAATCAGTTTTCTGAATGGTATCCATGGGAACATAAAGTCATTGCGAGGGTTGATGACAAAACGGTTCCAATTCCTGTGAATATTACAACGGTAAACGAATTATTTTCTACCAATATCATTTCTGAAGAAGAGATGAAAAACTGGCTGGAAGATAATCGTACACCAATTGAAACCCCTAAAAATGGCGAAGAAGCAGTCTTAAACAGAGTTGGCGGTGTTTTGTATGAGAAAATGTTCAAACATTACACCAAGAAGCAATGGGATAAATATCCAGCTGAATTAGATGCTTCTGTTTTAGAACGTATTCCGGTTCGCTACAATTATGATGACCGTTATTTTTCAGATATACATCAGGCTTTACCAAAAGGTGGTTACACGCAATTATTCAAAAATATATTGGATAATCCTAATATCGATGTGCTTCTTGATACAGATTATTTTGATGTAAAAGATCAATATACAAATTATGAAAAACTCTTTTATACCGGACCTGTGGATCGTTTCTTTGAATTCAAACACAGTTTGTTGGAAAAGCTTGAATACCGTTCAATTAATTTTGTAAGTGAAACGGTCGATGCCGAATTCTATCAGGAAAATTCGGTTGTAAATTATCCTGGAACCGAAGTTGATTTTACTCGAATCATCGAATACAAGCACTTTGGAAATCAAATTTCAGAGCAAACAACTGTTGTAAAAGAATTTACAGTAGACGAAGGAGAACCGTATTATCCGGTTCCGAATCCGAGAAATCAGGAAATTTATGCTCGTTATAAAGCAGAAGCCGATAAACTTATTGATGTGTATTTTGTGGGAAGGCTGGCAAATTATAAATATTTCAATATGGACCAAGCGTTTAAAAATGCTCTGGATCTCTTTGATACACTCGAAAAAAAGAATGAACCTCTTTATAAAACTGCCATATAATGGAAATTTTCAATTCTTTTTTTATGGGAGGTTTTGAATGCGCAGATCATATCAACAGATCTGGCGAGAGGATCAATCTATTAAAAGAAACTCAGCACGACATTCGTTGTTATGAAGATTACGAAGCATTAGCAGCTATGGGAATAAAAACAGTCCGCGAAGGTATTTGTTGGAGCTCGGTAGATACAAATTCCGGATTTTATAATTTCTATGATGTCTTAATTCGCATCAGAGCAGCAGAAAAGTACGGGATCCAACAGATTTGGGATTTAGTTCATTTTGGATATCCGGATGATTTATCGCCGACTCATCCTCTTTTTTGCAAGCGTTTTGAACAATTGTGTCATGCTTTTGCTGCATTTTATCTTGAGAATTCTAGACAGGAATTGCATGTAGTCCCCATAAATGAAATTAGTTTTCTATCGTGGCATTCAGGTGATGCGAGGGGCACAGTCCCTTTTGCAGTCAACAGCGGTTGGGATATAAAATATCATCTTTGTAAAGCTGCAATTATTGGAATTAAAGCTCTAAAACAAGCAGATCCAAAGTGTGTCATCATTTTGGTAGAACCATTGGTTAAAATTCATGGAAATGAGGCAGAAGATCCACAACATATTCATAATTTAAATGAACACCAGTTTCAGGCAATGGATATTATCGCGGGCAGAATGTGTCCTGAACTTGGCGGTTCTGAGGAGTTTTTAGATGTTTTAGGTTTTAATTACTACTGGAACTGCCAATGGAAAACTGATAAAACTACTCTTGAATGGCCGGAAAAATTTAAACTAAGAACACCTCTCTCCGATTTATTGCAGCTTGCATATGAAAGATATCAAAAGCCCATTTTTATATCAGAGACTGGTCATTTTGGCTCTGGAAGGGTACAATGGATAGAGGAAGTCACTGCCGAATGCCGAATTGCAAAAGAAAGAGGTGTTGATTTAAACGGAATTTGTATTTATCCCATTACAGACAGGCCTGATTGGGATGATCTGGCAAGTTATTCCAACTGCGGGATTTGGGATCTAGATTCGGCTGGAAACAGAATTCCTCATTTTGAATACATAAAAGCTATTAAGAAAGCACAAGCAAACTTTAAAAACAACGGCAAAATTTTAGATTTTGTCATCAACTTTTTTAAAAATTAAATATTTTGTAATGGAACTAACGAGAACAAAAACAGGAATTACATTCAGTTCCTTTGATCTGCTACATGCAGGACACGTAAGAATGCTTGAAGAAGCTAAACTGCACTGTGATTATCTTATTGTGGGTCTTCAGACAGATCCTACTATAGACAGACCAGAGAAAAACAAGCCTACACAATCAGTTGTAGAACGATATATCCAACTTAAAGCATGCCGATTTGTTGATGAGATTATTCCTTATACGACAGAACAGGATCTTGAAGATATTCTTCAGGCGATTCCAATAGATGTCCGAATTCTAGGTGATGAATATAAAGAAGTAAACTTCACAGGAAGAGAATATTGCGAAAAAATGGATATTGAATTGGTATACAATAAAAGAAACCACCGTTTTTCAAGCAGCGGACTCCGAAAAGAGGTATACCAATCTGAAAGTCTAAAAATTGTTAATGATTAACATTTTTAAAAGGTCATGATGAACACTTGAAAAATGCCTAATAAAATACTTTCTAACATTTAAATAGTATGTTATGCCATCAGAACTTGTAATTAAATGCGCTAAAGTATTAGCCGCAAAAGATTGGAATATCGCCTTTGCCGAAAGTGTTACCGCTGGCAGGATGAGCGCTGAATTTTCTATGACTGAACAATCAGGAAAAATACTTCGTGGAGGAATAACCTGTTATGAAGTATTTGTTAAAGAACAGATTTTAAATGTACCTCATTCCTTAATTCAAAAATGTACCCCAGAATCTTCTGAGGTTACTCAAAAGCTTGCAGAAGGCGCCTTAAAAATGTTTAACTCAAAAATCGTGGTTGCGGTTACCGGTCTTAGTACTGCCGGAGGAAGTGAAACAAAAGACAAACCTGTGGGAACGATTTTCATTTGCATTATAACACCAGCAAAAAAAATTAATCACAGAAAAGTTTTTAAAGGCTCGCCTGAAGAAATTATATTGCAGGCCATTGATGAGACTGCAAAGCTTATAATTGAGAGTATTTTAAGTTTATAATTTAATTAGATTAACCTAAATTTTTCACTTTTTTCGCTCATCTTCCAATCAATCTGCAAAACCTCTTTGACAAAAGATTTTAGAACATCAAATCGGTTAGGTTTCACCGCATAAAAAGTCGCACCAAGCTCTATTGCCTTCTCAATATCGTGGGGATCATTACTGGTTGAAAGTATAATAATATTAATTCCTTTTATTCTTCCCTCCTGTTTTCTGATTTCTTCCAAACATTCAAATCCACTTTTTCCCGGCATGTTTATATCCAGGAAAAGAATTTCAGGAAGCGGATCTTTAATGGTGCTCAGGATTTCCATTAGCTGAAGGCCATCTTCTGCCTGTGTTAAAATGACAGAAGGATCAACTTCACGCAGCGCATCAAGAAACAACACACGGTCGTCCTCATCATCATCTGCCAAATAAATATATCGTTGGGAATTTTGTTTTTCTAAGCTCATATGCAAATCTTTTATACAAAACATAAGACAAGAATTTAAAAATCTGCAAAATGTTTATATAAAAATATAAGCTCCTGTAAATCGATAAATGATCGAATTATATCCGTAAAAACGGTTAATAATATTTAAAGATAATTTTTATAATTAAGATATCTATTACTTTTTGTGTTTAAATGAGACGATTATTCATCTGCTTTTTACTATTTGATTAGATAAAGGCAAGACTAGAAATACATTTCTCAAGCAAATTAAATTTGTTACTGGTCTGTTGAACACATTATCCATTTCTATAATTTCAGAATATGTTTTAAAACCGCCTTTAATTCAACAAAACTATTAGGCTTTGTAATATATCTTTCAGTATGCTCATTTATGCCCAATTGTTCTGCAGCTTCCACTGAGTAGGTAGAATATAGTATAACAGGGATTTCACTAAGTTGTTGCACCTGGAGCATTTTCTCAAGAAATTCACTGCCATTTAATACCGGCATATGATAATCAAGAAATATAAGATCCGGCAGTTCTTCACTACTTTTTAAATTTTCTAATGCTTTGATAGGGTTTGTTTCAGACAGACACCGGATATTTTCATCTAAAGAATGAATTGCCTCGATAAAGACATCGGCATCATCATTATCATCATCAATCAGTAATATGTTTTTGTATAACATGGCGATTATAATTTTATAGTTCATATAAACCATCTCCTTGATCGTGGTCATTTTCTACGTGTAAATTTTATGCTGAAAATGAAATCTAAAAAAAAACCTGTACTAAAGAAAGTAAAGGTTTTTTCTCAATTCTGAAATGGATTTGTTTTACTAATTTATTCTTTATCCTGACTTTCACTATCAGCATCAAAATTGATGGTATTATAAGCAGCTTCTGTTAGTAGTGTATCAGCTTCTTTTTCTTCGGCCAAAGTTTTCTCCAGCAGCAGTACGGCATCATCTTCTCCTAATGTTGTGGCAAAGGCGGCCAACGTGCCGTAAGTTGCAATTTCATAATGCTCAATTTTTTGCGATGCAGCTATAATTCCAGCATCACGCACAGGTCCAACTTCTGTTTCCTCCATAATGCTCTCCCCTTCTTTTATAAGACCTTCCATAGCTTCGCATTTTTTTGCAGTTGCTTTTTCTCCCACTAATGAAAAAACCTGTTCCAGTCTTTTAACCTGCTCTTCTGTAACAGCAAGATGATTATTAATAGCTGCAATCAGATTTTCCGATGTGGCGTTTTTAGCCATCTTAGGCAGTGCTTTTGTTAGTGCTTTTTCAGCCCAATAAATATCTTTTAGAGAATCTACAAACAATTCTCTCAATCCTTCTGCTGCCGTTGACTTAGCTTTAACGGTTCCATTAGAATTTTTTGATACAGTTTTAGTATCACTTTTAGAAGACACATCTTTCGTCTTTGCAGCCTTTATATTTTTTACTGTAGTTGCCATAATGTTTGTTTTTAAGATTATATCCAAATGTACAAAGCCGTTTCCAGCATGTCTTACACAATAGGTTTAGTTTATTACAGCATTCAAACATCTATTAATAATCTACACCTTTATCGTTTTTAGCATAATAATTGGATATCTTTATAAAAAAATAAAAAAAAAATGAATAAAGGCGGCCCTATAATAATTATAGAAGATGATATGGATGATCAGGAACTTTTTAATGATGTATTCTTGTCCTTAGCTTATAAGAATGAGATTATATTTTTTTCTGATGGCGAAAAAGCTTTAGAATATCTTGAGAAGACTGATGTAGAGCCTTTCATCATTTTCTCCGATATAAACATGCCGCGCCTTAGCGGTATGGAATTAAGACATAAAGTTCACGAAAACGAAGATTTGAGAATTAAATCAATTCCATATTTATTTTTTTCTACAAGTGCTGAACAATCACACGTCGTTGACGCCTACTCGAAGTCGATTCAGGGATTCTTTGTAAAACCTGTAAAATACGACGAGATTAAAGATACAATCCGCGTCATAGTGGAATATTGGTCAAAATGTGTTTCTCCTAATTACGTAAAATAATTCATTTCTTTTGTAGATTAATCAATATTGATTATGAAAGTATGTTCAAACAAATTAAAAGTGTATGCTACTATATTTTAATTGAAGCTTCCTTCCGGAATATTCCCGAAGATGCTGTAATTCGGTAAAAAAGAAATAAAAAGTTTTTAGGAATATTTTATTGAACAGTCTGAAAGAACAAAAGAATATGAAACAGAAAGGCACTATCTATCATCATACGCACATTGATTTGATTTATAAGTCAAATCAAATTGAAAGCAGCAGAATTACTCCCGCTCAAACGAAATATATTTTTGAAACCAAAAACAGAACAGCTTAAACTTTTTTACTACAGAGGATTTGTCGTTAAAAAGTAATGATCTATGTTTTAATTGACTCTTTAATCTTGCAACGATTGAAAAAATTCATAAGCTCTTTTCTCAGCATAAGAATACATTGAATCACGAAGCGGAAAAGCACAATGTCCTCCATATTTTGGAGTTTCCAGATAAACATATCGACTGTTCTTTGCAATAGCTCTTGGATAACATCTTTCGCCTAAAAAAGGATCATCAAGCGAATTAAGTATTAAAACCGGAGTTGTAATATTTTGAAGAGAAAATTCAGGAGATACGCGTTGATAATAATCATCTTTGCTTTTAAAACCATGCAAAGGTGCTGTAAAATATTGATCAACTTCATCAAAAGAAGAGATTTTATCAATCTGATCGCTGTTTATAAAATCAGGAAACTGCGCTGCTTTATATTTCAGCTTTTTTTTGATATCAATTGTAAAATTCTTTAAGTAAACTCTATTAAAACCTTGTTTAAGTACCTCAGCGCTTGTTGCAATATGCGTTGGTACAGAAATCGAAACTGCGCCCTTTATACGTTGATCGATTTTTGTCCATCCGAAATAATTCAGCAGCTGAACACCTCCCATCGAATAGCCAATCATATAAACCTCTTGGAATCCTTTTCTCAAAACAAACTGCACTACCTCATCAAGATCGTCAACAGCGCCGTGATGATAAAGCCTCGGCAAACGATTCATTTCGCCTCCGCAAGTGCGATTATTCCATGCAAAAACTGAAAAACCTTTTTCTTCAAAATAAGATGCACAGCTATTATTGTAAGTTCTTCTGGAATCACCTTCTAAACCATGACATAAAATAACGGCCTTTTTTGAATCATTTATAATAAAATCGATATTTATAAAATCACCGTCATTTAGTTCAAGTTTTTCTCTGGTATAGCCAGGAACTTCAAATTTTTTAAACAAAGCGGCATAAATAGTAGAAACATGCCTGTTGCGATGAATAATAGCGGGAGAATCATATTCTGATTGTTCAATTATTGGCATGATTAAAAAAGTTTTTATGTTGGTTCTTACAAATTTAAGAAATCAATCAATATGTAAATTAATACTGTCTTTTTTATTTCATGAACTCAAAAAAAAAATTGGATATCTAAACCGAATAAAACAGAGATGACGTTTTATTTTTTCTCAAAATACAGATAATTAGTTGTATTGCTGACATCTCGCAATCGCACTTGAGAATTGTTAAACTCAAACAATTTCCAATTGTTGTTTAATTTACTTAATAAATCGGAGCTAAAAGTTAGTTTTAATTCTCTAACATTATTTTGAACACTGCTATCCCACTGACCTGTTTCTGAAGTTGAGCCTTTTGTCGCAACTACTGACTTGTCACTTTTGAAAACAAACGAATAACCGCTATAAGAAGAAGTTTTCTCCGAATCACTGAAATAATACGGAATTCCCCATGAACCTTTTGTTATAGCGCCAACAAAATCAAGTGTTACAATATTATTTTCAGGACAATAATCAATAGCATATTTTATGGCATTTTCGAAATCTGAATTATTTGAAAGCGATTTTGTCTGATTATTATAATCCACTATAGAAATTGGATATTTTAATGAAATATACTGGCTGGCGTTCAGATTTTTAATAAAATTAAAAAACGCCTGATCGCTTATTATCGACACCGAACTTGCAGCTTGATTCGCGCTGTTATAAATATTAATTGTTATGGGATAATTAATATTTAATCCATTTATTTTTGATAAAAGATCCGGATATTGGTTCCAATAATCGATTAAGGAATTAAAATCGGCCTCATTCGGAATATTTTTTTCGATGTAATTATAATACACCATCGTAACCGGGAAATTTATTTTTACAATGTCTGAATCAGCATTGCTAGCGTTAATATTATCGATCACTTTTTGATAATCTGCAGCGCTGTTTATAGCAATTTGTGCGTTATTTACAGTAACCGTGTAGGGAGGTTTTATAGTGCAGTAAGTCGATCCGTCAATTACATTATCCTGAACGGTTTGCACCATTGCAACTCTTTGCAGATAGGAAGTCAGAGGCGAAGAATTTGTTATTGTTCCCTGCGTATTATTACCCTGTTCATCCATTTCACTTTGGCAAGACAATAAGAACAAAAAAACAACTAGAGATAAATATTTTTTTAGCGGAAACATACTTATATTTTTACAAAGGTAATAAAATTTAAAAAACTGTTTTTCAATAAATTCGGCAGTAAAGCTTTTAATTTTTCTTTTAAAAAGTGTATCCATTAAACGAAAATAACATTTTATGTCTCTATAAAACAATCAGCTTTACTTTTACCCTACTTAAACCAAAAACAAATACTTTTGTACGGTATCAAATCGAAAATTTAAATGCCAACTAAAAACGAGTCAAATACTTGCGACGAAATTATTTTTTCGTCTTTTTTTAAAAGCCACATTAAAGCGCTTAGAAATTTTCTTTTTTACAAATTTGGCAATCTAAATCAGGCAGAAGATGTAGCGCAGGAAGCGTTTGTAAAGCTTTGGCAAAACTGTGCTTCTGTACCGCTCGAAAAAGCAAAATCATACATTTATACTATTGCAAATAATAGCAGTCTCAATGAAATTGCGCATCAGAAAGTGGTTTTGAAATATGAAAAAAACTTCACTGGTTTAGATAAAACCAATGAAAATCCAGAATATATTTTGGAAGAAAAACAATTTCAGTCAAAACTTCTGAAAGCAATTGAAAACTTAAACGAAAAACAACGTGTTGCTTTTTTGATGCATCGAATTGATGGAAAAAAATACAGTGAAATCGCGCTTGAATTAAACATTAGTGTAAAGGCTGTCGAAAAACGAATTCATCTGGCGTTATTAAGTTTGCGTAAAGAAATTGATTTATAAAAGTAGGGTAAATTTAGTTCCAATTGTTTTAATTATACAATACAAGAAAATGAAAAAAAATCGCTTATTAGCAAAATGGCTCAACAATGATTTGTCACAGGACGAATTAGCTGCATTTGAAGCAAGTCCCGATTTTGAAAAATACCAGAAAATTAAACAGTATACAGATCATTTAGCAATGGATGATTTGGATGAAAACGCTATGTTGTATAATATTCTTAAACAGAAAAAAGCGGCTCCAAAAGTGATTCCGTTGTACAAAAAATGGGCTTTTCGAGCGGCGGCTATATTTGTTTTGGCACTTGGCGTTACGCTTGCATTTAATTTTTTGACACCTCAAACACAAACAGCAGGTTTTGGCGAGCGAACTACTTTTTCATTACCGGATAACTCGGAAGTAGTACTGAATTCAGGCTCTGAAATAAATTATAAAAAATTAAACTGGGATAGCCACAGAACTCTTGACCTTAAAGGAGAAGCTTATTTTAGAGTTGCAAAGGGACGCCGATTTGAAGTACAAACTAATTTAGGAAAAGTAACTGTTCTCGGAACTCAATTCAATGTTAAAGCCAGAAAAAACAGATTTGATGTCGTATGTTATGAGGGACGCGTAAAAGTAAACTATGCAAACACCCAAATTGTATTGACCCACGGACAAAGCGTTAGTTTCGAAAATAAAAACCAAACGAACACAATTGTAAATGTATCGAAACCTGAATGGATGGATAATCAAATAAGTTTTTATAAAGAAGATATCCGAAGTTTGCTGGATGAAGTTGAAAGACAATACAACATTACAGTCGAATTAAATTCTAAAGATACAACCTCTTTATTTACAGGAAAATTACCTGCCAAAGACTTAAATGTAGCTTTGCATATTATTAGTACAACTTATCATTTAGAGGCCAAAAAAGTCTCAGAAAATAAAATAATTTTTGACGAAAAATAAATGTTGCTCCCCAAACAATTTCATTTTTTGTTTTTCCTTCTTTTTCTGACCCTCAATCTTTTTGCTCAGGGTCAAGGGCAAGTCATGCCTTTTAAAAAAATAATATCTGAAATTGAAAAGCAGCATCAGGTTAGTTTCAATTATACTGAAGACAACATTGCTGGTCTTGAATTAATTCCTCCAAAAAAAACACTTTCGCTAGCGCAAAAACTAGAATATCTTTCTAAAAAAACCAATTTGTCTTTTGAAAATATTGGAAACCAATTCATTAATATCTACAAAAAAAGTGACGAACCTAAAATCATTTGCGGATATGTTTTTTCTAGTGTCGATAAGAAACCAATAGAAAACGCCAATATTAATTTAGCCAATAAAACACAAACCAGAACAGATTCAAAAGGTTATTTTGAATTTAAAAAGGAAAATCAAAATACATTTCTCATCACGCATATTGGATTTGTGTCAAAAAAAAATTCGATTGGAAATTCCGATTCTGAAAATTGTCTTCAACTATTTTTGGAACCTGAAATCACAGAACTTCACGAAATTAAAACCAATGCGATTCTGGCTTCGGGAATTTCTAAAAATGTCGATGGATCATTTGAGATTAAACCCAAGAAATTCGGAATTTTGCCCGGACTTATCGAACCCGATGCTTTACAAACCATGCAACAGATTCCCGGTGTTAATAGTATCGACGAAAGCGTATCGAGCATCAACGTGCGCGGCGGTACGCATGATCAGAATTTGTTTTTATGGAACGGAATTCGGATGTACCAAACGGGGCATTTTTTTGGCTTAATATCGGTTTTTAATCCCAATTTAGCGCATACAATTTCAATTTATAAAAACGGAAGTTCTGCTTTTTACGGAGAAAGTGTATCCAGTGTTGTAGCAATGTCTTCGACGCCGGAAACAACTGAAAAAAATTCTTTTAGCGCCGGAATCAATATGATTAATGCCGATATTTATGCGAAATATAATCTTTCGAAAAAAAGTTATATCGAAATTTCAGCCCGAAAATCCATTACTGATTTTGTTGAAACACCCACTTATAAAGAGTATTTTAATAAAGTATTCCAAAATACTACAATCACCGATTTTTCAAACAATCAAAACGTTGATTATCAAAGTGACAAGAAATTCGGTTTTTATGATGCGACGCTAAAATATGTTCAAAAAATAGGAAACAAAGATCAAATCGTACTTGATTTAATTACGATTAAAGATAATCTGGAAGTTTTTCAAAGTGCGACGGTATATGATATTTTCAGATCGGAAAACAACATATTGCGTCAACAAAATTATGGCGGAAATCTGGCTTGGAAAAGAAATTGGAATAACTTTAATACCACTAAAATCAATGTCTATAATTCGGCTTACGAACTTTTAGCCAATCAGACCTCAACTTTTGGAAATCAAATTGCGATTCAGGAGAATACCGTTAATAATAACGGAGTTAACTTAGAAAACAATCATATTCTTACCTCAAAATTTAGTTTAAATGATGGATATCAGTTCAACGAAATAGGTGTCACGAATTTAGAGGATGTAACCAATCCTGATTTCTATCGCAAGGTTAAAGATGTTTTGAGAACACATGCTTTAATTTTGGAAGGAAAATACAATGACACCATTTCGAGAGTTTATTTTAAGGCCGGAACCCGAGTTAATTATATCGAAAAATTTAAAAAATTCATTCCCGAGCCTAGAATTGAGTTTGGCTATGGAATCAATAAAAGTCTGAATTTAGAATTGCTGGGCGAAATGAAAAGTCAAAATTCCCAACAAATTATTGACTTACAAAAAGATTATTTCGGAATTGAAAAGAGACGATGGATTATCTCAAACGACTCCACAATTCCGATTCAGAAAAGTAGACAACTATCTTTAAACTTATCTTATGAAAAAAAAGGCTGGCTGCTTGATATCGAAAATTTTTATAAAAAAGTAACCGGAATTACAACCTCGAGCCAAGGTTTTCAGAATCAATTGGAATTTGTAAAAACAACCGGAGATTATGAAATCTGGGGAACAGAAATGCTTGTTCAGAAAAAAATGAATCATTTTTTGACCTGGCTGAGTTATACTTACAACCGCAATAATTATCATTTTATTAATTATGAATATCCCGTTTTTCCTAACAACTTTGAAGTAATGCATACTGCAAGCTGGGCAGGAATTTATGAGAAAAACAATTTCAAAATTGCTTTAGGAACAAAATGGACTTCGGGCCGACCAAAAACTTCTCCAGACAATTCTCAAATTGATCTTTCAAATCCCACATTGATATACAATAAACCTAATAACACCAATTTACACACTTTTGCACAGGTTAATTTTTCTTCAACTTACAAGTGGGAAGATGCTAATGGAATTCAGTATAAATTGGGCGTTTCCATCTTGAATATCCTTAATCGAAAAAATGAAATCAGCGAATATTATAGAATAAGTTCGCTAACAAATTCTATTGAAGAAGTGGAGACATTTTCACTGCAACGAACTCCAAATGTGAGTTTTAGAGCTTCATTTTAATCTTAATCCTACAAGGCTTTAAAAAAATCTTAGACTTTTTTTACTTTTTTTTTTCAAAATATCAATTCTTAAGGTAGGGTATTCTATCACAAGACTGTTTTACTATTGAATTTTATCAAAATAGTAAAAAATGAACCCCTTAAAAAATCTGAAATTATTTCCTCTGGACAGTTCGTAATACTAAAATTATCGAATAGCACGTCCATAAAAATCAAGTGAAAATCTTGATACAAAATCATTAAACCAAAATACTTTACTAGTCTGTAAAGTCCATTTCAATTTAACATAACTTAAATCCAAAGTATTATGAAATTAAGACTATTTAAATTCGCCGCAATTACCCTTGCAATCTCATCATTTTTTATAAGCTGCAGCAACGACAGTGGAAGTGATACCCCTACCACTCCACCACCACCGGTTACAAAAACAGAAGTAAACCTTGCTACAAGCACTACTTTAGGCTCTTATCTTACAGATAAAAACGGAAGATCTTTATATTTTTTCGCAACAGATGCAAACGGACAATCTTCATGTACCGGCGGATGTGAAGCTTTTTGGCCTGTTTTTAATGTTGATAATTTAACCACCGACAAATTAGGAACCGGATTAACATTAGCTGATTTTGCTTCTATTACCACTCCTTCTGGCAAAAAGCAATTGACTTATAAAGGTTGGCCTTTGTATTACTACGCACCAATGTCTGCCGGAGATGGATATGGTGGCGCAGGTGTCAATACTCCCGAAGCTGCCGGAAAAACTTCAGGAGACGGAGTTGATGGCACATGGTTTATTGCAAAACCAGATTATTCAATCATGATTGTGAGAAATCAGCTTGTAGGTCATGACACTAAAAATTACAAATCAGATTATACTGTTGGAGTTGGTACAACGACCTACTTTACTGATGCTAAAGGATTGACATTGTACACATTCAAAAATGACAATTTCAAGAAAAACAATTTCACAAAAGAAGATTTTTCAAACAATGCGGTTTGGCCAATTTATGAAACAGATAAAATTGTTGTTCCCTCTATTCTTGATAAATCTAAATTCAGTTCGATAACCGTTTTTGGAAAAGTGCAATTGACTTATAATGGCTGGCCTTTATATTACTTCGGACAAGATGCTGGCGTAAGAGGCGCCAACAAAGGAATTAGTTTTCCAAGTCCTGGAATTTGGCCAGTTCCGGTAAAAGATATACCACTTGCCATTTAAACTGCTAAAATAAAAGAAAACATTATTAAGGCTGAAATCAAAATAAGTTCTAATAATGTTTTCTGAATATCAACAAATTGAAAAGAGAAATGAATAAAAAAACCAAAATAATTATTTCAATACTATTCGCAATTGTCCTAATCATTTTTTTCTCTTATAACTGTTTAATGCATAGCGGAGCTCGAAATTTAGCAACTGAAAAAACAGATTTCACAGTTAGTTCCGCTGCCATTACAGCCGAATTTATTTCAGATTTAGAAGCTGCAAACAAAAAATATCTTGAAAATGCCGTTGCTATAAAAGGAAAAATAACAGCTCTGAATGGAAAAGAAGTAATTCTGGACGGCACTATTATCTGCAGTTTTAAAGATCAGGATTTATCCATTAAAAAAGACCAAATAGTGACTGTAAAAGGGAGAATTGTCGGATATGATGATTTGATGGGCGAAGTAAAACTAGATCAATGTTTTATAATCAAAAACTAACTAAATGAAGGTAAAATTATTTTTATCCGTAGCATTTTTTCTTTCAATCATTTGCCATGTATCGGCACAAGATGATTTGTTAAAGGAACTGGATACTATAAAATCAAAAGAAAAACAGACAGAAACTTTAGGTTTCAAAGGACTGCAGATTTGTAATATGCAATCAACAAAATTAACTGCCAAAGGAGAATGGTATGTATTGATTTCCCATCGTTTTGGTGATTTGACTAAGGGCTTTGAGAATTTCTTTGGATTAGATGATGCGTATACCAAATTGGGAGCAATTTACGGTGTAACCAACTGGCTTTCTGTTGGAGCTTCAAGGCAAACTAATAATAAAATTTATGAATTAACATTAAAATACAGACTGAAAACGCAGGAAGTGGATGGCTTTCCGGTGACTATTGTGGGCTATAATACGATGGATATCAATACCAATTTAAGTACAGATCAATATCCGAATTTACAATTTAATAATCGATTGGCTTATACTACACAACTGTTGGTTTCAAGGCAATTTTCAGATAAGATTTCACTTGAAATAAACCCGATTTATATTCACAAAAATCTGTATGATGAAACTACGGAAAGAAAAGATCAATTTGCGGTTGGACTTGGCGGAAGATATAAGTTCACAAAAAGATTGAGCATGAATCTTGAATATGCACCCCGAATTAATGCTCCCGAAAGCGAGGTATATCACAACTTGCTTTCAGTAGGATTAGATATCGATACCGGTGGGCACATTTTTCAAATGGTATTCTCAAATTGCCAGACTATGAACGACGTTTATGTATTTTCTAATGCCACAGGAAAATGGAATGGCGGAGGTATTTACTTCGGATTTAATCTCTACAGGGTTTTTTAAAAATTAATACGAAATTCTATGAAAAAAATAAAAATTTGCCTGACCCTATTATCCAGTGTTTTCATTGTCTCCTGCGAATCTAACACTTATAGCGAATTAGCTCCGCCTACCAGCAATCCAACTTATGTAGCAAACATAGAGCATATTATGGAACATAACTGTATCAGCTGTCATTCCGGAACATCGCAATACCCAAATCTGGAAACGTTTGATGGAGTCAAAAATGCCTGTACCAATGCCAATTTAATCTGCAGAATAGAATCTCAATCCTGCGGAGCAAGAATGCCTTTAGGAGGAAGTTTACCTCAAACAGATATTGACATGATAAAACTTTGGGCAGCAAACGGATTTGTAAAAGAATAAATTACAACGATGAAAAAAACAGCATTTTTAATTCTATTATTTTTATTGGGAAACACCATTTTCTCCCAAAAAATGATAACCCGAACCGGACAAATAAAATTTGAAGCTTCTGCACCTTCTTTTGAACCTGTTGCAGCTGTAAATAATTCTGTTTCAGCAATTCTTGATAAATCTAATGGTGAATTTGCTGTACTGGCTTTGGTAAAAGCTTTCAAATTTGAAATTCCGCTTATGGAAGAACATTTTAATGAAAATTATATGGAATCTTCCGTTTATCCAAAAGCCACATTTAAAGGGAAAATCATAGATTTTGATACTTCTAAATTAAGCACTTCAAAAAAATATGATGCAGAAGGTGATCTGACTATACATGGCGTTACAAAGAAGATTAAAATTAAAGTCAGTTTAGCCTTGAAAGATGGAAAATTATATCTCTCCAACAATTTTACAGTAAAAGCCCAAGATTTTAATATCAAAATACCAAGTGTTGTAAAAAGCAAAGTTTCGGAAGATGTAAATATTGCCCTGAATTTTATTCTCGATGGAAAATAATCTTTTTAAACTCTAAAATTATACAATTATGAAATCTCTATTTAATTTTTCAGCGCTCTTACTGTTATTATTTATTGGAGTTTCGTGCTCTAGTAATGACGACAATTCTAGTCCGCCCTCACCTATTATTGTAACATTTAATGCTACTTTGAGTGGTGCAAATGAAGTTCCTGCAAACGCTTCAACAGCAACAGGAACAGCAACTTTGAGTTATAATAAAACCACAAAAATCTTTACGGTTACTGTGACATATTCCGGTTTAACTCCAACTATGGGACATATACATATGGGAGCTGCGGGTACTAATGGTCCTGTAATATTTCCGTTTTCTAGTTTGGCATCACCTATTAGTTATACTAGCACTGCTTTGACTGCAGCTCAAGAAACGGATCTTATGGCTAATAATTATTATGTCAATCTACATTCTGAAGCTTTTGCAGGAGGTGAAATAAGAGGACAACTTGTTACTGCTAATCCAGCCGGAAGCCCTGCTGGTGGCGGCGGTGGTGGAGGCTATTAATCTCCTTTTTTACAATTTATGTTAATTACAAAAGCCTTACTGTTTAATTAGTAAGGCTTTGGTATTTTTAAGAGTTTTTAATTATTTCTAGCATATTGAACTGGATAAAACGATCCTTTATAATACTTTACATATCTTTATTCTTGTAATAATTTATCTAATTCTATTTCAATTTCTTTACTTTCAGGATGTGGTGCTGTGTTGTTAATTAATTCTCCTTTTTTATTGTAAAGTAAATATCTTGGAATTGTTTTCAACAGCAGATTTTGATAAAACTGCGCATTTGGATAATTCACAGCAAATAAATTATTGCTGCTTGAAAATAATTTTTCTTTATCAGAAGCCATTTTCCAAGCTGATAAATCTTTGTCGATGGAAATATTGACAAAAACAACTTCTTTATCCTTATACATTTTTTTTAAATTATTGAATGCCGGAATAGAAACTCTGCAGGGTCCGCACCAACTTGCCCAAAAATCAACATAAATTACTTTGTTTTTATTTTTTGAAAGAATTTCATCCAGTGTGAATTTTTGTTTAGCTGAATTGAGGAAATAAGTAATCTTCTTTTCTTCTTTCATTTTAGAAAGATCGAAAGCATATTTCTCAAAAATTTCATTGCACATTTCTTTATTATGCACTTCTTGCTTGAATTTTTCAAAATACATTTCTGAATCTACATTTGATGATGATTCTATAATTCGACACAAAGTTGTGTACAATAAATAATCTTTTACTATGACAGAAAAAACTTTACTCTTCAAAACATAATCAAATGCTATTTTAGGATTATCTGGTTGTGATTTTGTATTTGTTTCTTTTATTTTTTTGGTAATATAATTGTCTAAAAAAAACTGATAACCTCTCATATACAATAAATCATCCTGTTTTAAATCATCGGCAGAAACTTTAGAAAGAAGTTCTTTGTTTACATTAATCTCGTAATATTTTGTATGCTCTTTATACAATTCCATGACATTTTTAGAAATTAAATCTTTAGCAAACAAAGAGTCGAGAGTAGCATGTATTTTTACTGTATAATCACGTATTTCTGTCTTATATTTTTTGCTTTCCAATTCATTCCGCATTCTTTTGTTTTGATCAAAAAACTCAAAATCATCCAGTGGTTTTTGAATTTTGAAAGAAACTTCAAAATTGCAGTCAAACTCTTTAGTTTTACGACCAAATATCGTTGCTTTCGGCACACCATTTTCATAATCAAAAATTATAGTATCTCCTTTTTGAAACAAGTAATAATACGTTTTGGGAGAATCATAAATATAAGTCATACAAATTAAATCTCCTTTGACTGATCTACTGATTGTATCGGTTTTTGATTTATTATTAATAATCAATTCCGAACGTTTAAAATCCCCTTGTTCTGAAATATAAATTGGGTTAATAGTTCCGCTGATAGTGCGATACTTTGTGGTTGGAACGTGATCATTTTTTTTGAATATAAAAACAATTTCATTGTCTTGCTGACAAGAATTTGTATTTGCTTTTGCCGAGTTTATGGCTAAAAACATAAAAAAAAAGGAGATAAAATGAAGATTTTTGAGCATTGTTTAAATTGGTTTATTGGCTGTTATATAACTTTTTAATAGTTTTAGTTTAATCTTTAAGTTTTCAATTACGTTCAAAGTGACTAAATCTATTATTTCATTTATCAAAATTTATTAGATATATGTCGGCCTCATAACTGACTTTTTAAAATTGTTCTTTGAGTTAAAGCGGGACAATACATTCTAAAATAAAGACAAAAAAACGAGTTAACTATATAAATTAACTCGTTTCTTGTTTTAGCTTTATTTGGGGGCTTCAAGCTATTTTTTCATTTTATATCTCAAATTTTATTTTGAGAAAAAATTAAATTTTACTTTCGTCATCAACAGCATCTTGCCATTTATCCCATACTTTGACAGCTTCATTGTAGCCATCATAACCATAGTTTTGACTTAGCTGACCTTTGATGTTAGGCTCTATAGCAAGTCTATAAGGAATTGGCCAGTAATTATTACGTTTATCCATAGTATAAAACTTTACACCTGGCTTAAGCGAAATACCATTTGGATATTTATTGTAAAGCGTGTAATGAACAATACGTTGCCACCAGTAGCTTCCTCCAGATGCATCTTTACCAGATTGTTTATCCCAAGTTGCTTTATTATAGGTATTACCCCACTCATCAGGTTTTCCACTCATAGCTAAACAGTGCGAAATACGTTTTAACTCCACATTTCTCCATTCTTCCATGTAAAGCTCTCTTCCTCTTTCTGCACAAATATCACCAATAGTTACAGTAGTATACATTTGTGTTGCTTTTGCTCTCGCTCTTACAACATTAACATCCTGAGCTGCTCCAGTCGCATTGCCTTGATAAAAACGAGCTTCAGCACGTAACAAATAAGTTTCAGCTAAACGATAAATGTACATATGTGCACTTGCTCCTGCAGTAGCTCCTTGAAAATCATTTGCTGCTGGATTAGCCTCGGCTACAACATCATGATAAAAGATTTTATAATGAGGAAAATCAAACCAATCGCGAATGGAATCTGTTGCTAGCAATTTACCAGCTGCATCTTTCATTCTGAAATTTTGTCCAGCCCATGTAGCACTTCCCCCCGCTCCTGGAGCATATTTAAGGTCTTCCATGTTTACCCAGTTACCAACAGTACTGTTATGTCTAAGATCCACCTTATCCTCAACACCATTTACAACCCACATAGGATGCTGCGAATAATAAGATCCACTTATAGTCCCGATACCACGTCCTATTGCTCTTTGGTAATCGTATTTTGCATTATAATTCGTTTTGTCTGTCAATGGGAAACGCGGTGCCGCTGTTTTACCATCAGGAGTAATCAAGTTGGCATCGTTCCAGTTAGGCCCAAAAATTCTCATTGAAGCAAATGCTAAAAATGATTGTGCTCCTCCGTTTGGTGCAACTAATATCGCTTCAGTATTAGCAGATATTACTTTGTTCTCTGGTCGGTGTAAATCCCAAATTACATTTCTTGTAATTGGCCATGCCGTAGGATTTCCTCCCGGATCAAAAATACCTAAAGAGTTTTGTACCAAAGAATAACCTGATTGATTGATCAAAATATTAGCTTGTGCTTCAGCATCAGCAAATCTTCCAGATGCCAAATAACACTTAATTAGCAATTGACGACAAGCACCTTTACTAACCATACCTACATATCCTATTTTTGATTGCTCTGGTACCCATTGTACAGCTTTCTCCATATCAGCCGTAATCATTTCAATGATCGCTTCTTTTTTTGTAGAATAATAACTCTGTTTAGGAACCGACAAGATCTTAGTAATCAATGGTATATCACCAAATTCATACACTAAATTAAGATAACGGTATGCTCTGTGAAAATAAGCCTGACCGATATATTTATTTTTAACCTCTTCCGATAAACTTTTTACATTACCAATATAAGTTAATACTGTGTTAGCATTTTTGATACCTGTATAAGCTTCAGTCCATAGGAATCCAAGATAAAGTGATTCACCACTTGGGTCTCTTCTAAAATCTCCAGTTGGAACGATCGTAGCAGCATAATCAGCAATGTTACTTCCTGTATCTGTTTTACCATATTGCGCCATGTCTGAGAAAAGATATTCTGTACCAATAGGCACACTCACACCAGAAAAACCGTAATGAATATAATTATTACGCAACTGTTTATCACATAGTGCTAAAGTTGCCTGCAAACCAGCTTCTGTAGAAAATGTAGTTTCTGGTTCGTAAAACGAAAGCGGGTCAGATTCCAAAAAATCTTTCGAACAAGAACTGGCCAATACTGCCAATAAAGCAAAAGGCACTAGTCTTGTTATTTTATTTTTGATATATTTTTTCATTGTTGAATAATTTTTAAAGTTGGAAATTAAAACCTAAATTAAACTGTCTTGTAGCCAATCCTCCTGTTTCCGGATCTCCAAAATATTTCCATTCTTTAGAAGCAGACCATGTTGCTACGTTTTGAACTGAAGCGTAAATTTTTATATTTTTAATATGCGCGCGATCTAAAAGATCTCTAGGAAGCGTATAAGCAACCGAAATGTTATCCAAACGAATAAAGCTTCTATCATACAATCTTCCTGGTGCAACCGGAGTTCCTGCAGGTCCTTTAGCGTCAAGACGGGCCCATTCATTAGTTGGGTTATCAAGTGTCCAATAAGGGTTTACATATGGATTAAAGTTGAATTTATACAAACTGGCATCGTTGAAAGTGTTCATGTAAATTGAACTAAGTGATTTACCTCCATTGTAAGAATACATACTGATACCCAAATCCCAATTTTTATAAATCTTAAAATCATTACGCAAAGTCCATTGTACTGGAGGATTTGAATTACCTAAAAACTGTTTATCTTTTTCATTATAAACTGCTTTTTTATAAGCAACACCATCTGCGTCTACTGCATCTACGTCATCTGCCGTATAACTGTTATCAACTTTTGGATCTCCAGGACGCTGCCCGTATCTTTGAGCTTCTTTCCACTCATCCTTCTGCCAAATTCCAGTTACTTTATAATCCCAGATTTGAGAAATAGGTCTTCCTATAAACCATCCATTAGCTGAATCATCACCCTCTTTTTTTCCAATAACATTACCACTGGCATCTTTAATATCTACCATATTGCCATACAATGAGATAATTTTATTTTCGTTATATGAGATACCAAATGTAGTACGCCATTCAAAGTTTGGTGTTTTCATATTAAGTGTATTAACACTCAACTCAAAACCTTGATTTTGAACCTCTCCAAGGTTAGTTGCAATTGATGAGAATCCAGTGAAACCAGGTAATGATTGACTCATAATCATGTCATGAGTAGATGCTTTATAAAGATCTAAAGTGGCCGTAATACGATCGTGTAAGAAACCTAAGTCAAGACCAATATTGGTTGATGTTGTTTTTTCCCACTCCAAATTTGGATTGGCCATACGGTCAAGTGCTAAATATTTCAACTCAAGTGCTTTTCCTGAAGGATCTAAGTATCCCATTGTTCCAGTATTTACTAAGTTTGCAAGAGAAATATACGGATCAGCAAGCGATCTGTTACCATTTTTACCCCAAGACAAACGTAATTTACCAGTACTCATCGCATCCCATTTAAACCAGTCTTCATTTTTAAAGTTCCAAGCCACTCCAAAAGAAGGGAAAACTGCATAAGGATTTGAAGCTCCAAATGCTGAATATCCATCACGACGAACAGTCGCTGTCAACATATAACGATTATCAAATGAATAAAAAAGTCTTGCCATCAGACCATCTGCTGTTTCATGTGTATCGTTTGATCTAAGCGCACTGTTTGCCATTGTTGCTGTACTAACATTGTGAAACCCTAAAGCATCTGAAGGTTGAATATTATAAGCATCCATTCCATCTGACCAATAACGACGTTCTTCAGCTTCCTGAACAAAAGTTGCAATGAAGTGATGTTTTTCAGCAATTGTATAATCCCACGTTATTGTATTATTCAAGTTATACTCAAATCTTGTAGCATTATTTCTGTTTACTCCTGTAGTAGCTGCCGGCCAGTTTGGATTTTGTGTTGATCTGAAATAACGATCATGATAAAACTGATAGCGAGGAGCAATATTAAATGAATACGTGATTCCTAACGGCAACGTTACCTTTGTATTGAAAATAGCATTCAATGTTGTAAATCCTGTTTCCTTGTCAATATATTGGCGTTCGTAGTAATAATTATAATTCTGTCCTGAAACATTTTTTCCCATTGGCTGTCTCTCATAGTTTCCATTTGCATCTATAAAAGTTCCGAATGGACTCGTTCTCATCATATTATTATCCCCAGCATTTGTACCTAAAGAAGGCGTAACATCTCCATCTGATCGATCCTGAAAATTAATATTTGCACCAAAGTCAAGCCAATCAGTAATTTTAGCATCAACTTTCATATTAGAACGAGCCGATTTGTAATCATTTCCAACAATAGCTCCTTCTGACGTTAAATAACCAAACGACATGTAATAGTTAACCTTGTCTCCTGCTCCCGAAATACTTAAATTATTATCATGATTAATCCCTGTTCTAAAAGAGCTGTCACTCCAGTCATGCGTTTTATCAGCTAAGAAATTAGCCATCAACGAAGGGTCAAAATTTAATCCTAAACGTGTTCCCCATACTTCTTTACTGCTTTTTCCTGCTGTTTGAGTAGCCGGCTGATATGCTAACCATTGCGCTTCAGTAATACCCCATTTCGCTAAATCATTTGGATTTGAAAAATATCCAGGTTTACCGTTAGCAACTGTTCCTGCAATCCACGCTTCGTATTGCTTAGTTGTTGGATTAACACCGTAAGTTTGGGCTGTTTCCCAGTCTTCACGGTATTTTAAGTATCCTTCTGGAGAATACACACCACGATAGGCACTCTTATTACTAATTGTTGTGTTTGTAGTAAAACTAACAATAGGTTTACCTGTTTTTCCTTTTTTAGTTGAAATAAGAATAACTCCTGCTGCTGCTCTCGATCCGTATACAGATGCTGCCGAAGCATCTTTTAAAATATCAAGTTGCTGAATATCATCAGGATTTATTTCTGAAAGCTCACCATAAAACTGCATTCCGTCTAAAATAATAAGCGGTGAATTATGACTACCTCCTGTATAAACTGAAGTCTGACCACGAACTTGTATGCTTCCTCCTCCTTTTGCTGAAGGGTCATATCCTACTCTTACACCAGGCGTACCTCTTAAAACATCCTGAACTGTTTGTGGATTTTGGTTCGCCAATTTATCGGGCGTTACCTGAACAATTGCTCCCGTTAAATCCTTTTTCTTCATTTTACCGTAACCTACTACAACAACCTCATCTAATGAAGTAGTCGCTTTTTTCAATTTTACAGTAATTGAAGCTTCACCTCTTACGCTAACTTCTGCAGTTACATAGCCTAAATAAGACACAACGATTACTGCATTGTCGTTATCTACCTTTAAAGTAAATTTTCCATCAAAATCTGTTGAAGTACCATTTTTACTCCCTTTTTCTAAAACTGAAACTCCCGGCATCGGCATACCGCTTTCATCTACTACTATTCCCTTAATGCTTTTTTGTGGAACTACATCGTGAGACTCCATTGTACTTTTAGAACTAATAGCGTAGCCATGAACTTGTGATAAAGAAAACAAGACGCAAAATATCATCATTTTCTTTTTCAAATTAAATCCTGATCCACCATTAGGACTTTTTTTAATCCTAGTAAAATTTGTCATTTTTGGTTTGTAATTTGTTGGTTAATTAATTAGTTAGTTTTCTAAAATCTTCTGAGCTTCGGTCAAAACCGATTAATGATTTTATTGGGACAAATTTGATTAATTAATGGTTTTCAGAGGGAGCAATAAAATCCGTTTTTGGGTATAATAAAGTCTGACCTATACATTTTACCCATGTTTTGTAGCTAAAAAATGACGTTCTTGTAAAAAATATCTGGAAAAATTACAGAACACATAAATAATTAAGAATCTATTATGAAATGCAAATTCAAAATAGCATTTAAATAAAAAAGCAGCAATGTCATATTGCCGCTTTCTTTCAACTAGATTCAAATTACTATTCAACCCGATTAATTTTTCATCAAAAGTGTTTAAGTATTTTTTATAATTCCTATCAAGTTTTTATTCAAACCTTATTTGTTTAAACTTTCTATTTTAGTTTTAAACAAAAAAAATCCAAATCCCAATTTGAATTGGAATTTGGATTTTTAAATATGTGGAATTCTATTTTTTTAGTCCAAAATAAAACTTACACTTACATTCGCTGTAATTTCAATTTCGCCGATTGCTAAAGTTTCATTTGAGGCTCCCATAGCATCCGCTGATTCTTTCATTCGCATAGCAGCATACATTGGTTGTGGATGATAAACTTGGGAATTATCAGAAATAACAAAAGCTTTTCCAACTTTTTGACCTAAAACAGAAACATAATCGTCTGCTTTTGCTTTAGCATCTTTCATTGCAAGTTTTCTAGCTTCAGCTTGTAATTGAACTTCTTTAGAAGATTCAAAAGTTACCCTATCAATTCGGTTAATTCCCTGCTGAACCAAACCTTCCATCAATTCATCATATTTAGATAAATCTTTTACGATAATTTCTACAGTTTGTGTCGCATTATAACTCGTTTTTTTCTTTTCGTAATCATACTGCGGGTTCAAAGCAACTTGTTTTGTTTTGAAATCAGCTGTTGGGATATTCATCTTTTTAATGAATTTTAAAACAGCGTCCATTTTTTCGTCATTTTGTTTTTTGACGTCTTTAGCATTATTCCCTTTTGTTTCAACCGTAGCCGAAATACAAACCTGATCAGGTGCTACTTTTACTTTTCCTTCCCCATTAACGTTAATAAGAGGTATTTGTTTGGTTTCTTGGCCGTAAGACATAGTCATAAACATGATTGTTAAAAATAATACTAGTTTTTTCATTTTTGTTATATTTTAAATTATTGATAAGGACATTTCAAAAGTTATGCCAGCCTTACAATTTTCCTAATTTAGCCATCCCGAAAAGTATAATAATTGGAATTGCCAATAGAATTGTCATTAAAGTATGATCCACAATTAAAGAAGGATCTTTGATCAAAGTAATCAAATACCCGCCTATGGCACCTCCAAAGTGTGCTGTATGTCCAATATTGTCATTTTTGGCTTTCATTCCATAAATAGAATACAATAAATATAAAATTCCGAACAAATAGGCCGGAATCGGAATTATGCCATAAATTCCTAATGTCATATCGGGCTGCAATAAAATAGCCGAATACAAAACTCCTGTCACAGCGCCAGAAGCACCAACTGCACGATAACTATAATCGTTTTTATGAAAAAGCATGGTAAGCAGATTTCCAAAAATCAAACTTCCAAAATAAATCAAAACAAAAGAAAAATCACTCAGCAAGTTTGAAACAACAGGCGCAAAACACCAAAGTGTAAACATATTAAAAGCCAAGTGCATAAAATCAACATGCAAAAATCCCGAAGAAAGCATTCTTATCTGCTCTCCTGAGCGAATGCTTCCAACATGAAATTCATATTTTCTGAAAAAAGCATAATCATTAAAACCTTTATAACTAAAAAGAACATTGGCAACTATAATTCCAATCAAAATAGCATTCATAAAACATATTTATTGTGAATGGTAAATATAGTCATTCTTAAACACAAGTCCGCTACTAACCAAAATATAGGCATCTATTCATTTTTACTTTATATTTGTAAAAAAAAATTACATGCAATTTCTTGTCTATATTTTAGCCTATCCTTTACTTTGGCTTATCTCTATACTTCCATTTCGGTTATTTTACTGGTTTTCAGATTTCGTTTATTTCCTGGTTTATCACGTTATTGGCTACCGCCGAAAAGTAGTTCGTGAGAATTTGGCTTTGGCTTTGCCACATTTAAATGACGCTGAAAGAAAAGTTATTGAGAAAAAATTCTACAGTCATATGTGTGATATGTTTTTAGAAATGATCAAAACCATGAGTATTTCTCCGGAAGAAATGGAAAGAAGATTCAAAGTAACGAATCTTGACTTGGTATTGGATTATGCGAAAAAAGGAAAAAGCGTAATTCTCGTTGCTTCTCATTATGCAAGTTACGAATGGCTTATGACAATCAATCCAAAAATTGGCTTTCAGGGTGTTGCTGTTTATAAAAAACTAGCAAATCCTTATTTTGATAAATTAGTTCGAAAAATTCGCTCTAAATACAAAACAGAAATGATCGAAACCCGAAAAGCAATTCCGACAATGGCACAAAATCAACGCGACGGAACTTTGAGCATGTACGGTTTAGCAAGTGATCAGTCTCCTAAATTAGATCGAATTTTCCACTCGATGGAATTTATGGGAGTTGAAGTTCCTGTACATACAGGCGCCGAAATGCTGGCAAAAAAATATAATCTAAGCGTCATTTTTGCCAACGTTAAAAAAACAGGAAGAGGTTATTATGAAGCTACATTTATACCTATTGCTGATAACCCAAAAGATTTCCCGGATTTTGAAATTACAGAAATGTATTTGAAAGAAGTCGAAAAACAAATTCTTGTAAAACCAGAATATTATTTATGGACACACAAGCGATGGAAACATCGGGTTGATTCCTAATTTATAATTAAAAAAAAAGAGTCCAAAAAGAAGAAATACTTTTTGGGCTTTTTTATTTGTGAAAGTACGTAACAATAAAAAACGATGTTTTAAAACACTCAAACAAATTTTTGATGTGTTTTTGTAATGATTTTTGTTAAATTAAAACATAGGCAAATTTAGACAAACAATATACATTTGAGATTGACTAAAAACTATCCAAAAACCATTGCAAAATTAATACCCATGATCAAAAAATTACTTTTCACAATTTTAATAACTTGTTTTTCAAAACCCGTTTTTGCGCAAAGTCCAAAACGAGGTATTGCCTACGGACAAAACAGTGCGGCTGATTTAATGGCGCTCAAACCTGGAATTTCATGGTGGTACAACTGGGGAAGAATTCCTGAAAATGATGCCAATGCTAATTACGCTTCTATTGGCGTTGAATATGTTCCGATGGCTTGGGGAAAATTAAATGATAATGAAGTACAAAGTTTTATCGACAATATTAAGCCCGGAGCAAAATATTTGTTAGCATTTAACGAACCTAATTTTAACGACGGCGCGAGATTAACACCACAAGAAGCTGTTAATGCGTGGGCAAATGTAGAAAAAGTGGCTGCCGCAAAAAACTTAGAAATCGTCAGTGCATCTCCAGCTTATAATGGGCCAAACAATTATGGCGGATACAGCGATCCCGTTGCATGGCATAATCAATTTTTTCTTTTATGTCCAAACTGCAAAGTAGATTATATCGCTTTTCATACTTATGATGCTACTGCAGGTTCTGTCGTGGGAGTTACAGGAAACTTAAAAACATTCAATCGCCCAATATGGGTTACAGAATTTGCTAATCGAGTTATTCAAAGTGAAGCCGACAAAATCAATTTTATGAAAAATGTTGTGAGCAGTTTTGAAAACGATCCGGATATTTATAGATACTCGTGGTTTACGGGACGTGTTCCTTCAAATTGGACTGATATGCTTGAAGGACAATTATTAAGTCCTACAAGCGGAGTTTTAAAACCAATTGGTACAGCCTATATCAACGAAAGCTATACTTCTAAAAAAATGAATGTTCCAGGAAGAATTACTGCAAATAAACACTATCGCAGAAAAGGAACGGGATTACAAAACACAGCAGATTCTAATACCGGACAAAATGTATGTTTTATTGAAAATGGAGACTGGAATGAATTTTTACTTAACATTACTGATGCAGGAACTTACAATCTCTCTTTTAGAGTAGCAGCGCCTGCTATAAATGGAAAATTTGACATTCTGGTAAACAATGTAGCGGTAAAAACAGATGAAACATTTCCTGCAACGGGAGGATGGCAGACTTATGCAGATAAAATCGTGAGCGGTGTTACACTCCCTAAAGGAGAAGTGTATCTTAAAATTAAATTCAAATCAAACGCCATGAATTTTAATTATATTGATGTTACTGCCGGAAATCTAGGAGTAAATGATCCAATTGCTGAAAAAGATTCTTTTACGATTTATCCAAATCCGGTTAAAAATCAATCAACGCTTCATATTAAATCTTCTGAAACTGAATCTATAATTTTGAAAATCGTTGATATGAGCGGAAAAGTTTGTTTCGAATCTAAAGATTATTTCACGAATCAAGATATTAAAATTGGCGAAAAACTTGCTGCTGGAATTTACATTGTAAACGCTTCTTACGGGAAAATCCAAAAATCAATTAAAATCATCAAAAACTAAATATATCTAGCCAAAAAGAAAAGCCTCTTTTGAAATTTCAAAAAGAGGCTTTTTGTATTTAAAATAATAAAATTATAATCCTGCGATTACTTTAATTTCATCAATAATTCTAAGTGCTAATTTATCCGCTGATTCTTGCGTTGCTGATTCAGTATAAATACGAATAATTGGTTCTGTATTCGATTTTCTTAAATGAACCCATTCTTCGGCAAAATCAATTTTTACACCATCAATTGTCGAAATATCTTCGTTTTTGTATTTGTCTGTCATTGCAGCTAAAATTGCATCAACATCAATTTGTGGTGTCAATTCAATTTTATTTTTGCTCATATAATATTCAGGATAAGAAGCTCTCAATGCAGAAACTGATATTTTTTTGTTTGCTAAATGCGTTAAAAACAAAGCAACTCCAACCAAACTATCTCTTCCGTAATGCAATTCAGGATAAATGATACCGCCGTTTCCTTCTCCACCAATAATTGCATTATTTTTTTTCATCAATTCCACAACATTCACCTCTCCTACTGCGCTTGCTTCATAACCTCCATTATAAGATTTAGTAACATCTCTTAAAGCACGTGAAGACGACATATTCGAAACCGTATTTCCTGGAGTTTTGCCCAAAACATAATCTGCGCAAGCTACGAGCGTATATTCTTCACCAAACATTTCACCGTCTTCGCTAATGAAAGCTAAACGATCAACATCTGGATCAACTACAATTCCGAGATGCGCTTTTTCTTTAACAACCAATTCTGAAATATCAGTCAAATGTTCTTTTAATGGCTCAGGATTGTGTGGGAAATGTCCGTTTGGTTCGCAATATAATTTGACAACTTCAACACCCATTTGTTCCAAAAGTTTCGGAATAACAATTCCTCCTGATGAATTTACACCATCAACTACCACTTTAAATTTAGCCGCTTTTACAGCTTCAGCATCAACTAACGGAAGATTTAAGACTTCATCAATATGAATATCCATATAAGCATCGTTCACTGTGATTTCGCCTAAACTGTCTACATCAGAAAAATCAAAAGCTTCTGCTTCGGCAATTTCAAGAATTTTTGCACCATCGGCACCGCTTAAAAACTCCCCTTTTTCATTCAATAATTTTAAGGCATTCCATTGTTTTGGATTATGAGATGCTGTCAAAATAATTCCGCCATCTGCTTTTTCTAAAGGAACAGCAACCTCTACTGTTGGCGTTGTCGAAAGTCCAAGATCAATAACATTAATTCCTAAACCTATTAAAGTATTCACTACAAGATTATGAATCATTGGACCTGAAATTCTGGCATCGCGACCAATTACAACGGTTAATTTTTCTTTTGAAGTATTATTTTTTAGAAATGTTCCATATGCCGATGCAAATTTCACCGCATCAACAGGAGTAAGGTTGTCACCAACTTTTCCTCCTATCGTTCCACGAATTCCAGATATCGATTTTATTAAAGTCATTTTTTTGAGTTAAGGTTATTTTATTACAAATATAAAAAAGTTACTAAGGTTCTAAGATACTAAGGCACTAAGATTTTTAAATTATCGTTAAACTTCCGAGCCAAACAGCCTAATTTTATAACAAAACCATTTAAAAAAGTTTTTATACATTTACTAAAATAACTTAGTGCCTTAGAACCTTAGTATCTTAAAAAAATGAATTTCCTAGCCCACATATATCTTTCAGGCGATAATGATTTAATCAAAATTGGTAATTTTATGGCCGATGGCATTCGCGGAAAACAATTTGAGCATTTCCCAAAAGATGTTCAAAAAGGAATTCTTTTGCATAGATTTATAGATACTTACACTGATTCTCATGATATTTTTAGACAAAGTACCAAGCGTTTGCATGAAAAATACCATCATTACGCAGGCGTAATTGTGGATATTGTTTATGATCATTTTTTAGCCAAAAACTGGACAAAATATTCCGATGAAAATCTGGAAAGTTTTATAAACCGTTTTTATAAATCATTAGACGAAAATTATTCAATTTTAACCGAAAAAACGCAAGGTTTAATGCCTTATATGATCGAAAGAAATTGGCTTTTAAGTTATAGAACAGTCGAAGGAATTCATCAAATCCTTACACAAATGGACCGACGATCGAAAAACATGTCAAAAATGCAATATGCCAGCGAAGAGCTAAAAGAATTTTATGCCGAATTTGAAGAAGAATTCACGCTGTTTTTTGAAGATCTTCGTCTGAATGCCAATCAAAAATTAATCTCCTTATAAATTCAAATCGATAGATTACAGTTTCTGTTATGAAAAAAATTTCGTTTTTACTCTTTTTTATATCGTTATACAGTTTTGCGCAGCAAGCTGTTCACCCAACAGGTTTAACAGCTTCAAAAGCAATGGTTGTTTCGGCTCGCGAAGAAGCCTCAAAAATTGGTGTCGAAATAATGAAAAAAGGCGGCAATGCCTTTGATGCAATGGCCGCTACAGAATTAGCATTGGCTGTTGCTTATCCTTATGCAGGAAATCTTGGCGGAGGGGGATTTATGGTTTACAGAAAAGCAAACGGCGAAGTTGGAAGTCTTGATTATCGAGAAAAAGCACCGCTCGCTGCCTCAAAAAATATGTTTTTAGACAAAGACGGAAATGTCATAAAAGGAAAAAGTACCGAAACAGCCTTGGCAATTGGAGTTCCGGGAACTATTGCAGGTGTTTTTGCCGTTCATAAAAAATTAGGTTCGCTGCCAATGTCGGAAATTTTGAAACCTGTAATTGCCCTTGCCGAAAAAGGAGTTGTAGTAACATTAAAACAACAAAAACAACTTGAATCCTACCATGACGCCATTGTAAAAGCCAATGGACCAAATACACTTATGGCTGGAAATTTCAAAGAAAAAGACACCATAAAGTATCCTGCACTTGCCAGTACCTTAAAACGAATTCTGAAAAATGGAAAAGATGAATTTTATAAAGGCCAAACAGCAAAAATTTTAGTTGATTATCTAAAGAAAAAAGGCGGTATTATTACACTTAAAGATTTGGCGCTTTATGAAGCAAAATGGAGAAAGCCGCTTCAGTTTGACTATAAAGATTTAAAAATAACTTCGATGGCTCCACCAAGCAGCGGCGGAATCTGTCTGGCGCAAATTCTTAAAATGGTTTCACCGTTTTATCTTTCAAAAATGGGGCATAATTCGGAACAATCTATACAAGTTATTGTAGAGGCTGAAAGAAGAGCATATGCCGACAGAAGCCAGTTTTTAGGAGATCCTGACTTTGTAAAAATTCCAATAAACGAACTTTTATCAGACAGTTATCTAAAAGAACGAATGTCAAATTTCAATTCCGAAAAAGCCACTTTATCATCCGATATTAAAGAAGGAAAAATAACGTATAGCGAAAGCACAGAAACAACACATTACTCAATTGTAGATCAATTTGGAAATGCAGTTGCGGCCACAACAACAATCAACGACGGATTTGGTTCAAAATATTATTGTGATGAACTGGGCTTTTTCCTAAATAATGAAATGGACGATTTTAGTGCAAAACCAGGATCTCCAAATATGTTTGGATTGGTTGGAAATGAAGCCAACAGCATTGCGCCACAAAAAAGAATGCTGAGTTCCATGACCCCAACTATTGTAGAAAAAAACGGAAAACTTTATATGGTTGTAGGTTCACCAGGCGGATCAACCATTATTACCTCTGTATTGCAAACTATTTTAAATGTTTACGAATATAATTTGAGCATGCAGGAAGCTGTAAATGCACCTCGTTTTCATCATCAATGGCTTCCTGATTTAATTACTTTTGAACCTAAAACTTTTAGCGACAAAACATTAGAAAGTTTAAAAGTAAAAGGATATCTGATCAACGAAAAAACGACGCCAGTAATTGGCAAAGTCGATGCTATCCTGGTTTTGCCTGACAATACTCTAGAAGGAGGTGCCGATTTTCGTGGTGACGACAAAGCCGCAGGATTTTAAACAAAAAAGATTTACATCAAAAAATTATACAAAATTGAATGTTTAGAGCTAAATTTGTATTCCCCTGTACCTTTGTAATAAAATTATGATAAAACGACTTTTTCGAAAACTAGAAAGCATTATTGCGTTAGCTCAATCCTTGTTGACGCCAAAGCAATTTATTTTTTTATCGAGCGTGCTAGTTGGCATTTCATGCGCTTTTGCTGTAATTGTTTTGAAAACTTTTGCGCACAGCGTTTTTTCGTTTGCAACTTATATCAACGGGACTTTAAAGTTAAGCTTCATCAATAGTATTCTTCCCATAATTGGAATTTTATTGACCGTTTTTGTAATTAAAAAGGTTTTAAATGGTACAATTCAAAAAGGAACGTCACAGATTTTATATGCAGTTGCCAAAAAAGCGAGCATAATTCCGAAAAAACAAATGTATGCGCAGATTGTTACAAGTTCTTTGACTGTTGGTTTAGGAGGTTCTGCCGGATTAGAAAGCCCAATTGTAATTACAGGAGCGGCTTTTGGATCAAATTATGCCCAAAATTATAAATTAGCTTACAAAGACCGGACTTTATTAATTGGATGTGGTGTTGCTGCCGGAATTGCTGCTGCTTTTAATGCTCCAATTGCGGGAGTTCTTTTCGCAATCGAAGTTTTATTAGTCGATGTGAGTATTTCTGCGTTTACTCCAATTATGATTTCTGCAGCTACGGGCGCTTTGGTTTCTGCAATTGTTTTAGATGAAACTATTTTGCTGTCGTTCAAAAAACAAGAAACTTTTAACTATCATAACATTCCTTTTTATGTGATATTGGGAATCTTAACTGGTTTGGCTGCAATATATTATTCACGAAATTTTCAGCGTGTTGAGCATTATTTTAGCAAAATGGAGATTGGCCCATATAAAAAAGCATTGATCGGTTCATCCCTTTTAGCTTTGCTTATTTTCGTTTTTCCAACTTTATTTGGTGAAGGATATGAAAGCATAAAAACCTTATCTGAAAGCGATCCAGGGCAATTATTGGACAATACATTGTTTGCGGAATTTAGAAATAACCAATGGATTTTACTTTTATTTGTTGGCTGTACGATGATGGTAAAAGTATTTGCTTCTGGGCTTACAATTGGAAGCGGTGGTAATGGAGGGAATTTCGCTCCTTCTCTATTTCTTGGTTCTTATTTGGGATATTTTTTCTCAAAACTGATAAGCTTAACCGGTTTATCGCATTTGCCGATCAGTAATTTTACTATGGTTGGAATGGCTGGAATTTTGAGTGGATTATTTCACGCGCCATTGACCGCGATATTCCTTATTGCCGAAATCACTGGAGGTTACGGACTTATGATTCCACTTATGATCGTTTCATCAATCAGTTTTGCGATTTCTAAACGTTTTGAAAAATATTCGCTTGACGTAAAAAATCTGGCAAAAAAAGGTCACGCTTTTACCAGCAACAAAGATTCTAATATTCTATCGACTTTAGATATTGATACAATTATTCAATGTGATTATCTTACTGTTCATCCTGATGAAAATTTAAGCAAACTGGTTGATCTTATTTCGCATTCTAATCAAGTTGTTTTTGCTGTTGTCAATAACGAAAAAGAATTGGTTGGCGTTGTACATTTTAATGACATTCGAGAAATCATTTTTAATACCTACAGAGTAAAATACACACAGATAAAAGATGTTATGAAAACTCCAGCTGCAACCATTTCATCTTACGACAGCATGGAAATTGTAATGACAAAATTTGAAAACTCAAAGTCTGCATTTCTGCCAGTTTTACGAAATGACAAATATTATGGTTTCATTTCAAAATCAATTGCACTAGAAGCCTATCGAATGAAACTTCGATCGATGACAATCGAATAAATAATTAACAGACTTTAATTGAGATACTTATTTTGTTACTATTTGTAACATAAACTTTTGCTATCGAGCACAAAAAGAACAAATCAAAGTGGTAACTTTGCGTTTTGCTCAAAATTATGCTAGATAAAGACAATACTATTGAAGTTCTTGGTGCAAGAGTTCATAATCTTAAAAATATCGATATATCTATCCCGCGTGAAAAACTGGTTGTAATTACGGGTTTATCTGGTTCGGGAAAATCTTCTTTGGCATTTGATACGATTTATGCTGAAGGGCAACGTCGTTATGTTGAAACTTTTTCAGCATACGCAAGACAATTCCTTGGAGGTTTAGAGCGTCCGGATGTCGATAAAATCGACGGGCTTTCTCCTGTAATTGCAATTGAACAAAAAACGACAAGTAAGAGTCCGCGTTCTACGGTTGGAACCATTACTGAAATTTACGATTTTCTTAGACTTTTATTTGCGCGTGGTGCCGACGCGTACAGCTACAACACCGGCGAAAAGATGGTTTCTTATTCTGATGAGCAAATTAAAGATTTGATTATTCAGGATTATAACGGAAAACGAATTAATATTCTTGCCCCTGTTATTAAAGCCAGAAAAGGGCATTATGCTGAATTATTCCAACAAATCACCAAACAAGGATTTCTAAAAGTTCGTGTAAACGGAGAGGTTCAGGATTTGGTTTCAGGAATGAAATTAGACCGTTACAAAACACATGATATCGAGATTGTTGTGGATAGAATGCTTATTGAAGATAATCCAGATACTCAAAAAAGATTATCGGAAAGTATCAATACAGCCATGCATCACGGTGAAAACGTTTTAATGATTTTAGATCAGGACTCGAATGAAGTACGTTATTTCAGTAGAAACTTGATGTGCCCTACAACAGGTATTTCGTATCAAAATCCGGAACCTAATTTATTTTCTTTCAACTCACCAAAAGGTGCTTGTCAGCATTGCAACGGGTTGGGAACTGTGCACGAAATCAACGTAAAAAAGATTATTCCGAATCCAAAATTATCTATAAAAAGCGGCGGTTTTGCACCACTTGGCGAATATAAATCTTCTTGGATTTTCAAACAATTAGAAACCATTGGAGAAAAATTCGGATTTAAAATCACGGATCCGATCGAGAAAATTCCAGAAGAAGCCATGACCATGATTTTATATGGCGGAAAAGACAAATTTGCTATTAATTCAAAAGATCTTGGGGTAACCAGAGAATATAAAATAGATTTTGAAGGAATTTCTAATTTCATCAAAAATCAATACGACGAAAGCGCTACAACCAGCATAAAACGATGGGCAAAAGATTTCATGGATGAAATTGACTGCCCGGTTTGTGAAGGATCTCGTCTTAAAAAAGAAGCTTTATTTTTTAGAGTAAATGAAAAAAATATCACAGAATTGTGTGATATGGATATTTCAGATTTAACAGCATGGTTTCTGGACCTAAATAGTCATTTAACTGATAAACAGCTTTTAATCGCTTCTGAAGTTGTAAAAGAAATCAAAGACCGCCTGAACTTCCTGATGAATGTAGGTTTGAATTATTTGGCTTTAAGCCGAAGTTCAAAATCACTTTCTGGTGGAGAAGCGCAACGTATTCGTCTGGCAACACAAATTGGTTCTCAATTGGTTGGTGTTTTATATATTTTGGATGAACCAAGTATTGGTTTACACCAAAGAGATAACGAAAAATTGATTAAGTCTTTAGAACAATTACGCGATATTGGCAACTCTGTAATTGTTGTTGAACACGATAAAGACATGATCGAAACTGCCGATTATGTAATTGACATTGGACCAAAAGCCGGAAAATATGGCGGAGAAATTATCAGTATTGGAACTCCGGCAGAAACTTTAAAATCAGACACTATTACCGCTCAATATTTGAATGGTAAAATGAAACTTGAAATTCCGAAAAAGCGTCGCGAAGGAAACGGAAAATTTTTAAAACTAACCGGAGCTACAGGAAACAATCTAAAAAATGTTTCGATCGAAATACCTTTGGGACAATTAACTTGTGTTACAGGAGTTTCAGGAAGTGGAAAATCGACTTTGATTAATGAAACGCTGTATCCGATTCTGAATGCTTACTATTTTAATGGCGTAAAAAAACCTCAACCTTATAAAAAAATTGAAGGCTTAGAACATATTGATAAAGTAATTGATATCGACCAAAGTCCGATTGGAAGAACACCACGTTCGAATCCGGCGACTTATACTGAAGTTTTCACTGAAATCAGAAACCTTTTTACTATGACTTCTGAAAGTATGATTCGAGGTTACAAAGCCGGACGTTTCAGTTTCAACGTAAAAGGCGGACGCTGTGAAACCTGCGAAGGTTCTGGTGTACGAACGATTGAGATGAACTTTTTGCCAGATGTTTATGTAGAATGTGAAACCTGTCAGGGAAAACGTTTCAACAGAGAAACTTTGGAAATCAGATACAAAGGAAAATCTATTTCGGATGTTTTGGACATGACAGTGGATGAAGCAGTTCCTTTCTTTGAAAACATTCCTAAGATTTACAGAAAAGTAAAAACAATTCAGGATGTTGGTTTAGGATACATCACGCTTGGTCAGCAAAGTACAACACTTTCTGGGGGTGAAGCTCAACGTATTAAATTGGCAGGAGAATTATCCAAAAAAGATACTGGAAACACATTTTACATTCTAGATGAACCAACAACGGGATTGCATTTTGAGGACATTCGCGTTTTAATGGATGTTATCAATAAATTGGTTGACAAAGGAAATACCATTTTGGTTATCGAGCATAATATGGATGTGATCAAACTTGCCGATTATATTATTGATATTGGCCCAGAAGGCGGAAAAGGCGGCGGGCAATTAGTCGCGAAAGGAACTCCGGAAGAAGTAGCGAATAATAAAAAAAGCTATACTGCGAAGTTTTTGAAGAAAGAGCTAGAGTAAGTAGTAGATCTTTGTCAAAGTTTAAAACTTTGACAAAGATTATCACCTTCATTTTCGACACACGAAAGAAGATAGAGAAATTCCTAGAGAACATCAAAAAATTGTCTTAGCAAGAATTGAAAAAAGTAAAGTTTCACCCGAAAGGATACTAGATTGAGATGAAATCTCAGAAAAATTAGAAGGAGAACTTAAATAAACACTGCACAATCAAAATTTTCTTAGCCTAATTTAAGGTTTCGATTAAAATCCTCCATACTATTAAATCAACTATAAATTCATTCCCTATAATCAACTGATAATGAAATCAAAACTCAAATTTCATTATTAACTAAACATTACTTTTAGATTATAAACTTCCTTTTTCATAACAATTATGGGAAAAAGTGTTAATTTAGCACCCGCTCTTTTTTAAAATTTCAAACTTTGAAGAAAAGTATTTCAATTTAATCACTTGCTTATTTTGAAACCCATTGCCCTAGCCTTTATGGGAGGAGAAATCCTTATGTACCGGTCCCAATCGGTATCGAGAGATTCAAAAGATTTGGAAGAAGAGCAGGAACTAAATCATTCCTTCGACTATGCTCAGGATGACATAAAAGAAACAGCTTAATAAAATATAAATAATTAAAATACCTAAAATGAGATTAGAAGATTTTGATAATGATGAAGATAAAGTAATTCAAGACAGTTTAAAACAAAAAACATGGAATGAAATAAGAACCAATGACAGCTGGGCGATTTTTAAAATCATGTCCGAATTTGTGAATGGTTATGAAAGCATGGGACGTATTGGTCCTTGTGTTTCGATTTTTGGATCGGCGAGAACAAAACCGGATGATAAATACTATCAATTGGCTGAAAAAATTGCTTTTAAAATCAGTAAAGCCGGTTACGGTGTAATTACGGGAGGAGGCCCGGGAATTATGGAAGCCGGAAATAAAGGTGCACATTTAGGAGGCGGAACTTCGGTTGGTTTAAATATCGAACTGCCTTTTGAACAGCATTTTAATCCATATATTGATCACGATAAAAACCTTAATTTCGATTATTTCTTTGTGAGAAAAGTTATGTTCGTTAAATATTCACAAGGATTTGTGGTTATGCCTGGAGGTTTTGGAACTTTGGATGAAATGTTTGAAGCGATTACTTTGATTCAAACAAAGAAAATTGGAAAATTCCCAATTATACTTGTTGGAGTTGAATTTTGGTCGGGTTTAATTGATTGGGTAAAAACGGTTTTAGTTGAAAAAATGCATACTGTAAGCCCTGAAGATTTGAACTTATTTAAAATTGTTGATACTGAAGATGAAGTTGTTGATGTTTTAGATAAATTCTACAAGAAATACGATTTAAGTCCGAATTTCTAATTTTTTCACGATATAAGTCATACAAGCTATTTAGTTGATATTTAGTAGTCTCAACTTCATTTGCTTATAATATGATTAAATTTTAAGAGCTGTTTTTTAAAACAGCTTTTTTTATGCTATTTTTACAAAAAACCGAAACATCTTTATACTCGTAACTATAAGATATATCAATAATTTTTTTGTACCACTATTTGAAATCATTTTATAAAATTATAATCCTGTTTTTTGTTTTATTGAGTTCGATAAAACAATATGCACAACATCAATCTAAGATGGAAGTGGCGATAAACCTTGACCTTAAAACGCTTAATATTAGACAGGATATTACGTATTACAACACTTCAAACGATACATTGATTTCGATTGTACTGAATGATTGGAACAATGCTTTTTCGGATAAAAATACGCCGCTTGCGAGACGATTTTCAGATGAATTTTATAGAGGTTTTCATGTCGCAAAACCAGAAGAAAGAGGAAATACAACTATTTTGAATCTTAGTGATTCTGATAATATGGCGCTCGAATGGGAAAGAACAGATAAAAATCCTGATTTTATTGTTGTAAAACTAAACCGAAAGTTACGTCCTGGTGAAAAAATGGATTTACATTTGATGTACATTGCAAAAATTCCGAGCGCAAAATTCACACATTATGGCTTTGAACAAAATGGTGACATGAACTTAAAAAACTGGTTTTTAACTCCTGCCCGATTTGAAAATCATCGTTTTGTAAAAAACAACAATTTCAATCTTGATGATATTGCCAATGCTGTTGTGGATTATCAGCTTGAAATAAAACTTCCTACCAATTATTCTATCAGTACCGATTTGGATTCGGTTTCAAAAGACCAATCAAATCCATCGTTCACGAGTTATTTTTTTTCAGGAACTAACAGAACCGATTTTAGCGTTATTATTGAAAAACAAAATAGCTTCAGAAGTTATACAACTGGTAATTTAGAAGTAGTTTCAGATTTAAAAACAAAAAAGCTAAACGAAATTCAAAGAGCCCTAGTGATCAATAGAGTTGCTTCTTTTGCAAATGAATTTATTGGAAAATATCCACATTCAAAAATCACTGTTTCACAGGCAGATTATGATCGAAATCCGTTTTATGGATTGAATCAGCTTCCTTCCTTTATTAGTCCGTTTTCAGATGAATTTATATTTGAAATTACGTTTCTGAAAACCTATCTGAACAATTATCTGAAAAACAGCCTTCGATTGGATCCAAGACAAGACAATTGGGTTTATGACGGAATTCAGATTTATGCAATGATGAAATACATGGAAGAAAATCATTTAGATCAAAAAATGCTAGGAAGGCTTTCAGACATGAAACTCTTTAAAAGTTATAACATTACCAATCTGACTTTCAACGAGCAATACAGCTATTATTATATGCTTATGGCCCGTAAAAATTTAGATCAGCCACTTGGTGATCCAAAAAATACGCTCATTAAATTCAACGAACAAATCGCAAGTAAATATCGGGCCGGTTTAAGTTTGAGTTATTTAGATGATTATTTAAATCATAATATTGTTCCTGAAAGTGTTCAGGAATTTTATACACTGAATAAATCACAACAAACGAATCGATACGATTTAGAAACAATACTAAACAAAAAAAGCAATAAAGATATTGAGTGGTTTTTTAGAACTATTATAGAATCACGTGATATAATTGATTATAAATTCACTGATGTTTCGAGAACAAAAGACAGCGTTCAGTTCTCAATAAAAAACGTTACAGGAGTTTATGCCCCAATTCCAGTGTATGGAATGAAGAAAAACGAAGTAGTTTTCAAAGAATGGATTGAAACAAAAAGCAGTGATTCTGTTTATCATTTTGACCGAAAAAATGCAGACAAATTAGTACTTAATTACGACAATGAAGTTCCGGAATACAATCAGCGTAATAACTGGAAATCCTTAAAAAGCATTGCGATTACCAATCGTCCTATCAAATTTAATTTTGCTAAAGATTTAGAAGATCCTTATTACAATCAAATTTTATATATCCCGACTTTAACCTATAATTATTATGATGGATTTACTCCAGGAATTCGTTTTCATAACAAAACAATATTAGACAAACCTTTTAATTTCGATATAAATCCTGCTTATTCTATTAAAGCCGGGACAATATCAGGTTCTTCTGCATTTTCGTGGAATCAATATTACAGAAACAGTACACTTTTTAATGTTAGATATTCTATCAGCCAGAATTACTTTCATTATGCGCCAGATGCAGCTTATTTTAGATTAAACCCGATGGTGCAGTTGCGCATTCGTGAAGAAAACCTTAGAGATAATAGAAAGCAACTTATTATGTTTCGCCAGGTAATTGTAAATCGCGAAGCAAGCCAATATATTACTGATAATTCAAAACCAAACTATTCTATTTTTAATGCAAGATATTCGAATATAAAAACAGAATTGGTTAATCATTTCAGTTATATGAATGATATTCAGTTTTCTGGAGATTTTGGAAAACTTTCAGGCGAAGTTGAATACCGACGCTTATTTGAAAACAATCATAAATTAAATTTACGATTATACGCTGGAGTGTTCCTTTATAACACAACAAATTCAGATTATTTCAGTTTTGGTTTAGACAGGCCGACTGATTATTTATTTGATTATAATCTTTTTGGGAGATCAGAATCTACGGGATTTTTCAGTCAGCAATATGTAATTGCAGAAGGTGGATTTAAGTCACAATTAGAGCCATCATATGCAAATCAGTGGATGACAACTATGAATGCCAGTTATGCCATTTGGAACTGGGTTGAAGTTTATGGAGATGTTGGTTTTCTGAAAAATAGACATCAAACAGCATTCTTTGCCTACGACAGTGGAATCCGGTTAAATTTGGTTCCAGATTATTTTGAACTCTATTTTCCGGTTTATTCAAATAATGGATGGGAAATTGCACAAAGTAATTACAACGAAAAAATACGTTTTGTCATCACTTTTTCTCCAAAAACATTACTCAATCTTTTCACTAGAAAATGGTTCTAATCGAATAAATTTTAAACAAAAAGTTATATTATTATCACATAAATTGATTTTTTACTGAAAATTACATAAATAAAATACGTAGTTTTTTGATTTTAAATACAAATAATTAAATTATATTTATTTTAAAGAATTATGATTATTGATTGTTTTTAAGTAATTTCGCAGTCTAAACATGACCATTAAAGATTATGATAAAAGAAAAAAACAATACTACTTTGACATTTGAAGATTTCAAAACTGAGGTATTGAACGACTACAGAATTGCAGTAACTAGCCGTGAATGTAGTCTTTTAGGTCGTAAAGAAGTATTAACAGGAAAAGCCAAATTTGGAATATTTGGAGACGGAAAAGAAGTACCGCAGCTTGCAATGGCAAAAGCTTTCAAAAACGGTGATTTTCGTTCAGGATACTACCGCGATCAGACTTTTATGATGGCGATTGGCGAACTGACTCCTAAACAATTTTTCGCTGGTCTATATGGTCACACCGATTTGGATTTTGATCCAATGTCTGCCGGAAGACAAATGGGCGGACACTTTGTAACGCACAGTTTAAACGAAGACGGTTCGTGGAAAGACTTAACAAAACAAAAAAATTCAAGCTCAGATATATCGCCTACAGCCGGGCAAATGCCAAGATTATTGGGATTAGCACAAGCCTCAAAAATTTATAGAAATGTTGACGGAATTTCCATCAAAGATAAATTTACTGTAGACGGAAATGAAGTTGCATGGGGAACTATTGGTAATGCAAGTACGTCTGAAGGATTATTTTTTGAAACTATAAACGCTGCCGGAGTTTTACAAGTTCCGATGGTAATG
Source organism: Flavobacterium xizangense (assembly GCF_054075145.1). Lineage (NCBI taxonomy): Bacteria > Pseudomonadati > Bacteroidota > Flavobacteriia > Flavobacteriales > Flavobacteriaceae > Flavobacterium > Flavobacterium xizangense. The sequence continues at coordinate 30,643 of NZ_JBSIPG010000014.1, read as the reverse complement.
AGTGTTTGGGATGATGAATACGGAATTTCGGTTCACGCAAAACATCAAACTACAAAAGAGAATATCTCTGAAATATTAAAAGGATATCAGCGTGATGAAGATTCTAAAGGTTATGAAATTTTTAGAGTGAAAGGCTGGGATTATGCTGAACTTGTTTCAACATATGAAAGAGCCGGAAAAATTGCACGTGAAGAACATGTGCCGGTTTTAATTCACGTAAACGAATTGACGCAGCCGCAAGGCCATTCTACTTCTGGTTCTCACGAACGTTATAAAAACGGAGAAAGACTGGCTTGGGAAAGAGATTTTGACTGTATTCGCCAAATGCGTTTATGGATGATTGCAATTAATATTGCATCTCCAGAAGAACTTGAAGTGATTGATTTTCAATTAAAAAAAGAAGTTCTTGAAGCTAAAAAAGAAGCTTGGAATTCCTTCATTAATCCAATTATTGAGGAACAAAACAATCTTTTGGCTTTACTGGAACAAATTGCAGAAGCAAGCATCAATCACAAAGACAGAATTAGAAAATATATTTCGGAATTAAGTGCAATTAAAGCGCCGCTTAAAAAAGAATTGCTGGTTTACGCTAGAAAGATTCTTCGTTTCATTGAAGTTCCAAATAGCAAAGTGATTTTAAGAGAATGGATTACTAGATTTTTGAATGAAACTCAGGAAAAATTCAGCAGTAATTTACATTCTGAATCAGATAAAAATGTTTTCTCTGTTCAAAAGGTACTTCCTGAATATGGAGAAAATGCCAAAGCTGATATTGACGGAAGAATGTTATTGCGTGATAACTTTGACGCTTTATTTGCTAAATATCCAGAAACTTTAATTTTTGGTGAAGATGTTGGAAACATTGGCGACGTAAACCAAGGTTTAGAAGGCATGCAGGAAAAATACGGCGAACTTCGTGTTGCCGATGTTGGAATTCGTGAAGCAACAATTATCGGTCAGGGAATCGGAATGGCTTTAAGAGGTTTGCGCCCAATTGCTGAAATTCAATATTTAGACTACTTATTATATGCTATCCAAATCATGAGTGATGATTTGGCTACCTTACAATATAGAACTGTTGGAAAACAAAAAGCTCCATTAATAATCAGAACACGTGGACACCGTTTAGAAGGTATTTGGCACTCTGGTTCTCCTATGGGAATGATCATCAATGCGATTCGCGGTATTCATGTTTTGGTTCCGAGAGACATGACACAAGCTGCAGGTTTTTACAACACACTTTTAGAGTGCGACGAACCAGCTTTAGTAATTGAATGCCTAAATGGTTACCGTTTAAAAGAAAAAGCGCCGTTGAATTTTGGTGAATTCAAAACACCAATCGGTGTTGTTGAAACCATGAAAGAAGGTTCAGATATTACTTTAGTTTCTTACGGATCAACTTTAAGACTAGTTCAGCAAGCAGCAAACGAATTATTAGATCTAGGAATTGACTGTGAAGTTATCGATATTCAATCTTTACTTCCTTTTGATGTCAATAAGGATATTGTAAAAAGTATTGCAAAAACCAATCGTCTTTTAGTAATTGATGAAGATGTTCCTGGAGGAGCTTCAGCATTCATTTTACAACAAATTTTGGAGGAACAAGACGCTTACAAATATCTTGACAGCAAACCACAAACTCTTGCTGCAAAAGCCCACAGACCAGCATACGGAACTGATGGTGATTATTTCTCAAAACCTTCTGCAGAAGATATTTTCGAGAAAGTATACAGCATGATGAATGAAGTTAATCCTTCTAAATTTCCAAGTTTGTACTAACATATAGAATGGTTTAGATAAAAGAAAAAGCTCCAAAATTTTGGAGCTTTTTTTGTTTTATAGACTAAAGTAACCCTAACGTTTGTCATTCCGAGGAACGAGGAATCTCCAAAAGAAACTCCGCACAGTTAATCACCAATCTTTGTCGAGCTACTCGTGGAGATTCCTCGTTCCTCGGAATGACAAGATTATGGATAATTTTATTCAAATTAATTAAATATCCCTCAACATCATTCTCGCCTTCTCTAAATCCTCAGCCGTATCAATACCAATTCCAACGTGCGTTGTCTCGACCATTTTAATACGTTTTCCAAACTCTAAATAACGAAGTTGCTCTAACTTCTCAGAAGCTTCTAAAGATTTCATGGGAAGGCTGTAAAAATCTAATAAAGCCTGTTTTCTAAAAGCATAAATTCCGATGTGCTGAAAATAACGAACGCCAACATCTTTATCTCTTGGATACGGAATCACGGATCTTGAAAAATACAAAGCAAATTGTGATTGGTCAACCACAACCTTCACATTATTTGGATTATTGATTTCGTCTTCATTTGTAATTTCACGCATCAACGAGGCTAAGTCTATCTTTTTATCATAATCATTTTTGAAAACTGACAAAACCTGTTCTAAAGGTGCTGCTTCTGTAAAAGGTTCATCACCTTGTACATTAACTACAATATCAACATCAAGATTGGCAACAGCTTCTGCGATTCGGTCACTTCCAGATTCGTGCTCTTTAATGCTCATGATGGCTTTCCCACCATTTGAAACAATTTCATCATAAATCAAATCAGAATCGGTTACAACAAAAACATCGTCAAATAAATTTGTTGCCACTGTAGCTTCATACGTTCTTAAAATTACTTTCTTGCCTCCCAAATCCTGCATTAGTTTTGCAGGAAAACGTGTTGAAGCATATCTGGCTGGAATTACCGCTATTATTTTCATTCTTATATTTTGCTGAGTTTAAAAAACTCAAAATTTAGTAATTTAATTTTCACCGATTTTAAGTGTTTGCAAATATGCAAAAATTACTTTTAAATTTTCTGTTTTTCTATTTCTGTAAAGGATGAAAATCATGTTCAAGAATTTCCTGTATACTAGCAAACAATACATTGATTGTTATTAACAACTTTCTTGTTTTATTTAGTAAGACAAAAAATTAAACCAAAACTGTAACATGAAGATAAGTTGCGGGAATTAATGTAGAATTTTCGTCATTACTTTGGTTTTGACTATTAACTAATCTTTCAAGTTTAGCATACAAATCTGAAGTTTTTCCATCTTGTTCTGCAGCTTCAAAAGCATTCATAGTTGGGCCATAATAATTTTTCAATCGATCTAGCCACTCCGAAGGTGGGAATGCTGCTTTAAATGTAAAAGTATCTTTCTCAAAAGAAATATTTTCTTTAGGAACACCCGCATTTGTAAATCTTTCGATTACGTTATCCTCAATACCCCAAAGCATTGGGCTTACAAAACCCTCAGGAGGCGGTGGTGTAAATTCAGCACTAATCTTTAAGATTTGTGCAACCAGCGTTGGATCTCCCGGTATCCAATTACCCATAATAATTTTACCTCCAGGTTTTGTGACACGAACCATTTCTTTAGCAACATCAAAAGGTTTTGGAGCAAACATTGCTCCAAAAATACTCATCGTAACATCGTAAGATTGATTTTCCAATTCATTCAAATCGGTTGCATCACCTTCTTTAAATATAATATTATCCAATCCTTCTTTTTTTGCTCGAAGATTGCCAGCTTCAACTAAATTTCTTGCTATATCAACACCTAAAACATTGGCTCCTAATTTTGCCGAAGGTATTGCGGTAGTGCCATCGCCACAGCCAAGATCTAAAACGTTAGTATTTTCTTTAATTCCAATTTTGGCAACCAATTCCGCACCACTTTCTCTCATAGATTCTGCAACGCGCGTAAAATCGCCTTTTTCCCATAATGCTTTGTTTGGATTCATCTTAGTTTTATCAGTGATTATAGTGCTGATGCCGCACTTTTACTTAATTTATAAACATCTTCTATCCATTTTTAAATTATCACCAGTTAATCACAAAAGGCATTTAAAAAACTACTTAAAAAGAAGACATAAACTTAATAATCAACTGATAAACAATTACTTATGTAAAAATAAACAAATTTAGATAAAACATTTTACTATCGCACCAAATTTATTTTTTAAACAAATTGTGTAGATTATAACTTTTAGACCATATCACATAAATGGAAATGATTGGAAAACTTTGAGGTGTTCTTTCGCTATTTCCATATAAAAACAAATATGCTATTCACAAAGAGCTTTCGAAAACATTTTTATAACATTTTCATTAAAGCTGTGCTATTTAATTTCTTAGAATCTTTTTATTTTTATGTAAAAAACATGAAAAGAATCTTTACTTCTATCCTGCTCTATTTCTTTTTAATTTTTACTACCAATACTTTTTCCCAGAACAAAACCATCAATGCATTTACAAATCGATTTTTTGATGGAAAAGGTTATCAACCATTGACTGATTTAAAATGGAAATTTAAAACAGATGGCAAAATCTTTTCCTCTCCAATTATTAAAAACGGAGCAGTTTATATAGGAAGTGAAGACGGTTTTTTATACTGCATCGATGATAAATCAGGAAACATCAAATGGAAATTCAAAACCAATGGCGCAGTTCACAGTTCGGCTAGCATCGAAAATAATGTTGTTTATTTTGGAAGTTTCGACGGGTATTATTATGCCGTAAATACAACAACCGGAAAAGAAATATGGAAATTTCAAACTAAAGGCGAACATTGGTACCAAGAAATCGGAATGTGGGGAATGAAGCCAAGCGACATGCTAATGAACGATCTATGGGATTTTTATTTGTCATCGCCGGTTATTTACAACGACAAAAATAATGCTTTAGTAATTTTTGGAAGCAGTGACGGAAACCTATACGCTGTCGATTCAAAAAACGGTACTTTAAATTGGAATTTCAAAACCAATGAACCTATTCACAGTACTCCTGTTATCGAAAAAGAGAATTTGTATTTTGGAGGATGGGATGGAAATTTCTACGCATTAGATTGCAAAACCGGAAAAGAGAAATGGCATTTTTCAACTGAAGTCAAAACTGGATTTAAGGGTATTCAAGCTTCTGCTGTTGTTGCAGATGGATTAGTTTATTTTGGTGCCAGAGACCCTTTTTTGTTTGCACTTGATACAGAAACTGGAAAATTAGTTTGGAAATACAATGCCGAGAATTCCTGGATTTTGAGTTCGGCTGTTGTTCAAGGTAATACGCTTTACGTTGGAACTTCCGACACTTATGCCTTATTAGCCCTTGATTCAAAAACTGGTCAAGAAAAGTACCGATTTAAAGGAAATGGCTATATTTACTCTTCGCCTGCAATATTAGGAAACACGGCTTATTTTGGGGATTTTAGCGGCAATTTTTTCGCTTTAAACTTGCTTTCTAACGGAAAAGAATCTGATTTTATAAGTACTGAAAATAGAAAAAAATATGCTCCTGAAATTTTAAACAACAATCATCTTGATTTTACATACACTTCCAAACAAGCCAATTTATCTGTTTATGCCGAAAACCAAAAAGTAATGGATGAGTTTTACAAATTAGGCCCTATTGTTTCATCGCCTTTCATAAGCAACAATACAATTTACTTTGGAAGTGCTGATGGCTATTTATATGCCTATAATCTAAAAAAAGAATAACGCTTTACAATATTTTTACCGAAGTCATACTCAAAGAACCTGCTAATAATTTATCATTAAAAAGTTCCAATTCATCAATTTTATCTTTTAAACCTAAAGTATACAAAAGCGGCAAATAATGATCAGGAGTTGGAATTGCAATTTGAACTGCCTTGCTCATTTTTTCAAAATCAATTAAAGGCTGAAAATTTCCGTCTAATAAATAATTATTTACAGTTTCTCTGGCTTCAATTGCCCAGTCGTAACCGTAGTTATCTTTGTCAAAATTCCTGAAATCGACCAAACGAAGATTATGCACAATATTCCCGCTTCCAATTATCAAAACGCCTTTGTAACGCAAGGCTTGTAATTTCTGCGCCAATTCAAAATGATATTGACCCGATTTTGTGTAATCAATACTCAACTGAATTACAGGAACATCTGCATTTGGATATAAATGTTTAATTACGCTCCACGCACCATGATCCAAACCCCAATGCTCGTCTAATTCGACCTGAACCGGATCTAATATTTTTTTAGTTTCCAAAGCCAATTCCGGACTTCCTTTTGCTGGATATTGAACATCAAAAAGCGCCTGCGGAAAACCCCCAAAATCATGAATGGTTCTTGGCATTTCCATAGAAGTTACTTTGGTTCCTTTTGTAAACCAATGCGCCGAAACACATAAAATCGCATTTGGTTGCGGTAAAGTTTTGGCCAAATCTCTAAAACCAGCTACAAACTGATTTTCTTCAATGGCATTCATTGGGCTTCCATGTCCTAAAAAAAGAACCGGCATTTTATCTGTATTCGAAAACGTTGACGAAATCGAATGTAAGTCATTTAGTGTTGTCATTTGCAAAGCATTTATTAGCCACGAATTCACGAATTATTTAAATAAAAATTCGTGAATTCGTGGCTATCAAAAAAATCATTCCTCAAAACTCTCGTCTTTAAATCCTATCAAATATAACTTATTTTTAGCACGCGTCATAGCCGTGTAAAGCCATCTAATGTAATCTCTATCAATTCCGTCCGGCAAATAAGGTTGTTCAATAAAAACCGTATTCCATTGCCCTCCCTGCGATTTGTGACACGTGATTGCGTAGGAGAATTTTACCTGAAGGCCATTGAAATATTCGTTCTCTTTTACCTTTTGGAATCTCTTATATTTTGTTGGTTCGTCTTCGTAATCTTTCATTACTTCTTCATACAAACGATTTGATTCTTCATACGTTAACGATGGAGATTCGCTTTTTATGGTATCTAAAATCAAAACCGTTTCAAAAGGTTTTTGGTCCGGATAATCGACCATTCTGATTTTTACTTTGGCAAAAGTAAAACCATATAATTCTTTGATTCCGAACATTTCCAGCACTTCGATAATATCACCATTTGCAATAAATCCTGCTTCATCGGTTTCTTTTAGCCAGAAATAATTGTTTTTAACAACCATCAAAAAATCACCAACTGAAAGTTCACTTTCCTTAAATAGAATTCGGCTTCTGATTTGTTCATTATACTGATTTGCTCTTTTATTTGACCGAACAATAAAAGCCGTGTCTTCAATACTATAATTGCTATAAGCCGAATTTATAGCGTCCTGAATATCATAACCGTCAGTCAAACGAACAATATCTTTGAACTTTTTTACATTGAATTTAAACTCTGTAATAAAGCTTTCTTTCAGCAATTCACGAAGTTCTGTTGCATTAAATAAAATTCCTGAACTTTCTTCCTGACGCATAACTTCGTCTAACTCGATATGTTCAATTTCTTTATCGTAATGCACACCAAGCGTCTGAATATCAAGCGCCGGAGAAATATCTAAATTCACAGGAGGAAGCTGAGCCGTATCTCCCAAAAGAATCATTTTGCAATTGCTTCCGGAATATACATAATTGATTAAATCATCCAGAAGTGATCCGCTGTCAAGCGTGCTGTCTGAAATCATCGAAGCTTCATCGACTATAAAAATCGTGTTTTTATGTTTATTGACTTGTTTGGTAAAAGCCACTCCGCCGCCCGATGATTTTTTAGGAAAATATATTTTTTTATGAATCGTAAATGCTGCTGTATTAGAGTAATTCGAAATCACTTTTGCTGCACGTCCTGTTGGCGCAAGCAAAACAAATTTTTTATTGATTTCTCCAAGATTGTTTACAATCGTTGAAATCACCGTTGTTTTTCCGGTTCCGGCATATCCTTTCAATACAAAAATCGTATCGTTTTTAGGTTCAGTTAAAAAAATTGCGATTTTCTGAAAAAAAACATCTTGTTTGTATGTGGGTGCAAAAGGGAATCTTTTTTGTAAAACGCTGTAAAACAATGTTGAATTCATAGGGTAAAATTGGAATACAAAGTTCGGCTTTTTTAACCGCAATTTCAACTTTAAATAGTTTAAACCATGATAAGTGATATAAGTTCATTAAAAAAAATAATAGTACCGTAACATCTTCCTAACTTTTCTTTAAAATTGTTTTTTGAAATTGCAATTATTATTGTTGCTTTTTAATTTGTAAGTTTGTGGTCGCTCAAATTCTTTCTTGATTCAAAAACAGGTAACGAGTTGTAAATCAGATATGTCATTACAAAACACTAACATTACTTCCAAAAATTACAAAAAACTTTCTATTCAGGTTTCTCTGACTGGATTTTCATTTTGTTGTTTTGACACTTTAAATAATGTCATTACAACCTATAAAGATATAAAGTTTGATACGTCAGGCAAAACCGGTAAAATTGAAGACTTGTATAGTGAGGCTTTTAAAAGTAATCGTGAATTAAAGGACATTTACGATGAAGTAATGGTGATTCACTCCAATAATCTTTCGACTTTTGTTCCAGAGCCTTTGTTTGATGAGGAATATCTTGGAAGTTATTTGCAATACACTACAAAAGTTTTTGAAACCGACTTTTTTACGTTTGATCAAATCTCAAATTATCACATGAATTCGGTTTATATTCCGTATGTGAATATCAATAATTTTTTGATTGATAATGTTGGGTCATTTGATTACAAACATGCCAATAGTATTTTGGTTGAAAAAATTCTGGACAATTCAAGAAACAACGACGAAAAGAAAATGGTGGTCAATTTTAACCCTGGCCATTTTGAAGTTATAGTGGTTCAAAACCAGAAACTTCTTTTTTTCAACTCATTTGAATATCAAACCCCTGAAGATTTCCTATATTACCTACTATTTACTGCCGAACAATCGAATTTAAATCCGGAGATTTTTCCTCTCGAATTATTAGGCACGATAGACCAAAACGATCCATTTTATGCCATCGCGTATAAATACATTCGTAATATATCCTTCCTGGATGTAAGCACATTACAGCAAAAAAACAGCTTCTCTTTAAAAGAAAATCAAAAACATTATATTTTATTCCAATCATGAGAATTATTTCAGGAAAACACAAAGGGCGTCGAATTTCTCCACCAAAAAACCTTCCTGTAAGACCAACAACTGATATGAGCAAAGAAGCATTATTCAATGTTTTGAACAATCATTTTAGTTTTGACAGCTTAAAGGTTTTAGATCTATTTTCAGGAACTGGAAATATCAGCTATGAATTTGCTTCACGCGGAAGCGCTCCTATTACCTCCGTTGATGGTGATTTTGGATGTGTAAAATTCATCAAACAGGTTTCGTCAGAATATGACTTTGATATTGCGGCAACAAAAAGCGATGTTTTCAAATTTTTGGAAAGTTGCAAAACTTCTTATGATATTGTTTTTGCCGATCCTCCTTACGGACTCGATCAGGCGACTTTTGAAAAAATTGTACTAACTGTTTTTGAAAGAGATTTGCTTCACGAAGACGGCATGATGATTATTGAGCATTCAAAATATACAAAGCTCGATCATTTGAGTAATTTTTCTTTTCAGAAAAGTTATGGAGGTTCTTTTTTCAGTTTCTTCGAATTAAACTCAACTGATGATGATGAAGAACTTCCGGGAGATTCTCCAATAAAAATTACTGAAGAAGACGAAGGATAGTTTTTCCTTTCATGATATTAAAAACCCTTTGTAATTGAATTTACAAGGGGTTTCTTTTGAGTTTACAAAAGTCTTAAACTATCACATTAAAGTCTTTTAGAGATGTTTGTAGAAAGCCATTTCTATTTTTTTTGTAAAAAAATTTTTTATGAAAAAACTAGTATTATTTTTTGCATTAGTAGCTTTAAGTTCATGTTCTCATGATGACGACTATAAAGAAAAAAACTACCAAGGTCCAAGATATATGGATCCGCCTGTTTGGCTACAAGGAGTTTGGATGGATGACAAACAAAGGCAATTTAAATTTACTGAAGACGATATATTATATAAATATCCTATGCAAAACTATATTTCTGCTAGTGATGAAATACATGATTTTGAAAGAAAATATTGGGATGATTATCAACATTATCAAAATCCAAATGTTCAAGAAATTGAAATATTAGATTATTATAGTTTGAAATATAATTGCTACAACGCACCAAGCAAAAAATTTATATTCACAAGAATTTCAAAAAACCAAATTGAATCAACAGGTTTTATGCCTGGAATATATACGAGGCAATAGCTATCTATTTTTAATAAAAAAAATCCGTTGAAGTTTTCAACGGATTTTTCATTTTTATTTTCTTATTCCAAAATAATAAGAAATTCCAGCCCCTACCCCAATTGTACTATAATCTGTATTATTATAAGGAAGTCTATTTAAAGTTTTTCCTAAACTGATTTTGTTAAAATTGAGACTTAACGCAATAGCATCTGAATTAAATATCGGAAATTCCATTCCAAGGGTTAGACCAAAAGAATGCTGCCAATCTGCAGATTTACCATTTACACTAAAATTATTCTCAGGATTGCTATAATCTATAAATCCATAAGTTCCATTAGCAACAATTCTAGACATGTTTATTTTGGGAACTACATAATACCAACAGGCAGCATTGTCATAATCTTCTCCACTGTACCAAAAATATATTTTAGGTCCTAAATTAAAGTTTAGCATATAAACATTTCCAGATGTTTTTTCTAAAGTATTACTGTCAAAATCATAAAACTCTTGATCTTTAAGCCTCATTATAGAATAACTAATTCCAACTTCAGGTTTAAATAGAGGATGAAACTCAAATTCTGCTCCTCCACCTACATCTACGATTGCTCCTTTTTTAAAGTCGTTACTTACGCTGTAAGCTGTTACATTTCCAAAACCTCTAATTACTTGCGCATTTACAAAAGAAAATGATAACATTATAGGGATTAAAAAAATCCTACTTTTTAAATTACAAAACTTCATTACTTAATTTTTTAATTGTTTAAATTTAAAAATCAAGCATTCAAAAATCATTCCTAAAAAGAAAGAATTAACCTACTTTTTTATCTAATCCTATTTTCACTTTCATTTATGTTCTTCTGCTTATATTTGGAATCTTTTATCTTTCCGAACGAATATTTAATAGCAATCGAAACTTCATGAGCATCAACTACATATCTTGCTCTCGAACTAATGTTATTTATTGTAAACTCTTCTTTTTCAATTACATTTTTAAAAACATTATTCCAACTCAAAGTACAATTCCAGTTTTTAAAAAACTTTTTTGACAGCGCCAGATCAAAAACAAATCTGGGATTTCGTTCAAAAACGCCTTTGTATTGCGTTGTAGCGCCCCACCAACCAATCATTATATTATAATCTTTTGGAAGCTTGAATTCATTATTAGAATAGAAATACAAATAAGGTTTCGAGGATAAAAATACAGCTGAGGCATCTTCAATTTTTTCCAGAATAAAAATAACCGAATTATTCATTGTCCAAAATTTATAAGTAAAAGGCACTTCAAAATCAAGGTTTAATCCCCATTCTTTATCAAAATTTACATCTTTAAAAGTCATGACATTTTGCTCATTGTCAAAAAAGAAACTATTGTAAACCGGATTTTTATTTTGATAATAACTCAGTTTTACCGATTTATCATGATATTCAAAAGATGTCGAAATTTCATTAATAATTGTTGGATCCAGAAAAATATTTCTGGAATATAAAAAGTACGGATTAATGTATGTTGCGCCTTGACTTAAAGAAGAATAATTAGGTCTCGAAATGCTTTTTGCGTAATTTACGTTAATACTTTTTGTACTATCAATTGCATAAGTAAACTGTGCTTTCGGAAAAAAGTTTGTGTAGTTTTTATCAATTAAAGGCGCCAAATCGGTTTTAAATTTGCCGTTTACATTTGTATTTTCCACTCTTAATCCAACTGAGAAATTGACTTTTTTTATTTTTCCGGAAAGCTGTGTATAGCCGGCCAAATTTTGTTCTTCAAAATCATAATTACTGATTTCGTTCGTATTTGTTTGATTATAAAAAATAGCAATATCTGACTTTGAGTTTGCCGACGAAAATAACCCGCCAGCTTCTAATTTCATTTCGTTTTTAAACTTTTTATCCGCATCTATTCTTCCTGAAAAGACATTAACTTTAAATTTCTGATTACGAATTTGTGTCAAATCAAATCGTGTCTCATTAAAATTATCCTGAACCTCGCTCCAAGATTTTTGATCGAAATTAGAAAACTGCAATCCAGTAAAAACTTGTGTATCAATAGATTTTATCTTCTTAGAATAATTCAAAAATGAGTTTATAAAATTCTTTTGCCCCTCATTATCACTATACGTTACAACACTATTTACTTCATCTTTATTTTTATTATTCGTGATTGTATTAATCGGAAAAGAATCACTTTGCAGTTTACTGCTCACATTAAACGAAAAATAATCTTCATCATTTATTTTGAAAAAGAAACCTCCACCAAAAATATATTGTTTCCTTTTTGTACTCGCAGTTACATCATATATAGAAGCAATTTCGGCAGCTGGAATCCGATAATCAATACTATGATTCTCCCACGGATTCAAGCGGTTGTAATTAAAATTAGCTTTCCATTCAATTTTGTTTTTTTTGAAACTAGAGTCGAATCCTAAATAATTATTGTAGTTTTTTTTAAAAGAAGCCGTTTCAGAAATTTCGGTTCTAAAACCATCCTTTTTGCTAAATTTTCTGGTAATTAAAATCACGGCGCGACCTTCAGCTTCATATTTTGAAGATGGATTTTGAATGATTTCAATTGTTTTGATATCGGCGACAGCCAAAGCATTCAGATCATTCATTGTCACTTTTTGATTGTCAATATAAATCAGCGGAGTTCCTTTGCCGACAACCGTAATTTTTTCGCGATCTGAACTCACTTGCACCGCTGGCAATTTTGCAAGCAAATCAACTGAATTTGGAATTGAATTATAAATTGAATTCGCAACATCAACTTTTATATTTCCGTTTGAATTGGTAAACGTTTTTTTGTTTTGATTGATTACAACTTCTTTCAAACGATTTGAAATCGAGTCTTTTGGCTTTTCATTTTGGGCATTCGAAAATAATGAAAGAAGAAAAAGAAAAATAATCAAAAAGATTTTTACAGGCAAATAAATAAAATTCATCTTAAAAAATATTGGTTTGTGATCCTGCAAAAATGATTTGAAAAAACAATTCCGAAAGTTAATTGAAGGTTAATGCGCGGTTAATCTCTTTTTTGTTGCCCAAAAGCATTATTTTTGAAACAGATTTAAGATTGGTATGAAACAAAGAATCAATTTATTAATAGCATTTTCTGTCGTCGCATTTATTGTTTTGACGACGGTACAATGTTATTTGGTAAAAACCACTTACGACTACAAAGTGGCGCAATTTCATACTCAGATTAAAAATGAAATTGCTCAAATCACCAATAATTACAGCGATATTGATTCGGTATTGGTATCTAAAAAAGAAGCGCTTTACAAGCGTTTATCAGAAAATTATATTCTTAAGAAAAACAGCAAATCGTCTGTTAAAACGGGAATTTTAGAAAATGAATATAAAGATGCTTTAACCCAAAAAATTCAGCGAAAGTTTGAACGAGATCTGCCTAATTTTAAAATTGATTTTGCGATTGTTCTCAACAAATTTATCCTTTACAAAAACACCAAAAAAGCCGATACAATTTTCTCTGAAAAGCCTTTTATTGAAAATAAATTATACGGAAATCTGGCTTCTCTGAATCATGCTTTTTTAGTTAGAAGTTATGTTGGAACTACAAACGGAAGCTTTCAAAATCAGAACTATCAATTGCTGACTGAAGATTCGATGTATGTTTCGGTAATTGATTGGGAAATGATTATTTTAAGACGAATGACTTTTATTTTGATTTTGTCTTTGTTTTCGATTGCAACGATTATCAGTCTTTTTGTGATTGCGATTAAAGCATTGATTAAACAGAAAAAAGTTAGCGATGTCAAAACTGATTTCATCAACAATATCACACACGAACTTAAAACGCCATTGGCAACTTTAGGAATTTCTACAAAAATTTTAGAGCAAAAAAATATTCGTGACAACGACGAAAATTTCAATTCCATTGTCAATACAATTTCGCGTCAAAACAATCGACTTCAAAATTTGATTGATCAGGTCATGGCAAATTCATTGGCAGAAAATGAAATTGAACTGAAGAAAGAAAAAATTGAAACCGAAGATTTTCTGCTTTCGATTGTCAACGATTTCAAAATTACATTTCCGAAAATCAACCTTAAAACAGATTTTCAAACACAGAAAACCGTTTTAATTTTAGATAAATTTCATTTAACAACTGCGTTTCTAAATGTCTTGGAAAATGCTGTAAAATATGGTTCCAAAACCATTATCGTTAAAACTAGAATAGTTGAAAAACAATTATCCATTATTTTTGAAGATGACGGAATTGGCATTTCAAAAAACAAACAATCACTGCTTTTTGAGAAATTTTATCGTGTAGAACAAGGAAACCTTCACAACACAAAAGGTTTAGGTTTAGGACTTTATTATGTCGATCAAATCGTAAAAGCGCACCAGGGAACTGTTAGTGTGATTAGCGATTTAGGAAAAGGAGCTCAGTTTACTATTTTATTAAAAGTTTAAATATCTTATTTTGAAAAAATTACTTTTGGCCGAAGACGATTTTGATTTTGCTGCAATTTTAAAACAGTATTTAGAACTGCATCAATTTGAAGTAATCTGGGCGGAAAATGGTGAAATAGCTTTAGATTATTTTAAAAACCAAACTTTTGATATTTGTGTTCTTGATGTAATGATGCCCAAGCTAGACGGATTTTCATTGGCAGAAAAAATAGTCGCCATCAATCCTGAAATTCCATTTATTTTTCTGACTGCGAGAAAATTAAAAGAAGACAAAATCATCGGATTAAAACTTGGAGCAGATGATTATATCGCAAAACCTTTTGAAGTCGACGAACTAGTTTTACGTTTGAAGAATATATTAAAGAGAATTGAGCAAAAAAGAAGTCTGGAAGGAAATAATATTATCGAAATTGGTTCTTATATTTTTGATAATGAACGCCTAACACTCACGACTCAAAATCATATTCAACAACTCACAGAGAAAGAGGCTTCTCTTATTGAATATCTGTATCTAAATCACAATCAATTGCTAAAGAGAGATCAAATTTTAATGTCTATTTGGAAAAAAGATGATTATTTCTCAGGACGAAGCATGGATGTTTTTATCAGCCGACTAAGAAAATATTTTAATTCTGATCCAAAAATCAAAATTGAAAGTGTTCGAAATATTGGATTAGAATTTAAGATTCAGAAGTAAGTCTGCAAATGATATAAGTTTACTAAACAATTGTGTAACAACATTTAATAGTTATGACAATAAATTTGTTATATAACTTTAAAACTAATAATCATGAACCTAAAAAGATTATTCGGCGGACTACTTACTGTTCTCGGAATTATAGGACTTATTTATACTGCTGTAATTTTTGCCGGCACTAGCGGAGAAACCAGAGATGTAAAATCTTTAATTATTTATGGAATTTTAGGAATCGTATTTTTTATGTCTGGAATCAGCTTGGTTCGAACTACAAAAGACGAATCTTAAATTTTAAAGTGCAACGTTTCAGAGTTACAAAGTGACAAAGTTTTAAATTCTTTGTGTCTTTGTAACTCTGAACCTTTGTTACTTTGTCCCTTTGTCCCTTTGTTCCTTGTTCCTTTGTCAAAAATTTATTCTTCAAAAACGGTACTCAAATTCAGTACTGTAAAATCTCTTTCGGTTTTTGAAATGATGATTGTTGCAACTGTATTCCCTATTAAGTTTGTAATGGCTCTGGCTTCGCTCATGAATTTATCGACACCTAATAAAAAAGCCAAACCTTCAACCGGAATTTTATGCAATGCCGTCAATGTCGACGCTAGAACTATAAATCCACTTCCGGTTACGCCCGCCGCTCCTTTTGATGTAATCATCAAAATTCCTATTACCGTCAGGATTTCAAAAAAATTCAAATGCACATCATACAGCTGCGCCAAAAATATCACCGACATCGAAAGATAAATTGAAGTTCCGTCAAGATTAAAAGAATAACCTGTCGGAATCACCAATCCCACAACCGATTTACTACAGCCCATTTTTTCCAATTTTACCATAATACTCGGCAAAGCTGCTTCAGAAGATGAAGTTCCAAGAACTAATAAAAGTTCTTCTTTTATATATTTTAAAATGGAAAGAATACTTATTTTATAATATCTCAGGATACTTCCTAAAACCAAAAAGACAAACAACGCCATTGTCAGATAAACGCAAAGCATCAATTTTCCAAGCGGAATCAAAGTTGCTAAACCAAATTTCCCAATCGTATAAGCCATTCCGCCAAAAGCGCCACTTGGTGCCAAATACATAACATATTTTAAACCTCTAAAAACGACATTCGAAATTCGTTCTAAAACTAAAATTGTTTGTTCTCTTTTTTGATAAAAATTTAAGGCGATTCCGCAGATAATTGCCGCGACTAAAACCTGCAAAGTGAAATTTGAAAAGAAAAACTGCAACCACGAAAAATGCTCTGCTGAACTATTCGTATATTGGCTTGCATCGCCAATTTGCAATCCCGATTTGTCAATTTTTCCTGGCTTAAACAAATACGCCACTGCAACTCCAATTGCCAAAGCAACAGTCGAAACAACTTCAAAATAACCTAACGCTTTTACGCCAATTCGACCAACTTTCTTCAAATTTCCCATTCCGGAAATTCCTAAAACAATCGTCAGGAAAATAATTGGCCCAATAAAAAGTTTGATAAGATCAATAAATCCTTTCCCAACTTTTTCCATTTTAATTCCATTTTCAGGCGAAAAATGTCCGAGCAAAATTCCGGCAATAATTGCAATCAAAACCCAGAAAGTAAGATTGGTGAGTATAGTTTTTAAGAGACTTTTTTTATTTTTTGAAGAAGTATTTGGGCTAGAAATATTCATGAAAATTAGTTAGATAGTTTCACAAATATATAAAAAAAGCAGACCTATAAGCCGGATTCTGTTCTTGTCTCATTTTGCAACGAGACAATACCTTATCATTTATCTAGATCGAACATTACTGCGCGACTCAAGCTACCTACCCTTCAACAACGGACGAGAAGCCCTTAAATGCTGATATACTTGGTATTTCACCGCATAGAGTTTACCTGGTTTCACTACAGCATTACCTGTACATACTTTCTGTTGCACTTGTCCTTGTCTCGTCAGTAAAGACGAGACCGACGGGTGTTACCCGCTATGCTTCTCTATGGTGTCCGGACTTTCCTCCCCTCCGATAAAATCGGAGCGACGATAAGGCGGTCTGCGGTGCAAAAGTAACACTTTATGAGTGAAGAATAATGAATTTAAATTTTCCATTTTACGAATTTTATCATAACTTTTTAATTTTAAAATAGTTATCTTTAAAATTCCATAATTTTAAATTCGGTTATCATGAAAAGAATGTATCATTACGCAACTGTTTCAAAGGCTTTAGATCAATTGAATGAGAAAGGATTTACGTGCGATTTTAATCGAAATGCTGACATGATTAAAAAGAATCCTGAGAAATTTGAAATTGTTCATGTGTATCGATACGAGGGTGAATCAGACCCAGGCGATGAGGCAGTTGTATACGGAATTAAATCTATTACAGGCAAAAAGGGAGTGTATGTTGCTGGCTTTTCGGCCGATTCAGATCAGGAAACAGCAAAGTTTTTATTTGATTTAAGTATTAGGGGAAGGTAATTTTTTAAATCCCAATCTGAAGTTTGGGAAAAAGAAAAATCCAAATTCTAATCTTACAAGGTGTAAAATTGGAATTTGGATTTTTTTATTGGATCTTTTTCAATATTATACTATCGGAATTTTCAATTTCCAACCAGGCTGAATCAGATCTGGATTTGAAATAATATCTTTATTGGCTTCGAAAATATCCTGCCACGAAACTCCATATGCTTTTCCAATTTTCGAAAGAGAATCACCAATTTCAACTGTGTACTCTCTTGAAATTTTTTCTTGGACTTCAATATTCATCACCACGTCTGCCGATCTGTATTCGGGATCTGCTTTTTCATAAGCATCCCAAAGTTTGTCTTTGTCGGCTGCTGATTTTGCTACACCGTCAATATACAATACATGATCTTGTTCGCGTATTTCCAAATTTTCAATTCCTAATTCAAAAGCTAAATCCACCACCGTTTTATATTTGTCTTGTAAACTCATAACCTTTTATTTAATAGTTAATTGATTATCAACTTTTTTAGGTTTCAATTCCTGTACACTTTGAATTAAAGGCTGAAGTTGCTCTTTTTTGATTTCTCCAGATAACGTTACAACACCTCCTACTACGGTAGCATTCACGCCATCATAAGCTTTTATAACTTTACCCACCGATTTATCGAGATCATTATCCGGGTTAATTACAACTGCTGCAGCTGCGGGTTCTACATTTGGTTCCGGAATCTGACAGTTGTTTATAACCGATTTAACTCCTTCAACTGATTTCACTGAACGTTCGATATTTTTTTTGAAAGCTTCATCATCACATTTTCCAACAATTGTAGCAACACCATCATGCACAGTTACATGTATACCTGGTGTATTTAATTTTTCGCTGATTGCTTTTTCTAAGTCAGCATCCTTTGGAGTGCAAGACAATAAAGAAATGGCAAGCCCTATTCCCAATATAATTGATTGAATTTTCATAACGCTATATTTACTAATTAACTATCTAAAATTAAATAGATTACGCGCTAAAACTTTATACGATATGCTTATGTGTTTTATATTATTTCCAGTACTTTTTTTTAAAAGAAGTCAAAGCTTAAAAATAAGATTTAAGCTGTAAACTGGAATTGAAGTTAAAAAACAAAAAATTAATCCAAAAAATCTGGTGGAAACATTTGCTGTCCGTATTTCAGAAAAATGGAGTTTATTTTTTCTTTTTTTTCAATTTCTGAGTCTGAAGAATTAGTTTCCATATAACTTGCAATTTCTTCAAACAAATCATCTAAACCAGCGGGACTAACCGTACATAACAATTTGGCAGGTTCGTTGCTCAGATTTTTAAATCCATGAACAATTCCACCTTTTGGAATATTGACAAAAGCATTTTTCTTCGCAACATAAATCCCTAATTCCGATTTAAATGTAACCTCGCCTTCCAACACAAAAAAAGTCTCTGTAAAATCAGGATGCACGTGCGGATTCGGCCCGGCACCAGGCGGAACTGACATTTCGATTACAGCATATTCCCCATTGGTTTCTTTTCCTGAAATGACAATACGGTAATTTCCTCCGGCAATTTTTAGTTTATGACCTTGGGTTTCGTCGACAGTTAGTATTGGATTTTTCATTTTGGATTCTTTTATATTTTTTCGCTTTAAACTTTTGCAAAAGACAAAATTATCTATTCATGTTGTGTCACGTCATTATATTGCCAAAGCACATTTATAATTTTCCATTCGCCATTTTCCTTCACAATGTGCATATAATCAATCCATGCATCAGCAAGTAATTTAACTGATGCTGTTTTAGCAGAAACATCTAGTAGCTTGATTTCTTTTCTTGGGTTCTTCGGGAATTTATCTCCTTTCACATTATAAGTTTCTGCCAGAATAACCATGTTTTCTGAGAAGAACTCTGAGATATAATCTTTTTGAGCAACCTTGTTTCTAAAAACAGATCTTTTCACCATTCTTGGATGTAGTGCACTTTCCATTAGTTTAGGATTCGGATTATGTTGCGCTTCAATATATGCCAAAGCTACACGCTTAATATCTAAAGTATCTTGTGCAGTTTGAGCCTGGATTTTAAAAGAATAAAATATAATTGCAATTAGTATTAGATATTTTTTCATCGGAAATGGGTTTAGAATTTATTATTTAAAGCGTTCCAAAACTGTTATTAATTCTTCTAATTAAAACATTGGAATTTTAACCCCTGATTCTATTTTAGCTTCTTTTAATGCCCTAATAAAAACGAAGTTTTTTTTACTTTTAAAAGTAAAGTATAATTATCTAATACAGTTACATGAAAATTCAAGTTTAACATTATAAAAAATTGTTAAGAATTTAATCTTTCTCAATTATATCTTTTGTAATGCAATTCAGTATTTCCGCAAACTATTTCGGTTCTACCATTATTAGTTTCTTCTCCAGTATTAATTTGTCTCAAAATATTCCTACTTTCATCAAAATAAAATGCCCACAAAGACTTATCCTTAAAAACAAAATCAATAAAACTGTAACTAAAATCTTTTTGCGTAGTTAAAGATATCTTTTCTATTGTTATTAGTTTATTTTCTTTCGTCTCAATATCTTCTTCGTAAAATTGAAACTCATGCTCAGTTATTACCAGTATTTTCCTTTTCGACATATTCTCTTCGGAGGTAAATCCCCAATTTGAACCACTTTCAAATAAAACCCATTTACCAATATATTTTCTAATTACTTGATATTGCACTATTGAATCAGATTTAATAAGGGCTAGTTGACCTAATTTACTTTAGAATCTAATTTATTTGCATAACGAAATACATCAACAGCAACTTCTATTTGATTGTTTTTCAAAAATTTTTGAGCTTTTTTAAAAGCCAATTCTTGATCTTTTAAAATTGAGTTTTTCTGACCGTAATTTAATAGAGAAATAAATATAAAAAAAAAGGGTAATCACATTTTTCATTTGAACAAATCTAAGTTATCAGAAAATCTCTTACTTTGTAAAAATACTAAAATTACTATTAAAGAAAAAGTATGATTTCAAGCTAAAACCTGTTTTAAAAATGAAAACAGCAATGATTCAACTACTTAAAAATCTTTCAATTTTTAAATTTTTAAATCATTAAATTATACTCTATATTTGCTATCGAATAAAAAAGAATATGGAACAATTTGTAGTATCGGCACGTAAATATCGCCCGCAGACCTTTAAGGATGTTGTGGGGCAAAAAGCCATTACAAATACGTTGTTGAATGCTATTGACAGCAATCACCTTGCTTCTGCCCTTTTGTTCACTGGACCACGTGGAGTTGGAAAAACTACATGTGCTCGTATCTTGGCCAGAAAAATAAATCAGCCTGGGTATGACGATCCAAATGAAGATTTTGCATTTAATGTTTTTGAGTTAGATGCTGCTTCAAACAACTCGGTTGATGACATTCGTAACTTGATTGATCAAGTTAGAATCCCGCCACAAACCGGACAATACAAAGTGTATATTATTGACGAGGTTCATATGTTGTCTTCGGCTGCTTTTAATGCTTTTCTGAAAACATTGGAAGAACCGCCAAAGCATGCAATTTTTATTTTAGCAACAACAGAAAAACACAAAATCATCCCGACGATTTTATCTCGTTGCCAGATATTTGATTTCAAAAGAATTACAGTAAAAGATGCTAAAGAACATTTAGCCGATGTTGCTGCGAGTCAGGGAATTAATTTTGAAGATGATGCACTTCACATTATTGCTCAAAAAGCTGATGGTGCAATGCGTGATGCTTTGTCTATTTTTGACCGTGTAGTTTCGTATTGCGGAACTAATTTAACGCGTCAGGCTGTAACTGAAAACCTAAACGTTTTAGATTACGAAACTTACATTTCAATCACCGACTTGATTCTGGAAAATAAAATTCCAGATTTATTGATTGCCTACAACGACATTCTTTCAAAAGGTTTTGACGGACATCATTTTATTGCCGGATTAGCCTCTCATTTTAGAGATTTGTTAGTGAGCAAAACCCCTGCAACTATTGCTTTATTAGAAGTTGGAGAGCACGCACAACAAATGTATGGCGTTCAAGCGCAGAAATGTTCGCAGGACTTTTTATTAAAAGGAATCGACATTGCAAATGACTGCGATTTAAAATATAAATTAAGTCAAAATCAGCGACTTTTAGTTGAATTATGCTTGATGCAATTGGCCTCTATCAATTTTGATGGAGAAAAAAAAAAGCTGAGCAATTCATAATTCCGCCCGTTTACTTTAAAAACGGAGGCTATTCTATTGTCGAAGTTGAAAGCTCAAAATCGAAAGTTGAAAGTCAGGCTGTTTCCGAAAATATAAAATCAGAAAATGTAACTGCTTCGACTGAAATTGAAAGTCCAAAAAACACAACTATTTCTGAAACTCCAAAAGTTCAGATTCCGCAAACTCCAGAAAAAGAGTCAAATAGCACTCCAAAAGTTTCAGCATTTTCTTTAGCTAGTATTCGCAAGAAAAAGGAATTAGAGGCCAGCAGCAAATCTTACGTTAAACCTTCTTCTGTATTACCGACCGAAGAATTTAACGAAACAGACATGCGTCTTCATTGGACTAAATATGCCGAACGCTTAGGCCAAAAAGGCTTAAAGATTATGGAATCTATACTTTTGATCAGTGATCCGATTTTGAATGGCACAACGATCACTTATGAACTACCAAATGAAGGGTCAAAACTGGAATTTGAAAGCCAGATGAATGGATTACTTGGACATTTAAAAGGACATTTGCACAATCACGACATTACTATCGAGGTAATTGTAAATGAACAAGCTGAAACCAAAAGGACTTACAATAATCAGGATAGATACAATCGTCTTGTTGAAATCAATCCAAACCTTGAACTTTTACGCTCAACATTTGGACTGGATTTAAAAGATTAATCTTTTTTTATTTCAGAAATTTATTTGTTTTGAAATCCGAAATTATACACTTTTTCAAGCCATTTTTTTCTTCGAATTTCATTAGCCGTTTTTATAATTCCGATGTAACTCACTTTTACAGGTTTTACACCACAAAACTCTAAAGTTGATTTTCTTAATTGATTCACACTCGGTCTTCCAAAAAAAAATCGATAATACCAGCCTGGCTGATCTAAAGTTGTTATAATATATGCTGTTTTTCCTTTAAGAAGTTTATCCCACCAAACTGAATTTTCTCTGTATTGAAAAGCCATTCCAGGTAAAAATAAACGATCAATAAAACCTTTTGTGATTGCCGGAAGCCCGCCCCACCAAACAGGATGAATCCAAACTAAATGATCTGCTCTTTTAATTTTCTCCCAGGATTCCATTAAATCCGGTTCTAATTCAGTTCGTTTTTGATAACCAAACTGCAAATTCGGGCTGAATTTTAAATCGGCAATTGTAACTGTTTCAACTTGAGCACCAGAAGCAATTGCGCCGTTTTTATAAGATTCAGCAATTGCAAAGTTGAAACTTGCTGGATTAGGATGTCCGTTTATAATTAGTATTTTTTTCATATCAATGTTTTTTCAAAAATACCATTAGGACACATTATTTTACTAGACAAATGTCCTAAAAAAACCACTGAGATTTATTCCTCTCGCAGATTTAGCAGATTTGGCTGATTTAAAATAATTTAAAAATTCTTGCTGACTTATAACTATAACATTGAAAAAACAAATCTGTTTAATCTGCAAAATCTGCGGGAAACAAAAAATCAAACTACAGACTTTCTTATTCGGCTTAAATGTCTTGGAGTAATTCCTAAATAAGAAGCTAAATATTGCAATGGAATTAACTGCAAATATTTTTGATGATTCTGATATAATTCTTCGTAACGCTGTGCTCCAGATAATTTCTGAAAAGAAACCATTCTTTTATGAAGATTGACAAATTCCAGTTCGGTTAGCTTTCTACCGGTTTCCTGCCATTTGAAACCCGATTTGTAAAGTTTATCCAAAGCACTTCTGCTTAAAATCTGTAATTCGGTTTCGGCAAGAGCCTGAATGTTTTCTTCGGCTTTTTCTTCAGTAATGAAACTGGCAAAAGAAGCCATAAATTCATTTTCGAAAGCAAAACAATTTGTGATTTCGTCCCCTTTATGATTTACAAAAAAAGATCTCAAAATGCCTTTTTTGATAAAAACAACCTCATTGCAAACCTGATTCTCAGTCAATAAAAGTTCCCCTTTCTTCAAAGTTCGAAAAGTTATTAAATCATCTAAGAGATTTAATTCCTCCGGAGAAAAGTTTTGAATGGACTGAAAAACTGATTTCATGAATTAATCATTAGAATAGAAAGCTCTTTCAATACGTTTGTCCGGAATAAGCCATAACAGCGCTACAATAAAATAAGCAGCACCAGAAATCCATTCGCTATAAAACGAAGAAATAATCCCAATTATATACAAAACGGCTGATACTTTACCTTTTACATCTCTATTAAGGGCTTTTCGCAATCGAGAATCTTCTCCTTCATTGCACATAATTACATATTGCAAAATAACATAGGAAATGGCGCATAAGAGCAAAATAACACCATACAAAGCCATTGACGCTTTTGCAAAATTATGTTCACCCATCCAGCCCGTTGAAACTGGAATCAATGAAAGCCAAAACAATAAATGCAGATTGCTCCAAAGCACTTTTCCGTTTACTTTAGACAAGCCATGAAGTAAATAATGGTGATTGTTCCAATAAATTCCAACATAAATAAAACTCAAAACATAACTTAAGAACTTAGGAATAAGCGGTTTTAAATCAGCAAATTCATGTCCCGCCGGAACTTTGATTTCTAAAATCATAATAGTTATGATAATAGCCAAAACGCCGTCACTAAAGGCTTCAAGTCTGGTTTTATTCATTTATTTAGAATATAAAATTAAATTTTCCCATAATACATTGCTTTTACGATACCATCAGAAAGCCCAATTTTTGGAACATAAATCTGGCGCGCTCCACTCCATTTCATTGCGTTTAAATAAATACGCGTTGCATGTATGATAACGTCGGCACGGTCGGAATTCAATCCTAATTCGGCAATCCTTTGTTCATAAGTTAATGAATTCAAGAAAGCATATTGCGAATTAATATAAATGTATGAAAGCGGTTTTTCCTGTTGCTTTCCAGACATTTTAAATAATTTATTGATGTTTCCTCCAGATCCAATCAAAGTAACCTCATCATAATCGGCAGTATTGGTTTTAATCCATTTTTCAATTTCATCCCAAACTACATCGCAAACCATATTATTTAACAAACGTACCGTTCCGGCTTTAAATGATCTTGAATTGATCATTTTTCCGTCAGAAAACAATGTAAACTCGGTACTTCCACCTCCAACATCTACAAATAAATAGGTTTCATCTGTTTTTAATAAATGATGTAAATCTGTCGAAGCAATTATGGCAGCTTCTTTTTTACCGTCAATAATTTCTATTTTAATATCGGCTTTCTTTTTAATCAAAGCCACGACTTCTTTGGCATTGTAGGCTTCACGCATTGCCGAAGTTGCAAACGCCATATAGCGTTCTACTTTATGAACTTTCATCAAAAGATTGAATGCTTTCATGGCATCCACCATTCGATCTGTATTTTCTTGTGATATTTCTCCAACAGTAAAGGCATCTTGTCCCAAACGAATTGGCACACGGACAAGCGAACTTTTGTTGAATTGTGGTTCTTTGCCTTCTTGTTCTACAACATTCGATATCAGAAGCCTCATGGCATTTGAACCGATATCTATTGCTGCAAATTTTCTAATATTAATCATGCTCACTTATGATTTGAAAAATTGGTTTTAATTAGTCTATTTTTTGAGGAACTGTTTCAGCTATCTCAATTTTGTTTTGGTAATATTTATAGGTTTCAAATTGCGCTCTAAATGGGGCATGATGATTTCGAGGCTTGTATTTGTTATCTAATTTATACGAATGATATCTTACTTTAACATTACCTTTCCATGCAATATTAAAATTATCAATCAGTTCTTTTTTAATTTCAAGATCATAAATTGGACAGGTTACTTCTACTCTTCCATCAAGATTTCTAGTCATAAAATCGGCAGATGAAATGTAAACTTCAGTTAAACCTGCGTTTCCAAAAATATAAACTCGTGAATGCTCTAAGTAATTATCTACGATACTGATGGCTTCTATATTTTCGCTCATTCCGGGAATTCCGGGAATAAGAGAACAAATTCCTCTTACCTGAAGCTGAATTTTTACGCCCGCATTACTTGCTTCGTAAAGTTTATCGATCATTTTAAAATCAGACAAACTGTTCATTTTTAATTTTATATGTGTTTTTCTGCCGGCAAGAGCGTGCAAAATTTCACGATCGATTAATTTAATGAACTTGCTTCTTGTATAATGAGGCGATACAATTAAATGCTTGTATCTGTGAACTCTATAATTGATATCGAAGAATTCAAATATTTTTGATGTGTCTTTTAAAATTCCCTGATGACATGTAAAAAGTGTAACATCAGTATAAATTTTTGCTGTTGATTCATTAAAGTTTCCAGTAGAAATAAATCCGTAACGACGTGTTTTACCATCTTCGATTCTTTCAATTACGCATATTTTACTGTGCACTTTTAATCCTTTAATTCCAAAAATAAGATCAATTCCTTCCGTTTGCATTTGCTCTGCGTACGAAATATTACTTGCTTCGTCAAAACGGGCCTGAAGCTCAATTTGCACGGTTACTTTTTTACCATTTTTCGCCGCATTTATTAAAGAACTGATGATTTGTGAATTCTTTGCTAAACGATATAACGTAATTTTAATACTTGTAACCTTTGGATCTAAAGCTGCTTCACGCAAAAATTTAGTCAAATATGAAAAAGATTGATAAGGAGCATGTACCAAATAATCTTTTTTGTTGATTTTTTCCAGAATACTTCCATCGAGACTTAAACCAGGAACCGGTAAAGGCTCATTTGGTTTATACAATAAATCGTAGCGTCCTAAATTTGGAAATCCCATATAATCACGACGGTTGTGATATCTTCCACCAGGAATTATACTGTCTGTTTCTACAATTTTCATTTTTTCCAAAAAGAACTGCAGCGTATCTTCCTCAATTAAATTGTCATAAATAAAACGAACAGGCTCTCCAATTCGGCGGTCTTTTACTGAAGTTGATATTTTTTCCAACATACTTTTACTTAAGTCGCTGTCTATATCTAACTGTGCGTCACGCGTAATTTTGATCATATGCGCCGAAACACTTTTATAATCAAAAATATTGAAGATGCTTTTCAATTTATAACGAATTACATCATCAATTAAAATTACATATTGTTTATCGTCTTCTGAAGGAAGTACAACAAATCGGTTTATGTTTTTTGGAATTTCAATTAAAGCATATCGAACTTCATCATTTGCCAATTCTAACCGAACTGCCAAGTAACCCAAAGTATCTTTTAAAACTGGAAAAACCGCAAGATCATTCAAAATAATGGTCACCAGCTCCGGACTTAATTTTTGTGTAAAAAAGTCTTTTAAGAAACATTCCTGTTTTGGGGAAATTTGAGTTTCGTTGATTATAAAAATATTTTCGGCTTCCAGCTCTGCTTCAATATTTCCAAGAATACGCAAACTTTCGGATTGTTGCTGAATTACGATTTCGGTAATATCCTTAATTAATTGATGGGCAGAAATTCCGCCTAAATACTTTTCGCCAGAAATACCCGAAAGACTCAATCTTCGAATTGCAGCATACCGAACTCTGAAAAATTCATCTAAATTGTTTGAAAAAATCCCTACAAAACGCAGCCTGTCTAAAAGAGGAACTGTATTATCTCCAGCTTCCTGAAGCACTCTTGCATTAAACGCTAACCAACTTTTTTCTCTATCGATATATTTCTGTTCGTACACTTTATTTATTTTAAATCTTTGGGGAAAATTGTTTTATGTGTCTTGCCTTTATTGAGCGCATCCCAGCTTTCTGTGTCAAATTGAAGGGAGACAAAACCTGAAGTTGGGACATTATCTATAAAAACATCCCCAAATTTATTAACAAAATTTGTAATAGCCTCGTTATGTCCAAAAAGAATAACGCTTTCTAAACTATTATCACACGATTTGATAACTTTTTCGAGTTGTCGTTCATCAAATGTATACAGCTCATCTTTGAAAATAATACTTTCTAAAGGGTAAGAAATATTTTGAGCAAAAATAAGAGCCGTTTCTGAAGCACGTGCCGCAGTACTGCTCCATATAATATAAGTTTTCGGTAGGTATTTTGAAATATTTGAAGACACTTCGTGCGCATCCAAAATCCCTCTCTTCATCAAAGGTCTATCAAAATCTTTTAGAGGTGCTTCCCAGCTTGATTTGGCGTGTCGTATTAAAATTAAGTTTTTCATAAAAGATATTATTTAAAATAAATACATCGAGAAAACTATTTTCTAAGTTCTAATTTACAAAAGAAATTTTAATACTCTCCCTTTTTTTATTTCTGTTAACATTCTAACAAAATTTTAACAAGAATTACAATTCGCAAAATGTAAATATTAGATAAAAATAAAAAATGTGATTTTATGCATTTTATGTACTTCATCTATAAAATTAGTTTTTAGTCGATATTTTACTTTTATTCAAAATTTTAACCAAATACCTGATTATTAATCATTTAAATCTTTTAAAAAAACTCATTATCGCTAATAAAGCAAAAAAAAGAGACAGAAAAATTTTACTTTTTGTATTTAAAAAAAATATTTTTTACTCAATTTTTAATAAAAAAACAACACTTCAACGAGTTTTTAGGTTAGTTACAGATAAAAAAAACATATTAGAAAAACTCTAATATAACTTTGATTCTGTTAAAATATTAAATATATCACAAAACAGAGAAGTAATTAGCAAGAATCTAAAAATGACACTTCATAGATCTCAAAAGCGTCAAAATTGTAAGTTATTTTTTTGGTTAGAAATGTACGATGTGATTAAAAACCTATTTGTCCCATTTAAAAAAATAAATAGAACCGTTTTTACATCTTCTTGAGAAATTTTATTAAACATTAATCTAAAACCTATTAAAAAACACACGCTCTTTTTTTACAAGCCGACTAAATCAATGTTATAATTTTTATTAAAAAAAAGCCTTGACAAATTAAAGATCAGTTAAACAATTGATTATTAATTAAAAAATCTCAAAATATGATTACTAAAGTTTAAAAATTAGAGATTATGAAAAACATTACTTTAATGAATATGAATATTAAATACGTTTATGTTGCGTTGCTTTTAATATTTATTACAAGTGGCTATTCTCAAAACACATATGATGGCAATTACTGTCCTGGACCAGGTGCAGTAGGTGATGAATATGCGACTGGAACGGTTTATAGTACAGTATTGTTAGCTAACCCTTCTTCAACATGCAACATTGGGACGATTCGCGCCAAAGTTGATACCCAAAATCAAGTTTTAAGATTAGGTATGGACATTGGTAATGGTGGTTCGGCACTTTTTAGATTGTACTTAGACACCGATAATAATTCAGCAACAGGATTAACCTCAGATTCATTTGGAGGAACCATTAGTGTAGCTGGTGCTGAGTATATCTTAGAAATTAATTCTAACGGTAGTGGTTTTACTTTATATACGGGAAATGGTAATGTTAAAACTCAAACTAATGTTATCCCTGCAGGTCTTGCTGCTAAGGCAGGTAATGCCAATTGCAATTCTGGCGCTACATTTTTAGAGTTTAATGTTCCGTTTGGAAGCTTGGGAATTAACATTTGCGATCCCAATAATCCTGGCGTAATTAACGTTACAAAATTAGCTTCTGTTAGTGGTAACTCACCTAATTCAAGTCTATGTACTAATACTCCACTTACTTTTGGAATTCCACTAAAAGGAACAGTTGGACCAAACACAACTATTTGTTCAGGAGCTAGTGCTGCCTTAACAATAACAGGCCTCAATGCTGGTTCTACTGTAAGTAAATGGCAATCATCTGTTGCTCCTTTTTCAGTGTGGGTAGATATTGCTAATACTGCAGGCTTAACAGCTTACAATACAGGTAATTTAACAGAAACTACAAAATTCAGAGCAATATTTTCTAATTCAGGTTTATGCTCTGGAAGTAATATTGCAACAAGTGAAGCAACCGTAACAGTAAATGCTCCAACTGTTTGTTCTATTACTGGCACTACCGGCCCTGTATGTTTATCTTCTTCTAATGTTTATTCGGCTCCAGCCAATATGACGACTTATTCATGGTCTTTGCCTTCGGCAACTGCAAATGGTGCTACAATCACATCAGCTACAAATTCACAAAACGTAACTGTCCAAGCTGGTTCCACTTGTAATACAACCTTTAAATTAGTATTAACCACTACTTTGAATGGATGCAGTTCTACTTGTGAAAAAATAATAACAGTAAACGACACAACGGCGCCAACTTGGACAACTACAGCAGGTTCATTAAATGCTACTTTGGAATGCAGCGATACAGCAGGATTGACAGCGGCACAAAATCAGGCTCCTGTTGCCACAGACAATTGCGGAGGAACTATAACTTATACAAAAGTGAGCGGAACTTTCGTCGCTGGAACTTGTGCAAACTTTGGAACTTACACCAACACTTGGACCGCTAAAGACGTCTGCAATAATACTTCAACAGTTTTTACTCAAGTGATCACTATTCAAGATACTACTGCTCCAACTTGGACAACTACTTCAACAGCTTTGAATGTGACTTTAGAATGCAGCGATACTGCAGGATTGACGGCAGCACAAAATCAGGCTCCTGTTGCCACAGACAATTGCGGAGGAACTATAACTTATACAAAAGTGAGTGGAACTTTCTTAGCTGGAACTTGTGCAAACTCTGGAACTTACACCAACACTTGGACCGCTAAAGACGTCTGCAATAATACTTCAACAGTTTTTACTCAAGTGATTACTATTCAAGACACTACGGCTCCAGCTTGGACAATTACAGCAGGTTCATTAAATGTTACTTTGGAATGCAGCGATGCGGCAGGTCTTGCCAATGCACAGGCTCAGTTTCCAACAGCTTCCGACCTATGC
>NZ_JBSIPG010000013.1:87222-127544 GCF_054075145.1 Flavobacterium xizangense | reverse complement strand
TTGTTTGCTACAGGTCATTTCGCACTTGAGAGTTTTGGAAAAGAAATTGGGGCCTTGATCAGTGATTTTCTTGACAGAAAAGTAAAAAAACAACTATAGAATTTTATTCTGCAGTACCCGACAGCGTACTGCAGAATGAAGTTATTTAATAAAAACCGGCAATAATTAAAAAACATTAAAGTAATGGAAAAAAGATATCCTATACCTCCCTTTACACTGGAAACAGCGAAAGAGAAAATACAGCTTGCCGAGGATGCCTGGAACAGCAGGGATCCTGAGCGTGTGGCACAAGGCTATACAATAGACAGCGAATGGCGCAACAGGAATGAATTTGTGAACGGCAGGCAGGAAATTATAGCACTGCTTACCAGAAAATGGCAAAAAGAGAAAAATTACAAATTGAAAAAAGAGTATTGGGCGCATACAGATAATCGAATCGCTGTGCGCTTTGAGTATGAATACCAGACAGCGGATGGCAAGTGGTTTAGAGCCTACGGCAATGAGAATTGGGAATATGATCAAAACGGTCTGATGCAGAGAAGGTATGCAAGTATCAATGATCTGGAAATTGAAGAGAAAGACAGAAGGCTTTAAAAAGGCAGGTATCATTTTCATTTTGTAAAAACCTTTAATAGTATTTATCATGACATCAAAAATAAACGGGGATCAGCACCATGATTATGAGTATGTGAATTATAATGTCTTTTACCATTATCTTACTATTGACGATCTGCAGATTGGATACAGGGAGGCAGGCCTATCCAACGAAAATGTACTACTGTTAGTTCATGGGTACCCAAGTTCCTCCCGGATGTTCAGGATGATTATCCCAATACTGGCAAAATATTTTAGAGTGATAGCGATTGATCTGCCGGCTTTTGGATTCAGCAGTGTTCCCAGTGAGAAGGATTTCGACTATACTTTTGAAAATTATTCAAACTTGATTTCGTCGTTTTTATTAAAACTTGAAATAGGCAGGGCAAGCTTCTACCTTTTTGATTATGGCGCTCCAATCTTAATGCGGAACATAGCTAAAAACCCTGATATGGTTCAAATGATGATTTTTCAAAATGGAAATATTTATGCGGAAGGTGTGGGCGATAAACTAAAAGAGATCAAAAAATTGTATGATGATAATTCCAATGAAAGCGATCTGAAATTAAATAAATATTTTGAGCTTGAGTATACCAAGTGGGAATATTTAAACGGGGTTAAGAACCGCAATACAATAATGCCTGAAACGTATTATTTGGATCAGTTTCTGCTTGACAGAGAAGGTGTTAAGGCAATTCAGATCAACCTGAAAAGGGATTATAAAACCAATATTGAACTGTACCCCCTCTGGCAGGAAACACTTAAAAAACTGCAGGCGCCGACCCTTATTGTGTGGGGTGAAAACGATGAAGTTTTTAAGAGGGAAGGAGCGGAGTTATTGCACAGGGATGTGCTGAATTCAAAATTAATATTTTATCCCACCGGGCATTTTGCCCTTGAAGAATTTGGGGCGGAGATAGCCCATGAAATCATAACATTTTGGGAGAAAAATTTCACTGATAATTAAAAACAAATGGAAGAGTACGGATTTCAAATTCTTTTATTTTTTGCCGCTTTAGTCGGTGGCATGCTCAATGCCGCTGCGGGGGGAGGAGGATTTATAGCTTTTCCGAGTCTGGTCTTTGCGGGCGCCACGCCTATCAGTGCAAATGCAATTAGTACAGTGGCACTCTGGCCTGGGAACATTGCCAGTGCCAAAGCATTTGAGGATGACATAAAAGTATCAAGGAAGAGCATGATTTATCTGTTGTCCATAGCAGGATTTGGAGGCTTTATGGGCGCACTTCTTTTGATGCTGATTTCATCCAAGACATTTGAATTCCTAGTGCCTTATTTTCTACTGGTTTCCTGGCTGCTGTTTTCCTTCAGCTCTAAAATTTTGGAATACTTCAATTCTAAAATTCAAAAGCAAAGCAGTTTTATATACGATCATAAAAAATTATTCATACTGCTTCTCTTAAGTATCTACGGAGG
Source organism: Flavobacterium xizangense (assembly GCF_054075145.1). Classification (NCBI taxonomy): domain Bacteria; kingdom Pseudomonadati; phylum Bacteroidota; class Flavobacteriia; order Flavobacteriales; family Flavobacteriaceae; genus Flavobacterium; species Flavobacterium xizangense. Next base: position 125,516 of record NZ_JBSIPG010000013.1, on the reverse strand, counting down.
TTATTTTGGCGCAGGGCTGGGAATGATGGTTTTGACGGTTTTTACATTCTATGGAATGAAAAATCTTAATGAAATGAATGGTTTAAAAGTACTGATGGTGGCGGTAAACAATGGTGTTGCGGCTTTCACCCTTTTATTTTCAGGATTTATTGACTGGAATTTTACAATCATTATGATCATTGGGGCCCTTATCGGAGGATATTATGGAGCTGCTATGACAAGAAGAATAAATCAGGACATATTAAAAAAAATGATAATCATAATAGGGGCAGTAATTACGCTCTATTTTTTTATAGCTAAATAATTAAAAAATAAACAAGATGAAAAAAATTGCAATAAATGGTTTTGGGAGAATAGGAAGAGCTTCTTTAAAAGTAATATTGGATTCCGCGGATTTGGAACCGGTCGGGATTAATGATCTAATGAGTATCGAAAATGCTGTTTACCTATTGAAGTATGACAGTATATATGGCAAATACGATAAGAAAGTAACTTTTGAAGGTAATTATATCCTAATCGATGACCGCAAGATAAGATATACATCGATTAAGGATCCCCTTGAGCTGCCTTGGAAAGAACTTTTTGTGGATGTTGTTATAGAAAGCACAGGTTTTTTTACCAATAAAGCAGATGCTGAAAAACACCTTCACGCGGGGGCTAAATTTGTTGTGATTTCAGGTCCGACTAAAGATACCCCGACAATTGTGCACGGTGTAAATACGGCGGAGGGCAAAGTTTCGATATTCTCCTGTGCAAGCTGTACAACAAACAATATAAGCCCCCTTATTGAAATTTTAGGACGCAGGATAGGCATTAAGAAAGCCATTCTAAATACGATACATGCTTATACAGCTTCTCAGACCTTAGTGGATGCTCCCTCCAAAAGAGAGCCTAGAATGGGACGTACTGCTGGTATAAATCTGGCTCCTGCGGCAACTGGCGCCGCCATTGCGACAACAAAAGCACTTCCGGAGTATGCTGGAAAATTTGACGGCGTAGCTGTTAGGGTTCCCGTTCCGGTTGGTTCGATCTCCGACATTACCTTTGTTACAGAAAGAAGCACAACGGCCGAGGAGATAAATGCCATTTTAACAGAGGAGGCAGCAACTGAACGTTATGCAAAAGTAGTGGCTGTAACAGACGAACCGTTAGTTTCAACCGATATTGTTAAAAGTCCTTTTGCCTCTACTGTTGATCTTGAAATGACCAGAGTTGTTGATGGGGATTTGGTTAAGGTTATGGCATGGTATGATAACGAATGGGGTTTTACCAATCAGATGATCAGACAGATCCAGGAACTTTAAATCATCGTATCTAAAATATATCAATGCCGAAAAGTGGTTGCAAACACTTTTTGGGATTGAATTAGGCATGATATGATTCTAACAAGTATACAGTTCATTAAACTCAAAATAATTTAAATCTACGATTATGAATTATGCACAATTAGCTTTTACGGATGCAATTAAAGAGCTGCAGGAAAAACAGGGCAGCAGAAATGGTTATGACCGGATGGAAAAAATGTCAGTTGTCGATGGATTGACTGATAACGAAATTTATTTCATAGAGGATCGCGACAGTTTTTACATGGCCAGTTATGGACAGAATGAATACCCTTATATCCAGCATCGCGGCGGACCTAAAGGTTTTATAAAAGTCATTGACAACAAAACAATTGGTATTGTTGATTTTGTCGGAAACAAGCAGTACATATCTACTGGTAATATAGCCACCAATAATAATGTTGCATTGATTATGATTTCCTATCCACACAGGGCAAGGCTAAAAATTTACGCCAAGGCAAAGATTGTGGAATTGGAGAATGATCAGAAATTATATGATTTGCTGAAACCTGACGATTATAAGTTTCGTCCTGAGAGAATGATGGTTTTCGATATTCAGGCATATGATTGGAATTGTCCCCAGCATATAACCCCGCGTTATACCACCCAAGAGATTGATGAGGCCATGCTGCCGCAAAAAGAGTATATAGTAAAGTTGGAGAATACCATAGCAATACTTGAAGAAAAGCTTTCAGGTAAAAAATCATAGAAAATATGAGTATTGATATATTGGCATTCGGAGCGCATCCCGATGATGTGGAATGTGCTGCGGCGGGAATAATCCTAAAGACAATAAGCAACCATGGAAAAGTGGTAATTGCCGACCTGACCAAAGGAGAATTGGGGAGTTTTGGGGATGAACATTCCAGAAAGAAAGAAGCAGGCGAGGCCTCGAAAATGCTTGACATTCTTCATAGGGAGCAATTGGATCTTCATGACGGAAATATAGAAAATACGCATGAGAACCGATTAAAAGTGGTTCAGCTTATTCGCAAATACCAGCCTAAGATCATTTTGGCCAACGCTGTTTGCGACCGGCATCCGGATCATAAAAGGGCGGCTGATCTTATCCGCGAGGCAGCATTTTTATCGGGATTGAGAAAAATTGAAACTTTTAATGAGGGTAAAATTCAGCATAAATGGCGTCCCAGAGCAGTATATCATTATATACAGGATTACTTTATTGTACCTGATGTTGTAGTTGATATCACTGATTTTTTTGAACAAAAAATAGAGGTTATCAAAGCTTACGACACTCAGTTTGTCTCTGCAGCGGATCCAAGTGCTGTTGGTATACTAAATTTATTAAAGCAAATTGAAGCTACCAACCAGATTTTCGGAAGGGCAATAGGGGTAAGGTATGCGGAAGGCTTTACCTGTGACCGATATATCGGTACCAAAGATTTATTGGATTTAATATAGCTTCCGGCCAGTAGCTATTTAGTGACAATACAAGATTGATTTTATTTGCATACATAGATACGCCCAAAACAGATTCATCTGCTTTGGACGTATTTAGATTTACTTCTGTTTTATCTGTAAATATTACTATTGAAAGAGCACTTTTTATATTTTTACAATTTCTCCCAGCGTTAAGACCTTAAGCCCGTTTTTATATTTTGTTTTTAAAATTTCTGTCTCCAGGACATCTATCGGCTCTGAATAGTGCGCGAAAGTTGTGTGGTGTACAGGTATTATCTTTTTAGGATCCAGAGCCGCAATAATCTTAATTGCCTGAGATGCATCAAGACCTCGTTTTCCATTACCCGGAGCTCCCATATTGGGAATCAAAAGATCAATTTTTCCATATTGAGCGTAGGAAGATATTTCGTCAAACCACACCGTATCTCCTGTCCAGTAGATTCTAAATAGCGCTTTTCCGGATCTATATTCGATTATATAACCATTTCCTTTACCCAGTTCTGTATTTAAGGGCTCCTGGGCATGCATGGACTTCAGGGCGATAATTTTTAAAGTTTCCTTTCCTTTTTCCAGCGTAATGGTATCTTTCCATTCCAGTCCCACAACATTTGAAAATCCCCATTTTTGAAATGTTGAAACCCCGGTGGTTGTGGTTATAGTTTTGAGATTTTTATCCAGTACTTCGACTGCTTTGGGATCAATATGATCAGGATGCATGTGACTTATAAGCAGCAGGTCTATATTGTCCTTGTCAAATTCAGCTGGATCCTCGAACCTTTCTATTGCTGCATTAGGTTCACCGGTGACTGGATGTATTTTAATTCGAAAAGCTTCTTTGCTTTTTGGACCTAACATCGGATCCGCCAAAATCTTAAAGCTTCCCAGACTTAGAACATAGGTCGGCCCCCCGATCCATTGCAGGCTTTTTTTTGATTGGGCACTTATGCTCATTGAAAGCAGTAAAACAATCGTGATTATATTTAATTTTCTATTTTTCATATCTTATTTTATTTGTTGGATGAAAAATCTGCCGGCGGTCAAATCATATTGATTCCGGCAGATTGATTTACTATGTTTTGCAAAATTTTAAAATAGGTTTCACACTTTAAAAAGAGGATCTTTTTCCTGATGAGTAAGCTCGGTAACCTCCAGAAGTTCGGTTACTTTTTCGATATCCCATTCCCCTTCGATCATTCTGTGCACATAACAGCTGTCCGCATGTCTTAGGAGATCTTCTTTTTGGGCGTCTGTGATATCGCCCTCTATATTAATTTCGGTATGTACTTTAGTTGATAGTTTTCCATCATCTCCCTTATGTACGACCTGAGATAATTCAGCATTTACATCTCTGATCTCCCATCCATTTTTACGGGCAATATATCTGATGGTTGCCACTTTGCACATGCCTAGTCCGCTTAAAAGCAATTCTGACGGCGAGAGCCCCAGATCTGTTCCTTTGCTGGTCGTAGGTTCATCACCAATGATGGTGTGTTTTCCATTGGTGATTATGGACTGATAACCTGTAGGTAAATTTTTGATATTAATTTTAGTTGCCATTGTTATTATTATTTTAAATTATTTTTTCCTGATTTTTTCAATCCCTGCGGTTTGATACTGCAAAGGTCCGACAGTTTTAAAGACTGCCGCCAGACTAATTTTTCCGAAGTATCATTTCTTCCTTTGGCAGTTCAACCTGACCTAAAAGCTGAATTTTGTTTTCTGGCCCAGCGCCAGATAACAATCCGGAGCTATGTACTTTATATTTATTAAATTAGTTTACTGGGGAAGAATAGCCTGTTTTTGATCCAGTATAAAATCTATCTGTTTGGCTTTGCCCAAGGTATCTTCGGACAGTTTAAGATCTTTTCCAATATATCTTTTGTAATCTGTTTTTGCGCCGCCGTTATCTGTGGAGAGTATGTCTACAACGTCAACTGAAAGCAGTTTGTAGGGTATTTTACCGCCATACCAATCAGGATTTGGCTGTTGTGACCAGGTCACCAAAACATATTTTTCCCCTGCAGCAGGTATGGTATTCTGCAATGCTGATTTTTTAAACGCTAAATCATTCCCATACAGCACCGTAGTGGTATTTTTATTGGTGTTTATTATTGTTGTGATGACTTTTAATTTTAATTCAAGAAACTTAAAATCAGTGGGTAAGGATGCATCATTATTGATTGTGCCGGTATCCTTGTAGCAGGAAGAAATAATAATTATTACGAGTAAGCTGATAATATAAATTAATTTTCTCATGGTCATTATTGTTTAATTGGACGTGTAAATACATAATCATGATCTTTCACCAGCATGTGGCAGTTGATGCATGAATATTCAAAGTTCTCTTTGCCAAAAGGTTCGTTTTCCAAACCGTCAAATCGGGAGAATCCCCATCCCTCTGTTTTTTCAAATTTGCGGTCGTCTTTTATCATAAACTGAATGTACTTGTACTCTCCAGGTTTGATCTGCCCAAATTCATCTTTAAGCTGTGTCCATACAATCTTTGCCATGATTGTTCCATCTGGCCATGGATTTGTCTGGTTGTCATGGATCGCTTTTATGGCTATTGAGTTACCATAAATAACCCTCATGGTACCACTATCAAAACGTTCGCTTGTACTTATGATCTGCCAATTTTTATAATCGGGAATATAGGCAAGCCCATTAGGGGCAACCGGCAGCTCTTTTGAGGCATTTTGTTTAAACAACTGTTTGTACTGCTTATTGAAACTGTTTATTTTTGAAGTATCATTAATTTTATTATTGGTAAGAGACAGTACATAACTTCTCAAAACAGCAATATCTTTCGGCTTTATCTGGGCATTAGGATGAACGGCCAGATAACTTCTTTTCGGCATATGGCCAGCGGCGACAAAATTGTATAATTCCCAAAGTTTACCTTTTTTTTCTACCTCAGTCATAGCATCCCATTCACTAAAATTCATATGCATTCTTGCATTTTTGACATGACTCTGCACCAGCCATGAACCTGGAGCTATATTATCAAACCATTGCAGCTGGGTAGTATTGGAATGACAAGAATAGCAGGAGCGTTCCAATATCTGCTTTACTTCCTTAGGTGCCTGAATTTCTCCTGTCACTGGAGGGTTTTCAATCTTTTCGCCTATAAACTGGATGCCAATAAAGACAAGTAAGAAAATCGTCAGTACTGGAAGTATTTTTTTTCTGGATGATGTTTTCATAATGCTGTTACTTAAGGATTGTTAAAAGGGAATAGCGACACAATGGCGGTAACATTTTTCAGGGTATTACTATTGTTATTTATTGGTGACAGTACAAAGTTGCAATAGTTTTCCAGGCAGATGTTAGACTAATTTTCCCGAAGGCTTAACTTTTTTTCCTTACTATCAGGATATAAAAAAAGGATCCATGGAAAAATTCCATGGATCCCTTATGACGTATTCTTTTTAGATTTAGCTAAGAGAGCTGCAGCAGTTTCTTAGTGCGATGTAATTGGTCTGTTATTTTTATTTCTAAGGTGGAGTGCAGCGGATTCGCTCATAGTGATTAAGGAAGCGCCCAGTATCACTATGTCTTTGAGAACCAAACGGCCTCTGGCAGATAAAAATGGGAATCCATGCTGCTGATCTGTCAAATGAGGCACCCAGCTCTCTGGTGTTGTAATCAAAAATGAAAGTGTTCCAAGCGTTAGCAGGAAAACAAGCATACTTCCAAACATACTCTCAAGAGGCGCCCAGCGGTGGATCCCAACAAGAACACCAATTCCAATCAATAGGATTCCCAATTCGTTTGCAAAACCATAAGTATTGTTTTGAATATTCCACTGGCGATTTTCCGTAATAAGTTCCCCTTCTTTGTTAACGTGATCCTTGTACTGTCCAGGAGTAGTATATAGACGGGACATAAAAGGACTGTTGGCCACAAAAGGAACGATTCCATCAGCTTCATAAGGGAAAAACTTTAGTCCGCCGATCCAGATAAAAACGATCACGATTCCAGCCCGAACTGCTTTCTTACCCAACTTGTCAAGGTTTGCTATTGTATTTATAAAGGTATTTTTCATTGCTTTGTTTTTTTAAATTATATCTTGATAATTAACGGTACAAAGCTACCACCCAAAAAAATCTTTCAACATGGATGAAAAGGGATATTAGATAGACAAATCTGCCACTATTGAGATACCTGTTGTAGTTCTGAATGCCTGTGGAGAAATTTTGGTCAATTTTTTAAAAAGGCGACTGAAATAGTATTCATCTTTGAATTTTAATGCAAAGGCAATTTCCTTAATGCTCGACCTTGTGAGATGCAGTTGTTTTTTGGCTTCCAATATTAATCTTTCCTGTATCATCTGTGAAGGCGTTTTGTTAAAACGTCTGGTACATTGTTTGGTGAAGTTATTGGGAGTCATTGCCAGTAATGAGGCGTAGTCACTGGGTTTATGGAGCGTTAGGTAATTTTCTTCAAGAAGCTGCTTGAATAAATCCATTTTGTCGTCTTTGAGATATTTTTGATTCTCAACGGTTTTTATTTTTATGCTGCTGGATTTAGCCAGGATAAGCTGCAGATAGGCCCTAAGTACAATCTCGGACGGAGTTTCTTGTTTGAATTCCTCCTCAATCTGATCAATTATCTGAAGATAAGAATGAAGTTGTTCAGGTGACAGTTTTAATGAAGGTTCCATGTATATATTATTGAAAAGCAGTCCGTTGCAGGCTACTTCATTTCTGTGGAATTCAATGCAATAGAAATCACTGTGGAACTGCAGCATAGAATACTTTAAAGGTTTTGTCTCTCTGACGGATATGGATTGCTGCGGTGTAGAAAAAAGTATTACAGGAGCGGCAAATGCAAAAGAAGCAAAATCAGCCTGAAAAATACCTTCACCTTCTGTAATTAATAATACAGTATATTCGGCATACTGAGACGGGTATGCCAATTTGTTGTTTTCGGACCTGTCAAGTCCCAAGAGTACGTTTCCGGTATCAGAAAATACTTTGTTCATGCTTTGAATGTTGGTTTGCTTGCCATACAAAATGGCTTATATTAGTTATGATTTTGCAGTTTCCAATCATTTTCCAGATTAGAAAAGTGACATTTTCAGCTATATTCCTTATTCCATTAAATCAGATCAAATAAGTTACATAGGCATGTAATTCAGGAAATCTTATAAAGTTAGTTAATTTTTTTTGTTGTAAGTCCGTATCAATCATCAAAGCAGTATTATATCGCTTCCCTTGTGCGATATCACACTTTTGATTGATTTGGTAATTCCTAAGTATTAATATTATATAACAAAGACACACTTCTTTGATTGGCGCATCTTTGTTATTTGAGTATTTAAACAGAGCAATTCTTTTAGTCCCCGATAATGGTATCGGTCTGAAATATATTTATTTTGTTTCCATCTACGTCCTCAATCATGGTGCATAACATCTTATCCCCGGCAATGTAAAGTTCTCTCCAAACAAATGTTACTCCTTTTTCTTCAAGTTCCTTTGAAGCAACAGCAAGATCATCCACTTGCAATACAATGGCCTTGTTTCCAATTACTGAAAGATGCTGTGGTGCCTCAGCAAATAGTTCTTCTATTCTTTTTGCATTCTCCACCTGCAGGAGTTCAAGACGTAAGTTTCCGGATTTTATTATTGCTGTTTCTGCTGATCCTGCCGGAATTCTGAAAGTTACACGGCTAATAAGTTCAAAACTAAAAATATCTTTGTACCAGGCAATAGACTTATCCAAATCCGCCACCGTGAAAGCCAAATTGTATAGGGAAAAAGAGGCTAAGCCGCTTTTATTTTGTTGCGTATTTTCCATAATTGAAAAAAATTAAAATTTGTTGTTTACACGCGCATTATTGCTGCGTTATTTTACACTGCAAATTTCCAAAAAAGATCTTCCCTCAACATTGACATTTGATAGGAAAAAAATTGACATATATCAAGAGAAGTTCAATACAAATACCAGATATTCGGTTAAACTGACCTATGAAATTTTTCATTAAACACAATGCGGATCATATTGGTTGTGTTTTCAAAATGAAAATTAAACTTTAATGCTTTTATGCGATTTCCAATTTATATATTTTTGAGTTTTTATCAGGAAATACATAGTTGACCGGCAAATTTGATTTGTCTGTTTCCAGGAAACCATTTTTTTCATAAAACCTGTGGGATGCAACGGCTATGGCAGGAGTATCAAGCCAGATGACTTTTAAATTAATCTTCAATGCAAAATCAATCAGGACATCAAATAACTGCTGGGCAATTTTAGGTTCGCCGCCTCTGTAATCATTTCGGACGAACATTTTTCTGAGTACCCCATTTTGATCATCGAGATTTTGAAGTCCTATAGTGCCTACAATTTCTTCATTTATTCGGGCAATCCAAAAATTTCCGCTGCGATAGAATTGACGGGTATCAATAAGATCGGGTTGATCGGAGGGTGTAAATCCCAGTTTAAATTCATCGTTTTGTATGCCCAGCACAAATTCGCGCACACTGTTCTGATCGGCTGTGTTGAATTCTTGAATTGTCATTGTCGTTTGAAATTTTATTGGATCAGCTATATAGCATTAATGTTGTAAATCTATTTGCGTTGCGCACTAAGTTATTAAAAAATGGGCTTTGAATTTTGAAAATAAAAGGATTTTGTAGCAGATAAAATCTATGACGGGAAGCAGGCAGCTTCCTTTTTCATGGAGAACCATGTGTCAAAATAGTCCATCCCTAAGACTAATTCGTCCATGTCGCCGCACTTGCTAAAGTCGCAAATTTGCGATACGAAAATAAGATACATTTAATCATTCACTTCTGATGAAAACTTTATTAAATGTTCTGCTAAAAATCAAGTAATGAAGGCTTTGTACAATAATGCGATTCAAGCGGCATCGAAATACCAATTCAATTCCTATTTCATAGCTTACAGTTTTATTTTATTTATGATCGGCGCTGGATATTTCTTTAAGGAAAGGGAAATAATACTGCCTGAACTAGTAGCCTTGTCTATTGGATGTCTGGTGTACAAAAAAGACGCATGGCTTGAAAAGACATCTCATATATTTCTGCTGCCCTCTTTAACAGCAATACTGGGCTATATTATAAATCTTATTGAATTGAGTATATTTCTTAAGGTATTTTTGGTATTGACAGTTATGTTTCTATTGCTGCATATGATTAAAAGCAAGTTTGCTCCGGCAATTGCTACGGGTTTACTGCCTATTATAACAAATTGCAATTCGTATGTCTTTTTAGTTTCAATACTTTTTTTCACTGGTTTATTGGCTGTTATGACAGCAACTGTTTTTAAGAAAAAAGGGAAATCCGAAGGTAGGACGGCTCATCCAAAACCTATTATTTCAACTTGGGGTTATCTATTGATTTTGACGATTTGGTTGTTTTTTTGCTACATAGCGGATGCTATTGAAATGGCTGCCATTCCACCTGTGATCGTAGTGGGATATGAAACAATCGCTAAAAGGGAGTACCATCTGAGGATGTTATACAAACAGCTTCTTGCACTTGTATCTGCAGCATTTATTGGAGCGCAAAGTATTTATTATCTGGATAATTACTTGCTTGCAGCCCTCTTTGATTTTGCTTTTATATCAATAATTTTAAGAATTCTAAAATTAAAGATGCCTCCGGCTTACGCCATGTCGATACTTCCCATGATACTTCCACATTATTCCCGAACTTATTTTGCAATCGACACAGCCATAATGCTGGTGGGAATTCTAGGTCCAATTTATGTAATAATCAACAGCGGCATAGGTGAAATTAATTGGGCTCAAAAAATCAAAAAGATAATAGTGAAAAAATAAGGATATAAATCTGTAAAATGGCCAAGTTTTGGCATTGCGTATTTAATGGTAGAACATCCCACCGTCAATGGTAAAGGTGGCGCCTGTTATATAGCTCGCTTTTTTACTGGCCAGATAAGAAACAATATTGCCAACATCATGAGGTTTTCCAAAACGTTTTAGGGGAATGGTATCCAGTATCCTATTATGATCGATTTGTCCGTGATGAGTGTCTATGAACCCTGGCTGAACAATATTGACTGTAACATTTTTTTTGGCCATTTTTTGGGACCAGAATCTTGTGTAAATGGCTAATGCTTCTCTTGATGAAGCGTAATTTCCTGTCACGACGAAGCCTGATTCCTGGCCTGCGCAGCTGCCAATGGTTATTATTCTGCCACCATCTGTGAGATAAGGGGTAATCTGACTGACCATCTGAACTGCCCCAAAAAGGCTTTTCTGCCATGTTTTAGCCAAATCTTCCGAGCTTTTAAGGCTTTTTTTCTTAGGAATAAAGGAGCCGGCACAATTAACAAGGATGTCTATTTTACCATATTTATCAATTATTGTTTCTAATACGCATTTAATATCCTCCCCGTTAGATGTATCTGTTTTGATGGCCAATGCATCAACTCGGGTTTCAATTATTTCGGCTTCCAGTACTTTGGCTTTTGAAGTTCCTTTTGAATATGTAAAAACTACAGTAGAACCATTGGCGGCCAGTTTTCTAACAATTCCCGGCCCGATTCCTTTATTTCCTCCTGTAACCAAAGCTACTTTTGTGACTAGTGATTTCATCTTTTTCTGGATTATAGTATTTATAATATATAATATGTCTTGTATTAATTAAGAATGGCAAATAATTTTTTAGAATGCCTTCAAATTACAAAGTTGCGACATATGACAGGTGGGAGGTTAGGCTATATTTCTAATTGTATTAACTATTTTTCCGTTGATTGCTGTTTGTTGCATTAGATTGATCGCTGGTGTTGCATTATATAGTTATGCAGAGCTGAATATGTTGGTCAGACTACGTTAAAAAGTTGAAAAAAATGAAAAAGAGGATTATCTTTGGTATGATTGTAGTATAATGAATATAAAAAAAGAGGTGATGGAAAAAGCTATAAAACTAAAGGTGCGTAAGGAGCTTAATAATCACCAGCAGACCAATATCATTAAATTAAAGGGGAGTCTGATTTCTAAGGGATATACTGAAATTATCCATATTCTGGATCAGGATGAGGAATTTCATATCAACTATTTTGATACACCTGCTGCATCAAAAAATGAAGTGCTGGAATATATCAATGCATATATAGTCAAAGAGAACCTGACAGATAGTATCAGTACGGAAAAATGATGCAAAATAGTCATTAATGTCAGTTGAAATGTTATGCGATAATCAGACTTTTTTAGTACCTGTTTCCCTAACAATAAAACTTACGATTAATGCCAGTAAAGTAATGGATAATATAAAGAGTCCGGCATTTCTGAAATGCAGTTCGTGGTTTGTAGCTGTCATGAGAGTCTTTCCGTAAAGGGAGGCAAACACTGGGCTGATAAGTGCGGTAGTGCCGAAGGTCAAAAAGTTGATCCCGCCTGTAGCCGATCCCTTTACACTGTCCGGATTAGCTTCCTTTATTATCGTGTAGGGTATCATCGCCACCCCTGAGGCTGTACCAAAGAGGAGCATTGAAAGAAAAGCCGGCATGGCGTCCGGAACAAATATCACTTGTGCGAAACTTAACAGCATGACCAGGATACCAACTGTCAAAACTGGTTTCCTTTTACCCAATAAGTCGGATATCCAGCCAACAAGAGGGCACCCAATAGCCCATCCGAAGGGAACCATTGAGCAGACGATTACGGCCTGTTCATAGGTCAGATTCCTATCCTGCTGAAAAAAAGCGATGCCCCATGTCATTGCAAAAATAGTAGTTGGTACGAAAAGCAATCCTGACAGCAATCCGCTTAAGTAGGATTGAGTGTTGGTGAATACTATTTTATAAGGCTCCAATAATTTTGCAGTACTTACTTTTTTGGAAACCAGCAGCTCCTCTTTGGGTGTAGTAAAATACAATAATACAGCTGTCAAGGCACAAAGTACGCCAACTCCAATCCAAAAAGCATCAATTGATATTCGAGAATGGATCATTGGTCCTACAACAAATTGTCCTGCAGAACCGCCCAGCATGCCCACAGATTGGGTAATACCAACAGCAATGGCTAAATATTTAGATGAAAAGCCGTGAGATGCCAGATAAACACATCCCGTAAATGCAAACGCAGAACCGGCGCCCTGAAACATACGTCCTGTATCTGCGAACCAAATGGACGGGACTGCAAAAAAAAAGCAGCCCAGAGCCAATATACTTATGCCAAAAGGGATAGGTTTTTTTGCACCGCTGCGGTCCAGAGCCGTCCCAGCAATTAAACTGGTGACCGAATAGGTAAAATAATAAGTACTTAATATAGTACTTACCCCCACGGCATCAACTGCGAAGTGGCTGGATAACTCCGGTATCATTACTGCAGGAGAAGACCGGATCACATATTCAAGGAAATAAAAAATCAATCCGAATACCCAGGCAATAATGAACGCTTTATTTTGATGCGTTATCTTCTGTAAACCTATTGTATCGTTCATGGCTAGAGGGGTAATGGCGATTATTAATCGGTAATCTCTTTTAAGTGTTTGTAATTTGATTTAGCGGTGTGAAATATTTCAATAAGTTTACCGCTCAGCACCAGTGCAAAGTTGTGAAAGATATCCCAATGGTCTTTAGTCGCTTTTTCCTTATCTGTTAACCATTTTTCCGCCTTTTGATAAATTAGTGGATTAGATTGGAAGGGGATTACTAAATCAAGTAGATATTTCAAAAAAAAACAGCAAAATACTCAATGGGTGCAAAAAAAAAACAGCAAATTAAAATCAGAGTATCAAGTATTTCGTAATTTAACATTTTATAAATAAAATAATTTCACATGGTTACATAACTTAATTCATAACGTATACTGATTCTCAAAATACCTAAAGCTATTGTTCCAAAAAAATATTAATATTGATTTTCTACCTAAAATGAAAAAAACTGATAATCAAAACGATATATTGCTTTCACTGAGTTATGAATTTGTCCGCGTAAGGGGAAAAGGGGATATGCTGGAGATCATCCAGAACAAGTTAAAAACACACATGCAGTTTGCCGACAGTTTTATATTACGCTACAATAAAAACACCAGGAGCTGCCGGCCATTTATTTACTATTCCGAAACGGCGCGTTCTGAAGATCCCGAATATAAAGCGTCTTTGGATTTGGAATATCCTGTGGCAGACGATTCTGTTGAGCAAATCAACTTCCCTCAGGTATATGATGTGGCTGCATTATTACCACTTGGTATTGCAAAAATTGATTTTATGCATCGCTGCGGTATAAAAGAATTCGCGGTGGTTAAATTAATAGAAGCCAACGAGTTAAAAGGGCTGTTTATATTGTTGTCCGAAAAAAGCAATTCTTTTAAAAAAGCGGATCTTGACTTGCTGCACAGATTATCTTACCAAATTTCAATGGCTACTGCCAATATTATTGCTAATGAAGAAATCGCACAGCGAGAGGCAGAAAAGGCAATGTTACTTACCCTTTGTAATGATATTGCAAAAATTAGAAACAAAAATGAGCTGCGAATAATTACGGACGAAAAAATAAAGACGCTTCTTGATGTAAGTAACATTTCGTTCTGTTATGTCAGTCCTGATGGCAAGACATTCGGCTCATTTATTTTAGATCCTAAATCGCCAAGCACCAAACATCCTAAATATGGGGACATAACAGCTGCCATGCATCCTGTAAATGATGGGATAGTGAATAAAGTGCTGGCCTCCGAAGACCCACTGGTATATGATATGGAGTCCTATATCAAAACCAATACCAAGGTGCCTGGTTATTTTAGAATGATCTACGATGTAGGGATGCGCCAAATGATTTTTTCAAGACTTAAGAATGGAGAAGATATAATTGGATATTTGGCAATAACAAAAAAAGTCAAAACGCATGTTGAAAAAAATCAGTTAAATCTCATCAAGGCAATTGCATCACAATTATCAGTGGCATTGGCCAATATAAAAGCCAACGAGCAAATTGAAGATCAGGTCAAAGAAATTAACAATTTTAAAAATCAGCTCGAGAAGGAAAATTTATATCTGCAGGAAGAAATCAATAGCGGCTTCAGCGGAGGTGAGATTATAGGTGAAAGCAGCGAAATGAAAAAAGTATTCCATATGGTAAACCAGGTAGCCCCCTCGGACAGCACTGTTTTACTTCTTGGAGAAACCGGTACAGGCAAGGAATTAATCGCCAGGGCTATCCACAATGCATCACCACGCATGAGTAAATTAATGGTAAAAGTCAATTGTGCCACCCTGCCGGCCAACTTGATCGAAAGTGAATTGTTCGGTCATGAAAGAGGCAGTTTTACAGGTGCTGTGGAACAAAGGATAGGTAAATTTGAACTCGCCAACAACGGGACGTTATTTCTGGATGAAATTGGCGAACTGCCTTTGGAGCTGCAGGTAAAGTTATTGAGGGTGCTGCAGGAGAAAGAAATTGAAAGGATAGGAGGCAAAGCCACAATTAATGTAGATGTCCGCATTATCGCCGCTACTAATCGTGATCTTGAAAAGATGATGGAAGAAGGAACCTTCAGACGAGACCTCTTTTATCGTTTGAATATTTTTCCCATCAATCTGCCGCCGCTTCGCAATCGCCGGGAGGATATCCCATCTTTGGCAATGCATTTTATCGAGCGATTTTCTAAAAAAATGAGAAAACAAATAACAGGATTAAGTCACAATGTTTTAAATCAGTTAATGCAATATAGTTGGCCCGGAAATATAAGGGAACTGGAGCATTTAATTGAAAGAAGTGTTTTGCTTTCCCATACTGACACTATTAAGGAAATATTATTGCCCGTGCAGAAAAATACCATGACCGATGCAAGTGATGCTGAGGAATTTTCAGTAAAAACAATCGATGAAAATGAACGGGAATATATTTTAAAAGTGATAAAATATGTCAATGGAAAAATTGCAGGGGCCGGAGGGGCTGCACAACTTTTGGGAGTCCCTCCAAGCACACTGACCTCAAAGATGAAGCGATTAGGTATAAGAAAGGAACATGTAAGCTAGCTCGCCATTTTGTTCATTCTGTATGCTGTTGGTGCCTGGCTGAATTGTGCCTTAAATAACCTGGAGAAATTGGCTATATTTTCAAATCCCAAATCATAGCAAATTTCGGTAATAGACATTTTGGTGCCACGCAAAAGTTCTTTTGCTTTTTCAAGCCTTTTATATCGTATCCACTGCGATGGAGGCATGTTATAGACAGATAAAAAATCCCTCCTGAAACCAGACAGACTTCTTCCTGTCAAAGCAGCAATCTGGTCGATTGATATGGAGTTCATGACATTTTCTTCCACAGTGTCTACTATGTCGCTTTTATAGCTTATTTTCAAATCAAGCAGCATATCAAAAACATCCTGTTCCCACATCGATAAATAAAATAACAACTCAAAAAGCTTAATTTTCACAAAACTTGCGATCTCGGTAGAATCCGGCTCAATAAAATAGGGTTTTAAAGAATCTATAAATCGTAGCAATCTTAAATCAAAAGTCTTAACTAAAATACAGGAATCTTTCTTTTTCGCCATACTTGGCAACACACTAAATTTGGTGAATTCCTTGACCACATCATCCCTAAAGGAAAAGAAAACATATTCAAGTGTCATTGCAGAATCCTGATTGCCGATGACTTCATATTCGACCAAAATATCTTTTGTCAACATGATCATTTCATTTTCTGCCAGTAGGAATCCGCAGTTCCCATGCCTGATAAGTAGACTGCCACTTGTTATACAAAGCAGCATATTGGTGTCATTGTAAAATCGACCTCCCTGAAGCTCCAGTTGCCTACCCATTTCAATAGCCACAAAATTATTTATGGTCAAAGAGCTGTGATTGCATTTGAATTTATGTAATACATGTGATCTAGTGTTGGTAATTGTTTTCATTGGCTGTATTTTTAGAATAAAGAAATTGGCTTTCAAATAGTAACAGCCTGGATATCCAAAATATGTACCAATACTTAATTAGTTGAATTTTAGCGCTTTAGGATTTGTTGAAGAAAATATTGGTCACGATAAATCGGCAGCAAACGTACTGCTCTCGATATATCGTGACTTAGGTGCGTTAAGAATTTAATAAACTATTGGATTTGTTAACTTACTCTTGGATAGCCTAGGGACAAAAGCTTAGTTTTCTCTATTTTTTATTTGCCTCTCCAAATATCTCACGTAGCAGATCGTATAAATTGAAGCACCTTATTTTCGTGATGCCTCAAAAGCCATGTTCCATTTTTTGAAGCAGTTTTACCTCGGCGGGATTTTCCATCGGATTTTGAGGTCCATTCAGGGCATTTCAAGTAATGGGGCGGGTTGCAGTGCAGCGCGGATGCAAATACCGTTTAATTCCATCACAAAGTTCGGGCACAGCACGGCGGGGCGCTGCAAAAAATTCCCCCATAAATGCAGGACATCCGTCCTGCTTTATTGCGTTGCTTTCTGCGCTTGCTTGCTTCTGCCCGCGGACGGTGCTAAAATTAATCTTAAATATTTAGCATCATGAAAACTGCAGCAGACCACAATTGGAAAATCGTTTCAGAAATCGATCTGATTTATAAAACAAAAGTTAAAAGTTCCCAGAGACCTCTTATTACCTCCTCCAGATGTGCCTACACACTTTTGAAAGACTGCTGGGATCCAGGCAAGATTGAATTTCTGGAGCAGTTCAAAGTGCTGCTGCTTAACCAGTCCAATAGAGTACTGGGTATTTATGAAGCTTCTTCAGGAGGCATCACAGGCACTGTTGTTGACATCAGACTCCTGTTTGCCGCTGCACTTAAAGCCAGTGCTGTAGGGATCATCATTAGCCACAATCATCCCTCTGGCAAGACAAGCCCTTCAGAAGCTGATAAAAGCATCACCAGAAAGATTGCACAGGCAGGAGAACTGCTGGACATTAAGCTGCTGGATCATGTGATTGTCACTTTAGAAAACTATTATTCCTTTGCAGATGAAGGCGCTTTGTAGCCTTTTTTATCTATTATTTCGATCTGCTTCGATAAAGACTAGGAATACTGTAAGATTATCGGAAGATGCTGTAAGGACAGGCAGTTTATATTGCCGTAAATTTGTCTTGATATTGGTAATGCTGCTGTTTAAATCAGTCAGAAAATAACAGGGGACCGGCGGGGTTCGTCTGGAGGTTCTGTCCCAAATGATTTAGTTAGTTACCGCATACCATTTCAGGCAACCGCCGGCCGCCGAAGACTCCCTTTTGTAAGGGAGTTTTTTCGTTTGGTACAGGCACTCCGATATCGGATGTTAAAAGGATATGGTAAGAGCCTGCTCAACATCAAGAATCTCATAATCGGCAGATAGTCTGTTGCAGAATATGATCTTATCCTCGTACATGCTGTAGTGCTTATAGGCAGGCGCCACAAGGATTTCGTTTTTGGAATTGATGAGCCCCCAGAGCCCGTTCTTGGCGCACCAGACTCCGTCTTCCTGTTCGCCCTGATAATAGTACATCAGCCCAGTGGGGTTGATCAGAAATAGATCATCATTAAAGGTATGGGCAATCCAGTTGCATTCAACAGGAATAACAAGGTTTCCCTCATAGTCAAAGACTCCCCATTTTCCGCCGTCCAGAGTGTAGTAGCATTCTGCAGCCTGCGCCTCTTCCGATTCATAGTCTCGGCCTATGGTGGCATTCCTTTCTTCATAAACGAGAATAAATTTTTTGCCTTTTGAAATCAGATCGAAGACGGGGGGAATTATAGTTTTGAAGCTATGGTCCAGCAGTCCCTGCCTTCCGATCATTGAAGTCTGGTCCACATATTGGTCATAGAAAAATCCAATGTCGTAAACGCTATAATGGGAAGGGCTGTTGGCAAAATTTACGAGCCCGTATTCAAGTTTTTGGAGCAGCATGCCGTTCTGGTCGTAGATCCAATAGATGCTATTTTCCGGAATTTCATCTCCATCTTCATCTTCATTTTCATTTTCATCTTCTCTCTTCACCTGTTCCCTGGCTTTGAAGATTTTCAGAAATTTATTGTACTCGATTTCCCTGAACTTTAAGGGAATGATGATTTCAAATTTGGAATCAAGTATGCCCACATAATCGTCAATTGTGGCCCGATAGCTGTCTTCATTGATGTCTAGCAGGGAATCGTATCGCGCAGGAAGCAGAATTTCAAAATTATCATCCAGCACACCAGCTCTGGTGGTCTTGTAGCCGTCTGGCTTGTCTCTAGGTTCGCTGTAGAAAAGTACGTTTTTTTTCGTCTGGGACTGATATACCGAGTAGTATTTATGGGTGTCGAGAAGAATCTCAGCTGTTTCCGAAACTTTAAGCACTCTTGTCTTGTCTCCCTGCTCCTTGTAGATATTCAGGACAACGAATCCCCTTGTATCGCGAAATCCAAAGAATTCCCCGTATTTCAGGTTCAGTCTGCTGCAGATGAGTTCAAAAATGTCTCTTGTCTGCTGCATTTCAGCCTGTCTTTCTTCAAATCCTTTCAGTTCTTCCGCGGTCATATCTTTGTATTAGGTTAGTCAAAAATAGGATAAAAATCATAATGTTTTAGAGCCATGCACAAACAAAAATAGGAGGGCATGAAGAATAAAAAAGCCGCTAAGCTGCTGGCGGCTTTTCTTTTTTGTTTTCTACTGTTTTTTTTCCGCACCAAGACGGGCCAGTTTTTCATTGAGTTCGGCAAGTCCGGCCCTGCCAAGGCAGTCCGCTGAAAGCTGTCTTAATTCGTTAATGTTTTCCTCTGCAGTGCGTTTTAAAAGAATCGACGGGCAGCTGTCGTTTTCAAGCAGCCCGCGCTGGATTACGTGGTGCAGGAGCAGCACGTTTTTTCGTGAAATCTTCAGATCAATCCTCACCGGTTCATTCATGCCCGGGATACTCATTATGGTATCAAAAACCTGGGCAGCATCATTTTCTGTCAGCATCATTTCTCGTTTTTAAATTAATAATATCCTGCTCCAAAGATAGGCAGAAGCGATTAAAACACCCCGTTCAAAATATGGACGGGATGGGAGGAATCGGTCCGGCTTTTCTAATTTCGTCGTGGAGATGGCCTGAAAAAGGTTTTTTTAGGCTTTCATGCTTTAAGGAAGTTCAAAGACTGCCACGTTCCTGCAGTCGGCCAGATGTCCGTTTGTTAAACAAACGCATCCGGCTGCCCTGTGCTCGGAACTCGCGGCAGTGATTTTGAAAAGAAGAAATCGGGAAAAATGAAGTGTAAATAAATGAAAGGGAAAGAAGATGGAGAAAGAGAAATTCAACCGAAACCGCATTGTCGCGGTGCGCTTTACTGCCGCCGAGTTTGCCAGTATTGAAAGACGCTTTAAGGCGACCACCTGCCGACAGATGAGCGAATACCTCAGAAAATGCCTTCTGCACAAGCCCATTGCCGTGAACTACCGCAATGAATCCCTTGATGAGGCAATGCTTGAAGCCATCCGCCTGCGCAAAGATTTAAATGCTCTGGCCAACAACTTCAACCAGGCTGTGAAAAAACTCCATACCCTGAGGCAGATCCCGGAGTTCAGGCACTGGATCATGGAGTCGGAAATCCAGCGCGGAGAGTTGCTCGAGAAGGTGGAATCCATCCAGAAATTCATGGAGAAAACAGCCGGGAAATGGTTGCAGTGATCAATACCGGGCATTCGGTTCGGAGCATCTTCAACTACAATGAAAACAAGGCTAAGGAGGGTAAGGCCGAGTGCATCGGGGAGGGCAATTATCCTATGGAGGTTTCGCGCATGAATCCTTCGATGAAACTCAGCAGGCTGCTGAACCAGAATGCCCTTAACGGGAATGTAAAACGCGCAAGCGTGCACATCTCGCTGAACTTTCATCCATCGGAAAATCATCCTGCAGAAAAGCTCATGGAAATCGCCCGCACCTATATGGAAAAAATAGGCTTCGCAGAGCAGCCCTATCTGGTCTATCAGCATCATGATGCAGGCCATCCGCACATCCATATCGTGTCTGTAAAAGTGCGGTCGGACGGCTCGAGAATCGACATGCAGAACATCGGAAAAAACCAGTCGGAAAAAGCCCGAAAGGAGATTGAAAAAGACTTTGGTCTGGTGCGGGCGCAGGACGCACAAAAGCAGGCGCTTCCTGTCCTGAAACCGGTATCGGTTTGCGCAGCGCAGTACGGCAGAATGGAATCCAAAAAAGCCATCTCCAATGTGCTTGATTCGGTGCTGTCTTCCTATAAATACACTTCGCTGGCCGAGCTCAATGCGGTGCTGCAGCTCTACAATATCAAAGCGGACAGAGGCGGCGAGAACTCGCGTGTTTTTGTCTCGGGAGGACTGCTGTACCGCATAGTGGATGAGAAGGGAAAACCGGTCGGGGTTCCCATCAAGGCAAGCGATTTTCCGATGCGCCCGACACTGGCTTTTCTCGAGCGGAAATTTGCCTGGAATACTGCTGAAAGGGCCTTTGAAAAAAAGAGGATCCGAAGTGCGGTGGACCGTATTTTATTTGGAAAAGATGCCGGTCTGCACAGGCTTGTTTCACTGCTGGAAAAGCAGGGAATCAATGCAGTGCTCAGAAAGAGCGATGCGGGTCTGATTTACGGAATCACCTATGTGGACCACGCCACCAAATGCGTGTTCAACGGCAGCGCGCTGGGAAGAAATTATAGCGCAAAAGCAATACTGGACCGCTGTGAGGCAGCAAGCGGAAAGGAACGGTCTGATGCTCTGCAACAGCGTATCGGTTTTGGGAAGCAGGGCAGCTCTGAGGATTCGCTTCTGGGAATCAACATTAAAGGCCTGGAAGAGCTGATGAAGCCCGAATGGCAGCCTGATTATCTATCGGCAAAATTTAAGGGAAAGCGGAAAAAAAGAAAAATAAAGGGAAGTTCGGATCTGAAGTGATCCAATTGATAACAGTAAAAATCGAAAACGATGCAGACGGGAGAAAATGAACAGGCGCTGAGAAAAATACTCGACATGACAAGACTGATGAGCATCATCATTTTGATGCTGCATTTCTATTATTACCTCTATGGGGCATTCCGTTTGTGGGAGCTCACAGGGGATTTTGGGGACAAGATTCTGGGGCCGGTGTATAGGACGGGATTATTTAAAAGTTTTCATAATTCCAAGATTTTAGCACTGGTGCTTCTGGTGATTTCACTGCTGGGGGCAAAGGGCAGAAAGGAGGAGAAGCTCCAGCTTAAAACGGCGGTATATTATGTTGTCCCGGGTTTGATTATTTATTTTCTGAGCGGCCTGGTTCTGTTTTTTGGCGGTCTGTTTCTGATCTGCCCAATGCTCTACATGGGACTGACGGTTCTGGGGTTCCTGCTGGTGCTCTCAGGCGGCACGCTGCTCTCGCGCATCATCAAGAACAGGCTCGCAGCAGCAGACATATTCAACGCGGTAAACGAGACCTTTCCCCAGGAGGAAAGGCTTCTCGAAAATGAATATTCGATCAATCTTCCAGCTCGTTATTTCCTTAAAGACAAGCTTCGAAACAGCTGGATCAATATCATCAATCCTTTTCGCGGACTACTGGTGCTGGGCACGCCGGGTTCGGGCAAATCCTATTTTGTCATCCGGCATGTCATCACCCAGCACATTGCCAAAGGCTTCAGTATGTTTGTGTATGATTTCAAGTACGATGACCTTTCCAAAATCGTCTACAATACTTTTGAAAAATACAAGCAGGTGTATGCCGTTGAGCCCAAATGTTACTTCATTAATTTTGACAGCATCATGCACCGTTGCAATCCGCTGGATCCGCAGAGCATGGAAGATATCACAGATGCCTCGGAGTCCGCCAGAACCATACTGATGGGGCTCAACCGCGAATGGATCAAGCGCCAGGGGGACTTTTTTGTGGAGTCGCCGATCAATTTTTTGTCGGCTGTCATCTGGTATCTCAGACGCTACAAGGACGGGGAATTCTGCACCCTGCCGCATGTCATTGAACTCATGCAGGCCGACTATGACAGCCTCTTTACGCTGCTTCGCACCGACAAGGAGATCGAGGTGCTTATCAACCCTTTTATCAATGCCTATCTCAACGATGCGATGGAGCAGCTGGAAGGGCAGATCGCGTCGGCCAAGGTAGCCATGGCCAGGCTGTCCTCGCCGCAATTGTATTACGTGCTCTCGGGCAATGATTTTACCCTGGATATCAACAATCCTCTGGAGCCCAAGATCATCTGCATGGGAAACAACCCGCAGAAAATACAGATCTACGGGGCGGTATTATCGCTGTATGTGAACCGGCTGGTGAAACTGGTCAATAAAAAAGGAAAGCTCAAATCGAGCCTTATCTTTGATGAGTTCCCCACCATCTATCTCAATAACATGGACAGCCTGATTGCCACGGCCAGAAGCAATAAGGTAAGCACCTGTCTGGGGGTGCAGGACTTCAGCCAGCTGCGCAAAGATTACGGACGCGAGCAGGCCGATGTCATTATGAACATCACCGGAAATATCATCTCGGGACAGGTAACTGGGGATACGGCCAAACAGCTCTCGGAACGTTTCGGCAAAATCATGCAGGACCGTGAGAGTATTTCCATCAACAGTTCCGATACGTCCATCAGCCGGTCGAGGCAATTGGAAGCCGCCGTGCCGCCTTCGAAGATATCGGCACTGAGCTCGGGGGAGTTTGTCGGCATGACAGCCGATGATCCGCAGTGCAGGATCCGTCTGAAGACCTTCCACTGCGAAATTGTAAATGACCATGAGGCGCTGGGGAAAGAACAGGAGAACTACAAGGAAATACCGCCGGTGGGAAAACTAGATAACGCCATGATACAGCAGAATTTCAGCCAGATCCGGCGCGATGTGCAGGATATTATCTGCAGTGAGATGCAGCGGCTGCTCCAGGATCCGGCGCTGTCTTATCTGATTGTAAAGAAGTGATGTTTTTGCTTTTGGTTGCGAGTTTGTTCTTTCTTTGGGCAGTAGTGTACCTGCTCAAAAAAGCCTGCAGTATTTTTGATGCTGCAGGCTTTCTATTGTAATACTAGTTTGATTGTTTTTTTTGGTAATTTATCATCATTTTAGTATAAAATGTTTCGATATTTAGTGAAAAATGATATAAAATATTTGTTTTTAATGATAATAATAAAATTAATACTACATAATAAATTATAAGATTAAATTTATATTTTTGACATTATTAAAAAAATAAATTAATTAAACTATGGTTATTAAAAAATAATATTAATGGTTTTGTTTTCATAATGTTTTTTAGAATTCATAAAAATAATTACTGGTAGTATGGGTATTACAGGTGATTGATAAATTGCGAAAAATTTATAAAAACTACTGATTTATTCAAGAACGATCATTTTCGAGCGCTGCATATGGCTTTAAAGAATTTGTGGGACAATTTATAATCTAACATATTAATATCAAAATAACATGGTTTTCAGATGCTCATTTATTTTCTTTAAAAATTATCAAAAGAATTTTGAAGAAGCAAAGCTTCTATGAAGTCCCTGCTTACTATTGAAACTTTGGTAAAAAAGCAAGAGAAAAATTTGATTTGATAGAATTTTTAGTAGGCATGCTCTAATAACAAAACGATGTACATGAAAAAAAAAGTATCTCCCTATATCAATCAGTTATTTTTAAATATAAAAATCTTATGCAAACTTCCTTAAAATTTGGCATAATATAAAATTGCTATTTTTTTAAATCTAGTTTTAAGTTTTAACCCTCAAATTAATTATTTAATCTACTAATGAAAAAACGTTATTTACTGCTTGCATTTCTGCCCTTTCTGGCTTACCCGCAAGACATTCTCTGGGAGAAGTCTTATGGCGGGATACATGCCGACTATCTTTTTGATGCACAACCTACTGCCGATTATGGTTTTATTCTGGCGGGAAGCTCTCTGTCTAGCAAAACAGGAGATAAAACAGAAGACAATCACGGTGATCTGGATTACTGGATCTGGAAAATGAATGAAAAAGGTGAACTGGACTGGCAGAAAAGCATTGGTGGCGATGGGTTTGATTTGTTGCAGAGCATAAGAAACACCGGGGACGGTGGATTTTTTTTGGCTGGGACTTCAACTTCAGGAAACAGCTTTCAAAAGAAAGACAAATGTAAGGGGATGACAGACTTCTGGGTGATAAAGCTTGATGCCTCCGGACAGGAGCAGTGGCAGCGAACCATAGGCGGTGACGGCCAGGAAGAATTGTTATGCACTTTTCAGACTAAAGACGGCGGTTATATACTCGGCGGCTCATCGAGCTCAAGCCCTGCTTCCATAACCAGTGTGCAGATAACTGGAAAATCAGCAGAAGACAATTCGCCAGATCTATACAGCAAGAAGGAAAAAAGCAGAGGAAATATGGATTACTGGGTTGTCAAACTTGACAAGCATGGTGTGATGGAATGGCAGAAGACCTACGGAGGGAAATATTCCGACATTCTGCGCAGCATGGAAGAGACTTCCGATAATGGCTATATCCTGGCAGGATACTCTAATTCACCAGTTTCAGGCGATAAAACGGAAAAAAATAATGGAGTCGGTGATTACTGGATTATCAAAATAGACAATTCAGGGGGTATAGAATGGCAGAAAACTTATGGAGGGGATGAAGATAATCAACCTTATGTAATTCACCAGACAAAAGACCAAGGGTATATTGTCGGAGGGAACTCGAACAGTTCCGGCGCATTGACTCCTGAAGGAGGAATAGTAAGCAATGGAACGGATTTCTGGGCTCTCAAGCTAGATAAAGAAGGAGGAGTTATCTGGAGCAGGACCTTCGATTTTGGAAAAGTCGATATCCTGACGTCGCTGGTGGAAAATAACGACGGCACTTATTTAATCGGGGGACATGCCCGTAATTCAGCCCCAAATTCCAATGGCGGCCTGATTTCAAAAGCAGCAAATCTACTAGTTAAAGAAAAGGAGGGAATAAATGACTATATCGCCCTTAAAATTAATGCTGAGGGAGAAGAAATCTGGAGCAGGACAGTGGGAAGCCGCGGAGATGATATTCTTCGCAAGGTAGTTGAAACCAGAGATGGAGGATATATTATGGCAGGTACTTCCAACGGATCTTCGAAAGATAAAAAATCGAATATCGGATCAAATGATTTTTGGGTGGTGAAACTGAAAGACAAGGCAAAAGTTGAGAAAATAAAGACAGACATCGAAGCAATCCCTAATCCGTCATCTACTTATACCAATATCATCATTGGATATGAATTTAAGGAAGGGACGGCCACTGTACTTGATATACTGGGAAGAACATTACAGCACTTCACCATTAAAAGTAGGACAGTTCCTGTAGATATGAGCCATTATCCGGAAGGGGTTTATATCGTAAAAATTCAGACTGATGTAAAAACCGAATCAGTTAAAATAATTAAATCGGTTAGATAATTTAAAAGATCATTTGCCAATTTTAGATAATAATGAAAAATATAATATTAGTAATAGTATTGATGCTCGCCATTGATATAAGAGCACAAAAGGAAAATATTGTCCCGCCTTCACCCCAGGCCGCACTAATTGAAAATTATTATCAAAAGTATTTTACTTCGGAAGTAAGCTCTTCAGGAAGTCAAAGAATCGATGTTCCTTTGTGGAACATCAAAGTTCCTGGACTTGAAATACCAATTGCCTTATCGTATACTACTGGAGGAATAAGATACAAGCAGGAAGACGGCGATGTCGGGGTGGGTTGGAATTTGACCCCAAATCTCAGAATATCGAGAACCGTAATAGGAAGGCCTGATGAGGAAATGAAAAGAGTATCCAATATTACGGCCACCTTAAATAGCCTTTATGATCCCAGAGAGCATGAAAAATATCTGACACAATTTGCCACAGGTGTCAGCGGAAATGAATATGCCTCCTCGGACATTTCCGATGCCGGTGCTGATA
Organism: Flavobacterium xizangense; assembly: GCF_054075145.1. Lineage (NCBI taxonomy): Bacteria > Pseudomonadati > Bacteroidota > Flavobacteriia > Flavobacteriales > Flavobacteriaceae > Flavobacterium > Flavobacterium xizangense. Next base: position 98,950 of record NZ_JBSIPG010000013.1, on the reverse strand, counting down.
TTTTTTCATTCAGTACATTAACCCAGAGCGGGCATTTTATTTTTCCCGATGCGAATGATTTTTCCAAAGCAGAAATTATAGAAGCATTAAATCTGGTTATAACGCCTGTTTTTGACGATGCAGTACTTTTGGGTTTTGAAATCAAGGATGAAAATGGATATATATACAGATTTGGAGGGTATTCCGCTCCAAACCTGACAGAGAGCGCCTATCAGGGACCGACCAAGCCTGCATCAGTTACCGGATGGGCACTTCGCAGCATTGATGCTCCTAATGGGGAATCAGTCGAGTTTAAATATATTGGCTACTCAGATAATGATCTGGTTCATCCTGAAAACAAATCAGTAACAGTTAGTGATTCATATTTTGCTGATCCATCATATTCGGGTTCACTCGTACCAAGTTCGGTTTCCTATAGTTTAGACCAGCAGATTTTATGGCCGAATTACACCACATTTTATGTAAGCGAAATCAAAACAAGAAATCAGATTGTAAGTTTTTTCAGGAATGGCAGAGTTTTATCGAATATAAATGTTTTGGACAGGATTACTAATACAGTAATTAAAAATATAGATTTCATTTATTCGGGCGCATCCAAGCAGCCACACTATTTTTTGGATTCGGTCAGCCTTGACGACCAGCAGTATAGCTTCACTTATTACACCCCGGCAGATTTAGGTTTCTCCCCTACATTTCAATCCAACCATTATACTTCGGATTTGTGGGGGTATTATCTGTATTCGCAGTACCAGGATTTCAATGCATCAAATTATCCTAATCTGCACTCCGAACTCGGCGATATCAATTATATTTTTAATGTTTCTACTCCTGGCGGCTATAATTATGAAAAAACATTAGGCAACCTTTTGGGAACATGGAATTTCAAGAACAGTTCTAATAATATGTACGGGCATCTTTTTTCCTTAAAAAAGATGGTCCTTCCAACCAAAGGATACATTTTTTATGAATACGAGCCTAATAAGTACCTTCAAAACGGAACGGCAATGATTGGCGCGGGATGCAGGATAAAGAAGATTACTTCAAATGATCTCGCAGGGAGCAGCTACATCAAGACCTTGACTTACGGGTATAATGAAAACCAGATGGGGATCCCTTCCTATTATTTAAGTCCCTATGATTATACCAGCGAGCAGCTGATCAGGATAAAAAGATTCACATCTTATCCGTATGGGGAATATTACACAAACCATTTGAGCCACACTTTTTCACCCAATATAATAGGAGACTTCGGCCTTTCGCAGGATTTTATGGTAGAATACCCGGAGATAAATGTAAATGACCTTTCGAATAATGATGACTATTTAGGAAGGACCACATACGAATTTGAAATTAACCAGCCCAAAGTGTTTGAGCAGCACTATTCAGATTTCTCTCCTCATGATTACAGGATGCGTTATGCTCTGAATGTTACAGGCTACCAGTTTGGACTAAAAACAGATTTAAAAAGTAAGACATATTATGATGCAACCAATGCTATTTTAAAAGAGGAAAATTACACCTATGGATTCACAGATGATTCCAGAGTAATAGAAGGAGGTATAAAACTAAAACAGTCCATGGTTGCGGATTATGAGAATATACATGGTTATAATACTGATTTCCCTGACTATTATGAAGTAGATAGACCCAGAACATTTTCATGCCAGACCTATTCCTTCTATACCGGCAGAAAATTACTGCTTAATAAAACAGTTATAGAGTATCCTGATTTTGAAATATCACATCAATACTCTTATAATTCTAGAAATCAAGTAAGCACAGATATTACGATAAATTCAAAGGGAGAAATAGTAAAAACCGAGTACAAATACCCTTATGAATTAATAGGCCAAAAACCGTTGATGCAGGAGATGGTTGATAAAAATATGATTGCAGAGCCTGTCATAACCAATAATTATGTGAACAACAATTTAATTAGCCAGTCCGAGACACAGTATGGATACCATACCTCATCATATCTGATTCTGCCATCATTTGTTTACAGTAAAAAAGGCAGTACCGCAATTTCTGCCCTTGATAAAAGGGTGACTTATAATAATTATGACGATAAGGGTAATTTGACCCAGTACACTCCCGAAAACGGCATTTCGGTCTCAATTATCTGGGGATACAATAAAACCATGCCCATAGCCAAAATAGAAAATGCATCATACGGTGATGTCTCAGGTTATGTTTCCAATCTTCAGAATCTTTCCGATGCCGCAAATGAAACCAGCCTGTTAAATGCCCTAGATAGTTTGAGAACTGCATTGCCTTATGCCATGATCACTACTTATACCTATAAACCCCTGATAGGAATAAGCACAGTTACCGATCCTAAAGGAGATGTCATTACTTACAAGTATGATACATCCGGAAGGCTCGAAGTTGTAAAAGATAAAAATGGCAATATCCTGTCAGAGAACCAATACCATTACCAAACCTTTTAAGACCAGAAATGAGAAAGAAAATAATGCTTTTTTTAGTATTTTTCACATGCACCCTTTTCGGAAATGCACAAAACAATGATCCAAATCAAGTTGCGATAGCCGCTGCAGGTGATATGTCTGGGCCATTACCTTCAAACGGCACCTCAAAACAAATGCTTCCTTCTATTTCCAGCGGAACAAACAATATAAGAAGCATGAACAGTTTTGCAGCTCTGCCAGACCGCAATTATATTATTACTAAAACATATAAAATCCCGACAGTTTCAGTTTTAGGCTCTCCTGCGCCTGACGAAGTTCAGACCGGCATAACCTATTTTGATGGGCTCGGCAGGCCAATGCAGCAGATTGCAAATCGGCAGTCATCCTCTTCAAAGGATATCATAACACATATTAGCTATGATATTTATGGAAGACGGACTATGGATTATCTACCGTATGAGGCCTCCTCAACTACTATGGGGTTTCAACCGGATGCGCAAACGGGAACGCTCAATTTTTATAATACCGATAAGTATGGTAATACGGCGAATCCTTACTCGGAGAAATATTTGGAGCCTTCATCGATTGGCAGGTTATTGAAGCAGGCTGCTCCCGGAAATCCATGGGCGATGTGGAATGGGCATGAAATTAAAATGAATTATGAAACCTGCTCGAACAGCGATGTAAAGATGTACACGGCTAATGCTTCCTGGAATGATTCGTATGGTCTATATGACATCAGTCTGGTTGATGCTGGAAATTATCAGACGGGCCAATTGTTTAAAACAATTACTTATAATGAAAACAATCCATCTAACGGATCAGAAACTTTGGCATCATCAGTAGAATTCAAAAACAAGGATGGACAGATTGTTTTGAAAAGGACTTATGACGCGGGAGAAAAACATGATACCTACTATGTTTATGATATTTATGGAAATTTGACTTATGTAATTCCGCCTAAAGCAGAAGGAACTATCAATATCGACGTTCTAAATGGATTATGCTACCAATACAAATATGACGACAAAAATCGTCTCGTAGAGAAAAAGCTTCCGGGAAAGCAGTGGGAATTTATCGTTTATGATAAACTGGACAGGGTCGCAGCTATTGGGCCTGCTGTATCGCCTTTTAAAGATGATAGTACAATTGGGTGGATTATAACAAAATATGATGCTTTCAGCAGGCCTGTCTATAGTGGATGGAGCAGTCAGGCTGCAAATTCCGCGACTCGCAAATCACTTCAGAATTCTCAAAATGCTGCGACGGTCCTATTTGAAACCAAACAGTCTTCAGGAACCATAGACGGAATAGAAGTCTATTACAGCAACGCCATCACACCAACTAATTTCAAACTGCTGACCGTCAATTATTATGACAATTATGCATTTCCAAATGCCCAGCCTATCCCGAGCACTGTAGAAGGACAGCCAGTCTTAGGCAATATCAAGGGCCTGGCGTCAGGAAGCTGGACAAGAGCAATTACTACAGCATCCTCTGCTGCAGGAGAAACCAGCACTATTATTTATGATGATAGAGCAAGACCGGTCAAAAGCTATCTGCAGAATTATCTTGGGGGTTATACATCGATTGACAGTAAAATTAATTTTTCGGGCAAGACACTCTATACCATCACCAAACACAAACGCACATCGGGAAATGCTGAAATTGTGGTAAGGGAAGAATTCGTGTATTCTCCCCAAGGCCGTATACTTACCCACACCCACCAGATCAACGGTGGAGCAATAGAAATGCTGGCGGAAAATACCTATGATGCTTTAGGGCAATTGGAAAGTAAAAAGGTAGGCAACAATACTGCAAACCCGCTTCAGAAAGTAGACTTTAAGTACAATGTCAGAGGTTGGCTTACAGCTATCAACAATATAAGCAATCTGCAGCAGGATACAGATCCTGTCGATTTGTTCGCATTTAAAATCAATTACGATATCATCCAGTCCGGTATAGCAGGAGTCAGCCAAATGTACAATGGGAATATCTCTGAAACCTACTGGAAGACCGCTACTGATTTAGCACAAAGGGCATATGGCTACAAATATGATAATCTGGATAGGCTGAAAAATGCGGTTTATAAGAAAAACGCCGACATAACAAGCGCATATGATGAAAGCCTGACCTATGATAAAAATGGAAACATCAAGACATTAATCCGTAATGGAGATCATGATCCTCAGACCGGGTATTTCGAAATTGATAATTTGACTTATACATATCCAACCAATTCTAATCAGCTCACTGCCGTTTTGGATGGGTCTAATGATATTAGCGGCTTTAAAGATGCCAATCTTTCAGGGGACGATTACAGCTATGATGACAACGGTAACTTGTATTCTGATAAAAATAAAAACATCACGGCCATAACTTATAACCATTTAAACCTTCCCAAGAAAATTACATTTGGAACAACGGGAACGATTGAGTATTTTTACAATGCTATAGGACAGAAATTAGAAAAAATTGTGACCGAAGGTGCATTAGCCACTTCAACTAATTATATTGATGGCTATCAGTACAAAAACAATGTTTTAGAGTTCTTCCCAACGGGAGAAGGCTATGTTAAAAATACAGGAGGAACATTTTCTTATGTTTACCAGTATAAGGACCACTTGGGGAATATTCGAGTAAGCTATTCTAAAAATCCGATTACACAGGTTCTTGAAATTATTGATGAAACCCATTATTATCCTTTTGGATTAAAACACAAGGGATATGTAGTATTGCCGGAGAGTACTAATAAATATAAATATAATGGGAAGGAGCTGCAAGACGAGATGGGGCTTGGGTTGTACGATTATGGGGCACGTAATTATGACCCTGCACTAGGTCGCTGGATGAACATTGACCCATTAGCAGAGAAAATGAGAAGACATAGTCCATATAATTATGCTTTTAATAATCCGATTCGATTTATCGATCCAGATGGAATGGCTCCGAATGACTGGATAAATTGGACAGGTTCAAATGGACAGCAGCATATAACTTATGATGCTGATGTTAAAACAAAAGAACAAGCCGAGGCTAAAGGATATGGCAATGTAAAACAAGTTTTTGCTTCTGGAGTTGCACATACCGAGGATTATAGTACTATTGTTGAATTTGCACCTGATGGTAATTTTGTTGTAAACAATAGTGGAAAGATGGACGTTGATGATGTTAGTTTAACCACAGATAATGGAAGCTATATCTCTGAAAACAAAGGGATTGCAGATGCTACTGGAGAATTTTTACCTGGAGCTTTACAAAAAGCTGGAGATATAACGACTAAAGCTGCAGGTGGTGCTGCATTAATGGGAGCGGAACCAGTAGCTGCATTTCTAGCAACTTTAGGAGGAATACTTTCCACTACTGGAGCTGCTGGTGATGTAATTAACAATACTGTCGAAGGCTTCGCAAGTGGAGATTTTAAATTAGGGAAATCAATTAGAACAATTGGTTCTGAAGTTCTTTCAAAAAAATTAAACACTCCCGAAAATAATTTTGGAACAACAGGTGAAATATTTAATGATATTCTCATCAATGAAACCAATAATCAAATTGATAAATTAAAATAAATTTTGGAATATGGATTATTTATGGATTATTTTATTGGTTATAATTGTTTTTATTTCTATAAAAGAACTAATCAATTCTAAAAAGGTATCAAATGATAATATCTATGGTATTTATCAAAATTCAAGATTTTATCGTCTTTTATTCGTAGTAATTGCATGTATATTTGCAATTGTAATGTTTGTTTTGAGAAAAATATTTTATTAAAAATTTAAGTATATTAGCTTTGTTTCCGCTTTTTGGTATGAGTTAAGTTATACTCAGTAAAAAGCAGCGTTTAATTTACACTATAGTAGATTTTAAGAAGAAGCCAACCAATAATGCTTTCAATAGTTATTATAATTTTAAATGCTACAGAGTACTGACTTCTGTTATACTTGCTATTATTGTAATTTATAATATCTTTATTTATTAAGAAATTAAATGAAAATTATATGAGACTGTTTTATATTTTACTATTCTTGGTAGTTTTTCCCCCAAGTATTTTAAATGCGCAAAAAATTAAATTTAAAGATGAAAATTTAAAAAAAACATTGTTTGAATTAGGCTATGATGTAAATAAAGATAATGAAATTGAAATTACTGAAATAGATACTATAAGTAAGCTGAAAATTTCAAATAGAAATATAAAAAGCTTAGATGATCTAGTGCATTTCAAAAAACTAAAGACAGTGAATGCAATGAAAAATCAAGTTGCAAACTTAGATGTATTTTTTAACAATTCAACTATTGAAGAAATTTACGTAGGAGAAAATATGTTAGGAAAGAAATTGGTAATTAAAAATATGCCAAAATTAAAAGGACTTTATGCATTTAGAAATGGGTTAAATGAACTGGTTTTAATTAGCACTACTAATATAGAGTCATTGTATCTGCAAGGAAATATGTTCGAAAAGATTATTTTGGATGAACTTCCTAAATTAAAAACTTTACAATTGTCTGAAAATGGTAATTTAAAGTTGATAGATGTCAAAAAGAATGTTGAGCTAGTTCAGCTCTATCTTAATTCTACTAAAATTGAAAAGTTAGATATTTCTAACAATCTTATATTGAAAACACTCTACATTGATAATGGAGTTAATTTATTAAAATCAGAAAAACAGAGCAACTTTAAACCTATGCAGAGTATAAAAGTATCAAATTAGGGTAATGTATCAGATGTGTTGGTGGTTAATTATTGCATCTAACATTTACAGAAAATCGGTAGTGTTTCAAAGTTAGTGATATAAGATTTTAGATTTCTAACCTTTTGAAATTGAACAAATTTTAGAAATAAATAATTTTAAGATGAGCAGTGATGCTCATCTTTTTTGTTTTATTATTGCCTTAAATGTGCTAAAATGAATAAAAATTCGACATGGTGTTCCAAAGTTAGTGATGATGTAAAATTGTCCAAAATGTAACGAGAAAAAGGTTGTTAAAAATGGGAGAACTAAAAATTATAAAAAGCAGTACTACTGTAAAATGTGCTGTCACCGTTTTATAGAAAGTTATACAAATCAAGCTTACAAATTAAATATCAATCAAAATATCATTCAATTAACCAAAGAGGGTTTGGGAATAAGAAGCACAGCAAGAATATTAAATATTTCTACTACAACATTATTGAGAAGGATTGTTTCTATTGCCAGAAGTATTTCCAAGCCAATTATCAGCAAAGGCAAAACTTATGAAGTCGATGAGCTGTGTACTTATATCAGACACAAGAAAAATTATATCTGGCTGGTTTATGCATTGGAAAAGAATTCTAAAACAGTTGTGAGTTTTAATGTTGGAAAACGAACCAATAAAACTCTGAACCGTGTTCTGGAAACTTTAAAATTATCTGACGCTAAAAAGATATTTACAGACAGATTAAAAAACTACAGGTATCTGATTGACGAGAAGCTGCATTCGGTAAAGCAGTTCGGGACAAATCATATTGAAAGGAAGAATCTGACACTCAGAACTCATCTAAAACGACTCAACCGCAGGACAATCTGCTTCAGTAAAAGTTTATTGATTTTTACTGCTGTTTTGAAGATTTATTTTTGGATTGAGCAATAAAACAGTAAGTTTATCCTTTAAAATCATGTTCTTAAAAATTTTGTATTTAACAGGTAAAAACTTGTAAAAATAGTTGCAAACCCTTATAAGTATAAGTACAACGGAAAGGAGCTCCAAGACGAGCTGGGGCTTAATATGTATGACTATGGAGCACGTAATTATGACCCTGCAATTGGTCGATGGATGAATATTGACCCATTGGCAGAGAAAATGAGAAGACATAGTGTTTATAATTATGCATTTAATAATCCGGTTTATTTTATTGATTCAGATGGTATGGCTCCAGGAGATCCAGTTGGTCCGGGTTATTATTCAGCTTTTAAAACAACTAGAACTATAGGTTTTGCATTAAGGCATCCTATTATCGCCCTTTCTATAGGAGATGTGACACATAATTCGACAAATATTTCAACTAATTCTGCACGTTTTGCAATAAATACAGGATTACCAGAAAATGATAGCAATGAAGGCTCACATATTAATGCATTTAGACATGTTTTATGGCAGGCAGAAATAACTGATAATTTTGGTTCTAAAATTGCAAAAGAAGTAGGGAATGCGCATGAAGAAAACCCTTACACAGCTACAGGTTCTAATTTACAAATGACATTCTCTTCTTTGGCAGATGCGGATCAAACTATAGATTTGTTAAATAACCAAATTGGAAGAAAAATAGGTGAGGCAACTGAAGGTCAATCAATGCAAGAGAAAGCATTAGCAATTTTAGACTATTTTAATTACAATGGGCTTTATACTGCAATTCCGAATGTAGATAGTGATGGAACAATTACTACATGGAGTGTTGGAAAAACTATTTTAACACAAGACCAATATAACAATGCAAAAGCTACCTTAACCACTACTAATGATAATGGATATACGCCAACTCAACAAGCTAGTAGAGATAAAGAAGTGAAAGCTGAAGTAGAAGCTGCAAGACAACGAACAAATGCCATTAAAGGACCAAAAATTTAGATTTTATGAAAAATATTTTAGTAACATTAATTTTAATTTTATTAACATCTTGTAAAAATAAAAATTTTGATGAAAAAGTTTTTGAAGATGTTTCAAACACACACAAATTGGAAATAGATTTAAAAGATTATACTGATTTCGAATGGGATACAGTTTATATTTTTCATAAAATAAGTAATTTGGAATATATTGAGTCTATTATTGGGAAAAGATATAACAATTATGAAGAATTTACTCGACCAATAATTTTTATGAAAAAAGGAAAAATTATTTATACAGAAAACCGAAATAGTAATTTTGAAGGCTTAGAGAATGAACAACTCGTACATCAAAATAGCATTTATTCAATAAAAGATAATGCTAATAGCAAGTTTAAAGTAAAAATTGAACAAAGAGGAAATATAAAATTCCTTTTAATTTCTGATTAAGGTTATATGTCAGATGGGCATAATGTATCAGATGTGTTGGTGGTTAATTATTGCCTCTAACATTTACAGAAAATCAGATGTTTATAGTAATACCGCATAAAAATTAAGACAGCCTTCGGGCTGTTTTTTCATTTTATAATGCCTTAAATCGAAAAAAATGAGCCCAAACCAGACTAGGTGTTACAGATGTGTTGGTGATATTCGAAAGATGGTAAAGTATGAAAAGACAAAGTCTGGCAATCAAAGATATGTTTGCAGAAAATGAAGGAAAAACCAGAGTTGAAAATTATGCATATCGGGCTTATAAGGAAGAGGTGAACCAGAATATTATTCAATGAACCAAATAGGGATTAGGTATAAGAAGTAGGTCAAGAATGCTGAAAATATCAGCCACAACATTATTGAAAAGAATTGTTTCAACTGCCATAAACATTGTCAAGCCAATTATGATGAGAAACTGCATTTGGTAAGACGTTTTTTGGACAAACCATATTGAAAGGAAGAATCTGACACTCAGAACCCATCTAAAGCGACTCAACAGGCGGATAATCTGCTTCAGTAAAAGATTAGTGATTTTTACTGTTTGAAGATTTATCTCTGGACTTGAACCTTAACAGCAAGTTTCTTTAAGATTCTTTCCAGTATGATTTTGCCCAGGGGTAGGGAAGATGGCTGGAAGGGTTTGTTTTTTAAATGGGAGATTATTAAAAAGTTAGTTGGTTAATTGGTAAGTTAGTTAGTTTTTTTTTTTCTCAGAATGTTTTTATTTTGATTTTGGCTGGTGAGGGGGAGGTTGGCTGTAGTGGGATCTTTATTTAAATATTACGAATTATTAAATACTGTTTTATTTCTGACAATTAAATAGAATTTAACACATGCTGGTTAGAGTCATGTTCCCGCTCATTAAAGTTCCAAGAGCACCGAAATTTAATCTCATGTCAGTACGAAAAGAATCCATTAAATAAAAAGCCCGTATGATGGTTTATGAAATAAAAATCCTATTTTTGAAAATATATAACACTGATAATTGTCAGACATAGCACCCCAATTTAGGGTGCATAACTCTTATATAGTCAGACATATATATAAGTTGGTAGTAATTATAAAAATCAGCAATGATAAGAAGCATTATTTTAATAACTCTCTTCGTCAATTTTATATTTTTGTATTAATTTTATTATAAAGAAACGTGATAATATATGGTAAATTGGATCATAACAGCTGGAAGTGCTAAAGTCGATGACGGTGAAATTATATATATGCCAAAAAAGGGTGTGATGCCAGATGGAGCTGAGTTTAATTACATCACAATAGTTAATAGTAACATTCATTTCGAAAATGGTGTTATCAAATTTACGGTTAAAACTCAAGACCCTTATGCGTTAGCTCAAACTATTCTTGCTACTGATAAAGGTGATCTGAATATCGGTATGAATACCATGGGGTATCTTTTTGGAATGGTTAGATTTGATCGAGAGAGTCAGCGTTGGGAATCGCCTGAAGGAGGAGCATTTTCAGACTCTTTTGAACCTCAAAAATTATATGATTATGAAATAAGAGTAGAAGGGTCTGTTATAACCTTATTTGTCAATGGAGTGAAAATTGCAGAAAAAATTCAAGAAATAAAAAAAGGACAAGTTCGATTTTATTTGCGTGCAGAATCGGAAATAATCATATCAAACATCCAGGTTTCCGCAATGCAACCTACTGCATTTATTGTGATGCAATTTACTTCTGAATACAATCAGCTCTATACAGAAGTCATAAAACCTGTTTGTGAAAACTTCGGTTTCAAATGTGAACGAGCTGATGAGTTCTACACAACAACACCAATCATTGCAGATGTTGTAAAATCTATAATAAATTCGACAATTATTATTGCGGAAATTACTCCGGACAATCCTAATGTCTACTACGAACTCGGATACGCCCATGCTATTAATAAGCCTACTATTCTGCTTTGCGATAGAAAAAAAAAGAGATAAACTTCCATTTGATATTTCTGGCTTTAGAACATTATTTTATGAAGATTCTATTTCAGGCAAAACTGCTATTGAAAAAAATCTGAAGAAATTTTTAGAAAGCATGAATTTGTAACACTACTGCTATCCTGAATTGCTGGTTTTTATAACTCCAGCCATTGCTCTGAGAATTTTTGAGAGTGGATTTTAATTTCCTCTATTTTTCCGAATAGATTCTTTTTATCTAGTTAGTTAGTTAGTTAGTTAGTTAGTTAGTTAGTTAGTTAGTTAGTTAGTTAGTTAGTTAGTTAGTTAGTTAGTT
>NZ_JBSIPG010000013.1:0-87123 GCF_054075145.1 Flavobacterium xizangense | reverse complement strand
TTAGTTAGTTAGTTAGTTAGTTAGTTAGTTAGTTAGTTAGTTAGTTAGTTAGTTAGTTAGTTAGTTAGTTAGTTAGTTAGTTTTGTTTTTTCTCATATTTTTTTTTATTTGGTTTTGGCCGGTGATGGGGAGGTTGGTTGGAATAGGATGATTATTTAAATTGCATGAATTAAAGTCAAATCGAATTCATTATTTCACAAAACTGCCTTAACTTTTTGTGATAAAAGGTATTTCTTCCATTTACAAATGCGGAGTACAAAAGATGGAAAATAAACAAAAGACTGATTAAAATAAACAAGGTTTTTAATTCATCAGTACGGCAGAATTTATCTCACAATTTTCCTTCAAGGTGCTAAAATGGAAGATCGCCCGCTTCATCCAGCCAGTTCTGAATGCCGGCAGTATGTTGTCCGGCCGAAATTCTCTCATTTTCATAATCATAAAGATCTTCATCATCATAATAATCAAGATAGGGATCTGCATCCTCATTATCCTGATCCGTGTGCATTTCTCCTGACCCCGTCAGCTGATTCAGGTAATTCTGTTCTGCAACCTGATTCCAGTCCGGAACATACAGATGATCATAAACTATGCTGATATTCCTGCTTATAAAATCCCTGACAAATTTCAGATATTCCTCAAGCTGCTCCAATATATCGATGTGCCCGTCATGGTCCGCATTCTTGTACAGCAACTGATACTTTTCTTCCACCAGCTGCTCCAGAAGTCTTGTGCATAAAGCGCATACTGCAATCACTTTTTCTTTATTGCTCCCGTAAAAGGAACTGTTAAGGCCGAAGATTTCGATAAAATTTAAATAGAAATGGTTTTTAAAAATGTGAATGAGTTCGTAAATTTCTTCAAGTGTTTCGCTGTTCAAAAGAAGATTTAGAAAAAACTCGAGCTCCAGTTTGCCTACCGCATAAATTAAAACTTTATTTTTAAGGCATTCCTTCAGGAAGGGCACAGAACAGGCACTGATAAATTCATCCTGGCAGAGAATGTTCCAATTTTTAATTTTTTTTCAGAATTCTTCCAATCTCCATGCAGTTTTTATGTTGCAGTGAAACCAAGAAAACGGCACTTTTGAACAGATCAATATTATTGCCGGCATTTTCGGCATAACAGGCATTAAGGTGCAGTAGCAGATGGTGTTCCGCTAAATTGCTGCCGAAAGGTGGAAAAAAGACAAACCATTGCGAAATGTGAATAGAGGAGAGCAGAATTCTTTCCCGTTCAAATTTATTATTTTCAATAAAATATTTAAGAAAATCTTCCAGTGAAGGATTAATAAAGGAAAAACCGGTTAAAGCTCTGGCCTTAAAGTGAACTATAAATCCGTCATTCAGTTTTCGGATGCTGTTGTTAAACGGATCAATAGTTTTGAAATAGTTGTTGTGCTTCACTTCGTAATTTAATCGTACCGAAAAGGCCTGCTCCAGTAATTCATCCGATACTTCTAAACCGAGCGAATAAAGCGTATTTAATAAAAACCTTTCCATGTCGCTGATTTGGTTCATATAGGCGTGTTTCCATATTTTTCTTGGATTGTCAAGATTGTCGATTATAAATGATTTATAATGGGCAGGATCAAATTCGCCCACAAGATGCCTGTCGGTATAAAACTCCAGATGTCTGGGAGAAAAATTTCTGTGGTCGCAAATAAGATAGGCAAGGCTTTTTAAAACTGCAGCCTGTTCGGGGCTTAACTCAGATTGCGCCAGATGGTTATCAAGCATACGGCGTTTTGCTCCATAAGAATACGAATGCAGCTCGATTTTATTTTCGCTTCGAAGCGGATTGAAATTTCTGAACCTTTCAGACTCATCCAAGAAGGTGTTCAAGATGAACTTTCTCGTATTTAATATGAGATATTTGTTTTGAGATTTCTCTATTCTTGATAGGATTTTCAGCAATGATGTTTCAGCTGCTTTAGTATTTCGGCCTGGGTATGGCCCAAGAAATCGTCAAAGTAAAATATCTGCCTGCTGTCGTCATCCCTTAAAATTCCTTCAATCTCTTTAATATCATCATAAATAACGGTCAGCTGGAAATCCTGAGAAAGATATTTGTAGATAAGAATTTCGGAGAGCGTGGTTTTTCCGACTCCCGGCTCGCCGGTGATAACCAGGAAACGGTTTTGAGTGAGGAGCTGCATGGCACTTCTCAGTTCTTTGATGCTTACAAAGAGCCTCAGCTTTTTTTTCATCCCGCTTTCTGAAAATTCACTGTTCCGGCCGGCAAATTTATACCGGTTTAATTTTTCAATCGCCAGGGAACTGGAAAACCATAATTTGAAATGTCGTTCTTCAATCTGTTTGTTGATTCGCAGTATGTCGTTAAGGTCATCCCTTCCCAGAATGTGCTCAAGAGTTATGATATAAGGGGCAAAAACAGCCTTGATTTCTTTTTTATTGTGTAGGCTCAACTCCAGTTAAGTAACAAAAAGATATTTTTTAGGTTAAGCCTTCTGACTTTTTCTAATTCTGATTTTAGTTCTCTTTTCAAAGACGTAAAAGTACCTTTACGGGAATGTTTGATCTGTACGGCAGCTTCAATGTCATTATCGGGAGTGGAAAGCAGCAGGTCCACGCCTCCGTCTTTGCCTTATTTAAAGCTTCTGAGCATGGAGCCGGACTCAAATTTAATGCTGGCATTCAGTAGATCACAGACTAATTTTTCAAAATCAATCGGATTCAGAGTAGAGAAATCATAATTCGGCATCAGGTATATTTTACGGGTGGGCGAGTTGTTATAAACTTCGCTGGCTTACGGTATTATTAATCAGTTTACAGATAGTAAAACGGATAAGCATTCGTAAAGAAGTTACTTTTTAAAAACCGTATTTCTACAGCTAATATAAGGCAAATTAATTACTAATTACGCCATTTTTGATGCCTTGAAACGGCATCTTCTAAATACAGTGCCGCCTCTTTACTCAAAATAAACTGATTTGAACAGGACCGGCGTTAGGTGATTTCTTCAAAAAAACATCATATTACTAATGTTACTTGCCTCAATTTTACTAAATTTGAACAGCTGATTATAAGTTCAGGCAATATGATCAGGAGAGAAATTAAATCATTTTACGGTTAATGAAAATTAATAAGCTTTATATAAAAAATTTCAGAGGATATGATGCTCTTGAAGTAGATTTTCAATCCAATTTTAATCTTATTATCGGGGATAACGGAAGCGGAAAAACGGCGCTTCTGGAAGCCTTAACTGTTGCTATGTCATCTTTTTTTCTCGGAATCCGCAATGTGTATGCAAAGGGGATTTATAAAAATGATATCCGCATCGCAGCATTTGAATACTCCGAAGAGTATCAGTTTCCCGTAGAGATAGAAGCCTGCGGTATCATTAACGGTACGGAATTGTGCTGGAGCAGATCGCTGAGCGGAATCAAAAACCGCACAACCTCTACTGCAGCAAGGGAAGTGAGCCTTTATGCAGAACAGCTTCAGAATACCATATCCGCAGGAGAAAATGTAAATCTGCCTCTTTTGGCCTATTATGCGACAGGCCGTTTATTTGATGAAGCAAAAGAAACGCGTGTAAAGAAAGAGGAGGACTCCAAAGTGCATATTGCTTCGCGTTTCAGGGCGTACGATAAATGTCTAGAATCAAAATCAACTTACAAGGAATTTCATAAATGGTTTAAGGCCAAAGAAATTTCTCGAATCCAGAGGCGGGGTGAGGACACTGCCATGAGACTTGTGCAGCAGGCCGTGATCAGTAACCTTCCGGACTGCAGATATTTCTTTTATGAGTTTGACCCGGATAAACCGCAGGGATTGAAAGTGGAATTCAATGACGGAAGAGTGTTGCCATTCACTTACCTGAGCGACGGTACCAGAAACTTTTTTGCATTAATATCCGATATAGCCTATAAGGCCACTACTTTAAATCCGCATTTGAAAGAAAATGCCTTGCTTGAAACCGAGGGAATCATCCTGATTGATGAGCTGGATCTACATCTGCACCCGGAATGGCAGCGAAAAATCGTAAAGGCATTAAAATCCACTTTTCCGAAAATACAGTTTATCTGTACGACACATTCCCCATTTATTATTCAGGAAACCGAGGAGAACGAACTTCTGATTATACACAATAACAGGATAAGGGAAAACAACAGCGGGGTAAATCTGAGCATCGAAGATATAGCCGAGCTTCATCAGAAGGTTGAAAATCCGCAATGGAGCAAAAAACGCCAGGAACTTTACGAATTGGCACCGCTTTATTATGATGCGGTAAGAAAGGGAACTTTAAATGACGAGCTGAAAGAAAAGTTTCTGGATGCGGTAAGACCCTTTACCAATGATACGGCACTGTTTTCTGTAATGAAGGAAGAAGAAATTCTTCAGGAATATTTAAAAAATAGGAATGAGAGCGATCAATAAAGGCGCAGCGCCGGCTGTTTACAGAAGATACGGTGAAGCCAGACATGATCTGGCAGGACAGATCGGGTACTACTGTTCCTACTGTGAAATGGGAACAAATAACATGATTGAGGTGGAGCATGTGCACCCGATACATCATGGCGGGGACGAACTCAGCTGGGAAAATTTCCTGCTTTCCTGCAAGTACTGCAATACGATAAAAAGTGATAATAATACCGGCAGGAACGGTTATTACTGGCCTGATATTGATAATACCGATCTGCTGTTTGATTATACGCTGGATAATAGAATACTTCAGTTAAAGCCATCTTTAGATGCCGGCCAGCAGGCTATTGCCCAAAGTCTCATTACGTTGGTTGGACTGGACAGATATCCCGGAAATCCAAATGAACCTACCGAGGCTGATTCTAGGTGGAGGCTGAGAGACGAAGTAAAGATTACGGCTATGTCATCTTATAACCGCTGGAGCATTGTGAGAAATGACGCTCCCAGTGCGGGAAAAAAGATGCTAGCAGAACAGATTGCAGAAACATCTTTAATTGGATTTTATTCGCTTTGGTGCAAGATTTTTGAAACAGAACAAGAGGTTTTGCATGAAATTGAATTGGTCTGGAGCGATCGATATAATACCTATAAGGAGTTTGTTGTAAATACAGCAGATCGAGTGGTAAGGGCTAATGGACAGATCTAGTATTTTTTTAAATGCTCTCATTACCTGAACTATGTTTTTTTGTAGATGGGCGAAGTTTTTTAATTTTTAGGAAGTGTAAGACTTCGTTAGTTATATTTCTATTTTTTTAGATTGTTTTTTTCTCTTCTCTTCTTTTTTTTAGATTTTTTTTAGTTTTTGCAGATTTTTTTTGATTTTGGCAGGTGAATGAGCAGATGGTTGGAATTTCTGTTTTATTTAAAAAGCTGGATGATGCAGCTATTCTTTTCTAAAGACTTTTGTTTTAAATCCGTAAGTAAATTAACTAAAAGAATGCTTATTGGGCAAAGTTTGCAATTGCAATAGATCTCTTAAAATTGGCGACAAGACTATGTTTTATGAATTAATTGCTTTTCAGATAGTCTTGTCAATATATCAGTGAAACCAAACCCCATAGTTCCTCCAATCGAACTAACCCAGCCCCTGACAAAAATATCTTCGATTCCATCATCATTGAAATCTGCTCTGAACTGCTCCAATAAAGAAGTTTCAAAGCCCTCAAATTCTAAACTGAATTCGAAAACGCCAGGAGAAGTATCTAATTTAACAATTCCTCTTCTAACCATTTCACCAACGGAAACCCCTTCTTGAATGTAACTGTCCAGTCTGCCTTCAGCATCGAAAAGAATACTCGGAGAAAGATAATCAAGCATGTTTATATTTATCCATGGTTCGTCAATAAAAGAAACTTTGGGCATTTTCGCCTTTTTCAATGCATCAATAAATTCCTCAAAGAAGGAAAAAGTATGCGATGTTTTAATGGCGTATGTAGTAAGAGGATAAAATCCTTTGCCGCAAGCTTCCTTCCACTCATTTAATGTAGAGACAATAATTTTCTCATCATTGTCATTTGATAATTCCAGATAATCATCATCATTATAAATCAGCAGCTTTTTGTCTAAAAGACTTGAGAAATCTGTATCCAAATAGAACACATCAAATATTTCATCGATAAATTCGATGCCTACAGGCAGTTTAATTTCTCTGATTTTCCAATCTTTTATCGCCGCATCTCGCAGAATATTTTTCAGCTCCTCTGCATTTATAATATTTGCTGAAAGAGCAGCCTGCAGTTTTGAAATAATTAATCCTTTATTTTTCTTTTTTTTCAGCTTCTCGATTTCAGTTTTGACTTTTACTTCAGCTGCGGAAGCAAGCGAAATATAATAAAGAATGCTGTTCTTGGTAAAAATATCATTGCTTTTTCTTAAGTTGCATTTACTGTGTGAAGGCACCAGGTTGTATAAGCCATTCAGGTTGAAATCGTAATCCAAACCTAGATCATTTCTAACTTTTTCAAATTCTTCCGGTTTGTTCTTTAGAGATTCAGGGATTATATGATCTATCTCTAGATCTCCCCAATCTAAATTCTGACTGCAGTAGAAGCATAAATTCTTATGTACTATCCAAATAGCGCTTCTAGTTACATTGTCAAATGTTGTTTTACTCATATTGTTCCTGATATTACAGCTGGTACAATCGCAATTGCTTTGGTCTGCAGATTAAAAATAGTAGCTATTTAATTACAAAAGTATTTTGCGTGTGCAGAATGACTCATCATTGTTTTGCAGCTTTTTTTTGAGCTGTTTTGAAGTAGCTGATAATTTTTTTGTTCTTATAAAGTGCTTCATTTCTCTTCCAGTAATCATAAGCCTCCTGGACCGATCGAGTGGGAATTCCAGCATCAAAATTCGGTTCGCCTGGTATTCTGTAAGGAAGCGGTTTTAAATGTTTGCTCTTTAGAACTTCATTAATAAAAAAAAGGTTTGTTTTAATTGCCTCTTTCAGATGTTTGTCTGCCTGCTCAAAATTGCCGTTCAAAATATGTATTGCAACTGTGCCGAATTTAAATTCTATTGAGAAGTCATCTGCATGCTGATGCAATAAGTCCTCCGCCTTTTTGTACTCTTCAGCGGCAAAGAGAGTTTCAAGCAGAAGATACCTGATTCCCTGATGGTCTTCTTCATTTAAATCTAAGTTTAGTTTATAAATCTCGGCAGCTTCGGAAAATTTCTTATGGTAGTGGCATTCTAGCCCAAAATTCTGGCAAGCTCTTAAAAACGGCCTGTTGTTTATATTGAACCAAGCAATTTTATCCTTTTTTAAATCAAATGTTTCAGGCAGGCAGCCAATTCCTAATTTAAATGCTTTCTCAGCAGCCAGCAGGCTTTCAAAGTCCTTTCCCTGGGTCCTGAATGCAATGCTGAGATGGATATAGGCATCTATGTAATAAGGATGTTCTGCGATGAGTTTTTTTAGGATCTTTTCGGCTAACAGACTGTTGTTATCAATATAATCTACAGCATTCCAAAATAGAGTACTGACCTCTTCGTTATCAATGGATTTTGGGTTTATAAATTCCCAATTATTATCATGATAGTTTTGAACTATTGGTTTTTCCAATTTATTGAACATAAAAATGTTTGTTATAATTTTTTTCTCATTTTACTAATCTTAAAAGCCTAAAGCAGCGGCAGACCAATACTGTTTATTAATCCAAAGATTCCCTCCAGTAGATCGGTAATAAATTTGATCGAAAGTGTCTCGAGGACAAGAATCCTAAATAATCAAAATGACTGGTAAAGATGCTGAATTTTTTTTCTTCGGAAAATAATTTTTTTTCTTCAAGCATTTCCTCTTTGTACGTTTCAAAAGCATCGTATAAGTGAACAGAACATTTTGCATGCCCGCTTTTTCTGCTCATATTTTCAGTAAATAAAAAGTCTTCTGAATCGCCGTCCGGAAACCAGATCTGTAGATCTATTTCAGGGTAATTTTCAGAGACTAACTGTTTTACCAAATTATAAAGATAGGGTTCATTTAAAATTATTGACCATTCAGCCAGAAGAGGGATGAGCATTGAAGAGTGAGGTTCCGAAATGCTGTTTCCCAAATGTATTTCTGCCAGTTCTTCATAATCTGTTCTGAACAGCGGTATAAAACTTTTCAATCTGAAGCAGTCATTAAGCCCTATAATTAAGCTGGCAATCCAATTTTTTGCAAATTCAAATTCATTTGCTTTATATAGAAGGATTAATGCTAGGGATATTTCGATCAGATGTTCGTCATATTCCGGATATTTTGAAGGAGGGTTGTTAGCAATTAGGCATTTCAGCCCCTTCACATATTCATTTACATTTGAAATGCAGACATTTGCATAGTCTGTATTTTTTATAAGCGTTTGTATTTGGCACTCTGCTATTTCTGTTAAAGCAATAGAACTTAGAAGACCGATTTGTTCCCAGACAGTTAAAGAATATTCCAATTGGTTCCTTGAGAACACAAACAGAGAGTGTTTAACATACAAGTGTTCTCTGACTTTTATAAAATATTCACGTCCGATATTGATTTTTACAGTGTGGATATTATAAAATTCATCCAGAGCATAGTCTTTTTTTAATAAGTCATTTTTTCGCATCCAGTTCCATGTTAATAAAATAGTGCGCTCAGACGCTATAACAGCTTGTTTTAAATTTTTGGCATCTTTTGACCATTTGAAGATTACGCTGAAACATACCCTGACAATTCTCAATACCTTAAGAACTTCTTTTTTCTTATCCGTTTTGCTTTCAAACAATTTTTCCAATAAAGAGTAATAATGATTGCAGTCATAATCAGCCAAATCTATAAAAGCTAGAGTTTTGCGCAGCAGAATTTTGAATTCATGCGGAAATA
The DNA here is from genome assembly GCF_054075145.1 of Flavobacterium xizangense. Lineage (NCBI taxonomy): Bacteria > Pseudomonadati > Bacteroidota > Flavobacteriia > Flavobacteriales > Flavobacteriaceae > Flavobacterium > Flavobacterium xizangense. The sequence continues at coordinate 78,336 of NZ_JBSIPG010000013.1, read as the reverse complement.
GCTGTTCAGCCAGCAGGTGTTCGTCCGTATATGTTGCTATTTTATCGATGCCCCAAAAATCAAATTCAATTTTATCAGATTGGGAATTTTCATCGATAAAACTATTCCAGTTGAATTGTACCGTCTGCTCCAGAACGCCATTGGTAGCGACAATGATTTTTTTTGGAAGCGTCCTTTGGCTTTTTAAAAGTATTTTGGGAATATAAACATCCAAGATTTCATTTAGTGTCTGCCTTATTGAATTTGGATTGCTGTCCCAGACATTTCTGGTGATATTTCCCTGTTTTACAGCAAATAAAAATACCTTTTTTATTCCGTCACTGTCTACGCCTACAGCAGAAATATCCACTCCAAACTGTCTTCCTCGCTGAGGTTTTGAAACCGGGAGTATGTTCATGCTGAACAGGAGATCCGTAAGCAGCGAATCTAATTCACCATCCTCTTTAAGCAATTCTAAGTATTCTTTTAAAACAAATTTCATATTTCTCTTTTGTAAGTTCTGTATACAGCTCTGATTTTTTCCTGCCCGATAGCATCTATAAATTCACCTCTGGGAAATTCAGCGCTGTATTCTATTCGGGACATTTCTGTTTTCTCAGTGTATTGGCCCTGATATTTAGAAAACATTCCCTTTCCTGTTCTCAGCTGAATATTTTTGCAAAGGCTTAAGAAGGAGTCTTTGCTTTCTGCTGCGGCTTTCTGTTTTATTTGAAATCCCTTCTGATGTATGCTGTTATAAATTTTGAGCCTTTTGTCTGATGGGTTGAATTCGTTTATAAAATCAAGCTGGTTTATTTTTTCGTAATAGTTTTTATTGACTTCTATTATCTCAGCAATCACTCTCTGAACTTTTTGGGATGATTTTCTTTTCTCTTCTTCCAGATATTCAATGGTTGATGGATAGTTAAAGACGACATAATCGTTAAAAATTGCCTTTAAAAAAGCAACACACTCCATATCATCAATCTTGATTTTCAAAATCGAAAAAATCGAAGAACGCATCAGCTCTTTGAAGTAAATGTAACTGACGATTTTAGCCACAATAAACTGGATATCTTTCGTACTAAGGCCGGCAATATAATCCCCGTCCAGCGCCAAATCCTTAAACTCGTAGTGAGGTATTTCCATCAGCAGTTTACTGATCGCTGCATGTAAAACGGGCTGATCGCTATTTAGCCACATGGTCACCATTTTTATAAAATAGGCACTGTTTTTTTCGTGCAGCTGCTGGACAGCATCACTAAATACCAATATTTTCCCTGCTCTTTTTGTATCAAATAACAGCCATTCCTGAAGGAATTTTTCCAATGACTCAGGACTGTCTGCTATAAGCTTCTGTAACACGGAGTAATTTAACTGGCTGATAATTGAATGGTATTCAGGATCAATAGCTGTAAAATTAAGCAATACTGCTGTATATAGTCCGGTATTGCTTTGGTATTCAATTTCGTAGCTGAGAATTCTGGCAATCTGATATAGTACATCCTGTGAGCTTGATTTTGACAATGAAATCAAATATTCATCTGCTTCAGGGATTATCTTAATGAATTTGCCGAGCACTCTGGAAATCTGGCTGAAAAATATTGTATTGTTATTTTCAATATCTGTTTTGATCAAATTAAAAATCAAGTCCCTAAAATCGTTTTTTTGGATAAATTCTTCATCTGTGAGAGTAATTAAAAAGGCATATCCCTGTTTTTTTAATTCGTCTGAACTATTTTCCAATAAGAGTTCCGCTTCCGTAAATTTATTGAATGTGCTGCCTGATTTACTGATTCCATCCATCACAGAGGGAATTAGTGTGAGTATTTCTATACTTTCGTTTGCCTTAATTTTAAGGAAAAGATCCAGGCCTTTATCAGGCGATGATGCACAAAACTTATTTACAGCATTATAGAGCTGATAGGATAATGCGTTATTTTCAATTTGCTTGAATATAGCGGGAAGAAGATTTATCAAATGATCTACATCTATGTCTTCCTGGTGTAAATTGCTGCAGAATGAACGGAATTCATTCCAGAACGTATTTTTATGTAATGAATTTTCCAGATTGGATAAAGTTTCACTCATGATTTTCTGTTTTTTTTTATTTCACTTTTTCTTAGCTGCAGCTATAGTAATAGTTTACACCATAAAGCGCTGGTTGTATTTGTCAGCTATTGAAGCTGGTTATCAAAGAGATTGTACTCATAATCCCAGTCATCAAAATCATCTACATTTATTTTAAGTAATTTAGGCTTAAATGAATCTCTATTTAAAAAGTGGTAAAATAATTTCATGAAAGGGGCATGATTCTTTATTTTGTCGATATTAATGATGTTAATGCCGGGTTTAGTAGACTGTGCAATAAATGGCATCACGGCGCTCAGTGAATTTAGTTTTTCGTAATCAAGATCTTCATATTCTTTTGCTTTGATGTTGTATGATGCCGTTTGTCCGTCGATTTCGAATTCATAAGAATTTAAACCTTCAACACGAAGAAGCTCCAGACGAAATTTAATATTTTTGAAATGCAGATTATTGTCGTAACTATCCATTCGGCTCCATAAATTTTTCGGATTATGCTGCAGTTCTTTTACTAATCTGCTGCAGTGGGCAAGAAAAATTACTTCACCTGATATAAGCTGCAGGCCGGGTCCTGAGGATCCGTCGAAAAATTGTGTATAGGTAGCTGAGAAATTTATCAGACAGCCAAATTTCTTATAGCTGGTTTTTTTAAATGCTTCATACAGAGAAACTTTTATTATAGAAGCTATCAGCATCTTTTGGATATTTTCAGGAGCTTCAGGGAGCAGAATTTCACAGTGGGGTATGTCGCGGTATTGTTTCTTTTCCGTGGATTTTTTAACTTCCAGCATCGACAGCAATTTCTTTATTTTTTTTAGTTTTTTACTTATTTCAGCCTCCTGTAAGTTTGCCTGGTGTAAGTGCGGGAAATATTTGTTTCTCACCGAATGGCAGTCTGGAAGTTTTTCTTGTATTTCGTCCCAGGAAAATAGGACTACATTTATTCCATGAGTGATGCTCGCATTGAAGCAAGCCTTTTGCAGCGTAATGTCTTTTTTTATTGTTGTGGCAAAAAAAAGCTTTTCGATTGGAAATGGAAAATTTTTAACTTGTTCTAAAGTCTCTGATAGGTCGTTTAGAAGTTCTTTTAGTATCAATTTTCTATTTCTATTTAAATCTTTTTTTTTGGCCTGTATTCCAGTTCTTAAAACAGGGCTGTAAATATCTATTCCATGCTGTAGATTACCTTTTGAACCATACTCTTCAAATGTTTCAGTCGCATATATAGCATTAAACAAATCTTTGAGAAAAGCTTGGAATCTGTATTCGTCTCCTAAAGGTTCATATTGGAAATTCATTTTTATTTTGGTTTAATATTATTGTCTTACGTGTTTTCTAAAAGATCGGACAATTTCAAAAATCCCGATGCCTAAAAATATCCTTGATGCAAAATCAAATAAAGCTGTCCATCCTCCAAGCGGACTTACGTCGGACATAAAATCTATCCTATGTAAAGGATTAATGAACTCGAAAAAGAAAGGCAGTATGGCCTCACAAAAATAAACAGCTCCATTCACGCTAAAATCAATATTTATTTCTTTAAGGCTTCCATTAAATAAGCCAAAGAAAAGGAAGGTTATAAGCAAAGTAACTAAAAATGCCCTTATCCAGTCAGTGCCATGGCTGCTAAAGATCCTGGATGCTGTAATGGCTATTCTAGATCCTAAATCACCATCGCCTGCCTTAGAGGCATTTTTTAAATATTCATAAAGATATTTTTGGGAAATTTTGTAATAGAAGGCTTTATCTTTGGTATTGTTCTGCCTGACTGCCGCTGTGTATAAATCATTGTAAACATTATAGTAGTTTAAATAATCATCCAGAGCTTTAACATCCGGTATTTTCGTATGGAGCAGTTTTACCGCTGATAGATCTGAATTTTTAATTTCTATCTTATAGCTTTCGAACAGCAGTGATTTAAGTTCGAGGATTCCCGGTGAGGAATTATGAACGCTGAACTGAACCTCTATTTTTTCTAAATAAGCCAGAAATTCATTGGAATGATTCTGTTCCATGAATCTGCGGAAGCCAAAAAGAGGGTAGTTGCCCGTAAGTATTTCAAGAGAACCCATATTTAAGGATAATTGTGAAAGGAAAGCGAATTCCCGTACATCCGGCAATGCAGATTTTCGATATTTTTCAATAAAGGGAGCAAGCGGCTTTTCAATAAAGCCCTCGGCTCCAGCTGGCACTATATTCGAAAAGTAAATTTTACCGCCGTTGTTCAATTCGTAAATTGCTATCTTTTTATTTTTTATTCGGGTAAAATCCAGTCTGGAGGCTGTGTTTAAATATCCTGTTAAATTGATAATGTTGATGACGCAGGTTTTAGCAAAAGTTGTGATGCCGGACTGCGAAATCACAGAGAGCGTATGAATAAGCAGAAACATGCCGGTAAATGAAAAACTCGTTTTTTCATCCAGGGGTCTTATATCCAGAAGCAGGATTTTTCCGCCTTCGATCATTATTCCGTTCCGGGCTTCAATTCTGTGGAAAATAAGATATTGTAAAATGCAGTTTTGAATTATAAAAGCCTTTTCAAACTGGCAGTTTTCCAGGTTGAAAGTATTTGCTTCAATGAATATGATCCTGAAATCTTTTGAGAATGTGCATTGCTTAAATTCTATGGAATCTTCGCAGTGGGTATTCTCGATAACTACATCTTCAAAAGTACAGTTTAGGAATGTTATAGTTTCCTTTATGTTCCTGCTGCGGATAACCAGTATACCAGTTATATTTTTATTGGCAATCAATTTTGTGCCATATGCTGAAACTGAGGATATTTTCTTCGTATCAGCAAGTAAATCTAAAATTTCTGAAGCGCTAATATTGTCCAAGGAGCTCATTTATTTTATGGTATTTAAAGATATAAAATGAAATTGAAATATGGAGTATGTTAGGTTTTGTAATTCTCAGGATTGAATGGAACTTTTATAAAAATGTCATAAAATTCTTTGGTACTGTACAACTTAATAATGTAACATTTCTTAATCTTTGCTGCGGGGCAGTTTTTTAAGTTTATCGTTCCATAGTTTATGATCTGATGCAGGCACAGCCATCTTTAAAAGAATCTGGGGACGTGATAAAGCAACATATACTATTCGAAGTTCTTCCAGATCTTTAGGGGTTAAAATCGTAGGATCGGATTTCAAAAGAGTATCATAATTTTTACCGGCTCTTTTGCCAAGCAGCAATAATACTGCTTGAAAAGTTTTTCCTTTTACTGAGTGCACGGTTCCAAAATAGAATGGATGCAGTTTCTCGCTGTTTAAATCTTCCCCGAAATAATCATCGATAGAGACATTACCAAACTGAAGGTCAATTTGGAATTCGAGATTTATTGAAGATATCTTAAATCTTGCATTTGCTTCATTTACCCAGGAAGTAATAGTTTTATCTTTAGTTAAGGGAAGAGAGTTTATGAAATTAAAAACCTCATTTCTATGATTTTTGATTCCATGGACAGATATCCGATCTGCTAAGAACTGTGAGCTGCAATAAAACCGGTCTTCTAAGGGACGCTGCAGTGCTTCAAAATATCCCTTTTCCATCAGTTTGTATCCTTTGCTGAATAACCCATTCTCATACATATGTTTACCTTTGAGAATGTTTCTGACATGATAATGGTTTGCAAACCATGGTATAGTTTTAAAACCATGGATGTCTGAACTAAGTCCCAAATATTTTGAACTGGCAGTGCCTCTATATAAGACAGCAGTATTTTCCTTATCTATTGGAATATTATTTGCTGAGCACTCTTTGAGGAAATTTTCTAAGATTTCATTGAAGCTTTCCGTACTTTCTTCAATCGTTATTATAGTAGTATCTTTTAAGGTCGCTTTCTTAGGTAAAAGGTAACTATCGATAGAAGGTTCCAGAACATAATCTTTGACTTTTTCGTTGACTGCCTTTATTTCTGAGAAAGAAGACAGATTCTTAATGAAATTGCAGATAAGCTGTGAGCTTCTTCGGTTTTCATCCAAAAGTATTTTGTCCCATAAATCATATTTTATATCAAACAATTCAGGACGTGCATCATTCCATTCAAATATTGACTGGTCTCTGTCCCCGACAAGCATAATATTATCAGCCCCTTTCTCATTTAATATATCTATGATTTGCATGTGCACGTCATTGGTATCCTGGCATTCATCAATTAAAAAATGCGAAAATTTGTTAGCGAGATTCTCGGCAATTAATGGATATTTTTGAAGGACTTTTAAAGAAATGTAATTAGCGTCGGACTGATTGGCATATCCTTTTTTAAACAATGCTTTTTTAGATCTTATGATTGCCAGAATATTTCCATTTACCTGTCCATTATTATTATGATACTTCCAGATAAAGTTAAAAGCCTGATAAGGCGCAATAGCAGTAAGCTGATCATTAGAGTCAAAAGTGGTCTTGTCAAAAAACTGATCATAATCTCTGTCGTGCCTTTTTATACTCCACGCGCCATGAGGCTCACCAACTAATTCAGGTCGTGAATCACAGCCCATAATGAGGTGTCCGAAGGGAAGGAATATAAAAGTATTTATAAAACTGTCTATGGTGCCAAAAAAGTGAGGATGTTTTAAGGGGACGTGTGTGAAGAAAACTTTGGAAAGCTTATCTTCAACTTCCTGGCAGGCAATATTAGTAAATGAGATTACGCAAAGGCCTTTTTTTTCTGAACTTTGCTCTCTCAATAATCGCGATATTCTTGCGGCCAGCGAGAAAGTTTTTCCGCTTCCAGGACATGCTTTAACAACTACTGTTCCTTTATTGTAATCCAGTATCTTCTTCTGTCCCTTAGATAAAGTGCTGTACATAACTATATCTTTTTATCAATTACCCATTTGATGGCATTTTGAAGATACACTGGAATAACAAAATTCTTTCGGAAATTGGGAATTTCGTCAAAAGCGTATGAGAGAAACTCGGCTAACTCAGATTTATCCTTATTTGATTTCAGTTTTTTTAATATATCAGCAGCAAGTAAGAATTTATCAGCTTTTGGATCTACATAACCTGCCGAATGCATTTTATTATAAATTGATCCTATAATATTGGCATTTATGTCAGAAGCCGTTATCAGCTCATATTCAAACGTATGTTCTGCCAGTTCAACGTGAAGATTTTCAGAAGCTAAATTTTGTGCTTTAATTGCGCGGTCGGAAAACTTGTTAAATCTAGCAGCTAATATTTTTTTTATAAAAATCTCTTTATCTTCGTACCCTGCAATTTTTATTGTGCTGGCTGGATTAAAATCCTTAATCCTATTATTTTCGTCTATTACTTTTAAGTTTTTCAGCTCTTTGAATATATCTGTCGCCTTAGCCTTTGTTATATTTTCAGTTTTACTAATAAAATTTCCGGCCTTTATTATGCTTCTGTCGTCATCAGTTATAATAGTGCAGAAAGTGGATAATCTCTTTTTTTCATCCGGACTGTTAAAAAGATTTGCGAAAGGTTCAAAAGCAACACCGTTTATATTTACAATTTCAATTCCGTTTTTATCCAGATCATAGTCAGACCCCATCATTATTGCGAAAGTTGGAAGCAGAAGAGCTTCTGATATCCCTTCTACAAGAATACAGCCGCTGGCAAAGAATAACTGCGATTTGGTAACATCTAAAAATTTTCTGAGATATGATTTATTTTTTGGTGAGAGAGCTGATTTTTTAGTTGTAAATAATGCTGTATTGTTTTCTTCATTTTTTTGAAGTATCAATAAATTGTCTAGGTCAGATTTGGCTGTGATAGTTGGGGAATGTGATGTAATAAAAATCTGTACCCCAAGATCCTGAAGCGTGTTCAGATAATTAAAAAAAGTATTTTGTCTCTGAGGATGCAGGTGTGCTTCAGGCTCTTCTATAAGCAGTGCATAATAATGTTCTATTTTTTGATCTCTTCTGCTTTTAAGATCGCCAAGTACAGCTGATGATAGAATAATGTTATTATCACCCAGACCATTCTGGCTGATATCAAAGTATTTCTGAAGATGAATGTCTTTTCCCAGAACGGTATCTGAATAGACAGGTTTTCGCGTAAGAAACCCTTTTACAATGTTATCATACTTATATTCTAAAAGCTTCAAATGTACTTTTGAGCTTTTTTTCTTAATATCAGCTTTATCCAGATGCTCGTTTATGAACTGCTGTCCGGTATTGATCAGCCCAGTCCAGTCCTCGTTTTTAAGAACCGCTTCAAGAGCCTGCGAAAGTTCATTTTTTTTGTCAAAAGTAAGAGGGATATTTTTTACACCATCTGGATCAGGTATTTCATAAGATGTCATATCTCTGAATAAAGAAGTTATCTTATTGTTTACTGCATAGGGACGAAGCTCCTGTTCTGCATTTCGCAATGGTTCTAGATACGAATAATATATTTGCTGCAGCTCAGAGATCTCCACTACAGCATTTGTTCCTCCTGTTGCTTTCCATTTTAATTTGTCGTTACCAGCCGCATCTTTTTCAATTTCATATCGAAAATGGAGCCTTAAATTGATATTGCTGGCTTTTTTAGGATCCTGCCATAACAGTGAATGAAAGATATTCCGGTCCTCGGCATCTTCTATCTTAAATTCCATAAGAAATTCAATAGGTTCCAAAACATCGGAAATTATACTTTTGTTGATATAAAAATCTTCTGGATTTTTTATGCCAATATCTCTCCATTGTCTGCCCAGACTCAGACAAATGCGTAAAGCATCCATTATAGTGCTTTTACCGGCATTATTTTCCCCTATTATAATATTTACCCCTTTATTAAATTCAACCACTAAATGCTCAATAGATCTGAATTTAGTAATTGTTAGTCTTTCAATGTACATGGTCAGCTGGTTAGTTTTTAGGTTTTAAATATATTAATTACTGTTTTTAAATAATTACGGTTTTCCGTAACCATAATTCAAATTGCTGTTTTTTTGCTTTTTTTCTTTAGTGTAAGATTATTATAAGCCATTTTCTTCTTATTTCAAAATTTTTAAACTGGTAGTATAAACCTGTTTTCATTCGAAACGGCTAAAAAGGGCAGCCAAGATAGCGCCAGTCGTCTGCTGCATGCGCATAACGGACTCCAGTTTCCTTTCGTCCGCCCTTCGGGACTTATAGCACTCCGCATCCTTGTAACTGACGCTTGATCTGTGCTTTCTTTTTTTTCGTTTTTTCTTTTGAAAACAATTTTTTTAAAGGGCGGAGCGGGGCTTAAGGAAGCAGGAAATCAATAGTTATTGATTAAGTATTTCATAAAGTATTCATTAGGTATTGATCAGTGTTCAACAAATTATTTACTCATTTTTAAAATTTAAAGGTTATGGAAATTACAGGAAGAGTTACAGCAGATGCGGCAGTACGCAGAGCAGGAGAAAAAGAAGTTTTGAGTTTTAGCATAGCGGTTAATGACCGTTATAAGGTGGCGGGAAGTTCGGAGTACAAAGAGGTGACAACTTTTATCAATTGTTCGTACTGGCTCAGTATGAAAGCAGGGGAGTGGGTTAAGAAAGGAGCAGTGGTGCTTCTAAACGGCAGACTAGGTATGCATGTGTATATCAACAGCGAAGGAAATCCAATAGGCAGCATTGACTTTCACGTTAATGCAATAAATATTATTGCTTTTGCAAAAAGAAGCGGTGCCAAAGGTGATGAGGAGGAAAAGGCGGTAAGTGTGCAGGAGGGGAACAGCAGAACTGCTGTTAAGACAGGGAAAGACAAGGCTGGGGAAGATGTGCCCTTTTAATTGGATGTTTAACTTTAAAAATCAGAAATCATGGGACATAATATTTATTATAATGAACAGACCCAGAAGCACAGTTTTTTCAGTGTAAAGGAAAAAGCATGGCACAATCTTGGGCAGATAGTGGAAGAATACCCTACAAGCGCGGCAGCAATAGCGCATGCAGGATTGGATTTTGAAGTGGAGAAAAGAAGGCTTTTTACGCCTTCTTCTCCAATTGTAACGCAGGATTTTATTACTGCAGGAACGCTTGACGTTCCCGATTACTGCAGTACGGTGCGTACCGATAATGATACGGTATTAGGGATAGTAGGGAAGGATTACCATATAGTACAGAACAGGGATGCTTTTTCTTTTTTTGACAGCATAGTCGGGGGAGACGGTATCATGTATGAGACCGCTGGCGCGTTGGGCAACGGTGAGAAAATCTTTATCACGGCAAAACTTCCTGATTACATCCGCGTAGGAAAAGAAGATCTCATTGAGAAGTATCTTTTCCTGACTACCTCGCATGACGGAAGTGGCAGTATTACGGCAGCTTTTACGCCCATACGCATAGTATGCGCCAATACACTTAATGCCGCGATGCAATCTAAAACCAATACGGTGCGCATCCGTCATACTTCAAATGCTAAAGACCGCCTTGAGCAGGCGCATAAAGTTATGGGTATTTCAGATACATTGTCCAGCAGTCTTGAAGCGCTTTTTAATTATTGGACAAAGACCCGTATATCAGACCCGGAAGTTAAAAAGCTAATCCAACATGCTATGGCCCCAGGCAGGGAAGTATTAAAAAAACTGAAGGAGGGAAGAAACGAGGAATTATCAGCCTGCTTCAATAATATGGTAGATAATGCCTTTGAATATGCAATGAGCCATCCTACACAGCTCACTGATACGACTAAAGGAACAGTATTCGGTGCGTATAATGCTATAACGGGGTATTTTCAGAATGTGAGAAAGTACAAGAATGACGAGGCAAAAGTATCTTCCATTCTAATGGGAGGAACGGCGCAGTTAAGAGGTCAGGCCGCTTTTGACTTATGCCTTGATTTTGCTGTTAAGGGCTTTAGTTCTTATTTAGTGCAGAATTCATTTTTTTTAAAGGAGAATACAGGCAGTTTTAGACTGCCTGTATTTTTAATGCCGATGGCGCTGCAAATCTAACCGATTTACAGCGCGGTTTTATTTTAGTATGTTTTATGCATTATATCGCTTTTGGAAGAATTTTTGCCTGATTTGGATAGAATTTGCGTGAAAGCGTTGATTTACATTTGTTTATGTTCTTTTTGAATCATCTCATGTTTCCCATTCTAACCAACTGAGCGCTATGAATCTCAAACCTCACATAAGAAATCGTATTATTGAAATCATCAGCCTGCTGTATGCTCTTCTTTTTGTTTATGCCGCAGTGGCTAAGATACTGGATTTTGAAAATTTTCAGATTCAGCTCGGCCAGTCGCCACTTTTAAGTGTGTATGCCTGGTGGGTTTCCTTCGCAGTACCGGCGATTGAAATTTTAATTTCAATATTATTATGTATTCCACGGTTCAAAAGCATTGGTCTTTTTTTCGCCTTGGGCCTGATGGTAATGTTTTCTGCCTATATTTTTTTAATACTTAATTTCAGTTCATTTGTTCCTTGTTCATGCGGTGGTATTTTGGAGAAAATGAGCTGGAATACTCATCTTGTTTTTAATTTATTCTTTGTTTTCCTAGCCTTGGTAGCTTTGCTGTTTAAGGCTGATATTACAGGATACTTGTTTAGTAGTAAAACAAAAAAACTTCTAATAAAAACAGGACTTGTATTGGTTTTAAGCCCGCTTGTTGTTTTAGCTTTATTTCTCTATTCAGAACATATTGTGCACAATGAAAACCCATTCATACGGCGTTATCCACAACATCCCGTAATGATGACTTATCAAAAGGATCTACAATTTAATTCCTACTATTTTGCAGGCTACTCAAAGGGGAGAATTTATCTTGGAAACTATACAAATCCACTGCATTTGATAGCAATGAACGGCAACCAGGAAGACGAACAAGAAATCAAAATTACTTTTAACCCAAAGAAAATCCCCTTTTCATTTGTACGTATTATAGTTTGCGATGACTATTTTTTTCTGATAGACGGAACAGTTCCTGCCATTTTCAGAGGCATGACTTCCGATTGGAGAATAAACAAAGAACTTAAAGACAGCCCTTATTTTAATTTGGCGGTTCCCATTGACTCCACCAGTTTTATATTTCGCTCAAGCAACGGGGAGAATTCGTCCCGAATAATTGGTATTTATTCCTCTGAAAGGGTCCCCAGAATCTCGTATAGCAAAAGATTTTTGACAAAGCAGATTGATGGTGTTTTCGATACCGACGGCATGTTGCTTTATGAGGAAAAACTAAAGAAGTCCGTTTACCTCTATTATTATCGCAATGAATTTGTGGTGGGTGACAGAGATGGAAAAGTAGTCGAAAAGGGCAAAACGATCGATACCAATACTACGGCAAAAATTAAGATTGCCCATTTGAAAAATGGAGACAGAGCAATGTCTGCACCTGCACTTATGGTAAACCAGCACTCAGCAATCTGTTACAATCTTCTTTTTGTTCATTCGCAGGTGAAAGGGCAGTTTGAGCTGGAAAAAGTTTGGGAGCAATCTTCAATTATTGATGTTTATGACATCGAAAAACGTATCTATCGAATGAGTTTTTCCGTTTATGGCATCCACGGCAAAAAACTTGAATCCTTCTATGTGACACCCACTCATTTGTATGCACTGATAGGAAATCAGCTAGTGGTTCATGAATTGAGATCAATTTTAAAAAATGAATTTCGACACTTTGACAGCGGTTCGAAATGATGATATACCGGCCAGTATCAGGATTTAGATCGAAAACCTGTAGAAAAAAGTAGATCAAAGTTTAATATAAATAGTAGAAATCATGAAAAATTTAATTTTAAGAAACTTTGCTCCATTAGCAGTAATTGTAATGGGAGTTTCCGGTGCATTTTTAACTACTTCAATGCAGAGCGCCGCAAAAGCGTTGCCAAATGGCTATACGCTTAATGCGCAAGGAGCTTGTAATGTGGAAGTGAATTGCAGTAACATCAACACCCGTCCGATCTGTCGCCAATTTGGAGACACCGGACCCCAGGCCTTTGGCAAAGTAGGAAATAATTGTCCTACTGAACTTTACAAACCAAATTGATATTAAACAATGGGCCCCTGTAGTTCTTTCGAAGAATTACAGGGGCTTTTTTTGCATAAATATTAGAAAAACTATCTTATGCCATTTTCTACCCAGTCGCATCGAATATCTTTTAAGAAAAAATCAAACCAGTTGTGCATGCGATTGGTTAGATCGAATTGATTAACAGCTTTAGAAAGTGTATGTGATTGCGCCGGATACTGAAGCATTATGACTTTTTTTCCAAAACTGCGCAGTGCAAGATAATACGCCATACTTTGGTGCGGATCAACCTGAGGGTCATTTTTTCCTGTCCACAAGAGCAGCGGTGTTTGGACCTTCTGCACATGGAACAACGGAGAACTTTCATCAAAAAGTTCCGGTGCCTCGAAAGGAGTTTTTCCAATCATCCACCAGCTGCTTTGGAAACGCCACATTTCAGATTTTCCGGTTCCTTTTCCAATGCTGAAGTACAAATTATGAAGATCGGTATTTGCACCTCCTGCAATTGCAGTAGCAAACCTATTGGTTTGCGTAATTGTGAATGCGGTTTCATAACCTCCTGCGGAGAATCCGATAAGCCCGATTTTATCAGGCTTGATTATATTTCTTTCCAATACTTTGTCAACAGCAGAATTCACACAATCAACAATTGAGGCACCCACATTCTGATATTCCTGCAGAAGATCGGGTAATAAAATAAAATAGCCCCCCAGGCTGAAATTGGTTCTATTGAAGCCATCCTCATTAAAAAGAGCTGGGTTTTTATAATGATGCATCTCCTTTGAATTAAGCTCATAGATATCGACAATCATCGGATATTTTTTTGCAGGATCATAATTGGCTGGAAACAGCAAGGCTCCACGCAAATCCAGTCCTTTTGAGTTTTGATAACGGATTAGTTCCGCCTTTCCCCAAAAGTAATTATCCTGCTGCGGATTGCTTTGAAAAAATGGATTGCAATTAGCTGATTTGTCGACTGCAACCAGTCTTGGGGAAAGATCAAATTTCTGTTCCCTGAAAATAAATTTCTGTTTTTCGGAACTGTAAAAGAACTCGTCGATATAAGAATCCCGATACACAATTTCCTTTACTTCTGACTTACTGTTTAGGACAAAAAATCCTGTTTTAAGGTCTTCCCCTTCAGCGCGAAGAAACAGATCCTTGTCCAGGTCGTAATTTTCCAAATGGTTGTCTTCATAAATTGAGGCGTAATGAAATTTGTTCGGAGCGTCCGCAATTCGGAATCTGATTTTAGATTCCTTTCCCTTTGTAAGTCTTCTGTAGCTGGCTCCTTCAGGGGATACTGCCCAGATATCATACTGGTCATAAAGCAGAATTTCCTTATCATCTTTAGTCCATCCCGGATTTCCACAAAGGGATTCCCGTTTGAAAAATTCCTCTTTGGCCGTAAATTTCGTCGGAACGTTCAGGGTAATATTGGTATGCTTGTTTTCCTTTAAGGAATAAACCCACCAGGCCCCTTCTTTGAAATATGCGATATAATTTCCACCAGGAGAAGGGCTTATATTCTTTCTTTCATCGGTTAGTTTTTTAAGAAACAAAGTTTTTCTGAAGGTCTTCAAATTCATCAGGTAATAATCACGAGGTGAATTTAATTCAGACTGTGGCTCGTTATCTTTCGGATTGGACAATAGGGCAAAATCCTGATTACCGGTCAGCGAAATTTTGGGTAGCTCATTTGTTGACAGTTGCCTGAAAGAGTTTTTTTCCGGAATCCATATTGCACTTTTCTCGGCCGATTCAAATCGACCATGGTTTAATTCATCGAGGTAAAGCCACTTGTCGTTGCCATTCCAGATTTCCACGTCTGATTCCAATTTGTCATTTGTTGATGTGTTCTTGTTTACAACATTAAAAAAGACACGCTGCATATCATCTGAAACACGCAATTCCGGTGATGGGCAGATGCTTAAGCTATCAAGTGGAAAAACTGATTTTGAGCCTGTATCCAGGGTATACAATCTATCTTGTTTTAATATATAATGAAATAGGGATTTAATCTCGTTTTGCTCGGTGCTTGAAAAAAAGGCAAAAGAACGACCCTGTTTTTGCCATGAAAAACCTTTAAATAGATTCCTGGCATTAAGGATAATCGCTTTTTCGTTTTTGACCTGTTTAAGATCAAGAATCCGCACTGCATTATTGTCATTTTGCTGCGAGGTATAGGCTATAGTGTGTCCGTCAGGGCTTAAAGAAAAACCGCTCACATCCGGAATTTCTCTAACTGTCCTGCCCGATGTGGTACGGATCAACATTAAATCTTTTTGTTGTTTTGTTTTCAGCAACATAAGCAATAGTCCTGTGCTTTCTGAATAACCATACTGGACAACACTTTCTACATGCTCTTTTTGAGAAGTCTCCAGATTCAGGATGTACAGATCATTTGCATACCGGGAGAGAAAGAAATTGTCTTTCGTGAAAAGCGAGCTTTCCATTGTTGCAAAGGCGTATGAAACATTCGAATTTATGTTCCTTACAAAGAGACTGTCGCTATTATCTGCATAAAAGAGTCTATAGCTTACCCATTCTTGATTTGGAGAAACATTATCCGTATGCAAAACATTCCAAAGATGATAGTCTGATGCGTTCAGTTGTTTTTTTTGCAACTCCTGCCCCCATAAGGGGCAGGCTACTAATTGCAAAACAAAACTAAAAACTATTATTAAAGTGGTGTGCCAGATCAGTTTGGAAAAAACGTTGTCACTATTATTTTTTGTTGTCTCCATCTTATTTTTAATATCCTGGGTTTTGTGGCTGCAGATTCGGGTTTACGCTTAGCTCGCTCTGAGGCAGGGGAAATAATTTAGAAGCGGTTTTCCATCCCGTTTTAACAGGGGAGAGCTCACTGTCTAGTTTGCCAAATCTTTTCAAGTCAAAAAATCGGTGCCCATGCTCGGTAAACAATTCTAATTTTCTTTCAAGCAAGATTGCCTGCAGAATTTCTTCCTTGCTGGCCGCTGTAGTATTTTTAAGTCCTGCTCGATTGCGAATTTTGTTCAGATCTTCTTTAGCCCCTATCAGGTCACCCTGGTTGGCTCTTGCTTCTGCCCGAATCAGGAATTGTTCGGCCAGACGAAAAATTATTGAGTATTCTACAGAAACAGGAGTATAATCCTGCTGTTTGTATTTAAAAGCATAGTACCAAACCGAAGTTCCATCGGTCACGGATTTAGTCCAATTGGACAGCCTTAAATCATCCGCAGTAAAGTATTGAACGAGGTTGCTACTCAGTGCAACTGCTGGCGGAGGCCCTGATGAGAATATAAAATGTAATCCTTCCTCAGTATTCTGTCCTTCATTTTGGGATTGCAACTGCCAGATGGTTTCCAAAGAATTAATTAAAAAGACATTGCTTAAGTCCTCCAAATGATATACGTCGGTTTGGTTAAGTACCGCTGAGGCTTCATTGGCAGCTTGGGAATATGCTCCCGAATAGAGATAAACCCTTGCAAGCAATGCTTTTACTACATAACGATTGGGACGGATTCGCTGTATATTGACGTCACTTGTACCAAGGTTCTGTTCAGATTCCTGAAGATCTGTTATAATCTGCTCATAAACCTTTTCTATAGGCATTCTTGTAATTTTGGTATTGGATTTATAATCGGTCTGGGTTACATACGGTATATCGCCATACAGATTTGCCAGATAGAGGTGAGACAGCGCACGTATGAATAAGGCCTCACCGGAAAGCTGATTCTTTTGCGCTAGTGTCAAGCCACTGCTGGCGGACACCCCTTCGATTATGGCATTAGCAGCGTAAATTTGATTATAGGTGGCATTCCAGTAATCTGTAATATCCGGAGTGGTTGGCAAAAGCGTATTATAATAAAAACTGAAACTCGTGTTGGAAGGTATTCCATAAGGCACCAGTTCGTCGGTATAGTTACCCAGCTGACTCGATAATCCAGAGCCATTACCAGTTAAGAGTCCCCTGTCCCTGATTTTTGAGTAAATATCGGTAAGGGCTGCATTTGCAGTTGAGTAGTCCTTAAAAACAGTAGTACTGTTGAGCTGCGAGCCCGGTAATTCGACATCAACAAACGAATCACAAGAATTGATCAACAATAGCAGGGGGGCAAGGCATAAAAATAGCGTAGAACTTGAAGATAGTGTTTTCATTTCTTTTTATTTAAAAAATTAACTGAATTCCAGCAGTAATCATCTTAAGAGGAGGCAGGTAGCCGTATTTGATGAATTCGGGGTCACCGTCATCATAGCGGGTTATGGTCCAGAGATTTTGTCCCTGAAGCATGATTTTAAACTGGGTCTCTTTAAAGATTATCGGTACATCATAAGTGAGCGAAATATTTTTTAAACGTATAAACGATGCGTCGACTATTGAAGCATTGCTGTCCGAGAATAAATAATAGGAATTCGCAGCGTCACTACTGTAGGACTGCGTATACATTGGATAAGGACTATTATCTCCCGGTTGTTCCCAACTGTTGAGTTTACGTACTTGCTGGTTGGACATCTGTCCGGCAAAACCCATTGGGTAGGAACTGTTTTTCTGCTTTACAAACTGAAAAAGGAAATCCAGGGTCCATCTTTTGTATTGCAAATTATTCTGCAGCCCGCCAAAATATTCAGGATTAAGGTCAGCGACAGTCTGCTGGTCTTCTGGATACGAAATTTTTCCATCTTTGTTTGTATCCTCGTACTGATAAACCCCTGTTTGAGGATTTACACCAAGATTATTATACAGCAGTCTGATATTTAAAGGCTGTCCTATGCGATAGGTCTGGCTGTAAGTTGAGTTTTCAAGACCCGGAAACTCAATAAGCTTGTTTTGAGCAAATGAGATATTGAAATTCGTCGACCACTTGAAGTGTGGCGTTTCAATATTTGCTGTTCGAATCGTGATTTCCATTCCGCGATTCTGAACAGTTGCATCCAAATTGGACTGCAAGGTTGTAAATCCGGTTGTTCCCGGTAGCGGGATGCCGACCAATTGGTTGGAAGAGCGATTTTGATACCAGGCAACCGTGGTAAAAATGCGGTCTTTCAGAAAGCCTACTTCAAGAGCGGCTTCGAGTTTTTTGTTGGTTTCCCATCCAAAATCTGCATTATACAATCTTGAAGGCTCCAATCCGATGTTACCATTATAATTCACCCCTGTTATACTGTAGGTGTTCAAGAACTGATAGTCCCCAATCTGGTCATTTCCGGTTGTCCCGTAGCTCGCTCGGATTTTTCCAAAACTCAGCCAGGAGCTGTTTTGAAGGAAGTTTTCACGCGAGAAAAGCCAAGCAGCACCCACCGCGCCAAAGTTTGCAAATTGATTTCCGGGTCCAAATCTGCTTGAACCATCGCGTCTTGCCGTTATATTTATCAGATATTTTTCCAGTAGGTTATAATTCACCCTTCCAAAAAATGCCTGATATTTATAATTAGTCTGGTCATTGCGCAAAACCCTAACAGTACTGGCTGCAGACAAATCGTATATAAGGCTGTTGGAGCTGAAACCGCTTCCATTTTGATAAAGCCTTGTTGTGGTCTGGCTCTGAAAAGTGGAACCCAGCAGTACATTGAGTTTACCTGGACCCAGTTCTCTTTCGTAACCAAGCTGAGGCTCGATTATCCATGAGGACCTGTCTGTATTGTTTATATAAATAGAGCTTCTGTTGCTTGTTATGTTGTAGGCAGGATTAAATAGCGTGGAAGGATTGGTACGAGTCTCAATGGTACTTAAATCTGTGAATCCCATATTTGTCTTGATCACAAGTCCTCGAGCGAGCTCATAGGATAAAACAGTATTGGCAATCAGGTCATTTGTTTTGGAGCCGAACCGGGCGTTGAGATAACGCAAAGGATTTTCCCAAGTCCCGTTTTCCCAGTTCAGATTTCCATCTTTGTCATATAATGCCGGGGCATTAGGTGGCAATGCACGCGCGTCATATGTAAAATCAGAGGTTGGCTGATCATTATCCTGTACATTGTATCCGGCTGCGAAATTGAGCTTGAATTTATTATCTGTGGAATGATGGTTTAAATTGAATTGTGCTCCTCCTTTTTTATAGATAAAATCTCCGGGAAAGACTGTGGTTTGCGTATTGTAGCTTCCGCTGAAGAGAAATACTGTGTTTTCCGATCCGCCGGATACAGTGCCTTGCAGGTTATTTATTAGAGAAGTTTTTCCAACGAGCTCTTTTTGCCAGTTAGTATACCTGTTCTGATCCCAAGTACCATTTATATCATAATCCCAGTCATTATAATTGGGAACCCCATCATTGATAAAAGCCTTTCTGCGCATATCCAGATATTGTGAAGTATTCATAAGATCTAAAAATCTTGTCACCTTACCAGCGCCTGTTGATGCTGAAAAATT
The DNA here is from genome assembly GCF_054075145.1 of Flavobacterium xizangense. NCBI lineage: Bacteria > Pseudomonadati > Bacteroidota > Flavobacteriia > Flavobacteriales > Flavobacteriaceae > Flavobacterium > Flavobacterium xizangense. The sequence goes on along the minus strand of NZ_JBSIPG010000013.1, from coordinate 59,013 downwards.
GAATACTGTTTTTCCTGACTTTCCTTTTTTTGTTATAATAAGCACAACCCCGTTGGCCCCTCTTGAACCGTATATAGAGGTGGCATCGGCATCTTTGAGCACTTCAATGCTTTCGATAGTATCAGGATTAAGACTGTTCAACGGACTGGTTGCCGATGGAAATATGGTATTGGTCTGATTATATCCTATGGATTCTGAAGCATAAGGCACGCCATCGACAATGTATAAAGGAGAATTTGCATCGCTGCGCAGACTGTTCTGCCCCCTTATCTTAATATCAAATCCTCCGCCCGGAACTCCTGTTGTCTGTGTGATGCTGACTCCGGCCATACGTCCCTGCATGGTAGCAAGAACATTTGTAACGGGCTGGATTTCGATATCCTTGGAGGTTATGCGGGCTATACTTCCTGTGCGTTCGCTTTCCTTTACAGAATAATATCCCGCATTCACCCGTACTTCTTGTAGGGTAGTGGTGTCGTAAGTAAGCTGAATGTCTACAACTTTGCGTCCCTTAACAGGAATGTAAGCTGTTTTGAAGCCTATAAAAGATACAATCAAAGTATCCGAGGGGGATGCGGTAATTGAATACTGTCCACTGTAATCGGATATTGCTGTGGAATTCACTTTATTCTTAATGGCTACCGTTACACCCGGTAGAGGACTGGACCCATCAGTTATTGTTCCGTTGACCTGAAATTGCTGAGGTGTAAATTGAAAATGCCGTTTTGTGCTGGCGGCAAATGATGATGAAAAAGCGAAGCTGATGCCCATAAAAATTAGGCAGTAAAGAGCTCTTCCATCCTTGTAAAATGAAAAATTATTCATAATATTGGGATTGGTTAGTTAAAGATGATTTGATTAGCTACGGTCCTCTGTTCTAGTTTGGTCGCTGCAACGGAGGGCATTTTTTTATGCATTAAGTAAACGGCTTAATGGTCATAAGAAGAAGTTTTTTGGTCTATAAATTTTATTTTAAATAGTTAAACATTATTCGAATGCGATGCTTTGTATTGTTAAGAATAATAAGGCTTAGAATACAGTTGTGGAGCAGAATAAAAAAAGGCATGGAACTCAACTTACTGCTTTTGAGGTACTGGTATACCTGGGAACAATAAGTGAGCCCACGCCGTAACGTGAGCATCGTACTTATTATCTCGTTCCATATTAAAAATTACCAGTTTTCAAAAGCGAGATTCTAAGCGAATGCTTCAAAATGTTTTTAAATGAAGAATCGCAAAAATGTTATTACATGGGTAATAATGAGACAAATATAACAAAATTTTTCAAAATGCGCACTTTCGTGCGCATTATTTTTTTTAGATTGACTTTACTTTGTTACAATGACTGGAGCAAGTAACATTATTTGTAAATACATCTATAAGAACTGGATTGAAAACTATAAATCCCAGAGGTCATTTGCGTTGGATCATAATATAGAGGAAACAATAGTAAGAAAAATAAAAAGTACTGCACTTAAAATTAAAGATTCAAATTATAATATTCCGGTTAATACACTTCAAAAAATTTGTGAAGCAAGGAATATTAAACTTTCAGAATTTTTTAAAATGATAGATAAATAGAGATAAAAAAAAGATACTTATGGTATCTTTTTTTTTTTACGTATTAAAAACAGGTAATTGTACTGGGTCTATTTATCAATAAAAAATCTAATTTAACACTTAGTATTGACCAATTATGGAAAACCGTAAAATGAAAATTACAATGTTTTGTAGGTTTGGATTTGAAAGTTATGGTCCGACAGTCTTTTGAAATTCGGCAAGTTTAATTCATTGTATAATAAATTTGATGGCTATAATATATGAAACATTTTCACAAATGGAATCTTTGACCAACCAATTCTAGCAAGGGAGCTTTAATTTAATATACCAGAGTGACTGTAATAAAAAAAGGAATATGAAAATAGATATACATACTCATACAAAAAAAATAAAGCAAGGAGATTCTGAAAATAGGAATGTTGATGTCAATAAATTTTCTGAAATTATAAAAGAAACTGACGTTAAAATATTAGCGATTACAAATCATAATCATTTTGACCATGAACAATTTTTACAATTTCAATCAAATGTTGATGGAATTTGTCAAATTTGGCCAGGTGTTGAATTTGATGTAGTTGAAGAAGAGAATAGAGCACATCTAATAGTTATTGTTAATCCTAAAAATTCTGAAACATTTAGTCAAAGAGTCAATGAAATTATTGGAACAACAACTGCTGACAATTTTACAATTAGCATAAGTGAAGTTGTAGCAAATTTTGATGATTTAGATGCAATATTTATTGCTCATTATCATTCCAAAAAACCAGATTTATTAGATAAAGATATAGACAAACTTTTATCATTAGTGGCTAATCAAAAAAGAGTATTGAAAGAAGCATCAAATTCAATTTCTGCTGGAATTTATATAAATCACGGTCATAATTCGATTCACGGTTCAGATGTTCATAATTGGGATAATTATGTAAAGGACTCAAATAACCTACCAGAATTGAGATTGCCTGTCGAAAGCTTTGAACAATTTTGTTTGCTTTTGGATAAAGACGATGCAACAATCAAAACAATTCTTGATAAAAAGACAAAAGAATCCATTCAAATAAATCCCTTTGGAATTGCAGAGCTTATTAATCTTGACATTTACAATGATATAAATATTTTTTTTGGTTCCAAAGGGACTGGTAAAACGGATATTTTAAAAGCTCTATCAACTTATTACAATGGAAAAGGCTTTAATACTGAAGTTTATGAATCAAATTCCAAAAGACTTGATGATGTTTTTGACCTAAAAGGAAATCAGTTAGTTATTGATATTGAAAATTTACAAATAGATAACTGTTCTAGCGAAATAGCTTTTTTGAGAAGCGCATCAGAAAGGGAAGTTACAAGTCTTTCAAATTACTTAAGGTATTATTCAGCAGAAGCAACTAACAAAATAACTAAAAGTATAAAAGTAAATCTATTTAATTTGCTTGATGAAAGTTCATCTAAAAGGAGTTTTGAAGAAGTAAAAAATGATTGTAAAAAGTTTAATGATTTTAAAGCCTATTTTAATACAGATTCAAAATTAAATGAAATTGTTGGAGATGAACTTTTAAAGGAATTAGATGATGTATTTATAAAAATTTTAGAGAAAGTAAAATCAGAATCGGACAAACGTTTTGTTGATTTTAAAAGCATTAATTTTTTTAATAAACTAATTCAAGTATTTGTTTCAGAGATTTCTAAAAAGACTGGACAACCAGAAAAACCAACAAAAACTGGTTTTTTTGAATATGCTAGTAATAGAATTTCTATTGAAAAAAATGTAAAAAAAATACGTGAAAATATTAAAAAAGCAATCACTCCTATAGTTGAAGAAGTTGGAGATTTAGGAGAAAAAGGTAAATTGTTTTGTCAAACTAATTTAGTAATACAAAACGGAACAATTTCTGATTCTGACTACAAACATATTCAAAACAAAACCAAAACTCCACAGAAATCTGTTGCTTCTCAAATAGAAACTATTTCAAAGCACATTTATGCAAATACTTTATTTGAGAAAATTGATGAATTAAAGAAAATTGAGGGAGCTGAAACGGTTACTTCAATAAATGATTTATTACTTTTTCATAAGCATTTTATTTTAGGAGGCAAGGTTTATACACCATCTAATGGTGAATCTTCAATGGTTTTGTTACATAATGAATTAATGAAAGATAAGGAAATTTATTTGATCGATGAACCCGAAAAAAGTTTAGGAAACGATTATATCAGTGAAGTAATTGTACCATTGATTAAAGAAATAGCAAAAAGTGGTAAAAAAGTTATTATAGCTACACACGACGCAAATATTGCTGTTAGAACCTTACCTTACAATTCTATTTATCGTCAGCACGACATTAACGGATATTACACTTATTCTGGTAATCCATTCTCAAACAGTTTGATATGTAATTCAAGTATAAAAGCAAATTTAGATTGGAAATTAATTAGTATGAAAACACTAGAAGGCGGAAAATCAGCTTTCGGAGAAAGAGGAAAAATATATGGCAACACATAGAGCAACAATTGAAAGAAAAGAAACTAGTGCAAAATTAAAACTTGCAATTGGTAATGAAGAATTGGATATTGTTCTAACGGACGATAATCCTAATGAAGTTAAAACCGTTTTTAATAAACTATTAATACATTTAAAATACGGTGAAATTGATTTCAATTTGGCAGATGAGAAGGAAGACTTATATTTTCATATTTGTAAAGAATACATAAATCAACTTAACGCAGAACTTAAAAGCACTTTTATAGAAATAAGGGACAATGGGTTATTAGATGAACTGTATTAAAACTATTTTATTTCAGTTATTAAAAGCAATGAAGAAAGTAAATAAAAAAGCCCTCCAGAAAACTGAAAGGCTCGATAAGTAAAAGTAAGAATGAATTATTTTTTAGATTCTTCAATTGAAACTTTTCTAAACTCTTTTAAAAGTTTTTCAATTTCTAAAGTTGATTTACGAGCTCTTGCTCCTGCAGCTTTAACTCCTTTTTCAATTAGAGAGTCAGATTCTGTTTTAAATGTTTCGATTTCTGCGTTGATTTTTGCAACTAGATCTTTCATGGTTTACTGTTTTTTAAAATTACAGGGCAAAAGTAAAAAGTTAAAAATCATATCCTAATATTATTTCTATAAAACAATTAAGTTTTTTCTTTTTTCAGCTTATTGATAAAGAATGACGGGGAGAATCCCATTTTGGCTAAAAATGCTTTTTTAAAGCGTTCCGTAGTGCTGAAACCTGCCTCTTTTGCCAACGCTTCATAAGTGTAATGCTTGAATTTGGATTCTGTCTCAAGCAGATTGATGATATAATCAATTCGAAGCCCGTTTATGTATTCATTAATGCCTTTAGTCCTGAAATGCTCCAGGATATTTGAGACATACTTCGGATTGGTATTAAAGGCTGAAGACAGACTGCTGAGATTCCAGTCTTTTTCAAGGAACTTTTTATCCTTTTCGAAATTTTCAAAATGTTTCAAAAGCAAAGCGACGGTTTCTGAATTTATATTTTTGATGGGCACTTTTTCCGCAGCTGCTTTTGGCCTATCTTTATCGGTCTGCTGTGATTGGATATGCAGCTGATAATTCTTTTTATATTTTTTTCTGATTTTTTGATAATGGTACGTAACGGCAAGAAGCACAATGAACAGCAGTAAAATAACTCCTGCGAATATCCAGCGGTAATACTTCTCCCAATGCAGTTCTGCCGCCATTTTCTCATTGTCTATTGTAATTCTTTGCTTTTCCAGAAGAAGTTCTTTGGTATCGTACTGCTTATGGATTTTTCCGACTATGTATTTATTGGTTTCTGTCAGCAGGGTATCCGCTTTAAGAAGCTGGTCGACGTAATACAGCTGTTTATTAAGATCTTTTTTGCTTTTATAATAATTGATCATCAACTCAAAAGCCTGTCTTAAATCCGGTCTCAATATTTTTTTGTCATTGAAAATTTTATCTACCAGCTGGAAATAGGGTATCGCTTTTTCTTTCTGATGCAGGGACCAGTAGCTTTTGCCTATGTAAAAGTATCCGACTTCCTCATTGGCAGCGTCATTATTTTCTTTAATGGCTTCAATGGAGGATTCAATATTTTGGATGGATACCCCGTAATTCTTCTTAAAATATTCATTGATGCCTTCTGAGTGAATAAAGTAAGGTGTCATTTCTTCAATTTTCAGCCTTTTGCTTTCCGAGATTCCAAGAGCGTTTATTTCAGAGCACCGGCCAAAGTTACCAAGTTTGTTATAACACAGTCCAAGGGAGTGCAGCGAATTCAGATAAGGCCTTGGGTGCTCGTCCTTGTAATATGTGATGCACTCCTGTAGAAGTGAGACGGCTTCATCGTAGAATCCGATATAAAATTTAGTCTGGGCAATGCTGTATTTCACCTTATGAAGTAAGTATTGGTTGCTGGTTTTTGAGATATAGCTGTTTGCGGTAAGATAATTATCCATTGCCTGATCCTGGATCCTTTGGCTGTAGTACACAATTCCTTTACTAAGATAGGAACTGCCGATCAGTTCATTGTTATTTGATTTTTTTGCCGCATAAATCATGCTGTCAGCATAAACAATGCGCAGTTTCAGAGGAGACATATGCAGCAGGTTTTGGTAGGCATTTATAATTTCCTTCCAGTTCTGTTCTGATTTGGCTTTGTAAAGAAGGGCATAGGCATATACTGAAGCCCGCGCACTGTCCTTTCTGAAATCATAAATTTTGTCATCCAGGTATTCGTAATTCTTTTTCTTGAGTGAATCCGGTATCTTAAAATTGTTTTTCTGAGCAGATACCAAATGAAAAGACAGCAGCAATAATAAAAGTAGGTTCTTTTGATTCATTGGGATGGCATTAATGGAAGTTTAAACTGTGATAACGCTGAAATTCTAATTTAAATCTGTATGAATTGTTTTACTTTAAATTAATATAAAAATAACATAAACGATTGAATAATAAAGGATTATTGATGAAAAATGTACTATGGATTTCTCGAAAATCCATAGTGTAATTGACGAAAATCCACAGATATAAGGTTGCGGGAGATTTTTAAGCGGAATAGTTTTGTCATGAATTCAAAAGCAAAATGTCCGGCAGGGTGCCGGATAAAAGTTCTGCTTATCCGGATGAAAGGAACTGGGAAGATATTCCCACTCACCTTCAAACCACTCAAATCATGAAAACCATTTTATTATGCATTATCACTTCTGTTTTTTTTGTTTCCTGTTCTGCCGAGGAAGATTTTAGCACTGCTGCAAATTTGTCTGCTCCGAGAGATATTATGCCAGAACAGTATCCGGCCAATGCCTCCAATCCCTTTGATGCCAGAGGCAAGGCAATTTATGATGCGCTGCAATTTTATTATCAAGATCATCAGATGCCAAATTCCGTCTCAGCGCTTTCCAGTCAGATCAGGCATGTTTCATCAAAGGTATTGGGAAATGGAAGTCACACCGGCAGGTTAATACCCTTTACCGACGAAATGGTAGAATCCATAATGGAGGATCCTGATGGCAGCATGCTCCTGATTGTTGAAAATAGTGCGCTGCAGGTTTATGCAAAGAACAATTTGATCAACTTTCTGCAGCATCTTATTGTTAAGAGACAGGAGGAATTCAGCGTAACGTATCATTACATTACGGATTATGAGCAAGAAGTACTCAATGATGCTGTTTTTTCAGCTGAAGAAATCGAAACGATCCTCACAGTAGCTTCTATTTCAAGATATTCGCTCTATTCAGCTGAGGAGCGCAAAGACAGGGACTGGGAGACAAACGTAGGAGGTAAATCCGTCAGACCTTTTTTTGAAGCTAATGAAATGCCGATTATTTCGATAATCGCTTTACTTTCCGAGGTTATTTAAATTAAAACACCGATAGCTTAAATGAAACTGCCGACTGTTTTATATGTGCTGCTGGTATTTTTTAATCTGTTAAGTCTCGGCTTCATTACGGCGCTTTTTATCTTTGATGGAATCTATGACGCTATGATAATCGTGCATGCCAGATTTACCTTCTACCTGCTGTATATTACAGTACTTCTTAATCTCTATGGACTGTTCTACATTGCCGTAAGGAACAGGTTTAATGATTAACAGAGGCAGATTTATTTTGCTGTCTTTCAATTAGAAGAATCTATGCTGAAAGATTTGATTAACAACGAGGTGAATAGGATCCCTTTTCTAGGAATTGCAGTATACAGGGTCAAAAAGTATGTTGCTATAACTCCTGCAGATGAAAAATTACAACTTCATTATCCTGCAGCGCTGCTGATGAAGTCCGGGACATTTAAAATACGGGCTGGAGAAATCGTTTTTGATCTGGAGCCACATGATTTAATAATCCTGTCCGAAAATTTGGTCTGCACGCAGATCGAGGCAGGAGATAAGCTCCAGTTTTTTTTAATTATATTTTCTTCCGCCAAACAAGTGCACGGACCTAAAAACAATAAAGGGAGTACCTTGTTTTATCTCCATGGAAATCAGCCTGTAAAAGTAAGTCTTGATTCCGTTGATTATATGGTACTGTCCTTAATCTGCAGGCTGATTTATGCTGAAGGGCGGAACCGGCGGGTAGGTGATTTTGAACTGGAACTGCAGCGATTAAGTTCTGATCTGCTGTTTTTTGAACTCAAGTACATTTATTCCAGCTATGTTGCTTCATCGGGACTCCATGTATCAAAAGCCGAGGCGCTGGCAGCCCGGTTCTTAACCGTTTTATCCATTCACTGCCGAAAGCATCATAACGTCAAATTTTATGCCGGGGCACTTTATGTGGCTCCCGAATATCTGAACAGGGCGGTGAAGGAGGCGGTGGGAAAAACTGCCAAAAAGATGATAACCGAAGCAGTACTTGCTGAAGCGTTGCAAATGCTGGAAGATTCTAATTACAGCATTTCCGAAATTGCTGAGGAGCTGGAGTTTAGTTCTTCCACCTCATTCGGCATTTTTTTTAAAAAATGGATGTCCTGCACACCGTCAGAATTTCGTTCGAATGATGCCGATAAATTTAAGAGTCGTTAGTCTTAACCGTTAACTGCAATTAAACATGAAAATGATGAACAATAACTATCCTTTAGAATGGCTTGATACGCTGATACTGGTGCATCTTAATCCCGATAAGACAGATGTAAGCCGATTCTCAGAAGAGGAACTCGCTGTTATTTCAGAACATGCTATAAAAGAGTCCAGCCGAATCCAGATCAGGATTAAAAATGAAATTTTCGATCTCAGAAGAAAAAGACAGATCCGACTTCTGGTGCGGAAGTATCATTCCACGCTGATCTTTCTATTGGATACGATAGTGGATAGCCATAAATGCAGTGCATTTCAGAAGCCTCTGTTAGCCGCCGCTTCAGTGGCCATAGTTAAATGCTTGGACGATCTGTTGTCCTTTTTAGAGAAACGGTTTTCCGATTATCTGAGTTTAGATGAGAGGGTGCCGATAACCTATCTGATGGTGTCCAGGAATGAACTGCAGCTGAAATTAAAAAGTCTTGGGAGGAGGAAAGCCGAAAATGAGGAAGCGCGGCAGGTTTTAGATGTGGTGATTAAGGAGCTCGAATTTTCCCTTTCAATGCAGGACAGAAACAGGATAACTTTCCGCCAGCTGCTCTATGAACGAACACTTTTAAATGAATTGGATCAGGCAGGTATTTTAGAATCGCATGGACTTTTCTCTATACTCGATCATGTGCTCATAGAACTGAATTTCAACAGTACTGCTTATATAGACCTACTAACCCAGCGTATGGTTTCAAAACTTGAGACAGAGCAGGAATTGCCGGAGAAACTGGGTCTGCTATCATATTACGGCAAGGAGTTCAATCAGATTTATTCTGATGGGAAGCTTTTTTTTAAAGCAGGGACGCAACATCTTAAGACGGTACTGGAAAACTGGTTGGTCCATGAGACAAAATATCTGGAAAGGCAGCTGGAACTTATGGCTGTTTCGTCCAAAGAGGCGGCGCCTCAGGATAAAACGGAAAACAAGCTCGAATGTGATCTTTCTGCGGATCAGATCGGCATTATTCTGCGGGCAGCCGATGAAGCTCGGGTAGTGAAATCCAGATCCATGAGCCTTGTTTTTCAAAGGATTGTGCCTCATCTGTCAACGGCGTTTAAAAGAGATTTGTCCTATCATTCAGTCAGGAGCAAGTCCTATAATGCTGAAGAGAATGATAAGAACATAGCCATTATGACCCTCGAGAAAATGATTAAGAAAATCAGGTCATATTGAACTTTTGAATTATTGCTGCAGGTATTGAAACAAAATAAGACAGCTGCAGACTAATAATACACCGATGATTTTAAATTATGCACGTTTAATTATTTAACTTAAAATAAAAACTATGATGACCTTAATTGCTATATTCCTGCCTTCGCTGTCCTTTTTTCTGCGTGGAAAACTTTTGACAGCGCTGCTGTGTCTCATATTGCAGATTACGCTGATCGGCTGGATTCCGGCAGCAATCTGGGCTGTGATATCGCTTCAGAATTCCAGAGCGGACAGAAGAAACGCAAAACTTATCAAGGCAGTGAGATCAAAATAAAACAAGCTCATTAACCAATCTGGCCCCCGAAAACACTTTTGCTTTCGGGGGCTTTTTTTATAGGCTGCCTTCTTCACATTCTTCTGGCAGTTAAAAAAGCTTTTCAAATACCTTAACTTGTTAGGGTACAAAAGGGTACAGGTAAAGTTGTACTTGTAGCACGGCTGTATCTGCTGTTTCTTTGCGGTGTAATAAAATCATTAACATTTATGATTTTAGGCTGTAATGTTTAATCTTTAAAGAAATAGTTATGCTTTCAAATATTTCATGGAGCAGTTACCTGACTGCAGTGGCACTTTTCGTTTTGGCATGGTACGGTTATCTTATTTTTAGATACTACTGGAAAAATATCCGGGATCTTTTTAAAAACATGATTGAATCTTCGTATAGGAAAGAGGAGTTGTCCTCGGGACCGTTCTCCGAATTCAAGGAATCTTTCAGTACACTGGAAGATGCAGAGGAATTGTATAATAAGATCTTAACTATGTTTACTGAAAGTGATGCTGGAGGATTATCCAAAGCGGCATTTAAAAATTACATCCGATTTATTCTCTTGGAATATCCGTTTGTAAAGCAGTCGGCGCTACGCGGGAAAATCAATTCACTTGCTGTTTTGGAGAGCGCCAAATATCCTGAACTGCTGCTGACCCTTGCGGAGATGGAGAGTTTGTGGGAAGAAGAGAATTAAAAAACCAAGCGGAGGAATATCCCTGTTCAGTCTAGTGCGGTATGGCGGAAGTGACAAGGAGATAGATAGTGAAACAGCGGTATTCTCCGCTTTATTATTTAAAGTAACAATTTAATAAAAAATGAGGATGAAAAGATGGAGTTGGAAATTAAAAAGTTTCTGGAGAAGAGTAAAAAGACTGGGTTCCTCGCTGATGCTCGTGCTGTTTTTCAGTACTGCTGTTTACAGTCAGGACGGCGTGGCAGGAATTAATGAAGCCAACCAGAAAGTTCGAAGTTATTTTGATGCAGGTACCGAACTGATGTATGCAGTAGGTGCTATATTAGGACTGATTGGAGCAGTCAAAGTGTATCAGAAATGGAATGCAGGGGATCCCGATACCGGGAAGGTGGCAGCAGCCTGGTTTGGCAGCTGTGTATTTCTGGTAGTGGTAGCCACAGTGATCAAATCATTCTTCGGAGTATGATGGGAAACAGTGTCTACCAGATTAATAAGGGTATTAATCAAAGCATTGAATTCAAAGGGTTAAAAGCTCAGTATATCTGGTATTTAGGCGGTGGTTTGGTTGTTCTTTTGATTCTTTTCGCCGTACTATATATCATTGGACTGCCGTCACTTGTATGTGTTGGATTTATCGGTGCAGCCGGCAGTTTTCTTGTTTTTAAAATATACAGGATGAGTAACCGGTACGGAGAATACGGTCTGATGAAGGCGATCGCCAAAAAGCAGGTTCCAAAATGTATAAAAGTTTACAGTAGGGCTATTTTTAAAAAGATATAGCTGTAGAAAGTTAGCAATGAAAATGATGAGAAGATGGAGAAGAGGATGGAAGACTTACTGCCGATTATGGCAGTGGAGCATGACTGTATTTTATCAAAGCAGGGAGATGTTACCGTAGTGTTCAATGCTGAGCTGCCTGAGATTTTTACCTTGTCCGATCAGGAATATGAAGCTTTTCACCAGTCCTGGATAAAAGCCATAAAAGTGCTTCCTAAATTCTGTGTTTTTCATAAGCAGGACTGGTTTTTAGAAAAGAGCTACAGAGCTGATTTTACAAATGATGACAGCAGTTTTTTAACCAGGAGCAGTGAGCGGTTTTTTAATGAGAGACCGTTTTTGGATCATTCCTGTTATATTATGCTGACTAAAAAGCCACGTGGGAGAAGGAATTCAAGTTCGCTTTTTTCAAATCTGCTGAGAAGCTCAATTGTACCTGAAGAAACGCTGAATGCACATCTTCTACAGGAGTTTATTGATTGTAGTGGCCAGTTTAAAAGAATCATGGAAGACAGCGGATTTGTGAAGCTGACGCGTTTGGGAAACAACGCACTTAGAAGCCAAAGCCGAAAAATCGGGCTGATTGAACAGTATTGTTTTTTATCAGAGAGGGAATCTTCTTTTGTTTATAACGATCTAAAGTTTGATGATGGGTTGGAGGTTGGTGATAAGCACTGTCAGCTTTTTACATTAGGCGATGCTGCAGATCTGCCGGCGTTGTGTGGGTCAAGAATCAACTATGACCGTTATTCCACCGATAAGACAAAATTCAGTATTGGGTTTGCATCCACACTCGGCCAGCTATTGTCATGCAATCATATTTATAACCAATATCTGTTTATTGAAGACGCCCAGAAAACTATCCAAAAACTGGAAAGCAAAAGACTAAGGCTTCAGTCGCTGTCCGCATACAGCAGAGAAAACCTGATAGCAAGAGATGCTACGAATGATTTTTTGAATGAAGCTATTTCCCAGCAGCGGCTTCCTGTCAAAGCACATTTTAATGTGTTGGCCTGGACAGCGGATAAAGAAGAACTGAAGGATATTAAAAATAAAGTGTCTTCAGCTTTGGCGCAGATGGATTGCGCCGCCAAGCAGGAAACGGCCGGAGCGCCTCAAATATATTGGGCAGGTATGCCTGGAAACGAAGCGGATTTTCCAATGAATGACACATTTGATACTTTCACCGAGCAGGCTGTTTGTTTTCTGAATTTGGAGACGGGCTATAGATCTTCACTAAGTCCAATAGGAATAAGGCTAGGGGATAGGCTGACAGGAAAACCCGTCCATGTTGATATCAGCGACGAACCAGTGAAAAATGGTATCTGCACCAATAGAAATAAATTTATACTTGGTCCATCGGGTAGCGGTAAATCCTTTTTTACCAATCATATGGTCAGAAGTTATTATGAGCAAGGGACCCATATAGTACTTGTGGATGTTGGGCACAGCTACAAGGGCTTATGTGATATGGTTAATGGCTATTATTTTACTTACGATGAAAAAAATCCCACCCGCTTTAATCCTTTTTATATTTCAGAGGGAGACAATCTGGATACTGAGAAAAAGGAAAGCATAAAAACTCTGCTGCTGGCTCTTTGGAAAAAAGATGATGAAACGTTCAACCGAAGCGAGTACGTAGCCTTGTCCAATGCTCTTCAGTTGTATTATGAAATGCTGGAGCTTAAAAAGGAAATTTTTCCATGTTTCAATAGTTTTTACGAGTTTTTGAAAAATGAGTTTGTGTCGATTCTGGAGAGTGATAAAGTAAAAGAAAAGGATTTTGATGTCAATAACTTTCTATACGTGCTTCGCCCTTATTACAAAGATGGTGAGTTTGATTACCTTTTAAATGCTACGGAGAACCTTGAACTTTTAAAAGAAAGATTTATAGTATTCGAACTCGACAATATCAAGGATCATCCGATTCTTTTTCCGGTAGTAACTATTATCATAATGGAGGTTTTCATCAGCAAGATGCGAAAACTAAAAGGCATCCGAAAAATGATTTTGATTGAGGAAGCCTGGAAAGCTATTGCGAAAGAAGGCATGTCTGAATACATCAAATACTTATTCAAGACCGTGAGGAAGTTCTTTGGAGAGGCAATCGTGGTAACGCAGGAAGTGGAGGATATCATTTCTTCACCGGTGGTCAAACAGGCTATTATAAACAACAGTGACTGCAAAATAATGCTTGATCAAAGCAAGTATCAAAATAAGTTTGATCAGATTCAGGAACTGCTTGGTCTTACCGAGAAAGAAAAAGCTTTGGTACTCTCAGTCAATAAAGCCAATGATCCAGACAAGAAATACAAGGAAGTATTTATTTCCCTGGGAGGGAGGCTTTCAAAGGTGTACAGGACAGAAGTTTCGTTGGAGGAATATTTGGCCTATACAACGGAGGAAAGTGAGAAAGTAAAAGTAAATGCCTACGCTGCAAAGTTTGGAGGTGATATCAAAAAAGGCATTGCAGCACTCGCATACGATATGAGGAATGGAAACTAAATGAAAAGGAATAATGAAAACAAGGATAATTAGCTGTCTGATCTGTCTTTTGCTGATCAGCACACCTGCAAGACCAGCAACTAGTGTTGCAGTTCTCCCTATTTTGGAAATAGTAAAGGCGGTTACCAAGAAAGTGATCAAAGCGATTGATCTTCGGATTCAAAAACTGCAGAATAAAACGATCTGGCTTCAAAATACGCAAAAGAAAATTGAAAATTTGCTTTCCAAACTGAAACTGGATGAGATATCGCAGTGGACTCAGAAACAGCGTGACCTTTATAAAAACTACTATGAAGAGCTGTCCAAAGTAAAATCAATTATCACTTATTATCAACGAATAAAGGATATTACAAAGAAGCAGACCAGACTTGTTGAAGAATATGAAAGAGCTTGGAGCCTTTTCAAACAGGACAAACATTTTAATATGAATGAGCTGGATTATATGCAGCGTGTGTATTCCGGAATATTGGAAGAAAGTGTAAAGAACATAGATCAGATTTTTTTGATCCTGGATTCTTTCGCAACCCAGATGAGTGATTTGAAGAGACTGGAAATTATAAATAAAGCGGCAGATCAGATTGATGCCAATTATGATGACCTGACTTTATTTAATCAGCAGAATGTACTTCTGAGCCTGCAGAGAGCCAAAACAGAAGCAGATGTAAAGAGTGTGAAAGAATTTTATGGAATTCCTTAATTAATTAAAAAATTATGAAAAATTTAATTCTATTAATTTTTGCTGGGTTGATTTTAAATCAGGGAATCTTTGCTCAGGCAAAGCAGAGAAAAGAGCTGCTTCTTCAGATAGCAGCACTTCAGGTCTATATTGATTATGCCCAGCAAGGATATTCAACTGTTAGAAAAGGACTCAGTTTTATAGGAGATGTCAAAAAAGGAGAGGTCAGCCTGCATGGTCATTATTTTGCTTCTCTGCTGAAAATCAATCCAAAAATCAAGAAGTATTATAAGATTGCCGAAATTATTTCAATGCAGTTTAAAATTGTAAAAACTTATAAAAAAACATTCCAGGAATTGCAACAAAATGATCTTTTTCATGGAAACGAACTTGATTATATAGAACGCTCATTCGAAAGTCTATTAGACAGCTGCAATGAGACTTTGGATACTCTTCTGCTTATTACCACTGATCTGAAATTGGAAATGAAGGATGACCAAAGAATGGAAAGGATTGACGAGTTGTACAAAGCAATGCTTGATGATTATAATTTTTGTATGACTTTCTCCAAAGAAGCAAAAATGCTGGCTTTGTCAAAAGCCGTTGAAAACAGAGATATCAAATCAATAAATTCAATTTACGGACTTTAAATAAACAGGTATGAAAAAGATATCGATTTTAATGCTTCTTGTTTGTGTTTTAGTACTTCCAAATAAAGCTGCAGCACAGGCCCAGGAAATCCAGCAATTGATTTTGAATATTGAGAAGCTTTCACAATTCAAGAAGATTCTCAGCGATATGAAGAAAGGCTATGAGATTCTTACGGGAGGCTATAAGGCTGTCAAAGATATGACTGAAGGGAATTTTAGTCTTCATAAAACTTTTCTTGATGCACTTATGCAGGTCAGTCCCGCAGTAAAGAATTATAAAAGAGTTGGTGATATTATCAATTATCAAATTCTTTTAGTCAAGGAGAGCAAAAAAGGAATGCAAAGTTTTATTAAAAGCAAAAGTTTTTCAGCTCAGGAAATCAGTTATTTTGAAAAGATCTACAGCAATCTGCTTAATCAGAGCTTAAGAAATCTTGAGGAGCTTATTATGGTCGTAACTGCGAATAAACTCAGAATGTCAGATGATGAAAGGTTGGAGGCAATTGATGAAATTTATCTGGAGATGCAGGATAAACTTCAGTTCTTAAGAAATTTTAATTCATCATCAAATATTATGGCCCTTCAAAGAATAAAAGAAGAAAAGGATGTTGAAAGTGCAGAAAAACTTTACGAATTAAAAAACTAAGGCGATGAAAATTTTTAATTTCAACCGGGCGGTTATTTATATAATCGCAGCTTTTTTACTGCCTTTTGTCATTCAGGCTCAGGGTTTAGGTGAAGATATGGATACTCTGCATGGAATACTTGATCAGCTTTACGATGAGATGATGCCTATGTGCAGCAATCTTATGGCAGTAGGGCAGAGTATAGCCGGATTTGGAACAATATGGTATATCGCTTCGCGTGTTTGGAGGCATATAGCCAACGCTGAGCCGATTGATTTTTATCCTCTTTTCCGTCCTTTTGTCATTGGTTTCTGCATCATGATTTTTCCATCAGTACTTGATCTTATAAATGGAGTAATGAAACCAACTGTTGCGGCTACTGCCCCCATGGTCAAAGGATCAAACAACGCAATTGAAGTTCTCTTAAAAGAAAAAGAAAAAGCGATAAAAGAGACCAATCCATGGAAGATGTACGTTGGGGCTACAGGTACTGGAGATCAGGAAAGGTGGTACAAATATACCCATGACAATGCAGATCCATCTGCAGAAGGAATTATTGATGGGATAGGCAATGATATAAAATTTGCAATGGAAAAAGCCTCATATAATTTCAGGAATTCGGTAAAGGAATGGATGAGTGAAATACTGAGGGTTTTATTTGAAGCGGCTTCACTTTGTATTGACACGTTAAGAACATTTCAGCTTGTAGTGCTTTCGATTCTAGGACCTCTTGTTTTTGGAATAGCTGTGTTTGACGGCTTTCAGCATACACTTACTGTCTGGTTGGCAAGGTATATAAATATCTATTTATGGCTTCCTGTCGCTAATATTTTTGGGAGCATAATCGGAAAAATTCAGGAACTGATGCTAAAACTTGATTTGTCTCAGGTGCAAAGTACAGGGGATACCTTTTTCAGCAGGACTGATATGGCATATTTAATTTTTATGATTATAGGAATTATAGGCTATTTCACTGTTCCTTCTGTTGCGAATTATATAGTTCATGCCGGAGGAGGTGGAGCACTTAGCCAGAAAGTTACCAGTTTGCTTGGCGGATCTACAAGTTCAGTAATAAGCAAAGTTTCCCAAGGATCCAATATGGTTTTGGATGCTATGGGAAATGCCGATACAAAAATGACAAATAGCATGGCAGCTACCGCTGGAAGCAGTCCATATTTTTCAGATAAGGGAAATTACATGAGCGACAAACTTAAAGGAAATTCAAAATAATTTTTAAAAACTCTGAACATGTTTACCAAAATGAAAAATATAGACACGGCATTCAGGTATGTAAGAGGATTTACAATGCTGGTTATAGTTGGATGCATTTTGATCTGTTGTTATACACTTTATAAAAGCTTTGAATCTGTAACGCTGAT
Organism: Flavobacterium xizangense; assembly: GCF_054075145.1. Classification (NCBI taxonomy): domain Bacteria; kingdom Pseudomonadati; phylum Bacteroidota; class Flavobacteriia; order Flavobacteriales; family Flavobacteriaceae; genus Flavobacterium; species Flavobacterium xizangense. The sequence goes on along the minus strand of NZ_JBSIPG010000013.1, from coordinate 41,620 downwards.
GCAGGATAAGGTTTACATACTGGCAAATGGAAAAGCTATAGAAGCTTATTCTTCCGAAAGAAAAGATAATATCCCAGTTGAAGCCAGGGATCATGTCAAGACCTTTCATAAATTTTTCTTTACACTCGATCCTGATGATAAGGTCATAAAAATTAATGTTACCAAAGCCCTTTATCTGGCAGATGACACAGCAAAAAGGGTTTATGATGATTTAAAGGAAAAGGGGTATTACTCAGGCATAATTTCAGGAAATATCAGCCAGACGATTTTCATTGACAGTATCAGCATTGATATTAAGGAGTACCCCTATCATTTTAAATGTTATGCCAAGCAAAACATTATCCGTACCACAAGCATTTTAAAGCGAAGCCTTATAACAGAAGGAAGTCTGAGAAATGTTTCCAGAAGTGACAATAATCCTCACGGTTTTTTAATTGAACGCTGGATTACAGTTGAGAACAAAGATTTGGCTGTTGAGGATAGAAAATGACAGTACATGAGATCGCTATTCACAAAACGAGAAACTCCATTTGTTTACAATAAATATTATCTGTCAGCTCAGGATAAATGGGCAAAGAAAATGAAGAGCGTCACTACAGGACTTTCTAAAAGAACACTTATTTATCTGCTGATTTTATTTGTTGTGTTGACTACAGGTTTTTTCGTATTCAATATTTATAAGACATTCTCAAAGATTGATTTGAACTCCGAAATAAAGACAATCAAATCATCAAAAAATCATTTTTCAAAAATTAATACTATCAACTTAAAAGTAGAAGACCATGGAACAAAAAACACTATCCCTTAAAGAACAAAAGAGACGTAAACTGCTTTTGGTTCTCCCAATTATAACACTTCCATTTTTAACGTTTTTGTTTTACACCTTAGGAGGCGGCAGAATGGAAGCAATGACCGCTGAAAATGAAGCAAGGAAAGGATTTAATTTTGATCTTCCTATTCCCAAATTCAAGGAAGATTCGGCTCTAGACAAAATGAGTTATTATGATCAGGCCGCTATAGATTCTATAAAGCTTCAGGAACAGATCAAAAAAGATCCAAATTACCCCACTTTGGTAGATACAGGAGATTCTTTGGAGGATTTTGGTAATGAAGATTTTATACCGCAAAATAACAGAAAAGGCAAAACTGCGCTTAATTCGGATCCGTTTAAAAATCCTAATGAGCAAAAAGTTTATGAAAAACTAAAATTACTTCAAAGAGCTATTAGTCAGCCTCCTGCTGCTAACAATGACGGTCAGGATATGAGTGAGTTTGAAAATTATGGTTCGTATAATGATAACTCAAAAGATATAGAAAAATTAGAAAAGATGATGTCCTCAATGGGGCAGTCTGACGAGCCTGATCCCGAGCTGAAACAACTCGGAGGTATGTTGGAGAATATACTTGATATCCAGCATCCATCAAGGGTACAGGAAAGATTAAAACAGTCAACAGAGAATAGGAAAGGAAAAATATATGAAGTTGAGCGAAAGAAAGAAGATGAATATGTTAACGCGCTTGATCAAAATTCAGCTGTCAGACAAGGTAATTCATTTTATTCTGATGATAGTAATGAGTTTCCAAATGAACAGCAAAATGCGATTGGGGCTGTTGTACACGAAACCCAGACCATTGTAAACGGATCTATTATAAAGCTTCGTCTCAGCAATGATATTATGATTCAGGGAGCAGTGATACCGAAAAACAGTTTTTTGTTTGGCACAGCATCGCTGAAAGGAGAAAGATTAGAAGTGAAGATCAGCAATATTCAGTTTAGGAATTCAATTTATCCTGTAGAACTGGCTGTATATGATCTCGATGGAATTGACGGAATCTATATTCCAGGGGCTATAAACAGGGACGTTGCAAAAGCTTCAGCAGATCGGTCCATTCAGACTTTGGGATTATCAGGACTTGAAGATTCATGGGGAGCACAGGCTGCCGGTATGGGAATTGAGGCAGCAAAAAGCCTTATGAGCAAGAAAGTAAAACTCATCAAAGTTGTTGTGAAGGCCGGATATCAGGTATTGCTTTATGATGAAAAACAGAAAAATTCAAATTAATTAAAAAACAGAAATAATGAAAAATAATAATTGGTTGTTATTGGTTTGTTTTATCCTGACTGCATTCTCAGGTTATGCCCAGCTAAATATTGAAATTGGTTTAAATGAAAACCAGTTTAAAAATCTGCAGATTGGTTATTCTAAAACGACAAGTATCGTTTTCCCATATTCAATCAAAAGCATCGACAGAGGCAGTCAGGATATTTTGACACAAAAAGCAAAAGGAGCAGAGAATATCCTGCTCATAAAAGCTCGGCAGAAGAATTTTGTCCAGACCAATCTCACTATAGTTACATCCGATGGAAAACTTTATGTTTTTATTCTGAATTATAACGACCAGTGTCCTGATTTAAACCTAACGGCAGATAATTCAATTGCCATTAACAGAGAAATTCTGTTTTCAGAAGACAGTGAAAACCAGAAAAGAATCAAGGAGTTTTCTGAGCTGGCATTAACAAAAAAAAATAAGTTAAGCGGACTGAGATCGGAAAGGTTCGATATAAAACTTCAGGTCAGCGGAATATTCATTCATCAGGATGTAATGTACTTCAGGGTAATATTGGAAAATAATTCAAAAATCAATTATGATATAAGTCAGTTGCGATTCTTTATACGTGACCAGAAGAAATCAAAACGTACCGCATCTCAGGAAATTGAAATTATACCATTGTTGTCAACACCAAATATCAATTCAGTTTCCGATGAATCTGAAATAAGTGCCGTATATGCCTTTCCTAAATTTACTATTTCTGATAATAAGTATTTGACTGTTCAACTGATTGAAAAAAACGGTGGACGACATTTAGAAATTAACATAAAAAAAAATATGATCGACCAAGTATTTCCAATTCCTTGATTTAGCAGTAATACTTTTTAAAGTTTAAAAAATATAGTATGATAATAAATATCAGTGATGTTGAAATTCTGTTGGTACTTGCTGAAGAAATGACAAATAGTGGATACAACTACGCAGCTTTTCCTGTAGATCAAATATCTGATAAAACTACAATTGAGTTTTTTAGAACCCCAATGGAAGCTATGGAATACTGTTTTGAGATGACTACAGACGTGGATTATTTTAAGAGTATTTCAACAGATTCGCTGATAAGTAACTTGAACCTACTTATTCAAAGCGGAATTGATACTTTATGCAACGAGGCATTTGATCTTACTTCTTTTGCCAGATTGGAAAGGGAAAGGAAAGAAATTTTAGAAAATAACTTAAATATAAATATTATGAATCAGAAAAATTTAGAATACTTAAAAGACCAGTTGAAATATAAAGGATTTGGTGAAACTTTTGATCAGGATTTAAAGGAAATGATGCTTAAGGGAGAAAAAGAATTTAAAATTCTCCACAGTGTTATATACGGAAAGGATGCAATGTCTGTCGAATTGAATTTTAAGAAGTCGGACCAGAGTGATATGTACTTTTTTAATTCCTATCATGCAAATCTGAAAAAAGAAGATTCAAAAGAAGGATTGGAACAAACCTTTTACATTAACAAGGACAGCAACATTACCCTTAAGGAGGCTTATAATTTAATGGAAGGCCGAAGTATCAACAAAGACCTCAAAAATAAAGAGGGTGAAGTCTATAATTGCTGGTTAAAATTCGACTTCAAACAGGCCGATGAAAATGGAAATTTCAAATTAAATCATTATCATCAGAATTATGGCTATGATCTGGAAGCCAGTCTTTCAAAACACGCTATTAAAGAGCTGGATACGCCGAAATATAAAGAGGATCTTTTGAATTCGCTGAAAAAAGGAAATCTGCAGTCGGTGACTTTTGTTGTTGCAGGAGTAGAAAGCAAACAATATGTAGAGGCCAATCCTCAATTCAAAACATTAAATGTTTATGATGTTAATCTCCAGCGAATTAATCACCGCGAAAGCAAGGAACAGAAAAAGGAGAATGCCCTGGATAAAAAAGAGTCTAAAGAACAGCAGAAAGATCTTGATGGCGAGCCCGAAGGCGGGGGACAGAAAGAAGTTAAAAAAAGAAAGGTAAAATCGCAGTCTATTTAGAACTGATGGAAAGTGTAAAACCCTTATCAGATTTCTTTTCGGTGATTGAAAAGGATTATCGGATCAGCAGCACCCATATTGCCATTTATGTGGCACTGCTACGCTGCCGTTCCCTTAAGGGTTTTATCAATCCTATTGAAATCTTCAGGCATGAGCTGGCACCTATTGCCAAGATATCTTCTAAATACACCTATCATAAATGCATGCATGAACTGCATGAATACGGCTACCTGCGCTATGAGCCTTCTTTTAAAAAAAACAGAGGCAGCAGGATCTATTTTTTTGACTTTGAACTGCGTAATATTGAACTATCATGAAATATAATTAATGCACGCTATGAAACCATATAAATTTGAAGATTTACCAGATATTATTGGTGAGTTACTCACTAGAATTGACAGCATTGAAAAACTTTTACAAGAAAATAAATTAAATACGGTAGCAGCTAATGATGAATTACTTACTATTTCAGAAGCAGCAATATTGTTAAAATTGTCTGTGGCTACCATTTACACTAAAGTTTGTAAAAATGAGATTCCAGCTAATAAACAGGGAAAACGTCTTTATTTTTATCGCTCAGAGTTATTAAATTGGATAAAATCTGGGCGTATTAAGATTATTTCTGAAATTGAGCATGAAGCGGAGCTAAAATTTAGTTCGAAAAAATATTTCAAATAGATAAAAAAGACATCACAAATAGTGATGTCTTTTTTGATTAAAGCAATTTTATTTTAAGCTTATTCTAAGTGATGCTTCTCTTTTCTTATCATCGATTATTTTGGTATAAATCTGCGTAGTTTTCACACTTTTATGACCAAGCATTTTTGAAACGGTAAAAATATCTGTTCCGGAGAAAATTTGCAATGTAGCATAGGTATGACGAAAACAATGAAAAGTTATGTGTTTTGTAATTCCGGCCTTACCAACCCAAACGGGTAAAACTCTATCCACATCCCACTTTTTTAGATCAGTAAAGACTTTGTCGTTATCATTTTTTCTCTCACCGAGGATTTCATAGGCCTCATCTGATATCGGCATAGTCTGCAAGCCTTCAGTTTTCTTTTGTTTAAACCTGATATAATGTCCATCATCTTCTCTATATTGAACTTCTGACCACGTTAATTTAGCTATATCTGAATATCTAATTCCTGTAAGGGTCGAAAACATTGAAATTCTGAAAACGATATCCTTAGAACACGGAGTTGCAAATAATTTCTTAGCTTCATTTAAAGTAAGAAAATTTCGCTGTGACTCCTGCTCTTTGATGGAATCTATCCCAGCGTTTATATCAGTCCGAAGCTTACCTTCTTTATAAGCTCTTTTGAGCGTAGTTTTTAGTTTATTGTAATAGGAGAGAGCTGTGTTTCTTGCTAAGCTATTTCCGGTATCTCTTCTATTTTTGGCCTTTAATAAATATTCTTTGTAATCTTCAATTAGTGTCACTGTTATATCTTTAAAAGTAACGTCGCGCCCTGAAAGAAAATTTTCAAAATGAATAATTGCTGTGTACCAAATCTGATAATTATTTCCCTCTTTTTTATCTGCCAAATTTTTAAAATACTCTAAAAATGAGCCACGTCCAATCCTCTGAATTTCCAGTTGTTCTTTTTCAAACTCACTATACACATCATATTTGCGCATTTCATTCTGTCTTCGAATTTGAATAAGTTCTGCTGTATGCAGGCTTTCTATATTTGAAATTTTTTGAATCTGGGTTTTAGGCTTTTGAAAAAGATACAGCTTTAAAAATTCACGTCTTGTTTGCTTATTTGTTTCAGTATCTAGTATTGGCGGATAGAAATCCAGATAAAGCGAAATTCTGCCATCAGACAATACTTTCTTTCTGAGTGTTACATTAGTCTTTTTCATTATCTCTCACATTAAATATAATATCAATATCTTTTTTTGCTACGTAATTGAATTTTCCAACGGAATACTTAGTTATTCCATGACGCTGTATCAGCTTATATAATCCTACTGGCGAGATTCCGAATTTCTGCTGAATCTGCGTTATGGTATAACATTTGTCCAGCCCCGGAAATTCCTGAACAGGGCGGAGCATGGCTTCCTGTAAAGGAATAGAAAAAAAGCTGTCCAGATCACATCTTCGGATAACGGTCCGGGATCCGAATTTTGCAATATCAAGTTCACCCCGCTGGATCAGCCTGTAAATTGTCCTTTTGCTGATACCGAGCAAATTACTGGCCATATTAACATCGATGAAATCTCTTGTCTTAATTACTTCCAGATTTGGTTTTTTGGCCGTTTGCGTCTGTTTATTGCTTTGGTCAATTTTAGACTGCCGAGTCCTTGCTTTATAGGCTCTGGAGCTGCATTTAAGCGAACAGTAAAGTGTCTTTGTTGTGCGGGCTGTAAACTCATTTTTACAGAATTCACAGATTCTGGTAATCTCAATTTTTGAACTCATAGATATGTGACTTTAAGTGTCCCACTGTGACTATGTGTGTCTCTATGTGCCATAATTTGGCCAAAAAAAAATATTTCTTGCATCTCAGTTTTTCGAGGTACAAAGAAGGTACAAATTTAATCAAAACATCGCTTAATATCCAAAAATAAAAGCAATTAAAAAACGAGTTAAAATATTGTTTATAAATACTTTAACTCGTTTGTTTGTTTTTATTTTGTGTTATTTTGTTTCTCTATTTGCCGATACAGAAATTAGCAAAAATATTACCCAGTAATTCATCATTCGTAACCTGACCAGTGATAAGCCCGAATTGATATAAAGCTTCACGGATATCCAGTGCCATTAAGTCACTTGAAAGATTTGTTTCAAGACCAAACTTCACTTTTTGTATTTCATCTAAAGCTTTCAATAAAGAATCATAATGCCTTGTATTCGTTACAATTGTTTCATTATTCCGAAGAGCTCCAGTATTAACAAATGAAAGTAATTCATTCTTCAATTCATCAACACCAATTTTTTCTTTGGCAGAAATCAATAAAAGTTTTGCATTCAAATTTTCAAGCTTAGATGTAATATTTGAAACTTCATCAGTAGATAATATATCTTTTTTATTAACAACAATCAAAAGTGGTTTTAACGGATATTTATTTTTGATTTGTTCAATCTCCGAAACAAACTCAGAACTTGAAGTTTTAAATTTCAAACCATCAAACAAATAAATCACAACTTGTGCCTGATCTATTTTTTCGAAAGTTTTTTTGATTCCAATACTTTCTACAATATCTTTAGTTTCGCGAATTCCAGCAGTATCAATAAATCTGAAACCAACGCCACCAATTACCAATTCATCTTCAATTGTGTCGCGTGTAGTTCCGGCAATGTCCGAAACGATGGCGCGTTCTTCATTCAATAAAGCATTCAATAAAGTCGATTTTCCAACATTTGGTTCGCCAACAATGGCTACCGGAATTCCATTTTTTATTACATTTCCAACAGCAAATGAGTCAATTAAACGTTTTAAAACAAATTCAATTCGGTTTAATAATTCGTGAAATTGAGTTCTGTCGGCAAATTCAACATCTTCTTCAGCAAAATCTAATTCTAATTCGATTAAAGAAGCAAAATTTAAAAGTTCTTCGCGAAGTTTGGCAATTTCATTACTGAAACCGCCTCGCATTTGTTGCATTGCAATTTGATGTGAAGCTTCGTTGTCAGATGAAATCAAATCAGCAACCGCTTCTGCCTGAGATAAATCAAGTTTTCCGTTTAAAAAAGCACGTAATGTAAATTCGCCGGCATCAGCCATTCGGCATCCTTTTCTCAATAATAACTGAATAATTTGCTGCTGAATATAAGTTGATCCGTGGCACGAAATCTCAATAGTATTTTCTCCTGTGTATGAATTTGGCCCTTTAAAAATTGAAACCAAGACTTCATCAAGCGTTTTTTCATTATCAACAATATGGCCTAAGTGCAGGGTATGTGTTTTCTGTTTGGTTAAATCTTTATTTTTTATCGATTTAAAAACAGAATTTCCGATTGTGATCGCTTCAGCACCTGAAATACGAATGATAGCAATAGCTCCAGCTCCAGACGGAGTAGCTAATGCAACTATAGAATCTTGATTTATCATGATGCAAAGGTATAAAAAATGCTCCAAATTTTAAATGTTGCTTTACTGGTAGAATATACAATTTTAAACTTCTAAAAATTTGATTTTTAAGAAATTATTAAGTGTTAAAATACTGATAATTATCAGGTTGTTTTGTTTTTAGAATGATTAAATTTGAGAAAACAATACACTAATTCTAAACAAAATGAAAAAGATATTATTTCCCACAGATTTTTCTGAAGCAGCGACAAATGCGTTTGTTCATGCGTTAGAATTTGCAAAAATTGTCAACGCCGAGCTTGTTTTACTTCATACTTTTGAGATTCCGGTGTATGACAGTCAGTTTTTTCCTGAGAATTATGCCTCGATTTACAGCTCAATAGAATTAGCTAAATTTGAGATGTTTAAAGATGAAATTCCAAAACTTAGAGCGATTGCCGCAGAAAGGAAATTAGAGGATATTGTAATTAAACATCGTTTAATGGATGGTGATTTGATTTTCAATTTAAAAAACGCTGTCGAAGAAGACGATATTGATTTTGTGATAATGGGAACTACTGGAGCTTCTGACTGGACAAAATTTTTCACAGGATCCAATACAAATTCAGTTATATCCGAGGTCAAAGTACCCGTTTTATGCGTTCCTATTGATGCGAGATATAAAAAAGTGAAAATTATTGGCTTTACAACGCGATATCGTGAAAAAGATAAGGCTGTCCTTCGTCGAATACTAAAAATTGCAAAGAAAACAGATGCAAAAGTAAAAAGCTTATATGTAAAAACTTCAAATTCTGATGTTTCCGATATGACAATTAAAGAATGGGAACAAGAGTTTGCAAACGATAATGTTGAGTTTTTGGTTTTACCAAGCGATGAAGTCAAAGAAACTATTCTTGATTTTATTTTATACAAAGACATTGATATTCTGACTACTATAACTCATAAAAGATCTTTTTTTGAAAGCATTTTTGAATCAAGCTTTTCTAAAAAAATTACCAAAGAAGTTTCTGTACCAGTTTTGGTTATGCATGAAAAGGAATAAAAAGATAAATAATTTTAATAGCAGTTTTGTAAGTGTAAAATCTATATTTGTACTTCAATAAAATTTAAAAATGGAAGTATATCATAATAAAGTCACACACTTTTCCAATATTTATAATAAAATCAATAAAAGATACAACAGCATCAGTATTTTACGTCTGTTAACAGTTTTTCTTTGTTTGTTTATGTTGTTTTATTACATCAAAACCAATGGTTTGCTGTATGTCGTAGTAGCTTTTTTATCTTTTGTTGGTTTTATTTTTTTAATGAAAATCCACACTAAATTATCTTTTCAAAAACAACTCACAACGGCACTTTTGAAAATCAACGAAAATGAGATTTCGTATTTAAAAAGAGAAAAAACACCTTTTGAAAACGGAATAGAATTCAATGATTTTCATCATCCATATGCTTACGATCTTGATATTTTTGGCGATCATTCTTTATTTCAAAATTTAAATAGAACTGCGACATTTATCGGAAAAAAGACATTGGCAAATCAATTGCTACATCTTCTTCCAAATGAGATTATTTTAGAAAATCAAAAAGCTGTTTATGAACTTAAAACTAAGATCGACTGGCGCCAGGATTTTCTAGCATTGGCAACTGTCAGTTCTGACAGTAAATATTCGTACGACTCTATAATCTATTGGAGTTCATTTAAAAATAATTCATTGCCTAAAGCTTTAGTTTTAATGTCTTATGCAATGCCTGCTATATTTTTTGGAGTACTACTTGCCTATTTTGTTACTTCAAAAACAATTTTATTATCATATTTGACCTATGTTTTTATTGCTAATATGATTGTTTTAGGGCAGTCAATAAAGCGAATCAAATCAGAAATTGCACAAGCGGATAATGTTGATAAAATAATTAAGCAATATGGCTTATTGGTTGAAAAAATTGAATCGGAAAAATTTGAGTCTAAGAAATTAACCGAATTACAGCAACAACTGATTTCTAAAAATATTCCGTCTAGTGTACATTTAAAACAATTGTCTGAATTGTTTTCAAGAATGGACACCATTAATAATTTTGTTACAGCGACTGTTTTTAATGGAACTTTTTTGTTTAATCTTCATGTTTTGAAAGCACTTTTAAAATGGAAAGAAGATTATTCGCATGAACTTGAAAATTGGATTGCTATTATTGGCGAATTTGAAGCTTTGAATAGTTTAGCAAATCTAGCTTATAATAACCCTGATTTTGTATTTCCAGAAATTAACTCGGAATATAAAATTGAATTTAAAAACTTAAGCCATCCATTATTAAATCCAAATAGCAGAGTAGGGAATGATACTTGTTTCTATCCAGAATCGTTTGTGATTTTAACAGGATCTAATATGTCTGGAAAAAGTACTTTTTTGAGAAGTTTGGGTGTCAATATGGTTTTAAGCGGAATTGGTTCAGTTGTTTGTGCTTCAGAAGCTAATATTCATCCACTTCCAGTTTTAGTTTCAATGCGATTATCAGATTCTTTGGCAGATAGTGAATCGTACTTTTTTGCAGAAATTAAACGTTTAAAGCAAATTATGGAAGCGCTGGAAGAACGTCCGGCTTTTGTTTTATTGGATGAAATTTTAAGAGGAACCAATTCTGATGACAAACGAAACGGAACGATTGAAGTGGTTAAAAAAATCATTGAGAAAAATGCAATAGGTGCAATTGCAACGCATGATATTGAAGTTTGTTTGACGACTAACGAATTTCCAAATATTTTAAAAAACCAATGCTTTGAAGTCGAAATCCAAAACAATGAATTGCATTTTGATTACAAATTGAGAAACGGAATTTGCAAAAATAAAAGTGCGACTTTCCTAATGCAGAAAATGGGAGTTATTTAAAGCCAGGCTATTTTTTAGATACTGAAGTTTAATTATAAAAAAAATGGCTGAAGAAATAATTCTTCAGCCATTTTCTGATTTTACAAATGAGATTTTATATAGTCAATAATCTCTTGTATTATTTTGTCTATTTCGCTTTCTTCGGCATTAAACAATGTTCCGTCAAAGTATCGGGCGTGAGTTCCTTCGCCAGTTGGAGATCCATGATGTGCATCAATTGATTTTCGCCAGTATTCGGCATGATTTTTCCATTCTTCGGTATTTACCAAGGCTGGTTCAACAAACCATAAATTCCAGGATAATACATTTCCAGGCTGAAGCATATTACCAGAAGCGAGGTTAAAAGCTTTCATGATTAATTCATTGAAGCCATCAACAATTGAATCTTTTGTTTTTTTAATGTCTCCAATTTCTACCGCTATATATCCTGTTGTATAAGATTTTGCTTCGTGAAGTGCAAATGCTGGATTTTTGAACTTAGGCGAAATCCCTTTGTTTACTGGAAAAATAGGTTGGTTAGGATTTCCTGGATCGTAAGTGGTTACACGAATAGCGTTTTCTTTATCTAACGGGAATTTTGGAAGACTGTATCGTAATAAAGGCCAAATTTCTTTTATTTTGTCACCTTGATGTTCACTTGGTGTAAACCAAATTTTACCTTCAACGGTCATATCTAAGGCTAGTTCTTTGGTATTTTCATCTACCCAACCTCTTTGTCCGGTAACCGTTACTTCGACATTCAGGCAAATTTCATCTTTTAACCAAATTCCTTGTTGCGGACAAATAACAGAATAAACTCTTCCTTCATCAGTATATCCCACTCGGGAAATGTATGGTGCAAACTGCTGATAACATCTTTTAGGATCTGGAAAGCCTTTTAAAGTTTCCCAGCTAAATTCTGGCCATTTTACCCCAAGCTGTCGCTGAAGAAAATTAATATTGTCCATATTGCCTAACATTGGCAAAGAGGATAAATCGCGGGTAGGGTATCTCATAGGAGAATTTGCAGGAGGGAACCCGCCAATCCATCCGTTTGGGATGCATGAATCTTGATTTTTTTCCATTGTTTTGTGGTTGTTTATATTGATCTTGTAAAGCTAATATAATGTATAATCTTACAATAGAGTATAATTACCTGTTTTTAAATAATTGTAAATCAGTTGAATATGTAAAAAAATGTTCGTTGCCAATTAAGACTTTTTTGCAAAAAAAAATCCCGATTATTAATGAATCAGGATTTTAAATAATTAACTAGTTGTGGCTTTATTTTATAATTTGAAATAAACAATTTAATAAACAATATTTCCGTTGTGAATAAGCATTTTTGCAGGTGACATTCTCGAAACAGCTTCCGCTGAACAACTGGCTTTTAAGAATACCAAATCTGCTTTGTCTCCAGTTTTTGGCCATTGCTGATTTCCTTTGTCATCTAAAGGAATTGGGCCAGAAGTCGCTAGTTTCAGCATTCGTGATAAACCAAATTCGGTTGCTTGACCGTATAATTGTGCGGCAAGATTGGCTTTTTGCAAAACACTTCCTGTTCCAAATGTATTCCAATGATCAATAATACTGTCGTTTCCGGTCATTACATTTACGCCGGCTTTCATTAAAGTTGGAATTGGCATTACTAAACTTCCAAAAGGAATCGTTGAAACAATGCCAATTTGAGCTGCGCTTAATTTTTCTGCCATTTCTTCTTGTTTGGCTTTTTCCAATTTTCCGAGAGCAAAACAATGGCTTAAAAAAGTCTTTCCTTGTAAGTTTGTATTTTCGTTTACTTTCGCAATTAGATATTCGATTGTTTTTACTCCAGATTCTCCAGATTCATGCAAATGAATATCAATTCCTTTGTTATGATCTAAAGCCAATTGTACTGTAAAATCAATTGTTTTTTCAATGGCTCCGTCAATCGAAAAAGGATCAAGTCCGCCAATGAAATCAATATCCATTTTCGCAGCTTCTTTCAAATAAGGAACGGAATCGGTATAAAAGACGCCATGTTGCGGAAAAGCAACTAATTGAGCGCCAAAAGTATTCTTTTTGTTTTCTAAAGCTTTTTGCAGATTTTTTAAAGACTGTAATTTTGAAGTTGGTTCAATATTTACATGGCTTCGTGCAAATGAAGTTCCGTGAGATTGCAATAGCTCAATTAATTTCTCTGCTTTTTGAGTGGAGTTTTTTAGCATTTCTGGCAAAATTTGCTGTTCTAGCGCAATCATTGCTTTTACGCCGCCAGTTCTCTTTTTTACGGCCTGCCAGTCATCATAAAATGTTTTATCCAAATGAATATGCATATCGCGAAAAGCAGGAAGCATTAAAAAACCTTTTGCATCAATAGCTTGTGCACTAGTTTTATTTGCTGAAATCGATTTAATTTTTCCGTCACTGATTTCAACGCAGAATAATTCTGTTTTGGTACGGACAACTTCGCCTTCTTCGAATTCGAAACCAGTTTCTAATCTAACATTTTTTAAAGTAAAATTTTTATCTGAAGCAATATTTATATTTGAATCTGTTTCAGATATTGTAGAAGCTTTTGCAGAATTTATAAATCCTGAGCCAACTGCAAGTCCGGCAACGCCCAAAACGGAGTTTCTTAAAAAATCTTTGCGGGTAATATCGGAGTTTTTCATACGAAGTAATTTGTTTTACAAAAATAAACTTCACAGAAACATCAAGAATAGAAAATTTATCTCAAGGCTTGAAAGATTTATAACTGCTCACGGAAAAGAGTGGGTGTGATTCCGGTTTGAGTTTTAAAGAAATTTGAAAAGTAGGCATGATCTATAAAACCTAATTCAAAGGCAATTTCTTTAATTGAAAGAGTTGTCGCTTTCAAATGTCGCTTAGATTCAAGAACAATTCGCTGCTGAATTAATTGCGTCGCTGAAATTTTTAAATGTTTCTTGCAGAGAATATTTAGATAATTGGCTGAAATATGAAGTTTTGCAGCGTAAAAGGAAACCAATTTCTCTTTTTTGAAATAATTATCGATTAACTCCTGGAACTTTACGATTCTAGGTTCTGTTTGATAAATATCATGATCTGTAAATACTTTTGCGGCTTCTTTACTTATGATAGAAGCAATAACGGCGGTACGTGAACTAATCAATTCCTGAAGGCAATCTTCATTTTCAAGTTCATTCTTTATTGCATCAAATTCATAATGCAAAAGATTATAAGATTCCTGACTAAGTTCAATCACGGGATGATTGTGATATTGGGCAAACGAAAATCTAAAACTGCTAGAAAAGCTTTCAAAAAAATCCCTGCCAATCATTAGCTGGTAACCCGTAGTTTCTGGTTCGATATTCCATTTGTGTACTTGTCCAGGAAAAAGTAAATGAATTTGATGATTACTGATTTTATAATTTATAAAGTCAATATTATGAACGCCTTTTGCCTGATCAAAAAGCACAATAATAAAAAAATCATGCTGATGTGGTTTATGGATATGGCGTTCTCCATGCAATTCATTAAACAAGAGATGATCGTTATATCTGCTTTGGTCTTTTTTGAATTCCTGAAGTCCAATAAGCGGAATATTTTGGTCTTTTTTGATTGGCATTGACAAGAAACAAAACAGTTTTAAAATTACTTCAGAACTTCATTAATCGTGTTAACAAAAGCTTCAACAGGCTGAGCACCAGAAATAGCATATTTTCTATCAAAAACGAAAAACGGAACACCCTGTACGCCAATTTCTTGCGCTTCTTTTATGTCATGATGAACATCTTGTAGATATAAATGTTCGTTTTGTAAAACTTCCAGAATTTCCTCTTTATTCAAGCCAGCTTTTTCGCCAAGTTCTAATAAAGTTGGACCATCATTTAAGTCGCGGCCTTCGGTGAAATAAGCTCTGAAAAAGATTTCTTCCATTTCATTGCCAAGATTTTTGGTTTTAGCCAAATGTATAATACGATGTGCTTCAAGGGAATTTGAAACGATGGCTTTTTCAAAATGATAGTCTAAACCAACGCTTTTTGCGCGTTCTGTGACGCTTTGATGCATTTCGATAGATTGTTCAACCGACATGCCTTTTCGCTCGGCTAAAAACGTGAAAACGTCTTTTCCGGACTGTGGCGTAATAGTTGGGTCGAGCTGAAAGCTTTTCCATTCAATTTCAAATTCATTTTCTGGAAATTTTGCCAAAGCTGATTCCAATTGTCTTTTCCCGATATAACAAAACGGACACATGATGTCCGACCAAATTTCTATTTTCATGTTACAAAGTTACAGAAAAATTTGTTTCGGGTTTGAAGTTTCAGGTTTCAAGTTGAATGGCTTGTGTGTAGTTTAACCGCAAAGTACGCAAAGTTTTCTTTGTTCAATATTGTGTTCACAAATGCAAAGTTCGCAAAGCTTTATCTAAAACTTTGCGAACTTTGCGTAAACCTTAGCGTGCTTTGCGGTTAAACTTGAAACCTGAAACCTGAAACAAAATCTACCCCAAATAAAAAACCGCAAATCTTAAAAAAAGAATTGCGGTTTCTAGGTATAAAAAATGGTTGGTTAATAGCGATATTTTTTTTTACAATGATATGTCTTTAATTCGAAACTAAAAAAAATCCCTGTAACAAAAAGAAGTTTTGATGTTAACTATTTAACATTACAGGCATTACCAGCATTGTTACTGTTTCGCCTTCTTCAAGACCATCAACAGGAGTAAGGATTCCAGCCCTGTTTGGCAATGACATTTCTAACATAATCATGTCAGATTGTAAGTTAGTAAGCATCTCTGTTAAAAATCTTGAATTGAAACCAATTTGAAGATCATCTCCTTGATAATCGCAAGTCAATCTTTCTTCAGCTTTGTTTGAGTAATCAATATCTTCAGCAGAAACATTTAATTCCGCTCCAGCGATTTTTAAACGAATTTGGTGTGTTGTTTTGTTTGAGAAAATTGCCACACGACGAACAGAACTTAAAAATAAAGAACGGTCAATCATTAATTTGTTTGGATTTTCTTTTGGAATTACCGCTTCGTAATTTGGGTATTTTCCGTCGATCAAACGACACATTAAGATATAATTGTCAAATGAGAAAGTCGCATTTGAATCGTTGTATTCAATTTTTACTTCAGCATCAGAACTTCCTAAAATACTTTTTAAGATATTTAAAGGTTTCTTTGGCATAATAAAATCTGCAACTTGGGATGCTTTTACATCTGTACGTGCATATTTTACTAATTTGTGAGCATCTGTAGCAACAAAAGTTAATCCTTCCGGAGAAAACTGGAAAAATACTCCGGACATTACCGGACGTAAATCATCATTTCCGGCAGCAAAAATAGTTTTGCTTACAGCAGTTGCCAAAACATCAGCAGGAACTAATGTTACAGACGGATCTTCTAAACTAACAGATTTCGGGAATTCTTCTCCAGCAGCATATGCTAATGCATATTTTCCTGAGTTAGAACTAATTTCAACGGTATTGTTGTCTTCAACTGTAAAAGTCAAAGGCTGTTCTGGAAACGTTTTTAAAATTTCAAGTAAAAGCTTTGCAGGTACAGCTACACTTCCTTTACTTTTAGAATCGATTGATAATGTAGCCGACATAGTAGTTTCAAGATCTGAAGCCGAAACTGTCAACGCATCATTGTCTAGTTCAAATAAAAAGTTGTCTAAAATAGGCAACGTGTTGTTACTATTGATTACACTACCTAAAACTTGTAATTGTTTTAATAAGTACGAACTCGATACTATAAATTTCATCTGTTATATTTTATTTTTTTGATGTATTCTTTAGGATTTGGGACACTAAAGATAAGGATTACAAATATATCGTAAACTATCTTAGTTTCGCAATTTTTTTATTAACATCTATTTGCTGTATTTTCTTTTTCTAATGAACGTAAAAGCAAGTCCGAAAACCAATAAAATTAGAATTGGAAGTCCGATAGTTATGAATTGTGTTGTCGTATAATTTTCATAAACTTTATCTTTGTCCAATAAAGGCAGTTCTACATCTTTGCTCCTAATGTTAATAAGTCCGGTATCGTCCAGCAAATAATTGATGCAGTTCATCATGAAATCTTTATTGTCATATAAATTCCCAGTGCGCTGGTCGTAGCCTAATTCTACAGGCATCATGTTTTTATCTAATTGATTTCTTGTCAAATCTCCGTCGGCAATCACAATCATCTTATTTGGTTTTCCTTGTGTCTGAAATGAACTTTCTTTAAACGGCAAAACGCGATTTTGAAATGCTGAATGGAAAGAACCTTCTAATAAAACAGCAAGCGGAAGATTTCCTTTGTTTAAATAATCTTGCGGAGAAGTTTTTTCTGTAACAATATTCAAATTGATTTCTGTTGGTGTTCCAATTTTTTTAGAATATTGAGAAGATTGAAGCAAAACTGTTTTTTTGATTCCGTTTTTTAAAGTGTCGATTTGGTTAGCAAAATCGAATTTGACTCCTCCTAAATTTTTTACGATTGGGTGTTGACTTGTTGGGATAACGATTGGAGCAAATTTCCAGATAAAATTCTGATACTGTGTTGCACTTCCTTGTTCTCCAGTTGCCAATTTTAACGGACTTCCTTGTTCGTCTTTTACTAAATCAGGATTAATTCTAAATCCGTATTTAAAGAACATGTCATTCAGATTCAGATCTCTTGGGTAAGCCAAAGTCGCACCAGATTGGTTATATAAACTGTCCATATCAGCAGCAACTTGGTCAATTAACCAAATTGTTTTTCCGCCATTTATAACAAACTGATCCAAAACCTCTTTTTCTTCATCAGAAAAAGTTTGTGTCGGTTTAGCGATAATAGCCAAGTCATATTTTTTAAGAGCATTTAAAGTTCCATTAGGATCTTTTGCAACAGAATCTAATGTGAAAGGTCCTATATAATAGCTTTCTTTTATTTGACGTAGTAAGTTAGCAACATGAACTTCATTTAATTCTCCGTTTCCTTTTATGTAAGCAACTTTCTTTTGTTTGGCTTTTGTAATTTTATTAATAGCATCAGCAATTGAGTATTCTAAATGCTGAATCGATCCTTTTACTTTTTGCTCAGTATTAGCTCCCATGATGTTTTTCAACAATGGAATATTAACTTCTTTATTGTCGTAAACGGCAATTGCCCAAGGAAAAACCATAGCCTGAGATTGCTTTCCTTTATCGTCAACTGTAATGTTTACTGGCGTAAGTCCTTTTTGGTAAAGCGATTTTACGATTTCCATGCTTTCGTCTTCGTTTTCCATTGGGTTTACGAATTCAAAAACAATATTGCTGTTATAGGCCTGAAATTCTTCTAGCAATTGTTTGGTTTCCTGTTGTAAACGTCTAAAGTCTGCAGGAAGTTCGCCTTGCATGTAAATTTTGATTGAAAGCGGGTTTTTAACCTGTTTTACAATATTTAAAGAAGTTTCAGATAAAGTATATCGTTTGTCTTTGGTTAAATCAAAACGATGGAAGAATAAAGTTCCGAGAACATTTAAAACAATTAAAATAAAAATTGTAATGCCTAATGTCTTTAAATTTAATTTATTAGATACTTTCATTACGCTTTAAAAGATTTTAATTGATAAACGGTAAAAGATAAAAATAATACGCTGATACTTAAAAAGTAAATTACATCACGAGTATCTATAACACCTCGACTCATACTTTTAAAATGATCCTGCATTCCGAAAGCCGAAATCAGAGTCGATTCTCCCGGAATTAAAGATGCAATACCTTCAAAACCAAAATAGAATATAAAGCAAAGAAAAACTGCAATAATAAAAGCAACAATCTGATTTTCGGATAGAGTAGAAGTGAAAATCCCGATTGCAGAATATGAAGCAATCAAAAATAATAATCCAAAATAAGAACCAATCGTGCTTCCCATATCGATATTTCCTTCCGGATTTCCTAAATTAGAAATTACGAATACATAAATGAATGTTGGAATAATTGCTAAAATAATCAGCAAAAGTGACCCGAAAAATTTTCCGTTTACAATTTCCCAAACAGAAAGTGGTTTGGTTAAAAGCAATTCAAGTGTTCCTTGTTTTCTTTCATCGGAGAAACTTCTCATAGTTACAGCCGGAATCAGGAAAATTAAAATCCAAGGAGCTAAAGTGAAAAATGGAGTCAAATCGGCATAACCGGAATTTAGGATATTGTAATCTCCTTCAAAAACCCATAAAAATAGTCCGTTGCTAATTAAGAATATAGCAATGACCAAATAGCCAATTGGAGAACCAAAAAAGGATTTTATTTCTCGTAAAATTATAGACTTCATATATTTGTTTCAAGTTTTTTATTGTTTCAGGTTTCAAGTTTCTCTACTTGCGGTTAAATCGTTCCAATTTTTTTGTATTAATTTAAACTTACTAGTTTATCCACACTCCAAGCTTCCGGCTTAGCATTGAATAATTTCTTTGTAAAATCCCAAACAGAATTAAATAATTCAGATTTTCTGTAATTTTCTAAATCTTCTTCGGTTTCCCAATAACTATAGGTAAAGAAAATACATTTGTCATTTTTGTCCTGATACAATTCTAAAAAACGATTTCCGCCTGCATTTCTTATTTTATCTTTCACCGATTCAAAATTCTCAAGAAAATCAGGAATTTTTTCTTCGTGAAAACTCATTTTTACAATTCTGACCAACATGTTTTTTAATTTTAGATTTCTGCTTTTAGATTTTAGATTTGTTGAGATCTAAAAATTATACAGGTGCGCAAAAATACCAAAATTGATTGTTCTTTTGGAAGTTTTTTTACCAATCTATTTCAGATTCTGTTTCAATATTCCAAAATATACCAGTTTCAAAATCACTTAATATAAAATTAAAAATCCTTGATCCGGAATCATCGGCTAAAAGTCTGCCATTTATACTACTATTAGGAGATATATTTGTTTGTACCCATCCTGGATGTACAGCTGCCACACTTTGTTTATTAATAAGTCTGTTACTAAGTATTTTGGTATACATATTCAACGCTGTTTTAGACATTCTGTACGCAACTGAATCGGTTAATGTACAAGACTCAATCGATCCCATTTTAGAAGACATATTTATAATTTTTCCATCTAAATGAATGTAAGGCTGTAATAATTCGGTAAAAAATACTGTACCTGTTACATTGACGTCAAAAGTCTTTTTAAAACTTTCAATATCTGGCTTTAAAGTATCTAGATCAGGACCTATTCCTGTATTGTTTATTAAAATGTTTATTTTAATGTTATTTTCTTTTAAAAAAAGGGCAACATCGTTTATGCTTTTTTCGTCGGATAATTCAAGTTTTAAAATTTTAAAATCAGTATGTTTAAAATTTTCAATTTTTCCGGTCGTACTTGTTCCAATTACATTGTAATTGTTGTTTAAGAAACATTTTGCTAATGCAAAACCAATCCCTCTGCTTGCTCCTGTAATTAAAACAGTTTTTTTCATATTTACTTTATTCAGTAATAAAATGTCCTAAAAGAACATATTGTTTTTAAGAAAACTTAACCGTAATAACATCACGATAATTCAATCCCAACAAACTATTTGCAGAACCTACTTTTGAAGGATTACTTCTAAAAATCGCAATCTCAAGAAAACCCGCTTCATTAAAAATTGCCAGTTTTTCTCCTTCGTACGTTTTAATCGGATATTTTTCCGAAGTCGCGATAGCCGAATAATTTGGAAGAATGGTTTTGATGCTTTTTGGCTTCATTACAATTTCATACGGACGTCCCCGGGAAACTTCCAGAAACTGTTTTTTAGAGATATTCGTCACTACGTTTCCAAAATGGTCAATATATATAACGTATCCTTTTAGAGAATTTCCATCTGCAGCAACAACCGCTTGAAGTTCTGTAACTTCTTTAACAGCTGGGATTTCTTTGCCAATAACATTCAGTAAGCCGCCCTTTGCAATGTGGCAGGCAACTTGTATGAAAATATCCAAATCGCTGAATTCACTCGGAAAACGATCATGAATATTAATTTCGACAATTTTCTGCGGAACGATCTTTTGCGTAAGCATACTTAAAATTCCGTTATCGGCACAAATAAAGAAATGATCGTTCCACTGCATAGCAATATGCTGATTCTCTTTATTGCGTTCAATGTCGACTCCAATTAAGTGAACAGTTCCTTTTGGGAAACTCAAATAAGATGCTCCAACAACGTAACTTGCTTCGGCAGTGTTAAATGGATCAATGTCATGCGAAATATCAATAATTTTTGCATCTGGAAGTTCAGAAATTATTTTACCCTTCAGCGAACCAACAAAGTGGTCTTTTAAGCCGTAATCAGTAGTAAGGGTAATTATTGACATCATTTTGTTTATAACTATTGATAGTATTTAAATCTAATTTTCATTAAATTTGAGAAATGCAAATCTAATAATACTAAATACAAATTGAAAGAAAGAAAAGACAATTTGCGTTTAAAGATATGAACATACCCGACAGCCATAGATTTACAAAACAAATTTATTTTTAATTTAAATTTATCTCATTTGAACGAAAGAATTATAGAGCTTATAGACATCGCTCCAAAAGACTTTTGGGGCGCGCAGGATTCTCATCTTGAAATAATCAAAAAGTACTACCCAAAGCTTAAAATAGTAGCGCGAGGGACGACTTTGAAAGCCTTTGGCGAAAAAGAAGTTTTAGATGAATTCGAAAAGAGATTTCAGAGGCTGATGCTTCATTTTACCAGATACAACAACATTGATGATAATGTAATTGAACGTGTAATTATGAGCGATGGTCAGGAAGAAAAAAAAGCTTATGATCACGATAAAATACTAGTTCACGGAGTTGGCGGTAAAATTATCAAAGCCATGACGCCAAACCAGCAATTACTGGTAGATACCATCAAAAAAAATGACATGGTATTTGCAATTGGCCCAGCTGGAACTGGAAAAACCTATACAGGTGTTGCAATGGCTGTAAAAGCACTAAAAGACAAAGAAGTAAAAAGGATCATATTAACGCGTCCGGCAGTAGAAGCAGGGGAGAACCTTGGATTTTTACCCGGAGATATGAAAGAAAAACTGGATCCTTATATGCAACCGCTTTATGACGCTTTGCGCGATATGCTTCCAAATGAAAAACTCGAAGATTACATCTTGAAAGGAATTATTCAGATTGCGCCTCTAGCATTTATGCGCGGACGCACACTTGATAATGCTTTTGTAATTCTAGATGAAGCACAGAATACAACCCACTCACAAATGAAAATGTTTTTGACCCGTATGGGAAAAAATGCCAAGTTTATGATTACGGGTGATCCTGGTCAGGTCGATTTGCCACGAAGAACTATTTCTGGTCTTAAAGAAGCAATTTTGGTTCTGAAAGATATTGAAGGAATCGGAATTATTTATCTGGATGATAAAGATATCGTTCGTCATAGATTAGTGAAAAAGGTAATCGACGCTTACAAGCAAATAGAAAATCACGACTAAAGTTTAATTTTAGTGAAATGTTAAATGTAAATCGTAAAATGTGTTTTAACATTTATTAATATTCGTTTTGTGCTTATTTCTTTTTTGAAAGGTGCAAAACGAATATTTTTTTTTGAATCATAAAATGTTATTGAATGAAGTATAAAGAATTTTGTTTTTTATTATTTATGTGTTTGATTTCATGCAAAAAAACAGAAAATCCGCCAAATAAATTCCTTGGGACTTGGTACGATACGGAGTATATAGTTCCAGGAAAATCAAGTATTAAAATAAATGCTGACAGTACTTTTAATTATAGGGGTGCGGGTTGTGATTGGACAGTGTTTTCGAATGGTAAATGGCAGATGATAGAAGATTCTATCGAATTAAGCAGTATAAAAATAGATACATGTTATGTAATTACTCCTTTTGTGGATTGTACTTTCTTTGACAGGAAAGGTAAAGCGCCTTTACCATTATTAACAATGCCAAATTGTGAACCAGATCAAGGGAAAAGTTTTTGTCTTTTTACAAAAGAAATTTTTTACATCAAAAATGACTCATTGTTTTATAAAATAAAGCCTCAATCAAAATGCTCTGACACTTTGAAAATTATGTTTTCCAAAACTAAAAAAATTAGAAAATGAAACAATTAGATGATTTCTACCAAAACCAAGAAGAACCTATAAAAGGAACATTTCTTGCTTTGCGAGATATTATCATAAAACAAGACAAAGATATTACGCATGTTCTAAAATACGGAATGCCTTTTTTCTGTTATAAAGGAAAAATGTTTTGCTATTTATGGATTCATAAAAAGTTCAAAAAACCTTATTTAAGTATAGTAGAAGGAAAGTATTTTGATGAACCATTTTTGCTTCAGGAAACACGTTCTAGAATGAAAATAATGTTGTTTAATGCTGATGAGGATTTGCCTTTGAAGCAAATTAAATCGGTTTTAGTAAAAGCATTAAATTTATATAAGTCAGGAATTGTTAAGATTTGAAATTATTTAACGAAATAGTTAAATAAATAATAAACTTGCCGTATTTCAGCTTGCAAAAGCTTTTTGACTTTGGTCTTCTTATCTTAAAACCTTAAATTTGCACATCAAAATATTTGATAATTAATATGACAAAACTTAAAAATATAAAAGTTGTAGTAAGTGACCTTGACGGAACTTTACTCAACCCTCAGCATAAAATTTCAGAATATACAAAATCCATTTTTCAGGAATTACATAACCAAGGTTATCTTATTGTTGTAGCTACAGGCCGTCATCATTTTGATGCTTTTGCTATTATTGAAACATTAGAAATTCCCGTTTATTTAGTGAGTTCAAACGGAGCGAGGATTCATTCACCTAATAAAGAAGAATTATTTTCGTTCAATTTAGACAGCGATGTGGTTAAAGCCGCCTTGAATGTTGAAATTGATCCTGCCATTACTGTGGTTCTATTTAGAGAAAATGTCTGGCAGACCAATAAATGGAACGAAAGATTGAATTCTTTTCAAACAGAATTAAAATACCGTCCAGAATTAGTTGATTATAAAAACTTAGAAGATTTTGGCGCCATCAAAATTTTCTTTTCATGTGATGATCACGAAAAATTAGTAAAATTGAAAGATGCTATTTTAGCCAATTCTTCAGAACATTTACATCATGCTTTTAGTTTGCCAACTTGCTTGGAATTTATGGATAAATCTGTGGATAAAGCAGTTTCAATTGAAAAAGTTCTTGAAAAAGAAGGTTATACGTTATCTGAAGCCGTTTCGTTTGGAGATGGTTTTAATGATGTGCAAATGTTAGCAGCAGCAGGAAAAGGATTAATTATGGGAAATGCTCCTGCTTTATTAAAAGAGACTTTGCCAGAACTTGAAGTTATTAAAACGAATGCCGAAGATGGCGTTGCTAGATATATTGCTTCCAAAATTCTTGACAAAGAGTTTGCAATAGGTTAATATTAAAATATTGGTTTTCTTGCAAGGAGAATCAAAAATGAAAATGAGTTATTTTTGTTCCAAATGCGCCAGCAAAAGTTTAAAAGCAAATTTTAATTTAATTATATGTATAATCCTCAAATGTTTAGTTTGAGGATTTTTTTTATAATGTTCTGAAAATTAATACGATATATTCAATCATGTAAAAACAATTTTTTTAATAGTTTTCAAAGTGTATTTTTGTTTTCTCAAATACTACTACCATGATAAAAAACAGTTTTATTCTTGCCTTTCTATTGATTTCCATAACCGGAAATTCTCAGAAATTAAAATTAGAAGAAATAATGAAAGGAGAATCTTTCATTGGAAATCAACCCACTAACGGACGCTGGTCTTTAGACGGAAAAAAGGTTTATTTTGAATGGAATCCGAAGGATGAACTAGGAACAAGTACTTATTATTGGCAAAAAGGAATGACAAAGCCAGAAGTAGTTCAGCCGAAAGAAGCTGTTTTTTCTCAAATGGATTTCAAAAGCAAACCAGGTTCTGATATTGTTTATTATGTCGATAAAGGAAGTTTGTATTCTTATTCAATTAAGTTACAAACAAGTAAAAAATTGATTCAACAATCAGCAGCAATATCGAATCTGCAATTAGGATCTGAAGCTGGAATATTGTTCTTTTCTCAAAACGATAATATTTTTAAATACAATACAAAAGAGGGAACTGTTTTGCAGATTACCAATTTTAGTAAAGGAACTAAAAAAGAAACAAAACCAGAAAAGGAAACTTTTTTAAACACACAACAAAAAGAGCTGTTTCAGTTTATTAGAGATAAAGAAGCTAAAAAACAATGGAATCTTGCCAAGTCAAAAGCGGTAAAATCTGATTTTGCCAAAGAATATTTTTATGGAAAAGACAGATTTACAAGTTTAAAAGTAAATCCGAATGGAAATTTTGCCACTTTCAGATTAGTTGAAGAAAATGAAGTGAAGCAAGAAAAAATGGAGGTTTTTATTACTTCTGACGGTTATAACCAAAATCCTGAAACGAAAGAGAAAGTTTCGACAAATAATTTTGTAAAAACGAAATTCGGAATTTATTCTGTTGCAAAAGATTCTGTTTATTATGTGAATTTTTCGACTTTAAGCCATATTCAAGATACACCAAAATATTTCCAAGAATATGAAAATCTAAAAAACAAACCAAAAGAAGATAAACTGATTGTTGCTCAAGCGCCTGTTTATAATGAAAACGGATCTTTAGCAATTGTTGAAATCAGAAGCCAGGATAATAAAGACAGATGGCTTGTAAATTTAAATTTGGACAAAGGAACTTTTGAAGAGATTGAATACCAGCATGATGAAGCCTGGATTGGCGGTCCTGGAATTCCGTCGTATTCATTTGCATCAGGAAATTTAGAATTTTTGGCCGATAATGAAACTATTTATTTCCAGTCTGAAGCTACAGGATATTCTCATTTATATACTTATAATGTAAAGACAAAAAAGAAAACTCAATTAACAAAAGGAAATTGGGAAGTTCGCGACGTGACTTTATCTAAGGATAAAAAAGTGTTTTATTTAAGCACAAATTCAACACATCCCGGAAATAGAGAATTTTATAAATTAGTTCCGGCTGACGGAGTTTTACAGCCAATTTTAACGAAAGATGGCGCACATGAAGTAGTGCTTTCGCCAGACGAAAAATCGCTTTTAGTTCGTTATTCGTATAAAAATATTCCATGGGATTTTTATGTTGCTGAAAATAAAAAGAATACTTCTTTGCAACAAATTTCGTCTTCGGTTACTGAAGATTTCAAAAAATACCAATGGAGAACACCAGACGTAATTACGTTTAAAGCACAAGACGGAACTTCAGTAAATGCGAGATTATATACACCAACTGCAGAAACTAAAAATAAGGCAGCTGTTATTTTTGTTCACGGGGCGGGTTATCTTCAAAATGCACATAATTTTTGGAGTAATTATTACAGAGAATACATGTTCCATAATATGTTGACTGATTTAGGTTACACTGTTTTAGACATCGATTATAGAGGAAGTGATGGTTACGGTCGTGATTTTAGAACAGGAATTTATCGTTTTATGGGCGGAAAAGATTTATCTGATCATTTAGATGGTAAAAAATTATTAGTTGAAAAATACGGAATTGATGCTGATAGAGTTGGTATTTACGGAGGTTCTTACGGAGGTTTCATTACTTTAATGGGAATGCTGACAACTCCGGGTGAGTTTACTTCGGGCGCTGCGTTGCGTTCGGTTACAGACTGGGCACACTATAACCACGGTTACACAGGAAATATTTTGAATTTTCCTGAAACAGATCCACAAGCATACAAAAAAAGTTCTCCAATTTATTTTGCAGATAATTTAAAAGGAAATTTAGTGATGCTGCACGGAATGGTTGATGATAATGTTGAATATAAAGATATTGTACGTTTGTCACAGCGTTTTATTGAATTAGAGAAAAAGAATTGGAGTTTGGCTTCTTTCCCAGTTGAATCTCACGGATTTAAGGAAACGTATTCATGGATTGATGAATACAGCCGAATCTTGAATTTATTTAATTCGACACTTCTTAAGAAATAGTTTTCAGTCGCAGTTTTCAAGACTAGAAACTGTGACTGCATACTGAGACTAAAAAAAAGAATCTGAATAGATTCTTTTTTTCTTTTAATTAGTTTTAAATTTGCATTCATAAAAAACAACACAACAAATAATGAGCAATACAATCACAACTACAAATTTTAATTTTCCGAATCAAAAATCAGTTTACCGCGGAAAAGTTAGAGAAGTTTACAATATTAACGACGAGCTTTTAGTAATGGTAGCTACTGACAGACTTTCGGCTTTTGATGTAGTTTTGCCAAAAGGAATTCCATACAAAGGGCAAATTTTGAATCAGATTGCAACAAAATTTATGGAGTTGACTCAGGATATTGTTCCAAATTGGTTAATCGCTACTCCAGATCCAAACGTTGCAGTTGGACATTTATGCGAACCTTTTAAAGTTGAAATGGTTATTCGCGGTTATGTTTCAGGTCACGCGGCTCGTGAATACGCAGCAGGAAGAAGACAAATTTGCGGTGTAACAATGGCTGAAGGATTAAAAGAAAACGACAAATTTCCTGAACCAATTATTACGCCAACTACAAAAGCAGATAATGGTTCTCATGATGAAGATATTTCTCGTGAAGATATTCTTTCAAAAGGAATTGTTTCTGAAGAAGATTATTTGATTTTAGAAAAATATACTCGTGCTTTGTTTCAAAGAGGAACTGAAATTGCTGCGTCTCGTGGATTAATTTTAGTGGATACAAAATATGAATTTGGAAAAACGAAAGACGGTGTTATCGTTCTAATTGATGAAATTCATACACCGGATTCTTCACGTTATTTTTACGCTGATGGATATGCAGAAAGACAAGCAAAAGGCGAGGAGCAAAAACAATTGTCAAAAGAATTCGTTCGTCGTTGGTTGATTGAAAATGGTTTTCAAGGTCAGGAAGGACAGCAAATTCCGGATATGTCTGATGAATACATCGAGTCTGTTTCTGAAAGATATATTGAATTGTACGAGAATATCCTAGGAGAAAAATTCGTAAAAGCTGATATTGACAATATTGACCAACGTATTGAAAAAAATGTATTAGATTACTTAAAATCTAAATAGTAATTTTCGGGTTTAAACTAATTATTTAAACCATGAAATCAACAATAATAAAAAATGCCCTACTGTTTCTATTTATGACAGTTGGGCATTTTCTTTTTGCGCAAATTGATAAAAAAGCCACAAATGAAACCAAAATATTATATCAGAATTTAAAATTAATTTCTAAAAATCATATTCTTTTTGGACATCAACATGCACTGGAATATGGACGCGGTTGGAAAAATGAACCCAATCGTTCTGATGTGAAATCGGTTACGGGATCACATCCAGCTGTGGTCGGAATTGATTTGAGCGATTTCTCTGGGCGCTCAAAAGATGTAATTAAAAAAACGAAAGAAACGCTCAGAAAAAATGTAATTGATACTTATGAACGTGGTGGCATTACTACTGTTTCCTGGCATTTTAATAATCCGGTTTCTGAAAATGGGTTTTATTGGAAAGATTCTGTTTCTTCGCCTGCAATGGCTTTGATCAAGCCAGGTGGTTCACATCATAAAAAATATAAAGAAATTTTAAAAACAATTGCTGATTTTGCGCATTCAGTCAGAGCTAAAGATGGCACTATGGCACCAATGATTTTCAGGCCTTATCATGAATTTGACGGCGATTGGTTTTGGTGGGGAAAAAAATATACTTCCCGCGAAGATTTTATTGCAGTTTGGCAATTTACGGTTTCTTATTTGAGAGATATTTTAGGCGTCCACAATTTTATTTATGCTTTTTCTCCTGATGTCAGATTTAATTCGGAAACAGAATATTTGGAACGTTATCCAGGTGATAATTTTGTAGATATGTTTGGAATGGATGATTATGCTGATTTTGGCCGTGACGGAAAATATAATCTTGAAGCAGGAGTAAAGAAGCTTAAAATAATTTCAGATTTGGCAATTAAAAAAGAAAAACTGGCAGCCTTTACAGAAACAGGCTTAGAATCAATTCCAAATGAAAAATGGTGGACAGATATATTGCTAAAAGCGCTGAAATCTCAAAATATAGAATTGGCTTATGTTTTAGTATGGAGAAATGACAGCACAAATCCAACCCATTATTATGCTCCATTTCCAGGACAAATCAGCGCGCTGGACTTTATTCAATTTTATGAAGATCCTTATACTTTATTTGAAAAGGATTTAAAAAATATTTACACTAGTCAATTTAAAATTTAGTTCTCTACCAAAAATTTTACATAGCGCAATTCTGCCAAAACAGGATTGCATTTTTTTTTAAATGATGCAACCTAATTGATTGTTTAGTCGTCTAAATAGAAAATCATCATCAATCAATTAATAAACAATAATCATGAAAAAAACAGTAATTATTTTAGGAGCAATTTTAGTATTCGGAAATGTATTAAATGCATCAAATTTAAATGTTAGTATTAAAAATGAAATCGAGTTTTCTAATAATACAAAATCACCGCTGCATCTTGCAATAAGCAAAGGTGATATTGAAAGTGTTAAAAGGTTTATTCAATACGGTGCAGATATTAATAAAATGGTTAATGATATGACACCATTAATGATTGCGGCACGATTTAATGAATTTGAAATCATAAAAATGCTGCTTAAAAATGGAGCAACGCCTTTTGATAAAAACGAAAAAGGTTTTACGGCTTTAAATTATGCAGAATATGCAAAAGCAACTGAGTCAATTGCTATTCTGAAAAACTTGAAATAATATAATCACTAAGCTATAAATAAAGTGCAATTCAGATTTATTTTGAATTGCACTTTTGATTTACAGCTTAGTAAATATTATTCTAATTTCTTTTTTAGATTTTCCAATCCTTTTTGTAAATCATTCCCAATCATTTCATCCATTTTCATGAAGGGTAGCATAATGTTCATAGGATATGGAATGACTCCATTAATTCCCCATTTTACTTTTGTCTGATTTCCAGAAACAGTTTCCGTTGACATAAAACCTTCTGCGGTATCATTCATAGGCTCTTTAAAGCGTAGCGCAAAGTCAATACGTTTTCCTTCGGTAATTTTTGTAATTTCTTGTTCTCCAGATCCAACATTTTCGACTTCACTTTTCCAAGCCGAAATTGATCCAACTTGTCCATCTGTGCCAGAAAAAGTGGATTTCATTTTTGGGTCCATATTTGCCCAAACACTAAATTCATTTTGATTTTTTAAGGATCTCACATAATTAAAAACCGAATCAACCGGTTTATTAATGGTTATTTCTCTTTCTACAGCGTAATTTTTAGGCATAAAAAAAGCTGCAATAAGTATAACAGCAAGAATTAAAATAAGCACAATCAGAATTTTTTTGATGATTTTCATGGTTTTTTCCGTTTTAAGTTTGTTATATGTTTTTTGGTCTACTAAATATACCTAAAATCTTTGAATATGAATTCTTATGTATTGATTTTGAGTATACTAAAAAAAATGTGGAATCAAGGGTTTCATTGACTTGAAAAAAATATTTATAAGATTTTTTATATTTTTTTAATTTAAACTGTAACATATTGACTTTTTGTGCGTCTATTAAGAAAGCAAATTATTAACGTTCAGTTTGATATATAGCGCTTATATTAATTGAATGTTAAGAATTAGTTAAAACAAGGTACTTTGTTATGCATAATACATAAAAATATATTACCTTTACATCGAAATTAAAAATCATCAATAATCAATCAATTTAACAATCAATTTAACAATCAATCAACATGAAAAAGTCAGTAATTATTTTAGGAGTAGCTTTAGTAGCTTTTGCCAATGTTTCAATGGCAGCAAATCACACATCACTAGTTGGAAATCCAAAAATTGAAGTTTCTAGAAACTTCTCAGCGCCATTGCATGTAGCAGTAAGCAAAGGAGATTTAGAAGTAGTGAAAAAATTTATTGCTTATGGAGCAAATGTAAACGAACAATCTGAGGATATGACACCTTTGATGATCGCAGCACGTTATAATAAAGTTGAGATCCTTAAAGTTTTATTAGAAAATGGTGCACGTCCAGAAGACAAAAACGAACAAGGTTTTACAGCATTAAAATATGCACAATTATCAAATGCAACTGAAGCAATTGCAATTTTAAAAGATTTAAAATAACAGTTTAAATCTAGTTTGAGTTAGAGTTAGTATACTTAACGGCCTTCCTTGAGCAGAGGGCCGTTTTTTATTTTTATACTATCAAGAAATTTTAAAAATTAATTTCTTGGATTTTCTTGTCCTGAAATCTAGAGAAAAGAATTAAGGCTGTAATTGCACCAATTGTGGCAAACAACATATCAGATTGTGTATCCCAAACATAACCCTGAGTTCCTAAAAATGCATCTCCGCCGTCTCCGGTTGCCAGAGAAACAAACCATTCTATAAATTCATATGTGGCACTTATAGCCAGACAGATACTGACAATAATAAAGTTGAAAAAACTCTTATTGTTGATGACTTCTTTGCGTATAAATAATTCCCTAATAATCATTGCTGGAACAAAACCTTGCGCAAAATGTCCGACTTTATCATAATTATTTCGGCTTTGATGAAATATCTCTTTTATGTAATCAAAAAGTGGAACTTCGGCATATGTATAATGACCTCCAATAAATAAAATAATACAATGAATTAAAATCAAAGTATAAGTAAAATTGGTGAATCGGAATTTTTTGAAAGTGAAAGCTAAAATCAGAAATCCTATTATAGCCGGAATGATTTCAAGAAAACAAGTAAATCCTTCTTTTGGATTTATTACCGAAGCCAATAAAGAAATTGAAAAAATGGTTATCAGAAAATAGATGTATTTCATAAATCAGTTTTATAGTTGTAATGCAAGATATTAAACTAATTTGAAGGAAATAAAAAAAGCACCATTAAAATTAATGATGCTTTTGTTTGATTAAGTTTTTTTATTTTTTATTCAATTGGAACATTCTTTTTGCGATTGAAAACCCAGAAAATAATTGGGAAAACTAATAGCGTCAGAATAGTTGCAGTAACTAAACCACCGATAATTACTATGGCAAGAGGTTTTTGTGATTCAGAACCAATTCCTGTTGAAATTGCAGCGGGCATTAAACCTATTGAAGCCATTAGTGCAGTCATAACTACCGCTCTTGTTCTGGCTTTTACTCCCATAAAAATAGATTCTTCGAGTGTAAATTTTGCCTTGAGATTATGATGAAATTCGGATATCAAAATTACACCATTTTGAATACAGATTCCGAGTAAAGCAATAAAACCGACACCTGCCGAGATACCAAAATTCATTCCTGTAACATGGAGTGCAATAATTCCTCCAATAACCGCAAACGGAACATTCGCTAAAACAAGTAGTGAATCTTTGATATTTCCAAATAAAATAAAGAGCAAAACAAATATTCCAATTAAACTGATTGGCACTACTTGAGTCAAACGGGCGCTCGCACGCACTTGGTTTTCAAATTCGCCTGTCCAGCCAGTTGTATATCCAGTAGGCATTTTTAATTCGGCTACTTTTTTCTGTGCTTCAGCAATTGTACTTCCTAAATCTCGATCACGGACAGAGAATTTTACGCCAATAAAACGTTTTGTATTGTCTCTGTAAATAAAAGCCGGACCGGTTATGGTTTTAATATCGCAGATTTCTTTCAGCGGAATTTTAACACCACTTATCGTTGGAACTTTTAATTCAGCTAAATCTTCTTCATCTTTTCGATATTCTTTTGAAAAACGAACTCTGACATCAAATTTCTTTTCATCTTCATATTTTTCTGTAGCTGTTTTTCCTCCAAACGCCAATTCTAAAACCGCTTGTGCATCGCTTAATGTTACGCCATAAGCAGCCATTTTTTCTCGATCTAAAATTACACTGATTTCTGGCTGTCCAACATTTCGAAGAATTCCGACATCTTTTATTCCTGGGATATTTTTGATTTTATCTAAAACTTCGTTTGACAATTCATCCAATTTATCAAGATCATCACCATAAATTTTTACAGCATTTGAAGCTTTAAAACCTGCCACCGATTCGGCTACATTATCAATAACTGGCTGAGAATAATTATAAGTAATTCCTTGATGAACTTTCAGTTTTTGATCCATTTCATTGATTAAATCGTCCATAGAAATCTTGCGCGTCCATTCTGATTTTGGTTTCAAATCAACTTGCAACTGAATAAAACCAAATCCGTTTGGATCTGTTCCATCATTACTTCGTCCGGTTTGCGATAACACTTTTTTCACTTCAGGAAAACTTTCCAGGTCTTTTCGAATCATTGCCGCAGTTTGGACACTTTCGGGAAGTGACGAACTCATTGGCAATTCTGCTGTTACCCATAAGGCGCCTTCATTCAATTGAGGAAGGAATTCTGTTCCTAAAAAAGTTGCAGAAAAGAAAACAGTAACTAATATAGCCACAGAAGCAATCAGCGTTTGTACTTTATGCTTAAATGTCCATGCAAAACCTTTTCCAACAATTCTGTCCCAGAAATTCACAAAAGGATTGTGTTTTTCTTTTACATTTTTATTCAATAAAATGTGTGATAAAACCGGTACCAGCGTCAAAGTAAAAAGTAGTGCTCCCATTAAGGCAAAACCTAAAGTGTAGGCTAGAGGAGAGAACATTTTTCCTTCTACTTTCTGGAATGAAAATATTGGTAATAGCGCTGTAATGATGATTAATTTCGAAAAGAAAATGGCTTTTCCCATTTCAGTTCCGGTCTTTTTAATCAAGCTTCCTTTTGCTATTTTATTGTATGCTGTCATTCCTAGTTGATGCGCTCTATGATCAAGCACAACAAACAATCCTTCGACCATAACTACCGCACCATCAATAATAATTCCGAAATCGACTGCACCCAAACTCAATAAATTGGCGCTCATTCCCATCATTTTCAAACATAAAAATGCAAATAATAAGGATAGCGGAATTACTATTGAAACGGTAAAAGTTGTTCGCCAATCGGCCATGAATAAGAATACGACGCAGGTAACCAGAATAATTCCTTCGAATAAATTATGCATTACTGTTTCGGTAGTGAAATTCATTAAATTATCACGATCATAAAACGTTTCAATTTTAATGTCTTCCGGAAGGATATTATCATTTAAGTCCCTTATTTTATCTTTGATTAAAGCCAGTGTTTCCTGCGCGTTTTCACCTTTTCGCATTACGACAATTCCTTCAACTGCATCATCGTTTTTTCCAATTCCGGTTTGACCAACCCTTGGCATTGCGCTTTCATAAACATTCGCTACATTTTTTACCAAAATCGGATTTCCTCCGGCATCATCAACAATAATGTTTTCAATATCCGAAATAGATTTTAAAAGCCCGACACCACGAACAACAAATGCTTGTCCATTTTTTTCAATAATATCTCCACCAACATTTAAGTTTCCGCCATTTACAGCATTATAAACCTGTAAGGGTGTAATGTTGTATTTAGCCAATTTAATTGGATCAACTCCAACTTCATATGTTTTTGTCTGACCTCCAAAAACGTTCAAATCTGCTACACCTGGAACTGCACGAAGCTGTTTGTCAATAACCCAGTTTTGGTAAGTCAATAATTCGCGGCTGTCTCTGCTGTCGCTTTTTACAATATATCTGAATATTTCTCCAGTTGGACCATAAGGAGGTTGAACATCCGGCTCCACATCATCAGGAAGCGAAACATTTTTTAATAAATTATTTACCTGTAAACGTGCAAAAGTATCGTCGACACCATCATCAAAAATGATTTTAATTACAGATAATCCAAACATTGTGATACTGCGAACGCTCGTCTTTTTCTGAACCGAGTTCATCGAAATCTCGATCGGAGAAGTTACAAATCGCTCTACTTCTTCGGCACTTTTTCCGTTCCATTGTGTAATGATGATAATCTGAGTATTCGTAACATCCGGAAAGGCGTCGATAGGCATATTTTTGAAAGAAATGAATCCTGCAACTGCCAATAATCCTACCCAAAAAAAGGTGAATGCTTTATTCTTAAGTGAGAAAGCAATTATATTTCTAATGAATTTGTTCATTTT
Organism: Flavobacterium xizangense; assembly: GCF_054075145.1. Taxonomy (NCBI): domain Bacteria; kingdom Pseudomonadati; phylum Bacteroidota; class Flavobacteriia; order Flavobacteriales; family Flavobacteriaceae; genus Flavobacterium; species Flavobacterium xizangense. The sequence goes on along the minus strand of NZ_JBSIPG010000013.1, from coordinate 6,625 downwards.
TTTATTCGTTTAAAGCTCGGTAAATAAATAACTGATTGTTGGTTATAACTTTTTCATTTTCTTTCAAACCACTTGAAATGTAAGTTGTTTTTCCAACGACTCTGTAAACGTCAACTTGTCTAGTTTCTATATTATGACGATCTTTAAAAATCATTACGAAGTTTTTGCTTTTATCAAAAACAATGGCATCACTCGGAATCGCAATCATCGAATTATTTTCTTTGAAACATAATTTTATGTTGGCATTCATATCAGGTTTTAATAAATAATTTGAATTTTGAAGTTTAATTCGGGCTTGCATTGCTTTAGTTTCAGGATCAATTACGTTGAAAATTTTATCGACTTTTCCTTTAAAAACTTTATCAGGATAACTTAAAGTCGTTACATCAGCATCAATTCCTAATTTTACTTTATTGATATCCACTTCATTGATGTTAGCCATTGCCCAAACTTCGCTTATTTCTGCAATATCAAAAATGTTTTCAGAACGGTCGTTTCTCAAAAGCATATCTTGATTAATACTTTTTTGAATGATAAAGCCGCTTATTGGCGCTGTCACTTCGTATATGGAACCCGCTTTTATATTGTAGATTTTATAGGTTTCCTGAATTTTGCTTAATTGAGACTGTGCTTTAGTCACTTCAGATTTGGCCTGAAGCACGTCGCTTTCCGAATTTAATTTTCCGTCAAATAATTCCTGGGCAACTTTTAAATTGTTTTTTGCTACTAGTAAATCGCTTTTTGCATCTAATGATTGTTTTTCAAAATCAGCTATATCTGTACTTCTTATGGTTGCTAAAACTTGTCCTTTACGTACATAGTCTCCAAGTTCAACATTTACTTTGATCACGTTTCCGCCCACTAAAGGATAGACATCAATCATTTTGTTATTGTCAGCGGTAATTTTTCCGTAAAAATTCAATTCGTTTGTTACGGGTTGTGTTTGCGCGACAGCGGTTGTAGTTGTTTTTAGCATTGAATCACTTAATGCAAAAGACGAATTAGTCTGTGGATTTTCTACCTCTTTTTTGCAGCTTGCAAGAGATAAGCTCAAGATTGCAATTCCTATAATTAGTTTATGTTTCATCTGTGTATTTTTTTAAAATAAGTCTTTGTTGATCGTACTATTTAGTTCTTCGCCAGAAAGTGCCAGCTTTTTCTTTAATTCATTTACTAGAATTGTAGCCTGATTGTAACTTTCCATAAAATCTGTAAATTCTAACAAACTCACATTTCGTTTTTGGAAGTTGGTCAGCATTCCGTTATAAACTGCTTCAAAGTCGGCATTCACGGTTGGTTTTATTACCGAATAATTTTTACGTGATTCATCCCATTTATTCCAGGCCGAAGTAATTTCTGTTTGCAATTTCAGATCAAAGTTTTGTTTTTCAACTTTAGACTGTTCTAAAATGGTTTGAGCATATTTGATATTTCCTTTGTTTTTGTTCCAAAGCGGAAGCGGAATACCAAGTGTAACATTTGCTTCCTTATTAAAAGCTCCTCCTCGCTGATCATAATTTGCACCTAAAGTTAGATCTGGAATCGAAAGTGATTTTTGCCATTTTACATTCAGTTCATTTGCATCAATTTCTTTTTGCTTGGCCAAATAATCAGGTCTGTTGGCAATGGCTAGATCTTCTAAAGATTTTAAATCGAAAGGTATTGTTTTCAAATATTTGCTGAATTCGTCTTTTGAAACTTCTGGAACTATATTTTCGGTTGAATTCAGTAGTAATCTCAAATTTCCTTGTTCTTCAATATTGTCATTTACGACTTCCATTCGTTCATTTTTAAAATTGAGATACAACGATTGCAAACGAACAACATCTTTTAAAGGAACATTTCCTTTTTGTGCCTGAATAGAGTAGGAGTTAATCAAATCTTCAATATGGGCAAGTTGCTGGTCTGTCGTTTCAAGACTTTTTGTGTTGTAGTAAACTGTGTAAAAGCTTTTGCGCAATTGAAGTTTTAAAGTCCTCAAAAGATCATTAAATTGTAATTCAGCTAGTTGCTCGTTGGTTTGTGCCAATTTGACTTCATTGCGTTTTTTTCCGCCTAAATAAATCAGTTGCTCAATACCAAAGGATTTTTGACCTTCCTTACCAATGTCAAAATATTTGTTTGCATCTGGATTGTAAGCATTTAATTCTGCAGTTAAAGCTGGATTATCCCAAATTTTCGCCTGAATCGTCAGCGCTTTCGAAGCATCAATATTATATTGAGAGGCCAGCAAAAAAAGATTATTTTTAAGAAATTGACTTTCACAATCTTGAAGAGTGATTGTTTTTTGAGCCATTACTGCTTGATTTAAAAGAACAAGCAGAAAAAATGCATATGCTTTTTTCATTGTATCAATTTTAAGTTGTACAAATATGCTATCGGCAGACTTTAAGAAGCCTTAAAATCTACCTTAAAAATACCTTAAAAAAGAATATTAATGAAAGAAAAGTTGAAATAAATTTACATTATCGTTTGGAACACTGTAAGTTATGCTTGTGTTGTGTAAAGAAAGTATTCGCTGAACAATACGCAGACCAAGCCCAAAACCTGAAGTTCCTTTTGCATTTTTACCTCGCATAAAAGGCTGGAAAAGATTTTTTTGCTCATCTTCGCCTAAAGTCTTTCCATTATTCGAAATTGAAATTACAAGATGATTATTCTGTACGCTGATTTTTACTTTGGCTTGCTTGTCATCAGAGTACACACAAGCGTTTTTGAGAATATTACCCAGCGCAATTTCTAAAAGATTTTTATTTCCTTTTACTTCTAAAACAGAATCCAGATCATCGCTTTCTTCCATTTCAAAAAGAATTACGAAATCAGGAAAGCTTTTATTTAAATTTTCTATGGCCGAAAATAAGATTTCGTCCATGCGTTGCCCTTCTGTGTTTTCGTGGTTTTTATTGTCAATTTTTGACAGAATTAATAAAGAATTAATTAATTCTGTTAATTGGTTTACGTCTGTTAAAATGGTTTTTAAAAATGACTTTCCTTTCTCAGAGGTGGCAGGATCTGTAACAACATTTTCAATCTGCGAAGTGATTCTGGATAAAGGCGTTCGCAATTCGTGCGATGCGTGAGCAGTAAATTCTTTTTGTTTTTGATATGAAATCTCAATTCTATCCATCATGAAATTGAATTCGTTTGCAATCAAATCAATTTCATTTTTGTTGCTTTTTGATTCTACGCGCGTATCAAGATTATTCTCGTTTATGTTTTTTATTTTTTGATGAAATACATGCAACGGATTCATGGCTTTTTTTACCATGAAGGATGTCAAAACCCAACAAATACAAGTAAAAAAGATATAAGATACGACTAAAGTATAGCGAAGAAAAATAAGCTTTCGTTTTCCATAATCATCTGTAGCCGAAATTAAAGCATAAAAATCTTTGTCTTTAGTATCATAAAAAACGCCATAAACTTCATAATCGCCTTGTTGTTTAAAAAAGGTTTTATGTTTTTTCAGATATTTTAGATCTTCAATTGACCAATTTATTTTTGCGTCATCAATACTGCTATAAATTAGTTTGAAATGAGAATCAAAAACCAAAGTCTTTTCATCATACAATTTGTTGATTGAATTTTGATCGATAATTTTCAAAAGCTGATCATCAACTTCTTTTACATTTACGAGAAGTTTTATGTTCGAAAGCGCTTTAATTTCTAAACGATCACGGAATTCTTCTTTTCTAAAATTAGAATACAAAACAAATATCACTGTTGAAGCCAGTCCAAAAAGTATTGTAAACAGCAAACTTACCAAAAGTGATATTCTGTTTTTTAATGTCATTCCTGATTGCTTAAATAATAGCCATAGCCGACTTTGGTTCGAATAAGTTTTGTTTCGTGGTCTTTATCGATTTTTTTTCGAAGAAAATTAATATAGACTTCAATCGTATTTTGATTGGTTTCAATATGATAATCCCAGAGTTTTTCGGCAATAAATTGTTTTGAAAGGACTTTTCCTTTGGCATGAGCCAAAATCATAATTAATTTGAACTCTTTTGGAGTAAGTTTAATTTCTTCACCCGAGCGGAATACTTTCATTTCTTCTTCCAAAATTTCCAAATCTTCTATAATTATCTTTTTCTCGATTTGCTGTGGAATTTCTTTTCGTCTTAATAAAGAAGAAATTCGGGCAAACAATTCTTCAAAATGGAAAGGTTTCACCAAGTAGTCATCGGCGCCGTTGTCAAAAGAAGCAAGTTTGTCATCAATTTCACTGAAGGCTGTCAGCATAATTATTGGTGTTTTTTTGTCATTTTCACGAATACCTTTACAAACATCGATGCCATTTGTGCCTGGAACATTAATATCAAGAATGATTAAATCATATTCATAAGGAACGTATTTTTTCAACAATAACGCGCCATCATAATATGAAATGCACTCAAAGCCTTTCGAAGAAAAAAATGCAGAGATTTCTTTCGATAAAGTAAAGTCGTCTTCGAGTAATAAAATTTTCATATATAACCTATTTATAAATTAGGCCGTTTTAAAACAGCCTAATTTATGTTTTATATCTCGTTTTTATTTAAAATAAGAAAATGTTTCGTTGTTTTCAATTTTCAATAATGTTTCATAAATCAGCTGAATTACATTTTCGACATCCTCTTTATGTACCATTTCAACTGTAGTATGCATATATCGTAAAGGTAACGAAATCAATGCCGATGGCACACCACCATTGCTATAAGCAAAAGCATCAGTATCTGTTCCTGTCGCGCTTGAAGTAGCGTTGCGCTGAAACGGAATTTTATTTTCTTCAGCCGTATCAACAATCAAATCACGAAGCTTGTTTTGAACAGCAGGCGAGTAAGCAATTACAGGTCCGTTCCCCATTTTAAGATCACCTTCGATTTTTTTGTCAATCATTGGTGTGTTTGTGTCATGGCAAACATCAGTTATAATAGCAACATTTGGTTTTATAGTATGTGCAATCATTTCGGCACCACGCAAACCAATTTCTTCCTGAACAGAATTAACGATATATAACCCAAAAGGAAGTGTTTTTTTGTTTTCATGGAGAAGTCTTGCAACTTCCGCAATCATAAAACCGCCCATTCTGTTGTCTATTGCGCGACAAACAAATTTATTCTCATTCAAAATCATAAATTCATCAGGATAAGTAATAACACATCCTACATGAACGCCAAGCGCTTCAACTTGTTCTTTAGTTTCGCAACCTAAATCAATAAAAATATTGCTTAATTTAGGAGTCTCTTCTTTATCACGTAAACGAGTATGAATAGCTGGCCAGCCAAAAACACCTTTTACAATTCCTTTTTTAGTATGAATGTCAACTCGTTTTGAAGGAGCAATTTGATGATCAGAACCACCATTTCTTATTACATATATTAATCCATCATCTGTAATATAATTAACGTACCAGGAAATTTCATCGGCATGGCCTTCAATTACAACTTTAAAAGGAGCGTCCGGATTGATAACGCCAACAGCAGTTCCGTAAGTATCAGTAATAAAAGTATCAACATATGGCTTTAAATATTGCATCCAAAGTTTTTGTCCCTCGCTTTCATATCCAGTAGGTGACGCGTTATTTAGATAGCTTTCAAGGAAAGCAATTGAAGTATCTTTTAAGATAGAATTTGAACTCATAAAAATATTTTTTTGCTAAATTATAAATTTGGTATTAGAGTTGTGTATAAATATATAATTTTACATTTAAATTATGACTCAATGAGATTTACCAGCATTCTTTTATTCTTTATTTTGTTTTCACTTTCAAGCCGTGCTCAGGTTACGCCAAAAGAGAATCAGCAAATGGGCTATACTTTAACAGAGAAAGATTCTATTTTAGGTGATACTATAGAACTGCCCGAGATAATCATTACAAAAGAAAAGCTCGATCCTGAAGCACAAAAGCAATTTTTGATTCTTCAAAACAGAGTTTACAAAGTCTATCCGTATGCAAAATTGGCAGCAGATAGATTGACGGCATTAAATAAAGGAATGGCGCGTTTGAATTCAAACCGTGAAAAAAAGAAATATTTCAAAATCGTTGAAGACTATCTTAACAATGAATTTGAAGACCGACTTAAAAAACTTTCGCGAAAGCAAGGTCAGATTTTAGTAAAATTGGTTCACCGCCAAACTGGAATCACAACATATGATTTAATAAAAACTCTTAAAAGCGGATTCAAAGCATTTGTTTCAAATACCACAGCTAATTTATTTGATATAAGTCTAAAAGCAGAATACAATCCTTATGAAGTCAATGAAGATTATTTAATTGAAACAATTCTTCAGCGTGCTTTTGAATCAGGAAGATTAGTAAATCAAAAAGCAGCAAATCCAATTAATTATAATGATTTAATGAATAAGTGGGAAGAAAAAGCAAAAGCTCCTGCGAATCAATAGAAAGGTAGCCTAATCATCTATTATAATATATGTAATTAAAACCGTTAGATTTTAAAATCTAACGGTTTTGTTTTTTCTATACATATATATAAGGAGGAAATTATTTCATACTATAATATATATAAGAGTAAAAAACTGAATTTGGGATTTAGTTATTGTAATATTAAGTAGCTGTTTCCCGCTATCCGCTCCAATCTTTTTGCGGCGAACCCCGCCACAAAAAGGATTTCCGCTCCTATCG
>NZ_JBSIPG010000012.1:0-161471 GCF_054075145.1 Flavobacterium xizangense | reverse complement strand
GAGGATATGTTAGAAATGCGTTAGATATTAATGATTCAACAGCCAACATAACCAATATTACACCACAGAATTTTTATTATGACGGCGATGGAGACGGTTATGGAAATGCATCATTGTCGGTATATTACAGTAACAAACCTAATAATTATGTAACCAACAATACAGACTGTAATGATGCAGATGCTTCTATAAACCCTAATACAAAATGGTATGCTGACAATGATTTGGACGGATTAGGTGATCCTTTGAATTTTGTACAACAATGTACAGCCCCAGCTGGAAATTATGTCCGAGACAATACAGACAATTGTCCGCTTCTTCAAGGAACAAGCTCAGATTGTTCAAATCTTGCAAATCCGACATCTGATTATAATTACATTATAAGCAAAACATACAAAGAACCGACAACAACGCCTTTTGTTTCTTCACCAGTCAATAAAGTACAGATTAATATTACTTATTTTGACGGACTTGGAAGGCCTATGCAGCAGATAGCCAATCAGCAGTCTTCAACAGGGAAAGATATTGTAACACATATTGGGTATGACGATTTTGGACGTCAGGTTCTCGAGTATCTGCCTTATGTAGCGACTTCAGCTAATATGGCTTACAATGTAAATGCGGGAGCAAATACGATCACGTTTTACAATACACCAAAATATGAAAACACATCAAATCCATTCTCGCAAAAGAAACTAGAACAATCTCCTCTGAATAGGGTTATTAAACAAGGAGCGACAGGAACACCATGGGCAATGGACGCAGGGCATGAAATCAAATTCGATTACAAGACGAATTTAGCTAGCGAGGTAAAGCTGTATAAAGCAGGAACATTATGGAATTCAGGCACTGGCTTGTACGATATTTCTTTTTCAGATGCGGGAAGTTATTATGCACTTGGAGAACTGAGCAAAACTATTACCTACGATGAGAATTCTGCGGCAAATCCTTCAGAAACATCTGGATCAACTGTAGAGTTCAAAAACAAGGAAGGACAGGTTGTTTTAAAAAGAACCTATGATTTAGGCGTTAATTATGATACATACTATGTTTATGACATTTATGGAAACCTGACTTATGTATTGCCTCCAAAAGCAGAAGGTACAATTAATACCCAAATTTTAGATGATTTATGCTATCAGTATAAATATGATAACAGAAACCGTTTGATAGAGAAAAAGCTTCCGGGCAAGCAATGGGAATTCATAGTCTATGATAGATTAGACAGACCTGTAGCGACTGGTCCTGCATTTTCGCCGTTCAAGGACGATACCGCAGTGGGGTGGATTATAACTAAATACGATGCTTTTGGCCGTCCTATATATACGGGATGGAGTAATCAGGCTGTGAGTTCTGCAGCAAGAAATACATTGCAGACAGCACAGAATTCAGCCGCCTTGTTTGAGACCAAGCAGACTTCAGGAAGTATTGATGGGATTCAAGCTTATTACACAAATGCGAACACTCCGACAAGCTTCAAGCTTCTGACGGTCAATTATTACGATAATTACACTTTCCCAGGAGCCCAGACAGTTCCTTCAGCGGTGGAAGGACAGACGGTTCTGGCAAACATAAAAGGTCTTACTTCCGGAACATGGACTAGAGCATTGTCAGCTGCTTCTTCAACGGCAGGCGAGACGACTACTACGTTTTATGACGCGAAGTCACGAGCAATAAGAACTTATTTGCAGAATCATTTGGGAGGTTATACCTATACAGACTCTAAGCTTGATTTTGGTGGAAAAACTATATATACCATTGCCAAGCACAAACGTACTTCAGGCGATACGGAACTTACAATAAGGGAGGATTTTACATATTCTCCTCAAGATCGTTTGCTTACACACACGCATCAGATCAATGGAGGCGCGGTTCAGTTATTGGCATCCAACGATTACGATGAATTAGGAAAGCTAAACAATAAAAAAGTAGGAAATACAGCAGGAAGTCCATTGCAGAAAGTCGATTTTTCTTATAACATCAGAGGTTGGCTTACTGAAATTAACAAAACGGGAAACCTACAGTTCGAATCAGATCCAAAAGATCTTTTTGCATTCAAGATCAGCTACAATACAACATCGGCTGGAATTTCTGGAGTAAATGGATTGTACAACGGAAATATTTCTGAAACGTTATGGAGGACCGGTGCTGATAATACAGACCGTGGCTATGGATACAAATACGACAATCTAAATCGTTTAAAAAATGCTATTTACGAAAAGAGCGGTCTGACAACAAATGCATACGATGAAAATTTGACTTATGACAAAAATGGCAATATCATGTCTTTGGCCAGAAATGGCGATGTCGACCCACAGACGGGAATTATTGGTATAGATAATCTGTCCTATACTTATCCGTCTAATTCAAACCAGCTTGCTAAGGTTACTGACAGTTCAAACAACACTAGCGGTTTTAACGATGTCAATAAGACTGGCGATGATTATACCTATGATGCCAACGGCAATATGATCACAGACAAGAACAAGAACATTACTGCCATAACTTACAACCAACTGAATCTCCCAAAGAAAATAACATTTGGAACAACAGGCAGTATTGAGTACATTTACAACGCAACAGGACAGAAACTCGAGAAAATAGTAACACAAGGCACAGTTACCGACAATACTAATTATTTAGGAGGTTTTCAGTACAAAAACAATGTTTTGGAGTTTTTCCCGACTGCTGAAGGTTATGTGAAAAATACAAGTGGAGCGCTTTCTTATGTTTTCCAGTACAAAGATCATTTAGGTAACATTCGTTTGAGTTATGCTAAAAACCCAACCACACAAGTTCTTGAAATTATCGAAGAGAATAATTATTATCCTTTTGGATTGAAACATAAAGGATATAATGATTATGTGGCGACAAATAATAAGTATAAGTACAACGGCAAGGAGCTCCAAGACGAGCTGGGGCTTGCGATGTACGATTATGGAGCGAGAAATTATGACCCTGCTATTGGGCGTTGGATGAATATAGATCCTAAGGCAGAAACATCTAGACGTTTTTCCCCATTTACATATGCTCTTAATAATCCTATCTATTTTATTGATCCAGATGGAATGCAAGCAGATGATTGGGTTAGAACAGAAGATGGGCAAATGGTATATGATAGTCGCGTTACTGATCAAAAATCAGCTACCGAATACTATGGTAATAATTCCACTTATAAAGCGGTTGGAGAAACATATACTTCATCAAAAGGAACTAAAGTTGCATTAGGAGACAATGGTCAATTCACAGTGAATGGAAAAGCTGATGTCGCTGTTGATCAAGCTCCTTTGAGCCAAGTTAGCAACGTAATAAATCAAGTAGCGGATTTTAATTCTTCAGTTGATACTAGTGTTATGACTCTTCAAATGCTAGGTGTTACAAGCAAATCAGTAGAAGCCGTTGGAGGAGTAACTGGTAACTTAGGAACAGGATTAGAACTTGCAAAAACTGGCGTAGATTTAGCAAATGGGGATATTGGAGCTGGTAGAGCTACATTTCGCACTGGAGGGATTATAGCTGGTGCTATTGCTAGTTCAACAGTTGGTGCTGAAGTTGGTACAGCAGTTTGCCCTGCAGCAGGGACTGCAGCGGGGGCAGTCACTGGGGGGCTACTTGGCGCAGGAATGGCTGGTTTAGAACAAGCTTATGACAAAGTATCTTCTGAAATCCAAGGTAGTTACAATCAATTTATAAATACTGTAAATCTTGCAGGCTCAAATATGAAACGATAAAATGAAATTAGAATTAACTTTTTTTAAACATGTAAAAGCTTTATCAACCTTATTGATAATTGTTATATTAATTAATTTTGTAATGATTTATTTCAAATTAGATATTAAAAGTATTACATATATAAATATTCCAATATTAATTGTATTTGTACTTCCCACAATTTATATACATCAAAATTATTATAATGAAGGGAAAGGATGTGTTTATGAATTAAATGAAGAACATATTAGCTTTACTAGTAATGATCAATTAGTGATATATAATAAAGGAGATTTTAAAACAATTAATTTTTATATGTCAGGAACTAAATGTGCAGGTTTGGCTCTTAGAAATTTTCCTTTTGAAGATTATTTTTATGCAAAAATAATAATGAATAATGATCAAGAAGTCATTATTTCCTGTTTGTTTTCAAAGAACATAGACAAGATTTTAACATCATTATACAAAGATGTCCCGACAACTAAAATAAAAGATTTTTATCCCATCATTTAGTATATAAAAAGTAAAAAAGAGAAACTTAGTTTCTCTTTTTTGCTTTATGGCCGTAATTAAAATAATTTTAATTTGTTTTACTTTTGAATAGTAATATTGTAGCGTAAATTTGTGCTATTGACTGTAGTATTGTTATAAGGGCATTCAAAGGATGTGTTGAGAATTCATCTTTTAAGAGCATAGGCAAAGAATTTAAACCTAAAATAATCAAAATTAGTAAAAGGTATTTTATCCAAGTAATTTCTAATCTAATAAGAAGTCCTACTACTAAAATTATGACAATAGTAATTATACTAATAATTATGTTTTTTTTTGAAGAAAGTATATCAGGTGAAAGTAAAAAGTTGATAAGACCAAGTCCAGCAGATATAAAAATTAGATTTGATGATTTAATAAAATTAGGGTTTAAAGAAAATTTCATTTTTATTATACAATATTTTTAGATTAGTATTTATTAAAAAGTTAGCCATAAAGATAGTAAAAATGAAAGACTTGAAATAATTAAATATATAAAGAAAAAGGGAAGGTGATAAAAAAATGGAGGCAAAATTAATGGTGCAATTTGCATCATTAAACCTTCTTATAGTCCTTTAAATATTCTTCTTCTTTTCTTCTTCTGTTTAAACTGTTTAGAAACATATTCGTTTATTTTTTCTCCGCGAAGCAGAATATCTGCAAGATTTTCTTTCACATACTCTCTTGATTCAGGATATTGAATGTCCTCAGAATTTCTTGAAACAGAATTTTCATATTTTCTTTCAAGTGCAAGAATGTTCATTGCACAATTTTCCTGAATCCCTTTTGCACTGAATTCTTTTCCCAGACTGCTTCCATTCACAACCGACTGTGTCTTAAAGTCTATAAAAGTAATTCCATAAAGTTTTCCCTCACTGCTTTTTCTTAAAACGGTATGAATGGCTTCATCTTTGAGCCTTTCAGATAATCTCTCTACAGAAGTCATTCTTTCATCAAAAAAAGCCTGTCTCAAAGCATTTTTAACGTGGCTTTTGCCGTATTGCTTCTTTGTTTCGTTTACCCTGAATTTTTCCTCCAGAAATTTTAAGGTGGGTCTGCTGTAGAATTCACTGGCTTTTATCGGCACGCCTATCGGTTTTGAGTTCTGGTCAAGTATCTTGTAAAGCAGTCCGTTGTTTTTGAAAACTCTTGATTCCTCGCTTCCTCTGTCAGCATGTACATTATAGAGGTTTAAAACCGCATTGAGTTCAGGCAGGCTTGAATATTTATAATTATACAACACCTGATTTAAAACTGAATTGATCGCCTTTCTGGACTCTGCTTTTCCGTATTGGACTCTGCCGGCATCTATCGGATTTAACGAAAATTGTTCTTTCTGTTTTCTTCCTTCTGCTTTTACAAGTCCAAACATTTCTTCAATTTCTTTTCGGGCAGGTTCTGATTTTCTAATGCCTAGTAAATGAAGGTCGATTCTTTTTCCGTCTCTCTGAATGTTGTTTGTCACTATATGGCAGTGCGGATGCCCTGCATCATAATGCTGATACACCAGATAAGGCTGTCTGCCGAATCCCAGTTTTTCCATATAAGTGTCTGCGATTTCAGCCAGTTTTTCTTTCGAATGATTCTCCGAAGGATCAAAGTTCAACGAGATATGCACCGTGTTTCTCTTCGTATTGGTATTGAGTTCTGCCAGTTTTAGAAAGCGGTTTAATTTTGAAGTGAAACTGAGCTTTTCCAGCTTCATCGGATAATTCACGGCACTTATGCATTCCGCTTTTCCGATCTCAACTTTATTTTCGTTGTAATTCAGAATGCCTCTTATGGACGAGCTTGTTTTTATCACTGCAACCATTTTTCTGCTATTTTCTGGGTGTGGCCTGAGACCTCTTCCATTTTATCAAAAAGTCTTTTTCTCTGGATTTCGAATAGATAAAGATGCCCTTTAAAATCGGGAACAGTTTTGAGGGTGTTTATCTTTCTGGCAATCTGATTGATATTATTGCCGATTGCCCTTAATTCGGAAGTAAGGACGGCTGTCTCTTCCATAAGATCGTCTAAAGACTGGTTTCTGTATGTAGCTACAATTGGTTTGTTGAATAAGTGGCTCCTGATGTGGTCACTTAATTTTCGGCAGGTGCTGGCTCTGAATCTTTTTTCCAGTTCGGCATACTCCAAAGGAGTGAATCGCAGTCCCACGATTCGTGTTCTGTTTGAATTTTCACTTTTCATCATCTTTCATTTTCATTGTTATCAAACTCTTTGCTTTTAAGTTTCTCCACCGCCGAGTTCCGAGGCAATGGGTGGCAAGATAGGCGGTTGTTAAACAACCGTTCATCTTGCTGATTGCAGGAACGTGGCAATCTTTGGAGATTTTTAAAAGCAGGCTTCTAATTTAGCGAAAATATTTGAATGTATCATGCGCAAAATATGGTCATGATGGCTGTAGACTGTTACAATGAATAAATGCTAAAAAAAAGAAAAAGGAAAAAAAGAAAGCAGTCTATAAATTGGACATTCAGACAGTTGAAGTGCTATAAGTCCCGAAGGGCATTTTTTGAGGAACGATAAAAATGTTATGCGCACTTCTCTGGCTGTGTCCAATAACTTGCTTTGCTTTTTTTTCTTTAGATTTTAATTATTGTTTTTTCTTTCTATTTTATTTCGTACCGAAAATATGGCATATTTGAATACAACTTATTTAAGTAGTTGGACATCTATGTATTAAGAAGTTTTTTTAATATATTTGAAATAAAGAAGGAGATCTTTTCCTAAATATAAGCCGATATTGAATTTATAAAGGTATAAGACTATGACTGAATTTTGGATTGAAAAGGGATGGGGAGTGTCGATTGATAATGCAGAAATTGCTGATGCTGTTAATGCTGTTGAGGAAATTAAAAAAAGGTATGATGAAAATGGTGTATTCTGGATCGGTCATATTCAAGAAGAATATGTACTCAAAATCTATAAAGACTTATCTTTGTTATACATTTATGGGGAGAATCAAGATAAGGAATTATTGATTTTGCTTGAAGATTGGAGTCTTGCAGAACATTTTATTGGAATGTATTTTTCTAAAGATTTTTTAGCCATTAAAGAAGAAATAAAACGAATTACACTAAATAAAACAACAAAACTAACTTAGTTTTTATAACAAAAAAGAGACTTTAGAGTCTCTTTTTTGTTTGAATTAATATATCTTTTAAAAGCTTATTTGTCTTTTAGTAATTTTTCCAAATATTCCACTTTGTCTTTTTCTGCTTGAACTAAACGTTCATAAAGCTCAACAACCTTATCTATCGGATTAAAGTTAATGGTATCTTGTCGCCCAAAATTATTATTTGCAACAGCTTCATTAAAAGTGTTGAAATAATTAATTACGCCTTCATCAGAAAAGTTTTTAATTGCTTCCACGCTTACATCTAAAGCTTTTGCCACTTCTTTTAATTTTTCATCATCAATGGTTTCACTGTTTTCCAAAATAGAAACAGCCTGCTGGTTGGTACCCATAGCCTGCGCCAGTGCTTCCTGCTTCATGTCTTTCAGTTCACGGATACGGCTGATCTTACGCCCCATGTGATTTGGTTTTGTTAATGTACTCATAGTCCAAAGATAATAATTAAGGATAAAAAAGCCAGATTTATGTATGATACATATTTTCTTATGTACGGTACGGGACATTTTGATAGCGTACCATACGGTTAATCGCTTACTTGCCAGTGTGTTTAGCAAAAATACAATTTTTCAGACAAGTATTAACTAAAATGTATAAAATTATGAAAGCAATTCAAAACACCGCATCCGATTTAATTTATCGAGTTATTTCACAGAACATAGATCCGATAGGCATTTACTGTTTTGCAGAGAAGAAAAGCAGTTATACTTTTAATGAGCCTTTTCAGAAGCCCGTTCAGAAAGAAAAGCATATTCATCTTTATCTGCTAATCATAGCCGAAGAGTTCGAGGATAACATAGGCAATGACATCACCGATAAAATAAAGAGCAGGTCAAGAGGTCAGATAACCGTCACAATTCTGCTTCACCGAGTGAGAAATATTATAAAACTATATGGAGACCAGCAGTATTTCTTCTGGAACATTTTTAAGAATGCGCAGAGAATCCATATAGATGCATACAGGTCGCCTGTAATCTGGGCTAAGAATCCAGAAAAGAGATATGTGAAAAGCACTTCAGCATACGCAGGAGACAGAAGAAATGTTACTGCATCAATATGGGATCTAATCTATAATAACGACCAGTATTTTTCGTATGAAGTCAGAATGTGTTCCCTTCATCAGATAGTGGAACAGACCTGCCTTTCCCTTATAAGGGTATTTCTGGGATATACGCCTAATCATTTTTCTCTGGGCTACTTATTTGAGCTTTGCGAATACTTCACGAGCTTGACTTCTGAATACTTTCCCCGAAACAGCAGGGATGAAAAAAATATGTTCAAGCTTTTGAAAAAGAATCCGAACACGCTTCGATTCAGCAGAAGGAACAGTTTTGATTATCTGTACTATGGGCTGATGGAAGACAGATGCCGTGATTTTATGAAAGAAGCAGAAGCCATGATTCAGAAGGAACTGGAGAGGCTTGAGGGAATTCATCAGGATGTGACATTATCAGCATAAAAGCGGAAATCATGGAAACCGATGAAATCAAAAAACTGGAAGACGTCAGAGTGTTAAGCGGAAAACTACTTAATACCCTGAAAAAAGCAGAGGACAAAAGAGGGATGTATAATGCAGAAATCAGGGTTTATGGCTATTGTGAGCTCGGTTCTGTTGTTAGAAACCTAATGAAGCTGTGCATTATCGCTTTAGATCAGGACAGCGCAGAAGTTCCGCCTACGATTCAAAACCAATATATTGATGTTGGGCTTATACTGGGAATTGCTCTTCAGTTATTACCAGTTGACGAACTTGAATTTTTAAATGAGATTACGGATCTGTTTTCAGAAAATAAAGAAGAAACAGAATGTCAAGATTAAGATTTAATATTTGAAAATTATGGAGACTGACAAAATAAAAACACTGGAAGAATTTAAAGATTTTGCATCTTATCATTTTAAACTGCTCAAATCTGCTCAGGACAAAGACGGGGAATCAGTACGTGAGATAAGATTTTATGGTTATGCAGATATGACTTGTCTTGGAGTGAATCTGATTAGAATGTGCCTGAATGTTGTTTATTCGGATGAACTGGATAACAGGGAGATTTATATAGGCTCGGTTCTGGAGCTTGCACTTCAGCTGATTCCAAGTTCTGAAATAGAGGTTCTGGATGAAATATACAGAATGCTCAATGAAAAGAAAGAAGATAAATGAATACTGCGCATAGCAATGGTTTAAGTACCGTTTTCATGAACATATTATGTCCATGACATTGAGGGAAAAGCATTTTATCTTTGTTAGAATCAAAAATTGGATTGAGTGATGATAAGTAAATTTTACTTATGATCATCAGTTGATTAGGTTTTATATTTGTGTTATCCTACCCAAATTTTGATCAGGGTAAAATGAAAAAAGTGTTATAGCTTTATAGCGATGAATGATTGTGGAACAAAAAAGACCGAGGCTCGGTCTTTTTTTAATGAAGAGGAATTTCAAATGGAGAAGGATG
This sequence comes from Flavobacterium xizangense, assembly GCF_054075145.1. NCBI lineage: Bacteria > Pseudomonadati > Bacteroidota > Flavobacteriia > Flavobacteriales > Flavobacteriaceae > Flavobacterium > Flavobacterium xizangense. The sequence goes on along the minus strand of NZ_JBSIPG010000012.1, from coordinate 151,646 downwards.
GAAGAGAAGAAAGAGGAAAAATGACGGCAGAAAAGACCAGAAAAATGCTGAAAGATGAAGGAGTGGAAGTGACGCTGGAACAGGCGGTAATGATTTTAGAATTTTTAAGAAAACTGGCAAACATGGCAGTTTCAAACTATTTAAAGAAAAAAGATGAGAAAAATAGCAGACCTATACGTGAGAGTGAGTACCGATGAGCAGGCTGACAGGGGCTACTCACAGAGAAATCAGGAAGAAATGCTTCGCAAGTACTGCGAAATAAATGCAGTTGAAATAAGACACGTTATTTATGAAGACCATTCGGCAAAGACATTCAACCGTCCGCAGTGGAAGAAACTGCTTGCGGATTTAAAGAAGCATAAGAATAAAACCGATCTTCTGCTGTTTACCAAATGGGACAGGTTCAGCAGAAATGCAGGAGATGCATACCAGATGATCAGTATCCTCAGAAAATTGGGAGTTGAGCCTCAGGCAATAGAACAGCCTTTGGATCTATCAATACCTGAGAACAAAATGATGCTGGCTTTTTATCTGGCTGCTCCCGAGGTGGAGAATGACCGTAGAGCCCTGAATACCTTTCACGGAATGAGAAGAGCTAGAAAAGAAGGGAGATATATGGGAATTGCTCCCATTGGATATGTTAACCGAGTAAAAGAAGACGGGACAAAATATATTGCATTCGACCAGCCAGAAGCCTCTATTTTAAAATGGGCTTTTGAAGAACTTTCCAAAGGAATCTTCAATACGGAACAGGTGCTTCACATGGCAAAAGAAAAGGGGCTTAAAGCAGGCAAGAACCATTTCTGGAGAGCGATCCGCAATCCTCTTTACTGTGGAAAGATAGAAGTTCCTAAATATAAGGATGAGGAACGCACTTTAGTGAGAGGACAGCACGAAGCTTTAATTTCGGAAATGCTTTTCTATAAAGTTCAGGATGTTCTTGACGGGAGATCCCGCAAATATCTTCCAAAAGCTCTTTCAGGCAAGCCTTTTCCGCTGAGAGGTTTTTTCATCTGTCCCGACTGCGGGAAAATATTGACTGGAAGCATATCTAAAGGACGACATAAATATTATCCTTATTACCACTGCAGTGCAGGATGCAGATATAGAATAAATTCGGAAACGGCCAATGAGATATTTATACAGAACCTGAAAAAGTATGTGCCGATTCCTGAAATCAAAAACATTTATGCCAATGTAATAGGCGACTGTTATAGAGAACAGATTAAAGATGTCTTGGAAGAGAAAAATAAAATCATAAGCCAGATCAAGGATTATGAAACCAGAATCTCAAATGCGAGAGATCTTCTTGCAACAAAACAGATAGATGCTTCGGACTACCGAGACATGAAGTCAGATTATGGAGAGATGGTAAGAAGGCTTGAACTTAAATTATCTGGCATTGATGATGAGAATAAAGATATCGAAGAACTTTTAAAAACTGGAGTTGAGAATCTGATGAAGCTTAACGAATATTATGAAAACGGCAACTGGATTGAATCGAGAGATTTATTAGGTTCGATTTTTCCTGAGAATTTTACGATCTCAGAAAACGGGTTTCGAACCGCTAGAGTAAACGAAGTAGTGCATCTCATCTACAGTATTAACAGGCTGATAGGGCTAAATAAAAAAGGGACAAAGAAGAAATTTTCTTCTTTGTCCCAATTAGTAGCGGGAACAGGACTCGAACCTGTGACCTTCGGGTTATGAGCCCGACGAGCTGCCTACTGCTCTATCCCGCGATGTTTCGGGTGCAAAGATAAACACTAAATACAGTTTTTCAAAGGAATTAGTGAAATATTTTTATTTTAATAAATTTGGATTGTAACTATTTGTTGTATAGTGAATTGTGATTATTTTAGTTTTGTAATTAGATTTTATAATTCAGTAATTCTAAATAAGGATCACTTTTTAAACCTAATAATTTGGCAAATGCAGGCTCAGTTTTGTATCCGTTTTGTTTCAGTTTTATAATTTCCTGCCGAAAATTTTCGTCTCGCAATTCCAGAATTTGGTGTTCGATAATCATGTGTCTGTAGCCGTTTTGATTTTTGGTTGGAATATTTTGTCCAAATATTTCAATTTCAAAATCATCTAATTTGAAATTTCCAACTATAGATTCGTGTTGATTTATAACAGTTTCTCTAATTGTAAAATCGGATTTATTTTTAAAAAGAGAAGTGACTTTTTCGACAAAATGATTTTTATTTTGCCAATAACAAATAATATCAAGATCACTGTTTTCAATGTCAATATTTATTGGAATTGTGCCAACGAGAATTGGATCAAATTCAACCAAGGCTTCTAAGATTTTGTTTTTTGTCAAAATTTCATAAGCCAGAATTTGTCTTTCATTTCCAGATTTTAAATATTCAATTGTGCTGAAATCGATCATTTATTTGTCGTAATTTTTCTCTTCTTTAATTTCCTGCTCTAATCTTTTGTTGATATTGATTTTAGCTTTGGTAAAAACAAAAATTGTGGTTTTATATTCACGGGCAAATTTGTTTGTTATCTCACCACTAATTGTAGCTTTTTCAAAAAACGGACTTGTTTCTGCGAATTCAGTGCTGTTTTCCTCAAATTCTTTTATTCTAATTAGGTTTGTGTAAGAGATGTTCAAATTGAACCAATTGACATAATCGGCATTAAAAGAAACGGCTTTAATTCCGTTTTTAGTGTAATAATTAATTGCTCCTGCCTGACCGTAATTGTCGCAAAGCACCAAGGTGTTTTCTGATTTTGGAAACAAAGCATAAACAGAATCCGTTTTTTGCGCCAATTCTTTCCAGCCCAGCATATCGGCGAAATCCTGAGGTAATTCATGATCTTTTCCGTCTTCCCAACGAAGCATTCCAAATTTTTTATATTTTTCAGGTTTTGCAACTATTTCCTGTGGCGTTTTATTAGGAAAAGCGACTTTATAAATTGGAATAAAAAGTAAAAGCGGAACCAGGATTAAAATGGGCTGTAAGAATCGTTTCCATCCTGTTTTTGAAATTTCGCCTAAAAAAACGGCGCCAAATGCAATGTAAATTGGATAAAGACCAATTGCATAATACGCTTTAGCTTTGAAATAAATAAAAACTAAAAGAGTAAAAACAATCGAAAGAAAAAAGAATCGATAATTTGAAAAAGGTTTATAAAAAAGCAGCGCATAAAAGGAGGAAAGAATCACGATAAATCCGCCAATAAAAAACAATAATTGTTCTTTTAAAAATCCAACCCGATCAACATTTACCAGCTGTGTTTGGGCCAATTCTTTCATGTGATGCACAATCGGAAAATGATTTTTGTACTGCCACAAGAGATTCGGAAGAATTAAAATTAGGCCCAAAATCAGAGCAAAATAAAGATTTTTTTCGGCAACAATTTTTCTTTGCTTTGAAAGCAAAAGTGCGGGTAAAAGCCCGATTAAAAGAAAAAGAATATTGTATTTATTCAGAAAACCAAAAGCAAAAATTATGGCGCCTGTATAAAGCCATTTTATTTTTTCGGTTTTGATGTATTGAATTACTGCGAAATAAAAAGAGGTCCAGCATAAAATGTCTAGAGAATTTGGCTGAAAAAGCATGTTTAATCGTAAAAGCGATGACAATAAAATGCAAGTTGAAGCTAAAATCAAAGCAAATAAATTTCCTTTTAAAACCTCAATTGTTTTCCAGACAACTAAAAGTGTCAAAGCGCCAAAAAGGGCAGGGAAGAACTTGACCCAAAAAACAGTATTTCCTAGCAGATAAATGATATACGAAAACCAAGAAGTTACAGGAGGAACTGATAGATATCCCCAAGCCAAATGATGCGCTTGATCCAGATGCAGATATTCATCGCGTTGCAGATCATATTCCGGACTCAGTAAAATATATTGAAGTGCAAATTTTAAAATGATAAATCCAATTAAAATAAATGTCTTTTTGGTCATGTAGCTTTTGGTTTTTTAGGTTTGTTTGGCTTTGGTGGTCTAAGTGGTTTTAAATCAACGCGTAATTCTGTAGCTAAGATAGGATTTATTTTGATTTTTGAATATTCAGAATATTTCGCATTAGAACATTGTAAATAGCAGATATTTAGATGTTTAGTGTCTGCTGAATTGACATTTTTATTACCTTTAATACCCAGCAATAACTTTAAAAGAAAACACTATGAAAAAGAAATTATTGATTGCGGCTGTCCTTTTAGGGACAATTTCATTTGCAAATGCGCAGAGTGTAGGAGAGATTACAAAAGCAGCTAGTAAGGCATCAACAACAGCAGTTCCTGCTTTTGATGTTGCTAGTCTCTCGAATCAGGTTATGGGTGTATTGTCACCAAAATTAAAATTAACTGAGGCGCAAAAACCGATTGTGAATTCATTGGTAAATGAAACTTTAAATAAAAAGAAGAACATTTTGCCTACAATGGCTACAGATAAGGCCGGTTATACTTCTAAAATGACAGCAAGTAGAGAGTCTTTTATAGCCAAAATGAAAAAAAATATAAGTCCAGCACAATTTGATGCACTTACATCTTTATTGCCAAAATCAGCTTCGGCAGTAACACCATTGGCAAAAATGCTTTATTAAAAATAGTGTAAAATTAAAAAAGCAAAATAGAGTTCTATTTTGCTTTTTTAATTTTCATTTATTAGAAAATGTCTTGAATTTAAAGACTTTCTTCTAAATAAGCAGGATCAAATTCATTTGTATCCTGAACTTCGACAGCTACTGGTTTGGAAGCTTTTAGGGTATTGAATCTTTCCAACATTTCTGTTTCGCCTTCTTCGCCGCTGAAATAAGGAAAAACATCCATAATTGCTGTTTCTGAAATGGCTGGAATAGAATATTCTCCCATTGTATTTTTCATTACGTGAAGTGTGTTGTCAAAAGCTTCGCGTACATCATTTGCCTGAACCAGCATATACATGCTTGTTTTTCTTTCCTTACCACTTTCTTCATCATAAGCAATTAAAGTGATTTTAGATTTAAACCATCTGTCTGCATTTTCAAAAGGATGAATTTCGGCATAATTTGCCACTTTGATAGCTGTGATTTTGAATTCTTCACTAGTGTAAGCGGCCATTTCTTCGGTCATTCTTTTTTCAGCTTCTGTATAAGATAAAGCATCAACCAAATAAGGTTCGGTTAAAACTTTTTGTCCTCCAGTTTCATCTGTTTTTCTATATTTTACTTTGCATTCGTACCAAGTTGCGCTCATTTTCTTGTAATTTTTAAGGATGTCAAAGATAGATTTTAAAGAGAAAATATGCCTCAAATTCTCAAATAGATATTCACAATTTAAAACAACTATTGATTTGTTGATTTTTGTTTAATGTTTTGTTGTCTGATAATTTTGTTTGATTTTTTAATTACATATGTTTTAAAAATGTATTTCATCGATTATTAATGAATATGGCGTGCTTTATTTGTTAAAACGTTCTAAACTTTATAAATTTAATGGATTTCTGGTATGTTTTTTTTGAATAATTTTACTATTTTAGATTAAACAAAATTCAGTTATCAGCCTAACCTAATTTATTAAGGATAATTTAAGCGTATGAACAATATTCAGGATTTAAACATAAAAGAAGAAGTATTGCCTATTTTTGATTTTTCGCTGAATAGCTTCACTAAAAAAAGGATTCTTTATCTGTTAGAAACGCCTTTAACAACCGAAAGCCAAATTGTTGAAAGGCAAAATATTCTTAAAGGATTTGCTTTGAATAATGAGGTTCTGGAAAAGTATTCTTATACTGTTTTGTATTTAAATGAAGTTCATTTTTTTCTAAACAATTTTAAGGAAGAAGAAATCAATTGGAAACGCTTTTTGTTTTTTGGACCAACTGCAGACGAAATTCTTACACACAATAAGATCCATCTATTAATATTGTTTTTTTATAGGCTGGAGTCAACTTGTTTTGCAAGATTGAATCTTATTCATTTTCCGGAATCATACAGAAAAGATTTGAACAGGATTTTGTCTTTTCTTTCTTTTTTTGAATTGAGTAAATATGAATACATAATTAGGGAAAAACAACTAAAGAGCAAGCATCTCAAGAAAATAACGGCTAAAATTTCTGTGTTGCAGCAGGAAGAAAAAATTGGAAAATTTTGGGAAGATTTATTTCTATTTGAATCGTATTTGTCGATCAATAAAGCAATCACAAAACGTGAATTTGTTTTTCCGGTTATCACGGAAAAGACACTGAATATTAATGATTTTTATCATCCATTAGTTGAAAATCCTATTAAAAACAGTTTTAAGGCAATTAACAATGTAATTGTATTGAATGGACCAAATATGTCTGGAAAGTCTACTTTTCTTAAATCGGTAAGTTTATGTCTTTATTTAGGGAATTTGGGTTTTGGAATTCCGGCTTCTTCGGCAGAAATTCCATTTTGTACTGATTTTTCAATCGGAATAAACAAACGCGATGATATCCTGAATGGTTATAGTCATTTTATGACTGAAGTAATTAATGTTAAAGATGTTGTTTTAAAAGCTGCTGACGGCAAAAGATGTTTTGTTGTTTTTGATGAGCTTTTTAGTGGAACGAATGTTGAAGATGCATTAGAAATTTGTACCCGAACCATAAATGGTGTAAGTATTTATTCGAATTCGTATTTTTTAATTTCAACACACATTCAGGAATTAAAAAATCTGACCAACGATACCGTTTCGACTTATTATTTGGACTGCGAGCTGATTGATGATATTCCAACGTTTACTTATAAGCTAAAAAAAGGGTGGTCGGATATTAAAGTGGGAAGGATTTTGTTTGAAAGAGAAGGGCTGAATAAGCTTTTGCAGGTTAATTAATTTTTTTCATCTAAATAAAAGTAAAAAAGCTCCAGATTTCTCTGAAGCTTTTTTTTATTTAAAATAATACCTTAAAAATTAGTATTTACTTTTTTAGAGCGATCTGCGATGTAAGAGATCAACCAGATTACTTGTCCTTCCTTTACAAAGAATACTTTTTTCGATTGTAAATTTGGAATACTTTCAAGACAAGTCTGTAATATGTTATTAGCTGAAATAAGATACTGCTGGTCATAAGTACTTAAAACTCTTGCAACTTCTTTGTTGGTTTTGGCCTGGTTGGTAAATTTTACGAAGTTATTTTTCAGAATAGCGTCATAATTGATAACATCTTCTAAAGTTAAAGAAATATAATGTTCTTTTATTTCGTCATTATAGTATAACGTTGCAAAAGCCCATACAGCGCCACCAGACAAATATATTTTCTCTTTTTTAGCCAAAGGAGGATTTGCATCTAGCAATGCTTTTACTTTTTTACGTAAAATAGGATTGAAATCAAATGCTTTTTCCTGATAAGTAGTCATGTCATTTGCCTGATTTGGATTGACAACTGTCTTTTTTACTGCATCAGTAAGGGTCATTGTTCCGAAATCAAGTTCTAAAGGAATAAATTCTAATTTGTCGTCCTCAAGCTCATCAATATAACCACCTTTAGTAGTTTGAGCTCCAATATCAAGTAAGAACGCATTTGCAAAATCAACTGGAGGCATTGCACCTTTAACAAGTGTTTTTGCTTCTTCGTTAACATTTAAGACGTCAAGATTTTTATTGGTTAACGTATTAATTTTGCTTTTTAAAACATCAATATTACGTGCTTGTGCAAAAACAGGAGCTGCTACTATAAATATATTCTCTTCAAGAAGTTTAAAATCAGTTTTTATTTTTTTTAATTGATCGACAACTGTAATACCAATTTTGTTGATGTCTTCTTGAGGAAGTTCACCTTTTTCGGCAATATGTGCAGCAAAATCAATTCTGTCTGTTGCAAAATAAAGAATTTTATAGTCGGCTTTTCTGATGTTGTTTACATCGACAACAGAAACTTTTATTGCTCTTCTTCCGATTTCAATTCCAGCGTAAACACTTTTTTGAGAAAATGCGTTTAGAGAAAAAAATAAATTTAAAAGAATAAAAAATAAAATTTGGGGTTTGTTTTTTTTAATCATTGGATTTAATTGTTGTTGTAATATAGTTGTGAATAATGATGTACGATATTGATTTGATTGTGTAAATTATAAAGAAAGTGTACTCTGGATTTTTTTGCATTAGGCAGTATTTAAAAATCGAATGAGTTTATTGTAGGTTATTAGGATTATGGTATTTGGGTTTTAATTAATTTTTGCAAAAATCCGATAATTTGTTTGAAGAAAAAAGAACTTACATGTTTTTTTATTGTTACTTTTTGAAGAATTGTCGAGTTTGATATTTTTTTTCAGAGAATGTCATAAATTTCGAGATTCTTACCGTCAATTTTTGATGCAATTGTTAACGGATAAAATCGACTAATATTTTTTCAAACCATGTAAAAAAAAAGCTCCAGATTTCTCTGAAGCTTTTGTCTTGCTAAGTAGTCCGTGGGGGAATCGAACCCCCCTTACCAGGATGAAAACCTGGCGTCCTAACCGATAGACGAACGGACCTGTTTTGCTATTGCGGGTGCAAAAGTGCAAATAATTTTGGAATACGCAAATAGTTTTTTGAAAAAACTTTTTGAAATTATTTTGAAAACATCAAATTCAGAAGTAGAAAAGCCTTAAATAATTTGTTTGATTAAGACTTATTTGTTTGATTCGTAATTGATTGTTTTATGTAAAGAATGAAATAAAGAAGTTATTTTTCTTAAAATAAAAATTTCAAAAAAATAAAAGTTTTATGTGTGATTTTTTGTTTTGAAAGAATATTCTCTTTGTTTTTTTATATCTTCGAAGAGTTCCTTGTGAGAAACTGGACAATCTCGAAATCTTTGGTGGCTTGCGCGACGCTTATAATAACACATTGGATATGTAAAGAATTTAAGTTAATAAATAGAAAATATTAAACTGATTAAAAACTTTTAAAACAAAGAAAGCAATGCAAAAATTACAATTTAAAAAAGAAATTAAAGCATCAGCTCAAAAAGTATATGAAACGATGCTAGGCTTAAAAGACAAAGCCACTTACGAATATTGGACAGCAACTTTTAATTCTACTTCTACCTATGAGGGAAGCTGGGATAAAGGAAGTAAAATCCTTTTTGTAGGAGTAGATGAAAACGGCAAAAAAGGAGGAATGGTTTCGGAAATTGCAGAACACAAACCTGCAAATTTTGTTTCCATTCGTCATTACGGATTTTTGGACGGAGATACCGAAGTAACCACAGGTGAACAGGTAGAAAAATGGGCCGGCGGACATGAAAATTATACTTTTCAGGAAAATAACGGTATTACAACCGTAATCGTTGATATAGATGTTATTGATGAGTATTTAGGCTATTTTAATGATAATTACCCAAAAGCAATGGATAAATTAAAAGAAGTTGCAGAACAGTAAAAAATGAACAGATAAAACATATTTTGGTAACTATCTTTATGAAGCAAATTTTGACATTGATATTTTTTCTAAGTTGCTTAGTTGGATTTTCTCAGGAAAACCAAAAAGTTGATGACAATCTTTTTTGGTATGAAGCAACATGCGAAAATGGAACGGAGAAAGCACAAATAGATTTTAATAATGGTAAGTATAATATATTAATAACAGGACTTACTTTTTCATTTAAATCCGAAGAAGAATTTTATAAATTTTATGACAATTACATGCTTAAAAAATACAATATAAAATTTGTAAAAAAGGGCTGCGTTATTACTGGTTCAATAAAATGTTATAAAGAAACAATGGAAAAGTTAGTTTTGGAGAAATTTGGCGTTGATGTATTTGAGAAGTCAAGAAAAGAAGCTAAAAAGGAGTTTGAAAAAAAATAAGACACTGTTCATAACAGCTGCTACAATGAATTTAAGCAATCAATTTAATGGGAAGTTTAACAATTAAGCAAATCGTTCAGAAACATTCGGTTTTGATATGTTTGGTCATTTCCATGATTTTGATCGTAATAGCTACTTTATTATATCCAGGCGGATCATTGCTTGACAAAAATTCTATTGGATTTGGCTGGTCAAAAAATTTCATCAGTAATTTGTTTGCTGCAAAAGCGATAAATGGGGCAGAAAACCCCGGCAGGTTTTGGGCCATTATCGGAATGGCATTCCAATCGGTTGGTTATGGCGTCTTTTTTATTCATATGTCAAAAAAAATAGCATTAAGACAATGGGCTAAAATTTTAAAATTTATAGGCGTTGCCAACATATTATTTATTTTCTTAATTGCAACACCCTTACATGATTTGGGAACAATATCGATCGTTTTAACATTGATAGGTTTATTTATTATTACTGTATTAATCCTAAAGTCAAAACTTCATTTGCTTAAATTTTGCTGTATTATTTGCTTGCTGACATTTTACTGTTTCTTTTTTCTGTTTGGGTTTGGTTATTTGAGTTCAGCCATCATAATGCAGAAGGTATATAATGCAAGTTCAATACTATTAGTTTTGGGATTGGAGTATTTTACCCAGTATGATGATTTTATAGCAATTAAATCGGGAGAACAAAAAGTATAAATAACGAACTCATAAAAACCGGTGTAGCTTCAAAACGTACAATGAATCACTACATTTAAAGATAAATAACTGCTTATAATTCTGTTTTTTATAAGCAGTAATTCTCACAAAAACTTCAAAATTAAAAACTGAATTCGTATATTGTTCTGCTAAAATTAACTTTACCTCCAAACGTCTTTCAGTTCATTTTAATAGAAATCATTTAAATTATGAAAAAAACCTTAGTGCTCTTCAGTGCATTCTTAGCTTTTGCATCATGTTCAAAACATGAAGGAAAAAAAAATGTTGCTATCACAGGAATAGATTCCACATTGACGCCTGGCAATGATTTTTTTAAATATGTAAATGGTAAATGGTACGATTCTGTATCAATTCCTGCATCTCAATCCGGAGTTGGTGCTTATATGTTTATGAATTTCCCACAACGAATGCGCCTGCAAGGGATATTGGACAGTATTTCAAAAAGCACAAATCCGGCAGGAAGTATAGCGCAGAAAGTAGGAGACTTTTATGCATCAGGTATGGATACTGTAACCATTGACAAACGCGGTTATGCGCCTATCAAACCCTTACTTGCCAAAATTGACGCAATTAGCGATTTACCGTCCTTAATGAACTTTGTAGTTAATGAAGTAAAAGTGTACAATTTTTCGATTATAAATTTCGGAGTCTCAACTGATGATAAAAACAGCAAAATGAACATTGCCCAAATCTATCAAACTGGTATTGGTTTACCAGACAGGGATTATTATTTCAAATCAGATTCGTCGACTGTTGCCATACAGGAAGCATACAAAAAATACCTTATTACATTATTTCAGCAAACTGGCAGTAATGTAGAAGAGGCTAAAAAGAGTGCTGATTTGGTTTACGGTATTGACAAGCAACTCGCTACTTCTCATAAAACAAAAGTTGAACTTCGAGATGTGCAGGCAAATTATAATAAAATAGCGGTGACAGATCTTGTAAAAAGACACCCTAATATCGATTGGACTGCTTTTTTAAATAATTTAGGTGCTAAAACCGATTCTATTAATGTATGCCAGCCTGCTTATTATGATGCTCTTAATAAGCTCTTAAAAACCATTCCGCTTAATAATTGGAAAATTTATTTGAAAGCCAACTCTATAGAAAGATATGCTGATGATTTAAGTAAGCCTTTTGTCGATGCTTCATTTGAATATACCAAAGTACTTTCTGGTCAAGCTGTTCAAAAATCACGCGGCGAAAAAATGGCTAATGTCATTGATAGTTACTTAGGCGAAGCGTTAGGCGAATTGTATGTAAAGAAATATTTTTCAGAAGATGCCAAAAAACGTATGCTAGTTCTCGTGAATAATTTGCAAAAAGCGTACGGCAAAAGAATTGATAAATTGGAATGGATGAGTCCAATTACGAAACAAAAAGCTAAAGAAAAATTGTTCGCCATTACTAAGAAAATAGGATATCCAGATAAATGGAGAGACTACAGCAATGTTAATGTAGCTAGAAACACCTATTTTGAGAATATTATTTCGGCTTCTAAAGCTGCGTATCAATTTCAATTAGCAAAATTGGGCAAACCAGTTGATAAATCAGAATGGTTTACTACAGTTCCGACAGTTACGGCATATAATAATCCTACTGCAAATGAAATTGTTTTTCCAGCAGGTATTTTACAAGCCCCATATTTTGATAATAATGCAGATGATGCACTTAATTATGGCGGTATTGGAATGGTTATAGGTCACGAAATAACCCATACTTTTGATGATCAAGGTGCTCAATACGACAAAGATGGAAACCTGAAAAACTGGTGGACAAAAGAAGATTATGAACAGTTTAAGTCAAGAATACAACAGGTTATTAATTTGTATAGCACATTTACAGTTTTAGGAAATCTGCATATTAATGGGGCAATGACAGTTGGCGAAAATACAGCAGATATTGCTGGAATAGCAGTTGCCTATGATGCTTTTAAAATGACCGAACAAGGAAAAGGAAACACAAAAATCGACGGTTTTACTCCAGACCAACGCTTCTTTATTTCTATAGCCAAAATATGGAGAGTAAAAATGAAAGACGAGTTCCTGCGTTTGTGGATTAACAATAATCCGCATTCTCCACCAAATTGGCGTGTTAACGGTCCTCTAATGAATACCACTCCTTTTTACGATGCATTTAATGTGAAACAAGGAGATAAAATGTTTTTGCCGAAGAAAGATAGGATAACGATTTGGTAATACCTAAATGTTCCCATGAAAAAAAATGTGCAAGTGTCCCTGACTTTGCGCATTTTTTTTTACTTTAAATTAGAAAAATGAGAAAGGTTTCTGATTTTTATGTTTTAATATAAATAATAAAGATTCCATATTCCTCTGAAGCTTTCACTTAGTAGAGGGAGGCATTCAAACATCTTATTATTTATTAAGGATTATATTTTTTTTAGTGACAACAAATAAGTTTGGACGTTTGAACAAACTTGTGGATTGATTTATTTGAGAAATTTGTATCAGATAAAAATGCAAAGAAAATGGAATCAAAAAAAGTTCAAACTCTTTCAGAACCAAAGCTAATACAAAATCTCTATTTTGGAGATAATGTTGAAGGCGAAGCATTTGTGTCCGATCACATCTTTAGTTATATCATAAGCGGCAGGCATGATGTATGGATAGGATGCAAGAAATATACTTTTACCGCTGGTGATTACCGCTTCTTTAGAAGAAATCAATTAACAAAATCTATTAAACATACTGAATCTGACGGTTTCAAGTCTATAGCTGTTCATTTTGACCAAAATACGCTTATGGAGATTTCGAAAGAAATCGGTTTTAAGTCAGAGAGGTTTCACGGTGAAGGTGTTAAGGCTGTCCAGGCTAATAATATGCTGACAAAATCTGTAGCAGCATTAAATGAATATGCTCAAAGAACAGATGTTGATCGTGAAATTTTACGAATTAAAATTAAGGAGCTGGTTTTAATATTGGCAGATATTGATCTGGAAATTAAGGAAATGTTATTTGAATTTAGCGATCCTGGAAAACTGGATTTGGAGGGATTTATGAATGGTCATTACAGGTATAATGTTCCATTAGAAAAATTTGCTTTTCTCACAGGACGCAGTTTGTCCGGTTTCAAAAGAGATTTTGCGAGATTGTTTAGGATTACTCCAAGCAGATGGCTTACTAAAAAGCGTCTTTATGAAGCAAAATATTTGATAGAAAATTGCAAGCAGCGCCCAAGTGAGATTTATTTAGAAATAGGTTTTGTTAATATGTCTCATTTCTCTTATGCGTATAAAAAAGAATTTGGTGTGTCACCTTTACAAAAAAAACAAGAATAGTTAATTATAGATAAAAATGGATTTAAAATTAAAAGGGAAAAGAGCGCTTGTAACCGGTTCGAGTTCAGGACTAGGGGAGTCAATAGTTAAAATGCTGGCAAATGAAGGTGCGACCGTTATAGTTCATGGCAGAAATGAAGATCGTGCCAAAGTAGTGTGTCAGGAAATTATTAACAATGGAGGAATGGCAGAAATAGCTTTAGGTGATCTCAGTACAGATAGTGGGGCTGATGAGGTTGCTAGTGCTGCGCTTAAGAATGGTCAGATTGATATCCTAATTAATAATGCGGGTGCGACATCACATAAATCCTGGGGTGAAGCAACTGCAATTGATTGGGCTGAAATTTATAACAACAATGTCGTTTCGTATGTGAGAATGATTCAGCGCATAGTGCCACAAATGAAAACATTAGGTTGGGGACGCGTTATTCATATAGGCGGAGGTCTTGCTATACAGCCTATTAAAGAGCAGCCACATTATAATGCGACACTTGCTGCAAGACATAATCTTTCAATCTCACTTGCGAGAACACTGCAAGAAACCGGAATAACTTCAAATGTAGTTTCTCCTGGGGCAATAATAAATCCTATGGTTGAAGATTGGCTTGTGAATGCTGCACCTAAGTTTAACTGGGGAACCGATTTAGAGGAGATAAAATCCAAGGCTGTTAAGCAGCTTATTCCAAATGACACGGGAAGGTTTGGGGAACCAGAGGAAATTGCCGGCGCAGTTGCGTATCTGTGTAGTACTTTTGCTAATTACATTAGTGGAGCTACCATTAGGGTAGATGGTGGTACCATTAAATGTTTGTAGAATATACTTCTAAAATAGTCCAATAAAATAGAGCGTTCCGATATTAGGAAGTGTTTGTTTTTGAAAAGCTGCGCAAATGTCTCTGACTTTGCGCAATTTTTTTGTGTTTAGAAATCAGGAAAATTATATTTTTTGTGAATTGTATCGAACCATTTAAATAAAAAAAGCTCCAGATTTCTCTGAAGCTTTTTGTCTTAGTAGCGGGAACAGGACTCGAACCTGTGACCTTCGGGTTATGAGCCCGACGAGCTGCCTACTGCTCTATCCCGCGATGTTTCGGGTGCAAAGATACGCCGATTTTTGAGAAATCCAACGAAAACTTAAAAAAATGTTTTATTTTCTGTATTGAGTTGATATGACTACCTTTGCACTCGAGACCGACAGGTCGAACTGTACGCAGTAAAATTAAATATTATGCAAATGTCACATAAAGCAGGTTTTGTAAACATCATCGGGAATCCAAATGTTGGGAAATCGACACTAATGAACGCTTTCGTTGGAGAACGATTGTCAATCATTACATCAAAAGCACAAACTACACGTCATAGAATTCTTGGAATTGTAAATGGCGAAGATTTTCAACTTGTATTATCAGATACTCCTGGAATTATAAAACCAGCATACGAAATGCAGGAATCGATGATGAATTTCGTAAAATCGGCTTTTGAAGATGCTGATATTTTAGTTTACATGGTTGAAATAGGGGAGCAGGATTTAAAAGATGAAGCTTTTTTTAATAAAATCATTCATGCTAAAATTCCGGTTTTACTTCTTTTAAATAAAATTGATAATTCGCACCAAGAACAATTAGAAGAACAAGTGTCTTTTTGGAAAGAAAAAGTACCAAATGCTGAAATTTTCCCAATCTCGGCTTTGCAGAATTTCAATGTTCCAGAAGTTTTCGGAAGAATTATAGAATTATTGCCGGAATCACCAGCTTATTATCCAAAAGATCAATTAACAGATAAACCAGAACGTTTCTTTGTAAACGAAACAATCCGAGAAAAAATCTTGCTGAATTACAGCAAAGAAATTCCATACGCAGTTGAAATAGTAACAGAAGAATTTCACGAAGACGAAAAAATTATCAGAATTCGTTCGGTAATTATGGTGGAACGTGATACGCAAAAAGGAATTATCATCGGACATAAAGGAGCTGCTTTGAAAAAAGTAGGAACTGATGCCCGTGCCGATTTAGAAAAATTCTTCGGAAAACAAATTCACATTGAACTTTACGTAAAAGTGAATAAAAACTGGAGAAGCAATGCCAATATGTTGAAACGATTCGGTTATAATCAGTAGTTTTTGTTGAATCGTTTAATTGTTGATTTGTTTAATCGTAAAAACAAAAGTATTCTTAAAACGGAGATGCCCTAGCCCTGATAGTAGTGGAAATCCTTTTGTGGCGCTTCTTTAGCGACATAAAAGATTGAAACGGATAGCAGGAAATAGCTCCTAAAAAAGATAAAAACTTAGGTACTTAGTCCCGATAGCTATAGAGATAGCAATTTAGCCACTTTTTTATGTACCTTTGCAAAAAATTTAAATAAGGCATTTAGGGTAATTAGTGATTAGGTTTTTAGGGAGCTAAAAATCTGAAATCTAAAGTCTAAAGTCTAAAATTCAAAAAAAATGAATAACATTGTTGCGATAGTAGGAAGACCTAATGTGGGGAAATCGACCCTTTTTAATAGGCTGATACAAAGAAGAGAAGCTATTGTAGATTCAGTATCTGGGGTTACCCGTGATAGAAACTATGGTAAAAGCGAGTGGAACGGAAAAGAGTTTTCTGTTATTGATACGGGTGGATACGTTCGCGGATCTGATGACGTATTTGAAGGTGAAATTCGTAAACAAGTGGAGCTTGCTATCGACGAAGCCGATGTTATTATTTTTGTTGTTGATGTTGAAGAAGGAATTACACCAATGGATGAAACGGTGGCTAAATTGTTGCGTAAAGTAACAAAACCGGTTTTATTGGCTGTAAATAAAGTAGATAACGCAATGCGTGAAAAAGATGCGATTGAGTTTTATAATCTTGGTTTAGGAGATTATTACACTTTCGCAAGTATTTCAGGAAGTGGAACGGGAGATTTATTAGATGCTTTAATTGATGCGTTTCCAGAGAAACCAGTTGTTGAGGTTAAAGAAGATTTGCCTCGTTTTGCAGTTGTAGGACGCCCAAATGCTGGAAAATCTAGTTTTATCAATGCCTTGATTGGTCAGGATCGATATATTGTAACGGATATTGCAGGAACAACTCGTGATGCCATTGATACTAAATTTGACCGTTTTGGTTTTGAATTTAACTTAGTTGATACTGCGGGAATCCGTCGTAAAGCAAAAGTGAAGGAAGATTTAGAATTTTATTCTGTAATGCGTTCTGTTAGAGCAATTGAGCATGCAGATATTTGTATATTGGTTATCGATGCAACTCGCGGATTTGAAGGTCAGGATCAGAGTATTTTCTGGTTGGCTGAGAAAAATCGAAAAGGTGTTGTAATCTTAGTAAACAAATGGGATTTGGTTGAAAAAGATACCATGTCAACTCGCGATTACGAAGAGAAAATCAAAAAAGAATTAATGCCTTTTACAGATGTGCCAATCTTATTCGTTTCGGCATTGACAAAACAGCGTTTGTTGAAAGCATTAGAAGCTACAGTTCAGGTTTTTGAAAACCGAAAACAAAGAATCGCTACTTCAAAATTTAACGAATACATGTTGAAAGTTATTGAGGCTTATCCGCCACCAGCGACAAAAGGTAAATATGTGAAAATTAAATATTGCATGCAATTGCCAACTGCAACACCTCAGTTTGTGTTTTTTGCCAATATGCCGCAATACGTTAAAGAGCCATATAAAAGATATCTTGAAAATAAAATTAGAGAAAATTGGGACTTTGCCGGAGTGCCGATTGATATTTATATTAGAGAAAAATAAAACCGAATCCCCTGTAAAAAGGGGATTTTTTTTTGCTTCTAAACAAAATACGCAGTAAATGTTATATTTATAATTAAACCTTTAAGTTGCTTTTAGGTCTTAATGGTTCTAACTAACCAATTATGACCAGGTATTTTTCTTATTTATTGTTTTTTCTTTTTTGCGTTGCTGCCAATGCGCAAAATGATATTATCATTAAAGGAACTGTTGTTGATCTTAATACACAAGTTCCGCTTGAAATGGCAACCGTATATTTTACTACCGTTAAAGATTCTGCCGTAATCGAATACGCTACTACTGATAAAAACGGTGTTTTCAGAATAAATACAAAAAAAATCAACAAACCTGTTTTCCTGAAAGTCAATTATATGGGATATCAGACTTTCGTTGAAGAACAAAAAGAACTTGTTGAAAGCAAGGATTTCGGGAAATTATATTTGGCCGAAAATATTAATGCTTTGGAAAATGTTGTCATTAAAACCGAAGCGCCACCTGTTGCTGTTAAAAAAGATACTTTAGAATTTAATGCTTCGGCATTTAAAGTAAGACCAGATGCCAATGTCGAAAATTTATTAAAGCAATTACCCGGCGTCGATGTTGATAATGACGGAAAAGTCACAGTAAATGGGCGGGAAGTCACTCAGTTTTTAGTCAACGGAAAAGCATTTTTTGATAAAGACGGACAGATGTTATTGAAAAATATGCCGGCTGAAATAATTAAAAAAGTTCAGGTTTCGGATTTTAAAACCAAGAAAGAAGAACTGGCAAAACAGGAATCAAGTTCAGATAATTCCTCTATTAACTTCACGATTGACGAAAAGAAAAATAAAGGTTTCTTTGGAAAAGCGCTTGCTGGATACGGTTCTGATGATCGTTATGAAAGCAGTTTGATTATGAATTTCTTCAATAATAATCAGAAAATTAGCGTTTTGGCTTCTTCTAATAATATCAATTCGACCGGTTTTTCAATGGATGACGTATTTGATAATATGGGAGGTGGGCGAAATAATAATGCCAATCAAGGAAGTACTACAAGTGGTAAAGGGATTATTCAGTCAAATCTGGCTGGGATTAATTATTCTGATGAATGGTTTAAGGATTTCTCAGCTTCCGGGAGTTATAATTTTTCAAATAATATAACGAATAATGACAGCAAGGCAAATCAATTGAGCTTTTTGCCGACAGGAAATATTTTGACGGAATCAGATGCTAAAACAAGAACTGAAAATACAGGAAATAAAGCCAATTTTGAGTTCGAGTACAAACTTGATCCGAGTACGCGAATTGTTTTTACTCCAAAATTTAATCAAACGCGAGTTGATAGTGATTCAGATTCATCAAGTTCTTCTCAAGATGAAAATGGCCAGGCTTTAAACGAAAGTACGGCAGTTTCTCGCCGAGAAAATACAACGACTAATTTTGCCAATACTTTAAATTTCAATAAAGCATTTGAGAAAAAAAATCGTAACCTGAGTTTTGTTTTTGATAATAACAATACAGATGCTATTACGGATGCATTGAATGTTTCAGAAACAATTTTTTATCAGGACAACAAACCAAATGATAAGCGAAATCAGACGACAAGAAATGATAATGTCAATGATGCTTATTCATTAGATATTGAATATACGGAACCGATTACAGATTCTTTACGAATTAGATTTGGTTCTGATTTTGATTGGCAAAACGAAATAAAAGATCAAAAAACATTTGATTATGATGCTGATACACAATCGTATTCTCAAGTAAATGAGTCTTTGACGACTTATACAACGTCGAAACAAAATTCGGTGAGCCCGAAAGTTGGAATTACGCTTCAAAAGAACAAATACACCATAAATCTGGATACAAAAACCTCGATTATTGATTACGATAATCATGCTTTTTATTTAGGAAAACCAACCGATTTGAATCAGAAATATGCTTTGCCATACGCGACAGCTCAATTTCGATATAAGTTCAGCCGTTCAAAGAATATGACTTTTAAATATGATTATTCGAATGCGCTTCCGGCCTCGAGCTTTTTATTGCCAGTTGCAAATTTGAGCAATCCATTGAATACGATTATAGGAAACCCGAATCTGACGCCAATAGAAAAAAGTAGTGCAAATTTTAGTTTCAGAAATTTTGATTTCCGAACACGTTCGGGTTACAGCGTGTATACAAGAGGAGATTATTATTCTAATGATATTTCTTCTACTTCATTTTATGATGACAGCGGAAAAAGAACGACAACGTATGTGAATATCTCAGATACCTACACCTTTACTGTTGGCGGAAACTGGAATCAGTCAATTAAGAAAGATGCGAATACTTTTCGATATGGTTTGCAGTTGAACGGAACTTACAGTTTTGATAAAGGTTTTACAAATGGAGTTATGTACAATGCAAAAGGTACTGCAGTAACGCCAAAAGTATATTTGTCTTATGAATATGGCGAGCTGCTTGTTATTGCACCTTCGTACAGTTTGTCATACAATGAAACAAAATATGAAAACTACACTCGCGATGCAACTTCAAATGTCGTACACCGAATTAATTTGCAAACAACGAGTTATTGGCCGGCTAAATTTATTTTCGGTAATGACTTTGGATATACTTATAATTCTAATATTTCGAGTGATTTCAAAAAGGACTTCTACTTATGGAATACGAGCTTGTCTTACGGATTTTTGGACAAAAAACTCTATGCAAAAGTGAAAGTGTACGACGTTTTGAATCAAAATCTAAGCGCTACCAGAACGATTTCGGCAACATCAATCCGAGATGAAGAAAACACCGTTTTAAAAAGATATATCATGTTTTCATTGGCCTATAAAATTGGAAATTTTGCAGGAAATGAAAAGGGTAAGAGAAGAGGCCGAGAAAGAGAGGAGTAGGTTTTGTCTTTCTGAAGAGACGTGTGTTGGCGCGTCTCTTTAAGGCTTTTTTTAAGATGCTAAGGTACTAAGGCGCTGAGGTTTTGAAAAAGCGTATAAATCAAACTTTATTTGATTTATACGCTTTTTTTATCACTACATATAAAGCCTTAGTACCTTAGAACCTCTTTTCTATTCGATGATAAACAGTAAAACGAACAATATCCCTGTCATAAAAATCTACACCAGTGGCACGTCTTTGGAAGTTTTTTAGATAACCCAATTCTACTCCGATATTCGGATTAAAATGATAGCGAAGTGCTACGTAAAATCTGTTTTGATCAAAAGTATTCAGCTTGTTGTCTTTTCCGAAATTGAACATAACTTCGTCAGAAATTGTGCCTTTCAAGCTTCTGTTTTCTTCTTTCCAAAGATCAAAAGTCGATTGCAATCTATAACGAAATCTTAAAGCAAATGAAAAATCAACTAGGAATTCTGTTCTTGAAGCTTTTTCGATAAAACGTTCTTCAAGCTGAAAACGATTGTGAAAAGTGATTTTCCCAATATCGTCAATCAAAGTAATATCTTGCTGAATTCGATATTCCGGAATTGAGAAATCAGGATCAATATTGGGATTTTGGGTATTTACATTAAAAAAAGCAAGTCCGCCTCCTAAATCGACAAGTTTGCTTGCTCGGTATCGCCCCTGGACCCTGATAACAAAAAGATTTTCATGAACCGGATTTAAAAAAGCCCGATTATCAAATTCAGAATGAAGTGCCCATTTTTCGGATAAAGGCAAAATGTTATAATAACGAATCCAGGCTAAAGTTTGCTGGTCGGTTTTCTTTTCATTTTGCGCCGATAAATTTGTGCCAATTAAGCCAAGTAGGAACAGTAATTTGAAAAATTTCATCTAATCTCCATAAATTCAGGCTGCGAATATATAGAAATCAGCGTTGATTCAGTGCAGATTAAAATTTGGTTTCATTACTATTTTGTGATTTCAAAATAAAAAAAAACGAGGCAGGTTTAAAAACTTGCCTCGTTATAATAATTTTAAACAAACTAACTTAACCGCGCTTACAGAGAATATTTTAAAGTAACTCCGTAAGTTCTTTGGTCACCAATTACCCCTGCATATTGTCCTGCGTTACCTCCGGCAGGCAACAATTGCTCATAGTAATCTTTATTCAATAAGTTGCGTCCCCAGAAGTGAACAGATAGCCCTTGAGAGGCACGGAAACCTAAACGTGCATTAAAAATAGCATATCCTGGTACAACCAAATATTTTGAAGCCGAAGGGCTTGAAGAGAATTCTGAACGTGCATAAGAATCAAGTGCTACAAATATTTTTCCTCTATTTCCAAAGAATGTTGCATTGTCTGAAAGTTCTCCGCCTAATGATCCTGCCCATCTTGAAGCTCCTGGTAAATCAGTTCCAGAAACATCTTTGAAAGATACCGGTGCACCAGTTTCTTCTAATGGAAGCGGTGCATTTGTAAATTTCACATATTTTCCGTCAGTATAAGTTGCAGCAGCATTTACTGTTAAATGTGAGCTAAATACAAAACTTGCATCTAATTCTGCACCTCTTACACGTACTTTGTCTGCATTAGCAAGGTATCCACGGTTCACGCCTAATTCAGCAGCCTGAACGTTTGTTTGGAAATCTTTGATATCTGTATTGAAGAACGTTAAGTTGAAAATCGAATTTTTAAATGGAGACGTTTTTACTCCAACTTCATAATGATTTACTTTTTCAGGTTTGATTACAGCAAGATCCAATAACGGATTTCCTTTAGAATCTGTAGGAAGTCCAGCAACGTTTACACCAACTGGTTTGTAGCTTTTTGCATAAGTTGCATAAGCATTGATTTTGTCTGTAACTTTATAAGTCAATGTTAAGTTTCCAGAGAAATCGGTATTGTCTGTACTTGAATCAAAAGCCTGATCAGAGTAAACTGATTTTTTCAAAGCGATCAACGCAGGATCATTTGTTTGTAAACCTCCATATGTTAAACGGCTGTAATGAGCATCTTTTTTATCAAAGTTGTATCTTAAACCTGGTAAAATATGTAAGCGTTCTGTAATTGCCCAGTCAATTTGTCCAAATACTGCTGCACTTGAAGCTCTGATTCTAGCATCAGTTTTGATTCCGTAACCTTCAAATAGACCTGGAGTTTTCCATAATGGACTAGTAGAACTTTGTGCGAATCTCCATTGTGCATTTCCAGATTCTTCTGTACCATCTGTTTGAGAAGTTTGATCGATGAAGAACGCTCCAACAACACCACTTACTTTTGTAGAAAGTTGTCCAGCATAACGAACTTCCTGAGTTACCTGAGTCTGTCTTGTTGGGTTTTGAGATTTTGCTAATACTTGTAACCCTGTAAAATCCCTGTCATTTGATGGATCCCAGTTCCAGAATCTCCAAGCTGTAGTCGAAGTTAATGTTCCTGGTCCAACTTTTGTGTCAATATTAAGCGAAATACCTCCCATGTCCTGATTTGAGCGCCATGGAGTATCTTGGTCAATTTTACGATCAAATGCATTTAAACTTGGTAATTGATAATTTAAGTCTTTGATAATAGCATTAAATTGACGGTAAGCTGCTCTTTGAGTAGGAGCAACACCTGCTACAACTTGCGCATATCCATCAGGACGCTGTGTTGTAATATCTGCAGCCAAAATAATATTAGTATTTACAGATGGAGTCCACAATAACTGTCCTCTAATTCCTTGATTGTTCAATGTGTTTGTTGGTCTTCCAGTTGCTACGTTGTCAATTAATCCATCTCTTTGTGTTCCTGAAAAAGAGATTCTTCCAGCAATTTTTTTACCTAAAGCTCCAGTAACAGATGCTTTAGCTTGTAAAAAGTTATAGTTTCCGTAACTAACTTCAAAATCTGCTCCTGTTGAAAAACTTGGCTTTCTTGTAGTAATATTGAAAGCACCCGAAGTCGTATTTTTTCCAAATAATGATCCTTGTGGTCCACGTAACACCTCAATTTGCTCCACATCAATAAAATCTAAAGTTGTTGCTGCCGGACGTGCATAATAAACACCGTCCACGTAAAAACCAACACCAGGATCGATTCCGTCATTCGTTAATCCAAAAGGCGAACCTAAACTACGAATGTTGATTCCTGTATTTCTAGGATTTGAAGAATATAGTTGTACCGATGGAACTAGTTCTTTGATACGGTTAACATTGAAAGCACCTGTCTGTTCTGCTTGTTTTCCTGTAATTACAGAAATTGCAATTGGCACATCCTGAACTTTTTCGATTCTGCGTCGTGAAGAAACAACAACTTCAACCAAAGCGTTTTCTTCATTTAAAATGATTTGTAATGGAGTTGCAGGCAAATCATCGATTTCTAATTCGGTAGTTTTATAACCAACATATTGAATTAAAAGTGTTATTGGAAGTTTTCCCTTAGTGTCGATAGTAAATTTTCCTGTAGCGTCAGTAATTGTATTTATAGTAGTACCTTTAATAACAACGTTTGCAGCTTCTAATGGAGTATTTTCAGTTGTTTTAACTACACCTTCGATGTTTTGTCCAAATGAGAGTGAAAAAGTTAAAACAGATAATATTGTAAGTATATTTTTAATCGAATTTTTCATTTTTATATTAAGTATATATGATTAGTAGAGTTTTTAATAAATTTTTTTTTATCAACACATACACATCATACAAGAAATGCTTTTTGCAGTTTGGAACTGACTATTTGAATTTGTTTGCAAAAGACTTTTGGTTACGCCTAATAAACTGAAATGTTCTTTCATGAGTTAAAAATTTGTAATTGGTTTGTTAATTATTTTTTGGCAAATATATAATTAATTCTATCGATTTACTAGACTTTAAAAAATATTTTTTTATTTTTTTACTAATGAGGCGATTGTGATACCTTCCATAGCCTTCAAAGTTTTATCTCTAATAAGCATTAAACCATGACGCAGACTGCATTCAGACTCGGTTTTGCAATCAGAACAAGGCTCGTAAAAATTTAAAGAAGCACATGGCAAAAGTGCAATTGCTCCGTCAAATAATCGGTGAATTTCTGCCAAAGTGATGTCGTTTTTGGATTTTATCAGATAATAACCGCCAAATTTTCCTTGTTTGCTGCTTACAAAACGTCCTCGTTTTAGATCTAAAAGAATCTGTTCTAAAAACTTTTTAGGAATGTTAGCGCCATCAGCGATTTCTATAGTTCTAGAAATGTGATTTTCGTCTTGTTCAGCTAAATAAAGTAAGGCCTTAAGGGCGTATTTTGCTTTATGTGATAACATTTATGATTGAATTATGAATTGTAAATTTAACTAAAATAATTTAGTAAACCTGAAACTTGAAATTAGAAACAAAATAAATTACCAACTTCCGCCTGAACCTCCACCAGAGAAACCGCCTCCGCCAAATCCACCGCCGAAACCGCCTCCACCGCCAGATGATCCACCACCGAAGCCTCCAAAACCGCCTCCGCCGCTTCTTCCAAGATTACTCAGAATAATAACATCAAGTAGGCTGGGACCTCCGCCGCTATTTCCAGAATTTCCTCCGCCACCTCTTTTATTGCGGGAAAGTAAAATTAATACTATTACAACAATGACGATAAATGGAAATATAGGAAAGTCTTTTCCTTTAGATTGCTTGCGTTCGCCTTTATATTTGCCTTTAAAAACATCAAAAAGCGCATCGGCACCTTTATCAAGTCCACGATAATAACTTCCTGCTTTAAATTCCGGGATAATAATGTTTCGGGTGATTTCTCCTCCAATTCCTGCTGTTAAGCGATCTTCTAATCCATAACCAGGGGAAATCCAGATTCTTCTTTCGGCTTTAGCCAATAAAATCAAAACCCCATTATCTTCTTTTGCTTGTCCAATTCCCCATTCCTGAGCCCATTTTGGAGTAAGAATTCCAATATCTTCCCCTTTTAAGCTTTCAATAGTAATGACAACAATTTGAGTAGAAGTTGAATCAGAATAACGAACTAGTTTTTCTTCTAATTGTGTTTTTTCAGAAGAACTTAAAACATTGGCGTAATCATAAACCGAAGTCTGGAAATCAGGTTTTTTAGGAATGTCAAACTGAGCAAAAATAGTATTGCAGATAAAAAACGCGATAAGCAAAAAAGTAAACTGAAAAATTCTATTGGAATTTGGGATTTTATTATTGGAATTTTTCATTATTTATCCTTTTGAGATTTCGTTAGATAATTCGTTTGTGTCGCCTTCCGACCACGGAAAGTATTTTTTTAATTGTTCTCCGGCATTTGTAATTCCGTCAACAATTCCTTGTTTGAAATTGCCAGATTTAAAATGATTACTCATGATGTCTTTGGTACAATCCCAAAAATCATCGGCAACCAAATCATTAATTCCTTTGTCTCCACAAATTACAAAACTTTTGTCTTCAACTGCAAAATAGAGCAATACGCCATTTTTTAGTTTGGTTTCATCCATTCGTAATTCATGAAAAACTTCTAAAGCCCGATCAAAATGAGCTTTAGAAGTTGTTTTTTCTATATGAACTCTAATTTCGCCAGAAGTATTATTTTCAGCCATTCGAATAGCTTCAACAATTTCCTGCTCTTCTGCTTTGGTTAAAAAATCTTCTACTTTTGACATTTGGGTAATTTTAGAGTTAAGGTTATAGATCTTAGATTTATTGTCTAAATTCTTTTTAGAATTTTACTTCAACTGGTTTGTCTGCTCCGGTAGAAGCCTCGAAGTATGGCTTTTCTTTGTATTCGCTCAAGAACCAGTTGTTTGGAATTTTTAAAACATATCCGTTATAAGTTTGTACAGATTCGTTGAAACGAGTTCTAGCCGTTAAAATTTGATTTTCTGTACTTGCTAATTCGTCTTGTAATTTCAAGAAATTCTCGTTTGCTTTCAAAGTTGGATATTGCTCTACAGAAACCAATAATTTTGATAATGATGAAGTTACTCCACTTTGAGCCTGGTTGAATTGTGCCAATTGCTCTGGAGTCACATTACTTGGATCGATAGTTACTGAAGTTGCTTTTGCACGAGCTTCGATTACTGCTGTTAAAGTTGATTTTTCAAAATCAGCAGCACCTTTAACCGTGTTAACTAAATTTCCAATAAGGTCATTTCTTCTTTGGTAAGCTGTTTGTACGTTACCCCATTCTTTATTTACAGCTTGACTGTGCTGTAAGGCAGTATTTTTAATTCCAATTGACCAAAATGCGATAATAGCAATAAATGCGATAAGAATTCCTACAGGGATTAACCACTTTTTCATATTTGTTTTGATTTAAGTTTATTTCTATTTTTAATTACAATTCGTTTTTGATGTCGTTCAATTGTGTTTTTATGGTCTCTAATTTACGTATTATTTCGAATTTATCTAATGTTTTCTTCTGTCCTTCTTTTAAATGCGTTTTAGCGCCTTCAAGTGTAAAACCTCTTTCTTTTACCAAATGATAAATCAGCTGCAGGTTTGTAATATCTTCCGGAGTAAACATTCTGTTTCCTTTAGCATTCTTTTTTGGTTTCAGAATATCAAATTCGCTGTCCCAGAATCGTATCAATGATGCATTGACATTAAAAGCCTTGGCAACTTCGCCAATGCTGTAATATCTTTTATCTTTTGAAAGTTCAATATGCATGTTTTTGTATTTCTAATTTATTTCAAAAATAACACTTTTTAAAGTATTAATCTAATGATTGATTTTCCTGGTTCGCCATTTGTGAAATTGCTACATATTCGGCAGCTGAAATATTTCCGTAATAAAAATTCAGCGGATTTACGACTTTTCCATCTTTATGTACTTCATAATGACAATGTGGCCCTTCAGATCTTCCGGTACTTCCCACATAGCCAATTATGTCGCCTCTTTTTACATGTTGCCCTGGTCTGCAATTATATTTACTTAAATGTGCATAAAGACTTTCGTAGCCAAATCCGTGCCGTATTACAACATGATTTCCATATCCAGAAGCTGTATTGTCAGCTCTGCTCACTACGCCGTCTCCGGTTGCATACACGGGAGCTCCTGTGTTTGCCGTGAAATCCATTCCGTTGTGCATTTTTCGCACTTTCGTGAAAGGATCAAGACGATATCCAAAACCCGAAGCAACACGTTTTAAATTCTCATTTCGAACGGGTTGAATAGCAGGAATCGCTAATAATAAATTTTCTTTGGCTCCAGCCAATTTTAAAATTTCATCTAAAGATTTCGACTGAATGGCCAGTTGCTTCGAAAGTTTATCTATTCTTTTTGTCGTATTTAAAACCAATTGAGAATTATTATACCCTTCTAGCGCTTTGTACCTGTCAGAACTTCTAAATCCTGCTTTCCGAATCGAATCTGGAATTTCAGCTTTGTTAAAATATACACGATAAATATTATTGTCACGTTCTTCTAATGCGTCAGCAGCAGCATCAATTTCGTCTAGTTTTTTATTTAAAATGGAATATTGAAGTTTTAAATTTTCAATTTCACGTGCCTGTAAACGATCTTTTGGAGTTTCGAAATAAGGCGTGTTAATTAAAAGAACAAAAACTAAAAAACCAAACAACGCTGAAGCTACTAAAAACAATAATGCGTAACCTATTTTTATTCTTTTTCTGGTTTTTATTTTTGTATAAGCCAGATTTTCTGAGTCGTAATAATATTTTACTTTCGCCATATTTTAAAATACGCTATTTTTGCACCTTGTAAAATAAATTAGTCGAATAAAACTGCTAAATGTTTCAGTTTTTCGATACTTTTTTTACGAGGATTAATGATTAGATATTGGGGACTATTTTATCATTAGATAATGCGCAAAATAGACAATTTATTGTTTAAATTATAAGTTTTTTAATTACATTATAAAAAACTTAACGCATCATCAAATGAATAAATTAGCTAATTATCTAATTTTCAAATTGACACATTAAACAGACACATTTTTTCTAATTAAAATATGAAATCACAAGACGTACGTAAACAATTTTTAGATTTTTTTGCGAGTAAAGGACATACTATCGTTCCTTCAGCTCCTATTGTTCTTAAAGACGACCCAACCCTAATGTTCAATAACTCTGGGATGGCCCAGTTTAAGGAATATTTCTTAGGAAACGGAACTCCAAAAAGTCCAAGAATAGCCGATACGCAAAAATGTCTTCGTGTTTCAGGAAAACATAATGACCTTGAAGAAGTGGGTATTGATACGTACCACCACACTATGTTTGAGATGCTTGGGAACTGGTCTTTTGGAGATTATTTCAAAAAAGAGGCTATCAACTGGGCTTGGGAATTATTGACAGAAGTGTATAAAATCCCAAAAGAGAATCTTTATGTTTCTGTTTTTGAAGGAAGCAAAGAAGATAATGTTCCGTTTGACCAAGAAGCTTGGGATATCTGGAAAACATTAATTGACGAAGATCGTATTATTCTTGGAAATAAAAAAGATAATTTCTGGGAAATGGGTGATCAGGGACCATGTGGACCTTGTTCTGAAATTCACGTTGATTTACGTTCTGAAGAAGAAAAAGCGCAGGTTTCTGGAAAAAGTTTAGTTAATAACGATCATCCACAAGTTGTTGAAATCTGGAATAACGTATTCATGGAATTCAACCGTAAAGCGGATGGTTCTTTGGAAAAACTTCCTGCACAACATGTTGATACAGGAATGGGATTTGAGCGTTTGTGTATGGCTTTACAAGGAAAAACATCAAATTATGACACAGATGTTTTCATGCCATTGATTAGAGAAATCGAAACCATTACAGGAGCAAAATATACAACTAATGATGTAACAGACATTAGTGAAGAACAAAATAAAATGAATATTGCTATTCGTGTAGTTGCAGATCACGTTCGTGCGGTAGCATTTGCTATTGCTGATGGACAATTGCCTTCTAACACGGGTGCAGGATATGTAATTCGTAGAATTTTACGTCGTGCTATTCGTTACGGATTTACTTTCTTAGGAACAAAAGAGCCATTTATTTTCAAATTGGTAGAAACTTTAAGCGAGCAGATGGGAGATTCTTTCCCAGAAATCAGAACGCAAAAAGCACTTTGTTCGAATGTGATTCGTGAAGAAGAAAACTCTTTCTTGAGAACATTAGATCAGGGATTAATTCTTTTGGATGCTGTAATTTTAAATAATGCAGGAGACACAATCGATGGAAAAAAAGCTTTCGAGTTGTATGATACTTATGGATTCCCAATCGATTTAACCGCTTTGATTCTTTCAGAAAAAGGATTGAAATTAGACGAAAAAGGATTCCAGGAACAATTACAATTGCAAAAAGAAAGATCACGTGCAGCATCAAAAGTAACTGCTGGTGATTGGAATGTAATTGTTGAAGATGATATTCAGGAATTTGTTGGTTACGACAGATTATCTCAGCAAGTAAAAATTACGAAATATAGAAGAGTAGAAAGTGTAAAAGATGGAGAAATTTTCCAATTAGTTTTCAATGCTACACCATTTTATGGAGAGAGCGGTGGACAAACTGGAGATAAGGGATATCTTGAAGCTCAAAACGGGGATATTATCTATATTATAGATACTAAAAAAGAAAATAATCAAACTGTTCATTTAGCAAAATCGCTTCCGGAAAATATTACTGGAACTTTTAATGCTGTTGTTGATGCAGTGCAAAGAGCAAAAACTTCGTCAAATCACTCGGCTACGCATTTATTGCACCAAGCTTTGCGTAAGAT
Source organism: Flavobacterium xizangense (assembly GCF_054075145.1). Taxonomy (NCBI): domain Bacteria; kingdom Pseudomonadati; phylum Bacteroidota; class Flavobacteriia; order Flavobacteriales; family Flavobacteriaceae; genus Flavobacterium; species Flavobacterium xizangense. Next base: position 121,570 of record NZ_JBSIPG010000012.1, on the reverse strand, counting down.
TTTAGGAACTCATATTGAACAAAAAGGTTCGATGGTTCGTAATGCGTCGCTTCGTTTTGACTTTTCTCATTTCTCTAAAGTTTCTGATGAAGAATTAATAGAAGTAGAAAATTTTGTAAATGCAAGAATCCGTGAGAGTTTACCATTAATCGAGAAAAGAGCCATTCCAAAAGATCAGGCACTTGAAGATGGAGCAATTGCTTTATTTGGAGAAAAATACGGAGATTTAGTTCGTACAATTAAATTTGGTGATTCTGTCGAATTATGCGGAGGAACACACGTTGCAAATACGTCTGATATCTGGCATTTTAAAATTGTTTCAGAAGGAGCTGTTGCAGCCGGAATTAGAAGAATTGAAGCAATTACAAGCGAAGCAGCAAAAGAATATTTTGAGTCTCAGGCAATTTCTTTTAATGAAATTAAAGAAGTGCTTAAAAATGCTCAGGATCCTGTAAAAGCGATTCAGGCATTACAAGATGAAAATGCTCAATTGAAAAAACAAGTGGAAGCTTTATTAAAAGATAAAGCTAAAAATATGAAAGCTGATTTAGCTAAAGAATTACAAGAAATCAACGGCGTTCAATTTTTAGCAAAACAAGTTGATTTGAACCCAGAGGGAGCAAAAGATTTAGCTTACGAATTAGGAAATTCATATAATAATCTATTTGTAGTTTTCGCTACGGCTCACGAAGGAAAACCAATGTTAACTTGTTATATTTCTAAAGAAATTGTAGCAGCCAAAAATTTAAACGCTGGACAGGTAGTTCGCGAATTAGGAAAATATATCCAAGGTGGAGGAGGAGGACAACCTTTCTTCGCAACTGCTGGAGGTAAAAATGTTGACGGAATTGCTGAGGCTTTAGATAAAGCGGTGGGTTTTGTAAAATAGATTCTAAGATACTAGTTCCTAAAAAGCTAAGTATATAATATTCAAAATAAACCCGACAGATTTTAAAAACCTGTCGGGTTTACTATTGATTACAATTTCATATGTTAAACCGGACTGAAGTCCGGCCCTACAAAATAAATCGAGCCCAAGGCTCTTTTACAGTTCCGAAGGAACAAGCTATATTGTAGAGCTGGACTTTAGTCTAGTTTAAATAAAATAAAAGACAATAAAACCCGACAGGTTTTTAAAACTTGTCGGGTTTTGTATTGATAGTGTTTTCTCCTTTCAGTCGAAATGACAAATAGCGCTAATTGTTGTTTTAATAAAAAAAACTTAGAACCTTAATTCTTTAGCATCTTAGCGACTTATTTACGCTCCCCAATCTGCTGGCGCCACATAGCGTAATACAATCCTTTTTCAGCAATCAAATCCTCATGTTTACCTTGCTCGATAATTTTACCTTGTTCAAGGACAAATATTCTGTCAGCGTGCATTACAGTCGATAAACGGTGTGCGATTAAAACTGTGATTCTGTTTTTATCTGAAATATTTCTGATGGTAGCGTTAATTTCTTCTTCGGTAATAGAATCCAAAGCCGAAGTTGCTTCATCAAAAATCAATAAATTCGGATTTCTTAAAATCGCTCTCGCAATAGATAAACGTTGTTTTTCTCCACCTGAAACTTTAATTCCGCCTTCACCAATTGTAGTGTTTAGACCATCTTCAGCGCGTTTTAGAAGTTTTTCACAGCTCGCTCTTTTTAGGGCGTCGTATAAATCTTCATCGGTTGCATTTGGTTTTACGAACAATAAATTTTCGCGTATTGTTCCGGAGAATAATTGAGCGTCCTGTGTTACAAAACCTAACTGCTTTCTTAAATCTAGTAGATCAATCTCGGCAGAATCGATATCATTGTAAAAAACCTGACCTTCTGCAGGCGTGTATAATCCAACTAATAATTTTACTAAAGTCGTTTTTCCAGAACCGGAAGGACCAACAAACGCAACAGTTTGCCCCTGTTTAATTTCAAAATTGATATTTTCAACGGCTTTGAATTTTGCAGTTTTATGTTTGAAACTCACATTTGAAAATAAAAGCGATTGAATGGCACCTACATGTTTTGGACTTTTAGGACGAAATTCTTTTGGAGCATTTAACAATGTTCTGAAATTCTCCATAGAAACCTTCGTTTCATTAACCGCAATAATAAAGTTTCCAAGTTCTTGCAACGGACCAAAAATGAAGAAAGTAAAAAATACCATCGTCAATAAATCGCCCACAATAATTTTACCTCCAAACAAGAAATAATACAAAGTAAACACGACACAAGTTCTTAAAAAATGAACCGTTGTTCCCTGAATAAAACTCAAACTTCTGATATAACGAACTTTCTCTAATTCGAGATGTAAAATCTTAAAAGTATTTAAGTTAAGACGTTTTTCTTCTTGATACGTCAAACCTAGACTTTTTACAAGTTCAATGTTTCGTAAACTTTCGGTTGTTGATCCGGCTAAAGCATTTGTCTGGTTTACAATTTTTTTAGAAACTACTTTTATCTTTTTCCCTAAATAAGAACTTACCAAAGCAATGATTGGCGCCGTAATTAAAAAGATAATTGAAATGCGATAATCAATTCGGGCAACATAAACAATTACGAATATGAATCCGATAATGGTTTGAAAGATTAACGAAATCGAAAGTGTAATCAGTTTTTCAGAATCAGAGCGAACTTTGGTTAGCTTGCTTAATGTTTCACCGCTTCGTTGATCTTCAAACTCGGCATAAGGCAAATCCAAGGATTTTTTAATTCCGTCAGTATACATTTGAGCACCAGTTCGCTGAATGACAACATTGGTGAAATAATCCTGAAAGTTTTTAGTAATTCTGGAAATCATCGCAGCGCCAAGCGAAAGGCCAAGCCAGAAAGAAAGCGATTTGATAAAACCGGTTGGATTTCCTACATATTTGTGTAAACCAACACCGCAATCCTGCATTAATTTACCTGTAATAATTGAGTCAGATAAACTGAAACAAATGTTTATCGAAGCCATAATCAGCGCAAAAAACAAAAGCATTTTGTGTCTGATTATATAAGAATATAATAATTTCATATGATTTTAGAAAAGTGGAAGATGCAAAAATAAGCAATTGTTTTAGTTTGTGGACTTAGTTTGTGTTATTTAAAATGTAATTTTTTTATAGTTTAATTATAGGATTTTATAAATTCAATTTTAATTATAAAAGCCAGATAAAATCTGGCTTTTTTTAGTTTATATTTAATTTTATTATTTGTCAATTTTTAATGTATAAATTACAAATCTAATTTTGAATCCCAAAGAACTCCATATCTACAAAGTATTGTAAGACGTCCATTATTTTGTAAACTAAGTTTGGTTTCGATATCATCATCAATAATCCCGATTTTGGTAGTCCATACAATAGATGGAGAAGTTTCACCTATTTTTTTTGCTTCTATTATTAAATTTCCATTAGGTAGAAATGAGTAAACAGGATTTCTATAGATACTTCCATTAAATAATGTTTTCGCCCAAGCCATTGAATTGTTAAAATTATCATAACAATAAAAACCATTCGGCAATAATCTGATTGAATATCTACAGTTAGGGGATCTTATTTCTTGTAGAGTAAGGTTTGTTACTTCACCGGGCTTAAGAAATGATTTGTAAGGATACCATTTAGTTATTGATTCTTTATCAATTTGTGATAAAGTACTTTGTTCATATACTGCTTGACCGTTTGTAGTAATAGATGCAGGTATATAATAGTGCATTATAGAAAGAGGATCATATTCGCTGAAATCAGTTGTATTTTCTCTATTGATTATGAAGCGATCTACTTCATCTTTAGTAAACTGAAGACTATAATATTGATATGTTTTTGGAAAATCCCATTGAATATTTGCTGCTGGGTTTGTTGTTTCGTGAAATAGACCTAAAGCATGTCCAAATTCGTGTAAAATGGTTCTTTTATTTGTATCTTCATTAGCGGCTGCAAGAGGGCCCAAGCGCATTGTTTGTATGTTTTGACCCGTGTAAGCTGCTTCGGTACCTAATCTCGACCATGCTCCAGCTTGGTTATTGGGTCCAAATAAGTTAAAACCAATTTTAATATCAGCATATTCATTTATATCTACATATTCAAATTTTAGATTTGCGTAAATTGTCCATTCATTTGCGAATTTTTTTACTTTTTCCTGTTGTTCGGTGTTGCCATCCAGAAATTTAATTTTAATGGTCTGTCCAGTTTTCCATTTCCAGCTTGTAATTGCTGCATTTGGTTTTGATTTCGTATTATTGGATATCTGTAGTAAATCGAATGTACATATTGTATTGTTTTCATCTTTTTCAAGATTTTTTTTTTGAGATTTTTGTTCGTCAGATTCGCAAGACATTAGTAAGATAATCAAAGTAAATAATAATAAATTAATTTTTTTCATGGTATAAAAATTTTAAATCTATTGTAATTTTAATAATAAAAAACTTATAAAAATATTTTTATTAAGGTTTGTCTTATGTTAGTAGAATAAAAACTTTTAGTGGAAAACAATGCTATTAAAACGCTTTTAATTGCGGTCTAATTCTATAATTAAATCTATAAATAAGGTTTTTATTTTGCCTAGTATTTTAAGTATGAAAAAAGTTCTATTGTTTTATTTGTTTTGTGTCTTTTTTGTTTTGCTCTCTTGTTCAAATGATGAATATAAAAATGAGGAAAATATGATTTTGCCAAAAACATTGACTGCTAAATACTCTAAAAGTTCTAATGTTGATGTCACAAATTTTGTTTATGATGGAAATAAAATTATAACCGCTACTCGTAAATTTACAAGAAGCGAATATTTTTATGATGGAGATAAAATTGTAAAAGAAATTAAATATAGTTCTGAATTGGGAAAAGAAGAGAAAATTTCCGAAACAAAATTTACTTATGAAAATGATAAATTAATTGTTGTTCATACGACTGAATATGGAACGCAATATAAATACTTATACAATTATAAAAAAGATGGAACAATTGTTAAAGAAACATATGAAGTGAGTAGGGTAACTGGAAAAGAAGTAAAAAACGCTGGGAATGAAGTTTTGCTTTTCAGTAATGGCAATTTGGTAAAAAAAACATCAAATTCTGAAGCAGATTCATTGATATATACTCGTACCTGTGTTTATAATTATGATAGTAGTGAAAATCCTTTTAAAAATGTTTTAGGATTTGATTTATTATTAGGTCAAATAAGTTTTGATTTGGAAGGAAATCTTTCTGCAAATAATAATTTAAAAAATATGGAAATTTACTCTTCAGACCAATTTGGAAATACTCACAATGAGTACATTAATTCATTTAAATATGAATACAACAGTAAAGGGTATCCAATTAAAAAAACTTCATATGGAATGGAGGGTATGAATGCAATTATCGAATATAAATATTGAGCTAATAAAATTCTAAAAGCAATAAAAAACCAAATGCAAAAGTATTTGGTTTTTTGTTTATAAAAAATAACCGAAATTTACAGAAAACAATTTCCATGCAATTCAGAACCCAAATTCCAATTTCAAAAAGTAAAAATCCAATCGATTATAGTTCGAAAGTACTTTCAATTGGTTCTTGTTTTGCAGAAAATATAGCAGAAAAATTTGATTATTTTAAGTTTCAGAATGAAACCAATCCGTTTGGAATTATTTTTAATCCAGTTTCAATTGAGAAATTATTTCGAAGAGTTTGCGAGTTGGACTTTTATCAGGAAAAAGACGTTTTTTTTCATAACGAGCGCTGGCATTCTTATGAAGTGCATTCCGATTTAAGTAATTCAGACCGACAAGAATTGCTTGAAACTTTAAATAAAGCAATTACAGAAGCCAATAAACAATTAAAGCAAGCTTCGCATATTATCATTACATACGGAACTTCCTGGATTTACAGAAATCTCGAAAGCGAAGAAATTGTAGCCAATTGTCATAAAGTGCCTCAAAAACAATTCTCAAAAGAATTATTATCAGCTGAAATCATTCAGAAAAGCATTCAAAATACAATTGATTTAATTCAGACATTAAATCCAAACATAAATTTCATTTTTACAATCTCGCCAGTTCGTCACATAAAAGACGGATTTATAGAAAATCAATTAAGTAAATCGCATTTATTTACAGCGCTTCACCAGACTTTTGACTTTCGACTTTCGACTTTCGACTACTTTCCGTCGTACGAAATCATGATGGATGAACTTCGCGATTATCGTTTTTATACCGAAGATATGCTGCATCCAAACCAAATAGCGATTGATTACATTTGGAAACTTTTCAGTGAAAATTATATTACTGAGGAAAGCATTTCGGTAATGCAGGAAGTTGATGAAATCCAAAAAAGTTTGCGTCACAGAAGTTTCAATCCAGAATCTGAACAGCATCAAAAATTTTTAGCAAAACTTCAGCAAAAAATAAATCTTTTAGGAGAAAAATTACCACAAATCAACTTCTAATTTGCCAAATCTTGTCGTCGTATAAAGTAAGAAATTGACTGTTTTACAGTGAAATTTTAGAATAATTGCAGATAATTGTGTAAATTGTTAAGGTTTAAAATCCACAATTTTGTAGACTGTATAATTACGGCCTTATAAAACTGCAACTTTAATCTAATCGTGTTTTGCTGACGTATGAATAAGAAATCAATTCATTTTCTAAAAAAAACACTTCGTGTACTGCTTTGGTGCGTGGGTTCTGTGGTTGCGCTTTTATTGCTTTTAATTGTTTTAATTCAGGTTCCGTCAGTTCAGAATTTTGTTAAGGACAAAGCGGTTTCTTACCTTCATAAAAAGATAAAAACTAAAGTTTCGTTAGATCATATTTCGATCAAATTTCCAAAAGATGTAGTACTGGAAGGTTTTTATTTTGAAGATCAAAAAAAGGATACACTTTTAGCTGGAAAGCGTTTAGAACTCGATGTTGATCTTTTTAAACTGGTTAGCAGTGAACTCGAAATCAATTCAGTTTCCTTAGAAAATACGACTGCTAATATTTCCCGAGATAAAAATGGTGTTTTCAACTTCGATTATATCATAAAAGCATTCGAATCAAAAGAACCAAAAGTTGAAGATCCAGACAGCAAACCTTTTAAAATTTCAGTTGTAAAAGTCAATTTAGACACTATCAAATTCAATTTTAAAGATGATTTCTCTAAAAATGATATTCGCGTAAAGCTGACTCATTTTGATACAAAATTCAAAGAATTTGATTTGGATAAAATGAATTTCGATATTCCGAATATCGATCTTGACGGACTTAAATTGGTTTTGAATCAAGATGTTGTAGAGAAAATTGCTGAGGTCTCGGTAAAAACAGTCGATACGATTTCCAAGCGACCGGACTTCAAATTAAAACTCGGAAAAATCAGTTTGTCAAAAATTGATATTGCTTACGATAATAAAGATTCAAAATTGGATTCGGGAATAAAACTCGGAAATCTAAATTTATCTTTCAACGAAATTGATTTAAACAAACAGGTTTTAGATTTTGATACTTTCGAACTTAAAAATCTAAGCGGAAATTTAAGATTAGGCGCAAAAGACAAACAAATTGATGCGCCCGATTTAGATACAACAGATATAAAACAAGTTGGCTGGAAAGCAAAGCTAAATAAAGTTGATATCGAAAATATTGCTTTCAAGTTTGATGATATGCAATCAAAACCAATTCAAAAAGGAATTGATTACAGTCATTTAGATTTTGATAAATTCAATTTTGAAGCAGAGAAATTATATTACGGAAATGATACAATTTCCGGAAACATAAAATCTTTGGCTGTAATTGAAAAAAGTGGTTTAAATATTCAGGCTTTAAAAACCGATTTTTTCTACGGACCAAAAAATGCGTATCTGAATAATTTATACTTAAAAACACCGCAAACGCTTCTTCAAGATAAAATCAAAGTCGAATATAAATCGCTCAAATCGCTTCAAAAAGATCTCGCAAATCTTTCGATTGAAGCTGATATAAAGAATTCAAAAATTGGTTTCAAAGACATTTTACTGTTCGCGCCTTATTTGCAAAAAACAAATCCGTTTAAAAGTAATCCAAATGCTGTTTTAGCAATCAACATAGGTTTGAGCGGAAAAGTGAAAGATTTGGATATTCCGTTATTTGAAATGAGCGGAATAGGAACCACAAAAGTTTCCCTTTCGGGGAAGATAAAAGGCCTGCCTGATGCGCAAAAAGCGTATTACGATTTGAATATCAAAAAACTTTCGAGCACTTCAAAAGATATCTATGCATTTGTGCCGAAAGGAACAATTCCGAACAATATTCAAATTCCGCAACAGTTAAGTTTAAGAGGAAAATTCAAAGGTTCGGTGCAGAATTTCAAAACAAATCTGGCTTTGAACAGCAGTTTCGGAAATGCAAAAGTCGATGCTTTATTTGATCAGCGCGTCAAAAAAAGAGAGAAATATGATGCCACGGTTTATTTATTGGATTTTAATTTGGGAAGATTAATCAAAAATGATTCGATCGGAAAAATTACGCTCAAAGCAAAAGTCAAAGGAACAGGTTTAGACCCAAAAACCGCAAATGCAGTAGTGGACGGATTGGTTCAAAAAGCGGTTTTTAATAAATATACATACAAAGATTTGGCATTAAAAGGAAATATTGAAAATGGATTATTTGCCGTAAAATCAGGCATGAAAGATCCAAATTTGAATTTCGATTTGGTTGCTAGCGGAAATACAAAAGAGAAATATCCGGCCATAAAACTAAAATTGAATTTAGATATAGCCGATTTAGAAAAACTGAATCTTCACGCCGGACCAATGAAACTTCGCGGAAATGTCGATGCCGATATTGCCAACAGCAATCCAGATTTTTTGAACGGAAAAGTGTTTCTTTCGAACATTCAGATTTTACAAGACAAAGAACCAACTGTTTTAGATTCGGTTCGTGTAATCGCATTTTCAGATAATACTAGAAATAATATCAAAATTTCGTCGCAGTTTTTAAAAGCTGAAGTTGATGGAAAATACAAATTGACGACACTAATTGCATCTGTAAAAAAATCGTTGTCGAAATATATTGATCTGAAAAATCCAAAAGTAAATGGAGAATCGGATGAACAAAGATTAGCTTTTACATTAACGGTTGATAACGACCCGATTTTGTTTAAATTAATTCCGAAACTGACAGGTTTAGAGCCCATTAAAATTACCGGAAAATATAATAATGTAACCGATTCTTTAGAAATAAAAGGAATAATCCCAAGAATTGTTTATGCGGATAATACGATTTCTGATGGAAAAATAAATATTGAAGCCAAAGAAAATGCTTTAGAATATGCTATTTCTGTTGCCACAATTGAAAGCGGTTCATTGAAAATTCCGTTTACGAGTTTATCCGGAAAAGTGGAGAATAACATTCTGGATTATGCACTCGAAATAAAAGATGCGAAAGACAAACAGCAATATTTTGTTGGCGGAGAATTCAAAGCGGAAGATTCTAAAAATAGCTGCAAAATCGATGCTGAAAACTTCGTTTTAAACTATGACAAATGGAAAATTGATCCCGAAAATAAAATTGAATTTCAAAAAAATCAGCTTAATATCAACAAGTTTTTCCTTGGAAATGAAGGAAATGAATTGAAAATTCAATCGCAAGGAACACAAAATAATGCGCCAATTCAGGTTGATTTTGTGAATTTCAAAATTGAAACGATCATGAACATTGTCAAAAAAGACAAATTGCTCATGCAAGGTTTGATTAATGGAAATGCGGTTGTCGAAAACGTTATGACAAAACCCACTTTTACATCCGATTTAAAAATTGATGATTTTACTTTTAAAGGCGATAAAGTGGGTGATTTAGAAGTAAAAGTGAATAACAAAACAGCTAATATTCTTACAGCGAATGTACAATTGAGCGATGAAGGAAATGATGTAAATCTGTCAGGAGATTATGTGATTGATGCCGGAACTTTTGATTTTAATGTCGCAATAAACAAACTGAATATAAAAAGCATTCAGGGTTTCAGCATGGACAATATTTCTGAAGGAACAGGTTATTTATCAGGAAATTTTAAAATTCAAGGCACGACTGATGCGCCTAAAATTAATGGTGAACTTAATTTTAATGATTCGGCTTTTAGAGTTACACAGCTGAATTCCTATTTCAAAATTGATCAGGAAAAAATCGCTTTTGATAATGGCGTAATCACTTTTGATAAGTTTACGCTTCACGACGAAAATGACAATGAATTATCGGTTGACGGAACTATTCAGTCGCCTGATTTCAAAAAGTACAACTTCGGTTTAACGATTGTGGCGGATGATTTTAGAGCGATTCATTCTAAAGCTCCAGATAATGATTTGTTCTACGGAGATTTGTTTTTAGACACCAAATTAAACGTAAAAGGAACGCTTGAAAATCCTGTTATTGGTGGAAATATCAAAGTCAATAAAGAAACTAAGTTTACGGTTGTTTTGCCGCAATCAGATCCTTCAATTGCTGATAGAGAAGGAATTGTGGAATTTGTTGACGAAGACAACCAATACCTGAGACAAACTGCTGAAATGGAGAAAAAACTAAATCAGTCAGAATTAATTGGAATGGATGTCAGCGTCGATATTTCGATTGATAAAGAAGCAGAATTGACTTTAATTATCGATAAAGGAAATGGAGATTATCTGAATTTAAAAGGCGAAGCGCAATTAACAGGCGGAATCGATCCTTCGGGAAAAACAACTTTAACGGGTAAATATGAATTCACAGATGGAGCATATGAAATGAATTTCAACATGATCCGAAGAAAATTCAATATTCAGAAAGGAAGTTCGATTACCTGGAATGGCGAGCCGACAATGGCAAGTTTGAATATTACGGCAATTTATAAAGTAGAAACCGCGCCTATAGATTTGCTTGGAAATCAATTAGGCGATAAAACTCAGGCTGAAAAAAACACCTATAAACAAAAAATACCTTTTGAAACACATCTAAAAATGAATGGCGAATTATTGAAGCCAGAAATCACTTTTGATATTGTACTTCCGGAGGGTAATTATGGAGTTTCTTCTAATATTGTAGAGTTGTCTCGTACGAAACTGGAACAATTGCGCCAAGAACCAGCTGAAATGAACAAACAAGTTTTTGCGCTTTTATTACTAAATAGATTTATTGGCGAAAATCCGTTTGCGAGTGAAAGTGGTGGCACAAGTGCCGAATCTTTGGCGAGACAAAGTGTGAGTAAGATTTTGTCACAGCAATTAAATGATTTTGCCGGAGAATTGATTAGCGGTGTTCAGTTGGAATTTGATTTGGAATCAACCGAAGATTACACCACAGGAACGATGGAAAATAGAACCGATTTGAATGTTGGCGTTTCTAAAAAACTTTTAGATGATCGATTGAAAGTTACTGTTGGAAGTAGTTTTGCAGTCGAAGGACAAGAGCGCGCCAACGAGCAGAGCACGAATATTGCAGGCGACGTTGCTTTAGATTATCAGTTGACAAAAGACGGTCGTTATATGCTTCGTGCCTATCGAAAAAATGAATATCAGGTGGCAGTTGAAGGTCAGGTAATCGAAACCGGAATTGCATTTATTATTACGATGAGTTATAATAAATTCCGTGAACTTTTTCATCGCAGTGAAGCCGAAAAAGAAATGATTAAAGAAGAAAAACTGCGAAAAGAACGACAAAAACAAAAGGATAAAGAAGAGAAGGAAAAAGGTATTAAAAAAGAAGATCAAATTAAAGGCACCGATATAAAAACATAATAAAATGAAAAACAGATATATAAAATATTTTATTACGCTGTCCTTATTTTTTGTTTTTGGATGCAGTAATACTAAATATTTGCCCGAAGGCGATTTGCTTTATACTGGAGCTTCAGTAAAAGTGAAAGATTCAATTATTAAAAAGAAAGATCGAAAAGCTTTAGAAAACCAGCTTGAAGATTTGCTTCGCCCAAAACCGAATAAGCAATTCTTAGGTCTTCGTCCGAAATTATGGATTTATAATATTGCCGGCCAGCCCAAAAAAGACAAAGGTTTTCGATATTGGCTTCGAACAAAAGTGGGCGAGGAACCTGTGCTTTTTAGTAAAGTCGATTTAGATTATAATGCCTCTGTATTACGAAATTTTACGGAGAACAAAGGCTATTTCAAAACTCGTGTTAGTGCTGATTCAACCGTTCGAAATAAGAGAGTTACCGCTGAATATATTGTTGTTCCCAAAAAACAATATATAATCAAAAGCGTGACTTTCCCAGATGATTCACTGGCAATGTCAAGAATCATTGGAAGATCAAGTCGAAGAAGTTTGCTGAAAGTTGGAAATCCCTATGATTTGGATGTTATAAAAGCTGAAAGAGAACGAATAGACGCAAGACTAAAAGAAAAAGGCTATTATTATTTTAATCCCGATTATATTTTGGCTAAAGTAGATAGCAGTAAAGGCGATCATGAAGTAAAAATAAGATTAGTCATAAAAGACGATGCTCCTCCAAAAGCGGTGACAGCTTATAAAATTGATAAAATTATTGTTTATCCAAATTTCTCCATTTCAAAAGACAGTGTAAAATACAAACCTGAAGACATTGTTCAGTACAAAGATTTCACCATTATCGATACGGCAGATACTTTTAAACCAAGAGTTTTTGACCGAACAATTTATTTTAAAAAAGGAGATTTATATAACAGAAAAGATCACAATTTAACTTTAAACCGATTTGTAAATCTGGGAACTTTTAGTTTTGTAAAAAATGAATTTCGAACGTCAGACAGTATAAAAAACGCACTGGATTCTTATTATTATTTGACTCTTTTGCCGAAGAAATTCATTCGTGTTGAGGTTTTGGGAAAAACAAATTCAGCGAGTTATACAGGTACAGAACTCAATGTAAATTGGAACAATCGAAATTTATTTCGCGGAGCAGAATTGCTGACTGTTTCTGTTTTTGGTGGCGCCGATTTTCAACTTGCAGGCGTGAATAAAGGCAAGAATATATATAAATTGGGAACTGAAACGAGTTTGACCTGGCCGAGATTTATAACGCCATTTCATATAGATGGATCGAGTGAATATGTGCCAAGAACCAAAGCGACACTTCGTTATGAATATCAAAACAGAACCCAATTGTATGCCTTGAATTCTTTTAAAACTTCTTTTGGTTATTTGTGGAAAGAAAATGCCCGAAAAGAACATCAATTTAATGTAATGGATATTACATATGTAAGTCCGAATCATGTAAGCGCAGAATATCAGGCAGATGCCGAGCAAGATGAATCTCTTAAAAAAGTAATTGAAAAACAATTGATTTTTGGTCCCACATATACTTACACGTATACAAATACAATGCAAAAGCGTAAAAAGAATACGTTTTATTTTAGTGGAGAATTAGATCTGGCTGGGAATGTAACGGGATTAATTACGGGGGCAAATGTCAAAAAAAATGATACCATTAAAATTTTTGATGTTCCGTTTAGCCAATATGCAAAAATTAGAGGCGATTTTAGGCATTATTTGAAATTAGGAAAAGAAAGTGAATTAGCCAGCCGAATTATCGTGGGAGCTGGAATTCCTTATGGAAATTCAACTGTACTACCTACTTCCAAACAGTTTGTAGTAGGTGGAACAAATAGTATCAGAGCTTTTAGAGCTCGATCAATTGGTCCAGGAAGTTATTTAAATACAACCACAACAAATGATTATCTACCTGATCAGTCGGGAGATTTAAAACTGGAATTCAGTACAGAATATAGAGCGAAGCTTTTTAGTATTGTAAAAGGCGCAGCATTTATTGATGCAGGAAATATTTGGCTTGTAAACGCCGATCCAAATAAACCTGGTGCCGAATTTTCTAAAGATTTTATGAAAGAAATTGCCGTAGGCGCGGGTGTAGGTTTACGATTTGATGTGTCTTTCTTTATTCTAAGAACCGATTTGGCATTTCCGCTCAGAAAACCTTATTTACCAGAAGGCCAAAGATGGGTAATTAAAGATATTGATTTTGGAAGTGGACCGTGGAGAAAAGAAAACCTGATTTTGAATATTGCAATTGGATATCCATTTTAAGTTTTGCCGTGTCTTTTTCGCCACGACTCGAGCGATAGCCAACAGGCGAAGCAATTCACGAATTTTAACTAATCTTAGCGTTGAATTTTTTTAATCAATTTCACAAATTAAAAATTCGAATAATTTAACTTTAAACATTTCAGAAAATTAATATAATTCGTGAATTCGTGGCGGCAAAAACTAAAAAAAAGGAGTAAATTGGTCTAAAATATTTTAGAGGAATGCAAAACTTAGTCAAAAGAATTATCGGTATCAGTGTTATAGTTTTAGTCATTATTTTGGCCTTTAAATATTGCCAATTCAAAAAAGACGACGATTCTGACATTCAATACAATACCAATTTAATTCAGCAACAAATTCTAAATGTTGGGAAATTGGTTGTCACCGAAGGACATTTTTCAGAAGTTATTACGTATAAAAATCAGCAGAAATATTTCTTGGACATGATTTCTTTTGAGAAGAAAGCGCTTGTGGTCGTAAATGCAAATGTGACCGTTGCCTACGATTTGCATAAAATGAAATATGATATCGATGAAAAAAATAAAACCATTACGATTTTAAATATTCCAAAAGAAGAAATTACCATCAATCCCGATATTCAGTTTTATGATGTTGAACAAAGCAAACTGAATCCGTTTACTGGCGATGATTACAATAAAATCAACAAATCAGTAAAAGCAAATCTGGCTAAAAAAATTGAAAATTCTACTCTAAAAACAAATGCCCAAAATCGTTTAATAAGCGAATTGTCTAAAATTTTGATTATGACAAATTCAATGGGATGGAAACTGGAATATAACGGAAAAACTATTGAGTCGGAGACTGAGTTGACTCAGGATTTGAATTCAAAGTTGTAAAAAAAGAATCTCGCAAAGACGCAGAGTCGCAAAGTTTTTACTTAAATAAGTTTGCTTTGCGACTATGCGTCTTTGCGAGATTAAAATAATCTGCGTGCTATATTTTAAGCAGTTTCCTTATCAAAAATCAAATCCAAACCGCCAGCGATTAAATGTGCCACTTCTGGGCGTTTTACTTTCAATTGATCAAGGTGAACTAAGACTTCTTGAAGTAGTTGTTTATCATCAGAATCCTTCAAAAGTTCTGTAATTTCAACAGACAATAACCAATCGTTAGCATGATTATTTTTTAATTTTTCAAAAACAGATTTTAATTCCGTTTTAGAATCTTTATTATTTCGCATGTTTCGAACAGTAGCGTATAGAATCTCTAATTCATCGCGTTCGTCAGTATGTTTTGCTTTAATAGTTTTAGTTGACGGAACAATATTAATCAAGTCAAAACTATTCACGTCGGCTGGACCAGAAAATGCAGAAACCACTTTTTTACCAATTGCCATATCGTAATTTCCCCATTCTGGCTGAAACAAAATCGTTTCACCATGAGTTACCGTACAATTTTTAAAACTGATTAGAATAATTTCTCCGTGAAGGTTTCGTGAACCGGTAATAATTTCACCTTCAACAATAATATTGCCTTCAAATTCCAGTTTCACCGTTTCGTTTTCAACAATACTGTAAGCCTGTAAATCTTTCGGACTCATGTCTTCAATCGCTAAATTGAAGCCTTTCAGTTTTCCAATCGGACTTCCAAATCCGTGTGGGTGTGTTAAAGTTCCGTGACCAACTAATTCTTTTTCGCGGTATGCCAAAGCTGTTTTTCCAGTAGTCTGAATATAAACCGGTTTTCCTTCTTCTTCAATTACATTTGTAAAAACTCCTGAAATTTGCAAACCAGTACTTAATTCAATTGTTCCTAAAGCGTTGGACTGAATCAATTTTTGAATTCCAGATAATCCGCCGGTACGTAAAGCCATTTTATTGGCAAATTCTTCTAAAATCAAACTCAAATAAGAGAAAGTTGGTGTTACATATAATTGAGGTTGTAGTTGCGTAATATCAAAATTTTGATTCGCTGCCGAAATATCATAAGGGATTTTCTTTACATTATCAGTCATACAGTGAGCGCTTTCACCAATTGAAGAAAGCAATCCGGCGCCATATATTTTTGGGTTTTCAACAGTTCCAATTAATCCGTATTCAACTGTCCACCAATGTAAATTTCTAATTTGAGCCATTTCAGATAATTCTCCCATGTTGTTTTGTAAATCGGCAACAGCTTTTTCAGCTTCGTCAATTTTTTCTTGTGGAGTATCTTCTGCTTCTTTCAAAATCGAAAGCAAACGAATCGCTTCATACATTTGATAATCTTTATGAGAAGAAATCGCTTTGCATCCAATTTCGCCAAAACGTCTTAAATATTCTGCATATTCAGGATTCGCAATAATAGGAGCGTGGCCTGCACCTTCATGAATAATGTCTGGAGCTGGCGTATATTCAATATGTTCTAATTGTCGGATATCTGATGCAATAACCAAAACATTATAAGCCTGAAACTCCATAAAAGCATTTGGCGGAATAAATCCGTCAACGGCTACGGCAGCCCAGCCAATTTCGGTAAGAATACGGTTCATTCCGTACATACTTGGAATCGAATCAATTTCGATTCCGGTTTTTTTCAAACCTTCTAAATAGGAGTGATGAGCAACTTTAGAAAGATAATCTACATTTTTACGCATCACATAGCGCCAAACCGCTTGATTGATAGGTGTGTAATCGCTATAATCCTGAGGCTTAATGAATTGCTTTAAATGTTTAGGTAATCGCTCTAATAATGGATTTGTTTCTATAGATGCATTCATTTCGAAAACGTTGTAGATTAGAATGTAAAATTACGAATTTAGACCTCTAATTTTTGCTGTTCAGCACAAATTTTTTATTCGAAAGTGTATTTTATTGCGTTTTTATAGATTTTTAGAACTTACCAAGAAAACAGATTTTAACAGTCATTATTCTCATAATTGACTTTTTCCATTGTTTTTTCAAAGTCAGCCAACTCTTTTTTTGTCATCGGAGCTTCTTTCAATTCAACTTTCAATTGTTTTTTAGTGTCGGGACTTATCCATAATCCTGAAAAAGTATTTTCGATTTTCTTCAAAATTAATACGCCGCTGAAACCATGTTCTACAAGAACAAATTCATTTTCAGCTTTTCTATTCTGAGTGATGTTTAACTGAATCCAATTCTTTGATTTGTTGTAGCGATACATTGAGGTGTACATTAAATCTGCTGTACATGGATTTTCTTCAGTTTTTATGTAAACCGTTATTGGTGTTTTTCCGTCAACAGTTCCTTTGTATAAATTTGATATTGGAGCCGTTTGAGCTTGAATTGTATTGAAAAAGGAGAAACAAATTATTAAAAAAAGCATTATTTTTTTCATACGAAAAACATTTAGTAGGTTTTTAATTTGGTTAAGATGGGCTTGTGTTAAACCAAATTTATTTAAAAAATAATAACATCGTCTAAATTTTGAAATTTACTTTTAAGATTTCTTGATCGAATTTCTCAATTCATTTTCAGCATTTCTGAAGTATTCAATTTTATGGTTGAACATAAAAGCCATGTTTGTGGCGCGCATTTTTGCTTCTTCTGTCAAGGGACCTGCAAATTGGGAATCAATTGTAGTGTTGAAAATTTCAATCCAGCGATCAAAATGAGTTTTATCGACTGGTAATTGTTTGTGAGGAGGAAAAGGTGTTCCGGAATAAGCTCGCACATCAAATAAAATAGTCTGCCAAAAACCATACATTTTTTGCAAATGTGGTTCCCATCGATTTTGTAATTTGTCATTAAATATTGGACCAATGAGATCATCTTTTCTAACATTGTCATAAAAGCTGTCCACCATTTGTTTAATATCTTCCAAAGTCGAAATATCTTTAATGCCATTCATTGTTTTTCTTTCTAAAATGAATTGCAAAAATACGATATAACTTCTTGCTTAATCCATGATATTTGTCATTTAACAAGTGGTTTTTCAACCCTTAAAACAATTAAATTTAGGTTGTAAAATACCTTTTTTTGAAATATTGTAGATGTACTAAAATAAAAAGTAAGGTTTTTTGTGTTTTATTTTTTATTAATTATTTCATAATCAATATATTGTATTTTAACTAGATAAGTTTTTGTTAAGGTAAATTTTACAAATGATGTGTATTTGTAAAGTTTCAATTATATCGATTTCGTTAAAATTGATATATTTTTGATGCGTTTTAATAAAAATAATCACAATAAAATGAGAAAAATTTAACTATTAACAAACCTTCAAAAACCACAAAAAAAATGCACAAAACTACTCAAAAACCTACAAATCGGGTAAAAGCTTTTATGACACAAATCATTATAATAATGCTTTTATGTATCACAAAAACAAATGCTCAGACGGTTACGCCTTTTATAACATCAGGTGATCAGACAAAATTACTTCAACAGCAGGCAACTGTAAGTTTCGGAACAAATTCAGGAACAAATCCATCTACAGTTACAGTTAATGCAGGAACAACCTATCAAACAATGGACGGCTTTGGTTATACGCTTACAGAAGGCAGTGCCGAAGTGATAAGCGGAATGGCAGCAACACAGCAAAACCAGTTATTGAATGATTTGTATAATCCAACTACAGGATTAAATGCAAGTGTAATCCGTATTAGTATTGCAGCGTCAGATTTAAGCAGTTCTTCTTATAGCTACAACGAAACTTCGGGAGATACAAATATGAATAATTTTAGTTTAAACGGACCCGATTTAACTTATTTGATTCCGATTATCAAAAAAATTCAGCTGATTAATCCCAACATCAAAATATTAGCAACTCCATGGACGGCACCGAGATGGATGAAAACCAATGGTTCCTGGGTTGGTGGAAGTTTACAGACGCAATATTATGCGGCTTATGCCAAATATTTTGTAAAATACCTTCAGGCTATGCAGGCGCAGGGAATCTCGATTTGGGCCATCACGCCACAAAACGAACCTGAAAACCCAAACAACGAGCCAAGTATGCTGATGAATTCTACAGAGCAAAAGAATTTTATTAATCAACAACTTGGACCTCAATTGGCTGCCGCTGGATATGGCGGTGTTAAGATTATTGCTTTTGATCACAATTGCGATAATACAGCATATCCAATTGATGTTTTGAACAACAGTAGTTACGTAGACGGTGCAGCATTTCACTTGTATTTAGGAAATATCTCTGCCATGTCAACTGTAAAAACGCAAACAAATAAAAACGTTTATTTTACAGAACAATACACTGGTTCTGGAGGAAGTTTCAGTGGCGATTTTGGCTGGCACATGCAAAATGTTGTTATTGGTAGTACAAACAACTGGTCGAAAACAGTTTTGGAATGGAATGCTGCCAATAATTCAAGTTTAGGACCGCGCACACCTGGCGGATGCAGTACATGTTTAGGTGCTATTACAGTTAATAATAGTACAAGCTATACTAAAAATGTTGCGTATTATATTATTGGCCAAATTTCTAAATATGTAAAACCGGGTGCAGTAAGAATTGGTTCTTCCAGCACAAGTGGTAGTATTTTATCAGTTGGATTTAAAAACCCTGATGGATCTATTGCTCTAGTGCTTTATAATACTTCCGGATCATCAAATACTATAAAAGTTGTTTCAGGATCGTCAGCATTTAATTATACCGTTCCGGGATCATCGGCAGTCACATTTACTTGGGGAACAGGAACACCGCCTCCAACAGGTTTTCCAGGATATTATAATATCATTTCAAGAAACAGTAATAAAGGTTTGGATGTTGCCGATAATTCTACAACTAGTGGCGGAAGAATTCAACAATACGATGTTACTAGCGGTGGGGGAAGCAACCAAAGGTGGAAATTTGTTTCTGATGGAAGTGGAAATTATTACATTATTGTAAAATCAACGGGAATGTATCTGGCAGTTGAAAATAACGGAACTGCAAATGGACTAAAAGTACAGCAAAGAACTTTTGTTAATTCTAATGAATTCAAGTGGACAGTTGCAAGTCTTGGCGGTGGATATTATAAAATTACCAATGTAAATACAGGCAAATCCCTTGATGTTGAAAATGTTTCTACAGCAAATGGAGCTAATATTCAGGTTTGGGATTATACCGGCGGACTAAATCAGCAATGGCAATTTGTTCAGGTAGAATCTACAGCAAAAAAAGCGTTGGCACAAACAATTTCGGCAGAAGAAGAAAATCCAAATGATATGGTGATTTTTATTAATTCGTCGAATGATTATTTAAAAATTGATACTAATCATAAAGGAAGTGCTGAGGTTGAAGTATACTCGCTTGAAGGTCAAAATGTGTTGAAGAAAAGCGTGAATTTTGAAGGTCGTCAATCTGAAATTGAAATTTCAAGATTGCCAAAAGGCATTTATGTAGTGCGGGTAAATGACAATACAGGATCGTACTCTAAGAAAGTGTTGAAACAATAAATTACAAATCTAGAATTCAATTAGTAATTTTATATTTGACTTTAAAGGCTGTCTACGGTTAATAGACAGCCTTTTATTTTATCCAATTAACTGTGTAAATAAATCCTGATTATCATTCAAATATTGAAATTCAAAGCCGTTTTGAGTCATTTTTAATTTAATTGGCATAATATCATTTTTGTTTTTTAATTCTAAACCAACAACTACCGAACCAACTTCACGGCTGTTTTTCTTTGCAAATTGAAAATAGGTGATATCATCGTCTGGACCTAAAATATTGTTTACGAATTCTTTCAATGCCCCAGGGCGCTGTGGAAACTGAATCATAAAATAATGCATCAGACCTTCGTAAAGCAATGAGCGTTCTTTTATTTCGGCGGTTCTTTCAATGTCATTATTACTTCCACTAACAATACAAACTACATTTTTGCCTTTTATGTTATCTTTATAAAAATCCAAAGCTGCAATTGTCAAAGCGCCCGCAGGTTCTACAACCATGGCTTCTTCATTGTACAATCGCAAAATTGTGGTACAAACTTTTCCTTCGGGAACCAGAATAATATCTTCTAAATTATAACGACAGATTTCAAAAGTTTTATCGCCAACTTGTTTTACAGCTGCACCGTCAACAAATTTGTCGATTGTTTTTAAAGCTGTATTTTTATTTTCTTCTATTGAAGTTTTCATTGAAGGCGCGCCTTTTGGCTCAACGCCGATGATTTTTGTGTTCGGACTTAAATGTTTAAAAACTTCGGATAGACCAGAAGCTAGTCCGCCACCACCAATCGGAACAAAAACATAATCAATTGGTTCTTTAAAACTTTCCAGAATTTCCAAACCAACAGTTCCTTGTCCTGCAATTACTTTTTCGTCATCAAAAGGATGAATGAAAGTTTTATGATTTTTAATTGCATCTGCAGTTGCCGAAGCGTAAGCATCATCAAAAGTATCTCCGGTCAAAACAATTTCAACAAACGATTTTCCAAATAACTGTACTTGTTTTACTTTTTGTTTTGGAGTTGTTTTTGGCATATAAATTTTGCCATTTATTTTAAGAAGATTGCAAGAATAAGCTACACCCTGAGCATGATTTCCTGCACTGGCACATACAATTCCGTTTGATTTTTCTTTTTCATTTAATGAAGAAATCTTATTGTAAGCACCTCTGATTTTATACGAACGAACAATTTGTAAATCTTCTCGTTTTAATAAAATGGTTGATTTGAACTCATCTGAAAGATTCAAATTTTGCGTAAGCGGAGTCGCGGCAACTACATTTTCAAGTTGCTTTTTTGCATTAAGTACTTCATTAAATAAATCCATAATATGTGTTTTTTTCTTAAAATAAAAAACCTCCCGTTTTGGGAGGTTTTTATAAAATATATTTTACTTATTTATATAACACCTCGCCATTACTGCTGAATTACAATAATGCTGATAATAGCGATAATAATGTTATTAAAATTTGTCATTTTTTAGCTGATTGAAAAGCAAATGTAATTAATTATTTTTTTACTGGCGGATACTGTGCTAAAATTTTGGTCACAAATTCAGTAATTCTGGCATCTTTTTTATCTATGTTTTTGTACAAAGTACCAATGCCTTGGCCTTGCCAGATCATTTCTTTCTTTTTAGCATCAATAAAATCAATGAACAAAGTTCCTTCGGTGTATCTTGAAACTGATGTTCCTCCGTACATATAAGGGCTGTATCCCCATCCCCAGCCGTAACCCCATCCATAACCATATCCAGCGTAAAATTGATTTACATCGACTTGCTCTTTGGCTTTGGTAAAAATGTTTATTAGGATATCAGGATTTTCGCTTTTGGTAAAACCTTTAGCTTGCATTTGATCATCAATTGCATGAAGAATTCTTTTTTTATCCAAATCAGATATTTCGACCTTATCAATTCCGGGCTTAAAATAAGCATAAGTTTTATAAGGCGTAAAATCTACGGTTTTATCGTAGTCAGAGTAAGCACTTACGGTGTCGCATGACGCGGCAAGTATCAAAAGCAAAAAAATCGGAATTAATTTGAATGTTTTCATATTATTAGAAATTTAATGTTCTCTGTTTTATGAGTAACTTTTGTTTACAGCAGACTTTCGTCAACAATATTAGGTAAAGTTACTTTTAGTAAAGGCTCAGCTTTCATGGCTCTTTTTATGGCAAAAATAGCTTCATCATTTCGAGCCCAGCTTCTTCTTGAAATTCCGTTGTTAACATCCCAAAAAAGCATTGACGCTAAACGCTTTGAAGCCTCTTTAGAACCATCAAGAACCATACCAAATCCGCCGTTTATAACTTCTCCCCAGCCAACACCGCCACCATTATGAATCGATACCCAAGTAGCACCTCTAAAGCTGTCTCCAATCACGTTATGAATTGCCATGTCGGCCGTAAAACGCGAACCGTCGTAGATGTTTGAAGTTTCTCTGTAAGGTGAATCAGTTCCAGAAACGTCATGATGATCGCGTCCTAAAACAACTGCGCCGATTTCGCCTTTTGCAATAGCTTGGTTGAATGCTTCAGCAATTTTAATTCTTCCTTCAGCATCAGCATAAAGAATTCTTGCTTGAGAACCTACGACCAGTTTATTCTCCTGTGCGCCTTTAATCCATTTGATATTATCCTGCATTTGTTGCTGAATTTCATTTGGAGCTGTTTTTGCCATTTCTTCTAAAATCTGAGAAGCAATTGCATCGGTTTTCTGAAGATCTTCTGGTTTTCCAGAAACGCAAACCCATCTAAAAGGTCCAAAACCGTAATCAAAACACATTGGTCCCATAATATCCTGAACATAACTTGGATATCTGAAATCAATTTTATTTTCGGCCATAACATCAGCGCCTGCTCGAGAAGCTTCTAATAAAAAAGCATTTCCGTAATCAAAAAAGTAAGTCCCTTTTGCAGTGTGTTTGTTGATTGCTTTCGCTTGACGACGTAAAGATTCCTGAACTTTTTCTTTAAATAAATCAGGATTATTTGCCATCATTTCATTGGCTTTTTCAAAAGAAATTCCGACTGGATAATAACCGCCAGCCCAAGGATTGTGAAGTGAAGTCTGATCTGAACCTAAATCAATTTTGATGTTTTCTTTATCGAAACATTCCCAAACGTCAACTACATTCCCTAAATAAGCAATTGAAACCGTTTCTTTATTAGCTTTCGCCAAAGTCACTCTCTGAACTAATTCTTCAGTCGAAGTCACAATTTCATTAATCCATCCTTGTTCGTGACGGATTTTAGTGATTTTCGGATTTACTTCGGCGCAGACCGTAATACATCCGGCAATATTTCCTGCCTTTGGCTGAGCTCCCGACATTCCACCCAATCCAGAAGTTACAAATAAACTTCCTTCAGGATTTTGTTTTATTTTTCTAAAGCCATTTAAAACCGTAATAGTAGTTCCGTGTACAATTCCTTGTGGGCCAATGTACATATAACTTCCAGCGGTCATTTGTCCGTATTGGGAAACTCCAAGCGCATTCATTTTTTCCCAATCGTCCGGTTTAGAATAATTTGGGATTACCATTCCATTTGTTACGACAACTCTTGGTGCTTCTTTATGAGAAGGAAATAATCCCATCGGATGACCTGAATACATCGTTAACGTCTGCTCATCTGTCATTTCAGACAAATATTGCATTGTCAATAAATATTGAGCCCAGTTCTGAAAAACGGCTCCGTTTCCACCATATGTAATCAATTCGTGCGGATGTTGCGCCACATCATAATCCAAATTGTTCTGAATCATGTGCATAATTGCTTTTGCCTGCAATGATTTTCCAGGATATTCGTCAATAGGACGTGCGTACATTCTGTAATCCGGACGAAGACGGTACATATAAATACGTCCGTATTTTTCTAATTCTTCTAAAAATTCAGGAATTAATTCGGCATGATGTTTTGGATCAAAATAACGCAATGCATTTTTTAAAGCCAGTTTTTTCTCTTCTGCCGAAAGAATTTCTTTTCGTTTCGGAGCATGATTAATAGCAGGATCGTATTCCTTTTTTTGAGGTAGTATATTTGGAATTCCTTGTTGTATTTGTTCTTTGAAAGTCATTTTTTTAAGCTACTAAGTTGCTAAGTTATTTTAGTTAGATTAACAACAGATTAATTTTTGTTTTTTTAATTATATCGCCCCGCCCGGGCTTAAATTTTGGCCGATAAATTCTATTTCTATAAATATTACGCTCCTAAAGGAGCTGTACTAAGTCTTGGAAAGGCGAAATATTTGTAGAAAACACTATAGTCGGTTGGTAAAAGCTCCATCGGATCGAAATACCTAGTCAATATAAATTTGATCTGAAATAATTATCTCATTTTCAAATTGACTGATTGGCACATTGACAAATCTCTAATTAAAAAACTAAGGATAACGGATATCCGACCTGTGATAAGACTTGTGGATTTTAATCCTGAATTTTCGTGAATGGATATCCATATGATATTTTAGATTGTTGATTTTAGATTTTAGATTGGAATTTATTTCAATTATCAAATTGACAAATTTTCAAATTATCTAATGCTGCTTCTTTTTTATTTCTCCTGTTCTTTTATCAAATCCGTATGGACAATGACGGCAACCGCTTTTGCAGCAGTAACCACGTTTTAAGTGGTGTTTTTCAGTAAAGCATTTGTAACCTTCGGGCGTATAGTAAAAATCTTCTCCTTCGATTAATTTATTTTCATTACTTTGCTCTTTCATAAATCTGCTTCGGTTTTTTGTTTCATTATTCAAAAATCAAAAATAAGTATTTGATTGAGATTTTAATGAAATCAAATAATTTTATAGCTACAAATTTATAAATTTTACAGCCAATGTTTCTGATTGTTGCCAAATATTTAATTCCGAAAGGATATCGCGGAATGGCTGTTTTTCCGTTTGTTTTGGTTAAATATGATTTTGATAAAACGAATGAAGTTTTTGTCAATCATGAAAAAATCCATTTAAAGCAGCAATTAGAACTTTTGGTAATTCCGTTTTTTATCTGGTATTTTTTGGAATATCTAATTCGTCTAATTCAGTATAAAAATGGGACTTTGGCGTATCGAAATATCAGTTTTGAAAGAGAAGCTTACGCAAAAGAAACCGACATGAATTATTTGAAAAATCGAAGTTTTTTTCAATTTTTACACTATATCAAAAGCAATTAACAGTAAGCGAAAGATTTTCAGCTTTAATAAATTAAGATATGAATTATCACTTTCGACTTTGGACTTTTGACTTTCAATTTTAAATTAAATGAATCCAGTTTTCAATCAACATATTTTCATTGATTTTCCGAATGATATTTCGCTGACAATAAAACGGGAAGATCTTATTCATCCTTTTGTTTCGGGAAATAAATTCAGGAAATTAAAATACAATTTGCTTCAGGCTAGAGCCGAAAAAAAAGATACTTTATTGACTTTTGGAGGTGCATTTTCGAATCATATTGCGGCAGTTGCTTTTGCCGGAAAAGAACAAGGATTTAAAACGATCGGAATTATTCGTGGCGATGAGCTTTTTGATAAAATTGAAGAAAATCCAACGTTAAAATTTGCTCAGGAAAATGGAATGCAATTTGAATTTGTGTCGAGAGAGGAGTATCGTCTAAAAAATGAAATTTCATTTTTAGAAAAGTTAAAAGATAAGTTTGAGGATTTTTATTTGGTTCCTGAAGGCGGTACAAATGAACTCGCGGTGAAAGGTTGCGAAGAGATTTTGACTAATGAAGATTTGGTTTTCGACTGTGTTTGTTGTGCAATTGGAACGGGTGGAACAATCTCCGGATTAATAAATAGTGCATTGCCAAATCAGAAAATTTTAGGGTTTCCGGCGCTAAAAGGTGACTTTTTAAAGGATGAAATTCGTATTTTTGCAAAAAAAGATAACTGGGATTTAATTTCTGACTATCATTTTGGAGGTTATGGCAAAGTAAATTTGGAATTAATCGAATTTATAAATGCTTTTTTTGAAGAAACAAAAGTGCCCTTAGATCCAATTTATACAGGAAAGATGGTTTTTGGCGTTATAGATTTAATAAACAAAAATTATTTTCCTGCACATTCAAAAATTTTACTCATTCACACCGGCGGATTACAGGGAATTGATGGAATGAATATGAAGTTGAAGCAGAAAAAATTACCAATACTCATAACTAATGATTAAAAAAATTGTATTGCTTTTCGTAATATTAGCCTTAGCAAGCTGCTCATCAAGCAAGCCTGCAATCGCGACGACTAAAAAAGCGGCGGCAGTTCAAGCCAGAACAGCTTCAGTTAAAAGAAATACCCCTGCCAAGCCAATCGGAAAAAATTACCCTTCTACAAATAATACAACTGAAGTTATTCAATCGACTTCAAAAACAGTTGTAACCAGCGATTTAGTTAATTCATATATTTTGCAGTATAAAGATATTGCAATGGGAAATATGCAAAAATATGGTATTCCTGCGAGTATTATTTTGGCGCAGGGAATATTAGAATCGGGTGCGGGAAAAGGAGATTTGGCTGTCGATGCCAATAATCATTTCGGAATTAAATGTCATAAAGATTGGCTTGGAGAAAGCGTTCGCCATGATGATGATGCAGAACAAGAATGTTTCAGAAAATATAAAGAAGCCTCAGAATCATATCGCGATCACGCTTTGTTTTTAGTTGGAAAAAAGAGATATGAATCTTTATTTACTTATGAAAAAGACGATTACAAAGCTTGGGCAAAAGGACTGAGAGCTTGTGGTTATGCAACAGATCCAAATTATCCGGATAAATTGATAAGTTATATTGAACGTTATAATTTGCATCAATATGACTGCCAGATTACGGGAAAAAATTATGTTGCAATCAATAAAACGGCTCCACCAAGAAAATCATCTTATGATGTGAGTTCTGATCCAAAGATAAATTTGGACTCAAATGACCCAAATTTATACGAAGTTCAAAAAGGCGATACGCTATACTCAATTTCAAAAAAATTCAATTTATTGGTCGATGATTTAAAACAAAAAAACAATCTCACTGATAATGCAATTTCAATTGGACAAAGGCTTAAGGTGAAATAATTATTCATTGTTAATTGTAAATTATTAATGAAAAGCAAAATCTCAATTGGAATTTTTATTTTGGCAATAGTTGCAACAATTAGATGTTTTTGTGGAATCTATCAACATGATGAATTTCCTGAAAAGAATTTTTTTATAAAACATAGGCCAACATGGAAATGGGCTTTTTATTCGCCAATTGGAATGTCGGATAAAAAGATTGAAGAGCTTTCAGAAGAAGAAAAAAGAGAACAAAAATATTTCAATGAGTTTGTTTTAGATCAAGGTTTAACTAGATAAATTAAATCTGAAATTTAAACTGTAAAATCAAAAATTAAGAATGTTATATAAAAGAAGTAGTCAGCTTTTTGCTGAAGCAGAAAAAGTAATTCCGGGAGGAGTAAATTCACCAGTAAGAGCATTTAAAGCAGTTGGCGGAACTCCAATTTTTGTAAAAAGCGCCAAAGGTGCTTATTTGTATGATGAAGATGGAAATAAATTAATAGATTATATCAACTCTTGGGGACCAATGGTTTTAGGCCATGCTTATCAGCCAGTTGTTGATGCCGTAATCGAAAAAGCAAAACTGGGAACTTCGTTTGGAATGCCAACAGAATTGGAAACAGAAATCGCAGCGTTAGCCGTTTCTATGGTTCCGAATATCGATAAAATTCGTTTTGTAAATTCAGGCACAGAAGCTTGTATGAGCGCGATTCGTCTGGCTCGAGGATTTACAAAAAGAGATAAAATCATCAAATTTGCTGGCTGTTACCACGGACATTCTGATTCATTTTTGATTCAAGCCGGAAGTGGCGCAGTAACTTTTGGATCTCCAAATAGTCCAGGTGTGACAGAAGGAACTGCGAAAGATACTTTATTGGCAAAATACAATGATTTAGAAAACGTAAAAGCGTTAATCGAAGCTAATAAAGGCGAAATTGCAGCAATTATTATTGAAGCAGTTGCAGGAAATATGGGATGTATTCCGCCTGCAAAAGGTTTCTTAGAAGGCTTAAGAGAATTATGTACAGCAAACGGAATCTTATTGATTTTTGATGAGGTTATGACAGGTTTCCGTTTAGCTCGCGGAGGAGTTCAGGAATTATATGGAATTGATGCTGATATCGTAACTTTTGGAAAAGTAATTGGAGGAGGACTTCCAGTTGGAGCCTTTGCAGCACGTGAAGAGATTATGAATTATTTAGCACCTCTTGGGCCGGTTTATCAGGCAGGAACATTATCTGGAAATCCGCTTGCAATGGCTGCGGGATTAGCGATGTTGCAGGCTTTAAATAATGACCGCGAAATTTTTACCCGTTTAGAAGAAAAAACTGCGTATTTAGAAGCAGGAATCGACAGAGTTTTAAAAGCTAATAATGTTGTTTTTACTATCAATAGAGTAGGTTCTATGATTTCTGTTCACTTTGATGCAAATCCTGTTACAGATTTTCAAACAGCTGCAAAAGGAGATAATGAAACGTTTAAAAAATTCTTCCACGGATTGTTGCAGGAAGGAGTATATATTGCACCTTCAGCATATGAAACTTGGTTTATTACCGATGCTTTGACGTACGAGGATTTAGATTTTACAATTAATGCAATCGACAAGGTTTCGAAAACATTTTAAATCAAATAAAAAACATTTTTCAAAGGTTCAGTTTTATCAACTGAACCTTTTTTATTATTATAATACTTATTTTGTAGTTAATAAAAAGTTAATGAAGATGTATTGTCTTGTGTTATTATAATCAAAAATTATTTTTGTTTATCAAATAACCATAAAACCTGCAATAAATGAAGAAATTTTTCATTTTATCTACGATAGCGGCATTTGCGCTATTTCCAACAAACCAATTTGCCCAATCGAAAAAGAAAAAAGACGAAACTCAAACTGCTCCGCCAGAAAAGAAGCCAGAATCAACAATTAAAGAATACAGCAAAGTAATTACAAAAGATGCTGTTTCAGACGAAGGACTTTTTACGGTTCACAAAGTGGATAAAAAATATTACTTCGAAATTCCGAATAAATATTTAGATAAAGATATGCTCTTGGTAAGCAGATTAGCAAAACTACCTTCGAATTTAGGAGGAGGCTACGTAAATGCTGGATCTGAAACTAACGAGCAATTGATTGTTTGGCAACGTTTTCAAGATAAAATTTTGATCAAATCGAAATCATATAATTCGGTTGCAAATGATACTTTGCCTATCAGTATTTCAGTAAAATCAAACAATTATGATCCAACATTATTTGCTTTTGATATTGTAGCTTTCAGCAAAGATTCGGCTAATACTGTAATTGATGTAACCAAATTTTACAGTACAGATGTGAAAGCAATCAGCGGAATTTCGGCAGAAATGCGCGAAACGTACAAGGTAAAAGGATTGGATGATTCGAGAAGTTTTATCAATAAAATTAAAAGTTTTCCAATGAATATTGAAGTTATTCAGGATATGACTTATAATGCTTCAAAACCATCAATGTTAGAGGAAACAGAATCAATCAGCATCCAGATGAATCAATCGATGATTTTATTGCCAGAAGTACCAATGCAGCCGAGACTAGCTGATCCTCGTGTGGGTTGGTTTACGGTTAGCCAATACGATTATGGTAGTAGCGAATTGAAATCGGATCTTAAAACTTATATCAGACGTTGGAGATTGGAACCAAAAGATCCGGAAGCTTATGCAAGAGGAGAATTGGTTGAGCCAATAAAACCGATTGTATATTATTTAGATCCTGCAACTCCGGCAAAATTGAAAAAATACATCAAACAGGGAATTGAGGAATGGCAAAAACCTTTTGAAACTGCCGGATTTAAAAATGCAATTATAGCAAAAGATGCACCGACAAAAGAGGAAGACCCGGATTTTAGTCCAGAAGATATTCGTTATTCGGTAATTCGTTATGTAGCGAGTACAACAAGAAATGCAGTTGGACCAAGCGTTTCTGACCCTAGAACGGGCGAAATTATCGAAAGTGATGTAATTTGGTATCACAACCATTTACGTTCATACAGAAACCGTTATTTACTTGAAACTGGAGCGGCAAATCCATCGGCAAGAACTTTGCAGACAAGTGATGAAGAAATGGGCGAAATGATGCGAATGGTAATTGCACACGAAGTAGGGCATGCATTAGGATTTCCGCACAATATGGGAGCAAGTTCATCATATGATTGTGAAAGTTATAGAAACGGAGCTTTCACACAAGAAAACGGTATTTCTCCAAGTATAATGGATTATGCGCGCTATAATTATATTGCGCAGCCTGGAGATAAGAATATTCGTTTTATTCGCAAAATGGGACCTTATGATCATTATGCTTTGAATTGGGGTTACAGAGTGATTCCAAATGCAAAATCACCGCAGGAAGAAAAAGCAATTTTAGATAAATGGATTTTAGACAAAGCCCGAAATCCAATTTATAAATTCGGAAAACAGAGCAGTACGTTTGATCCTTCTTCTCAAACAGAAGATATCGGAAATAATTCAATGAAAGCCAGTACATACGGAATGAAAAATCTGGAATATGTGGCAAATCATTTGAGTGAATGGACCAGTAAAGTGACAAATGATTATGAAGATTTAAGCGAGTTATACAAAGAAATGTTAGATGTTTGGGGGAGATATGTCGGGCATGTTGTAACAAATGTCGGAGGTGTTTATGAAAATACGAAAAATCCAAATCAGACCGGAAATGTGTATGAAGTTGTTCCAAAAGCAAAACAAATTGAAGCAATGAACTGGCTTCAGGCAAATGCTTTTGCATCGCCAACTTGGATTGTCAATATCAATACATTAAAGAATACAGGATATGCGGGTTATACGGAGACTTTCAGAAATATTCAGGTTCGACATTTGAACAATTTACTGAGTCTGCCTCGTATTGGAAGATTAATGGATAATGAAATTCTTGGTGCCGATACTTATAAAGCTTTGGATTTCTTCAAAGATCTTCGAAAAGGAATTTGGAAAGAAGCCGCTTCAGCAACGAATGTTACTATTTATCGCAGAAACCTGCAAAGAGCTTATATTGACAGAATGGGGGGCTTAATGACAGAGGAAATTAAACCAAATGACCGATCTGCAACCTATTATAATGCTGCACAATCTGATCTTAGAGCTTTGGTTAGAGGAGAATTAAATGCTTTGAAAAAATCACTTGTAACGGCAAAAGCGACAGCAGTAAATACAGAAACAAAATACCATTACGAGGATTGCATCAAACGAATTGATTTGATTTTAAATCCAATTAAATAAATTATAAAATAAAAACAAAAAAGAGGCTTTTATAGCCTCTTTTTTTATGAAAACAAATTAGTTGCTTTCATTTTTGTACTCTCTCATTTTTTCTCTAGCCTTGTCTTTGTTTTCCTCCTGAATTTTTTTCCATTTAGTGTATTGGTCAGCATTCAGAATTGATTTCATTTTAGCGTCGTTCGCGTCTCTTTCAGCTAACATGTCTTTTTTAAAGGTTTCTCTTTCAGCAGCGGTTAGTTTAGTTCCATTTTCTTTATTTGCTTGACGGGCTTCTCTTAGTTTTTCTGCTTTAGCGCTTCGGTCAGCTAAAAGCTGTTTTACCTGAGTTTGCTGATTAGCATCTAAGTTTAATTCAGAAGTTAATTTTTTGAGCTGTTTTTCATTACGCTGTTCAGGCGTCATTCTTTCTCTTTGCTCACGTGCTGGCTTTTGATCCATGTCTTGTGCAAAAGATGCTACTCCAACAAATAACATAGCGGCGATAAATAATTTTTTCATGATTAAGTTTTTTTAATTGTTATATCGATTAGACTTCATCAAATTCATTAGGTTTAATTTTTACTAATAGATTTGTATTTTATTTAACATATTGATTCATAATTCATTAAAACGTTAACAAGAAGTGTAATAGTATAGAAATAATTGCTTATTTTTAAAGTGTCAAGACGTTTTAAGAACCTAGAAAAAATCTTATGAGCTCAAATTCTGTATCAAATAATAAAATAGCTTTTTTCTCAACCCAGCCTTATGATAAAGTTTTTTTCAATAAATACAACAGCGATTTTGGTTTTGAATTGGATTATTTTGAAACACAACTAAATCTTCAAACTGCTGTTTTAATTGAAAATGCTAGCATTGTATGCGTTTTTGTAAATGATATTGTAAACGAAGCGGTAATTAAACAACTTGCCGAGAAAAACGTAAAAATAATTGCCTTGCGTTGCGCCGGATTTAACAATGTAGATTTAGAAGCAGCTAAAAAATACAATATAAAAGTCTGTCGTGTTCCTGCTTATTCCCCTCAGGCTGTAGCCGAACACGCAATGGCCATGATTTTGACCCTAAACAGGAAAACACATAAAGCTTATAACCGAGTTCGTGAACAAAACTTTTCCCTAAACGGCTTGTTAGGTTTTGATTTGTTCGGAAAAACAATAGGAATTATTGGAACGGGAAATATCGGTAAAGCATTCGCTAAAATTGTGTTAGGTTTTGGCTGTAAAGTTTTGGCATATGATATTGTCGAAAATGATGAAATGATTAAAGATGGAGTTTCGTTTGTTAGTTTAGAAGAGATTTTTAAATCAAGTGACATTATATCGCTGCATTGTCCGTTAAACGATCAGACGAAGCATGTCATTAATAATACGTCGATTTCTTTTATGAAAGAAAGCGTTATGATAATTAATACAAGCCGCGGCGGATTAATTGAAACGTCATCTGTTATTGAAGGTTTAAAAGAAGGAAAGATTGGTTATTTAGGAATTGATGTTTACGAACAGGAAGAAAAACTGTTTTTTAGAGATTTATCAGCCGATATTATACAGGATGATGCCATTCAGCGATTAATGAGCTTCCCGAATGTTTTGGTTACAGCGCATCAGGCATTTTTTACCAATGAGGCTTTGACACAAATTGCATTAGTGACTTTTAACAATATAAAATCGCTATTGGAGAAAAATGACATTGAGAACAAAGCAGCACTGTTGGTTTAAATTGTCAAATATTTTTCGTAATTTAATTAGCTGATAAGGAAAATGTAGATTTTAAAAATTTCAGATTATGAAAAGTAAAATTCTAATTTTAATCGGAATTCTGGCATTCTATTCCTGCCAAAATAAAAATGAATCAAAAAATATAATTAAAACTATTGTTCAGGATACTTTGTCAAAAACTGTTGGCGGAACAGCTAACTTAAGCGATGCGCCGTCAAGAGATGATAAAGCAGTTGAATTGATCAGAAAGCAGTTGAATATTTTGCTGGAGAAAGATTTGCCTGCCATGACAAAAGCAGACCGATTTTTTTATTATCAAGCTTTTGATTTAAACAATGATGATAAAAACGAATATTTTGTTGGCTTTTCAAACTCATATTTCTGCGGAAGCGGCGGCTGCTCTGGTTATATTTTAAATAATGATGGAAGCCTAATAAATCGCTTTTCAGTAACCGATTATCCAATTCTTATAGCGAATACATCCACTGAAAATTTTTCTGATTTAATAATAGAAAGCAACGGTGAGTTTCATATTGTAAGAATGAAAGACGGAAAATACCCATCAAATCCATCAGTTCAGGAAATTTGGAAAGGTGTAACGCCAAAAGAAAGCACTAAGGTTTTGAATATTACAGATAAAAAAATGGAGAAATATTCGTTTTAAAATACAAAACTCGATAAGTTTTTAAAAGCTGTCGAGTTTGAATAACATATTTCGGATAGCCATTCAAGATCTTCTTTGTCTAAATCTTCTTGAGAAATGACTCTTCTATGTTTTATGTCTTCTTCACTTTTTTTAATGATGTCTATTTCTTCTTCATCTAATTGATAAATTTCAGAATTATTCATAAGTTATATTCTTTTTTACATAATTAAATAAAAAACCCGATAAGTTAAAACCTATCGGGTTGTATTTGTAATAAAATAATACTAAAATTACCCCACCAATTCCACAATCTTAAACTCGCCGTCAACGACAACTTTAGTCAAACCGTGTTTTGATAAGTTTTTCATAGATGCATCCCATTTTTTACCGCTTAAGTTAGCAGTAACTTTAAGCTGAGATAAATCCATTTTATTTTCGTTTCCTTTCAATAAAGTAATGATAATTTTTTCTTCGTCAGACAATTCAATCTGAGCTAATTTTTTCTCAGGACGCATTTGAGGGAACAATAAAACTTCCTGAATAGAAGCATTGTTTGTCAAATACATAATCAAACGATCCATTCCAATTCCCATTCCAGAAGTTGGAGGCATACCGTATTCAAGTGCTCTTAAGAAATCCTCATCGATAATTCCGTTTGCTTCATCATCACCTTTTGCAGCCAAACGCATTTGATCTTCAAAACGCTCTCTTTGGTCAATCGGATCATTTAATTCAGAATATGCATTTGCAATTTCTTTACCGCAAACCATTAATTCAAAACGCTCAGTCAAATCTGGATTATCGCGATGCTCTTTACAAAGCGGTGACATTTCTTTTGGATAATCAGTAATGAAAGTTGGCTGAATATAATTTCCTTCGCATTTTGCTCCAAAAATCTCATCAATTAATTTTCCTTTACCCA
The DNA here is from genome assembly GCF_054075145.1 of Flavobacterium xizangense. NCBI lineage: Bacteria > Pseudomonadati > Bacteroidota > Flavobacteriia > Flavobacteriales > Flavobacteriaceae > Flavobacterium > Flavobacterium xizangense. The sequence goes on along the minus strand of NZ_JBSIPG010000012.1, from coordinate 86,673 downwards.
TTGTTTCGTCAACTTCAATTCCCATTCCTCTTGCCGCTTCAAACAATTCCTGTTCAGTTTTTCCAGAAATGTCAAAACCAGTAAAATGTTTGATAGAATCTGTCATTGTAACACGTGCATAAGGTGCTTTAAAGTTGATTTTGTGCTCACCAAAAGTTACTTCGCTTGTACCATTTACAGCAATTGCGCAATGCTCTAATAAACCTTCAGCGAATTCCATCATCCAGTTGTAGTCTTTGTAGGCTACATATATTTCCATTGCAGTAAATTCAGGGTTATGTGTTCTGTCCATTCCTTCGTTACGGAAGTTTCTAGAGAACTCATAAACGCCTTCAAATCCACCAACAATTAATCTTTTTAAGTACAATTCATTCGCAATACGCATGTAAAGCGGAATATCAAGCGAATTATGATGCGTAATAAATGGTCTTGCCGAAGCACCACCAGGAATTGATTGTAAAACTGGAGTGTCAACTTCAAGATATCCAGCGTCGTTAAAATAACCACGCATCGCAGTAAATAACTTAGTACGTTTAATAAAAGTTTCTTTAACCTGAGGATTTACAGTTAAATCTACATAACGCATTCTGTAACGCAATTCAGCGTCGTTGAAAGCATCGTGAACGTTTCCTTCTTCATCAACTTTTGGCAATGGTAACGGACGCAATGTTTTACTCAAGAAAGTAAATCCGCTCACGCGAATACATTTTGCACCAACTTGCGTTGTAAACAATTCACCTTCAATACCAATAAAATCACCTAAATCTGTTAATTTTTTGAAAACCTGGTTGTATAAAGTTTTATCATCACCTTCACATAAAACATCACGATTCACGTACAATTGAATACGTCCTTCGCTGTCTTGTAATTCAGCAAAACAAGCTTTACCCTGATCACGAACACTCATCAAACGTCCCGCAACGATAACCTTCTTACCCTCCTCAAATGTATCCTTTATCTGCTTCGAAGTATGATTTACAGGAAAAAGATTAGCCGGATAAGGATTGATTCCTAAGTTGCGTAAGTTCTGAAGTTTTTCTCTTCTAATGATTTCTTGTTCTGATAATGCCATTTTGTGCTCTGTTTTTTAAGTGTGCAAAGATAGTTTTTAAGTCGCAAAGTTGCAAAGTCATAAAGTCTAAAGTTTTAGAAAAGAGTAATGTTTTTTATTTGAAGCAGAAAAAACAGTTTTTTATTGGCTCTTGTCCCGCTATTCACTTGTATCTTTTCCTTCCGCCGCGGCGGAAGAAAAAGGATACCGCTTCTATCGGGGCTAGATGAGATTTTTTTTTTTTTCAAAAGATGTTTTAGTTGGAATGTTTATTCTTAACGCAATTACAAACAAAAAATCTGTAAGAAATAATCTAAAAGAAAACTTAGTATCTTAGTCACTCAGAATCTTAAAATCTTTTCAAAAAAAAAATGAAATACATATCCGTTTTTTTAATCTTAATTTCTTTTGCAAGTTGTCAAATTACTGAAACCATCAATCTCAATTCAGACGGAAGTGGAAATATTGAATATTATAATCTTCGTGATGAGAACAGTTTTCAACAATTAGGGAGACAGGATCTTAGGTACGAAAAATTCAGAGATACAATTTTTACTTTTCAAGATTATATTACAAAGTATCAAGAAACTTTTGTGAGATTTAGTAAGGCTGATCAAGCTTTGTTTACGGAACATGCGAATGTAAAAATGCATATCAAAGCAGATCCAATTCAAATGGAAAACTTCACTAGAGTATGGGTCGATTTCAAAAAAATAGATGAAGTGCCATATGTTTACGAAAGCCTCGGATTAGCAAATTCATTAAAAGAAAATTATCCGATACATAGAAAAAATTATAAAATAAAATACAGTTTTGATGGCGCTATCTTTAAAAGAAATTTACAAATAATAGATCACGAAAATTTTGAGAAAAACAAAAAAGAATGGGAGGATAGAAAGAAAATATATTCGAAATATAAATTAGTGGAGTCCTATATTCTAAATTATCATTTTCCGAGAAAAATAAAATCGGTTTCAAATGAAAAAGCGATTCTCAGCCCAGATAAAAAATCATTAACTGTAGAGTTTAAGCTTTCAGATTGTCTTCGAAATCCTGAAATTACAGATTTAGAAGTGGTTTTAGAACCAAAAGACTTTCAATAAGCTAGACCTAGCATCATAGAAGCTTAGTTACTTAGAGTCTTAAAAATAAAAATAGACTTCGTATCTTTGATAAAAATAAAACCATTATGAAATTATATAAACTTCTGTTTTTTTCTTTTTTATTAGCGACCCTGACAAGCTGCACTTTCACTGAAAATATTTATATCAACGATAACGGAACTGGTAAATTTTCTGTAGACATGGACGGTTCTTCTTTAATGCAAATGGCCGGCGATCAACTTGGAAGTCAAGTAGGAACTGATGCCAAAAAAGACATTGATTCGACTTTTACTTTTAAGCAATTGCTTGCGGAGAAAAAAGACAGCATCGCAAAATTATCTCCAGAAATGCAAAAAGAACTTAAAAAGCTGGAAAACTTCGTAGTTACTACAAAAATGAGTGCTGAGAAAAAACAGTTTTTAATGACTTTATCAACTGATTTTAAGAGTGTAAATGAACTTCAGGATATTTTACAGACAGCAAGTACATTGCAAAAATTAGAAGGAGGAGCAACGGTAAATCCTCTTGGAAGCAGTTTCGGAGATAACAGCAGTAAGCTGAACTATACTTATGATGGAAAAAAATTTACAAGAAAAGCGACAGTCGATCAGCAAAAATTGACAGAAAAGCTTAATGATTCTAGCGCCGCTATGTCTAAAATGATTTTTGCATCGTCAAATTATATTGTGAAATATCACTTTCCGAAAAAAATCAAAAAAGTTTCTAATCCGAGCGCTTTACTCAGCGAGGATAGAAAATCAATTACAATTCAATATTCTTTCACGGATTATATGGAGAATCCGGACAAACTTAACTTTGATGTTGAGTTTGAAAAATAATCAAAATGAACAAAAATATTCAACTTCAGGATCTGGGAAACAGAGACTATAAATCGACTTGGGAATATCAGGAAGAGCTTTTTGCTGCCATTGTAGACTTAAAAATCAAAAACAGAAGAGAAGAGTTAGATTTGCCAACGCCAAATTATTTGTTATTTGTTGAGCATCCGCATGTTTATACATTGGGTAAAAGCGGTGATTTGGAAAATCTATTATTAAACGAAAAACAGCTCGAAGCGAAAGGAGCGACTTTTTATAAAATCAATCGTGGTGGTGATATTACGTATCATGGTCCGGGACAAATAGTAGGTTATCCTATTTTGGATTTAGAAAACTTCTTTACAGATATTCATAAATACCTACGTTTATTAGAAGAATCAATGATTCTTACTTTGGCAGAGTACGGTTTAGAATCAGGTAGGAGCGAAGGTGAAACAGGTGTTTGGCTTGGTGTCGGAACTCCATTTGCGCGTAAAATTTGTGCAATGGGTGTTCGTGCCTCTCGCTGGGTAACCATGCACGGATTTGCCTTAAATGTAAATGTTGATTTAGGGTATTTTGATAATATTATTCCGTGTGGAATTCGCGGAAAAGGCGTTACTTCTTTACATGTAGAACTTGGTGTTGAAAAAGTCGATGAAGATGAAGTAAAAGCCAAAATTCTAAAACATTTAGCTAATTTGTTTGAAGCTGAATTTATTAAATAAGTTTCTAAAATATATAAAGTATGAAAAATGCTGGAGAAAATAACAATTACAGAATTGCCGTTCCTTCAGCATTTGAAACTGTTTTTTCGCATTTCTACTTTGCCGAAAACAAAACGGAATTTCCCATAACCAAAACCTTATTGCCAAGTTTTCAAAGTATACTGGTTTTTAACTTCGGAACAAAATCATCTTTAAAATCGCAGCAGAATACTTTTTTGGAAATTGAAAAATGCATTGTTTTGGGGCCAATAAAGCAGGCTTTTGATTATACTTTAGAACCAGGTTCGGAGATTTTAGTGGCCAATTTTAAAGATGATGCTTTTTACAGATTTTTTGGTAATGCGCTTTTTGATTCTATGCCCATTCATCCGGATGATTTAATTAATGAAAACTGTTTTACTGTTTTATGGGAAGAACTTCAAAATATTACTGATCCAAAAGAACGTGTCGCTTATATTTTAGATTTCTGCAAACCCTATTTGCGGGAACAAACGGCAATTACGACTCTTTTAAGCGATTTTCATGATCAGAATTTAAATCCAATAAAAGCGATCGCTTCACAGATCAATCAAACCGAAAGAAACATTCAGTTGAATCAAAAAAAGCTTTTTGGTTATTCTGTTAAAGAAGCCAATCGTTATGAAAGGTTTTTAAAGGCCATTGATCAAATTCAGAAAAATATTCTAAACGAGTTAAAAATAGATTGGTTGACAATTGTTAATGAATGCGGATATTACGATCAAAGCCAGCTTATTCACGACTTTAAATATTATATGAATATTTCGCCAACAAAGTTCCTTAAATTTCAAAGCGATATCTGCAGTTCAAAACGGCAATAAGACTGATTTCGTTTTCTTACAATTACTGCTAAAACCTGCGTTATACATTTGTCATGTTCAATCTTAAAAACTAGAAAACATGAAAAATTTAATTATTTACGCACATCCAAACGAAGCAAGTTTAAATCATTTCTTTAAAAACACAATTGTGGAATCTTTGGAAAAATCTGGACAGGAAATTGTTGTTCGTGATTTAAATGAAATCAATTTTAATCCGGTTCTTTCTTTGCATGACATGAAGGGGCAAAGAATGGGACAAGTTGCAGAAGATATCAAGATCGAACAAGATTTTATTTTGTGGGCAGATCAAATTATTTTTATTTACCCAATTTGGTGGACAGGAATGCCAGCTATTATGAAAGGTTATATTGACCGTGTTTTTAGTTACGGATTTGCATATCGATACGATCAAGGCGTTCAAAAAGGTTTACTGACAGGAAAAAAAGCCGTTATTGTAAATTCTCATGGAAAATCAAATGCTGAATATCAAGCAATAGGAATGGACAAAGCTTTGGAATTAACTTCGGATACCGGAATTTTTAAATATTGTGGATTAGAAATCAAACAACACTTTTATTTTGACAAGGCTGATAGAGCTTCGAAAGAAAGCATATTAGAATGGGAAAAGGAACTTAAAAATACTTTTAAAATGATTAATGAAGTTTCTGTTTTTCAATAGAAATTTATTTTTCAAAAGAATAATTGAAAAAAAACTAAAAATTGTCAGCTTAGAGTCTGGATTTTGAATTGATGGTAAATTGGAGCAATATCGTGGATTTCTCATGTTTTTATGGTAAATTTGGTTTTATACTTTACACACAGGCTATTAACAAAATCTAATCTAAACAACTTATGAGAAAAATCTACTTTGTATGCTTCCTATTTATGCTTAATGGTCTTTTTGCTCAAAAGAAAGATAAATTATATCCAATTGCAGTTTATGAAAAGTTATGGCAAGAAAAAAATAGCGACATCAGATTAAAAATGATTAAATCGATTTGGCTAGAAGATAGTACTTTTGAAGATCCTTCCGCTTCAATAAAAGGAACTACGGCGTTTAATAATGTCATTAATGAATTTTATAAAAAATTTCCAGATGCTGTATTGACATCCGGAACAAAAATAGTGAAAGATAATTATGTAACCTGGGAATGGAAAATTCTGGATCCTAAGAATAATCTAATAATGGCAGGCCGAGATTTCGCCCGCTTGAATGGAAAAGGGCAGGTAAGCAAAATAATTGGATTTTGGGACAATTCGGCAACTTTATCTGAAACGGATATTTTAAAAAATCTTGAAGCAGATAATCTTAAAGTTGTTGCAAAATATTATGAATGTCTTTTTAAAACAAGAGATTTTGATACCATGGCAACTTTAATTGAGGATGGAGCGGTTTATAATCAGGCTGTAGGTTTGCCTTATGGTGGAACTTTTGTTGGTTTTAGCGAGTGGACTAAAATGTTTACTAAATCAGCTGAATTTTTTGATTTACAAATAGAGAAAGAACCAACATATTTTAGTGATGCTTCTAAAAATGAAGTAATTATTTATTTTACAATTAATTGTAAATCTAAAAAATCAGGTAAAACAATGCCAATGCCGATATCAGAACATTTTGATTTGAAAAACGGAAAAATTACAGCGATCAGACCTTTTTATTATGATACCAAACAATTTGCAGAATTCCTGAAAAGCAAAAAATAAAAAAAAAGCGACCTTAATATTTAGGTCGCTTTTTTTATTCAAAAAAATCTAGAGTTAGTTGGTCAGGTATAAGTCTGAAACTCATTCGATGATATTTTGTAGGGCCATATTTTTTAATAGCTTCTCTATGTTCTTTGGTTGGGTAGCCTTTATTTTGTTTCCAATTGTACATCGGGAATTCTTCGTGAATCTGATCCATATATTCATCACGATACGTTTTTGCTAAAACGGACGCTGCTGCAATACTTAAATATTTTGCATCACCTTTTATGATGCTTTTGCTTGGGATTGATTTTAATAATTCAATTTCAGCTGTAGAAAATTGCTTCCCGAAAGTGTTTTTAAGTCCAAGTTTTGCATTTAATGCTCGGTTTCCATCAACAATAATATATTCGGGAACATGTTTTAATTTTAAAATACATTCCTGCATTCCTTTCATAGAGGCATTCAAGATATTTATTTCATCAATTTCTTCCGGAAATAAATGTGTAACCGAAAAACAGAGCGCTTGCTGTTCAATAATTGGTTTTAAGAGAGCTCTTGTTTTTTCAGACAATTGCTTACTGTCATTTAAAATTTGATTTTCAAAAGTTTCAGGCAGAATTATAGCAGCTGCAGTGACGGGGCCAGCTAGACATCCTCGTCCGGCTTCATCGGTTCCTGTTTCTAAAATAAATCCTGAGAAATTCTTTTCGAGCATTTTTAAACTTTTTGGTTGGCAAAGATTATAAAAATTTAAATAAAAAGGTTAAGCCACGATTAGAAATCGAGGAAAACATGTGAGAATGCAAATAAAGAATGTTATTTTTTGAGTTATTTTTAGAGATAATATTTGATTTTTTTTACACTTTCTCTTAATAATTTTGTTCAGAAGCACTTTTTTTTTGAATTTTTTTAGGGCAACTATTAAAAAAACTTATAAAAAATGGATGTTTTGCCATGTTTTGCTCTTGTTTTTGTCAAAAGTTTAAAAAAAACTATGGATTTAGAGAACTTAATAAAAGATATTGCTGTTTTTTATGAGTTTAACTATTTGATTTTCTTAAATGTTAAAATCTGTTAATATTTTTAACTCAAAATAATTATGTTTTTCGATATTTTTGAAGGAAAAATAGTATTTAAAGTTTGGAATAGTTATATTTTCTGGGATTGGATTACGCTTTTGTTAATAATCTTAAGGAAATTTAAGTACAAATAGTTTGTTATTTTAAGAAATAATTAAGATGTTTGTCGCATACTAATTCAAAATAAATTAAAATGAAATTAAAATTTAAATGGATTTTTACGCTCCTTGTAGCGTTATCTATGCAGTTTTCTTTTGCTCAGGAGAGAACTGTTACTGGAAAGGTATCTGATAAAACAGGTGTTATTCCAGGAGTAAATGTTCTTGTGAAAGGATCTAAAGCAAATACTCAGACTGATTTTGATGGAAGTTATTCTATCAAAGCAAAGACTGGTGATGTTTTAGTTTTTTCATATGTTGGTATGAACAACAAACAAGTTACTGTAGGAACTTCAAATACAGTAAATGTTGAGCTAGAATCTGAAGCACAATTAATGAATGAGGTTGTGGTAGTAGGTTACGGTGTTCAGAAAAGAAAAGAAGTTACAGGGTCTATTTCTAAAATTGCTGGAAAAGACATTGCTAACTTAGTAACTCCATCTTTCGAAGGCGTTTTAGCTGGTAGAGCAACTGGAGTTCAAGTTTTAACAAACACTGGACTTATTGGAGCTGCTCCAAAAATTAGAATTAGAGGTATTTCATCTATTTCAGGTGTTACTGAACCATTAATCGTAGTTGACGGTATTCCAATTTACTCTGGTGATATTGGAGGTGTTACCCCAACAAACGGTTTGGCAGATATTAATCCAGAAGATATCGAATCTTTTGATGTATTAAAAGATGGTGCTGCAACGGCTATTTATGGTTCTAGAGCTGCAAATGGTGTAATTTTGATTACTACTAAAAGTGGTAAAAAAGGTACTTTAAAAGTAAACTATTCAAGTGTTTTAGGTGTTGCTAGCGCTGCTAAAAAGTATAATTTGTTACAAACTCCAGATTTCATCACGATTTCTAATGAGAAAAGAGCAAATATGGGTGCAGGTCCATGGGCTGTAGGAAATACATACAATACTGACTGGCAATCTGCAGTTTTAAGAAATGCTCCGCAAATGACGCATAATCTTAACTTTAGTGGAGGTTCTGATAAAACTAAATACTATTTATCTCTTGGATATTCTGATTTAGATGGTATCAACTTAGCTAATGATATGCATAAATACTCTATCAGAGCTAACATTGACCAAGAAGTGAACAAATGGTTTAGCTTTGGTACAAATGTTAACTTGAATAGAACTGAGGTTAATGGTTTGAATAGTGCCGCAAGCAGTCTTTCTGGAAATATTTTCAATACAATCAGACAATTGCCAAATACACCAATTTATGATGCTCTTGACCCAACAGGTTATAACCTTTCAGCCGATAATTCAACTGTTGGACAATGGGATAACACTGCTGTTGCAGGTGATAACATTACGAATATTATTTATGTTCTTGATCATAATAAATATAAATCAACAACAACGAGAATTATTGCAAGTGCTTTCGCAAATGCAAAAATTACTTCTGACTTAAGTTTTAAATTACAAGTAAGTGGTGATAATGCTATCACAGATGGTTTCCAATATTGGAATCCAATTCACGGTGATGGTCGTGGATCAAAAGGATACCTATATCAAGATAATACAAATCTTTTAAGATGGAACTGGCAAAATATTTTGAACTATAAGCATACTTTTGCTGAAGATCATAATATTGGTCTTACAGGTGTTGCTGAATATCAAAAATCTAGATCTAAAGTTTTCTGGGGTTCAGGAAGTGATATTTTAAGTGATTTCTATGATGAAAACTTAGTAACTGGAACGTACACTACTAAAGATTCTGGTGGAGGTGTTACAGAAAAAGGAATTATTTCTTACTTAGGTCGTTTTACATATAACTACAAAGAGAAATACTACGTACAAGCATCTCTTAGACGTGACGGAATTTCACAGTTCCAAAAAGATGTAAGATTCCACAACTTCCCAGGAGTTTCTGCTGGTTGGACAGTTTCTAAAGAAAACTTCATGGAAGGAATTAGTAAAGTAGTTTCTGATTTCAAATTGAGAGGTTCTTACTCTGAGGTTGGTAATGTTGAAATTTTGAATGGAACTTCTTATCCTTCACAAGGACTTATGATTGGTTCTCCATATAACGTTAACAATGGTATTGGTTACTACCAATTCGGTAATGAGACTTTACAATGGGAAACAAGTGATAAAGTTGACTTTGGTGTTGATTTAGGATTCTTAGATAACCGTGTAACTTTAGCATTTGATTACTATAAAAATAATATCGATGGGTTAGTTTTACAAGCACCAGTTGCACCATCTTTAGGTGTTCCTAATAACTTTATCAACTCAAATATTGGTAAAATGTACAATGAAGGTTATGAGTTTGCTCTAACTTTTAAAGCAATCAATAATGCTAACTTTTCATGGGATCTTGCGTCAAACTTCACTTTAACTAAAAACGTAGTAACTGGTATTGTTGCTGGACAAGATATCATTGGTGGTTCATCTACAGATACAAATATTGCTCCAAACATTATCATTAGAGAAGGTGAGTCAATCAACTCTTTATATGGATACAGATACTGGGGTGTTAACAAAGCAAATGGTAACCCAGTATATTACAAAGCTGACGGAAGTTTAGTTCAAAGTGTATTGCCAGGAACTGGTTTAGCAGTTTTTGATCCTAACAACCCTACTGTAATTGGCGCTGCTGCACAATTAAGTAATGCTGATAAAGTAGTTTTAGGAAATACATTACCAACATATTACGGATCGGTTTCATCTAATATGAAATACAAAAATCTTGATTTCGGATTTATGTTCAGATTCAGTGGTGGTAATAAAATTTTCAACTCTACAAGAAGAGAGTTAATGAATACTAACTTTAATAACAATGGTACAGAAATTTTAGGAAGATGGCAAAGTATTGACAATCCTGGAGACGGATGGACACCAAAATTATATGCTGGTACAAACTCTTCTACTAACTTAACAGGTTCTGCAACTTCTCGTTTCGTTGAAAAAGGTGATTTTATTTCACTTGATAACATCAGTTTGGGTTATACATTGCCAAAATCGGTTATGGATAAAATCGGAGTTGATAATTTCAGACTTTTTGTTCAAGGACAAAATATCTGGTTGATTTCTGACTATAAAGGTATCAATCCTGAAATGGAAACATCTGGAGTAGACATTAATGGTACTCCACGTTCTAAAGTGATCTCAATGGGAATAAATGTAAGTTTATAATAAAAACATATGAAAAATTTAATTAAAACAATTATACTTTCTGTAGCTGTACTCGGGATGAGCTCATGTACAGAGGAAAAAATATTGGATTTAAAACCAGTAAACAATATTTTGGATGCCGATGCTTTTTCAACACCTGACTATATAAAAGCATATATGAATGGTGTTTATAATGCTGCTGCAATTGGACAATATAATGCTGTACCAACTAGCCCAAACGGAGGTAGAGGTTATGTTTGGGGAGCTGCATACGTTGAGCAAGGTGAAGCTAGAGGTGAAGATGTTATTAACATGGCTACTTTCTATGAGTTCACGTATAGAGCTACTTATGATGCAACAACAGCAAATAACGTTTACTACTGGGTTGATGGATATAGATTGATCAACAGATGTAATCTTATGATCGAAGGAACAACTGATGCAGTTGCTAAAGGGATTATTACAAAAGCTGTTGGTGATGATTATATTGGACAAGCTAAGTTTTTAAGAGCAATTACTCATTTTGAGTTATTAAACTATTTTGCTAGACCATACTTCTTTACTTCTGGAGCTACACATCCAGGTGTACCTTACAGAGAAGTTGGTGTGAATACAGCAGCAGAAGTTGCTTCTGAAGTTGCAAAACCTAGAAATACTGTTGCTGAATGTTATGCTAAAGTTTTGGCTGATTTAAATGATGCTGAAGCTTTAATTACTACGGGTAATGGCACTTCAGTTTCTGGAAGAGTTCTTGGAAAAGCTTCTAAATGGGCTGCAATTGCTTTTAAGACTAGAGTTTATTTACAAAAAAGAGACTGGGCAAATGTTATTGCTGAAGGTATTAAGTTAAATGGCGCCTTTGCACTTACTACAGATCCTTACGCTCCTTTCACTAACAGTACTTCTGTTGCACCTGCTAATACTGAATCTATTTTTACAATTCAGCATTCAGCTACTTCTAACCCTGGAGTAAATGCATCATTGCCTAGTATTTTAAGAAACAGAGCTTTAGTTTGTATTAGTCCAATTATTTGGAGAGATTCTCAGTGGTTAGCAGATGACAAACGTAGAGAAGATGGTAAATTTATCTATACTGCACCAACAACAGGTATTAAATATACTAACAAATATACTGATATTACTAACCAAACAGATGGTGCTCCAGTTATCAGATATGCTGAGGTAGTATTAAACATGGCTGAGGCTCAAGCTCGTTTGTCAAACTTACCAGCTGCTTTAACTTTGTTAAACTCAGTAAGAAACAGATCATTGGCAAATCCTGCAACTCAGGCTTATACTGCTGCTTCTTTTACTACAGATGCTACAATGGTTGCAGCTATTCTTAAAGAAAGAAGAATTGAGTTCTTACAAGAAGGACGTAGATGGTCTGATATCCATAGATTGCAAGGAGATCCAATTGCTGCTGTTGCAACTAATGGAATTCCTGCAAAAATGGCTAATGGTGCTCCAACTGCTGCTGCGTTTGTATTAGGAAACAGTTATGTTATCACTACTCCTATTGCTGCAATTCCTGGTACTGACTATAAATTCTTATGGCCATTACCACAAACAGAAATCAATACTAACCCAGGTTTAGGACAAAACCCAGGATGGTAAGAAAATAAATATTTTGATTTTTTTAAAACCCTCAATCATTTTTTGATTGAGGGTTTTTCTATTTTGAATATATTGTGATAAAAACTTCTCAATCATACTGATTTGTTTTTTTATACGTTTTTATCTTTTACCTTTGCTTGACTAATTTCGTCGAATATAATTTCAATATAAAGCTATCAAATGAGAATACTCTTTTTTCTATATCTAATAATAATGCCAGCCTTATTGTTTTCTCAAGAAAAAAACACTTCTAAAAATAATTTGGATATGAACACGAAATATTCAAGTATTACAGATACCTTAAAAAAGAAAAAATCTTTAATAGCTAAAATTGAGCAATACCAGATTATCACTTTAGAGCATGATACTACTTATGCTGATACATCTTTAACATTGAAAAGTGCGTATAGACAAAATTATCTCCGCAAGGATAATTTTGGTCTTTTAGAATTTTCGAATATTGGACAAACTTATAATACATTAAACTATGGTTTAACTAGTTTTTCTCCATATCCTGAAGTTGGTTTTTCAGGAAAACATTTTGATTATATGCAGGTTTCGGATATTAAATATTATTCTGCCGCAACGCCTTTTACAGAGCTGTTTTTTAACACGACTATTAATAAAGGTCAAAATGTTGACTCATTTATTACATTAAACACTTCTAAAAATCTGAATTTTTCAATTGCGTACAGAGGACTTCGTTCTGAAGGGAATTATATTAACCAATTAGTAAGTGTTGGTAATTTTAGATTTACAACTAGTTATGCCACCACGGATAAGCGATATATTTTGAACGCTCATGTAACATACCAGGATGTCACAAATGAAGAAAATGGAGGAATTACAACACCGGAGGATTTCGAAAGTAATGATCCTGATTTTAAAAACCGTCAACGTTTACAGGTATATTTAACAGATGCGGAATCTTTACTAAAAGGGCATCGTTTCTTTTTCGATCATGCATTCAGAATTAATTCTAAAGGTGGCGATAATAATTTATTTGTTACTCATCAATTCAATTATGAATATAAGTTCTTTGAATATAAACAGCCAACTGTTCTTTCTTCAGTGGGTACTACTCCAGTTCAACGTTTTGGTGAATCGTATGTGACAAGTAATATTAATGATCGTACTCGTTTTGAAAAACTGTATAATAAAGCTGGGCTTGCCTATGAAAATTCGCTTTTAGGAAAATTCTATTTCTTCATTGATGACTATAGATCTAATTATGAATATAACAGGATTATAGTAAAAGAGAACGGACATATTATTCCTGATAATTTATTTTTACAGATTAATAATGTGGGGGGGCAGTATGAGTATCAAAAAAATAAATGGAACGGACGTTTCTTGTATACACGATCAATTACAAATCAATCGCTTTCGGACTTAGATGCAAAATTGAGATACAATTTAAACAAAGATTTTCAATTTGATTTTAGATATCGCAACATAAATAAGCTGCCAAATAATAATTATAATTTATATCAAAGCAGTTATATACAATATAATTGGTCTAATAATTTTAAAAACGAAAAAATCAATCAGCTGGGAGCAAATGTTTTCACGCCTTGGTTGAACGCAGAAGTTCAATATTCAGTATTAAAAGACCATTTATATTTTGCTGATGTTTCTACACCTGCTCAAGTTTTGGCTCATACACAAATTATAAATCCAGCACAATACGGAAATGTAATTAATTATTTTTCTATCAAGGCTAATAAAGAATTTAAATTTGGACGATTTGGTTTTGATAATACACTTTTGTATCAAAAAGTAGATCAGTCTGAGTTAATTGTAAATGTGCCCGATTTTGTAACCAGAAATACACTGTATTATTCTAGTTATTTTTTCAAGAAGGCATTATTTATGCAAACAGGAATTGTATTTAATTATTTTACGAAATACTACGGAAATGATTATAATCCGGTTGTTGGCGAATTTTTTGTTCAAAATACAAAGGAGATCGGTAATTATGCTACTTTCGACTTTTTTGTGAATGCAAGAATTCGTCAAACTCGTTTTTACTTAAAAGCAGAACACTTTAATTCTTCTTTTTCTAATAACGATTACTATTCGGCGCCTAATAATCCATATCGCGATTTTGTAATCCGTTTTGGTTTGGTCTGGAACTGGTTCGAATAAAATTATGCCTTATTTTTTTAAACCAAATATTAAATTATAATAAAATGGACTTTTCAAATAATATTTTAGAAACAATAGGCAATACGCCGCTTGTAAAGCTCAACAAAATTGTTGCTGAAATTGATGCATTAGTGTTGGCAAAAGTCGAAACTTTTAATCCAGGAAATTCTGTAAAAGATAGAATGGCCGTTAAAATGATTGAAGACGCTGAAGCAGACGGCAGATTGAAACCTGGAGGGACAATTATTGAAGGAACTTCAGGAAATACTGGAATGGGATTGGCACTTGTTGCTATTGTAAAAGGTTATAAATTAATCTGTGTAATCTCAGACAAACAGTCTAAAGAAAAAATGGATATATTACGTGCCGTTGGTGCAAAAGTTGTGGTTTGTCCGACTGATGTCGAACCAACGGATCCACGTTCTTATTACTCGGTTTCAAAGCGTTTAGCTGAGGAAACTCCAAATTCCTGGTATGTGAATCAGTATGATAATATGTCTAATTCATTAGCTCATTACGAACAAACTGGACCAGAAATCTGGAAACAAACTGATGGAAAAATTACTCATTTCGTTGTAGGAGTTGGAACAGGAGGAACAATTTCTGGAGTTGGGAAATACTTAAAAGAGAAAAACCCGAACATTAAAATTTGGGGAATAGATACTTATGGTTCTGTTTTTAAGAAATATCATGAAACGGGTATTTTTGATGAAAATGAAATATATTCTTATATCACTGAAGGAATTGGAGAGGATATTTTACCAAAAAATGTTGATTTCTCTTTGATTGATGGTTTTACAAAAGTTACCGATAAAGATGCAGCAGTTTATACGAGAAAAATTGCTTTGGAAGAAGGGATTTTTGTTGGAAACTCAGCTGGAGCATGTATAAAAGGCTTACTTCAGTTAAAAGAACATTTTAAACCGGATGATGTTGTAGTGGTTTTATTTCATGATTCAGGAAGCCGTTATGTAGGTAAAATGTTCAACGACGACTGGATGCGCGAGCGTGGCTTTTTAGAGGAAAACATTACTAAGGCTGAAGATGTTATCAAAGATCATATTGATAAAGAATTAATTGTGGTTAGAACTGAGGAACTAGTTTCGCATGCGATTGACCGTATGCGAAAGTATAAAATCTCTCAAATTCCAGTTGTAGATATTAACGGTTTTGTTGGATCTGTTGACGAAACTGACCTATTTAGAAGTTATGTAGCTGATAAAAATGTAGCTGAAAAACCAATTAAAGAAGTAATGGGAAAACCTTTTCCGATTGTGAAATTAGGTACTCCTATTGAAGAAGTATCTAAACTTTTTACAAAAGAAAATGATGCAGTTTTAGTTGATTTAGGAAACGGTGCACATCATATTATTACTAAATATGATATTATTGGTTCAATAAAATAGAACGCATAAAATAGAATTTATCCATAAATCTGATTGATATGAAACGATCGGATTTATGGATTTTCCTTTTAAAATTATTAGAAAATGAATTTTACTGCAATTGATTTTGAAACTGCGACAAGTTTTCATCCCTGCTCAGTCGGAATCGTGACAGTGCAAAATGGTGTAATAGTCGACGAGTTTGTTACTTTAATAAAACCGCCAAACAATATATATAATCCATTTACAATTCAGGTTCATGGAATTTATCCTCGCGACACCGCTAATGCAAAATCATTTGTTCAGGTTTATCCGGAAATTGAAAAAAGATTAAAGAATAGAGTGGTGGTAGCTCACAATGAAAGTTTTGATCGAAATGTATTAATTAAGTCTATGTTGGTAAATGGCTTAAACTACGAGGATTTGAATATTGCATCAAAATGGGAGTGCACAGTAAAAATTTACAAAGCGAAAGGTATAAAACCTACAAAGCTTAGTGATTGTTGTCGTGAAATGAATATTAAATTAAATCATCACGAAGCATTGTCAGATGCTAGAGCATGCGCAAAACTATATATGTTACGTTAAAACTATAATTTTGTAGGAATAATATTAATTTATTTTTTATTTTTAGATTTTGTAAATTTATTATAGTATCTAAAAATGAAAGAAGATTTTCTTCATTATCTCTGGAAATTCAAGAAGTTCAGTACCCTGAATTTAAAAACTGCCCAAAACGAACAACTTGTCATTTTTAGAACAGGGGATTATTTAGGACTTTCTGGTCCGGATTTTTTTAATGCTCAAATTAAAATTGATCAACAAAAATGGGCTGGAAATGTCGAAATCCATCTAAAATCATCAGATTGGTATTTGCATCATCATGAAAAAGACACTGCTTATGAGAATGTAATTCTGCATGTTGTCTGGGAACATGACACTGAAATTTTCAGAGAAAATAATGCCGAAATTCCTGTTTTGATTCTAAAAGATTATGTTTCGAAAGAAATAATCGAAAATTATAATGCCCTTGTTTCTGAGAAAAGTTGGATCTTTTGTGAAAGACAATTAGCTGAAATAGACAATTTCGTTTTTAAAAATTGGCAGGAAAGACTTTTTTTTGAAAGATTAGAGCGTAAATCGGAGTTTATTTTTCAATTATTAGAAGAGACAAATCAAGATTGGGAAGCTGTTTTGTTTTGCATGTTGGCCCGAAATTTTGGATTAAACACAAATGGTAATTCTTTTTTTCAAATGTCACAGTCAATTCCTTTTTCTATTTTTAGAAAAGAAAGTTTTGAGATAGAAAATATTGAAGCCTTGCTTTTCGGATTTTGTGGTTTGTTAGATACTGAAAAAGAAGATGTTTATTTTAAAGATTTAAAGTTCCGATATTTTTTTCTGCTTCATAAATACAATTTAGATAGAGCTTATGTAGATCCTGTTCAGTTTTTTAAGCATCGACCAGATAATTTTCCTACAATCAGACTTTCTCAGTTGGCAAGTCTTTATCATAATTATCAAAACTTATTTTCAAAAGTAATTGATTTAAAGTCGGTAAAAGATGTCTATAAACTGTTTAGTATTTCTGCAAGCCCATATTGGCAGAATCATTACCAGTTTGATAAAGAAAGTCCAAAGAAATCCAAAGCATTGTCAAAGTCATTTTTAGATTTATTAATTATCAATACAATAATCCCAATCCAATTTACCTATTCAAATATAATGGGATTAACAATTGTCGAGAATTTAATAGATTTTATGAATGACGTTTCGTCTGAAAAAAATGCAATTATAGAAAAGTTTGCATCTTTTGGTGTGAAATCAAAAAATGCATTTGAAAGCCAGACTTTATTGGAACTTAAAAATGAATATTGCAATCATAAGGCTTGCTTAAAATGTGCGATAGGATTAGAATTGCTTAAAAATGATTAGATAATTTGTACTTTTGTGAAAATTAAAATCTAAAACTAAAAGATGTCCGCAATTTTAAGACTTAAATTCTTTTTTGAAAAGTACGGTTTTCATGTCTCGTCAAGATTGGCAGATAAACTTGGAATGCGAGTAACCAATGTTAGATTGTTCTTTATCTATATTTCTTTTGTTACTGCCGGTTTAGGATTTGGTGTTTATTTGACTCTTGCTTTTTGGATCAGACTGAAAGATTTAATTCGCTCAAAACGAACATCGGTATTTGATTTATAAAGTTTACTATACAATTTTCAACATAAAAAAACCTGTTCATAATTGAACAGGTTTTTTATTTTTTCAAAAGTTTAGATTAAATCTCTTCAACTTCACTTTCAAGATTATTAAGTTTTGCTCTTTTTTTACTGTAAACAAAGTAAACTATAATACCTAGAGTTCCCCAGCATAAAAAGGCAATCCATGTCTCATGTCTTACTTGAGTCATTAAAAACAAGTTAAAAGATACTCCCAATGTTCCTACCAAATATACAGCCGGAGTTTTATAATGTCTTTCTAATTCAGGTTTTTTGTATCTTAAGATCATTACAGCCACACAAACCATTCCGAAAGCCAATAATGTTCCCATACTACACATTTCACTTACTTTTTCAATTGGTGTAAGTGCTGCAACGATTGAAATAATTGTTCCAACTAAGAAAGTACTTTTGTATGGTGTCTTGAAAGTTGTGTGTAGTTTACTGAAGAATGGAGGCAGTAAACCATCTTTAGACATACCTAAGAAGATACGAGTTTGTCCTAACATCATCACGAGCATTACAGAAGTCAAACCTGCAGTTGCTGCAATTGTGATAATAAATACTGCCCATGTTAATCCGTTTTCGCTAAACGCAGAAGCTACAGGCGCAGCTTTATCTAATTGATCGTAATGTACCATTCCAGTTAATACTAATGATACAAGAATATAAAGAATTGTGCAAATTACTAATGAAGCAATAATAGCAAAAGGAACATCTTTCTTAGGGTTAATTGCTTCACCAGCCTGAGTTGAAACCGCGTCAAAACCGATATAAGCAAAAAATACAATTGTTGCTGCAGTTAAAACACCTCCAAACCCGAAATTCATTTTTCCGGTAGCATTTCCAAGAGAATCTAAAGCAGGAACTTCTGTAGGAATAAATGGATGCCAGTTTTCTACATTAATGTAAAAAGCTCCACAGATAATTACAAAAAGCACTACTGCAATTTTAACAATTACAATGATGTTGTTTGTGCTAGCAGCTTCTTTAATTCCTTTTATAAGAATAGCTGTAACGATCCATGTAATTACAAACGCAGGTAAATTAAATGCAAACGTAGGTATATCAATTAAATCCTGAGGGAAGGCTTTATTATGTTCGATGATTTTTTCTGTTGCAGTAGCAAGATCATTGCAGAGCCAAATAGGAAATTCTATTCCAAATAAATGTATCAGTTTTACGAAATAACCGCTCCAGGCGACGGCAACGGTTGTGGCTCCCATCATATATTCAAGAATTAAATTCCATCCGATGAACCACGCAAAAATTTCACCTATCGTTCCGTATGCATATGCATATGCCGATCCTTCAACAGGCAATACCGAAGCAAATTCAGCATAACAAAGTGAAGCAAATAAACAGCCTATACCAGCAATAACAAACGATAGAGCCAAAGCTGGGCCAGCATAATCATGAGCAGCGATGCCCGTTAAGGTGAAAATTCCTCCACCAATGATTGCCCCAATTCCCAATGAGGTCAATCCCCATCTCGTAAGAACTCTTTTTAAATCACTTTTTTTCATATCGGCTTCAAAAGCAGATATAGGTTTAACTCTCCAAATTGACATATGATTATATTGGTTTATTGTTATTAAGTGCCAAATGTATTGTTTTTTGTAAAAAATAAAAACAATTATAGAGTTTTAAGTTATAAAATGTTTAAAATATTCATAAATGTCATGTAAAATAAGCTTAAAGCCTTGGATTTGTCAATCTTTTTAGGTTAAAATTTTAGAAAATACATTTCAGTGTAGAAATAAAAATTTAGTAAAATTCTTAATAAATTGATATTTTTGGATTCTTTTTAATATTAGCAACTAGAATTATGAAAAATTATAAGCCGTTTATATCCTATTTCAAATTTACAAATCAGCAACGTACAGGCATAGTTGGACTTTTTGTTATTATAATTGTATTAGAGGTTTTATATTTTACTTTAGATTTTAATATGACCGAAAAATCTTTTCCTGAAAAAGACCAATGGATGTCACTGCAATCTGAAATTGATTCTCTAAAGATGGTTAAAAATGAGAAAAAGCCAATGCAGTATTCTTTTAATCCAAATTTTATTTCAGATTATAAAGGTTATAAACTTGGAATGTCAGTTTCGGAAATTGATAGATTATTGGCATTTCGAAAAGAAAATAGATATGTAAACTCTGCCGAAGAATTTCAAAACGTAACAAAAATTTCAGATTCTTTGCTAAGAGTAATTTCTCCTTTTTTCAAGTTTCCAGATTGGACACGTAGTAAACCAAATTTTAAAAATGAAAAGAAAGAGTATGCTCAAAAGACAGAATTCAAAAAAGAAAAAATTATTGTTTTGGATATAAATCAGGCATCTCAAGAAGATTTGATGAAAATTTATGGTATTGGAGAAGCTTTATCGGCTAGGATTCTTAAGCAAAAAGAAATTTTAGGATGTTTTGTTTCGATGGAACAAATGAATGATGTCTGGGGATTATCGCCTGAAGTAATTGATGAGCTGAGCTCTCATTTTAAAGTTGTAATTCCGGGCAATTTGAAGAAAATAGCTATTAATGACGCATCCTTAAAAGAATTATTGCAGTTTCCATATTTTAAATATGCTTTGGCAAAGCAGATTATAACTTATCGAAGTATGAATGGAAATTTCAATAATATTGAGGATTTGATAAAAATTAAAGGTTTTCCTGTTGAAAAAGCAAAAATAATTAGTTTATATTTGGAGTTCTAAAAAAAGCCAACAAATGAATTTTGATTATAATGAAATGCAGTCAATGATTGCTCAGTCTATTAAAGAATTTGCAGAGAAAAACATTAGACCTAATATTATGGAGTGGGACGAAGCTCAAATTTTTCCTGTAGCGCTCTTTAAACAATTAGGAGAAATGGGTTTTATGGGAGTTTTAGTGCCAGAAGAATACGGAGGTTCAGGATTAGGGTATCATGAATATATTACAATTATTGAAGAAATTTCAAAGGTTGATCCTTCAATAGGATTGTCTCTTGCGGCTCATAATTCATTATGTACAAATCATATTTTGACTTTTGGAAATGAGGAGCAAAAGAAAAAATGGCTCCCTAAATTAGCTACGGCAGAATATATAGGCGCTTGGGGATTAACGGAACATAATACCGGTTCTGATGCAGGCGGTATGAATACGACCGCAGTAAAGGATGGGGATTTCTGGATTGTAAACGGAGCTAAGAATTTTATAACTCATGCTATTTCTGGAGATATTGCGGTAGTTGTGGTTAGAACTGGTGAAAAAGGTGATTCGAAAGGAATGACAGCTTTTGTTTTTGAAAAAGGAATGGCAGGATTTTCATCAGGAAAAAAAGAGAATAAATTAGGAATGCGTGCTAGTGAAACGGCAGAATTGGTTTTTGATAATTGTCGAGTTCCTGATGCAAACAGGTTAGGAGAAGTTGGGCAGGGATTTGTTCAGGCAATGAAAATATTAGACGGAGGCAGAATTTCTATAGGAGCTTTGTCGCTCGGTATTGCAAAAGGAGCATACAATGCAGCTTTAAAATATTCGAAAGAGAGACATCAATTTGGGCAGCCAATTAGTAATTTTCAAGGAATATCATTTAAATTAGCAGACATGGCAACTGAAATTGAAGCTTCAGAATTGCTGCTTCACAAGGCTGCTTACTTAAAGGAACAGCATAAGCCAGTAACGACATTAGGTGCGATGGCAAAAATGTACGCCTCTGAAGCTTGTGTGAAAATCGCGAATGAAGCAGTTCAGATTCATGGCGGATACGGATATACTAAGGATTTTCCAGTAGAGAAGTTTTATAGAGATTCGAAATTATGTACAATAGGAGAAGGAACTACTGAAATTCAAAAATTAGTAATCTCCAGAAATTTGCTTAAAGAATAAAGAAAAAAATAATTCAAAATTTATGATTGATAATTCATAATTAATTTTTACCTTTGCAGCCTTAACGAGAGGAGGTGTCTATATTATGTTAATTATACCAATTAAAGACGGAGAAAATATCGATAGAGCATTAAAGCGCTATAAAAGAAAATTTGATAAAACAGGAACTGTTCGTCAATTAAGAGCACGTACTGCTTTTATTAAGCCTTCTGTTATCAAAAGAGCACAAATTCAAAAAGCTGCTTACATCCAAGGCTTGAAAGATAGCTTAGAGAGTTAGTATTACGCTTTTTAAAAATAATTACCGTTAGTTGTCGAGATTTTGACACTGACGGTTTTTTTATGCTTAATTTTGAGTTTAAGTGTGAATGAATAAATTGGTTGTAATGAAGTCAAATAAAGATGCTTTTCGGGATTATCTTCAGTTGGAGAAAAAATATTCTCTACATACTGTAAATGCTTATCTGAATGATATTTCGCTTTTTGAGGAATTTAACAAACTTCATTTTGATCAAGATGGAATTGAAAATTCGAATTACGGTCAAATCAGGAGTTGGATTGTTTCTTTGGTTGATGATGGTGTTGCAAATGTTTCGGTTAATAGAAAAATGGCTTCATTGAAGTCGTTTTATAAATTTCTTTTGAAATCGAAGCAAATAGAGGTAAATCCAATGTTAAAGCACAAGGCTTTGAAAACGCCGAAAAATGTTCAGATACCATTTTCTGAAAAAGAATTGGGAGATTTGATTCAGAGTATAGAGGCTCCCGTTGGTTTTGAAGAGGTAAGAGATAAGTTGATTGTCGATTTGTTTTATACAACCGGAATGCGAAGAGCAGAGCTTATACATTTGATGTTGTATAATGTTGATTTGTCTTCAAATGTAATTAAGGTTTTGGGTAAAAGAAATAAAGAGCGAATTATTCCGGTTTTGCCTATTGTTGCTGATGAATTAAAGGTGTATTTAAGTGAGCGTTCTTTGGTTGAGAATATTCAAGATGGGGATTATTTTTTTATTTCAAAAAAAGGATTAAAATTGAGTGAATCTTTTGTGTATCGATTAATAAATTCTTACTTTAGTGGAGTCTCTGAAAAGGTGAAAAAAAGTCCGCATGTGCTACGGCATACTTTTGCAACTCACTTATTGAATAATGGAGCAGATTTGAATTCAGTTAAGGAATTATTAGGGCATTCGAGTTTGGCGTCAACGCAAGTGTATACACATAGTAGTTTGGCGGAACTCAAAAAGACATATAATGATGCGCATCCTCGAAATAAATAATGATTTCTGAAATGTTTAACCCTAAAATTAGTATTATGAAGGTAGATGTTCATGCAGTTAACTTTACTGTTGACCGAAAATTGGTGGATTTTATTCAGGAAAGAATGGATAAGTTAGAAAAATATTACGACCGAGTAGTGTCGTCAGACGTTTTTTTAAAAGTGGAGAGAACAAGTGATAAGGAAAACAAGGCAGTAGAGATAAAGATTAATGTTCCGGGAGATGATTTTTTGGTAAAAAAACAATGCAAGACATTTGAAGAGGCAGTTGAGCTTTCGGCAGAATCGTTAGAACGTTTATTGGTGAAAAGGAAAGAAAAAATAAGAGCGCATATATAATTGAAATTTTTTTTTAAAAAATGTTTTGATTCAAAGATAAAATAGTTACATTTGCAGTCCGTTAGAAATAGCGGACTTTTTTAATGCATTCGCCGATGTAGCTCAGCTGGCTAGAGCAGCTGATTTGTAATCA
Source organism: Flavobacterium xizangense (assembly GCF_054075145.1). Classification (NCBI taxonomy): domain Bacteria; kingdom Pseudomonadati; phylum Bacteroidota; class Flavobacteriia; order Flavobacteriales; family Flavobacteriaceae; genus Flavobacterium; species Flavobacterium xizangense. The sequence continues at coordinate 63,091 of NZ_JBSIPG010000012.1, read as the reverse complement.
GCAGGTCGTGGGTTCGAGTCCCTCTATCGGCTCAAAAATATTTCAAATGCGATTTGAAATTTAGTTCTTTTACGTTATTGAATTGTAAAAATTAGGGGAGATACTCAAGCGGCCAACGAGGGCAGACTGTAAATCTGCTGTGTGAACTTCGCAGGTTCGAATCCTGCTCTCCCCACATAAAAGTGAATTTTGGAATGCTTTTTTAAGTTATAAAGCTTGAAATAAGGCAAATCTTAAATTCAGATTAAGGCTCTGCCGGTGTAGCTCAGGGGTAGAGTGCTTCCTTGGTAAGGAAGAGGTCTCGGGTTCAAATCCCGACATTGGCTCAAGTAAGTAGGAAATTGAAAATTAATATATAACTAAGATTAAAAATTAAGTAAAATGGCAAAGGAGAATTTTAATCGTTCCAAACCGCACTTAAACATAGGTACAATTGGACACGTGGATCACGGAAAAACTACATTAACTGCAGCAATTACAAAAGTATTATCTGATGCTGGTTACTGTCAAGCAAAATCGTTTGATCAAATCGATAACGCTCCAGAGGAGAAAGAAAGAGGTATTACTATTAATACATCGCACGTAGAGTATGAAACAGCTAACCGTCACTATGCTCACGTTGACTGTCCAGGTCACGCGGATTACGTAAAGAACATGGTTACTGGTGCTGCTCAAATGGATGGAGCTATCTTAGTAGTAGCTGCTACAGATGGTCCAATGCCACAAACTCGTGAGCACATCCTTTTAGGACGTCAGGTAGGTATTCCAAGAATCGTTGTTTTCATGAACAAAGTGGATATGGTTGATGATGCTGAGTTATTAGAGCTTGTTGAAATGGAAATTAGAGATTTATTATCTTTCTACGAATATGATGGAGATAATGGTCCTGTAGTTCAAGGTTCTGCTTTAGGAGGATTGAATAATGATCCTGCTTGGGTTCCTAAAATTATTGAATTAATGGAAGCTGTTGATGCTTGGATCGAAGAGCCAGTGCGTGACGTAGCTAAGCCATTCTTGATGCCAGTTGAGGACGTATTTACAATTACAGGTCGTGGAACTGTTGCTACAGGTCGTATCGAAACTGGAGTTGCTAACACTGGAGATCCTGTTGAAATCATTGGTATGGGAGCTGAAAAATTAACTTCTACTATTACAGGAGTTGAGATGTTCCGTAAAATCCTTGACAGAGGTGAAGCTGGAGATAACGTAGGTTTATTGTTAAGAGGTATTGATAAAGCTGATATCAAAAGAGGTATGGTTATTATTAAGCCAGGTTCAGTAAAACCACACGCTAAATTCAAAGCTGAGGTTTATATCTTGAAAAAAGAAGAAGGTGGACGTCACACTCCATTCCATAATAACTACCGTCCACAGTTCTACGTACGTACAACTGACGTAACAGGGGTTATTTCTTTACCAGCAGGTGTAGAGATGGTAATGCCAGGTGATAACTTAACTATTGAAGTTGCTTTATTAAGCCCAATCGCTATGAACGTAGGTTTACGTTTCGCTATCCGTGAAGGTGGTAGAACAGTTGGTGCTGGTCAGGTTACTGAAATCGTAGAGTAATTCTATAAATAAATAAAAGCCAGTTGATATTTCGGTATAGAAAATCAACTGGCTTTAATTACGGGCGTAGTTCAAGGGTAGAATAGCGGTCTCCAAAACCGTTGATGGGGGTTCGAATCCCTCCGCCCGTGCAATAAAAAATATATCAAATGACAAAAGTTACTAATTATTTATCAGAGGCTTTCGAGGAGTTAAAGTCAAATGTTACTTGGCCAGCATGGGCTGAGGTTCAAAAATTGACAATTGTTGTGGCTGTATTTTCGATTCTTTTCGCTTTGGCAACATGGGGAGTAGACGAATTTTTTGCAAAAGCTTTGGCTGGATTTTTTAACTGGTTAAAAGGATAATTTTTTTGTGATGGCAGATAATAATGTGAAAAAATGGTATGTAGTTAGAGCTGTAAGCGGTCAAGAGAATAAGGTTAAAGCTTACATTGAAACTGAGATTGCCAGACTAGGGATGGAGGATTATGTTTCCCAAGTTTTAGTTCCTACTGAAAAAGTGGTTACTGTAAAAGAAGGGAAAAAAATGTCTAAGGATAAAGTTTATTTCCCTGGATATGTTATGATTGAAGCTAACTTAGTTGGTGAGATACCTCATATTATTAAGTCTATTACAAGTGTAATTGGTTTTTTAGGAGAGATCAAAGGTGGGGAACCTGTTCCTTTGAGGTTATCTGAAGTAAATCGTATGTTAGGAAAAGTCGATGAGTTAGCAGTTAATACTGATACTCGTTCAATTCCTTTCAGTCTAGGTGAAACTGTAAAAGTGATCGATGGTCCTTTTAACGGATTTAATGGTACGGTTGAAAAAATCAATGAAGAAAAGCGTAAACTTGAAGTTATGGTTAAGATTTTCGGTAGAAAAACACCATTAGAATTAAGTTTTATGCAAGTAGAAAAAGTATAATTTTTTGTTACACTATAATAAACCATTGTAATCGCTTCCATTGATTGCAGTGTTAAATTTTTTAAAAATGGCTAAAGAAATTAGTAAGGTAGTTAAACTACAAGTTAAGGGAGGTGCTGCGAATCCGTCGCCACCGGTTGGACCTGCTTTAGGAGCTGCTGGGGTTAATATCATGGAGTTTTGTAAGCAATTTAATGCTAGAACTCAGGATAAACCTGGCAAAATTTGTCCAGTGCAAATCACTGTGTACAAAGACAAATCATTTGATTTTGTTGTTAAGACTCCTCCAGCAGCAGTTCAGTTAATGGAAGCTGCAAAGCTAAAATCTGGTTCTGGTGAGCCTAATCGTAAAAAAGTAGCTAGCGTTACTTGGGAACAAATTAGAACTATTGCTGAAGACAAAATGCCGGACTTAAATGCTTTTACAATTGAAAAAGCTATGAGTATGGTTGCTGGAACAGCTAGATCTATGGGTATAACTGTATCAGGAGATGCTCCTTTTTAATTAAGAAAAAGACATGGCAAAATTAACAAAAAAGCAAAAAGAGGCTGCTTCAAAAATTGAAAAGAACAAATTATACTCTCTAAAAGATGCTGCGGCATTATTGAAAGTTGTTGCTTCTGCAAAATTTGATGAGTCTGTTGATATCGCAGTTCGTTTAGGAGTAGATCCTAGAAAAGCGAATCAAATGGTAAGAGGTGTGGTAACTTTACCTCACGGAACAGGAAAAGATGTTAAAGTATTAGCATTGGTTACTCCAGATAAAGAAGCTGAAGCAAGAGAGGCTGGAGCAGATCACGTTGGTCTTGACGATTACCTTCAAAAAATTAAAGATGGTTGGACAGATGTTGATGTTATCATCACAATGCCAGCTGTAATGGGTAAATTAGGTCCATTAGGTCGTATTTTAGGACCTAGAGGATTAATGCCAAACCCTAAAACAGGTACTGTAACTATGGATGTTGCAAAAGCTGTTCAAGAGGTTAAAGCTGGTAAAATTGACTTTAAAGTTGATAAAACTGGTATCGTTCACGCAGGAATTGGTAAAGTTTCTTTTGGAGCTGAGCAAATTGTTGACAACGCACACGAAATTATTCAAACATTAATAAAACTTAAACCAACTGCTGCTAAAGGTACATACATTAAAGGTATTCACCTTACAAGCACTATGAGTCCTGCTATTGCATTAGACCCAAAGGCAGTATAATTGGTAGTTAAAAATTTTTAGTATGACTAGAGAAGAAAAATCAATCGCGATTGAAAATTTAACTGCGCAGTTAGCTGGTACAAATATCATTTATGTATCTGATATTTCTGGTTTAAACGCAGAGACAACTTCAAACTTACGTAGAGCTTGTTTTAAAGCTGGTATCAAATTAGAAGTAGTAAAGAATACTTTGCTTGCAAAAGCAATGGAAGCTTCTACTAATGATTATGGTGATTTACCAACAGTTTTAACTGGTAACAGTGCTATCTTTATTTCTGATGTTGCAAATGCACCTGGAAAAATTATCAAAGATTTCCGTAAGAAATCTGATAAACCAGTTTTAAAAGGAGCTTACATCAACTCTGAAGTATATATTGGAGATAATCAATTAGATGCATTAGCTACAATTAAATCTAAAGAAGAGCTTATTGGAGAAATCATTGGATTATTACAATCTCCAGCTCAAAGAATTATTTCTGCTTTACAAAACAAATTCGCAGGAAGCGAAGAAGGAGCAGAGTAATTTTAAATGTAGGGAAGTTTACTTCCTTACTGCTTAATTAGCGCACAATAATTAAATTATATTTTTACAAATCATTTTAAACGATAGAAAAAATGGCAGATTTGAAACAATTCGCAGAACAATTAGTTAACTTAACAGTTAAAGAAGTTAACGAATTAGCAACAATATTAAAAGACGAGTATGGTATCGAGCCTGCTGCTGCAGCTGTAGTAGTTGCTGCTGGTGGTGGAGAAGGTGCTGCTGAAGAAGCACAAACTGAATTTACAGTTGTATTAAAAGAGGCTGGTGCTTCTAAATTAGCAGTTGTTAAATTAGTAAAAGAACTTACAGGTTTAGGTCTTAAAGAAGCTAAAGATGTAGTTGACGGAGCTCCAAGTAACGTTAAAGAAGGTGTTTCTAAAGAAGAGGCTGAAGGTCTTAAAAAAGCATTAGAAGAAGCTGGAGCTGTAGTTGAATTAAAATAATTCAACTCGGTTTTAAGAACTAGGTTTAGGTCCTGAGTTAACACTCAAAGGCCTAAACCATTTTTCGTATAATAAAATACATTAAATTTTATTATCAAATAGTTTAAAATACGAAAAAGTTTTTGATCAATACGAAGAAAGAAAATTGAACTGAATTTAATCGGTTTATTTTTAAAGATGTATTGATTTTAAAAAGAAAGTATAAACTAAGCAGTGTGTTTTTACACAAAAAAATTACTTTTTTTTAATCAAAATTTTGTCCATTGATGATAACAAATCAGACTGAAAGATTGAATTTTGCCTCTACAAAAAACATTCCTGACTATCCGGATTTCTTGGATGTTCAGGTTAAATCTTTTAAAGATTTCTTCCAATTAGAAACGAAATCTGACGAAAGAGGCAACGAAGGGTTATACAATACCTTTATGGAAAACTTCCCAATTACAGATACAAGAAATAACTTTGTATTGGAATTCCTAGATTATTTTGTTGATCCGCCACGTTATACAATTCAAGAATGTATAGAGAGAGGTCTTACTTATAGTGTGCCTTTAAAAGCTAGGTTAAAACTATACTGTACAGATCCAGAACACGAAGATTTTGAAACAATTGTACAAGATGTTTATCTTGGAACAATACCTTACATGACTCCAAGTGGTACTTTTGTAATCAATGGTGCCGAGCGTGTTGTAGTATCACAATTACACCGTTCTCCTGGGGTTTTCTTTGGACAGTCATTCCACGCAAATGGAACTAAACTTTATTCTGCAAGAGTAATTCCTTTTAAAGGTTCTTGGATAGAATTCTCTACTGATATTAATAGCGTAATGTACGCATATATCGATAGAAAGAAAAAATTACCTGTAACAACTTTATTCCGTGCTATTGGTTTCGAAAGAGATAAGGATATCCTTGAAATTTTCGACTTAGCAGAAGAAATTAAAGTTTCTAAGACGGGTATAAAGAAATATATTGGAAGAAGACTTGCTGCACGTGTTTTGAACACTTGGCACGAGGATTTCGTGGATGAAGATACTGGAGAAGTAGTTTCTATTGAACGTAACGAAATCATCCTTGATCGTGATACAATTATCGACAAAGATAATGTTGAAGAGATCATCGATTCTAACGTAAAATCTATTTTGTTACACAAAGAGGATAACAATCAAGCAGATTATGCTATTATCCACAACACGTTACAAAAAGATCCAACAAACTCTGAAAAAGAAGCTGTAGAGCACATTTACCGTCAGTTGCGTAACGCTGAACCGCCTGATGAGGAAACTGCTCGTGGTATTATAGATAAATTGTTCTTCTCTGATCAACGTTATAACTTAGGTGAAGTTGGTCGTTACAGAATGAACAAAAAATTAGATTTAGATATCCCTATGGATAAGCAAGTGCTTACCAAAGAGGATATCATTACAATCGTAAAATATTTGATTGAATTGATCAACTCTAAAGCAGAGATTGATGATATTGATCACTTATCAAACCGTCGTGTTAGAACAGTTGGAGAACAATTGTCTCAACAATTCGGTGTTGGTTTGGCACGTATGGCTAGAACTATTCGTGAGAGAATGAACGTTAGAGATAACGAGGTGTTTACACCAATTGATTTGATCAATGCTAAAACATTATCATCAGTTATCAACTCTTTCTTTGGTACTAACCAGTTATCTCAATTTATGGATCAAACGAATCCATTAGCTGAGATTACGCATAAAAGAAGACTTTCTGCACTTGGACCAGGTGGACTTTCGAGAGAGAGAGCTGGTTTCGAGGTTCGTGACGTTCACTATACTCACTATGGTCGTTTATGTCCGATTGAAACTCCTGAGGGGCCAAACATTGGTTTGATTTCATCTCTTGGTGTTTATGCAAAAGTTAATGGAATGGGATTCATTGAAACTCCATACCGTAAAGTAACTAATGGTGTAGTTGATTTAGAAAGTACTCCAGTTTACTTAAGTGCTGAAGAAGAAGAAGGTAAAATGATTGCTCAGGCCAACATTGAAATGGATGCTTCAGGTAAAATTACAGCTAGTAATGTTATTGCTCGTGAAGAGGGTGATTTCCCAGTTGTTGAACCAACATCAGTGCATTATACAGACGTTGCTCCTAACCAGATTGCATCGATTTCTGCGTCATTGATTCCTTTCTTGGAGCATGATGATGCGAACCGTGCGTTGATGGGATCAAACATGATGCGTCAGGCAGTTCCTTTGATTCGTCCTGAAGCACCAATCGTAGGTACAGGTTTAGAGCGTCAAGTAGCTTCAGATTCAAGAGTATTAATCAATGCTGAAGGGCATGGAACTGTTGAATATGTAGATGCAAATATCATTACTATTAAATACGATCGTACAGAAGACGAGAGAATGGTTAGTTTTGATGCTGATGAGAAAACATACAACCTTATTAAATTTAGAAAAACCAATCAAGGTACAAGTATTAACTTGAAACCAATCGTAAGAAAAGGTGATAGAGTTATTCCTGGACAAGTATTATCAGAAGGATATGCTACTCAAAATGGTGAATTAGCTTTAGGTAGAAACTTAAAAGTTGCGTTCATGCCATGGAAAGGGTACAACTTCGAGGATGCGATTGTAATTTCTGAAAAAGTAGTTCGTGATGATATTTTTACATCTATCCACGTTGATGATTATTCATTAGAGGTTAGAGATACTAAGTTAGGAAATGAAGAGTTAACAAACGATATTCCTAACGTTTCAGAAGAAGCTACTAAAGATTTAGATGAAAACGGTATGATCAGAATTGGAGCAGAGGTTAAACCTGGCGACATTTTGATTGGAAAAATTACACCAAAAGGAGAATCAGATCCTACTCCGGAAGAGAAATTGCTTCGTGCAATCTTCGGGGATAAAGCAGGTGATGTAAAAGATGCTTCATTAAAAGCGTCTCCATCTTTACACGGTGTAGTTCTTGACAAAAAATTATTTGCAAGAGCCGTAAAAGATAAACGTAAACGTACTCAGGATAAAGATGCTTTAGGCGCTTTAGAAATGGAATTCGAAACTAAATTTGTTGAATTAAAAGACAGATTAGTGGAGAAATTATTCTTGATCGTTAATGGAAAAACATCTCAAGGTGTAATGAATGATTTGGGTGAAGAAGTTTTACCAAAAGGTAAAAAATATACTCAAAAAATGCTTTATGCAGTAGAGGATTTTGCTCACTTAAGTAAAGGTCAATGGGTTGCTGATGATGCTACAAATAAAATGGTTAATGATTTAATTCATAACTATAAAATTAAGCTTAACGACTTACAAGGGGCTTTAAGAAGAGAGAAATTTACTATTACAGTTGGAGATGAATTACCATCTGGAATCTTGAAATTGGCTAAAATCTATATCGCTAAAAAACGTAAGTTAAAAGTTGGTGATAAAATGGCAGGACGTCACGGTAACAAAGGTATTGTTGCAAGAATCGTTCGTCATGAAGATATGCCTTTCTTAGAAGATGGAACACCGGTAGATATCGTATTAAATCCACTTGGGGTACCTTCACGTATGAACATTGGTCAGATTTATGAGACTGTTCTTGGATGGGCTGGTATGAACTTGGGTAGAAAATTTGCTACTCCAATTTTCGACGGTGCTTCTCTTGACGAAATCAATGCTTTGACTGATGAGGCTAACGTACCGCGTTTTGGACATACTTATCTTTATGATGGTGGAACTGGAGAGCGTTTTGCACAAAAAGCGACTGTGGGTGTAATTTATATGCTTAAATTAGGGCACATGGTTGATGATAAGATGCACGCACGTTCTATTGGACCATACTCATTGATTACGCAACAGCCACTTGGAGGTAAAGCTCAATTTGGAGGTCAGCGTTTTGGAGAGATGGAGGTTTGGGCACTTGAGGCTTATGGAGCTTCTAGTACGCTACGTGAAATCTTAACTGTTAAGTCTGATGACGTTATTGGTAGAGCTAAAACTTACGAAGCTATCGTTAAGGGAGAGACTATGCCAGAACCAGGTTTACCAGAATCATTCAATGTATTAATGCACGAATTGAAAGGTCTAGGTTTAGATCTTCGTTTGGAAGAATAAATAAAAAGTTTCTAGTCACAGTCTCAGTATTCAGTTTAGCACTGAAAACTGGGACTGAGACTGTTTACTAAATGTTACAAGTTTTTAAAGATTTATACCCGTAAACCGTTCCGATTTTTTATAGCAATGCAATGCATTTTATAACTAGCACTTCAAATTTAATTTTGAGGTTTAGAGAAGTAACCCGAGGTAGTAGCTGAATGATTAACTCTTATTTTTTTAAGAGTAGATTATAAATCTAAATTCAATTTTTTAATTGCAAATAAATCAATAGTAAAAACTATGATGAATAACAGAAACAATAAAGATAAGAATCCAGTAAAAAGATTTAACAAAATTTCTATTGGATTGGCTTCACCAGAATCTATCTTGAAAGAATCAAGAGGAGAGGTTTTAAAGCCAGAAACTATTAACTATAGAACGCACAAACCAGAGCGTGACGGACTTTTCTGCGAAAGAATCTTCGGACCAGTAAAAGATTTCGAATGTGCTTGTGGTAAGTATAAAAGAATTCGTTACAAAGGCATCATCTGTGACCGTTGTGGTGTTGAAGTTACTGAGAAAAAAGTACGTCGTGATAGAGTAGGACACATCAACCTTGTTGTGCCAATTGCTCATATCTGGTATTTCCGTTCTCTTCCAAACAAAATTGGTTATATCCTTGGTCTTCCATCTAAGAAATTAGATATGATTATTTACTACGAAAGATACGTGGTAATCCAGGCTGGTATCGCTAAAAATGCAGATGGAGAATCTTTACAAAGATTAGATTTCTTAACTGAAGAAGAATACTTAAATATTTTAGATACCCTTCCACAAGAAAACCAATATTTAGATGATTTAGATCCTAATAAATTTGTTGCCAAAATGGGAGCAGAATGTATTATGGATTTATTAGCTCGTATTGACTTAGATGCTTTATCTTATGAATTAAGACACAGCGCTAACAATGAGACATCTAAACAACGTAAAACTGAAGCTTTAAAAAGATTACAAGTTGTTGAGTCTTTCCGTGAGTCTAACGAAAACCGTGAAAACCGTCCAGAATGGATGATTATGAAAGTGGTTCCAGTTATCCCACCAGAATTACGTCCGCTTGTACCACTTGATGGAGGTCGTTTTGCAACTTCAGATTTGAACGATTTATATCGTCGTGTAATCATCCGTAACAACCGTTTGAAAAGATTAATGGAGATTAAAGCTCCAGAAGTTATCTTAAGAAACGAGAAACGTATGTTACAAGAATCTGTGGATTCATTATTTGATAACACTCGTAAAGCTTCTGCTGTTAAAACAGAATCTAACAGACCATTAAAATCATTATCTGATTCTTTAAAAGGTAAGCAAGGACGTTTCCGTCAAAACTTACTTGGAAAACGTGTGGATTATTCTGCTCGTTCGGTAATTGTTGTTGGTCCTGAATTAAAATTATTCGAATGCGGATTGCCAAAAGATATGGCATCTGAGTTATACAAACCTTTCGTGATCCGTAAATTGATCGAAAGAGGTATTGTAAAAACAGTAAAATCTGCTAAGAAAATTATTGACAAAAAAGAGCCGGTAGTTTGGGATATTTTAGAAAACGTAATTAAAGGACACCCAGTATTACTAAACCGTGCTCCTACTTTGCACAGACTTGGTATTCAGGCTTTCCAGCCAAAATTAATTGAAGGGAAAGCGATCCAGTTGCACCCATTAGTATGTACGGCTTTCAACGCCGATTTCGATGGTGACCAGATGGCGGTTCACTTACCATTAGGACCAGAGGCTATTTTAGAGGCACAATTATTAATGTTGGCTTCTCACAATATTCTTAACCCTGCAAATGGTGCTCCAATTACGGTACCTTCTCAGGACATGGTCTTGGGACTATATTATATGACTAAAGAGCGTATTTCTACAGAAGATCACAAAATTTTAGGTCAGGATTTGACTTTCTATTCTGCTGAAGAAGTAAATATTGCATTAAACGAAGGAAGATTAGAATTAAATGCTCGTGTTAAAATTAGAGCAAAAGATTTTAATGAGGCTGGAGAATTAGTGTACAAAATTATTCAAACAACTGCAGGACGTGTATTATTTAACGAAGTAGTACCTGAAGCAGCCGGATATATTAATGACGTATTGACTAAGAAAAACCTTAGAGATATTATCGGACATATTTTAAGTGTGACTGATGTACCTACAACGGCAGCTTTCTTGGATAATATGAAAGATATGGGGTATAAATTCGCATTTAGAGGAGGTTTATCATTCTCTTTAGGTGATATTAGAATTCCAGAACAAAAAACGAAGTTAATTGCAGATGCTAGAGAGCAAGTTGAAGGTATCTCAACTAACTATAACATGGGTCTTATTACAAATAACGAGCGTTACAACCAAGTTATTGACGTATGGACTTCAGCAAATGCTCAGTTAACAGAACTAGCAATGAAAAATATTAGGGAAGACCAACAAGGTTTCAACTCTGTATATATGATGCTTGACTCTGGGGCGAGGGGTTCTAAGGAGCAGATTCGTCAGTTAACTGGTATGCGTGGTTTGATGGCTAAGCCTAAAAAATCTACTGCTGGTGGTGGTGAGATTATTGAAAACCCGATTCTTTCTAACTTTAAGGAAGGTCTTTCGATTCTTGAGTACTTTATTTCTACTCACGGTGCTCGTAAAGGTCTTGCGGATACGGCTCTTAAAACGGCCGATGCTGGTTACTTGACAAGAAGACTTCATGATGTTTCTCAAGATGTTATTGTTAACATTGAAGATTGCGGAACTTTAAGAGGTGTTGAAGTTGCAGCATTAAAGAAAAATGAGGAAATCGTTGAATCTTTAGGAGAGAGAATTTTAGGACGTGTAGCATTACAAGACGTTATTAATCCTCTTACCAACGAAGTAATGGTTAAATCTGGAGAGCAAATTACAGAATCAATTATGAGAACTATCGAAGCTTCTCCAATTGAGAAAGTAGAAGTTAGATCTCCATTAACTTGTGAGGCTTTAAAAGGTATTTGTGCTAAATGTTACGGTAGAAACTTAGCTACTGGTAAGATGACACAAAGAGGTGAAGCTGTCGGAGTTATTGCAGCTCAGTCTATTGGAGAGCCAGGTACACAGTTGACACTTCGTACTTTCCACGTTGGAGGGGTTGCTGGAGGTATCTCTGAGGAGTCTAGTATTGTTACAAGATTTGCAGGTAGACTTGAAATTGAAGATTTAAAAACAGTTAAAGGAGAAGACGGAGAAGGAAACTCTGTTGACATCGTAGTTTCACGTTCAACTGAATTAAAATTAGTTGATGAGAAAACGGGAATCGTTTTAAATACGCATAACATTCCTTACGGATCTAGTATTTTTGTTAATGATGGAGATACTGTTGCTAAAGGAACTGTAATCTGTAAATGGGATCCATATAATGGTGTAATTGTTTCTGAGTTTACTGGTAAGATTGCTTACGAGGATTTAGAGCAAGGACAGTCGTTCATGGTTGAGATCGATGAGCAGACTGGTTTCCAGGAAAAAGTAATTTCTGAGGCTAGAAACAAAAAATTAATCCCAACTTTATTAGTTTACGGTAAAGAAGGTGAATTGATTCGTTCTTACAATTTACCAGTAGGTGCACACTTAATGGTTGAAAACGGTGAGAAAATTAAAGCAGGTAAAGTATTAGTAAAAATCCCACGTCGTTCTTCTAAAGCGGGCGATATCACGGGAGGTTTACCAAGAATTACTGAGCTTTTAGAGGCTCGTAACCCTTCAAATCCAGCAGTTGTATCTGAAATTGATGGTGTTGTATCTTTCGGAAAAATCAAAAGAGGCAACCGTGAGATCGTTATCGAATCTAAATTTGGTGAGATTAAAAAGTATTTAGTTAAACTTTCTAGCCAAATCTTAGTACAAGAAAATGACTTCGTAAGAGCGGGAGTTCCATTGTCTGACGGTGCAATTACACCAGATGATATCTTAAGAATTCAAGGTCCAGCTGCTGTTCAACAGTACTTGGTAAATGAAATTCAAGAGGTTTACCGTTTACAAGGGGTAAAAATCAATGACAAGCACTTTGAGGTAGTTATTCGTCAAATGATGCGTAAAGTAAGAGTTCAGGATCCAGGAGATACATTATTCCTAGAAGATCAATTAATTCATACTAAAGATTTTATCGTTCAAAACGATAAATTGTATGGTATGAAAGTGGTTGAAGATGCTGGAGATTCTTCAGTATTAAAACCAGGTCAGATCATTACACCTCGTGAATTACGTGATGAAAATTCATTATTGAAACGTACAGATAAAAATCTTGTTGTAGCAAGAGATGTAATTACTGCAACTGCAACGCCAGTTCTTCAAGGTATTACAAGAGCTTCGTTACAAACTAAATCATTCATTTCTGCGGCTTCATTCCAGGAGACAACGAAAGTACTTAACGAAGCTGCAGTAGCTGGTAAAGTAGATGATCTAGAAGGATTAAAAGAAAATGTAATTGTTGGTCACAGAATTCCTGCGGGAACTGGTATGAGAGAATATGATAACACTATCGTAGGATCTAAAGACGATTACAACGAAATGATGGCTAATAAGGAAGAATACATTTATTAATTAGGAAACTATGAGTAATCCGAAACAACAACAAGAGCAGATCAATATTGAGTTAGATGAAACTATTGCAGAAGGAATTTATTCTAATCTTGCGATTATTAATCACTCATCATCAGAGTTTGTTTTAGATTTTGTGAGCATTATGCCAGGTATTCCTAAAGCCAAGGTAAAGTCAAGAATTGTTTTGACACCACAACATGCTAAAAGATTATTACGAGCAATTGGTGAAAATATCCACAGATTTGAAGCAGCCCATGGTGAAATCAAAGAAACGGAACAAGCGCCAATACCACTTAATTTTGGTCCTGCGGGACAAGCATAAATTTTAAAGCCCCAGAAATGGGGCTTTTTTTTTAGTATCAATTTTCTATTTTGCAGTTTATCCGATTTAATCGGTATTTCATCGACTAAATTTCTGCCTTACTTAAGTTTGCAGTATTTTAGCGATTCCGAATTAGAAAAAAATTATATTAGAATAATAACTCAGTAAGGTTGTCATTAATTCAAATAAAAAAAGCGCTATAATATATATAGCGCTTTTTTTATAGTTAATTTTTTAAATGTAAATTAATCAAACTCAGATGTAAAGTATAATTTTACACTTGGATATTTGCTTTGTGTCATTTGAATAGTAAAATCTGAATCGGCTAAAAATACAAGTTGACCATATTTATCATGAGCAAGGAATTTTTGTTTGATTCGTTTAAATTCTTTAAATTCTTCATTTTTGGCATCATTTGGTTTTACCCAACAAGCTTTATGAACAGGGAAATTTTCATAGGTACATTTTGCACCATATTCGTGCTCTAAACGGTATTGAATAACTTCATATTGAAGTGCTCCAACTGTTCCGATTACCTTACGGTTATTCATTTCTAAAGTAAACAACTGTGCAACACCTTCATCCATTAACTGATCTACACCTTTTTCTAATTGCTTAGCTTTCATTGGATCAGCATTGTTGATGTATCTAAAGTGCTCTGGAGAGAAACTCGGAATTCCTTTAAAACTCATTACTTCACCTTCAGTTAAAGTATCTCCAATTTTAAAGTTTCCAGTGTCGTGTAAACCAACAATATCACCAGGATAAGAAATGTCAACAATTTCTTTTTTCTCAGCAAAAAACGCATTCGGACTAGAAAATTTTAGGTTTTTCTTCTGACGTACGTGATAGTAAGGCTTGTTTCTTTCGAAAGTTCCCGAAACAATTTTGATAAATGCTAAACGGTCACGGTGTTTTGGATCCATATTAGCGTGGATTTTGAAAACAAAGCCAGACATTTTTTCTTCAGCTGGATCAACTAAACGAGTTTCAGAATCTTTTGGTCTTGGAGAAGGAGCGATTGTAACGAAACAATCTAATAATTCACGAACTCCAAAATTATTTAAAGCAGAACCAAAAAATACAGGCTGGATTTTTCCATCTAAATAATCCTGACGCTCAAATTTAGGATAAACTTCATCAATTAATTCTAATTCCTCACGAAGTTTTTCAGCTGCTTTTTGACCCACAATTTTATCTAATTCCGGATTGTTTTGAACATCAGAAAATGCAATTGTTTCTTCGATATTTTTACGGCTGTCTCCACTAAAAAGATTGATATTTTCTTCCCAAAGATTATAAATTCCCTGGAAATCATAACCCATTCCGATTGGAAAACTTAAAGGAGTTACTTTCAATCCTAATTTTTGTTCCACTTCATCCATCAAATCAAAAGCATCTTTACCTTCACGATCTAATTTATTGATGAAAACAATCATCGGAATATTACGCATTCTACAAACTGCCACTAATTTTTCAGTTTGTTCCTCAACCCCTTTTGCAACGTCAATTACAACAATTACGCTATCAACGGCTGTTAAAGTTCTGAATGTATCTTCGGCAAAATCCTTGTGTCCAGGTGTATCAAGGATGTTGATTTTTTTATCTTTATAATTAAAAGCAAGCACAGAAGTTGAAACCGAGATACCTCTTTGGCGTTCGATTTCCATAAAGTCACTCGTTGCTCCTTTTTTAATTTTGTTGTTTTTTACCGCTCCAGCTTCCTGAATAGCACCTCCAAATAACAGTAATTTCTCCGTTAATGTAGTTTTACCAGCATCGGGATGCGAGATAAT
Organism: Flavobacterium xizangense; assembly: GCF_054075145.1. NCBI lineage: Bacteria > Pseudomonadati > Bacteroidota > Flavobacteriia > Flavobacteriales > Flavobacteriaceae > Flavobacterium > Flavobacterium xizangense. Next base: position 47,631 of record NZ_JBSIPG010000012.1, on the reverse strand, counting down.
TCCAAATGTTCTTCTGCGTTGTATTTCTTTTAAAAAGCTCATATTTTGTATAAATAGGTTGCAAAAGTACTATTAAATACGGCTTTATAAAAATATTCACTTCTTAAATTTGGGAAGTCTTTATTATTAGGCGATTTTTTAGAAAAAAATAAGGCTGTTTTGCAACAGCCTTAAAAGAGTCATTTTTTAAAATTACTGGTTAATTGACCAAATTGAATATCCTTTTGGAGGACATTGTATTTTTACCCATTTATCTGCCTGAGTTGTTGGGTACCAAGTCGAATTTCCTGTAAAATCTTTAATTTGAGTATTTGCCCAGTTCGTCTGAATCCATCGTTCCTGCCAAACATCAGAATTGTTTATGTAAACGACTAATCCCGGATTTCCATTATAACCATTTCTTCTTGCCACATATTCGTCATTATCAGAATATAAAATAGAAGTTGTACCCGTTGCTTTATTGTTATGAATCCAGATTAAGTTATTTAATTTGTTTTTATCTAGCCATTCTTCATAATCTCTATAGAAAATAGTTGGATAACCTTCATGAGTTAATATATAGGAGTATGCTAACATTTTGCTCCAAATTTCGTCAGTATCATGATTAGTAACAAATGTTACCGCTTTGTACGGGTTACGTTTCCACATCATGTCATCATTCAAAAGAGCAAGATTATTTCCGTCGAAGGCGTCATTCATTTTGTAATAACAAGCAAAGTCAAAAACAGAACTATTAGCATTGTTTGCCCAGTCATTTAATACGTTTACATTCGAATCCCATAATTCTCCAACAGAAAATCCGCCAACATTGGCATTCCATGCATTGACAACCCAAGCACCGAAACCTTTAACATAGTCAAATCTCCATCCGTCAAATTTCATGGTATTTTTATAATATTTACCAACTCCGTCAGTACGCAGCCACAGCCAGTCTTTTACGTAAGGATCTGCATGACATAAATCTGGAAATCCTCCAAACGAGCCTTCATCATTATTGCCATAACTGTTTTTATAAAAATTAGCATAAGTACGCTTAAATTTTCCTGAAGAAATTCCATTGAAATTAGTCCACGTATTTGTTCCAGTGAAAGGATTTGCTTCAGATTGCCCCCCACTGTTATGATTGATTACGATATCAGCATATACTTTTATATTTTCAGCATGGGCTGCCGTAATTAAGTTTACCAATTCGGTTTTTGATCCAAATCGAGTTTCGGTACTTCCATTTTGATTATAATCTCCAAAATCAAAATAATCAGTTGGGTCATAACCCATTGAAAATGCTCCATTTTGTGCCTTTGAAGCAGGAGGAAGCCAGATAGATCCAATTCCAGCATTGCCCCATGCAGTGACTTTACTGCTAACGGTATTCCACCAGGTTCCACCGGCAGGAACGTCCCAATAAAAAGCCTGCATCATAACGCCTCCGCCAGGATTATCGACATATTTTCCTGTAAGTGATGATTTTGCACCTGTACTAAAAGGTTTCCCATCGTGATGTGTAACGTTAATGATTTCAAATTGCTGACTTTCAGCTTTTGAATCAGCTTCAGGAGTGTCATTTTGTGAGCACGAGCATAATAATGCTACAACCATGCTCACAAACAAAAATTTTGTTTGTGTTTTTTTCATAATAGATTTGGTTAAAATGGTTAATAAAGTTAGTAATTGCGCAATTTTTAGGTTTTAAAATGATTTTATTCTTAATTTTTAACCAGTTAAATTGTCAATTACGCACGAATGTAGGTTTTTTTTGATTCGATCTACATTTGCAAGAAATTAGTTATGCAACGAAAACGTTGTAGTGTTAAAAACTTTTTTTATACCCTTATAAATTAAGATATTGTATTTTTTAAAAGGAAGTTTTTAAAATAATAATAGTTTTGAAAGTGATATTAAGATAATGAGCAAAAAGTACTTTTTAATTTTATATTTAAAATACAATCTGTATAATTTTTTGTTAATAGTATTAGCGATAGTTGTATTATGTAATTGAATTGTTATTTTTGTTCTTTATAAGTAAAAGAACTAGAGTTTAATTGTTTACTGCTTTTGAAGTTCAGCTTCTAAAATAGAGCAATTCGGATTTTAGTTTTTAAAACAAGGATAATTCTAAAAACAAGATCTTTACATTTAAACTAAATCTAAAATAATGTTATTAAAAAAATTACAGCTAAAAACAATTGATCACAAGCTTGTATTGACAATGTGTTTTTTACTTTTTTTCAGCTCAATGGTTTCAGCTCAGGAAATTATTCCAGATGTTGTGGCTCAAAAACCAGCTGAAGTTCATGTTGGAAGACAAAAAATTGACGGTATTATTGCTACCGTTGGAGATTATATTGTTTTAGATTCTGATATTGATAAAGGATTTTTAGAGATTACAGCTCAAGGTGGTTCTGTAAAAGATATTACAAGATGCCAGATGTTGGGTAAACTTCTTGAAGATAAATTATATGCGCACCAAGCGATTCAGGATAGTATCATTGTTAGTGATGCGGAGATTAGAGGTATGATGGAAGACCGTTTAAACTATATGGTTAAACAGGTTGGAGACATTAATAAAGTAGTGGAGTACTACAAGAAAAGTTCTGTTGAAGAATTCAAAACGTATTTTGCAGACATCTTAAAAGAGCAAAAATTGGCTTCGGAAATGCGAGATAAAATCGTTAAAGAAGTTGAAATTACGCCAGAAGAAGTTCGTAATTTCTTTAAAAAAATACCAAAAGATGAATTGCCGACTTTTGGGGCTGAAATGGAAGTAGCACAGATTGTGGTAGAACCAAAAGTTTCAAAAGAAGACAAACAGAAAGTGATCGACAGATTGAATTCAATCAGACAAGATGTTATAGCAGGTTCGAGCTTTGCCACAAAAGCCGTTTTATATTCTATGGACCCAGGATCATCTTCTAACGGTGGATACTATAAAATGACTCGAAAAACTCCTTTTGTAAAAGAGTTTAAAGATGTTGCTTTTAGTTTGCAAGAAGGTGAAATTTCTCAGCCTTTTGAAACAAGTTTTGGATTCCATATTATTATGGTCGACAAGATTAAAGGGCAAGAAGTTGAATTGCGTCATATTTTAATTTCGCCAACTGTTTCTGAAAACGCTTTAAAAGAGGCTAAAGACAGAATAACAAATATTCGAAACAAAATCGTAAACAAAGAGGTTACTTTTGCTGATGCAGCCAGAACAGAATCTGATGAAAAAGAGACAAGAGCAAACGGAGGAACTTTGATAAATCCTAATACGCAAGATACACGTTTTGAATTGACTAAAATGGATCCTCAATTATATGGACAGGTTTCAAATTTGAAAGATACTGAGGTTTCTCAGCCACTTTTAAATGTAGATGAAAAAAGCGGTAAAAAGACCTATAAAATAATTACTGTAACAAACAGAATTAACGAGCATACCGCAGATTATGCACAGGATTATACAAAAATTAAAGATTTAGCATTGAAAGAAAAACAAATTGATGCGATTGCTAAATGGTTTGATAAAAAGATAAAAGATACATACATTAAAATTATTGGAGAATACAGACAATGTAATTTTGCTAATAATTGGCTGAAAAAATAATTTTTATTAAATAAATAAAAGAGTTAGTTTTATGAATCCATAGAGCTAACTCTTTTTTAATTTAAAAACATACTTAAATGTCTGACGTAACAGCAATTCATAATTTAGTTCAAAAACGAAACGAGTTAAAATCAGAAATAGCAAAAATAATTGTAGGCCAAGACTCAGTAGTTGATGAAATCTTACTGTGTATATTTTCAGGTGGACATGCCTTGTTGATTGGAGTTCCCGGTTTGGCAAAAACTTTAATGATTAATACTTTGTCTCAGGCGCTGGGTTTAGATTTTAAAAGAATTCAGTTTACGCCAGATTTAATGCCTTCGGATATTTTAGGAAGTGAAATTTTAGATGAAAATAGACAGTTTAAATTCATAAAAGGACCAATTTTCTCTAATATAATTCTTGCTGACGAGATAAACAGAACCCCACCAAAAACGCAGGCAGCTTTACTTGAAGCGATGCAGGAACGTTCGGTTACTATTGCAGGACAGAATTATAAATTAGATTTGCCATATTTTGTATTGGCTACTCAAAACCCAATTGAGCAAGAAGGAACGTATCCGTTACCGGAAGCACAATTAGACCGTTTTATGTTTGCCATCAAATTACAATATCCAACTTTTGAGGAAGAAGTTCAGGTTGTAAAACGAACAACTTCGGATGTTAAAACAACAATTAATGCTTTGTTTACTGCTCAGGAAATTATTGATTTCCAACATTTGATTCGCAGAATTCCTGTAGCTGATAATGTAATTGAATATGCAGTAACATTGGTAAGTAAAACGCGTCCAGATAATAAATTGTCAAATGATTTTGTGAAAAATTATTTGGATTGGGGAGCAGGACCTAGAGCTTCTCAGAATTTAATTTTGGCTGCAAAAGCACATGCGGCTTTTAATGGTAAATTTTCGCCAGATATTGAAGATGTAAAAGCTGTTGCAGTTGGAATTTTAAGACACAGAATTATTAAAAATTACAAAGCAGATGCTGAAGGAATAACAGAAGAAGTTATTATTCAGAAATTGTTGTAATTAATATATATCTTATACGTAAGCCTGACAAATTTGATTTTGTCAGGCTTTTTTCATTATTAGATTTTAGTTGTTTCATTAATCAGGCGTATAGATTTATTGGTGAAGAGTTTGATTAAAATAACTTCAGGCAGAGAAGTATATTTTTTTCTATCGCATTCGTACCACCAATAGGAGTAATACTGAATGTTGTTTTTCTCCATTTTTACCTGCCATATTTTTTCATTTCCTATAATGATTTCTTTTTTCTCTATAATTTTATAGCCATTTCCTGTCCAGCAAACTAACGGATTATGAGCGAAAGTTTTAATATAAATAAGTTTATTAGGAGTTGAGATTTTAAAAACTTCATTGTTTACCCAATTTCCATTTTGAATCAAATATTCTGGGCTCAAATGTTCAAGTAAATTATTTGGCTGTGTTTTCTTTATTTCAAGACTGGTTGCAAATAGGATTATAGTTCCAATTATAACAGTTAAGAATTTATACTGTTTTTTATTTATTTGGATTTCTTCAGTTTTCGGTTTAAAAAATCGGATCAAAAATAGCATTGGAACAATTTGATAAAATATAAAACATAAGATTCCAATTGTATGATGCATTGTATTTTCTTGGGTGCAATGAAACAAAATAAGTGTGATGATTCTGAAATAATTCGAAATTATATTGAGAATAATGACAACCACACAAAAAAGAAAAATCTGTAGGATGTTAAAATATTTTGATTGTTTCTTTTCTTCTAAAGTTAATATAAAAGCGCCTGACAATAATCCGGTTTTAAACATTGAAAGGCCCATACATGCTGTGTCGACTGTAATTTTTGCATTATTGATATAAAAATTGACCCCTTCTATTTTATCAATTACAATGAAATTCTTTAAAACAATATAAACATTATAACATAGAATTTGTTTTATTTCGGTTGTCATATAATCGAAGAAAGTACTAAAAACCGAAGAGAAAAGCAAAATACAAATGAAAGCAATAAACGAAAATTTTTGTGTAAAACTGTAATACAATAAACAGACAAATAACGCCAAAGCCAAAAGGTGCAGCGATTTAGTATGCAAGCGGTAGCTTATAAATTCTAATATAAAGATCATCGCAAAAAGCGGATAGCTCATATTAAAAGTAGTTTTTCGGCTTCCAATAAAAAATAGCCCGATTGAAGCTAAAATTCCAAACAAATTATTATTCAGTCCTGCTGAAATTATGCTGTAGTTTAAAAGCAAAAGGCAACTAACTAGTAACAGGACAAAAGTTTTTTTGTATTTCAGTAAAAGATACATTTAGACTGTTTGTTTTTTTGTTTTTCGGTAATAGAAATAAAGTGTTGCAGTTCCAATAATAATCAAAAGCCATTCGTGAGGCTCAGGAACCGCGCCGTCATTATTTATGGAAGCATTTCCTAAAGTGTTTACGTTTTTCTCGATTCCGTTGTTTTTGTAATCTTCGTCTGTTTCTAAAACAATCAATGACGAAATTGGTGTTACAATATTGGCATCTTTAGCTAATTCAACATATTGATTATTAGCCAAACTATCATTTTGAATTTTAACTTGTTCTTCGAGAACTTTTCCAAAGGCGTACATTCTGTAAATATGGTTCGGCCCATTGCTTTTTGAATTATTGTCTTGGGTGTTTTCACGAATTGAAATTTGTGACGGTTCAATATTGACACTGTTTTGATCTGTTTTGTAAACTGGAAATTGATGTTTGTTGATCATCTTTAAACAAGTAGCCAAACTGCTTTGAAAATGGTCAACGTATTTTTGTTCTTTCGCAGTCTGCCAAAACGGATTAATATCTCCACTGATATTGATGACTTTTATATTCTTTTGTTTAGTTCCAGATTTAATTTTCGTCAGATAATCTGATTCTTCAAGTTCTTCAAAATTAGCAGAGAAAGTTCCCGATTTTGTTATCACTAAACTGTTTTTTGCCAATTTATAAAGAGGCAATAATGTATACTGAGAATCTTCAAAGTCAAGCTGAATGGCTTTAAAATTCTCTTTGTTGATTTGTTTTTTTTGTCCATTTGTAAAAACGTAAATATTTTGCTGGTCAAGATTGACAAATGATTCTATTTGTTTAGTTGTCCAATTGTTGTTTAAATCCAAAATAATTTCAGAAGGAGTGAAGGGGATTACTGTTTTGGGAATTTGATTAACTGTATAAGTTTTTCCTTTCCATGCAAATGAATTATGATTGATTTTGCTTAATGGCATTGTTGCTTCCCAATCGTCAAGTCCTTTAGACTGGTTTATGTAAAATCCTTTTTCAAAATCGAAATTTTTGCTGGTTTCTACAGCCGAATTTCCAGTTATTTGTATTCTTGAAATTGTTTCAGCATTTGAAATGTTTGGACCTTTAATAGAAAGACTTTGATATTTCATTTGGCTGTCTTCGACTTGTAGCGGAGTTGTAAAACCGCATTTGAATTTTCTTGGAGTTTGTTTGTTAACTGGAAAAACTCTCACAACGACTTTATTTCCTTCTTTCCATTGCATTAATGAAGGATCACGATATTCTACACCAACAATTTGATTGTAAGCTTTTTTAGCTTTTTCTTTAGTCGTCAAAACGCCTTTGCGTTCCATTCCGTTAACCCATAAAGAAAGTGAAGTTGCGACAGAACCTTCGGGCAATTGAAAAGAGTAAATCGCTTCTTCGTTTCCCCGTGCATCTTCGGTACAAGCAATATCCATTGTAATTTCAGTGTATGCTAAACGTGCTTCTGGATATACTTTTACGTCTTCTTTAATTTTTTTGGTAAATAAATCATCTCCGTTCCAAAGCTGTTCTTCTGTTTCTAACCTTTTATCAAAATTCGATTTCAGAATATTGATTTTGTCATCATTGTCTAATCCAAGGTCATCACAAACTAAATAAGCAATACTGATAAATGGATTATGGATTTTAGTTCCGTTGAATTGCTGTTTGCTGAAGGAATTAAAACGGTCGAACGAAAAGAAGTTGTCAATATTGATATACACAAGACCTTTCTTAAGCAGAATTTCATTAAAAAAATTAGGTTTTATATTCTGAGAAACCAAAATGTATGCGGGTAAATCAGTATTACTATCAAAAGAATTGATTTTTGCAATTTGAGCGATTTTTTTGCTTTCAATAACTAAACCAGTGGTAAAAATTAGAAAACCGATAAGCACAATTGAAAACCCAGCGCTAAAAGAAAGATAATAAGGTCGGTTTTTAGGTAAATGAAAAATAATGGTTAGCAAATGAATGACTAAGATTATTGCCGGAACCATTCCGTAGAAACCCATTCCCAAAGCCAATATTCCGATAAATGAATAGGGTAGAACGGGAATGAGAAATAAAGCAAAGTAAAATATAATCCAAAATGTAGCACCATTAACAAAATAAAACAGATATGTACGTGGGCTTTTTATGTCATTTTGGTAAAGAAAAAAATTAGTGATGCAAAACACAAAAGTTGTCACATAAACCCAAACAGGTAAATGTTGAAAAATGGGAATAAAAACATTTAAGCTAAAACAGCCAATAAGCCAATTGAGCATTAAAAAAGGAGTAAGATGAAGATAGTCTTCTCTGTTTTTAAGAATAAGAAATGATACCACCGTTCCGTAAATAAACTCGATAATCAAACTTATCGATCCAATAGATTCGAATTCGTGGAATGAGAATTCTCTAGAAGTGAGCGCACAAATCATAAATATTGTACTAAATAATGTCACAACGAGGCTAGTGTGTGTACCTGATTTTTGAGAATAATAATCTAAAATTTTCATTTTGTATTTCATAGTTGTATTTTTTAAAAAGTACTTTGAAATACAAAGTTAATAGAATATTTTAAATAGCAGATTTTTTTTAATTGATTTTTTTTAAAGAAAATTATGGATCAATATTTTAGTTCTAAAAACTCCTTTTTAAGACGAAAAAAAGTTAACTATAACGTTATAATTTCTTATTTAGAACTATTCTTTGCGAAAACAGAGGTAAAATCTCACTTACTTTATAACATCAAATTCCGACTTTGTTAAAGAAAAGATTTTAAAATATTAAAAATTCATTTTTTTAATACAAAATTGATATTTTGGCAAAAACAAGCAGTGAAAATCGTTTTTTAGCAATAATAATTTTTGAAAAGGCGACTTTCATTATATTCTTTTTAATTCTCACCTTTAATCTCTAAATTTGCGTACAAAAAAAAATACTTCTAATATATTATGAATACTTACAAAGATTACATTAACGAAATCGAAGAAAGAAAAGGCCAGGGACTTCACCCAAAGCCAATTGATGGTGCAGAATTATTAAGCGAAATTATTTCGCAAATTAAAGATGTTGATAATGAATATAGAGAAGATTCTCTTAAATTTTTTATCTATAATACTTTGCCAGGAACTACAAGTGCTGCTGGTGAAAAAGCTAAGTTTTTAAAGGAGATTATTCTTGGTGAATCTGTAGTAAAAGAAATTACTCCAGCCTTTGCTTTTGAATTATTATCACATATGAAAGGTGGGCCTTCTATCAAAGTTCTACTTGATTTAGCTTTAGGTAATGATGCTGCTATTGCAAAAGAGGCAGCAAAAGTTTTAAAAACACAAGTTTTCCTTTACGAGGCAGATACAGATCGTTTAGTAGAGGCATTCAAAAATAATAACCCAATTGCAAAAGAAATCCTTGAAAGTTATGCTCAAGCTGAGTTTTTCACAAAACTTCCAGAAGTAGCAGACGAAATTAAGGTTGTTACTTTTATTGCTGGTGAAGGTGATATTTCAACAGATTTACTTTCTCCGGGTAATCAGGCACACTCACGTTCAGACCGTGAACTTCACGGACAGTGTATGATTACTCCTCAGGCACAACAAGAAATTAAAGCGCTTCAGGCACAACATCCAGATAAGAGTGTAATGTTGATCGCTGAAAAAGGAACTATGGGAGTTGGATCTTCAAGAATGTCAGGTGTAAATAACGTGGCACTTTGGACAGGAAAACAAGCAAGTCCATATATTCCATTTGTTAACATCGCTCCAATTGTTGGTGGAACAAACGGAATTTCTCCAATTTTCCTAACAACTGTTGATGTTACTGGTGGTATTGGTTTAGACCTTAAAAACTGGGTAAAAAAGGTTGATGCTGATGGTAATGTTATTCGTAACGAAAACGACGAACCAATTTTAGAGCAAACTTATTCTGTCGAAACTGGTACAGTTTTGACTATTAATATTAAAGAGAAAAAACTTTATAACGGCGATAAAGAATTAATCGATATTTCTAAGGCATTTACACCTCAGAAAATGGAATTTATCAAAGCGGGTGGTTCTTATGCTATCGTATTTGGTAAAAAACTTCAAACTTTAGCAGCAAAAGTTTTAGGTGTTGAAGCTCCATTAGTATATGCTCCATCAAAAGAGGTTTCTCATGAAGGACAAGGTCTTACTGCGGTTGAAAAAATCTTCAACAAAAATGCTGTAGGTATTGCTCCAGGAAAAGTATTACACGCTGGTTCTGACGTTCGTGTAGAAGTTAACATTGTAGGTTCTCAAGATACTACAGGTTTAATGACTGCTCAGGAATTAGAGTCTATGGCTGCTACGGTAATTTCACCAATCGTTGACGGTGCTTACCAATCTGGTTGTCATACTGCTTCAGTTTGGGATAAAAAAGCGCAGGCTAATATTCCTAAATTGATGAAATTCATGAACGATTTTGGTTTAATCACGGCTCGTGACCCAAAAGGAGTTTATCATTCAATGACTGACGTAATTCACAAAGTACTTAATGATATTACTATTGATGAGTGGGCTATCATTATTGGTGGTGACTCTCACACAAGAATGTCAAAAGGTGTTGCTTTTGGTGCTGACTCAGGAACTGTTGCGCTTGCATTGGCTACTGGAGAAGCTTCTATGCCAATTCCGGAATCTGTAAAAGTTACTTTCAAAGGGGAGATGAAAGGATACATGGACTTCCGTGATGTGGTTCATGCTACTCAAGCACAAATGCTTCACCAATTTGGAGGAGAAAATGTTTTCCAAGGAAGAATTATTGAGGTTCACATTGGAACATTAACTGCTGACCAAGCCTTTACATTTACAGACTGGACTGCAGAGATGAAAGCAAAAGCTTCTATCTGTATTTCTGAAGATGATACTTTGATCGAATCATTGGAAATTGCAAAAGGCAGAATCCAAATCATGATCGACAAAGGAATGGATAACGATAAACACGTTCTTCAAGGATTAATCAACAAAGCTGATAAAAGAATTGCAGAAATTAAATCGGCTGAAAAACCAGCTTTAACTCCAGATGCAAATGCTAAATATTATGCTGAAGTTGTAGTTGATTTGGATCAAATTGCTGAGCCAATGATTGCTGACCCAGACGTTAATAATGCTGACGTTTCTAAACGTTATACTCACGATACTATTAGACCTTTATCTTTCTACGGTGGAGTGAAAAAAGTAGACCTTGGATTTATCGGATCTTGTATGGTTCACAAAGGAGATATGAAAATCCTTGCTCAAATGTTGAAAAACGTAGAAGCACAAACTGGGAAAGTTGAATTCAACGCGCCTCTTGTTGTTGCTCCTCCAACTTACAACATTGTAGATGAATTGAAAGCAGAAGGTGACTGGGAAGTTTTACAAAGATACTCTGGTTTTGAATTCGACGATAATGCTCCAAAAGGTGCTGCGCGTACAGAATACGAAAACATGTTGTACTTAGAGCGTCCGGGTTGTAACCTTTGTATGGGTAACCAGGAAAAAGCGGCAAAAGGAGATACAGTAATGGCAACTTCAACTCGATTATTCCAAGGAAGAGTTGTAGAAGATAAAGAAGGTAAAAAAGGAGAATCTTTACTTTCATCTACGCCAGTTGTGGTTCTTTCTACAATTTTAGGTAGAACTCCAACTATTGAAGAATATACTGCTGCAGTAGATGGTATTAACTTAACAAAGTTTGCACCTTCAAACAAATCATTAGTAATGTAATCAAAAGATTATTTTAATTATAATTCAAAAGCCCGAGTCATAAAACTCGGGCTTTTTTTGTAATAATTGTTCTAATTTTTGTAACTTGTCATGTTCAAAAAACAATAATAAAAACAAGTAAATCTTATGGCTTTTGATATTGAAATGATTAAAAAAGTGTATGAAAACATGCCAAGTCGTGTTGATAAAGCACGTGAAATTGTTGGTCGTCCACTTACTTTGACGGAGAAAATTTTATACAATCACCTTTGGGATGGAAATCCAACTAAGGCATTTGGAAGAGGAATTGACTATGTTGACTTTGCACCGGATCGTGTTGCATGTCAAGATGCAACTGCGCAAATGGCATTATTGCAGTTTATGCATGCCGGTAAATCTAAAGTAGCAGTTCCTACTACTGTACACTGTGATCACTTGATTCAGGCAAAAATAGACGCTGCAACTGATTTGGCCAGAGCAAAAACACAAAGTAATGAAGTCTTTGATTTCTTGTCTTCTGTTTCTAATAAATATGGAATCGGTTTCTGGAAACCAGGAGCCGGAATTATTCACCAAGTTGTACTCGAAAATTATGCTTTCCCAGGCGGAATGATGATTGGTACCGATTCTCACACTGTAAATGCAGGTGGTTTAGGAATGGTAGCAATTGGTGTTGGTGGAGCAGATGCTGTAGATGTTATGTCAGGAATGGCGTGGGAACTTAAATTCCCGAAACTAATTGGAGTTAAATTAACTGGTAAATTATCAGGATGGACAGCTCCTAAAGATGTTATTCTTAAAGTAGCAGGAATTCTTACTGTAAAAGGAGGAACTGGTGCTATCGTTGAATATTTTGGAGAAGGTGCAACTGCTATGTCTTGTACTGGAAAAGGAACAATTTGTAACATGGGTGCTGAAATTGGAGCAACAACTTCAACTTTTGGTTACGATGATTCTATGAGCCGTTACTTACGTTCTACAAATAGAGCAGATGTTGCCGATGCTGCCGATAAAGTAGCTTCTTACTTAACCGGAGATCCTGAAGTATATGCAAATCCAGAACAATATTTTGATCAGGTTATTGAAATTAACTTATCTACATTAGAACCACATTTAAACGGACCTTTCACTCCAGATTTAGCTACTCCGATTTCTAAAATGAAAGAGGAAGCAATCAAAAATAACTGGCCATTACAAATTCAGGTTGGTTTAATTGGTTCTTGTACAAACTCTTCTTACGAAGATATTTCTCGTGCAGCTTCTTTGGCAAGACAAGTTGCGGATAAAAACTTAAAAACAAAATCACAATTTACAATCACTCCAGGTTCTGAAGTTGTTCGTTCAACAATTGAAAGAGACGGTTTTATTGATACTTTCCATAAAATTGGAGCAACTGTTTTTGCTAATGCTTGTGGACCATGTATTGGTATGTGGGATAGAGAAGGAGCTGAAAAAGAAGAAAGAAATACAATCGTTCACTCTTTCAACCGTAATTTCTCAAAACGTGCAGATGGTAATCCAAATACATTAGCTTTCGTAGGTTCTCCAGAATTGGTAACAGCTTTGGCGATTGCTGGTGATTTAAGTTTTAATCCTTTAACAGATACATTGATCAATGAAGATGGAGAAGAAGTAAAACTAGATGCGCCAACAGGAGATGAGCTTCCTTCTAAAGGTTTTTATGCTGAAGATCCAGGTTTTCAGGCTCCGGCTGCAGATGGTTCAGGGGTAACTGTTGTGGTAAATCCAACATCTGAACGTTTACAATTGCTGGCTCCATTTGATGCTTGGGATGGTAAAAACATTACAGGTGCTAAATTATTAATTAAGGCATTCGGAAAATGCACTACTGACCATATTTCTATGGCTGGGCCTTGGTTACGTTTCCGTGGACATTTGGATAATATTTCGAACAACATGTTAATTGGTGCTGTAAATGCATACAACCAAAAAACAAATTCGGTTAAAAATCAATTAACTGGCGAATACGATGCTGTACCGGCTGTTGCCCGTGCATACAAAGCAGCAGGTGTTCCGTCTATTGTAGTTGGAGATCACAATTATGGTGAAGGTTCTTCTCGTGAACATGCTGCAATGGAACCACGTTTCTTAGGAGTTAAAGCGGTTTTGGTGAAATCTTTCGCTCGTATCCACGAAACAAATCTTAAGAAACAAGGTCTTTTAGGATTGACTTTTGCAAATGAAGCAGATTACGATAAAATTCAGGAAGATGATACAATCAACTTCTTAGATTTGACTGAATTTGCTCCAGGAAAACCACTAACTTTAGAGTTTGTTCACGCAAATGGAACAAAAGATATTATTTTGGCAAACCATACGTACAATGAAGGTCAAATTGGCTGGTTTGTTGCAGGTTCTGCATTAAATTTAATTGCGGCTGGAAAAGCATAATCAAGATTCAATTATATTAGAAATGCTCTGTGAAAACAGGGCATTTTTTATTAGAAGCTATTCTTCCGAAACTTCGGAATCTGCTATATCTTTTCCTTGCTAAAGAAGCAATAAAAAGTATACCGCTCCCATTCGGGCTAGGGCACTCGTTTTTATAAGAAGATTTCTCTTTCAGGAAATTTTATATGATTTATTCGATAGTTTTGGCAATGTCGGTTTGTTTTGGTAAAGTTTTGATTTTTATAGGTTTTGTGGTTTTAAATTCCTCCAGATTAATGCTGAAAACTTTTGAAGAAGGGATTTTTGAGTAGGAATTATCAATACGCCCGCCTAAAAGAATTAATTTGTTATCATTATAATACATGGCAGAATATTTGTTTTCAATGTCAATGTCGAATTCTTTTAATTGCTTTGTTTGAATATTATAGGTGTACATTTTTTGATCCTCATAAAAATAGATGATATTGTCAAAATAAGCAATTGCGGGTCTTTCTATTTCAGAAAACAATTCGCCTTCCATTTGCCATTTTTCGGTTATTAAATCAAAAGTCTCAATTTGAGAAGTAGGTTTTCCGTCATTGCCACCAATGAGGTAAATTTTGTCACCAATTAAAAGTCCGGTTGTTTCTTTTGCTGTTGGCATAGGCTCAAGTTCATACCAATTTCCTGATGTTATATTGTATAAATGCACTTTATTAGTAAATTCTTTTTTATCTTTTTCTGATCTTTTTAGAGAGCCACCCATTACAATAATATTGTCTTTATAGGTAAACGAAGCAAAATCAACAGCCTGATGCGGATTTGTATTGTCTAATTTTATAGTTTGTTTATCAAGGTTTATCACTTCAATCTGATTTTCCAGATATTCCCAACTACTTTTTGAGTTGACTAAAATTCTTTTTCCGCCTAAAATATAAATCGAATTATCGTAATAATGCATATTGTGATACCCTCTTGCTTTTAAATTTAATTTTGTAGTTTCCCAAGTATTTGATTTGATGTCGTAAATTGAAAGGAATTTTTTGTAATGCCTTTTGGCTTTAGGAAGCTGCATCTCCATTAAATAGTCATTTGCATCATAAGCTGCTCGTTCTGCACGACCCTTTTCGAGATAATCTATTTCAGTGTAAGCATCACCTCCACTGACATAAATTTTATCATCTTTCAAAAAAGACCCAAAGGAAAATATAGGATCCTTCAATGGACTTAATTTATTGAATGAAAGTTGTTTTTTTAATTTTTTGTTTTGCGAAATTGTTACTTCTGATAAATTTTGGATGCTTTCCTCAAGCGTTATTTTGAATTTATGTTTTACCAAATAACGCATTGAAAAGCGGGTCGTGGTGTAGCCGATATGAGAGAATTCTACGGTTTCATCAGCGTTGAGATTTAAAAACGAAGCTGTAGAAAATTCGCCTTTTTTATTGGTGACAGTGCCAATCTTACTGGTTAAGGCAAAAATATTTACATCTTCAAGAGGTTCATTGTTGGGAGATGTAACAATTCCTTTAGTGTTTTGTGAGAATGATAATAGAGGAAGTAGAATAAAAAGAAAGAGTAATTTTTTCACAAGTTTTTGAAAGTTAAGTTAGTATTAAATTTTCAGGTGACTTTTTTGCGTAAAAAACTGCATTTCAAAAAGTTGGCTCAATATTTATGCCGAAACAGTTAATTTGGATGAAATTAAGTGTTAAAAATTGTGCTTTTTTTACTTTAATAAGTTAAATTCGCTTTCCCCCAAACAACAAAATTGCTTCTTTTGAGTTTTCCTTATAGAAAAGTTCAAAAAATGCGATTTGATAAAATGAAAATGATGGTTTACAGATTAATAATATTGATGTTTTTTTTTAGTGTTGGTGTTTTTTCTCAGGAAAAATATATTAAACATAAAATTTCAAAAGGAGAAAATATTACCGTTATTGCTAAAAAATACGGTGTAAAACCAAAAGATATCATAGATGCAAATCCTAATGCACCAAAAATCCTTAAATTAAATTCGGTTTTATTAATTCCAAACAATAACAAATCGGTCACTATAAAACCAGATGATAATAAGGCTTCTGACTTAAAATCTGCTGATAAAGTTGAAGTCGCAAATGTTGATTTTCATGAAGTTCAGCAAAAAGAAACACTTTGGGGAATTTCTAAGAAATATAATGTTTCTGTAGATGAATTAAAAAAAGCAAATCCGTCGATTGAAACTGATGGATTGAAAATTGGGCAACGAATCAATATTCCTTCTAATACTGTTGCAATTGCTGAAAAACCCGCTGTAGTTACTGAAAGTTCAACAGACGTTGAGGTTGTTGTTGAGGTACAGCCAAAAGAAACCAAATATGCAATTGCCAAAAAATATGGAATTACAGTTGCCGAATTAGAAAAACAAAACCCATTTATAAAAGGGAAACTTCCTGTGGGTTATGTTTTGAAAATAAAAACTTCTAAAGAAAAAGCAGATGCTGCAGCCTTATTAAATTCGGTTCAGCCTTCTGTTGAATCAAAACCACTCATGGAAGAAAATATCCAAATAACTGATAAAACTAGTGTAAAAACAGACTCGACTACGGTTCGCATCAGTAATCATTCAGAGTTAATTGATTTGCTTATTCTAAACGCTACTCAAAATATTGGAACCCGCTATCGTTCTGGCGGAACAACAAAAGCTGGTTTTGATTGTTCAGGTTTGATGTTTTGTACTTTTGGAAACTTTGATATTAAATTGCCAAGAAGCTCAATTGAGCAATCCCGAATAGGAAACAAAGTCAGTTCAGATGAAGCCAAAAAAGGAGATCTGATTTTCTTTAAAACGAATGGCCGACGTCATATAAACCACGTAGGAATGGTTGTAGAGGTCAATGAAGGAGAAATTAAATTTGTGCATTCTTCAACTCACGGTGGCGTCATGATATCTTCAACAAAAGAACCTTACTACGAAAGAGCTTTTTCTCAGGTGAATCGTATTTTAGAAGAGGAAACAAAAAAAATGTAACCTAGTTTTCATCTTCCGGATAAAAGGTTTTTTTAAATTCCTCAATAGGAAAAGGTTTATTTAGCATCTTAGTTACATATTTGTTTTCATTAATTAGATTGATTTCATCAGAATCAAGTGTTGAGGAAAGTACATAAATTTGATTTCCTTTTTTTATATTTTCATCGAGTTTGTCATACGCATTCAAAAAATCAAAACCATTCATAAACGGCATTTGTATATCAAGAATTATAAACAAAGATTTGCCAATTCCTTTATTGTTTTCTAGCCAATAAAGTCCTTCCTGCCCATTGTTGGCAATGTAGATTTCATCCACAAACAATATTTTTTTTAATAATTGTTTAATGACAAGCTGATCGATCAAGTTGTCTTCAATTAATAAAAATGCAGGTTTACACAGCATATAGAGTTGGTATTGTTACGATAAATTTGCTTCCTACAGAACTTTCTGAGCATACAGAAATATTCCCTTTTATGTTCTCAACGGCTTCTTTTACAATATAAAGACCTAATCCGCTGCCTTTGTTTTTGTTTGTTCCAAAGTACATTTCAAAAATATTATCTTTATACTCATCCTTAATTCCAATTCCGTTGTCTGTGACTTCAATCCTGTTGTAACCATCATTAAAAGAAGTTTTAATAGAAATAAACATTTCTTGTTTATTTGCGTCAGCATATTTGATAGCATTTGACAGTAAATTTGAAATAATGATTTTTAGTCTTAAACTGTCGCTGTGAATTTGATCTACTAACAGCTCTTTTGTAAAGATAATTTGATTCGCATTTTCTATATGCATTAACTGAGAAATTGCTTCTTCAAACAATTCTTTTAAGCTTACCGGTTCCATTATGATTTGCGCTCGCTTGTTTTTAGAATAATCAATAATGTCGCTTATAAATTGATCTTGCTTGGCAAGACTTTGTTCCATTAAGTATAAATAATCCTTTATCTGATTAACGCTATCTTCCAGTTGAGTGATTTTTATCAGGCCTTTTAATGAGGTAATAGGAGATCTCAAATCGTGTGATGCACTGTAAACAAAGCAGTCCAGTTCATGATTGGCTAGCATTAGATTTTCATTTTTTACTTCAATTTCTTTTTTTGAAGTAAGTAAACGTTTTACCATTATAGAATAGTAAAGACAAATACTGCAGACAATAATTAAAATGAAAACAATATTAGTGATAATCAGTAAATCTTTTATTTTGCGCGTTCCTTCTCCTAAAGTATTTGAAAAATTACGTTCATTAATTGTCAGGCGATCGCTTATAACACTAATTTGCTCGAGAAACTTTCTTTGTTCGTCTGGATTTAATGTGTTGTGCTTGATTTTTGCATCGATTTCTGTTCCAATAGTAAACAATTCATAGATTAAATTATCGCCTTGTTCCCATTCATGAATTGCTTTTGCTAAAAATGACACTTTTTTAAAATAAACAAACAGCCAAACGAGATCGTCTAAGTCGTCTTTATGATTACGGCCTTTAATAAAACCATCACGTGCAACTTGATTGTCTCCAGCTTTTAAAAGCGTTTTTCTCGCAATCCCATCACCTTGCGGAACACTTAATTCTTCTTGGTATAATTTCCACTGATTTTTGTCTTTAGTGTAAAGATATGTTATAAGATGCCTTGCTGCGTCTTTTTGGCCTTTTGAATAATGAGATTCACCATTCACATAAGCTCGATTTGCAGATAAAATTTTGATTGTAAAGAAGTTTACACAAATTAATAAGGCACATGTGATAAATACAATTAAGAGGAGAATAAAAACATTTGGGAAACGCATTTTCCTTAAAAGCTGAATTTTTAGCATATTTCTTATTTTGTAGGTTGATAATTTGCTTTTAATCAGTTCATTTTGCTTGTAATAGATGTTTTTTATCTCAACTCCTCTATTGGGGGATTAGAAAGAGCTTGGGTTTAAAAAATAAACAAATGTTAATGAAAAAGAAGAAATTTTATAAATTTAATCCTTTCAATCAAATTTAATAAAAATATATTTTGCTTTGACAAACATATTTTTATTTTCTAGTTATTTTGATTTTTTAAATATTAAATAATTGATTATCAGTATTTTGATTTATTTTTAAAATGTGAAATAATATTAAAATGTGAAATTCAATTTATGTTTTTAGTAATCATTTTAGGAATAATTTATAATTTGCTGTTGTGTTTTTGTTTAACGGTCGAAATATTCCTGCAATTTAATTTTTCGCGTTATTTTATGATTTAATTTTGATCAAAATGAAAAAAGTAAAATTTAACAAAATGTAAGAATTTAATAGTACTGATTATCTGTGTTTTAAGGTTTTTTTAAAGAGAAAAAGCTGCAAATTTTACCCGCAGCTTTTTTTAAAGTAAAGTTATTTTATTCTGTTTTAGCTATAAAGTTCTAATTAGAGTAATTTTAGTTTTAATGAAATTGGTAAAAGAATTTATTGAAAATTAGCCGAATACTTAGCATAAAGTTTGGGGAACAATTTTTGCAAATCATCGCTCTTTTCATCCCATTCATTTCCGGTTGTATGATGTTTTTCCTGAAACGGATATGGCATTTCTTGGCCTGTAAGTTCTTCAAAAACGATTCCGGGTAAATATCCAAAACCTTCCCAGTCAAATTCTTCAATAAGATGTGTTTCAATTTCTGCAAGCAATTCAGGATTAGTAATAATTTTATAATAAAAATCTTTGCCCTGTGCGATGACCCATTCGCGGAAATCGTTAAAACTATCATCACTACAGCCTCCATGAATAATATATATCGCGCCCCAGAGTTCCCAAGTATTTGCTTCGCCTCTAAAATTTCTAAAACTGTTACCAAATAAAATCAATTCATCTGCCGTCAGTTTTCTGAGTTCGTTTGCTAATTCTTCCTGTTGTTCCTCAAAATTGCCTCCAGAACTGTCTTTCGTTTTTTGAATTATCTTCCAGAATAATTCCTCTTCCATCAGTTTTTCTGAAATTATATAATCTATTTTGATAGGTCTGGAATTTTTTTCCTTTTCCGTTTTACCAAAAAATCTGTCAAATATTCCCATTGTCTTTTTGGTATTTGTTAATAAATGTTTTTACACTTTGAAAAAGATCGTTTTAAGAGTTTAAATTAATTAATCCTCTGAAAAACTGAATACCGCCAAATACAATAGCACCCCAGAAAATAAAGCCAATATGTGCCAATGTTAATATGGTTCCGCCAATACACCATAAAGCGCCATACAGAATATCTTTTTTAGCCTGAGCATGAATTGCTTCTTGTTGCGCTTCATTGATCTTCATTTCTATTTTTTCGACAATCATAGCGGCAACGTCAGGATCCGATCCTTGTTCAATTAGAATATTTTTAGTTTCATAACCTGATTTTCGTTGATTTAAAATGAGATTCGCAGCTATATTATAATGCTGATTAATTAATTCTTGGTTGTCAATTATAGTGGTTTCCATAAATTAGTTTTTGGTTGGTTGATTTTGATTTTGAAATATAAATAGTTGAAACAGTATTGTGTTACGAAAAGACGCGAAAGGGAATTTCAAACAAAAAAATCGTTTAAATTTTAGTTTAAAAAAGATGATGCCAAAAATGAGTGCAACCCTCTTTGCATTCGGTGTTTCGTCTTTCAGTATCTGTTATTTTAAAAATCCACAATAAGGAGGTTATTATTTTTTCGTTTTCATTCTCTGGAAGTGAAACTAATTTTTGAAAAGCAATTTTTGTTGGAAAGTTTTTTAAAATCGCTACTGGCGTGCAGGTTGGCTTCAAAGGAATAGTGTTTAAGGCCTTTTGGTAAGAGTCAGAATTAAAATCAATTTTGTCAGGAATGGAATTTATGATGTAGTTATGCAGAGTTGTAAATAACTCTTTAAAATTATAGTCATTTTCCAATAAAAGCGCTATACCAACATTAAATTCGAGTTTGTCTTGCGCAACTTTGTTGATTATTTTTTCTGTTTTCTTCAATTGAGTTTTTGTTTCTTTCGGGGAATACTTTTCCAAATATAGATAGTCAAAATAATATAAACTTACGGGAATACGTAAAGAGGCTCTTTTTGCATAATTGAAATTTCATGAACAAATCCTGATTTTATTTTTAAAGAATAACTCGAATTTGGAATTTGAATATTAGGATTTCAGAAAAAAGTATATCTTTAACCAACCCAAAAACCAAAAAAAATGCAAGAAAACGAACAAGACCAGGAACATTTTAAAAGAGAACTCGGATTATTAGACGGAACCATGCTCGTAGTTGGTTCTATGATTGGATCTGGGATATTTATCGTAAGTGCCGATATCGCCAGACAAGTTGGATCAGCCGGCTGGCTAACCCTTATTTGGCTAATCTCAGGATTAATTACCATTATAGCCGCTGTAAGTTACGGAGAACTTAGTGCGATGTTCCCAAAAGCTGGAGGACAATACGTATATCTAAAAGAAGCTTATAATAAATTGATTGCCTTTTTGTACGGTTGGAGCTTTTTTGCTGTAATTCAAACCGGCACTATTGCTGCAGTTGGTGTGGCTTTTTCAAAATTTGCGGCCTATCTTTATGAGCCGTTTAGCGACGAGAATATTTTATATGAATTAGGTGCGTTTAAATTAAACGCGGCACAGCTGGTTTCTATTTTTACGATCATTTTACTGACTTTTATTAACAGCCGTGGGGTCAAAAATGGTAAAATTCTGCAAACGGTTTTAACGATAATCAAAATTTTATCTTTGCTGGGGTTAATCGTTTTTGGATTAACATTGGCCGCAAAAGCTTCAGTGTGGGGTGCTAACTGGGCTGACGCCTGGACAACACGTAGTTATAATGCAGAAAGTGGATCATGGCTTCCAATTAGCGGAACAGCTTTGATTACAGGAATTTCAGCTGCAATGGTTGGCTCATTATTTTCTAGCGATGCATGGAATGGCGTAACTTTTATTGCCGGCGAAATTAAAAATCCAAAACGAAATGTAGGCTTAAGTTTATTTTTAGGAACTTTTATTGTAACAATAATTTACGTTTTGACAAATTTGATGTATTTGGCTGTTGTACCACTTCAGGAAATTGCAACAGCAAAATCAGACAGAGTAGCAGTTGTGGCTTCGCAATATATTTTCGGAGATATCGGAACGCTAATTATTGCAATCATGATTATGATTTCGACTTTTGCCTGCAATAACGGATTAATTATGGCAGGAGCCAGAGTTTATTACACAATGGCAAATGATGGGTTATTCTTTAAAAAAGCTGCAGTTTTAAATGAATCAAGTGTTCCTGCATGGGCTTTGTGGGCGCAATGTATTTGGGCTTCGGCTTTATGTCTGACAGGAAAATACGGTGATTTATTGGACTTCGTAATCATCATCGTTTTGATTTTTTATATTCTAACCATTTACGGAATTTTTATTTTAAGAAAAAAAATGCCAGATGCTGAAAGACCTTATAAAGCTTTTGGATATCCGTTTTTACCAATGTTATATATTATTGTTGCAGCCGCAATTTGTATTTCTTTATTATTTACGAAATTTTCAACTTGCGGATGGGGAGTTTTAATAATGTTGGCAGGAATTCCTGTTTACTATTTAACAAAACCAAAAGAAGAATAAACTTGTTTCAAGTTTCAGGTTTGAAGCTTTGATTATAAAAAAGCGTCTTGTTTATTACAAGGCGTTTTTTTTATTTTTAATTATTAGTATCCGATAAATCATTATCAATTCTTTCTGCGGTTGGTCTTAAAAAAATCAGATAAATTAAAATCAGGATTCCAAATAAAATAAAATCGGGATTTAAAATTAAGATAAGAAATGCTGCTCCTTCAAGAACTGCCCAACGCAAGATAGATGCAGTTTGGTAGATTGGAAATTTTTCTTCCAATTTTAATTTTGGATTGATTTGTTTTAATTGAGATTTAAACAAAAAACTGCTCAGAACAAATGCTAACACAGGAATCACGATATATATTGCAGAAGATGAATCAATAACAGGAATTTGTAATTTCTCAATTGAAAGATCACCTAAAATGTAATAAGCCACAATAGTTCCTGCACAAATAGCAAGATGAATAATTTGAAGTGTTTTAATTCTATCAGACATGATTTGGTTTAAGCATAAAGTGGTTTGTATATGCAAGTTAAGATTAATTCTTTGAAAAATAATGGTTTAGGTGATTAGAGTGTTCTTTTTTGAGCTTTCTTTGGGAATACAATAATTTTTGGAGAAGCAAAAAAATGTTGCAACAAATGTAATTTGCTGCATCATAGATGAGTAAAAATAAAAAAAAACACTGCGGTTAGGCAGTGTCTCTTTGATGCAAATAATCTGAAAACCGTTATTATAAAGCAACAGGTTCAGCAGAAGATTTTATTGTTGAATTAATAATAGACAAAGTAAGCGGATCAGATTCTCCTGAAAAGAAAGCTTCCAGAATTTCCTGAAATATAGAATTTGTGTTTTCAACCATCGAAAAAAGTGTCATTGATGAACGTAATTTGCGTGCATCCAAATCTCCAAAAATTCCATCAGCTGATTTCATTTTAAAACTTAATAAAAGTTCTGAAATTTCGATTAAATGTTTTCCAAGAATTGGATGTTCCAAATAATCAGAAGCTTCTTTTAAATCGTTAATGGCATAAAGATTTGCTGTATCGCTTTTGCCCAAACCTTTTATTTGCGGAAAAATGAACCACATCCAGTGTGTTTCTTTTTTCCCTTTGCTGATTTCAGAAAGAGCAGTAAGATAAAGTTTGTTTTGCGCATCTAAGAAACGCGATAAATCATTGTTAGAATAGGCCATTATGGTATTGTATTTTGAAAAAGGTTGCAAAAATAGTAAAAAAGAAAGGGTCTGCCTAATAAAAGGTTCATACAGTGCGTGTTTTAACTTTTTAAAGAAGGAATATCTTACCGTTTTTTCAATTGAAAAAACTTTTTAAAAGCATTCAATTCTATAAAAATCAAAGATTTCGATTGGTTCTTCTAAAGGTAAGATTGATCCTCGGTAAAACATCTCGCGCGGTTTTCGGAACCTGATGTTGCCAAAAACTATTGGTCGTTCCCGCCATTAATAAAAAAGAACCATGATGTAGCGGAATCTCAATCTGACCAATATCTTTTCGAAATTTATGACGCAGTCTGAACATCCTGGTTTCACCGAAAGTTACCGATGCTATAATAGGATTTGGTCCCGTATTATGTTCTTTATCGCTGTGCCAGCCTACTCCGTCATTTCCATTTCGGTATAAATTCAAAAGGAGACTGTTAAAATCTAACTGTGTTTCTTTTTCTACACGGCTTCGAATAGTTAATAAATCGTAAGTCCAGTCAGGTCCGTTTAGATCTGCTCCTGGATTATCTTTGTCTTCGTACCAGGAAATCATTCGAGGAACAGTATAGGTTTTATCGTAAATTTCCATTTCATATTCTCGCCATTTTGTTTTACGAAGTATTCTTTCGTAAAAACGATCAGATTCTTCTTTACTAAAAAAATTATCGATCAAAATTAATTCGCAATCAGGCAAATCGTATACAATTTTACCACTGCTGCCTGTAGTAAATAATTCGGTGTCGCTAAATAGTGTCATAATTCAGATTTTAATTTTACAGCTCTATTTTATGTTTTATTTGGTTTAGGAAGCTTTGTTTAAAAAATGTTTATTGAAGAATATTTTACTGGGATGTTTTTCGGCATAAGTAAAAATTAACTGTTCAATATATTGATTGCTTTTATAAAGCGTAACATAACTTTTTACATCTTCTGGATCATGAATGGCAACATCTCTCGGAATATATCCCATTCCATGAAAATGGCCATTTTCAATCCAGATGCAGCTGCGTTCCTCTTTAGATCTTCCTTTGTCAATAATGGCAAAAGTGGGTCTGTTGTTCAAGAAAAAATCAATAGCATTGTCAACTTGTTCGTTGTGAAGTACTATATCAGGCAGGCTTTTTATATCATTATTTTGCGGAAGCTCTGCTTCTTCAGGTCTGGAATATTTGCAGAATCTTTGATCAATTTCAAATTGTTCAGCCAGACTTCTCAGTAAATTTATAGCATTATACAAACTATTAAATTCATGAATACAAGTCTGAAATTTGCTTAGTTTTCCAACAGCCAAATATTTATATCCGTTTCTTGCCTCATATTGATAAATGCCAAATCTTGCTTCAAAACGCTTTAATGCTCTATTGTAGGCTGGCCAAAGCTGTTTTATTTCGGTACATTCTAGCAAAAGTGCCATTAATTCGGTGGCACAGACTTCAAAAGAAATGCTGTGGATGTCTCTCAGGAAGTGTTGCCTTTGAGGATTGATATTATTGCCACTAAAGTGCGATGCCACACGTTTCTTCACATTGATGGCTTTACCTACATAAATCACTTTTTTTGCCTGATTATAAAAATAATAGACACCTGGTTTTTCAGGTAAATTATTAAAGTCATCTGGCGGAAGGTTTGGAGGTAAACGCTGATCTTGTGCCGTTTTTTTGATCATTTTTTCTATTTCTCCTTCATTGTCCCATTCCAATAAAAGCGAAAATAGTAGGGCAGTGGCGTCTGCATCTCCGCCGGCGCGGTGTCTGTTTTCTAAAGATATATTTAAAGAATTACAAAGATTTCCTAAACTGTAAGATCCTAATCCGGGTTTGATTTTTCTAGCCGCACGAACGGTACAAAGTTTTCTTGCCGACCATTTAAAACCCGACTGTTCCAGTTGATGATGTACAAACGAATAATCGAAGTTGACGTTGTGTGCTACGAAAATACGGTCGGTAAGCATTTCTAAAACCTTCTCTGAAATATCATCGAAAATAGGAGCATTAGCAACCATTTCATTGTTAATTCCCGTTAATCCAAAAATAGAAGGAGGAATATCCTGTTCTGGATTTACAAGAGTTTCATAACGATCCAACACTTTTGTGCCATCATGAATAATAATGGCAATTTCTGTAATACGGCTTCCACTGGCATTTCCGCCTGTGGTTTCGATATCGACTATGGCATATTCCTGATTTTTCATTTTTATATAACGTAAGTTTTTCTTTAGTTATTTAAATATTTAACACATAGAATTAAAGTTAAAAATGGCGTCTCTACAAGCTAAAAAACTATTTTTCTATGTGTTAAATTATCCTCATTTAAAATTTCATTCGGTGTCGTGGCAGATTAATTTCATGCCCCTGCGGATAAGGTTTTCGATGTGTTAGGCTTATATCTTCTTTAATTTGATTTTGTGTTCTAAACTGATCTTTAGAATCCATATAACGCGGATCTGGAATGAATGGCATTTTTGCCATTTTTATGATGGTGATTGTTGGAAAATGATAATCAACTTCGACATTTCCTAACAAAAGATAACAGCCTCCACCCTGAAAAGGATATTTTTCTAAACTATCCGGAAAATGTGCCGTATCAAAATAAGTGCCTTCATGGTCGATCCAAGTTCCAAAATACATGGTGCCTTTTTTGGTCGGGACGTGTTTTCTGGAAATTAAATACGCCAGCATTCTAACTTGTTTTTTATGATACTGAACTAAATCCTTAGCCATAATATCGCCTCTATATTTGGTTTGTAAAAGATCAAAAACAGTGCAGGAAACGGGAAAACTTAAAAGCTCAATTTCGTCAAAAGCATCTTCAAAAACAGAGCGCTCCAATGTTGGAAGTTTATATTCTTTGACGGGCTCCTGTAGAAGTTTTAGATTTCTATTTTCGGGCTTAAAATTGTTTAAAAGAAGACTTGCAATAACCAAAAGCTGATTTTTAGTTTTTCCTGTAAAACGAAAAGCACCGATGAAAATTAACGTTTTGATATTTTCGATTCCAATTGGGATTCGATTGATAAAATCTTCAAGAGAAATATAATCCCCATTTTTATTTCGGTCTTCTTCAATTAAATGAGCCGTTTTTGACTCCAGACTTTGAATGTGCATAAAACCTAAATAAATATCTGTGCCATATAATGTAGTTTGATATTCGCTTTTATTCACACACGGATTATGAATCGTTCCGCCAGACATTCGTGCTTCGTGTACATACACTTCGGTTCTGTAAAACCCACCCTGATTATTGATTACCGCCGTCATAAATTCAACAGGATAATTAACTTTGAGGTACAAACTCTGGTAACTCTCAACGGCATATGAAGCCGAATGCGCTTTGCAGAAAGAATAGCCTGCAAACGATTCAATCTGGCGATAAATTTCCTGGCTCAACTGTAACGGATGCCCTTTTTGAGCACAGCTCGCAAAGAAATTATCTTTTACTTTTTGCAACGCTTCCAAAGATCTTCCTTTTCCCGACATGGCACGGCGCAGAATATCGCCATCAGGAGCGGGTAGTCCGCCGTAATGTTGGGCGATTTTTATTACATCCTCCTGATAAACCATAATGCCGTAAGTTTCGCCAAGATGTTCTCTAAAAACTTCATGAAAATATTCAAATTGATTTGGATTATTATGACGAAAAATATACTCTTTCATCATTCCAGATTGCGCTACTCCAGGACGAATAATAGACGACGCGGCGACAAGAATTTTATAATTATCACAATTTAAACGGCGCAGTAAACCACGCATAGCAGGACTTTCGATATAAAAACAGCCAATTGTATGTCCTTTTGCTAAATAAGAATTGCAAACGGCTTCATCTTTAGATAATGAAGTATCGCGAATGTCTACTTTTATTCCTCGATTTTTGGCAATAAGTTTTACGCTGTCATCAATATGTCCGATACCGCGTTGGCTTAAAATATCAAATTTGTCAAAACCAATTTCTTCGGCAATATGCATGTCAAAAAGCACGATAGGAAAACCTTTTGGAGGCATTTCCAATGGCGTATAATTGGTAATGGGTTCTTCAGAAATCAGAATTCCACACGCATGCATGCTTCGTTGATTAGGATATTTCTGCATCATTTTCCCGTATTCCTGAACCAATTTTACAATTTTGTTTGTTGGATGAAGTTCTTCAGGATTTTTTGCTAAAAGATCTAATTCTTCTTTAGGAAGCCCGAAAACTTTTCCAACTTCTCTAAAAATGGAACGGTATTTAAACTCGACGTTCGTTCCGCAAAACGCAACGTGATCTTTGCCATATTTTTTGAAGATATATTCAAGAATTGTGTTACGTTCCTGCCAACTCCAATCAATATCAAAATCAGGCGGAGTTTTTCGGTTGAGGTTTAGAAAACGCTCAAAATATAAATCCAGTTCAATTGGACAGATATCGGTAATTCCGAGACAATAGGCAATAATACTGTTGGCACCGCTTCCACGACCAATGTGCATAAAACCTTGGCTATTGCTATATTGAATAATATCCCAAGTAATTAAAAAATAACCGCTGAATTCTAATTCGTCAATTACTTTTAATTCTTTTTCCACGCGAGCTTTTGCTTCAATATTTTCGTTTCCGTAACGTTTTTGAAATCCTTCCCAAGCTAATTCTGTCAGTTTTTCTAAATCTTTTTGACGGTTTTCAGTATAGAATTTTTTATTTCTTTTTGCTGAAAAATTATATTGAAAATTACAATCGTCAATGATATGCTGTGTATTTAAAATGATTTCAGGATATTTTTCATAAAATGGCAGAATCGCTTCTACAGGTTTCATCACATCAGAAACTTTGCAATACTCTGCTTCTGTAAGTTTCGATAAAATAATATTTGTATCAATAGCCCGAAGCACTTTATGCAGATTGTATTCTTCTTTACTTCTAAAAGTTACAGGCTGTAAAATCACCATTTTGGAGATTTTATTTTTATGTTTTGAAGTTAGAAGACTTGAAACTTCTTCAGGACGAACTCCGATAAATTCATTATCAAAAAGCGTTTCTGGAGCATTTTCTAAAGTATAAATCACAAAAGCCGACTCGAATTTTGGAGCACGTAAAGGCAAAGTTTCTCCGCTGAAATTATATTCCGTTAAAAAGCGATTCATTTCAGCTAAACCTTTAGCATTTTGTGCCAAACCAATATATCGAAATCCATGATTGTATCGAAATTCCATTCCGATCAAAGGCTTTATTTCTTTTTCCTGACACGCTTTTATAAAATCGTAAATTCCAGTAATGGTATTAATATCGGTCAATGCCATTGCTTTTACACCACATGCAACAGCTTCGTCAATCAATTCCAAAAGTGGAATTGTGCCGTAACGTAATGAATGATAGGAATGACAATTGAGATACATTATTTTTTGCGTTTTAAAATTTCGTCTTTAGTGTTTGGTTTAAAGTGAGCTCCAGCACAGCGCATTACGGCATCAAAACCATAACGGCTTTTCATCTTGTCCATCGCTTCATAAAGTGAAAGCATTTCCTGAGTATCTTCAAAAAGATCAATTTGATAAGTTCCGCGCACGAGTCCGCTGAAGCGTACACCAATCAGACGTAAGCGCATACGACGTTGATAAACTTTTTCAAAAAGTTCTATTACATTTTTGGTCAGAATATGATCGGCTGAGGTGTAAGCCACTCTGCATTGTTTGGTTTCGGTATCAAAATTGGCGTAACGTATTTTGACCGTAACGGTTGAAGTCAGCCATTGTTCTGCACGAAGCTGAAAAGCTAATTTTTCGACCATTCCTAATAATATTCTTCTCAGTTTGGCAAGATCGATAGTATCTTGAGAAAAAGTCGTTTCAGTCGAAATTGATTTTCTTTCCGTATAAGGTTCAACGGGGGTGTGGTCAATTCCGTGCGCTTTTTTCCAAAGTTCCAGACCATTTTTACCAATCATCTGTTGTAAAACTTCGGCAGGCATTTCGGCCAAAGTCTGAATTTTACGAACGCCAATTCGGGATAAAAGCTGAAAAGTCACAGCGCCAACCATTGGAATTTTCTGAATCGAAAGCGGATTTAAAAAGTCTTGTACTTCTTGTTCCTGAATTTGAAGATTCCCAACAGGTTTACCTTCTCCGGTTGCAATTTTAGAAACGGTTTTGTTGATGGATAATGAAAAACTAATTGGAAGTCCGGTTTCTTTAATGACTTTTTGAGCCAGTTCATTTGTCCATTTATAACTACCGTGAAATTTATCCATTCCGGTAATGTCCAGATAAAATTCATCGATACTCGCTTTTTCTAAAACGGGTGCTTTTTCCTGAAGAATTTCGGTAACATCATGAGAAAGTTGCGAGTACAGTTCCATGTCGCCTTTCATCACTTTTGCATCTGGACAAAGTTTTAATGCCATACGAATCGGCATGGCAGAACGCACTCCATATTTACGGGCTTCATAAGAGCAAGATGCCACAACCCCACGGTCTCCGCCACCTATAATAAGCGGAATTCCATTGAGTTCTGAGTTGGTGCGTCTTTCACAGGATACAAAAAAGGTATCCAAATCCATATGTACAATTGCCCGTGCCATTTTTCCTTTTTGTTTTTGTATGGAACAAAATTAGTACAGGTGATAACAATTTTTTGTATATTTGCTGTTCCAAATTATAACAAATTAATTATGTCCTTATTTTCAGACAACATCAGAGCACTAAGGGTTAAGCATAAAATATCACAAGAAAAATTAGCTGAAAACCTAAGTATTACAAGAGGAAGATACGTGAAATACGAAGATGGAACTTCGGAAGCACCGTATGACATCTTAAAGAAGATTGCATTATATTTTCACATGAGTATCGACTTGATATTATCTGTCGATATCCGTAAAATTGATGTGCAAAATTTGATAAAACTGGAAGGCAATCGACTTATTTTACCTATTCAAGTGGATAGTTTTGGAGAAAATTTTATTGAAATTGTTTCTCAAAAAGCAAAAGCAGGTTATCTAAACGGATATGCAGATCCAGAATATATTGAAAGTTTACAGCAGATTACACTTCCTTTTTTAGGACCAGGAAAACATCGTGGGTTTCCCGTTGAAGGCGATTCAATGCCTCCGCACGAAGACGGTTCGATTATTATTGGTCGTTATGTGGAAAAGTTGGGGGAGGTAATGGATGGAAAAACCTATATTTTGATTACCAAAAATGAAGGAATGGTGTATAAGCGTCTCAATAAAAACAAAAAGAACGCTTTGGTTTTAGAATCCGACAATAGTTTTTATCCAAATTATGAAGTAAAAGCTTCTGATATTTTAGAGATTTGGGAATACGAATGTAATATCGGCCGT
Source organism: Flavobacterium xizangense (assembly GCF_054075145.1). Taxonomy (NCBI): domain Bacteria; kingdom Pseudomonadati; phylum Bacteroidota; class Flavobacteriia; order Flavobacteriales; family Flavobacteriaceae; genus Flavobacterium; species Flavobacterium xizangense. The sequence goes on along the minus strand of NZ_JBSIPG010000012.1, from coordinate 16,543 downwards.
TCGGATAAGAAACAAGAAATTTCGGAAACCGGAGCAATGAAGGATTTGCTTTTAGAATTGAAACGTGAAGTTCGAGAGATTAAGAATAATACTTCGAATACATAATTTTTTTCCGCCACGAATTCACGAATTATTTTAAATTAAAATTTGTGAATTCGTGGGTAATACATTTACACAAAGCCATTCAAAAATCCTTCTAATCTGTGTAATCTGTGACTTAAAAAAAATGAGACTTTGTGCCGAAAAAAAACTAAAAAACCTTCACAAAACTCAAACCATATTGTTGTCCGTTATAAAAAGGCGCAATCATAGAAGTTGATTTACTTTCAGATGAAGATTTGAATAATTTCTTAGTAATATACGGATTCATCCAATAGGCAATTTTTGTACTCAAAATCCCGATTCCGGCTCCTGCTGCAACATCAGTCAGCCAATGGCGATTGTTGTAAATTCTGAATAATCCGGTTCCGGTTGCAATGGCATAACCTGCAATTCCGTACCAAATCGATTTGTCTTTGTATTCTTGCCATAAAAACTCGGCTCCGGCAAAAGCGGTTGCAGTATGTCCGGACGGAAAAGAATTATTTGAGCTTCCGTCAGGTCTTTCCTCATGTACAATAGATTTTAATCCTAAAACTGTTGAAGCCATTATGACATAAGAAGTCACAAATATTACAGAACGGTCGCGCATATTATTTTTGCCTTTTACACCAAAAGCATTCAACGCATAAACCGAAGCAGCAGGCGCATATTGCGAGAAATCATCAATGGTAATTTTTTCGTCAATATCTTCAGTAACTTCACTTTGAATCTGATGGTTAAAATTTAAGAGTTGGTCATTTCCAATTCCAATAACGCCATAGCCTATTAATACACTCGGAATAATTAATTGCTTGTAATTGAATTTTAAATGATTGGAAGTGGTATCAATTTTTGTGATCGAATCATTTTGCTGTGCATTCGCAGAAAATAATCCAAATAGAAATACAAGGGAAATTGTTTTTCGGAACATTGTTTTTGTCGTTATAAGTTGCAATAGTAACGAATGTTTGATGCAGGTATTTTGGGCTTAATTGAACTTTAAGCGAATATTAATTTGTTGGTTTTAAATGTGATAGTTGGATTAAGATTGGCTAAATTATTACAGGCGAAAACATAATTAATTATTGTACAATCCCTACGGGATAAATATATGAGTGCAGAAATTTTTCTACCAATATATAATCTTTACGAGATACTCCTTTAGGAGTTAAATATTGGTAGAAAAAAAGTATAAATTACAAGAAAGTCCCGTAGGGACAATTCATATTGTAGGGCTGGATTTCAATCCAGTTTAATAATATGATATAGCCTATAATTGTTTTGCATTGCGGAATTTCTGTGTCAACCGGATTAAAATCCGGCCCTACAAAATGGTTCGAGCCTACGGCTCTTTTATATATTTTTCGTTTCACAATTCACAATTCACAATTCACAATTCACAATTTTTCTAAACCTTTAAAGAAAACCAAAACGTACTTCCCAATCCCAAATTGCTCTCAACACCAACGCTTCCGTTTTGAGCTTCAATAAATTCTTTACTAATAGCTAATCCCAATCCCGTTCCGGATTTCTGACTTCCTGGAACCTGAAAATATTTATCAAAAACTTTGTCTTTATATCTTGTGTCAATTCCTTTTCCGGTGTCGATCACTTGAAATACGATTTGATTTAGTTCCTTTTTTAGTTTGATATGAATTGTACTTTTTTCAGAAGAATACCGTATCGCATTTGATAAATAATTAATCAAAACCCAGCCTGTTTTTTCGCTGTCGGCTTTTACATCTTGCAGGTTTTCATCAGCGTCAATCAGCAGTTTAATTTGCTTTTGATCTGCTTGAACTTTTACCGCTTCAACAGCATAATTTACAATTTCATGCGGATTGCTTTTTTCGATATTCAGTTGAATATTTCCCGTTTCTAACTGTGATAAATTAAGCAATTCCCCCGTGATTTTCAATAAACGTTGACTATCTTCTTTTATGCTTTCTACCAATTGTTTTTGATCGTCGTTCATCTCGCCAGTTTTGCTGTTTTCAAGCAATTTCAGACTTAATTTTATAGATGCAATAGGTGTTTTTAATTCGTGTGAAACGGTTGCAATAAAGTTGGTTTTGGCAAAATCCAGTTCTTTAAAAAGCGTAATATTTCTCAGAATAATCACATCGCCAATATTGATTTCTTTTTCTTCTCCTGTTGGAATTATGGTAATATTCAGAATTTCTTTTTCGAAATAACTTTCTTTTCCGTGTGCATAAATTTTAAGCGGTTGTTTTTTAGTAGAATCTGAATCCTCTTTTAAAATCAAAGAACGAATCAAATCATTCGATATGGCCAGAGTAGAAGCCGATTTTCCGACAACATCTTCTAATTTTAGACCAATAATTTTCAGGGCTTCATCATTGGCAAACAAAACAATTCCTTCGTGATCAAGACCAATAATAGGATCGTGCATATTATTGATTAAAGTTTCCAGTCGTTTCTTTTCGAAAAAGAGTTTATACAAATTACTGTCGTTGTATTCTTGAAGTTTCTGCGCCATCGTATTAAATGATTTGGCCAAATCGCCAAACTCGCTGTGGCTCGTAAAATGAACACGTTCTGAATAGTTTTTATTCGCAATTTCCTTAATACTCAGCGTCAATTCCTTAATTGGATTGGCAATATTATTTGGGAGATTAACCAATAAATTGAAAGCAATCAAAAAGCATAAAGTTCCCACAATGGCAATCCATAAATTGGCCGTTTCGGCGGTATGTTTGGCGATATCGCTTTTCTGTTTTATGGCATTCATATTGAGTTTCATAATCTCAAAAATATCCTGCCTGATCTGCATTTTCAAAGTTTCATCAGAGCTGTTTTTCTCTAAAAGAATGAAGCTTTTCTTTAGATTATCGGTTCCTTTTTTCTCTCCAACTTCAGTTACATTTTGCGTTTGTTTCTGAAGATTGTCTTTGAAAATAATAATCGCTTTATCTTTATTCGTATTAATTTCGTCCAGTGACAAAAGCATATTTCGTGAATATTCAAGCGTATTATAATTCGCTTTCAGAATATTCTCAGTGTCTTTTTTTATAGAAAAAATATAAAAGGCACTCACCAATGTGAGTATTATTATTAGTACAAATAATAATCCAACTCCCAGATTCAATTTGGTTTTAATTCTCATTTTATAAAACATTTTTTTTGAACCATATAAGTAATATAAGAAAATATAATAGGACGGATAATTAAGGAAAGATAAAAAAACTTTGCGCCCTTGCGACTTTGCGAGCAAAAAACTCCAGCGAACTTTGCGCAAAAACTTCGCGTTCCTAATTAAAATGAACTTATATAACTTATATGGTTAATATTTTTTCACGACAAGATTACAAGATCAACATTTGACAATGACAGTTTGTTTAGCAAACGCCTAAAAATTGTTGTAGACAAAATTACTTTAAATAAATTCAAATGCGGTTTTCCGATACAAACAGTTGTAATTTGTTTTTCTTCAACTGTTGCTAAAATCGCATCGGCAATATTTTTGTGTTCTAATTTAATGACTTCTGCGCCTAGTTGTACGGCGAGTTTAAAGTTATTAATTAAATGTCGCTGTTTGTCCAAAGCAATTTTAGTACTGCTTTCCTGCGGAGTTTCTACATACAGAACATACCACGATCCGTTATAATAACTTGCCAATCGCGCCGCTTTTCTAATCACAATTTTAGCCGTTTTATCATTACTGCTAATACAGGCCAACAATTTTTCATGTCGTAAAGCATGAAGATTCGGAACTTCATTTTCAACTTTTCGAACGACCTGACTCGCTACTTCTTTCAAAGCCAATTCTCGAAGTTGTAAAATCTGTTCCGATTTAAAAAAGTTCATTAAAGCTGTCTGAATTTTATCAGGAGTATAAATCTTTCCTTCTTTCAAACGCGCAATCAAATCTTCAGATGTTAAGTCAATATTTACGACTTCGTCCGCCAATCGCAATACATTATCTGGAATGCGTTCCTGAACATCAATATTTGTAATTCGTTTTACGTCTTCATTTAAACTCTCAATATGCTGAATATTGACAGCCGAAATTACATTAATACCAGCTTCCAGAATTTCTAAAACATCCTGCCAGCGTTTTTCGTTTTTGCTTCCTTCAACATTCGTGTGTGCCAATTCATCTACAATAACCACTTCCGGACGAAGATTGATAATCGCCTGAACATCGAGTTCTTCCAATTCTTTTCCTTTATAGAAAATGGTCCGTCTCGGAATTATCGGCAAACCTGCTAATAATTCATGTGTTTCCTTTCGCATGTGCGTTTCGATGTAGCCAATTTTTACATCGATTCCGTTTTTCAATAACGAATGCGCTTCCTGAAGCATACGAAAAGTTTTGCCCACACCGGCGCTCATTCCAATGTAGATTTTGAACTTTCCCTTTCGTGATTTCTGAATTAAATCGAGAAAGTGCTGTGCGTTATTATTTTCGTTTTCTTTTTCCATAAGATTTGCCACGAAGGCGCATTTTTTTAACCATTAAGATATTAAGTTAATAAAGTCAAAGCTTAATTTTCTCAATAAGTTCATTAAGGCAAAGCTTAACTTTCTTAATATCTTAATGGTAAAAATCTTTTAATGTTTAAAAAGAAATTGCCAGCGAAGTCGTTAAAAACGTATTTGTATTCGTTGGAAGATTATCTTTTGTGAAGATTTCATCTTTACTTGAAAGATTTCTTGCTTCAATTCTAAACATAACATTATCAGTAACTAAGTAATCAAAGTTAGCTGAAAATCCGTAAGTTTTAAAACCGTTTGGCGTTTCAGTCCCGATAGCTATCGGGATAATTACACCTTTTTCATCACTGTAATATTCGCCTCGTACTGCAAGCTGAATTTTGTCAACTGGTTTGTATTGCAGAATCAAAACTGGTGAAAACCAAGTATCATATTTATCACTTCCTTTGGCCGATTGCTGAGTTCCAATATCAAAACCAGCAGTAATATTTGTCTTTTCCGTTACCTTGAATTGTCCGTAAAAGTTGTTGAAATAACGCCATTTTTTATCAATATCCGGCTGTTCATTTCCAACATAAGTACTCCAGTTCAAAGCAACACGATCAGAAGGTTTGTATGTAATTTGAGTTCCAAAAGCAGGCGTTTGATTGCCTTCGACTTTTTCAATTCTCTGCCAGCCATTCAAATACATTCCAGCCAAATACCATTTTCCGGATTCAGATGTATAACCAATTTTAACTCCCGTTTCATAATAAGGAGAATTCTCAGCCAGAATGCTTCTCGTTAAAGTCTGGCAATCTTTTCCAATCGCACTTTCAAAACCAATATGCGAAGGCATGATTCCCGCATCAATCCATAAATTATGACTTGACGAAATCTTTACACCAACATTCGCCTCGTAAACATTTTTCAACAAACCTTGTTCGGCAGCCATATTATACTCGGCATAAGTTCCCGCCATTAAGGCAAAATTCCCCCGAATATTTTCTTTCGAATAATTCACTTTTGCTATTCCTAAATTCAGGTTTACCTCGTTGCTTTTATTATAACTGTAAAAAAAGTTTGGGCGAGTATGATTTTCCGGTTTTGCAAAATCATAACTATAATAAGCGTCCACATATCCCGAAAATGTCAATGGACTTTTTGATTCTTCTTGTGCGTGTAAATTGCTAAAGCCAAAAGCGATTAAAGCAGTAAGTATTATTTTTTTCATTTTTGTGGTATTCTATTATTTATTAGTAGATTTTTTAGGAGCTAATCCCGCTATCCGTTTCAATCTTTTGTGTCTCGTTAAAGAAACGAGACACAAAAGGATTTCCACTACTATCGGGGCTAGGGCATTTGGGGTAAAAAGGCGTTTTTGTTTCTTGCAAGGTTTTCAAAACCTTGTAGGTATTTATTTTTTTACGTTTAGTTTGTCATTTCGACGAAGGAGAAATCTTCGTTGCTAGATCGCCACAGATTGACATTCTTTACGGAGCTTCTTGCGAAGATTTCTCCTTCGTCGAAATGACAAGAATGCGCATAGAAAAACTTAGAATCTCAGTATCTTAGACCCTTAGCGTCTAAGAGTCTTAGCGAAGCGCATCCAGCGCCACATTCAATTCCAAAACATTAACCGTTTCAGGTCCAACAACAGCGGTATTAATTTTAGATTCTACCAAAGCTTTTACTTTAGCTTCATCCAATTTTCTTTCTTTAGCAATTCGTTTTACCTGAATCAAAGCGCCTTGCGGAGAAATATTCGGATCTAAACCACTTCCAGAAGCTGTAACCATATCAGATGGAATATCAGATTTTTTCAAATAGGGATGAACCAGTAAAATCGTATCAATTCTTTTTTGAACCAAAGCCAAATAATCAGGATTGCTTGGGCCCTTGTTGCTTCCGGCACTTCCCGCCGCGTTATAATCAACAGCCGAAGGTCTTCCCCAGAAATAATTCGACTTATCGAATTTCTGACCAATTTTTTGGTAACCAACCACTTTCCCGTTAACCAAAATAGTTTCTCCTTTTCCTTGATTTGGAGCCAATTGTGCAATTCCGTAAATTGCTAAAGGATAAATAACCGCAAACAAAATCAAAGTAAATACGGTAAGTTTTAATAGTGAAAATAGATTTTTCATTTTTTTCATTTTTAGAGGTTCTAAGGGACTAAGATTCTGAGGAACTAAGAAAAAAAACTTAGAACCTTAGCATCTCAGAACCTTAGCAACTTTTTACATAAATAGTGCGACAACTAAATCAATAACTTTAATTCCGATAAAAGGAACAATCAATCCGCCAAGGCCATAAATCAAAAGGTTTCTTTTTAAGATCGCACTCGCTCCAATTGGACGGTAATCAACGCCTTTCAGCGCAAGCGGAATCAATATCGGAATGATAATCGCATTGAAAATTACCGCTGATAAAATGGCACTTTCAGGACTATGCAAATGCATGATATTTAAACCTTGCAACGCAGGAATCGCAGTAATAAAAAGAGCAGGAACAATAGCAAAATATTTCGCAACGTCATTTGCAATAGAAAAAGTAGTTAAAGTGCCTCGAGTCATTAAAAGCTGTTTTCCAATTTCAACGATCTCAATTAATTTCGTTGGATCATTGTCAAGATCGACCATGTTTCCGGCTTCTTTCGCCGCTTGCGTTCCGCTGTTCATGGCAACTCCAACATTGGCTTGGGCAAGGGCAGGAGCATCATTTGTTCCATCACCCATCATTGCCACTAGTCTTCCTTCGGCCTGTTCTTTTCTGATGTAATTCATTTTATCCTCCGGTTTTGCTTCGGCAATAAAATCATCAACACCGGCTGCTTCGGCAATAAATTTGGCTGTTAAAGGATTGTCTCCAGTAACCATAACCGTTTTGATTCCCATTCTGCGTAAGCGCTCAAAACGCTCTTTCATTCCGGTTTTGATAATATCCTGAAGTTCGATAACACCTTGAACTTCATTGTTTTTAATCACAACCAGTGGAGTTCCTCCGTTAGACGAAATGGTAATAACTTGTTGTGCAGTATCTTCTGGAAAAGAATTTCCGGCTTGTTGTGCAATATTTTTAGCGGCATCTTGTGCCCCTTTTCTAATATTGGTTCCGTCTTTTAATACGACTCCAGAAGTTCTAGTTTCGGCAGTAAATTTTATTGTGTGTGAAATATCAGAAGTAGTTTGTAAAAAGCTTGCTTTAACCTCATTTTTTACATCGATCATCTCACTTAACTCTAAGATACTTTTTCCTTCCGGAGTATCATCTGCAAGTGAACTCAAAACAGCCGATTTCACGAAATCATCAAAAGAGATTCCTTTTGTTGGATAAAAATTGGTTGCTTTTCTGTTTCCAATGGTGATCGTTCCGGTTTTATCCAAAAGCAAAACATCAATATCTCCGGCAGTTTCAACCGCTTTACCTGATTTTGTGATTACGTTAGCACGTAAAGCTCTGTCCATTCCCGCAATACCAATTGCAGAAAGTAAACCTCCAATTGTAGTTGGAATCAAACATACAAACAAAGCAATGAAAGCCGCAATCGTGATGGGTGCATTGGCATAGTCGGCAAACGGTTTTAGCGTAACGCACACAATCACGAAAATTAAAGTAAAAGCGGCTAATAAAATGGTTAAGGCAATTTCGTTTGGTGTTTTCTGACGGCTTGCTCCTTCAACTAAAGCAATCATTTTATCTAAAAAACTTTCGCCTGGTTCAGAAGTTACTTTTACTTTAATTTTATCAGATAATACTTTTGTCCCTCCGGTAACCGAAGATTTATCTCCTCCGGCTTCCCTGATTACAGGAGCACTTTCTCCGGTAATAGCACTTTCGTCGATTGTTGCCAGACCTTCAATAATTTCACCATCGGCAGCAATTAAATCACCAGCTTCACAAACGAAAATGTCATCTTTTTTTAAGGCTGAAGAACTTATGTTTTTAATTTCTCCGTTAGGCATAATCTGTCTTGCAGGAGTTTCTTCTCTAGTTTTTCTTAAACTGTCGGCTTGTGCTTTTCCTCTTGCTTCGGCAATGGCTTCGGCGAAATTGGCAAATAAAAGCGTTGCTAGTAAAATTAAAAATACAATTAAGTTATAAGTAAAACTTCCCTGGTCGTTTGCGCCCATTAATATCGAAATGCAAACAGCAAACATAATTGCAGTTCCAATTTCTACGGTAAACATTACCGGATTTTTGATCATCATCTTTGGGTTCAGCTTGACAAAAGACTGCACCAAGGCTTCTTTTACCTGTTTACTTTCAAACAATGATGTGGATTTATTAGTTGTCATTTTTCTTTGTGTAAAATGTTAAATGTAAAATGTGAAATTTCCTACTTTTGTAAATAATTATTTTAAATATGAAACCACACAAGAAATTGAATTCATGGATTAAAAGTTTTGAATTCGTTAAAGAAATTTATTTAGCTACAAGGCAATTTCCTTCTGAGGAAAAGTTTGGAATTACTTCTCAAATCCGTAGAGCTTCTGTTTCTGTACCTGTTAATATTGCAGAAGGAGCAGCAAGAAAAGGAACAAAAGAATTTATCCATTTTTTACATATTTCGCTAGGTTCTTTATCAGAACTCGATACTTTGATTCTATTAAGCAAGGAATTAGATTTTTTCAACGAAAAAGAATGTGAACAATTGATTGAAAAATTAGATATCATAGGAAAACTTATTTATGGATTAATTAAGAATCTTGAAACACGTTTATGATTTTTTGTGAGATGTAAAAAAGTAAAATGTGAGATGTGAAATGTTGTTTGAGTTTGGTTCTTATTTTTTACATCTCACATTTTACTTTTTTACATTTTACATTCCAAAATATTCTGCTAAAGGTCCAAGCGCCAACGCTGGGAAGAACGATAAAGCAGCGATAATTGCGATTACGGCAAAAGTCATGATTCCGAAAATTGAGGTGTCGGTTTTTAAAGTTCCAGCACTCTCTGGAATGTATTTTTTACCTGCCAGTAAACCTGCAATTGCCAATGGACCAATGATTGGAATAAAACGGCTTAGCAGTAATACAATTCCTGTAGTGATATTCCAGAACGGATTATTATCTCCCAGACCTTCAAAACCAGAACCATTATTTGCAGCACTCGAAGTATATTCGTATAACATTTCTGAGAATCCGTGATTACCAGGATTGTTTAACCAGCCTGTTGCGTTGCCGCTAAACCAATAGCCCATTGCAGTATCATGCGCAGCAAAATAAGAAGCTAAAGCAGTTCCGGCTAATATTAATAAAGGGTGAAGAATAGCGATGAAAGCAGCAATTTTAACCTCCCGCGCTTCGATTTTCTTCCCTAAAAATTCGGGAGTTCGGCCAACCATTAATCCTGAGATAAATACAGCCAGAATAATGAAAACATAGTAGTTCAAAATACCAACACCACATCCGCCGTAAAAGGCATTTACCATCATAGATAATAATTGCATAGCGCCAGAAATAGGCATAGAACTATCGTGCATACTGTTTACAGAACCTGTCGAAATTACCGTTGTAGCAATGCTCCAGAAACCTGAAATTGCCGGGCCAAACCGAACTTCTTTTCCTTCCATCGCTCCGGTTGCCTGTGCAATACCCATTTTTTCGATAGCAGGATTTCCGTTGATTTCACTCATAACTGTTGGAACAACCAAGAGTAAGAAACCAACCGTCATTACACCAAAAATAATATTCGCTAATTTTCTTTTGTTTAGGAAAAATCCAAGAGCAAAAATCATCGCAAACGGAATAATCATTTGCGCCCAAAGCTCAACTCCATTCGTAAAATAAGTTGGATTCTCTAATGGATGTGCTGAATTGGCTCCAAAAAATCCACCACCATTTGTACCAATATGTTTAATAGCAATAAAAGCTGCAGCGGGTCCACGAGAAACTTCTACATGATCACCTTGAAGCGTTGTAATAGCATCTTTACCTTCAAATGTCATTGGAGTACCGCTGAAAACTAATGCGATAGCTACAATTGCAGAAAGAGGTAATAAAATACGAGTACAGCTTTTGATGAAATAATTATAAAAATTACCCAATTGTTCTGTTGTTCTTTCTTTCATTGCCGTAAAAATCATAGCGGCAGCGGCCATTCCGATACCAGCAGAAACAAATTGAAGAAACATCAAGACGATTTGTGAAAGGTAAGAAACCCCACTTTCACCTGAGTAATGCTGTAAGTTACAATTAACTAAAAATGAAATAGCAGTATTAAATGCCAAATCTGGTGACATGGACGGATTATTATCCGGATTTAAAGGTAAAGAACCTTGAAACAATAAGACAAAAAAGCAAAGAAAAAACCAAACCATATTGATACTTAAAAGTGCTTTTAAGTGTTGTTTCCAGTTCATTTCTTCAGCCGAATTAATACCGCTGATTTTAAAAATAAATTTTTCAATTGGATTGAAAATCGGATCAAGAAGTGTTTTATCTCCTAAATAAACTTTAGCAATATATTTTCCTAAAGGAATCGCTAAAACAATAGTTAGGATAAAAATACCAATGACGCCTAATAATTCTGTGTTCATAATTTTTATATTTTTTAGTGAAAGGTGAGAGGTGATTTGTAAAGTGAGTTGATGAATAAAATTTGCGTTTACATTTCACTTAATGCATTTCACTTTTTACATGATTTAAAATTTTTCGGGTTTGATTAATACGTAAACCAAATACACGAAAACGGCAATTGAAACAATAAATAGTGCGGTCATGATTTAGATTTTTTCAAAAAATTCAACAGAGAGAAAACAAATGGCAAACAGCACAACGGCCAGCCCGAGTAAAAGAAAAGTGATCATAAGATTTATTTTAGATTTTAGTCCCGATAGTTATCAGAACAGATTTTAGATTTTTTCGATTAAACGATTAAACAGTTAACCGATTCAACATATTTATACGCCTGAAGCATTAACCTGCTTGATGTATTCTGCTTTAAGCGTTTGTGGAAAAAGATGTGAAATATTGCAGTGGCGCATTTCCATAAAAGAAGAAACCGAAAAAACGTACACATTAGAAATGGCATTTTTAGTTTCGATGCTTCCAGTAATAAATAGGCGTTCGGCAAGAGCCAGACATTTTTTTGCACGAACGATATTTCCAGAAATAATTGATTTTTTTGTTATCTCGGCAAAGCGTTCTGCTTGTTTGTAGATTGAGGTGACTTGATTTTTCATTTGGAATGAATTTTTAATGTTCTCCCTCCTTATGCCAAAATATGTTCCGAAAAAATGAAGCTATGGCTAAAGTGCTGTCAATAAAAGGAATGTGGTTTTGTGCCAAAAATTAGGCATAAAAAAAGCCTATCATTTTGATAAGCTTTTCTCGTTTTGATATGTTATTGTCAAGCTCCAGAGGAGCTAAATGTTTATAGAAAATAATAGTTCCGGTTATTAGAGATCCCTCGGAGCGACATATTTTTGAATTGTTTGGGTTTCGCTCCGCTGGAGCTTTTTATTTTAATGCAATGAGATAATCTATAAATATTCCGCTTCTCCGAAGCTTTGAAAATTGATATTCATAATTCATTTTGATTGGAATTTGGACTCGAGCGATAGCGAACAGGCGAAGCAATTTTTAAATTTTGGAATTTAATTTTTTTCAATCCCGTACTCTTCTAGCTTTCTATACAAAGTTGCAATCCCAATTTCTAATAATCTCGCCGTTTCTGCCTTATTTCCTTTGGTGTAATTTAAAACCTTCTGAATATGAAGTTTTTCAACACTTTGCATCGAAAAAGCGGACATTGGTTTTGAATTATTTTCAGCTTGATGTTGCATTTCATAGGGCAGAACATCCGAAGTTAAAGTATCGCCATTACTCAAAATAACGGATCTTTCGATGATGTTTTTAAGTTCGCGGATATTTCCCGGCCAGGAATAATTTTCTAATTTCTGCAGAAAATCATCTGAGATGTGCAATGTTTTTTTATTCGTTTTTTCAGAAAATTGCTTAACGAAATGATGCGTCAATACCGTAATATCTTTAATTCTTTCTCGTAAAGACGGTAGTTTGATTTCGAAAATATTCAAACGAAAATACAAATCAGAACGGAAACGATGTTCATCGCTTTCTGTTTTTAAATCTCTATTTGTAGCGGCAATTAATCTGAAATTTGATTTTTTTGGAGTGGTATCTCCAACTGGAATGTATTCGGAAGTTTCTAAAACTCGTAATAATTTTGCCTGAAGATCAATTGGCATTTCACCAATTTCATCTAGAAATAAAGTACCGCCGTTTGCTTCTTCAATAAACCCTTTCTTATCTTTTAAAGCTCCGGTAAAAGCCCCTTGCTTGTGACCGAAAAGTTCGCTTTCTAAAATTTCTTTGCTGAAAGTACTACAATTTAAGGCCACAAAAGATTTCCCGACACGATTGCTGTTCTCATGAATGGCTTGTGCAAAAACCTCTTTTCCGGTTCCGGTTTCTCCTGTAAGTAAAACGGTTGAATCGGTTTTGGCTACTTTTTGTGCGAGATCGATAACCTGTTCAATTCCTTTTGATTTTCCGATTATGGTACTGAAAGAATATTTATCGTTAATGCGTTTTTCAAGTTGCTGAACCTTTTTCTGTAAATGCACTTTTTCAACGGCTTTATAAAGAAGCGGAATAATTTTATCATTATCGTCGCCTTTCACAATATAATCGAAAGCGCCATTTTTCATTGCCTGAACGCCGTCTGGAATATTTCCAAAAGCGGTTAGCAGAATAACTTCTGTGAGCGGAAAACTTCCTTTTATATTCTGAAGAAAATCAACACCATTTCCGTCGGGCAGTTTTACATCACATAAAACAACATCAATATCTGTTTGTTCCAATTTTTTAAAACCTGATTTTAAATCTTTGGCTTCAAAAACTTCAAATCCTTCCGATTTTATAATACGCGCCAGCAGACTTCTCAGTTTTTCTTCGTCGTCTATAATTAAAATTTTGTGTGTCATTTGCAGATAAGCTAAAAACCGAATGGGTATTTTAATGTACAAATTTAGGTTTTAAATCAATTCTCTTTTTTGATTCGACGGAAATTATTTTTCAAAGAGTAATTGGTTTTAAAATTATTTCTTCAAAAAGAAATGTACTTTTAAGCAAAAATTGAATCTATATAATTTATGTTAAAACGCATTCTTTTTATCGTTATACTATTCTTCGAATGTTTTACTAGTTTTTCAAATGAAATAATCCAGAGAGATTCTTCAAAATCAAAAGTCATTTCGTTTAAAATCAAATTAAAATCGGAAGAAAAAGCCAAAATTAAAATTGCTTCTTTAAAATACAACAAACATTTCGCTTACAGTTTTACTCTTGATGATGGATATCGTTCAGCTTATTTAACAGCATTTCCATTGTTGAATGGAGGAAAAATAAGCAATCCGAATAAAAACGAATGGAAAATTGATCAAGGTGGAGACGGAACAACTTCAAAAGGCCTTTTCTATTCAGACGGATTCGGAAATAAAATCCCATTTAAATTGGCTTTGGCAGTTAACGGAGGTGTAATTCGTGATTTGCCAGCAAACCGCGGACATCTTTCGTGGTCAGAAATTAAAGAAATGTACAACTCCGGTTGGGATATTTTAAACCATGGTTTTCATCATGCAACAAAACACGGTACAAATTATTTGACAGAAGTCACCGAAAATACAGTTTCAATAAAACAGAATCTTAATTTTACAATGTCACATTTTGTAGTTCCAGGTGGAGAAGGTGACCCTAAGTATTATTTAGAATATGAAAAAGAAGCTTTGGATAACGGAAATTTATCGGTAGCGTCTTATTATGGTGTTGGCCCAGTTTTTAAAGTTGATTCAAAAATCAATTTAGATAAAATGATTACGGCCAGAACTTTTGTACAGAGTTCAAAAGATACGACCAGTTTTAAAACAATGGACCATTATTTAAAAACCTTAGATTCGATTGTAAAACAGCCAAATCCAATTTGGTTTAACGAATTCACACATGGAACGGGAAATACAAATTTGTGGAACTTAAGCATACGTTTTCCTGATTTCAAATATTACATGACGACTCTAGCAGATAAATATGGTGTAAAAGGAAATGATTCAATCTGGATGGCGCCATGGCAGGAAGTTTACGAATATATCTGGTTGAGGGATCGAATAAAAATGGATTACACACAAAAAGGAAAAAATGTAGAAGTGAAAATTGTGATTCCTGAAATTCCTGAAGCATTTAGATATCGAGAAATTACATTAACGATTGAGACTTCTTCTAAATTTGAAATAGAATCTGGGAAAGATCTAATTATAAAAGCTGATGGTAAAACAAATCATAAACTAATTCATTTGAAATTGAAATAATAAACATTTGTAGCTACAAATATTATAATTCTATTAACATTAGAAAGCAAAGTGCATCGATATAAATGAGTTAATTTTGCACCTTAGCATTATTTTATATGAAAAAACCAATTTCAGTTTCAATATTAGAGCTTGCAATCATCAATCAAGATAGCAACGCTACCAAAACATTTCAAAAAACAAAAGACATTGCGCAATTAGCAGATAAATTAGGATACAAAAGAATCTGGCTTGCAGAACATCACAATATGGCACACGTTGCAAGTACAGCAACTGTTGTTTTAATTGGGTATGTAGCAAGTCAAACCGAGAATATTCGTGTAGGCTCAGGCGGAATTATGTTGCCAAATCATTCCCCTTTAGTAGTTGCTGAGCAATTTGGGACATTAGAAACACTTTATCCAAACCGAATTGACTTAGGTTTAGGAAGAGCACCAGGAACAGATCAGCCAACCGCCGAAGCAATCAGAAAAGACTTTTTTGAGCAAGCACAACGTTTTCCTCAAAATGTAAGTAAACTCCAAGAATATTTTTCTAGCGAAAATGCAACAGGAAAAGTTCGTGCTTTTCCAGCTGAGGGTCTTAATGTTCCAATCTGGATTTTAGGTTCCAGTATGGAAAGTGCAGCTTTAGCTGCGGCTTATGGTTTGCCTTATGCATTTGCTGGACATTTTGCTCCAAAACTGATGATTCAGGCATTTGAATTCTATCGTGAAAATTTTCAGTCTTCGCAGTTTTTAGACAAACCCAAAACAATGGCGTGTGTAAATATAATAGCAGCTGATACAAATGAAGAAGCCGAATTATTGTCGACAAGTTTGTACCAAATGTTTCTAAACTTAATTAGAAATGATCGTAAAGGTTTACAGCCACCGGTTATATCGCTTGACGATATTATGAATGAAGCAGAACGCTATCATGTTAATCAGATGACAGCAGGAACATTCACGGGAAACAAAGAACAATTAATTACAGATCTAAAAAAGTTTATCAATTACGCTAACATTGATGAATTGATGGTTACAAGTCCTATTTTCGATCATCAGGCAAAATTAAAAAGCATTCAAATTACAAAAGAAGTAATAGATAGTTTAAACGAAAGTATACATATATAAGTATACCTAATATATAAGAGTAGATTTCAGTCATGCAGCCCGACAGTTTTTGAAAACCTGCCGGGTTTGTTTTTTCTATACATATATATGTATATAGAAAGCTGTATTATATATAAGAGTAAAAAAAACCGAATTTTGGATTGTGTATTAGTAGCTGTTTCCCGCTATCCGCTTCAATCTTTTGCTTTTTAAAGAAAAAAGCAAAAGGATTTCCACTCCTATCGGGGCTATGGGAGCTGTTTTCGGTAGAAATCCAGAGGAAGAAGAGATGATGCCTCAGCAAAATAGAGTCTGAAAATGGAAAACTTTGCGTCTTTGCGACTCTGCGAGATAAAAAAAATGCATTTTAAAGAAACCTTAAATCCTGTTTTCTTTTCAAAAAAGCGTGGGGAAGACTAAAAAATCAATAAAACGGAAAGCAGAAAAGACTCGAAAACGATGAAAACCGCACTGCGATTCAGAAAAAGGCTACAGGTTGTCAAAAAAATCTGGATTGTAAAGAAAGTGTTATCAGCGAGTTAGGAAATAAATCAAAAAAAGGTCGAAAAAAGAGGCTAAAAAAGCTTGCATAACTGGATAAAGG
>NZ_JBSIPG010000011.1:94059-166572 GCF_054075145.1 Flavobacterium xizangense | reverse complement strand
CCAAGTGAAGTAATGCCAGAAATGCTAAAATACAGCAATGTGATTTTAGGAGATATTGATACGGCCTATTTTATGTTGGGAATCCCTAAAGTGAATCCTAATTATCAGGACGAAAAAACACTTCCGGCGGTATATGATAAATTGTTCGAATTGATTCCGAGCTTAAAAGTTGCAGCAACGACACTTCGTTATTCTGTCAGCGCTTCACACCAAAGAATTGGTGGGATTTTATACGACGGAAAAGCAATTTACAGCGCCGCAGTTAAAGAAGTAACGCCGGTAGTTGACCGTGTAGGAAGCGGAGATGCTTTTATGGGCGGATTGATTTATGGTTTACTGCAATATCAAAATAATAATCAAAGAGCTTTGGATTTTGCCGTTGCGGCTTGTTGCTTAAAACATACAATTGCAGGTGATTATAACCTGGTAACATTAAAAGAAGTTGAAAATAGGATTGATGGCGATGGTTCGGCATTAGTTTCAAGATAAAATAAAAATGGCAAAATATTCAAGAATTGAGGTAGCACAGCAAATGAAAGAAAACGGAATGGTTCCGCTGTTTTTTCATTCTGATATAGAATTAAGCAAAAAAGTACTGAAAGCTTGTTACGATGGAGGTTCACGTTTAATGGAGTTTACAAGCAGAGGCGATTTTGCCCATGAAGTTTTTGGTGAATTGAACAAATATGCTTTGGCAGAATTACCTGGAATGATGTTAGGAGTTGGTTCGATAACAGATGCAGCTTCAGCTTCACTTTATATGAGTTTGGGCGCAAATTTTATTGTAACTCCAGTTTTCAGGGAAGATATTGCAATTGCTTGTAATCGTCGTAAGGTATTGTGGTCACCAGGCTGCGGAACGCTTACTGAAATTGCAAGAGCCGAAGAATTAGGTTGCGAAATTGTAAAGTTATTTCCAGCTGATATTTACGGCCCTGAGTTCATCAAAGCAATAAAAGGACCTTGTCCATGGACGAACATTATGCCAACGGGAGGTGTTTACCCAACGGTTGAAAGTCTGAGTTCATGGCTGAATGCCGGAGCAACTTGTGTTGGATTGGGTTCGCAGTTAATTTCAAAAGATATATTGGACAAACAAGATTTTGAAGGTTTACAGGCTAAAGTAAGTCAGGTTTTGGAGATCATTAAAAATATTAAAATTCAGGTATAAAAATAACGCCATTGTAAAGACTAATTTTGTTTTGTTTTTAAGAGCATTGCACTTGTTCGATAAAATTTTGGTAAGTAGTTTATTAATCAGCTCAAGTGTAATGTTTCTTTTTAAAAAAATAACCTTTATAATGCTGGAGATGGTATTTTGTAAAGGAGCCATTTTTAGGATGCCATCACAAATAATTACAGTTTTAAAATAGCTCAGCTTTAAAAATAAAAGATTTAAGATGAAATAATTAACATATAACTAGAACTAATATATTGTATTATTAATCTTTACAAAACTTTTTGTCTTTTTATATCCTAACATAAAGACGATATTATATAGGCTCAAAAAATAATAATAAACATATAAAATATGAAAGTAGTTAGCCGGTTTATACTGTTAAATTTTTTGCTTCTTCATTTTGTCTCAATGCAAGCCCAAACGAATGGAGCCAAGTTCATTTTTTCAAAAGACAAGCATCTGGATTATATGGGAAGGGTTGGCTTTTCGAACTCCAGTGCCGAATTCTATTGGTCAGGAACCAGTATCAGTATTAATGTAAAAGGCACCAAAGAGGTTAGGGCCTTGTTGGATGTAAAAAAGGATTTCAATTATTATTATGCTATTGTTGACGGTAATACTAGTAATCTTGAAAAAATAAAAGTTGGTAAAGGGAAAAAAGCATATACTGTAGCTACTTTTTCGGATTTAAAAGAGCATCAGGTCGAATTGGTAAAAATTACAAACACAGATGAAAACACGACCTTCTTCTATGGTTTTGAAATTGATAAAAATGCAACCGTCCTTAAGCCAAAGAAAGAAAAAAAGAGAAAGATAGAATTTTTTGGAGATTCTATAACCTGTGGACATGGTGTTGATGTACCTATTGACAGCACAGACTCTGGCGCACCCAAATATTTTAATAATTTTAAGACCTATGATGCTCTCACGGCCAGACACTTTGATGCAGAATATCATTGCACCGCCAAAAGCGGAATTGGGGTAATGGTGAGTTGGTTTCCACAGATTATGCCGGAAATTTATGATCGTATAAATCCTGAGGATCCAAATTCTAAATGGAATTTTTCGGGGTATGTTCCGGATATAGTGGTCATTAATTTATTTCAAAACGATAGCTGGATTGTAAATATGCCTCAAAATGAACAGTTTAAAATTCGCTTTGGCACTACTAAACCAAATAATGAATTTATTATAGAGGCTTATATTGATTTTATTTCAAAAATAAGAATGCATTATCCAAATGCGCAAATCATTTGTTGTCTTGGAAATATGGATATTGTCAGAGAAGGATCAATATGGCCAGAATTAGTCAATGCTGCCGTGGCAAAACTAAATGACAAAAAAATAGTTTCTCATTTTTTTTCATATAAAAACACAAATGGACATCCAAAAGAAAAAGAACAGCAAGCAATGGCGGACGATTTGATTCAGTTCATAGAAAACAATCATTTTTTTTAATTCAAATGAGCAGTTTACAAATTATGGATGACAGGTAATTGCGATACTTTTTGTTTCTACCACAAACTGGATCGTCTGCACTTCGGACAAATTCATTAATATAGTTTAAAATGTCTAGGTTAACGCTAAAATAAAGTTTGGTAGACATATTTATACCTGTGTCAAGTTACTTTTAGTAATTTTGTTTTTGTAAGATACATTTTACAAGACTTATTATTGATAATTATACGATGGCGGAAAGAAAATAATATAACATTTATTGAAACTGATTTACTCAACGAATTATCCCTACTTGTTGAGCAAACTCAACAGCAAGTTATCGTTCACAACAATAGTTCTTTAACATTGCTTTTTGGGGAAATTGGTTTTAGAAATAATGAAACTGTACTTCAAAATAAGCGCGCTGAATAAGGAAAACAAATTGTGCCGGCACTGTCGGCACAATTGCAAACTAAATATGGTAGAAGTTGACGAACATTGAGCGGAAGTGAAGTTGTACATATGCTAAAAAAAGGATCAGATGGTTGGTCCAATGATATCTATGTAAATCATTCCTTAAATTGGTGGACTAACTCTAAAATTATGTAAAGTCCTATATTATATTCTGACAGATGTGACAGCATCGGAATTTTATCATATTGTCATTAAAAAACAATAAATAGATTACCTAGAATTTATTTATTGTTTTCGTTGTCCTCTTTTTTTAAAACATATTAGCTCTGCCCAAAAGATGTCTGGAAAACTGATGCAGTAAATGATTTTTATTCAAATTTCAATTCTCCACCCTGCATTATATGTGAATAATGGATTTCAATGTCTTGAATTCTTTTTCCGTTAAAAGTAATTTTTTTAAAGGAATTTCCATTACAAGTAATACTTAGAGTTCTTTTTTTAGTGAGATGTATAGTTGCTTTTTTGACTTGTGGCATTCCAAAAACAAATGTACCAATAGCTGGATTAACTGGGTAAAATCCTAATGTAGTAAAAATATACCAAGCACTCATTTGACCACAGTCATCATTACCTGTAATTCCCTTTGGAGTATTATTGTAAAACTGGTTGTAGATTTGAGTGATTAATTTTTTTCCTTTTTCTGGCTCGTTCGAGTAAGCATACAAATACGAAATATGATGACTTGGTTCGTTTCCGTGAGCGTATTGCCCGATCATTCCTTCTTGCCCAAGATGTCTGTTGTCTTTTTCTCCAGTTAGTGTAAAAAAAGTATTCAACTGTTTGGTAAATTCTTCTTTTCCGCCTAAAATATTTGTCATTCCTTGAATATCGTGTTGGGTGGAAGCCCAGGAGTATTGCCAAGCATTGGCTTCGGTATAATCTCCTGGATTGTTCATAGGTGAGGTCGGTTTTAAAGGTTCAAATGGTTTTCTCCAATTGCCTTGTGTATCTTTTCCTCTCATTAATCCCGTTTCTTTATCGAATATGTTTTTGTAGTACGAAGCTCTTTTGTAATAGGTTTTGGCAACATTTTTATTGCCTAACTTTTCGGCTAATAATGCCACACAATAATCATCATATCCACTCTCTAAGGTCCTAGAAACGGATTCGTTATCTATTTTGTCAAATGGATAATATCCGTATTTATTGTATAATTCCCAATTATTGTTAGGATGTTTTTTGGTAGTTGTTTCAATCATTGCCTTCAAAGCCTCATTGGTATCAAAGCCTTTAAATCCTTTGTTGTAAGCATCTGTTATAATTGGAATGGCATGATTGCCAATCATACAATTGTTTTCTTGACCCCAAACCGTCCAAATAGGTAGGTATCCAGCTGCTTTATGATGAAGGAGCATCGTATTTATAAAACCATTCACACGTTCCGGAACAAGTATGGTATAAAGTGGGTTTGCTGCACGGTAGGAATCCCAAAGTGAAAGGGTAGAGTAATACTCGCCATTTGGCGCTGTACCGATTTTGTCATCGGCACCACGGTATTTTCTGTCAACATCGGCAATGTTACTGGGCTGGGTAAATAAATGATATAGGGAAGTGTAAAATATTTCTTTTTGATTTTCAGGAGCTTCAATTTCGATTTTAGCTAAATAGTTGTTCCATTTTGCCTTGGCATTGTCTACAGTTTGTTCAAAATCCCAATGAGGTAATTCCGTTTTTAAATTATTTTTGGCTCCTTCTATGCTTACGGTTGAAAAAGCAATTTTGGCTTGCAGCGTTTTGTTTTCTAATTCAAAATCAAGAATATATCTTGGCGCTTTTTCTTTTGGTTTTTTTGATAATTCCACTAAATTTGAGAATGGAGTGCCAAAAGTTAGCGTAAAGAAATATTTTCGTTCCACCCAGTTTTTGTTATGGCAATAGCCCGAAATGGTTGTATTGCTTTCAATGCTGACTTTACTGTCCAATACCAAAGATTCCGTTAGAAAACGTAATCCGTGTTGAATGTCAACCAATAATTTTGCTCTTTTTGTCGGGTAGATAAATTGGTTAAAAGCGACCCTTTCAGTTGCTGTTAAATTTACTTTTATGCTGTCGTTTAATATGACCGAATAAAAACCAGGACTGGCTTTTTCAGTCTTTTTATTATAGCGGATCTTAAAATTTCCAGTTTTGTTTTCAACAAAAGGGAGCAATAGGACATCCCCTAAATCATTTATGCCTGTTCCGCTCAGGTGGGTTTGAGAAAAGCCCAGAATTTCAGGATTATTATATTGATAACCTGAGGTGTAGTCCCAACCAATATCTACATTGTCCGGGCTAGGCTGCACCATTCCAAAGGGTAGACAAGCACCTGGGAAAGTGTGTCCTGTTCCATCGGTACCTATAAATGGATTAACATATTGCGTAAAGTCTTTGGTTTCTTCTTTTTTAGAGCAACTTTCCAAGGAAAATAATGTTATGAATAATAGGAATCCTAGTTTTTTCATTTTTCATTTTTTTAATAAAAACAATAATGGAACATCTAGTCTCTTTGCCCAGGCTTCCTCCGAATGGTTTTCTCCAGGAAAGAATTTGGTTTCCCAGTTTTTGGCTGTAAATCCTTTTTCAATCATAATGGCATCGATTTTTTCTTGAAAAGGTTGGTAGAAACTGTCTAGCGTTTGATCACCGTAATCAAAATAAATTTTATGATTCTTAGGATTTGGCAAATTAATTTTGAGATAATTTCTAAATTTTGAGGCAACATCTGCATCTGCATTTTGATCAATTTTTTCTTTCATTATCATTGGTGTATGAGTTGACAAACAGGCAGCTCCACCAAAAATTTTTGGATATTCGCAAATGGCATACAAAGAAATTAAACCACCCATGCTAGATCCAGCAATATATGTGTTTTCTAAATCTTTCTTTGTTGAAAATTTCTTGTCAACGAAAGGCTTTAGCTCTGTAACTATAAATTTTAAATAATTATCGGCTTGTGGTTTGCTTTTTAATTGTTCTTCAAGAACAATTGTTCTTGTTTCTACTGGAATTTCCTGAATTATTTTTTCAGGAAAATACTCAGAATGACGGTATTCCACGTTGTTCCAAATACCTACTACAATAAACTTTTTAGTTTTGCCTTCGGCTATTAATTTTCCAGCCACTTGGTCAATCTCCCAGGCTTGTTTGTTCCAAGTGCTTTCGGCATCATACAAGGCTTGACCGTCATTCATATATAAAACGGCATATTTTTCTTTGTTGGAATATCCGTCAGGTAACCAAATATCGATGTTTCGGGCATCAATCAGTTTGGATTGAAAATTTGCAATGCGTTGAACTTCTCCGGAAGTAACTTTGACTTCCTGAGCTTCTGAAAGTAAGCTAAGCATTCCCATAAGGAGTAAGATTATATTTTTTTTCATTATTATATTTATTTTATTTCTAGAATTAATGCGCTTTTTGAGGCGATTTCTAAAGCGTTGTTTACGTTGATGTCTTTGTTGCTTATAATCTCTTTGGCTTTGAAAGAGCTCGGTATCATTTTATTGTATTTGTTCATATCGAGATTTACTTTATCTTTGTTTTTATTCAAGATTACCATTACTTTATCTTTGTTATTGTATCTGAAATAAACGTAAATGTCGTTCTTTTCCGGGGC
Source organism: Flavobacterium xizangense (assembly GCF_054075145.1). Taxonomy (NCBI): domain Bacteria; kingdom Pseudomonadati; phylum Bacteroidota; class Flavobacteriia; order Flavobacteriales; family Flavobacteriaceae; genus Flavobacterium; species Flavobacterium xizangense. Next base: position 159,883 of record NZ_JBSIPG010000011.1, on the reverse strand, counting down.
ATAATGAAGGAGTTTACCGTTATGGATAACTGATGCATTTTTTCTCCAATTCAGTAAATTACTTAAGTATTTTTGAGCCTCTAGTTCTTTGGCGTCAAGCCCTTTTCCTGTAACAGCATCTTTAGCGTCTTCAGGCCAACCGCCATAAAAATCGGCTCGTCTTTGACCGTCATTTCCTGATTTTTCATTGGTAAATAATAATTCGGTTCCGTAATAAAATTGTGGAATTCCTCTCATAGTGGCATAAAGAGCCATGGCGATTTTCCAGTTATCAAGGTCTTTGTTCAACCTGGAATAAATCCGATCCATATCGTGATTGTCAGGGAAAATCAATAAATTGTTGGGATTTGGATATAGATAGTCTTGTCCCATCCCTTTATAGAATTCCTTCCAAGTGGATTCCCAATCATTTTTTGTCGTTAGTGATTTTATCAAGTTATCCGTTAGTGCAAAATCCATCAAAGAAGGCAAATAGCATTTATAGCCATCGACATTAACTTTGTTTTTTTGCCAATAAGCTGAAAGTTCTGTTACCGTGGTCATTTCTTCGCCAACGATATTGAAATTAGGATATTCATCCAAAACAGTTTTGGTCCATTTTGCCAAAAAATCTTTATCGGCGTAAGAGAAAGTATCTTCTCTAAAGCCCGATAGCCCAGCATATTCTACCCACCAAATTGTATTTTGAATAAGGAAACTCGACATAAAGGGATTTCTCTGGTTCAGATCTGGCATGGAAGTATCAAACCAGCCATCAGTATAACCAATTCTATCTTGTTCTGTTGCGTAAGGGTCTAACAAAGTCGATTTGATGTGATTTGTTCTTGTTTTGGTTTCCTGAAAATTAAGCCAGTCTTTCATAGGTAAATCTTTGACAAAATAATATTCGGAGCCACAATGATTGAGAACTACATCCCAAATTACACCAATGTTTCTTTTTTTTGCTTCTTCAACCAATTTTTTGAATTGTTCATTAGTGCCGTAACGGCTGTCTATTTTATAAAAATCGGTAGCAGCATATCCATGATAAGAATAATTTTGCATATTGTTTTCTACCAATGGAGTATTCCAAATTTGGGTATAGCCTAAGGATTGAATGTAGTCCAAATTGTTAGTAATTCCTTGGATATCTCCTCCATGTCTCCCGCTTTCATCTTTTCTATTCGCTTTTTCTAAACTACCAATTGTATTGTCATTTTTAGGATCTCCATTGGCAAAACGGTCGGGCATTAGTAATAAAACAGCATCTTTTGAAGAGAAACTGGCTCGGTCTGCACTATTGATTTCTCTTGCCAATAATGGGAAATCTTTAATGACTATAGTTTTCCCCTTTTTCTGGAATTCAATTTTAGCCGTTCCTGCTTTGGTTTGTGCGCTAATATTGATAGTGACAAACAAATAATTAGGATTCTCAACCTTTTCGGTTTTTATAATCGTGAGCCCAGAATATTTGATTTGAGGTTCTAAATTTTGAATATCGGTTCCATAAACCAAAAGTGTTATCTGATTTAGTTTCATCCCAACCCACCAATTTCCTGGTTCTATGCGACTGATTTGTGCATTTAGATGGTTGACTAAAAGGATAAAAAGGATTGCGATTTTTTTCATGTTTTTACTTTATTGGTTTAAAAAGAAACTTGTCTAAGTATGGTTTGTCCGAATGGAATTAAAACAACATTTTCCAATTCATTTGTAGAACTATTTTTTAAGGTTACTGAGATTTTATCATTCTCAAATTTTGCCTTATTGTTTTCAATGAATTGATATTTTGTGCTTTCTTTCGGGCTGTAGGTCACATCATAAAAATCTCCCTTGTATGTTTTTCCTTTATGTTCGGAAGCCAAAATAGGTTTTGCAAAAACTTGCGCGCCATAAGTGAAATATTTTTCATGATAGGCATCTTCTTTTATAATAACCGAAGCTTTGAATTCAATCTGTATTTGATCTTCTTTGGCAAATTTTCTGTCTAAAACTATAAATCCATTTTTTAGAATAAATTTTTCTTTGGTTTCAACTTGTGTTGCCCAATTTGGCTTTCTTATTTTTAGCTTAAAGTTACTGTTTTTGGGGTTGTAAATTTTAAATATAAACTTGTTTTTAAAGGGATATTCTGTTATTTCTTCAATTCGAACAGCATTATTGTCGATAGTTGTTTCAACTACATTTGGAGAAAGTATTGCTGCGACCAAAGTGTTATTTCCTTCTTTCATCCATGATTTTTCTAAGAAATAAGGTGTAATTCTTCCCGCATTTGGATTGCAGCAAACGGCAACATCTTGGTGAGCGGGCGAATATTTATAGCGGGTTTGTTTTCGATCAGGCTCGATTTCTCCATTTTTGGTACCCAACATTTCATAAGAATTATCGGTTTTGAGGTATGCAATGCAAGAATGATTGGGGTCCCGACTGCCTTGAGCAGCATTGTAGAAAATGGTTTCAATTTCATCTGCGGTTTTTGTTTGACCTGCTTTTTGCAATAGTAAAGTATAGCTGTCCATTAACTCATGTATAGAGCAATATTCATAGCCTGCATGAGTTGGATCGGCTGTGCGTCCAGCAATCCATTCGTCTCCAATAGGACCGCCGGTAATGGTTGTTGCGTTTTTCAAACGTTGAATATAAATTGCTAAAGCATTTTGTAGTTCCGAATTTGTGGCTGCATAAGCAGCCACAATCAAAGGGCGCAGATGTTCAAAAGTGTGCACTCCGTGCGATTGCAATTTGTAATTTGGATTTAAAATATTGGCTAATTGAGCATCTTTTTCGGATTGATACGTTTTGGAGAAGTCCTGATATAAAAACAAAGCATATTCTACATATTTTTTATCTCCGGAAATTTGATACATCTTATCTAATACATCTGTAAAAGTTAGTCCGTGCGAAACACCGCCATTGAATTTTTCTCCAGAAGAAAAAGGACTCGAAGCATTTATGGGATAGTTCTGCATTACATTATCGACTGCCTTAATCAATGCATTCCAAACTTTCTCATCCATAGAATATTCGTAATAGGCGAGTAGTCCTCGATACAAAGTAGTTTTTGACCAAAGTTCCCCGTTTTCGCTATTGAACTTATAACGCAATTCGGGGTCGTAAATACCCAAATAACCATCATGGTCTTGTGTTGCTAATATACTGTAAACATGTTTTTTTACTTTTTCTATACCCTCTTTGTCATTTAAGAGTATCACATTTCGGATGTAACTATCCCACCAATTGGATTGGGTTTCACTGTTCCACCACATGTATTGTTCACTTCCCTCGGCATCTCCTTCTTTGAGATTACCTAATTCTTTGGCTTTACTGTGTTTTTGCAATCTTCCAGTTCCATAAATTGGATCATTTATTAAATCAGGAACAAGTTGGTCCAAATTACCCACAAAACCATTTACATCTTTTTGCATTTGCGCTTTGATCCATCCTGAAGGTTTTACAGATCCAAAAGGAAGTGCATGATATTTTTCGATTTTTTTTTCTTGAGCACTCATAGAAAAAAAAGCTAAAAAAATGACAGTACATTGTATATTCTTCATTTTTTATAAATTATTTTTTTCAAAATTAATTCGTTTTTGTAAGCTAATTTATTCCTGAATTGTCAAAATATAAGACTATATTGAATTTTATTTACGTATTTTTGGTTTTATTTGAATATATAGTTTATGAAACCCATTTTAGAAGATATAAGGTCTCATCAAGAAGTAGCTAGTTTTTATGCGTATCGTTTTCAAATTCCGTTTTTTGAGTTTAAGTTGCATTATCATCCAGAATTTGAATTGACATATATTATAAAAGGGAATGGTTATCGATTAGTAGGGAATAGTCATGAAACATTTGGTGATGGTGATTTGGTTTTATCGGGATCTAATTTGCCTCATACTTGGGTTGGAAAATCAAGTGGCGATGAGGATTTTGATGCTGTAGTGATTCAATTTTCGACTTCCTTTATATCACCTTTTTTAGGATTTGAAGAAAGTACTGCATTAAAAAAAATGTTGGAGCAGTCTAAGAAAGGATTGTTTTTCCCCGCTAAAAATACTGAAGTCAAAAACGAGCTATTAAATCTTGTTCATTCTAAAGGTTTTGATCGAATATTAAGTTTGATGAAGGTTTTAAATCAATTGACAAATTGTGAACAAGAAATTTTATGTTCCCCTTATTTTCAGTCGGTTTACTCGGTTGAAAGCGAAAATAGAATCAATACGGTTTGTATTTTTTTGGAAAATAATTTTTCGAATAAAATAGGTTTAAAACAAGTGGCAGAACTGATTCATTTGACGGAAAGTAATTTTTGTAAGTTTTTTAAAAAAATTACTGGGAAAACCTTTTCAGATTATTTAAATGAAATTCGAATTACTAAATGTTGTCAATTATTATTACAAACCGATAATACTATAAATAGTATTGCTTTTGAATGCGGATTTGAGACTTTAAGCTATTTCAATCGGGTATTTATTAAAAAAAAACAGTTGACACCAAAAGAGTTTCGAAAAATTAATAATATTTCATTACAATATTAAAACCAGGTTCTGTCGCATCTGGGAATAACCTCCAACATTGAATTTTAAACCGATCAAAATATATAACAAACGTTTATTCTCAAAGATCAAAATCCGGCAGTGTAAATATCTCAACAATATTGTAGAACAGTACCATCGATCTATAAAATGGTGCATACAAAAACGGTTTAGGTTTTAAAAGTTTTGAATCGGCTAGGCGAACAATTAGTGGAATTGAAGTTGTACACATGCTAAAAAAGGATCAGATTGTCAAATCAGGGAAATCTATGTTTAAATCATTCTTTAAACTGGCGTGGTAAATTTTAAATCACTTAAATTCTTATATTTGATTCTGATAGATGTGACAGAACCTTTTTTTACTTTATAACTTTAAACTTTGACTTATCTATGAAATTTTTTTTACCGCTTCCGATTCTTCTGCTTATGATTTCATGCAACGAACAAAAGAAAATGGATTTGCTAAAATTAAATCTAAACGAACCCATAGAAAACGTCATACACTTTAGTGACAGTTTGCTTATGGGTGTTGAAACTACTGAATATCCGTTTTGCCTATTGCTGGAAGTTGAAAACTCCCATGGATATAGTTTTGAAGGAATTGATTTGAGAGGACAAAAAATCATTTTCCAAATAAACTCTGAAAAACTCAAAACCGATAGTATTTCGAGATTTGGTGGTGCTCATATTGATTTAAAATCAATCAAAAATGAAAATGATTTGAAGGGTACTTTAATAAATTTTAACGCAGAAAATAAAATTTATGGCTTTAGAATAGAGATTAAAAGTCAAAGATTAAAAACTGAAATTTTAAAGAAAATTGAGTTGAAATTTGGTAAGGGCACAAAAAATCCAAATACAGATAACGGTTTATATTGGAACGTAAAAAAGGAAAACAAATATATTTTCTTCTCTCCCGATTATGACAGACTAATTATGCTAAACAACACCAATTTATCCAAAACTTGTTATTGGGATATTTTTAATGGACTTATTGATTTTGGTGGGTGTGATAATGAAAAATACATCCGGAAACTAACCAATAATAGCACCAATGCAGAAGACACTAAAAACAAACCTGTTCTAAAAATTGATAAAAAGTGGAATGTAAACAATCTAATAATTGGACAATCTACAGAATACGATTTTGTGAAATCTCCTAGCAATAAAAACTTTGAACGAATGGAAGAAATTACCGCAAGTTCAGGAGATATAAATAAAATTATGTATAAAAGTGACTATCACAATATCCATTTTTATTTATCCCCTAGTCAAATGAATCCTGAAAACAGAAAACAAAACCGAATTGTAGGATATGCCATAAACGACTTTAGAAAAGTTGAAATTTCATTTGAAAATGGACTGAAAGCTGGAATGAAATTCGAGGACGTAGCCAAATTATTTGATAAAAATTCGATAATTGACTATAAAGATTTAAAATTCGCAAACTATATTGAAATAAAAAATGGGCCTTACAAAACAACTTTGAATTTTGATGAAAAAATGTTGTTTTCAGGAATGTTTGTAGATTAAAAAATTCCGCAAACAGAGACAAATTTGAGGTAAATCGATCATAAGGTATTATAACTGAAATTCAATCTGAATATTAAAAATAGTTAGTTAAAATTTGCCGAAACAATATGTAAAAAAAGTTATGATAAAAAAACTAATTGAAAAGAATGCTACATTAATTTTTGCCATTTTGCCATTGTCCATTTTTTCACTAATTGGTTTTGTTGCATTTTGCTTTGCAGTTAAATTTCCTGAAAATGTTCCTTTATATGCTTGGGTTACTATCATAATTTTTGCAATTATGCCACTGATAGTAATATATGGTCTAATATTTGGATTTTCAATTTCCGAAAGACAACAAAAGCAAATTTCCGAAAGACAAGAGAAGTTGTTTTATGATGATAAAGGAATTACAATTGAAATTCCGCTGTTTGATAAAAATTGTTTTATAAGCTGGCAATCTATTGATGCCATTATTTATTATAATTACATTCTCAGCAGTGATTTTACTGAACATTATCAAGGCTATAAGCTGTATCTCAATGCAGTTCCTGTTTATACAAAATACGAAAAGCAATGGTGGTTAAATAAACTATTTCCAAAAGACTCTCAAAGTAAAATAATGGACATTGACAATAAAACAAAACACGTTTTGGAAATACCAAAAGCTGTAGAGAAATATCTAAACTCACAAGTAGATATCAGCTTGAATGACCCAATAAAAGGCGCCTTGATTTCAAGTCAGGCCTATCAAATCAAGAATAAAATTACTACTAGGGAAAAATGCAAACCCAGTAGTAATGAAAGTGAACAAATTGTTTTTGATAAATTTAGTAGAAGTATAGTAGAGATAAAAAAAAATTATCAATAATATGCCTTTCGCCCATAACTTAATGTTGAAAAGTTCACTTATGTAAAGGGTTTGAAAGCAGCCTCCTAAATGTTTGCAGTTTTGTATCCAAATAGGAAGCTAGCATTCTTTTTGGAACTTTTTGAAGCAATAATGGTTGATTTTGTAAAATCCATTCATTCTTACATTGGCTTCCATAGCCATAAAAGTGCCTATACGCTCTGCTGAGTAGGAGTAAAACATCTCTAAAATGTTGCAATATATTTTGGCAAACTTGTGATTTATGTTGACAAGTAAATAAAATGTTGTCCTGTCAGTAACAAGTAGTTTTGTTACTCCTACACTTTGCGCAAATTCAACAAATGGTAATTGATTTGCAAAACTGCAAAGCCACCCCAAAAAAAAGTATTTTCTGTTGCGAAATATCGTGTTTGTTCATCGCCTTTTTGGCTATATAAAAACATCTCAAAACTCCTTATAAGACAAAATAAAATGCTTGCTTTTGTCGCCTTTGTTTAACAAAATTTCATTTTTTGCTGTCGTGGTTTGTTTCGACGCAGAAAGAACTTGGTCAAGAGGGTTGTCATCAGTTGTAAATTTGTCCTTTATGTATTGCCTTAATTTTTCCCTCATTTTCTTTGTTTACGGTCAGTAAGATGGGAGTTAACGTTCTGCTTCTTCCCTTGAGCGGCGAAGTTCTGAACTCTTTATTTTCTGTTAAAAATAAAACTTTTTGCCAAACGTAAAGGTGCACTCACAACAAAATTCTCAATTGTGAGAAACAGCTGTTAGCGGTCGGCCTTTTTTCGGTCTTGTATCTCGTCAAATGTTTTTCCGTAATCGTTAAATTCTGTGCCTAAAAGTTTGTCCCATATGCGAAAATGGACTCCATAATTACCATTGAATTTACTATGGTGCATATTGTGATATGTGCTTGACGTCATTAATTTTCCAAAACTTTTATTCCACCAGCTCGGAAAAAATTCATACCCAAGATGTGATTTTATATTGTCTAAAAATCCCCAAATTTGCAATAGTCCTAGTACAGGCACATACATTGGGAAAATCATACTTACAGGTAGAATCCAAAAGGTTAGCAACAAGGATTCTGCCCAATGAAAAGAAAGCGATGTAAACGGATTAACGTCGATACTTTTGTGGTGTACTTTGTGTATGTGCTTAAAAATTCTTGGGTGATGCAATAGTCGGTGTACCCAATAAAACCAGGTGTCGTCAAAAAGTAAAAAAATGAAAAAACCACCATAAGCAAAGAATTTAGGATAGTCATTTATGTTAGTATAGATTTTTGTGTAACCAAGTGATTTTAGAAGATAAATTATAAGTACAAATGCAGTACTTGCCATTAATGTAAAAAGGCTATTTAATAATTCGGACTTTATTTGATTTGCATCAACGCGCTCTTTCAACTGTATTCTCCAATTCTTAAGCCGTTTCTTTAATAGTTTCCAGACCACTAAATAAACAATCACGATAAGTCCGTAATTCATCAGGGATTGTCCAAATGCAGCAGGCAGTTGATTTAGGATTTCTTTTATTGCTTCCATTTTATGAATGTTGTTAAATGAAATGCAATATTCTAAAAACAAAATTTCATTCTACTTCACAAATGTTACTTAATGTTTTTTTTTCTAATTCTACTTAAACTTTGTGGTTTTATCCCCAAATATGAAGCGATGTATTGAAGTGGGATATTTTGAATAAAATGAGCTTGTTGGTCTATCATTTTTTGGTAGCGTTGGTCTGCATTTAATAGTGCTAAATCATTGGCTCTTAAGGTTGATGACGATATAGATTTTTCAAAGACCGCTAAAAAAAAGTTCTTGAAGATTTCGCTTTTATCCACAAGTAGTCTGGCATCAGTGTAGGATATTCTTAATAATTGGCAATCTGTAATACATTCTACATTTTCTGTTGCATTTGTTTGGTTTATGAATGATGAGAAAGAGGCAATAAAACCATTTTTTGAACACAAAAAAGTTGTTTGTTCTTCTCCATTTTGGTCATAATAAAATAGCCTCATAAAACCTGAATTTATAAAATAAAGGTATTTTGGAATTTTGTCCTGTTCTTCTAAAATTGAATTTCTTATCGAATTAACTGGTATAAAAAAATGGCTAATAATTTCGATTTCTTCAAAATTGGGATTGCCCGTTTTTGAAATTTCTTCTAACAATTTGTCAAAATATTTGGTTCTCATCTTGTTTTTAAAGTGTTTAGGCAGGGTTGCCACTCACTAATTTATATTAGCCATCAAATGGTACCAATACTTTTTTTTAATTGGCTTTTTGCAATTAGTAAGCGTTTAGCGAATATAACAATAATATTAAATCTTTTTGATTGATGACCCGATTGCCGGCAGTACCATTGTAATGCTTGCGATCTAAATTTACCGCCTATCTCAACGATGCGATGGGGCAGCTTGAAGGGCAGCTTGCTTCGGCCAAGGTAGTCATGGCCAGGCTGTTCTCCCAGCAATTGTATTACGTGCTCTCGGAAAATGATTTTATCCTGGATATCAACCATGAGGCGCTTGGGAAAGAGAAGGAGAACTACAAGGAAATACCGCCGGCGGGAAAACTATATAACGCGATGATATAGCAGAATTTCAGCCAGATCCGGCACGATGTGCAGGATATGATCTGCAGTGAGATGCACCGGCTACTCCAGGATCCGGCGCTGTCTTATCTGATTGTAAAGAAGTGATGTTTTTGCTGCCTGCGGGAAATTTATTCTTTCTGCGGGTAGTTGGAGTGATTGGTTGATTTGAAAGGGATAATTAATTAGTCTTCGTTTGATTTTGTATGATTTAATGAGATTTTTAGGATAGAGGTTAGAGTTGTGTTCCCGCTACTAAGACAGGCTGTTAATCAAGCTGATGATTTCCTCTCAACATTTTAGTTAAACATGATCTAATTATTCTGTTATTTTAGGAAGTAGCGTGAACACGACTCGAACCTAAAGTTCTTAACTAGAAAAAGTTTCGAACCTAAATTCGCCAGACCTTGATTTTACTGGAATTTTAATTGTTAAAAAAAGTTTGTGCCAAGATTTTGCCATAAAAATAAAACTGTTAATTTTTTTGAATAACTTTTTGAAGTCCAGTTTGTTGTTTTTTAAAGACCGAGTGCCTTAGTATTTATGGTAAATGAGAAGGCAACTCCAAAAAAAAAAGATAGCACTACGCTATCTTTTAATTTGGATTTTTAATAGTTCAATGACATATCTCTTTCTATTGCTATAGAATCAGTAAGCTTTAATTTTACCTTCTGTTTCCTAATTTACTAATGCTGGTTTGATTTTTAATCCACGAAATAATCATTGCACCTGAATTATAATTTTTTATTTTAAATTTATTTCACTTAAGTTAATTGAAACTAGAACAGGCTCAGGTAAGAGTGGTGTATTATCTTCCAATCTTATGTATACCTTTCTTTTGGTAGCAATTTTAATACCTTGAACTTCTATATAATCAGATAGGTAATGAGCAGCTGAAGAATTTCCTAAAATCTCAGCATTGTAGTCATGTCTTGCTATAAGTCCTCCTTTGTTAATATAAAATGTTTGGATTGGATTGTGCGTGGCTATCTCAGATGGAAATTCGACTTGTAACCTTCTGAATGTTTCTCCATTTTCTTCCCATGGCTCCAATTCTTTAACTTTATAATTTGAGTTTGTAAAAATGAAAGGTGTATTGAAATAGGTCCACATTGCATATCCTGCAAAATAGGCAAGTTGCAATTTTGACCAAGGTGTTTCTCTTTCATGTCCTTTAAATGATTCCTTAGGGTTGAATAGTTCCTCAATTATTTCTCCTTTGTGATTTTCTATTGCAACACGTTTAGGATCAAAAGAAGTACGCCAGTCTTTCTCTATAAAAGGATAATGCGTTGTGAATTCTTTTTTTGTATTGGAAGTGACATAAATATTGTTAAGAATGCCTGCTTGCTGCTTCATGGGAAATAACACTCCATCGGTAATAAGTTTTGCGCTAATGGTTTCAAATTTGTTCCATGTTTCAATGCCACCATGAGCATTGAGAGTAAATTCTAATAAATCGTTCATTTTGTTGTAATTTTTAATTGGTGCTATTTTACTTCCAATTTGAGAAGTATTTTATTCGTTTTTATAATTTTTAGATACTTCTTTATCCATAAAATATTGAGCAAAGAAGTTTATACTACAATTGTTTTAAATGATCAAAGGTTATGACCAGCAGCTTTGCCGCCATCCACATTGATAATTGTTCCGGTAATAAAATTACTTTTGGCAACCGTATATACCATTTCAGCAACATCATCAATTTCACCTACGCGGTTTAGTAAATGTAAACCTGCATTCTGATCTGCTTTATCGCCGTGCATTGGCGTTCTGATGACACCCGGAGCAATGGTATTGAAACGAATATTTTGTTTTCCGAATTCTGCTGCCAATTGAATGGTCAAAGCATGAATCGCACCTTTACTAGATACAGGAGCAGAAGCTGGCCATCCACCTAATCCGTGATTTACTAATGGCGTTCCGATATTAATTACAACACCATCTTTTTGTTTAAGCATTTGAGGAACTACCGCTTGTGTAGTAAAATAAGTTCCTTTTAAATTGGTTGTCAAAAACTTGTCTAAATAAGCTTCGTCAACTTCCAAAAATGGTTTGCTGTCAAAGATTCCGGCATTGTTGACCAATACATCTACAGAACCAAATTTTTCAATTGCGATTTTTACCAGTTGTTCACCAGTATTTTTATCGCTGATATCTCCGGCGTACATCGCCAAATTATCTCCTGCTCCAAATTCATTATACGCAATCTCCAATGAAACTGGAGTCACTGAATTAATTACTACATTATCGCCTCTGTCCAAAAAATATTTAGCGATTCCTTTTCCTATACCAGATGCTGCACCTGTTACAATTATTGTTTGTTTTTTCATGATACTTATTTTTTATCGGCTGTAATGCCTTTTTCTCTTAATACTGATACTTGTTCTCCTGCATAACCCCAATCGTCTAATTCTATTTCCTGAATCACGATATGAGTCAAATGCGGATCTTTGTTTAATACTTCTGTAATCAGGTCGGTTATCCCACTGATTAATTCCTGTTTTTGCTCGCGGTTTACTCCCTCACGGGTCAATTCGATTTTTACGTAAGGCATGGCTTTAGTTTTTAATTTGTTCTGAAAAGTTTGCTCGTGCATTGATATTAAAATCAAGGTCGAAGTCATTGTAGATTAAGGTATCGCCTAAATTTTTAAAGAAATTCCCGGAACGGAATTTAATGTCATACTTGGTGCGGTCAACAATTAGTTTACCTGCAAGGTTAAAAGTGTCATCGCTGTTATTGACAATTGCGTCAAATCCTGCAGCGTGGGTAATCCCTTTGATAGTTAAGTTACCTTCAAAACGATACTGATTGCCCAATTGTCGTATTGTTGATAAAATTTCAAAAACCGCCGTTGGGAATTTTTCAATTGAGAAAAAATCATCCGAGGCAAGGTGACCTGCAAATTGTGTATTGGTAGCCGAATCTGTTACGTCCAAAATTACAAGTGTAGACATATCAATGATAACTTCACCTGTGGTTATTTGCCCATCAATAAGTAGGAAGGAACCTTCTTTTACCTTAATAGTTCCGTTGTGTGCTCCAGTCACTTTTCTTCCAATCCAATCGATGCGACTATCTACGCTTTGAATTTCCATTTTTTTTACTTTCATTTTATTTGTTTTTAAATTGTGATGTTTGTAATTTTGATACAAAGGTGTGTCCAAGTCCTTTGTCTTTAATGTTTTAAATAGCTCAAGCGGTCAAATTTGATATTCAAATGGACATCCCCAAACTTGAAAATTTAGATGCTGGACTTATCTTCATTAGTATTAAAATGTTCAAGAATTCCTATGCTTTTTTTTTTTATCTCTTGAGATACGATCTACTTATTACTAAATGGGTTTTAATGCATTAGTATTTTACATTCATAATTAACTATAATTCGATTGAGCTTATACTGATACAGATAAATTATGGTTTTCGGATTTATTGCTGAAGCTGCATTAGAAGAACCTTATATATTCATTGTTTTGGTTAGATAAGATTTTACCCTACTTATAAAGGTGTAATATTCCAATTTATAGTAAATGGTTTACCATTTTCAATTTCAAATGGAATAGTCCATACATGCTCCTCTTCTTTTTATTAAAAAAACACCAAAATAGTAAGGTGTTGATTCATATTGCTGTGTTTTGTTTTTGAGTTGATCTAATATCATTCAACATTCGAAATGTCGGTTTCAGCTACCTTTTAGTCTGTTTCCCGATTTAGTGCTTTCCCAGAGTCAGATCGCGAAATACTTTTGTCTCATAATTTATAACAACATAAGAATGAAAACATTAAAAATGATTAAAAGGGACCTTAATTCAACAATAGTGTCTGGGTTGTTTATTTTGTTTGTAGTGAGCAGTGGCTTTGCGCAAAATTCGATTACAGCTGATGTGAAATCATCAGAATCAATACGCCCATATAAAGTTGCTGTTTCTGATGTTGCATTAAAGGATCTTCGCAAGCGCATCTTGGCAACAAAATGGCCGGAAAAAGAAACCGTTCCTGATCAATCGCAAGGAGTGCAACTTGCTAATTTGAAAGGTTTAGCACAATATTGGGGTACCAATTATGATTGGAGAAAAGCAGAGGCTAAGCTAAACTCTTATCCACAATTTATAACAAAGATAGACGGTGTGGATATCCACTTCATCCATGTCCGTTCTAAAGAACCCAACGCTATGCCGCTTATTCTAACACATGGATGGCCGGGTTCAGTATTTGAATTTATAAAAGTCATTGGTCCACTAACTGATCCAGTGGCGTATGGTGGAAAAGCAGAGGATGCTTTTGATGTTATTATACCTTCATTGCCAGGTTTTGGTTTTTCAGGAAAACCAACCGAGGCAGGATGGGATATTGACCGAATAGGAAAAGCTTGGACAGTATTAGTTAATCGTCTTGGATATAAACATTATGTAGCTCAAGGTGGAGACTGGGGAGCTGGAGTTGTTAACTCAATGGCTTTGCAGGCAGCTATGGGATTATTGGGTATCCACAGCAACTTTCCTGCAACACTGCCGGCAGAAGGAGTAAAAGCACTTGGAAGCGGAGCAGCACCAGAGGAATTTTCTGCTCAGGAAAAAGAAGCTTTTGATTACCGCATTAAATTGAACAAAGGAGGATATTTTGCCTACAAGACGACGATGACTGCACGTCCGCAAGCTATTGGGTACGGATTGAACGACTCTCCAGTTGGTCTTGCCGCATGGCTTCTTTTGCACCCTGGCTTTTCAAATTGGTCTTACGGAACTGATCCAAAACAATCTCCAACAAAAGATGAGGTACTGGATGATATTACACTTTATTGGTTAACCAATTCTGGGACTTCTTCAGCACGAATTTACTGGGAAAACAGAAATAAAGACAATATTAATGCAGGTGCAATGAAAACCGATCAGATCAAATTACCGGTTGCTATTACCGTATTTCCCGATGATGTATTTACATCTTCGGAATCATGGGCACATCGTGCTTTTAAAAATCTGATTTATTTCCATCAGGTGGATAGAGGAGGGCATTTTGCAGCATGGGAGCAACCGGAATTATTTACACAGGAATTGCGTGCAGCATTTAAATCGCTGCGATAATTAGCTTAAGCAGCTATTGATTAAAGGTTCTTCTGTACCATCTGACAAATTTAAAATTCTCGATTTATAGGATTTGAAAGCCAAGATTTACGTATAGAGAAAATAGAAGGACAAGTATAACCCGCTTTTGATAAAATATCAGTTCAAGCAAAATAAAAATTTAAAATGGAAAATATAGAAATAAATAATATTCAAAGTGCTTTAAAAATGCATAAAGGATATTCACAGGTGTTTCAACCCAACAAACTGACTTTTGGTTTTATTGCTCCGATAGCGGGATATCCAAATGGACCTATACCCAATATGAACATTTTTGAGAAAGTAGTACGTCAAGCCGATGAAAGTGGAATAGACGTAATATGGTTAAGAGATGTTCCTTTTTTAGATCCTGACTTCGGTGATGCAGGACAAGTATATGATCCAATGGTTTACGGAGGATTGTTAGCAGGAATGACAAAGCGTATTGCAATTGGTACCGCTGGTATTGTACTGCCGCTGCGAGATCCAATAATTGTCGCCAAACAAGCGGCAACACTGGATCAATTATCAGGAGGGCGTTTTATTTTAGGGCTTTCATCAGGAGATCGCTATGGTGAGTATCCTGCTTTTGGAAGCGATTTTGAGAATCGTGCTGAGCGATATCGTGAGGCAAGAGGAATTATTCGAAGTTTGACCGAGGAACGATTCCCCAGCTATACTTCGGAATATTATGGTAAGCTTAACGGTTCATTGGACCTTATACCTAAACCTGTTGTAAATCATATTCCAACAATTGCCATAGGCAGGGCAGGACAGACCGTTGAATGGATAGGAGAAAACATGGATGGATGGATATGGCATGGAGAACCGGCAAGGCATATTTCTTTACGAATGAAACATTGGGACCAGGCTACTAATGGCATTTATAAGCCTTATGGTTATGCTCACTTCTTTGACCTTTCAGAAAACCCTGAAGCTCCCCTAACTTTTGGTCCTAATTATCTGGGCGGAGGCCGAAAAGCGCTAATTGATTTTTGGGATCAACAGCAAAAAGGAGGGCTGTCCCATGCTGTACTTAATCCTAAGCCTTCACTTCGTCCAGCAGATGAAATGATTCAGGAATTTGGCGAATATATAGTACCTCAGTTTAGGTAGACGTCCTTGAATAAATGCAAAACTTTTAAAAACATAATTGCTGCTAATGAGAGATACTGTATTGAAAGGGAGAAAGTATTTTTTAAGACTGTATAGTCATTTTAAATGCAGAGAAAAACAGGGACTTCATTAAAGCGGTAGAAATTCTTTTCTGTTGGATAATATTTAAAATAATTCGCTTTCAGCATTGTCTATTTCACCCCTTATTTTGTCCTGTTCACCAATTTCTTGGTAGCATAAATTTTTATATCGTACTAATTTTGACCCATAATAAAATTTATTATTTAAAAAAATAAACAATGAAAAATAGTAAAAACTCAGAAACAAGTAAAGTGGTAAAAGTTGCTGCTGTACAAATCAGTCCGGTTTTATACAGCCGTGAAAAGACTGTTCAAAAGGTCGTAAACAAGATCCTTGAATTAGGAAAGCAAGGGGTTCAATTTGCAACTTTTCCAGAAACCATAGTGCCTTATTATCCTTATTTCTCCTTTGTACAGGCGCCCTTTATGATGGGGAAAGAACACCAGCAGCTTTTAGAGCAATCAGTGACAGTTCCATCTGCGGCGACTGATGCAATAGGAGAAGCGGCAAGAGAAGCTAACATGGTTGTGTCTATTGGTGTCAATGAACGCGACGGAGGTACTATTTATAATACACAACTCCTTTTTGATGCTGACGGTACTTTGATTCAAAGACGCCGCAAGCTGACACCAACTTATCATGAGAAGATGCTTTGGGGTCAGGGTGACGCTTCGGGATTACGTGCTACAGAAAGTGCTGTTGGGCGTATTGGTCAGCTGGCTTGTTGGGAGCATTATAATCCATTATTCCGTTATACGCTGATTGCTGATGGGGAACAAATTCATTCGGCTATGTATCCAGGGTCTATTTTCGGTCCCTTGTTCAGTGAGCAAACTGAAGTTAATGTACGTCAACACGCATTAGAATCTGCCTGTTTTGTTGTTTGTGCCACCGGCTGGCTTGATGCTGACCAGCAAGCTCAAATTGCAAAAGATACAGGAGCACCTATTGGACCAATTTCAGGAGGATGTTTTACTGCTATAGTAGGTCCTGACGGACAACTTATTGGTGAGCCAATTAAATCGGGAGAAGGCGAAGTGATTGCTGATATTGATTTTGCCCAAATAGATGCACGCAAAAGATTAATGGATGCCAGTGGACACTACAGCAGACCTGAATTGTTGAGTTTGTTGATTGACCGCACACCGACTGCTCATGTGCATGAACGTAAAGTATATACTCAACCAGGCCTAACTGCAGATCAAGTTTCAGCAGAGTAATTTAGAATTTAGAATAAAAACAAAAAGTAAAAACAAAGATTTAAAAAGTAAAAAATTAAAAAAATGAAAAATTCAACAACTTTAGTATCTCGTGCATTTTGGACAGGAGTGTTAGCTTTACAGTTGACAGCTGCTTCAGCACAAGGAGGATTAAAAAAAGCGGATGTAAAAAATGATGAGGCTATCCGTCCTTATAAAGTAGCAATCTCAAATACCGATTTGAAAGATTTGCGTGAACGTGCATTGGCTACAAAATGGCCTAGTAAAGAAACTGTTGCTGACCAGTCACAAGGGGCACAGCTTTCTAAATTGCAGGATTTGGTACACTACTGGGGTACCAAGTATGATTGGAGAAAAGCGGAAGCAAAACTAAATGCTTATCCTCAATTTATTACTAAAATTGACGGGGTTGATATTCACTTCATCCATGTCAAGTCGAAAAATAAAAATGCCATGCCGCTTATCTTGAGCCATGGATGGCCTGGATCAGTATTTGAATTTATGAAAGTTATCGATCCGTTAACCAACCCAACTGCTTATGGCGGAAAAGCTGAAGATGCTTTTGATGTAATCATACCTTCCTTGCCAGGTTTTGGATTCTCAGGCAAGCCGGCTCAAGCCGGTTGGGATACACCACATATTGCAAAAGCATGGGACGTATTGATGAAGCGATTGGGTTACAAGCAATATGTAGCTCAAGGTGGTGACTGGGGAGCAGCTATAGTTCATTTTATGGCTCTGCAGGCACCGGCAGGATTAAAAGCCATTCATAGTAATTTACCTGCTACCTTGCCAAATGAAGCAGGGATGGCATTAGGAACAGGTGTAATACCTGAAACGTTTACTGCCAAAGAACGTGCTTCTTTTGAGCAACTGAGAAACGCGATTGTTAGCGGTGGATTTATCTATAAATCTACTATGGAAGCCCGTCCACAAGGTGTGAGTTATGGTTTGACTGATTCACCTGCGGGTCTTGCTGCATGGCTGCTTTTGCATCCTGGTTTTGCTACATGGGCATACGGAAACGATGCTAAACAATCGCTAAGCAAAGATGATGTGCTTGATGATATTTCGTTATACTGGCTTACCAATTCAGCGGCATCTGCTTCAAGAATTTATTGGGAGAGCCAAAAAATAAGCCTTATTAGTGCAGGATCAATGCAGTCTGATAAGATTACCATTCCGGTAGCTGTTACCACATTTCCAGAAGATGTTTATGCATCACCTGAGAGCTGGGCACGTAAAGCTTACAAAAATCTAATTTATTTTAATGAAGTGGACAGAGGCGGCCATTTTGCTGCCTGGGAAGAGCCGCAATTATTTACACAAGAATTGCGCGCGGCCTTTAAATCAATGCGTTAATCCTTACCAAGGGCAACGGACATCGGTTGCCCTTTTCAAATAAAAAATTATGAAAAAGAGAAAAAAAAATATACTTCTTGCAAGTATTATCACAGGGCTGGTAGTGCTCGTGTTCCCAAGCAATGCCTCAGCACAGCAGTCCGGAATACATCGTACAGACCTGCAGCGTCATGATATTAGTGTTTCAGGACACGAGGCTATTCAGGTGCGTGTTGACTTTGAAGCAGGTTCGGCTTTTGGAATGCATTCACATCCGGGTGAAGAGATCATTTATGTACTGGATGGTTCCCTAGAGTACGAAATTGAGGGTGAACAGCCGGTAATCCTCCATGCTGGAGACGTACTGTTTATTCCAGCAGGAAAGAACCACGCCGCTAAAAATGTCGGCAAGGTCAAAGGTTCCGAATTGGCCACTTATATTGTTGAAAAGGACAGACCACTTTTGGTTATGAAAAAACAACAAAACCTATAAAATAAAACTTAATTTAAATAAATTTCACAATGGAAACAAACAATGAAAAAGTGCTTTACACAGCATTTACAAAAACAACAGGCGGAAGAACAGGTACATCTAAAAGTTCAGATGGTGAATTAGACATCATTCTTTCATCGCCGGGAAGCAACAGACCAGGTACCAATCCTGAACAATTATTTGCAGCTGGATGGTCAGCTTGCTTTATTGGCGCAATGGGTAAAGCTGCGAGCAATTTAGAAATTAAATTACCTGCTGATCACTATGTAGATACTGAGATTGATCTAGTGTTAACTGATGACGGCTATGAATTGAAAGCACGCTTGAATATCAGCTTGCCCGGTATCGACCGTGAAGTAGCTCAAAAAATTATAGAAGGGGCTAGCTTGACCTGTCCTTATTCTAAAGCTATCAAAGGCAACGTTAAGACTGAGTATAATCTTATCTAAGATTTTCTTATTAATTGGTTCCTGTGCCTGCTAAAGGGAATCGGAACCAATTTTATTTTATGCATTCCAGTTCTAAACTGTCTTGGCTGTTATCTACTGGTACAGGCTGTTTTAAAAAAAAATAGAATTACTCCAATTAAAAAGCATTATGAAAAAATTTAAAAAAGCATATCTGGCCGGTGGCTGTTTTTGGGGAATGGAAGACCTGTTTAGAGTGCGTCCAGGCGTAATCCATACTGAAGTTGGCTATATCGGCGGACAGAACGAGAATCCAACATATCATAACCATCCCGGACACGCAGAAGGAATAGAAATTACATATGATCTGGATAGAACATCCTATTTGGAGCTTTTGGATTACTTTTTCAGAATGCATGATCCAACAACAGTTGACAGTCAGGGGAATGACAAAGGATCCAGCTACCGTTCCGCTATCTTTATCCAAGATGAGCATGAGAAAGAAGTTGCCAACGAAATCATTAATATAGTTAATGATTCTGTAAGATGGCTAGGTAAAGTGGTGACAACATTAGAACCCTTCACAAAATTCTGGCCTGCGGAAGAAGTGCACCAGAATTACCTAATAAAGAATCCCAATGGCTACACTTGCCATTTTGAGCGGTTTGACACTTTCCTCTAAAGTGTCTGGATAGAAAAAACTAATTGTTTCTGGTATTTATTACAGGAAGCAAGACCATTTTTCTTATTCAATATATTAACAGATATTTAAACAGAAATGAAACAGAAAATAGCTGTGGCTTTTATTATGGGCTTTATTTCTACAGGTCTTATTTCATTTATAATAATCAGCACTAATGCAGGCTTTAGCGAAAACTTCCTGAGCAAATGGTGTAGATCATGGATGACCGCCTTTAGCATCATTGTTCCGACTATTCTATTTTTTGGTCCCAAAGTGAAGCGATTTGTAGACTATTTGTTCAGAAAAAAATAAGATTTAAGACTTGCCGATCTTGGTAAAAACATTTGTCTATTTTATCGAGCTGCCGACAGAAACATTTTAAAGATTCCTCTTTATTATTCGTTTTTTGTGGCAGCTTTTTGCTTATCACAGTTTTTTAAGCGGCTTTACGGTTCTGTCGCATCTATGACTAAGTTTTATCTTTGGTTTTTCAAAACTATTAAAAAATGAATACTAAAGGTGATTGTTATCCAAAATACGTAATCCTTCAGGCAGTATATTTTAAATTAAGATTTACACTTAGCTATCGTGACGTTGAGTAAACAATGAAGATTAGGGGGGTGATTGTGGATCATGCCACGATTCAGCATTGGGTATATAATTTTGCACCTTTACTTGAGGCAGAGATGAAGAATAGAAAAGGCAGAGTGGGGGCGAGTTGGAGATTGGACGAGACCTACATCAAAGTTAAAGGCATTTGGTGTTATTTATATCGAGCAGCAGATAAATTAGGTAATACGGTTGACTTTCTTTTGACCAGAAAAAGACAGAGAAGGAGTGCTCAGTCTTTTCTAAGTAAAGCAATTGCTAATAATTACCGGCCAAGAGTAATAAACATCGATAAAAGCGGTTCTAATACCGCAGCGATCAAAGTATATAACAAACGTTCATTCTCAAAGATTAAAATCCGGCAATGTAAATATCTCAACAATATTGTAGAGCAGGATCATCGATTTATAAAATGGAGGATACAAAATGGGTTAGGCTTTAAAAGCTTTGAATCGGCAAGACGAACATTGAGCGGAATTGAAGTTGTCCATATTCTGAGAAAGAATCAGATGATTAGACCAGGAATATCTATGTTTAAATCATTCTGTAAATTGGCAGTTTAACTTTTAAATCATTTAAAAATTTATATTTTATTCTGACAGATACGACAGATCCTTTTTTTTAGTTAAGTAATATTATACGGTTTTACGTGAGAGTTAATGCCTAGTTTATGAAAGCTTAAGGTAATAAATCCTATATTGATTCCAAATGAAAAACAACTTATCTGCTTATACTAGTGATTTATTCAGATTGCTTTTGATTGGATTCATAATTGATTTTAAGTTAAAAGCTGCATTTCTAAGACGAAGGTTGCTGGAGAGATCAATTGGTGAAAAATTGATTTTCTTTAAAAAATCCCTTACATGGTTTCTCGAACCACGATGATCCGCCATGAAAAATATTTCATCCTTATGGCTGCAATCAATGCAGCTGTTTTTTGTTTTTAGATCAACAGGATTGAATAACTTTACGACATGGGCTTCGGGCACCAGAGCAGCAGTAATTTGATAGGTCAGGGCATTAGTAATGCTTGATAATAGCTTGCGAGGGTCAAATATCAGAGAGCTGGTGTGTATGATTATTTTTCCGGACATATCAGGTAGGGTTTGAAGAATTCTTTCTAAGTCATCTTTAGGAATAAATAACAGCACGAGCCCGGTATCGGCGGATTCCTCGAGTGCGCTGAGCTGCACATTAGGTCCCATTTTTTGTGCCACATCTCTAATCAGGTAGTTTCCCCTTGGATTGTATATTTTAACTTTATAGCCTGCCTCCGCTGATCTGGATGCCAATGCTAGAGTAAGTGAACTGACTCCTATGATTCCAATTTCCATAATTTTAAGTTTTAATTATAATTTCTTTTAAATAAAAAGTAACAATCTTGGTTTGAAAGAATTGAATGTCTAATAAAATTTACAATAAAAATATTACAAATATTTGGTTTTTCAAGTAGGTGTATTTACCTGTTCTATAGATTTTTTTTTATTTTTTTGAAAGTATGAAAAACATAAAGGCATATAAATGCGGATCGTTTATTGATATATTAAATCAGTCCTATTTATTTGTAAGTTCAACAAACAGTAACAGGACAGACATTGACTGCTCATTTTCAGCATTGCAATTTTTAAAGCTAATTAGAATACGCAACATTAATGTTCGTATTTCTGAATATGAACAAAAAGTGATACAGAATGTTTTTTGTTTGGATGATAAATCAATACGTTTGTCTAGATTTATTAAGGACTTATTATATAAAAATTTTAATTGTAGGAGTTAAAATGAGTAATATGAAGTTAATAATATATTTAGTTGAAAAAAGTTTGGTTAAATTTTTTTTGCATTAGTAGCAAGGAGTGGTATCGGGATTTTTCGTTAGGAAAGGAAGTAATCTCGATACGCTTTTTGTATTAAAAAAATCTTGGATATTGAAAACCCCAGTATAAATGGGGTATATAATGCTTTTTATAAGTTTTTGATTTTACTGAATCATAATCATCACAGCTTGCAAATTCACTATTCTCTACAATATTGATTGTTTTATGCTTCCTTTTCTTTTAAAATCTTTTGGGGTATAACCGGTTTCCAGCTTAAAAAATGTATTAAAAACAGACTTTGATTTAAATCCAGCCTCCAAAGCTATTGCCTCGATGGTTAGGTTTTCGTAATTTACATCAAGCAGAAGTTTTTTTGCTTCTTCGGCCCTGTATTTATTTATGTACTTATTAAAGTTTTGGCCAGAATACTGATTAATGAGATAAGAAACTTTCTTAGGATGTATATCTACAAATTCTGCTAGATTCATAACAGTCAAATTAGAGTTTTTATAGCATTTGCTTTCTATTATAAAATTTTCAATTTTTTCAAAATCAGCAATGTCATTTATCGCTGTGTCCTTATTGTTTTCGGTAATAATGTTGGTTTTTATAAAAATTTCGAAATCAGCCGGAATGTGATTTTGCTTGATTCCAAAAATTGTTATCCAATACAGAAATAAAAGAGATATGATACTATCTAATAAAAAAATTATATCACGCAGGGTATTGTCAAGGAATGATGATAAAGTGATTAGTTGAAAAGCGTAGGTAAGCATTAAAAAAATGGACGTTGAAATAAGCCATTTTAGATTCACTTTCTGAGTATTGGAGAAAAAGTCCAAATATTTTTTATTATAGTTTACAACCCTGATCAGAATGCGTAAAATAAGTAAAATTGAAAGGGAGGGCAACAATATTCCATATATCACGGTAAAGAACATTACATTCTCATTTCTGAATTGAAGGGAAAATTTTTCCGGCATACAGAACATTGTAGTCATAAACAGGCATTCAATAATTCCCGGAATCAAAAACAGTATTATTTTCTTTTTGCTTAGTTTTTCCAATAAACTTTCAGCATAGAGATAATAAACAGGAACCACAAAAAAATAAAATCCTGTCGGGGTATAAAAAAATCGGGGTTGTTTATCAATTGATATTTGAGTAGCGATTAAATGGTCGATAACCGGACTAACAAACGCTATGAGAAAAAAACCAAAAAGGACGGCGGTGGTTTTCATCTTCTTGAAAAAAAGTAAATACACTAAAGCAAAAAATGCCTGAGCCAGTCCTATGTATAAAAATACTACGTTAAAATCTTGTATGCTCATAATGGTTGTTTGCGCAAAAATAGGTATTAAGTCTTAATTAGAAATGTTAAAAAGTTGTTTTTTTAACTGAAAATGTTGGCTAATACATGTTATTTTATGATAATACTTACATATAAATAAGTGTAAAAAAATCATTTAAAAGCAGTAGACTTTTTTTTACCTCTTGCAATGAAATGCTGCTGCCTCACATCAATGTTAATCTTATCATGAATCTTTACAATGTTTTTAAGGGAGACCTGTAAATATAAGGTATCAGCTATTTGTTCATATTTCTGAATTAGAACAAAAATGGGTCTTGTAAAGGTTTTTTATGCACATTTTAACTTTAGTTTTACATTTTAATAACAATTTTAACGAGTTAGAATGTTTCACGACTTTCTAGAAATTACAGACATAAAAAAAACTATAGATGATCAAGATTAACAAATACAAAATCATATTTGTAGCCATAACGCTTTGCATATTGATATTTAAATTAATAGCAGTGATTGTTTCACTAAACTAAAGAGGATCCTTTTAGTTTATGTTGAGTTGATTTTCATAGTTCAAGAACACCCAAAAAACAACCAAAAAAACAACCTATTTATGAAAAAAATTATTCTGACAGCCATTTTAGCATTTTGGTCATCGTATAGTTATTGTAGATTAAATAATGACAATAAAAGTTTTAACCATAAATCTTTTAATTGCAATTCGTTATTGCACCATGATGCTACATTAAATAGTATTGATGACCCTAAAATTTGTAAAAAACCTAGAGGAGGCCTTTTCTCTTACGGAATACCGACTGAGAATATTGACTTTTCATCAGGCAATATTCTGAAGAAAAAAAATGTGAAACGTGGAGTTGCTTGTGATCAGCCGTCCTATTTGTATGTCACAGATATTGCTTCAACTGCTGCAAGGCTTCAATGGTATGGCGGCTCTGCAGAATATACTCTTGAGTATGGACTAAAAGGGTTCACACCGGGTACAGGAATTGTTGTTTCATCTATAAATACGACCTTTTACGATGTAGGATCGCTTACTCCTTTTACGGAATATGATTTTTATGTAACGGGAGTATGTTCGGATTCAAGTAGTGAAATTTCACTTCCAGGGACCTTTAAGACAAGTACTATCGGATCATTGTGCAATGAAGCAATACAAGTGACAGGACTTCCTTTTTTTACAGCTGATAATACCCTTAATTATGGTAATAATATTTACGATAGTTACCCAGGCTGTGGAACTTCGTATGGATTTTTAAGCGGTAATGATGTGGTTTATTCTTTTACCAATACCACTACCGGCGATAAGTCTTTGTCGGTCACCCTGGATCCGTTAAAAACAAAAGGACTGGGAGTTTTTGTTTTTGATCAGTGTATTGACATAGCAAATAATTGCAGATTTTCCCAAGCCGATAAAACTTCGTCGGTAAGAAATATTCCCGAGGTTATTGTAAGCGCTGGAAAAACTATCTATATTGTTATTTCGTCCTCCGGAGCTCCCGAGGATACAAATTTTAATTTTAGTATTCAGGAAATATACTGCAAGGCGCCAAGTGAATTGGGAGCATCTGCGATTACGGCAAATAGTGCAAAATTAACTTGGTCCGAGAATTCCGGAGCATCTTCCTGGCAGGTTTTTGTTCAGAATGCTGATGGGGGACTTCCCGCTACAGATGGTGTTACAGCTACAGATCCAACTAATTTTGTTGTATCACAATTAACAGAAACTGGAGACCCTCTGCTAGCCGATACAGGTTATCAATACTGGGTACGATCAGATTGTGGAGACGGACTTTTTAGTCCTTGGGCCGGACCTTTTCGATTTAATTTACCATCCTGCTCTGCGGTTTGCACTTATACCCTCAAACTTACTGATGCTGCAGGTAATGGTTGGAATGGAACTACAATGGATGTAGTGCAGAATGGCTTTATCGTGGCTACCCTTGGAGGGAACTTTAAGGATGGTATAGAGCAGGTTGAATCTCTTTCATTATGTGAAGGACCATTTGAACTGTATTGGAACGGAGGCTTCTCCGATGATGAACAGGTAGGACTTTCAGTTATAAACCCATTTGGGCAAACTATATATAGTCTGGATCAGGCATTAGTCTATCCGGGCATCCAAATATTTGCCGGTAATGCTAATTGCAGCAATCCGGAATGTTTTCCGCCAAAAAATTTGCAAACTAGTGCAGTTTCAACAGACAAAGCTACTTTTTCATGGGAACCAGACGGTCCATTACCTGTTTCATGGGATATTTATATCAGTAAATCCGGTGCCGCAGAGCCTGATAGCAGTACTTTGGCCACAGAAAACACAACGACTTTTCCGTATGTAAATACCATTTCCCTAGAACCTGACACAGACTATAACTTTTATGTTAGGGCTGTTTGCAGTTTTGCCGGAGAAAACAACTGGTCTAAGCCTGTTGCTTTTAAAACACTGGAAGTATGTGCTAGTCCAACTGATTTACAGCTTTCTGCAAGTACTTTAAATTCTGTGGATTTAACATGGAATGGAACTGCTTCGTCGTATCAATATATTGTACTGGCTGCAGGATCACCAGAACCTGGTGCTACAGACGCTTCCTGGGGTGATAAGCAAACAACGACTAATGGGGTTTCCATTACAGGACTTACAGCGGCTCGCCTGTATGATGTTTATATCAGATCTTTTTGTACAGCCGGTGTTTACAGTAAGATCAAGAAAATTACAGTCAACACGGCTACCTGTCCGGATGAAAACCGTTGTTCCTATACGTTTACCATGACTACCAATTCAGAAGGAGGATGGGTAAGTTTAAATCAGCAAATGGAAATAAGACAAGCAGGTATAGTAGTAGCTACAATAGGTGCTGATTTTGATGGAGGAGGTGTTTTTGAAAAATCAGTGCAGGTACCGCTATGCGCCGGGGTTCCTTTTGAAGTATTCTGGAAAGAAGGAGGGTACTATTTTATGGAGGTTGGTCTGGCTGTAAAAGATGCTGCAGGAAAGGCAATTTTTTACATGCCTGCAACCAACTTAAACAGGCTTAAACCGGGAACTGTAATTTTTACCGATACGCCAGTTTGTAAAGAACAAACATGTTTTACGCCCACTAAATTGACTGTCACCAACGTTCTTAGTGATTCGGCTCAGGTATCCTGGACAGAAAACAACACAACACCATTTGCTCCCTGGGATATTTTAATTTTGCCTGCAGCTGATCTGCCGCCAACTCAGGATGCAACCGGCTGGACAACCGTTACAACAAATCCTTACAATTTGTCGGGATTAAATCCAAACACCAGTTATATTGTATATGTAAGAACAAAATGTTCTTCAACAGACCAAAGTTATTGGAGTTCAGGAGCTGAGTTCCAAACTCTATTGGGTTCTCCTGCGGATTATTGTGATTATACTTTTGTTTTAAAAACATCTGTAGCAGGATCAACATGGCATCCTGATATGTCCTTGAGTGTTTTGCAGGGAGGGGTTGAGGTAAAAAGATTCACCGGGCCGCCTACAGCGTATTCGGAATTTCCGGTAAAAGTACCTTTATTTAATACTGCACCATTTGAATTGTATTGGAATATAGGGGGGATTTTTGACAATTTGGTGGGTATAGATATTTTAGATCCGGATGGTGTGATAGTTTATTCAAAAGACTTTGGGATAGGAGAGCAAGGAACTGTTTTATATTCGGGTACCGCAACCTGTACACCAAATCCATGTGGTGCCCCAATTCAATTAACTGCCAGTAATCCTTCCACCGATAAAATTACTCTGGGCTGGAGTACTGTTGGAACTCCAGATAAATATGAGGTATTAATTTTACCTGCCAATTCATTATTTCCCGCCGCCGATGCAGTCGGAGCAGTAGAATCCGCAACAGCAACATTTATCCCAACGGTCTCCTCGGGTTTGGTAAAGCCTGGTGTTTTATATGAATATTATGTAAGAGCTGTATGTGATGGCGGGGATAGGTTAAGTAGCTGGTCAGGGCCTAAAAAATTCAGTTTGTTGCTTGCAAATGATGAATGTACCCAGGCTGTGGCTATTCCTGTAAACCCTGGAGTTAATTTGGTAAATACCATAAATTCGACCATAGCTGGTGCAACCCAGTCCTCAAAGGCTTTAATGTGCTCTGGAGACGGCATGGGGAGTGTTGTTCCGGATGATGATGTATGGTTTGAATTTACGGCTACTTCAACAAATCACGCCATTGTAATTAAAAATATAAAAGGTATTCTTGATGCTGAACCTTATTCAGTCTTATCCTATCATTTGTTTGCTCCAAATACATGTGGAGTTGATGCAGCCCCGTTAATTTGCCAAAGATTTAATGATTTTATTATTGCAAGAGACTTAATTCCTGGTCAGACTTATAAACTGAGAGTGTATACTTTTGAGGTAACACCTGATAGGGAAACACCTGATCTTACTATTACTTTTGATATTGGGGTAATTACCCTGCCAAATTACCTGAAAATTGATCCTCTGGCTAATGCAACTGCATCAGAAGCCCAGACATCTGCAGAAAATTTGGTAAACAATGTATTGTTAAACGGTACTTGCGGAACAGCAACTAATGTTACATTCTCGACTGGCTTTCTGCACAATTACGCCGATTATGGCGGTACAGGAAACGGAATTGGAAGTTTTGATAAGAACGGATCCTCATTTAGTCTGAGCAAAGGAATTGTACTGGCAACCGGCACAGCCAAAAGAGGAGAAGGACCATTGTCTGGTTTTCAGGGAGATGGAGGGGTATACTGGCCGGGCTGGTCAACCGCATCTGGTGACGATGATTTAAATAAGGAGTTGGAAGACAATGGCCTGTCGGGAGGATCATTAAATTCTACTAAATTAGAATTTGATTTTATACCTTCAGGAGACAAGATAGATTTTAATTTCGTTTTTGCATCGCAGGATTATGGAATTTCTGATTGCCGTAAAATTTCGGATACTTTTATGGTTTTGCTGACTGATGTGGAAACCGGAATTACAAAAAATATTGCGGTTGTGCCGGGAACTCAAAAGCCGGTTTCAGTTGTTACAGTTAATAATAATGATTTTTATAATGATGCTTATGTAGATGGTGACCCTAATCGTGGAACCGACGATTGCCCTTCTGTCAACGCAGCGTACTTTGACAGATATTTTACACCCTTAGGAGAATTTCTGGCTGATGATGGCAGCACCCTGCCAGGTGAGAATCCCTACCTAAACCCTATTAACTATGAAGGTTATACCAAGCCTTTAAAAGCAGCATCGAGTGTTGTGCCGGGAAAAAAATATCATATAAAATTTGCCATTGCCGATCTTGCTGATGATTGGGGACATGATGCTGCAGTTTTTATAGGAAGTTTTGATTTGGAGATGATTAATCTGGGAGCTGATTTATTAAAATCAAACGGACAGGCAGTTTGTTATGGAAGTACCATTACACTGGATTCTAAACTTGATCCTGCTAAATTTAATATTGTTTGGGAAAAAGACGGAGTAGTACTGACCGGAGAAAATAAAGCTACTTTAGTGGTAAGCGCTCCAGGAGAATATAAGGTTTTATCACGTTATGGTGATGTTGTATGTTCAGGGCCTACTACCGGAGCCGATTCTATTATTGTGGAGTATTACAACGAAATTATTACAGGAGTGCCGGCAGATATTACGTTGTGTTCTATTGAAAGCTCAGCTACTTTTAATTTAACACAAAATTCAGCTTCTATTTTAGGTACGTTGGGATCTGATTATTCAGTTTCGTATTTTACAACAGCGGTTGATGCTGCAGCCAATTTAAACGCTATTTCATCACCTGGATCATACACCAATACATCGAATCCGCAAACTATTTTTGCACGGGTTTCCAATTCTTTAAATAATTGTTATAAAGTAGTTTCATTCACTATACAGCTAAAGGATTTATACCCTCAATTCACGCTAACGCCTGATTTTAGCTTATGTGAATTTGAAACGGCAAATTTATCTGTTACACCATTAAATTATAATAACGCAGATGTCGTTTATGCCTGGACTTTGAACGGTGCAGCATTACCTGACACTACACCAACAATTGCTATTGTTGACGGCGGTCGATATGAAGTAACCGTTTCTAATATTTCCTGTTCATCAAAAAAGCAGACCAGCGTTACTACCATCTTTGCCACAACGCCAAACTTTTCAGAAATAGCCCCAATCTGTAAAACTGCAACAGCCCCCATATTGGAAACAACATCTCCAAATGGTGTTTCAGGTACTTGGTCTCCGGCAGTAATTGATCTTTCTAAAGAGGCAACTTACATGTTCATTCCTAATTCAGATCAATGTGCCAATTCACAAACCCTTGTAATAAAACCTGTTATCTGCGAGCCTCAGAAAGGTATTTCACCAAATGGTGATGGATTGAATGATTACTTTGATTTATCAGATTTCAAAGTTAAGAAACTAACTGTTTTTAACCGATATGGCCTTGTTGTGTTCAGCCTTGATAATTACACTAAACAATGGTATGGGACAACTAATAGTGGGAAAGAATTGCCAGACGGCACCTATTATTACGTAATCGAACAGCAAAACGACAAACCTTTGACCGGATGGATTTACGTTACACACTAGATATTTGTAATTGGGACAGGGCAGTCGCGAGCGCCGGAAACTTAAAAAACCAAAAAACTAAACTAATGAAAAAGATATATTTGACGTTGATTACAATCTTACTGGCATTACTGGATGCTCAGGCACAACAGAATCCGCAGTATACGCAATACATGTACAATTTAAATGTAATTAATCCGGCCTATGCAGGATCTAAGGAAAATTTATCTTTTGCCTTATTGTATAGAAAGCAGTGGGTAGAAATAGAGGATGCACCTACAACCCTGACATTTTCGGGTTCGATGCCAGCTGGTAAAAACGTGGGTATTGGTCTTAGTGTCATTTCAGATAAGATAGGTCCTGTTGAGGAGAATAATATATATGGCGATTTCTCTTATACCTTAAATCTCGGGGGCGAACACAAGCTGGCTCTCGGTTTAAAAGCCGGTGCAACCCTGCTTAAAATTGGCCTTTTTGATATTAATAATACATTACCGGATCAGAATGATCCTGCGTTTTCTGAAAATGTTAGCAGGGCAGATATGAACCTGGGAGCGGGATTGTTTTATTCAACGCAAAAATATTATGTTTCGTTTTCCATTCCTAATATGTTTACCTCTCCGCATTTGGATATTGACAGGAGCGGCGAATCCCTGCAATATGGATCAGAATCGCTGCACTATTTTTTGACAGGAGGTTACGTATTTGATCTTAATCCAAATTTAAAGTTTAAACCAACTGTAATGCTTAAATCAGCTTTCAGTGCTCCTGTATCCGTAGATCTAACAGCCAATTTTTTAATTAATGAAAAAGTAGAGGCTGGTGCCGCTTACCGCTTGGATGATAGTTTTAGTCTTATGATGAACTTTGCCGTATCGCCTAATTTTAAAATAGGATATGCTTACGATCATATTATTTCAGATCTGAATGTCACAACACCTTCTTCTCATGAGATTGTATTGTTGTTTGATCTGAATTACCCCAAAAAGATTTCCCAATCACCAAGATTTTTCTAACCCAAAAGCAATTCCTAAAAATGAAAAAGTTATATGTTATCTTTAGTTTTGTTATTGCAAATTCGATTGCCAATGCACAAAACAGCAATACCAAGCAGGCCGATAAATTATTTGATCAGTTTGAATATGTATCTGCAGCAAAGGAATATCAAAAAATTGTTGATGAAGGAAAGTCAGATAATTATGTTATAAAACGTCTGGCAGTTACCTATTACAATATGTTCAATAGTAAAGAGGCGGTAAAATGGTACGAAAAACTTGTTCAGACGCAGCAGGATCCTGAAACCTACTACCAATACTGTCAAATGCTGAAAGCCAATGGAAATTACGCAGCTGCCAATGAGCAAATGCAAAAATTTGTAAGTCTGTCACCAAATGATCAGAGGGCGATCACCTTCAAAGAAAATCCAGATTACATTCCAAGACTATTGGATCAGCAGAAATGGTTTGAAGTGAAATTATCGCAAATCAATAGTGATAAATCTGATTTTGGCGCAGTGCTAAATGGCGAGACAGTATATTTTACGAGTGCCCGAAATTCTGCCAGCAAACAGTATGGCTGGAACCAAGAACCGTATCTGGATGTCTATCAGGCCAAGTTTAATTTGGATCAGACCATAAGCGATATCAGTTTATTAAAGGAAATAAACAGTAAATTTCATGATGGTCCGGTAAGTATAACTGCAGATGGAAAAACACTCTATTTTGCAAGTAATAGTTTCAGGGTTTCCTCATTTGAAAAGGACAAAAAGAAGAATCTAAAAATAGGTAGAAACAGCTTGTTTAAAGCGTCCTGGCTGGGTGATAAATGGGGCAATATAACTTCCCTTCCCTTCAATAGCACCACTTATTCGACCAGTAATCCAAGTATAAGCGCCGATGGCAAAACACTTTATTTTTCTTCTGATATGCCGGGAAGTTATGGAAGTGTAGACATCTGGAAGGTAGAAGTAAATAGTAATGGAACCTACGGAAAACCAGTCAATCTGGGGAAAAACGTAAATACAGAAGGAAAAGAAACTTTTCCTTTTATTAGAGAGGACAACAAGACCTTGTATTTTGCTTCCAGCGGCAGGCAAGGATTTGGGGGATTAGATGTTTTTGAGGTAGATTTATCAAAAGATATTGTAGCCACTAATCTTGGTGTACCAGTAAATACAGAGAAAGATGACTTTGCCTTGACGTATAACAAGAATAAGAATATTGGCTTTTTATCCAGTAACCGCAGCGGAACCGATAAGATTTATATGGCATCGCCGGTATGCGCGTCAGAGGTTTTGGTAACGGTGCGAAATGCCAATACAAAGGAGTTGCTGCAAAATGCCAATGTGGCAATTGTTGATTCGACCGGTAATATAATTTCCACAAGAATAAGCGATCAAAATGGCGAAGTCAATTACAAGGTCGATTGCAATAGATTTTACGCTCTACAGGTTTCCAGGGAAGGTTTTGCAAGTAACACATTTAACGTTGCAGATAAAACCGGAGATACGAAGGTGCAGGCAGATCTACAGCCTATCAATTCAATTGTAACCGATACAGAGGTGGTGCTAAAGCCTATATACTTTGAGTTTGATAAAAGCAATATTACACAATCAGCCGCTTTCGAACTCGATAAGCTGGTCCAGGTAATGACGTTGAATCCTGATATGATAATCCAGGTTAAATCGCATACGGATACAAAAGGATCAAAACAATACAACGATTTGTTATCAGAGAAAAGAGCAAAATCAACTGTTCAGTATTTAATTTCCAAAGGTATTCCCCAGAGTAGGGTTTCAGGAAGTGGACTTGGAGAATCTGAACCTAAGGTTGATTGTCAGGATAACTGTACAGAGGAGCAGGATACTATTAACAGACGTTCTGAATTTATCATTGTAAAATAAATTCAGCCAATAGCAAATTATTTGACACAATAATAATAACCAATATTTAACTCAACTTTAATCTTAATATTTATTTTATGAAAAAATTACTTTTTTTCCTTTTGATCGGCACCTCTCTGGTATCTGTTTCCTGTAGCAGCGATGAAGATTCCCCTAAGGCTAGTGCCATTGTTTTAACTTCCAGTGCCACTTCTATTGATTTGGGCAAGTCAATAACTTTAACAGCGGTCGATGATTTAAAACAAGATATTACAGCATCTGCTGTTTTTAATGCGAACGGCGTTACTATAGAGGGTAAGGTGTTCACCCCTAAAACTGCCGGAACCTATAAAATTACAGCTAAAAAAGACGGAATTATCAGCAATGAAGTTGTTGTAACAGTTAATGCTGTTGCAACCTCAATTGTGCTGAGCTCAACTGCAACAACAGTAGATTTAGGAGCCTCAGTAACACTAAAGGTATTAAATGACCTTAGCCAGGATGTAACATCGGCGAGTATTTTCACGGCAAATGGTACAACTATTACAGGAGCTGTATTTACTGCCGCTGCTGCCGGTACTTATAAAATTGTAGCTAAAAACGGTACGCTGACCAGCAATGAGATTACTGTTACAGTGAAAGCCGTTGTCGCTGTTGAGAATTCTATCTTTGCAGGAGGTAAGAATTATGCTGTTTCAAATTCTGCCATAGAGTTTATCGCTAAGGCAGCAGCAGATGGTTCCGCAACGGCTACTCATGCCGTTTTCAGACTGGTCGCTTACAATAGCAGTTCAGATTATTCTGCCATTAAAGCTAGTTTACCTTCCAATACAATCAGCCTGACATTCCTTGTTCCACTAAGTGCATCAGGTGAGGTACTGGCTCCCAATTCTTCAAACATTATTTTGCCTAAGATCGAGTTACTTATAACTGATGGTAATGGAACTACTATAACAAGCAAAGAGGAAGCCACATTAACCTTTAACAGTGCTTTGCCAAGTACAAAAAATGCTCCTTTTTCTTTCAAAGCTACTGCTAAATTTAATAAAGGATCTAATGCAGAGCTTAATTTTAATGGAAATCTAAATGGACTTTACTAAGTACATTTTAAAATAAACCAGTTGGATTCATGACCAGCCGGTGGTTACTTTGTTTTATACTTTTTTGCCCTAAGTTGAACTAGTTGAGTCCGGTCTGTTTTTGTAATAGCCCGGACTCCTTTTTTAACTTTTTTACATTATTTGTAAAACATAAAATTCGGATTACTTAAACTTATTTTTTGCACAGGGAAAAGAAGTGAGATCTTGTTTTTTTTCATTATAAGAGTTAACCTAACAAAGCTTGATAATAATGTTCCCTTATAATACGATGCCTGGAAAGGAGAATAATTTAGTTCTAAATCCTGAATCTATACAAATGACGTCATTTTAAACTAAGAATACTGAGATGATTAATGTTAAATTTGTGTCAATAGTATATTAATTTATTAACAATATGAAATATTTTGCAGTATTATTTTTGTTTTGCAGCCTAAACTGTTTTGCACAGGGTGAAGCCAATTTTTGGTACTTTGGTCTAAAGGCCGGATTGGATTTTAACAGTGGGGCTCCGATAGTTAAAACTGACGGGCAATTGCAGACTTTCGAGGGAAATGCTACTATTAGTGATGCTTCTGGAAAACTTCTGTTCTACACAGACGGAATTACCATATACAATAAAAATCATACCGTAATGTTAAACGGAACCGGGCTGTGGGGAGATCCTTCGACAACCCAATCCGCTACTATTGTTCCAAAGCCAGGCTCAACAACGGAATTTTATGTTTTTACAATTGATGCCGAAGCAAAGCCGCACGGCTTGTCTTATTCCATTGTAGATATGAGCCTTGCCGGTGGGCTTGGAGCCGTAACGACAAGAAATGTATTTGTAAAAGCATCTATGTGCGAGAAAATATCGGTTGTCAAAAATGCAGATAAAACGGGTTTTTGGGTATTGACCCACCTTTGGAATACCAACACATTTGAAGCACGGCTGTTAACCGCTGCGGGCTTATCGGGTCCGGTAACTACCAATATAGGCGACATTGTAACCAGTACGAATTTTATAACACCTGGTGTACAAAACGTTGAAAATAGTTTAGGATACATGAAATTTTCTCCTGATGGAACAAAGGTGGCAGCTTGTAATTATGGTGATCAGGCCACCAATCAGGGAAGCTTGCAGTTATTTGATTTTAATAATGTAACTGGAACCCTGTCAAATGCTAAAACATTAATGAGCAATCAATACGGATTGTATGGATTGGAATTTTCCCCTAATGGAAAAGTTTTATACGCAACCTTAAATAAATTCGGAAAATTATACCAATTTGATTTAACTGCCCCAAATATAGCCGCATCGAGAGTAACTTTATTGGACAGTCCTACAAAGCAAAGGATTGCTGCCTTGCAATTGGCTCCAGACAAAAAGATTTATATTGCTACATTTACCGACCCATTTTTAGGTATCATTAATAACCCTAATGAGCTTGGTGCGGCTGCTAATTTAAACATAAATGGACTTGATTTGGGTACAATTTCATACGGAGGATTACCAACATTTAATCAATCTATCTTTTTTGATCCGACAATCTATTTTAAAAAAACATGTTTAGGTGATATGACTGAATTTGAATTGATTGCTGATCAGGATATTACCACCGTAACTTGGGATTTTGGAGACGGTACTCCTCCTCAAACGGTGCTTAACAATAATAAGGTAACCCACCAATTTAATACTGCTGTACCGGGAATTTATACGGTAAAAGCTACAAACGTTGTTGGCACGTATGCTACAAACGTTGTACCTGACCTAAGTGCTAGCGTCGAAATTTTTAAAACTACAGCAACGGCTCCGGTCAACAGGAGTTTTATTCAAATTTGTGATAACAATAATAATGGGCTCTTTAGATTTGATTTGACACTCAATAGTCCCCAAATATTAAACGGTCAGGATCCTGCAAAATTTACTATACGCTATTTTGAGAATGCGGCCAGATACGCGGCTAACATCAGTATAGCAGATCCTGCCAAATATACCAATTTGGTGGCTTACCAAAGCCAAACAATATATGCAGAGGTAACAAACAGCGCCAATCCTTTGTGTAAAGCTACAACCACTTTTGATATTGATGTCTTTGATTCTCCAAGTGCGGCACCGATTGCGGTCTCAAAACTTATACAATGTGATGATACATCGGTAGGCACTGCGGCAGACGGATTTGCACTTTTTGATCTGACACAAAGAAATACGGAATTGTTGAGTACACAAATCCCAAAACCGGGAACGACCTATGTTGTTTCTTTTTACTCAGACGCAGCCTTAACAAACTTAATTAATAATCCTTCAGCTTATCCCAACGTATCTAAAGCCCAAACAATTTATGCCAAAATCTATAACCAGGACAACCCTGATTGTTTTGTCCCGGCTTCCTTTACCATTGAGGTAACAGATATCCCGTTTGTTAAAGCTGCTCAATTGTATATCTGCGACACGGACAATGACGGTTTTGCCCTTTTTAATTTAGCGGATGCAAAACCTGCCATTTCAACTGATTATTTAAGCGAAACTATTGATTTCTTTGAAACTTTATCCGATGCCCAATCTGGTACCAATATGATCTCAGCAGTAAGCGCTTATTCAAATAAAAAGCAATTCAGAGATACAGAGATTTATGCCAGAACCAGTAATGGTGGGTGTTTTAATATCTCGCAGGTAACATTAAATGTTGCTTATACCAAAATCCCAGCTTCATTCAGTAGAGAATTTAGCGGTTGTGATGATGATATTTCAGGTACAAAAACGGATGGAATCAGTACTTTTGATTTTAGTAGCGTAACTGCAGAAATTGAAAATTTGTTCCCTGGTCAACTACATTTTATTACTTATTATACAAGCCAGATTGATGCAGATGCCAAGACAAATGCTATTGCAAATATCGCCAGTTTTAGAAATACCGCTTCTCCAAATCAGCAGAATATCTACGTAAGGGTCGAGAATCAGCTCAATTCAGGTTGTTATAGTACGGGAAATTTAATCACTTTAAAGGTTATTGCTTCGCCGTCGCCAACTGTTGTCTCCCCTGTAGTCTATTGTAAAGATTCAGCTGCAAGCCCCTTAACGGCAACGGGAGCAAACTTACTTTGGTACACGGCACCTACGGCTGGTCCAGGAAGTTCCTTGGCTCCGGTTCCCGATACAGCAACAGCAGGTAGTACTACGTATTACGTAAGCCAGACCATAAATGGTTGCGAAAGCGCAAGAGCAGCTGTAACGGTTACTGTTTTGCCTTTGCCTTTAGCTCCTGATGTTACAACTCCTGTAAGATATTGCCAAAACAATATGGCTAATCCGCTGACTGCCACAGGAACCTCTTTATTATGGTATAGCGCTGCAGCTGGAGGAGTTGGAAGCAACGTTTCACCCACTCCCACTACATCTACTGTTGGGTCAGTATACTATTATGTCAGCCAGAGCGTAAATGGTTGCGAAGGTCCTAGAGCAGCTATAGAAGTTATAACATCTCTTACGCCATCAGCGCCAGCAACATCTTCTCCGGTTTTATATTGTCAGGATGAAATTTCAGTTCCACTTACCGCTACAGGACTAAATTTATTATGGTACAGTTCATCTGCCGGCGGTACCGGTTCACCTAATGCACCTGTTCCCGACACAAGCAAAGCGGGAAAAGTCACCTATTATGTTAGCCAAAATAATGGCTGTGAGGGACCTCGTGCTGCTATTGAAGTTGTTGTGGA
Source organism: Flavobacterium xizangense (assembly GCF_054075145.1). Lineage (NCBI taxonomy): Bacteria > Pseudomonadati > Bacteroidota > Flavobacteriia > Flavobacteriales > Flavobacteriaceae > Flavobacterium > Flavobacterium xizangense. Next base: position 121,951 of record NZ_JBSIPG010000011.1, on the reverse strand, counting down.
TGCTGCTCCGCTGCCAATCTTGCCTGAAAAAGCTGCAATTTGTCTTGATAGTGACAGCAATACTTTGGTTTCTCCCTATACAATTACTACAGGAATGTCGGCTGCTGACTATAGTTTTCAATGGTTTAGCATTACAGATGGCAATTATACTATTATATCCGGGGCAACTTCTGATAATTATCTGGCGACTTCAGTTGGTAATTATGCAGTTATTGTCACTAATAAACGTACAGGTTGTGAATCTAAACCTGCTATCACGCAAATTGATGCATCTTATCCTCCAAAAAGCATTGAAGTTGTTGTTCCTGATTATTTTGCGAGCCCAATGACCGTTACTGTAAATGTTAAGCCGGAAGGAAATTACCAATACCGCATCGATGATGGCACTTACCAGGACAGTAATGTTTTTGACCATATCCCTTCGGGCATTCGATCAATCACAGTGCGAGAAAAAAATAATTGCGGAGAGATTACAGAGGATATATTAATAATTAACTATCCTAAATTTTTTACCCCTAATGGCGATGGGTATAATGATACTTGGAACATTTTTGATTTGCAAGATCAAAAAAACTCCATTATTGCCATTTTTGATCGATATGGAAAGCTTATAACTGAAATTACACCTGCAGGTTCAGGCTGGGACGGAACTTACAATGGTCATATGCTTCCCTCAAGTGACTATTGGTTTGTGGTACATTACACCGAGAATAATACAGAAAAGATCTTTAAATCGCATTTTTCGTTAAAAAGATAAATAAAAAATAGAGATCAAACGAGAGGTTTATCACATAGAAGCATGAATTAAAAAATACATTATGAATTGTTATCACCTAATATATTTAAAGTCTAGAATACATATTCTCATTGCGTTTTTTATGGCTTTTTGCTATAGCAGTAGCTACGGACAGGAAGGAATACCGGTTTATTTTGATTATTTATCGGATAATTATTACCTCATACATCCTTCAATGGCTGGGGCTTCAAATTGTACTAAGATTAGATTAACTGCCAGAAAGCAGTGGCTGGGTCAGCAAGATGCCCCTTCGCTTGAAACCCTAAGTTTTAATGGCAGGATAGCAGAGCGATCAGGTGCCGGAATTATTGTTTTTAATGATAAGAACGGTTACCACTCGCAAAAAGGTGTGAAGCTTACTTATGCTCATCATATCATGTTTTCAAGGGACGAGATAGATTTGAATCAGGTTTCCTTTGGTATTAGTGGAGGTACGATACAAAACCAGTTAGATGAAACGCAGTTTACCGACACTTTTGATCCTATTGTTTTTGGTTCTATTCAGAGCGATACCTATTTTAATGTTGACATAGGAGCCTCGTACAATTATATGGATTTCTATGCCCATGTAACTGTTCAAGGGCTGTTGGAAACAAGAAGAGAATTGTATACGGATTATGAGAGCGACAATGTAAGGAAGTTTTTACTCAGCGCAGGTTACGTTTTTGGCCAAAGAGAAAATTTTACATGGGAGCCTTCGGTGCTGTTTCAGCTCTACGATCAAACCAAAGAAAAATATATTGATATTAATCTTAAGACCTATAAGAATATGGATTTCGGCAGTTTGTGGCTTGGCCTGTCCTACAGAAAAGGCCTTGATGGGATGAAAGCAAACTCCAGAACCTCACAAAATTTACAATACTTCACACCCATTGTTGGGGTGAATTATAAGAATGTTATGTTTTCCTATACATATTCCCAGATAACTGGAAATGTGAAATTTGATTCAGGAGCTTATCACCAGCTTACCTTAGGTGTCAATCTATTCTGTAAAAAAGAACGATATGATTGTAGTTGTCCTGCAGTTAATTAGGTGTTATGTAATTTGAATGATATAAAAAAAATTACCAAAACTTTTATTTTGAAAATTCAGGTTGTAAATGTGAGCAAAGATAGCAATGATAGTTTTCTATGGAAAAGTATGATAGCAGGTGATGAGCTATCCTATTCGATGCTGTTTAAAAAATATTTCCCTATTGCGATGATCTATGGGAAATCTTTAATGTCAGACCACAATAAGGTGGAAGATTGTATTCAGGATGTTTTTGTAGATATATGGATTTATAGAAATTCCTTAAGTAGGGAAGTAGTTGTAAAAGCCTATCTTTTGGCAAGTGTGCGAAAAAGAATTGCCAGGCTTCATAAAAGAGAACAATTTTTTAAAAAGAGCGTGTCTATTGATTCTGTTAGCTTTTGCTTGGACTTCACGATTGAAAATGAATTAACCTCAGATAGCGAAAATGCTTTAAGGGTAAAAAAGTTAAATCAGTTGGTAAATAACTTGCCAAACCGCCAGAAAGAAGCCTTGTATTTGCGTTACCATCAGGGTCTAAGTGTCGAACAAACAGCAGTAATTTTGGATATTAATTATCAATCGGCTACTAATCTTTTGCATCGATCCTTGCTAAAACTGCGTAATGGAAGCAAAAAAATAAAGCAGTCCGCATACAAGGCAAGCCCACATTGAAGAGTTTGTTTTATTGCTTTTTTTCTTATACTTCAATTAATTATTCTTTAAAAACTTTTCCCGCTATCCGTTTCAATCTTTTGTTCCGAACCCCTGTGCAAAAGGATTTCGTTTCTAGTGGCGCTATGGTTGCGCAAGTGCCCTGCTATGCATCGGGGAACTGATATTCGAAGCCTACTGTCCAAATTCTGATCATATTAATTCTTTGTTTAGCTTTAAATATTAAATGCGGCAATGCTCTCGATAAGCTATTATTACTGATTAAAAAAAATAAACAGGTTTTGTGGTTGAAGGAATAGAAAATCTATGGAAAACTTAATAACAGTGCCTTTAACTTTTGAAGGTTCCAAATTTTTTATAATGATGTAATAAAACATAGCATACTTAGGCTTTTTAGTAACAAATTGGCAAGGTATAATGAAACAATGGCCCCATTTGTCTTCAATTGGACTATTTGCTGACATTTACAGGAGAAATTTTTATACATTTTATGGAAGATTTAAAGTGTTTAAGATTTTAATTAATCTCGGATTTTAATAAGCTTCGAGACGAAACCGTCACTCTACGTTAACTTGATACGCGATGCATAAGCCAGATCAAAGATCATGAAGCCAGAATTTCAGATGCAAGAGATCTTCTGGCAACAAAATAGATAGATGAACCTCCTTTTACTGGCCAAAACAAAAATAAAATCAATCTGAAAGAAAGAAGGCGACCTGCTAATTTAAATTTGTTTGGAAACAGAAATAAGGCAAGAAACAGAACCAAAAACAAAAATATTCCAATAAATGCCGCTATTTCTAAAAAGATGTATTCTCATATAGTTTTTTAACTTAGTTGCAATTTAAAATTTAAATAGGAAAGGCTAAAGAAGTATATAAATGATTTTGTTAAATCTTTACCTGCTAAATGAAAATATTTAAAAACAGGATATTGGGGATAGACTTACTGTTTTATTCTGCTAATTTTAAAGTATCCAGAACAAGGCTCAATGTTTTGTTGGTTCGCCTTCCAACTTTAAAGCTTATAATGGTTTTAGAATTCTTTTCCAATGCATAAACCAGCCAGATATAATTTTTCTTACTATAGTTTTTCGTTCTCCCGTTTTTAATTACCTGATTCTATTTATATTTTGGACAATTTGCATCATCACCAACTCTGGAACACTATGTCGGTTTTTTAGCCATTTTTGCTTATTTATGGCAACATTAAACAAAATAGATCAGTATTACGGCTCATCATTAAGATATTTATTTATAAAATCAACTCAAAATCAAAACATTAGGAATCTAAAATCTCTTATCACTAACTTTGAAACACTGCCAAAAATTTTACAGTTTTTATGGAACTTATTGCCAAGTGTTTACTACTTTTAAAAATCGTCAAAAGCAACACAATACGTCTTTTTGTGCAAATGTCAAATTTTAATTTTTCAGTGATAAATGAGAACTATATTTTTTCGTGTAAATCTTTTGCTAATTTTTTTTTCTATTCAGGTTTTCGGACAAAACTATACAACGAAACAACTTGAACTGGCAGATGAGTTAAAAAAATATTCCATAACCAGTCAGCCTTTCATTGATAAAGATGGTTTTGTATGGTATGCTATAAATGCTGAAGGAACATTTATTAAGGATGATGGAATGAATATCGTTAAATTTACTAGCAAGGGCACTGATGAAAATCTCCTTTCCAGTACCGCGATCAATATCAATAGCTGGATTCAGGATGGGAATGGGAATGTCTGGGCGATTAATCTTCTGGGAGCCTACATTATTAATCCAAAAACTTTTAATGTCAGACATATTAAATGGCCATCAAAACATGAGATCCGAAGTAATAAAGACGTCAACTCGATCATAGATAAGAAAAATAATATATGGATTAGCACTGGTGAAAATTTTGTTATAAAAATCGATAAAAATTGTAATCAAAAGATATTCCTATCTCCTGAGCTTCCAGAGGAAGCAAAATATATAAAAGAAAAAAATGCCACTATTAATGCCGAAAATCTTCCTTTAAAAGTAGTAAAAGAACTAGATCAAGGAAAAATATTAGTAAAATCGCGTTGGAAACTATATTTGATAGATGAAAAAGGCATACACTTTGTTTTCAACTTTAAAGAAGACAGTTCTAAATTGCACTTTAGCGACGATGGAAAAATTTTTAAAAGCCATTCCAGTGGTACTGTTCTTTTTGATGGTAAAAAGTACGGTTATACCTATTTAAAGGATCTAAATGTGCAAATGTTTGATTGTCCCTATGATAATTTTGTATATAAAGATGGAAATTTTTTTACAGCCCAAATTAATAAAATTTATATCAGCAAATTTAATAAGGAGAAAATAGCATTTACAACTACCGGTACTTGGAAGCTAATGAGCGGAAGAACTATTCAAAATAACTACTTGACCATGGATTCCAATGGCATCGTCTGGTATTCGAATACTTCCAAACTAATACTGCTGAAATCTACAGATGAAAGATTTAAGAAATACTTGTATTTTAAGAAATCACCAATTATAGCTACAGGAATAGTTTCCGATGTTTTAGGAAATTTGTATGTAAGTACTGTTTCTGGACTCTTTAAACTAAGTGCTGACAAGATGCGTTTATTAAAGATTTATGATCCATCACATCCTGGCAGTATTTATAATTCTATGTTGATAGATCAGGACAATACTTTATGGGCCGTTGGTGAAGGGGCTTTTGTAGCATCAATTAATTTACGTACAAATGTAATCAAAACCAGAAAATACGGGGATAAATGGAAATTTCAGTCTTTGTTTCTCAAATCAAAATCCAAAGATTCACTGTGGCTAGGATCTGATAATGGGTTGTTCATTTTGTATAAAAAAACTGGAAAATTATTTCGATACAAGCTGGACAATATTAATTCTGACAATTTAATTGTCTATGACCTTCTACAATCCAGCAACGGCAATTTATGGATAGCTACAAATAAAGGTTTGTACTTTAAAAGCAAAGGGAAGAAATTTATAGACTTCAAGGTCAAAAATTCTTTTTTTTCCAATAGGATTATCTTTGTGCTGCACGAGGATAAAAATAAAAATATCTGGTTTGGAACCAATAATTCAGGGGTTGCCTGTTTAAATTTAAAGACCCAAAAAATAAAAATTTATGACAAATTAAGTGGATTGTCCAATAATACTGTTTGTGGCATATTAGAAACAGATAAACAATTTTGGTTCTCAACCTCCTCTGGATTATCGGTTCTTTATAAAAATGAAATGAAATTTAATAATTATTATGTACAGCATGGACTGCCCGATGATGAGTTTAATGTTGGTTCATTTTATAAAAAAAATGACAGCTGTTTTTATTTCGGAGGCTTAAAGGGAATTACTGGATTAAATCCTAAAAAATTCAATTTTAAAAAAAGAGATACTAAAATTTTTATCTCCAAAACACAATACTTTTCTGTAAAGAAAAATAGAAATGTAATTGATTATATAAACGAAAATAGGAATATTGTACTACCTCACGATAAAAATTATTTTTCACTTGAGTTCGTTACCGATGACTTGTATAATAATCTTGAAAACACTTACTTTTATCGTGTCCAGGGATTAACAGATGGATGGGTAAATCTCGGAGGGGCAGGCATCGTTAAATTAATTAATCTGCCAGCAGGGAAATTTGTTTTAGAACTTAAAGTCAAGGATCTTTATGGGGCTGAAGTTGCGACTCAAATTAAAATAAATATACTTGTTGAACAGATTTTTTACAAGACCCCTTATTTTATTGGTTTTATATTTTTATTAGTAAGTGCATTTGTAGTTTATGTATTTAAAAGAAAAACCAGAAAACAGAAAAAGATTTTTGAAAGGGAAAAGGAAATAATTATTTTAAAATCAGCTGCATTAAAAGCCCAAATGAATCCTCATTTTGTTTTTAATATTTTGAATAATATGCAGAGTATCATGATTTTGAAAGGGGAAGAAGAAGCGAATAAATATTTTGGTGCATTTTCACGACTACTCCGCTTAACATTAGATATGTCTAAACAGGAATTAGTTTCTTTGAAAGATGAGTTAGATTATATCAACTACTATCTATTGCTTAGTAATCTTCAGCTAAATGGAGAATTGAATTTTTCGATTCTTATTGATGAGGCTGAAGTGAATAAAGAAAAAATATTCATACCAGGAATGTTAATTCAGCCATTTGTGGAAAATGCAATTATTCATGGCTTAAGCCCAAAAGTAGGTGAGAAAGTGCTACAGATTAGATGTTTTATTGAAGATAGTTTTTGCGTCGTTAAAGTTATAGACAATGGCATAGGAAGAGAAGCCGCTTCAAGGTTGATAAAAAATAGGGAGTTTGTCTATAAGTCCTGGTCCACAACCATTGTTAAAGAGAGAATAGACATTATAAACGCCTCATCTAATATTGCGAAGGTTATTTTGGATATTGAAGATCTGAAGACCAAAGATGTGTCTTTGGGAACTGCTGTCACTATAAAGTTTAAGATCAAATAATGCGAAATTTTAAGATGATAGTTTTTTAATAAATATATTTTTGGGTTGTAATAATTGGGTATACCTACTGAGACATGACAGAGCAGGACGCGATTGATTATATTTTGCATTAAACGTCAGTGGAAAATATTTGGCAGTGTTTCAGAGTTAGTGATTCGAGATTCTAACTTTGCTACCTAATGAAATAGAGTAATTGTTAGCTAAAAGTAATCTGAAGATGAGCAGTAATACACATCATTTTGTTTTAATAATGCCTTAAAAGAATTAAAAGTGTATAAAACAATTCGTATATCATTGTTTCTTTTTGCTTGATATTGAATATTTTAAGCAGAATAATGGCGAAAATGGTCAAATTGACCACTGCTTTCGGATCAAATTGACCACCCTTTTTCAATTTAAAGTGAATCACCTTGCTTTGGTTCAAATTCACCAGAACGGGCACGTTGAGTCAAGCCAGGAGAAAAACTACTACAGCATTCCCTATTAATATTTAAAGAAAAAAGTAAAGCCGCTGTTTTACAAACCCTGCCGTTTAAATATACTTCAAATACAATCCCATAGCCATTCGTGTCAGAAATACAAAGCCCAGCATCTATACCGCAAATCCTGAATATCGGGCAAACACACATCAGTTTATAGCCCTGTGGAGTGCTTAAGGTTTATTGACTGGGCAAATAGTAATGATCCGGCAGCAGGAGGATATATCATACAGATAATAAAGAGAAGAAACCGTCCCGAACAGGACTATAAAAGCTGTCTCGGCCTATTATCTTTTGAGAAGAGAGTAGGTACAGAAAGATTAGCAAATGCCTGTGAATGTGCTATGAACTTTAAGATTTATAATTTTAAAACCATACAGGCATATTGGAAAACAGTCTGGATAGGATACCTATGGAACACGAAAAGGAAGAAGATCAGGATCTTCCTGAACCATGGAGAATCAATTAGAAAGAAAAAAAGCAAAACCAAGGAATAATTATTTTTCTGTATTTGAAACAATAATTAACACAAAAAAAGGAGTTCTTAAAGATACCCACTCTGCACCGAAATGAGCTGGTCAGCTTAAACCAAAAACAAATAGTCAACATCACTGAGTTTTATAGCCTTTAGCAATTAAAGAACAATTCATTTCCGGAAAAGATTTCTCCTTTCCTGCGGACAATATACCTAAAAAAGTTGTGTACGGTCAGAAAAAACAAATTCGTGTTCATTTTTACCGATTAATGATATTAATCAAAAAATCTCAATTTCTTTCAAAATATTTTACGATGAGTCGCAAGAACCTTCTAAAATCAAAGCTTTAGGAAATACTTTATCCGTTTTATTAAACTGCAGGTGATGAAAGCCTAATCGTAGTATTCTAATTGGAACCATCCAAGACCGCTGTTAGTGAAAAATTACGTTAACCAGCCCATTATCCCTTTAAGTTATATTATCTGACCGTTAACTACTTTTCAATATGCAAAATACGGTTAAGCGATTAGTTTTACAGTTAATTTAACATTTGATTATTTAATTGTTAAAAAAAACTTATTTCGATTAAGTGGAAGAGATGATCATAAAAGAATGCATATGAAAAAATTGCGGATTTAAAAAATGAATTTGACTGCGGTCTTGCAATCAAGCAATCGAAAATAATTCTCATTTAATGAAAATTACTTTTTGATTTGAAGATAAATTAATAAAAATCAAAACAGCCAAAGTATGAAAAACCAAGCAGCAAAAAAAAAGCGATTATTCTATCGAAATTTAAAAATAATATTATTCCAGCTGGTCTTAGCAATTGCATTCTCAAGTTTTGCAGTTCCCACTAAAACACACAACCTAAAAAAGCTGGTTAGTAAATCAAATGCAGGCCCTATTATCAAAGGAAGAGTGACAGACCATGTTGGCAATCCGCTTCCAGGCGCAACAGTAACTGTAAAAGGAACAAAAGTGATAGTATTGACGGATTTTGACGGAAATTTCGTTTTGGAAGTTCCCACAAATGCAACTCGTTTAGTTATTTCATATGTCGGTATGGAATCTAAAGAGATTGGAATAGAAAATACTACACCGACTATTGTTTTAACAGAAGCTGGTCAAAATCTTAAAGAGGTAGTAATTACAACTGGATACGAAAAAACTTCAAAAAGAACATTTACAGGAGCAATCAGTAAAATTTCAGGGGCTGAATTAAAAGTAGACGGGGTAGTAGACGTAAGTAGAATGATTGAAGGAAAAGCTGCCGGGGTTACAGTACAAAATGTAACAGGTACTTTTGGTTCTACTCCAAAAATTACAGTTCGTGGATCATCCTCAATCTTTGGAGATACAAAACCATTATGGGTTATTGACGGAGTTGTTCAGGAAGATATCATCAATATTACTTTTGCAGATTTAGCATCAGGAAACTCTGCGACATTATTGAGTTCTGCTGTCGCAGGATTAAATGCTAATGACATTCAAAGTATTGAAGTTCTAAAAGATGCTTCGGCTACTTCTATCTATGGTTCAAGATCATTAAATGGAGTTGTGGTTGTAACCACAAAACAAGGACGCAGAGATTCTCCCTTAAAAATAAACTATACCGTTGAAAATACAGTTAGAACAGTACCAAGCTATACTCAGTATGATGTGTTAAATTCTCAGGAATCTATGAGTATCTTTCAGGAAATGAGAGCAAAAGGATATTTAGACATAAGTTCTAGCTACACAAGCAGATTTGGCGGGGTTTACAATATTCTGGCTAAAGAAATAAACCGTTACTCAGAGACCGGAGGGCAATTTGGAATTAAAAATGAACAGCCATATATTAATGAATTTTTGAAGAAATACGAATTGGTAAATACCAATTGGTTTAAGGTTTTATTTAGACCATCTCTTACTCAAAATCATTCATTAAGTTTTTCTGGTGGAGGAAAAAACAATACATTTTATGCTTCTTTAGGATATTATACCGATCCGGGATGGACTTTGGCTGATAATGTAAAACAATTATCCTCTAACATTAAAGGTACATTTTATATCAATGACAGATTAAATATTACATTATCGACACTTGCTTCTGCACGTGATCAGCAAGCTCCTGGAACTTATGAAAGCAAAGATGATGTTGTTTTTGGTAAAGTAACTAGAGATTTTGATATCAACCCGTTCAATTATGTATTGAGTACAAGCAGAACACTTAGGCCTTATGATGATAATGGAAATTTAGAATATTATCAAAATAACTGGGCTCCAATGAACATTCTCAATGAGTTAGAAAACAATGTTCTTGAAATTAAAGTAAAAGATATTCGTTTTCAAGCTGATTTAGATTATAAGATCAATAAAAACCTGACTTATAACTTTACTGGTTCGGCGCGTTATGCAAATACATCAAGAGAACATAAAATTTATGAAGGTTCGAATGTTGTCGGCGCTTATAATGCAGGTGTGGGAGATAATCCAAATACTCAGATTCAGACCGCCAACGTGTTTTTATACCAAAATCCTAATGATTTAACCGCTCCAAAAATTTCTGTATTGCCAAATGGAGGATTCTTAAGGAAATTCACTAATGATATGACTTCATATAACATTAGGAACAGTATTACTTATAGGAATGTAATCAATGAAAAACACGAGCTTGAAGGGTTCTTTGGTACTGAAATTAGATCTTTAGATAGAAATAATGACAATTTTACTGCGGTTGGAATTCAATATGAAAAAGGACTTACTTCATTCATTGATCCCAAAATAATTGAAAAGATTGTTAATGGAGGGGATTCTTACTACGAATTTGCAGCAGAAAGAGAGCGTACGGTTGGTTTCTTTGGTAAGATTGGATATACGTACAATCGTCGTTATACAGGATCTATTACTGGTCGTTATGATGGGTCTAACAGACAAGGAGACAAAGGTTCTTCGAAATGGCTTCCCACCTACACATTTAGCGGCAAATGGAATATTAAAGAAGAGGAATTTATGAAAGATCTTGAATCTGTTAATACTTTAGCTCTTAGGGCTTCTTACGGTTTAACAGCTACTGCCGGGCCAGCGACGAATTCTTTGGCTATTTATAAGAGTTTTGTAACGGATCGTTTTAATCTAACAGATAGAGAAAACGCAATTGGTATTCAGGATTTACAAAATAAAGATTTGACATGGGAAAAACAGTTTGAGACCAACATTGGATTAGACCTTGGAATGTTTAACAACAGGGTACAGCTTACAACTGATGTTTATCAGCGTAAAGCATTTGATCTGATCGACTTTGTGATTACCTCGGGAGTCGGTGGACAGGAAGTGAAACAAGGCAATAATGCAGATATGGAAACTAAAGGTATTGAGCTTGGAGTAACAACTCAAAATATTGTTTCCAAGGATTTTAAATGGTCTACGACATTAAACTTTTCTGTCTATGACCAAAAAATTGCCAAGCTTTCAAACAAGCCAGCTGTTTTTGATTTAATTGCCGCTAACGGAGGGAATACTGTGGGACATCCTAGAAACTCTTTATACTCCTATCAGTTTACAGGACTAAATTCAGAAGGACTTCCAACTTTTAAATTGCAAGATGGTGCAGAGAACAATATCACTAAGGCCAATTTTCAGGACACCAATGATGTTATGAATTACCTTAAATACGAGGGATCTGTTGAGCCAAATAAATCTGTTGGTCTAGCAAACACATTTACTTATAAAAACTGGTCATTGTATGTTTTCGTTGTAGGTTCAGGAGGAAACAAAGTAAGATTAAATCCTGCTTATAGCAATGAATACAACGATCAAACAGTCTTCACAAAGGAATTCGCAAATAGATGGATCAGCCCTGGAGATGAAAAGTATACCAATGTTCCTGTTATTGCAGATAGACTCTTAAATAGAAATTATGGTGTTGATGACCTTCAAATTGCTTACAATACTTATAACTTCTCCGATGTTAGAATTGCAAGCGGTGATTTTGTGAGATTGAAAAATATTTCATTAGGATGGGAGTTTCCAAGTGATTATAAGAGAAAACTAGGGTTAAGCACATTTAATTTGAAAGCATCAGCAGTTAATCCTTGGCTGATCTATTCAGACAGGAAATTAAACGGACAAGATCCGGAGTTTCGTAATACAGGAGGTGTAGCTTTCCCCATCACGTCACAATATACTTTTACCATAAACCTTGCTTTTTAATAATAAATATTGATTATGAAAAATATAAAAATAACACTGTCATTATTAGTACTTATTGGATTTAGCAGCTGTGATGATTTTCTTTCGGAAGTGCCAGATAACAGAACAATGATAGATACACCGGAGAAAATTTCAGAATTGTTGGTCATGGCTTATCCAAATAGAAGCTATTTTGCTATTGCGGAAACAATGTCAGACAATGTTTTTGATAGCGGTTTGCAATCATCAAATTTAGATAATGAACAAAGCTATAACTGGGAAATGCAGACCCAGATTGGATTGGATACAGAAAATGCATTCTGGAACGGATCTTATGAAGCTATTGCAGCAGCAAATCAGGCACTTGATGCAATTGATAAATTAGGAAATCCAACTCCGTTAAATCCACAAAAAGGGGAGGCTTTAATTGCAAGGGCGTACAATCATTTTATGCTGGTTTCATTCTGGGCTAATAGATATAATCCTGCCACCGCCGCGACAGATCTTGGTGTGCCATATATTAGAGAGCCAGAAGGGGCTTTGTTGGTAAAATATAAACGTAACACTGTAAAAGAGGTCTTTGATTTTATTGAAGAAGATCTTATTGAGGGGTTGAAATATGTTACTAATAATTACAAAGAACCTAAATATCATTTTAACATTGAAGCTTCTAAAGCTTTTGCAAGCCGTTTTTATTTGATAAAAGGGGATTGGGATAAAGTAATAGAATATACCGAAGGATTAGGTTCTAAACCAACAAAAATTAGAAACTATTCAACTTTTAATGCAGCAGCTTATGCGCAAAGACCACTTGAATACTCTAAAGCAGAGCAGGATACAAATTTATTGATTTCTTACCCTAATTCAATAGCAAACAGAGGATATTCTTACAGATTTGCCCTTGCAGGAAACAGGTCAGATGAAATCTTGGGCATACCAACAAACATGTGGGGTAAAGCCCAGTTAATTATTGCTTCGGGCCAATATATGGGAGGTATAAATGTATTGGTTCCAAAACTTTACGAATATTTTAAGTACACAAATTTAACAGCGGGTATTGGAGAACCCTATACAGCTTGCGTTTTATTCAGTGCTGACGAAATGTATTTAAACAGAATTGAAGCATTGGTAATGAAAAACAGAATGGCAGAAGTGAATACCGAATTAGGATACTTTTTAGGGACAAGAACAAGCGGCTACAATGCAGCGACAGATATTTTGGATGAAGAGAAAGTTACTGCCAAATATCCGGCAGTTTCCAATGAGTTTACACCATTCTATACCTTAAGCCCGGTCCAGACTTCTTATATTAAGGCTATTGCAGAGGCACGTAGGAGGGATTTTATACGCGAAGGACTTAGATGGTTTGATATTAAACGTTTTAACCTTGTTGTTGAACATAATACGTTAGAATTTGGAAAAGTGGTTAGAAATAACATTCTGGAAAAAGATGACGCTCGAAGGGCGTTACAAATTCCACTTAGAGCTTCAGACAATGGTATTGAAAAAAATCCTAGATAATTTTAATTAGAAGTATTATGAAAATAGTAAAGACAAAGGCATTTATAATGGCAGGAGCTATACTCCTTGCATCCTGTACTCACGAAGAGCAGCCAAAAGAAAGTAATTTAGATTTCTCTACACCTTTAAAAACGGAATTAGATAATTGGATAAGTGTAAATTTCCTTGATCCGTATAATATTTCGGTCAGCTACGAATGGAATCAAAATTTAGTTGACAATAACAGATATCTCTTTCCTCCAAAAATTGATAAAGTACAGCCTGCGATGGATGTGGTTAAGAAAATCTGGATTGATAGTTATACAAAAGTCGGCGGTGAAAATTTTGTTAAAAAAATTGCACCAAGAGAGTTCGTACTTGTTGGGGGTATTAATCTTAACACAAATGGTACCGTAACATTAGGACTTGCAGATGCAGGACAAAAGGTAACTCTCTTTCAGATAGATCAGCTAAATAAAAAGGACAGAGCGGATGTATCACAATTTATTCATACAATTCAGCACGAGTATGTTCACATCTTAAACCAGACAAAACCTTTCGATGAGCAAGCGTGGTCAAAACTGACCCCTACAGGATATACTTCTAGCTGGTATGTGGAAGCTACCGCTACTTCAAGAGCTTTAGGTTTCTTGACAAGTTATGCGAGATTAAATATATATGAAGATTTCGCAGAAACTGCCTCCACAATCTTAACAAGCTCAAAAGCTGAATATGATGAAATTTTACAAAGCATAACTGATGCTAATGCCAAAGCCAATATAAAAGCGAAAGAAGCGCTTGTAGTTAAATATTACAAAGATGCTTTTAATATAGACTTTTACGCATTAAGAGACGAAGCCCAAAAAAATACCGATGCTGTAATAAACGATTAAGGACAGTAAAATTTTATAAAAATCAACATTATGAAAGTAAAAAATATATACAAGTGCTCGATGATCGCTTTTGCAGCTTTGCTTTTAGGATCATGTTCAAGCCCGGAAGCCGATACCAAATTTGATCAAAATGCTACAGGCCGATTAAGCGGGCGACAAAAGGAATTAAACGATCTGCTTCTTTCATCTGCAGAGGGATGGAAGGCAGTTTACTATACTGATAGCACACAATTAGGAGGATGGACACATCTGTTTAAATTTTTACCGGAAGGGAAAGTGGAGATGGCATCAGACTTTACTGATGGTATTGGAACAGATACAAAAAAATATACAAGTCAGTATGAAATTCAATTAGGCAGTACTGTAAGTTTAGTGTTTTCAACAGGCAATAGAATTCATCTTTTATCTGATGCGGCTAATTATCCGACAGCAGCGCTTTTTGGTAAAGGATATTTAGGTGATTTTCAATTCTTCTATTACGGACAAGAAAAAGGGGAAATCATTTTTAGAACAAATAGAAATAGACACGAATTGCGATTTAAAAAAGCAACTGGTGCTGATTGGACAGATTTAGAAAAAAATGTTCCTATGATTGATGCTATAACCGGAACTGAAACAAGCCCATTATTCAGATTGTTAGAAATAAATGACGGTTCAACGGTTAAGAATTTTGAATTTAGTTATAATGCGAAAGCTCGCTTTGGTGTGGGAACATCTTTGGATCCGACGGTGAGAGATAGTTATAATGTTGCACTTTCATTTACTCCAACAGGAGCGGTATCAAAACCTGGTATCGAAATTAAAGATCAAAAGCTTTCAAATTTTATTTATAATGCTGTGGCTGATAGTTTTATTGCAACAGGGACAGGTGGAGTTAGTGCTACAATAAAGTATACCAATACACCTCCAAGACCCACAGACGATTATAACATATTGCTGCCGGGAAAAGTTTATTCCAGATTTGGCTATTATCCTGACGATTACACAGCTAATGCATCTACGAATTCAAAATTATTTCAAGCCGAAATAGATAAAATTAATGCAAATTTACCTGATGGGCAATACATTACTTCTGTGCAGTTATATCTAAATCATTCAAGGGGTAATTTTATTTATTACACTTTTGAGGGCAGGGGAGCCTTACTGCATTTTGTTGATGTGCAGGAGGATGCCGCAAACAAAAAAATTATTTTAAATCATAAGTCATGGAACCAAGATACAACTGTTGCGACCCCTGTATTCCTTGCTGGATTTGATAAAAACCTGATGGATCCTAATGGACTATACGTCAAAAAAGAAGATTTTAAACTAGGATATTCAAATACCGTCTATACTTTTACGAGTTCTTCAAGTCCATTTAGAATGACTACCTGGCAGCTAAACTAATAATTTTATTTAGAGCGATCTTACGAAAATGCAGCCCGCCTTCAGGGCTGCTTTTTTATATTCAACAGTAATGTTGAAAATTGGGGTAATAAAAGCTTGGACGGTCTTAAACTTTTGTGGAAAAAGGGTAGCCACTTCAGATGATTAATATTAAGTAATACTTATTGGAAGATTTTGAACTATAACTTAGGAATAGTTATTATATTTGAATTAATTGTATCTAATAATTTCTGAAAGTTAATTTCAAGTTTGATTTTCCATCTTTCTAACAATTGCATATTCTTACCTTCAAAAGTCAGAGTTTATAATAAGATTATCATAGTTACGATTCGTTTGGGATCCTAAAAAAAATTTCATAGGCTCCAATTTTGTTTTTTGCAATAGAAGCAAATCTGCCAGCGCCATCATAATTTTATGTAAATTATGGTTTTAGGTATGATAGCAGATTCTGCACTATTTTTGATTTTTTTAATTAAAAAGTGAAATCAATCAGTTGGTACTTGCATCAAGATAGTAAAGTTGTTTATTTGATAAAAGCTATATTTTCGTTTTAATCACCTTGGCTGAAAAATTAGAGTTTTTATGAAACTTACTGCTAAGTGGTCTCGACTTTGAAGAATCGTCTAAACCAATAGAATACGTCTTTTTGTGCAAATGTTAAATTTTAATTATGTAGACTAAAAATGGGAACTATATCCTTTCGTTTAAATCTTTTTCTATTTTTCTTTTCCGTTCAGGTTTTTGGTCAAAACTATACAACAAATGGAATTCATCTTCGAGATGAATTTAATACGTATTTAATAACCAGTCAACCTTTTATTGATAAAGATGGCTTTGTTTGGTATGCTGTAAATACAGAAGGAACATTCTTCAAATATGATGGGAGGAATCAGGTAAAATTTACTCTTGAGGGTAGTGATAAAAAGCGCCTTTCTATTGCCACGGGTAGTATCAATAATTGGATTCAGGATGGGAAGGGCAATATCTGGGCCATTAATCTTCTTGGCGCCTACATTATTAATCCAAAAACTTTTAATGTCAAGCATATTAAATGGCAAGCAAGTCATGAGATTAGAAGCAATGAAGATATTAACTCGCTTCTTGATAAGAAAAATAATATATGGATTAGTACTGGTGAAAATTACATTATAAAAATTGATAAGAATTACAATCAAAAGATATATTGGTCCCCTAGACTTGATAAAAAAGTAAGATATAGAGGAAAGAACAGTCTGGTCATTGATACTGAAAAACTATCGTTAAGAGTGATAAAAGAATTGGATCAAGGGAAAATATTAGTAAAATCTAGTTGGAACCTATATTTAATTGACAATAAGGGTATGCACTTTGTTCTGAACTTTAAAGAAGATGGCCGGAATTTGCATTTTATTGAAGATGGAAAAATTTTTAAGCGCAACACCAGTGGTATTATTCTCTTTGATGGTAAAAAGTATAATTATACCTATTTAAAGGATCTAAATGTGCAAATGTTTGATTGTCCGTATGATAATTTTTTGTATAAAAAGACAAAATTTTTTACTGCTCAAGAAAACAAAATTTATATCTCTATCATCAATAAAGAGAGGACTGCATTTACAACGACTGATACTCTTAGCTTAAGAAGAAATATTTTAAATAATCAATTAAGTATGGATTCTAATGATATTATCTGGTTCTCTACTAATGTCAATGTTGTTATGTTGAAAGCTACAGATGAAAGATTTAAGAAACACTTACAATTTAAAAATTCGCAAATTAGTACTAGAGGGATAATTTCTGATGGTGTCGGAAATTTATATGTATGCTCTTACTCAGGACTTTTTAAATTAAAAGCTAATCATAATTCATTACTGAAAATTTGCGACCCATCTTATTCTCGTAATATTTATAATTCTATGTTGATAGATCAGGACAATATTTTATGGGCCGTTGGTGAAGGGCGTTTTGTAAAATCAATCAATTTAAATACAAATATAATTACAACCAGAAAATACGAGGATAAATGGAAATTCCAGTCTTTGTTTCTCAAATCAAAATCCAAAGATTCACTGTGGCTAGGATCTGATAATGGGTTGTTCATTTTGTATAAAAAAACTGGAAAATTATTTCGATACAAGCTGGACAATATTAATTCTGACAATTTAATTGTCTATGACCTTCTACAATCCAGCAACGGCAATTTATGGATAGCTACAAATAAAGGTTTGTACTTTAAAAGCAAAGGGAAGAAATTTATAGACTTCAAGGTCAAAAATTCTTTTTTTTCCAATAGAGTTATCTTTGTACTGCACGAGGATAAAAATAACAATATTTGGATCGGAACCAATAATTCAGGGGTTGCCTGTTTAAATTTAAAGACCCAAAAAATAAAAATTTATGACAAATTAAGTGGATTGTCCAATAATACTGTTTGTGGCATATTAGAAACAGATAAACAATTTTGGTTCTCAACCTTTTTTGGATTATCGGTTCTGCACAAAAATAATATGAAATTTAATAATTATTATTTCCAAGATGGATTGCCTGATAATGAATTTAATCTCAGGTCATTTTATAAAAAGAATGACAGCTGTTTTTATTTCGGGGGATTAAATGGAATTGTTGAACTAAACCCTAAAAAATTCACGTTTAAAAAAAGAAGTGTTAAGGTTTTTATCTCAAAAACAGAATACTTTTCTATAAAGAAAAATAGGAATGTAATTGATTATATAAACAAAAATAAGAATATTGTACTACCTCACGATAAAAATTATTTTTCACTTGAATTCACAACAAATGACATGTATAATAATCGTAGGAATACTTATTTCTATCGCGTCAAAGGAGTAACAGATGGATGGGTAAATCTCGGAGGGTCGGGCATTATTAAATTATATAATCTGCCAGCAGGCAAATTTGTTTTAGAACTTAAAGTCAAGGATTTTTATGGATCTGAAGCGACCAATCAAATTAAAATAAATATACTTGTTGAACAGATTTTTTACAAGACCCCTTATTTTATTGGTTTTATATTTTTATTAGTAAGTGCATTTGTAATTTATGTATTTAAAAGAAAAACCAGAAAACAGAAAAAGATTTTTGAAAGGGAAAAGGAAATAATTATTTTAAAATCAACTGCATTAAAAGCCCAAATGAATCCTCATTTTGTTTTTAATATTTTGAATAATATGCAGAGTATCATGATTTTGAAAGGGGAAGAAGAAGCGAATAAATATTTTGGTGCATTTTCACGACTACTCCGCTTAACATTAGATATGTCTAAACAGGAATTAGTTTCTTTGAAAGATGAGTTAGATTATATCAACTACTATCTATTGCTTAGTAATCTTCAGCTAAATGGAGAATTGAATTTTTCGATTCTTACAGATGAGACTATAGTGAATAAAGAAAAAATATTCATACCAGGAATGTTAATTCAGCCATTTGTGGAAAATGCAATTATTCATGGCTTAAGCCCAAAAGTAGGTGAGAAAGTGCTACAGATTAGATGTTTTATAGAAGATAGTTTTTGCGTCGTCAAGGTTATAGATAATGGCATAGGAAGAGAAGCCGCTTCAAGGTTGATAAAAAATAGGGAGTTTGTCTATAAGTCCTGGTCCACAACCATTGTTAAAGAGAGAATAGACATTATAAACGCCTCATCTAATATTGCGAAGGTTATTTTGGATATTGAAGATCTGAAGACCAAAGATGTGTCTTTGGGAACTGCTGTCACTATAAAGTTTAAGATCAAATAATGCGAAAATTTATGATAATATACTGGCTTCTAAATTCGATTTATTCCTAAGATTTAAATGTAAAAATAGTATTGTTCTGAACAATACTGGACCAATCAATAGCTGTCCCGTCTTAGTCTTGATGCCTGGAACAAAATAAAAAGGGTTACGGCAAGATTACCACTAAATGCGGCCCCGATTAATAGATATCTACAAGAATAGTTCAATTATAGCCAAATTAAATTTTATGACTTACTGTCCTTTTACAGTTAGGATGCCATACACAGTAGATAAAATAGAACAGAACGGGAACATCATTTAAAAAAATGGAGGATTTTAAATGGATCAGCTTAAAAATTTTGCATTTGTAAAAAAACAATAATGGTATATTCAGCTTATTTCTATGTTTCCAATGACTCAATGTATAGTTCTTGGACTACTATGACCGAAAGCTCCCGTCAGTAGCTGTGTACTGTATTATTTTGCTTAATTCTTTTTTTTTATTTTGATAAATGCCTTGGTAACATTATAATTTGATGCTTAAGAATAAGAATTACCAAGCCCGCTTGAGAATCAAAAAATATTTCCGCTGATGAGTTGGTCTCTGCAAATAAAATTCAAAAATATTAATTTCTTTAACTCCATAAATCAGCTCGTTAATCCGTGAATCTTACCTATAACTACTTTTTGCTTTTTGGATTATCGGAAATAGATAATATTTGACACAAATAGTAACATTTTTTGCTCAAGGAGGCCAAAGGGTATTGTTGCTTTAATCTAAATAGGTAGTTGTCTAATTTGTAGGATAGGTAAACAAGTTGCCTTGCACCATCCTGCAGGTAAATGTTTCTGCCGCAAAACTCTATACAATATAATTGTGCATAAGCAACTTCTGTTAATTCAGTATCAATAAACAAGAATCGAAATAATTATGAAAAATTTAAATAAAATTACATGGACCTTAATTCTTGTAGGGAGTCTGATTTGGACTATATTAATGATAAATTTATTAATACCGATACTTTGATATAAAGAGTCATAACGTTATGAGTGATAATGATATCTTTAAAGATTATTCAATGGACCTGATGAAGAGTTTTCCTTTTGGATTTTCTCTTAAAGCAAGAAATGAGTTTGCATTCAAAAATCTATTGGCAGGCAAGATACAGCCGGCCTTTGTGCGGCTTTAGTTGATCTCTAAAATACCTTACTTCAGCAGGCTTTCAATCTTACATACTATAGTACGCGCCGTCATAAAACTATGAGAAGGGTTTGCGGTTTTCTTATTTTTTGTTTTCGATCCCACCAAGATTGTTTCCCAAGATGATTTTCGACTAAATTGCCTTGGCTTTTTAATGCCTATTGTTGATATGGATTTGCTATTTTAGCATGGAGAAAAAGTCAAGAACTAAATCTTAACTTTAGAGCTTGAAAGAGAATTGTAAAGCTTATGACGATTTTAAAGAAAAAGCTGCCCAATCAATTTATTAAAGAGATATGATCTCAAAGATAGCCAAGGAACTTGGAACAAGCTCCTTTGCTGCACATATGGCCTGAAGATTACCATGAATTTGGAACAGGAAGTTTTCCTGGGAAAGGAAAATTCAAGTTTAGCCCTGAACAGGCAAAAATCCATGGGCTTGAAAAAAAATTAAAAGAAACAGAATTAGAACGTGATATTCTAAAAAGGGAATTTACAGCAACAGAACCAGCACAGGCTTGATTTTTAGATATCATCTATATACAGGTAAAAGATGGATTTGGTTTATGGCAGTAAATTAATTATTGTGAATACATCGAAATTGGTACAATAAAAAAGAAGGAATTCGGCTTTGAACTATAAAACAATTGAAGAATTTGACAAACGAACTAATAATAAAAATGTAGCTTAACTTTTTCTCCAGTTTTTGTTTGCATATCCATGCGCATATTTTTGCAAAAAACAAAAGTGGAGATTTAATATTAAAGATAAAAATGTATTATTTTTATTTACGTTATTTAGATCTGCAGATATTTGAATTGCCTGGTATTGGTTTTTATACCAGCCGGACAAGGTTTTTGCCTTGTCGGGCAAGGCATTTTATATCGGAATGTGGGATAAAGGAAATAATAATATTAATTTTTTGGACTCATTGACATTTAAGTTTTTTATTTCAAGTAATGTATTGAATAAAAGTGCGGATAATGTTTTTTTTGCTCTCGCCAACCTTTATGTGCTGAAAGTAAAACAACAATTATTTAAAGTGCTTCCCAATATAAAAAAGTATTATGATGATATGAGATAAATTGTATTTGACAGGAATACCAACGAACGGGGATGTATTGGAAATTCCTTTTCATCAGCAAGATGCAACTCAATGCCTAAATTGAATAATAAAAAGAAGATTATCATTAAAAATCCGGGGGAACATCTATTGGCGGAGAACGGACACAAGTCTTCAATGCTTCCTTTTCTGGAGAGGATAAATCTTTTGAGATTCACGTCAATGATTTAAAGGGCTTGAGGTCGCACGCGACAGTTATCTTAAATTTAAAATAACGCATGATTAGATCTTAAATTTTAATTTTAAATTTTTTTTTAGGCAAAAACGAAGCGGAATTCCGCTAATAATTCTAAGATTATGAAAAAATACAAAGCAATTTTGGTTGACGACGAGGTAAACAATATTATGCTGCTGAAACATCTTATCAGTAAATATTGTATCAATATAGAAATAATAGGAGAAGCCTTAACAATAAATGATGCAATAAATGTTATTAATGAAATGAACCCCGATATTCTTCTATTGGATATAAGGCTCAACGGCAGAGAAGTTTTTGAAATGCTCGATGAGATAAAAATTTCAAAGTCACAGGTTATATTTGTCACATCGCATGATGAATATGCTTTAAAAGCGATAAAATATAACGCCATAGACTATATTTTAAAACCGGTTATTATAGAAGACTTGATTTTATCCATTAATAAGGCAATAAAAAAAATAGAGATGGAAAATTACTTTGATTTTAGCAGTATTCATATTGATAAGATCGAAAAAGATTTTTCGGATAACCGAGATTATATAGCTGTTGCCTCAATAGACAAGGTTGAATTAATAAAGACTGCAGATATCCTTTATGTAGGTTCCGACAGTAAATATGCGACGTTTTTTCTAATTAACGGAAAAGCACATGTTTCAAATAAAAATCTGATTTTTTATGAAAGTGTATTGGATCCAGCTGTTTTTTTCCGAATCCACAAATCATATATTATTAATATAAAATATACAGTCAGAATAATAAAAAAAGACGGCAGTTACTGTGAATTGGTAAATGGGATGTTTTTACCCATTTCAAAACGTAAACAGGAGCTTTTCAACAGGTTCTTAAAAATTAAGAATTAATATGATCTAATTATGATCCTGCGGAAACTGCTTATTTGGGCACCACATTTTTCTTTAGTGATCGGTGCCTGGATTGCAGCATATTCTATTGCTTAATTTAGTCCTCTTGTAAAGAAAACCCTCCAAGCCTGATTACCTTGACATATGTTTTTGAATGTCATAAGGCAACATTATGTTTAAATCTGGTGATATTGGCGATCAATTTATCCTGGCAATTTTGCCATTAAGGAAAGACCTACCATAAAATAGTTGCTTGCCGTCATAGTATAGCTTGATCGAGCGAATTCATTGCATCCCTGAGTTTTTTTTTTGACTTTTTATCTGACATTTTGTTCTTGCTTTTTTGCATTCTGGGTCTTTAGACTACTGTTGTTTCATGTTTGTTTTTTCCATTTCTCCAATTCCATTGCTCTCAGCCAAAAAAGGCAGGTTAAGTCTGTTATTATATTCAAGCCTTGGGCTTTGAGGAATCAGAACTTGTAATTTTTGCCAGTAATCTATTGCAATTTTTTTTGAATTTTTCCAGCAAGGCTCATGCGTGGACATACAGTTGTCCATTTCCCTTTTAAACAGACTATCAAAACTTTAAGTTTTCGGAAATTACGATTATCAGAAGATTCGACCGATAATCAGAAATTTTTCTCGTTAACTACTTTTAAGTAGTGTACTTGGGCTATAATTACAACATTTACAAAAAATATTTACAGTTTTTTTCATTTTAGATTGAAATTTTAAAGAAGAATCAGTTCTAGCCTGTGGAAAGTTTGTCCATACGCTTTGCCCGCAGGGCTTGGAGAAATATATTGTTTTTGATTTTGAAGATAGTATCAAAAGAATCTAACACAATCGTTTGTCAGTTTATAATATTCACAATAAAACTTATAATATGAAAGAGATGTTAAAAGAAAAGATTCTTGTACATGATTCCTCGAATGGTTTTTTAAGGTTTATCAAGAATCGCTATTGCAATAAGTTTAATATTGACGTAAATAAAAACAATAACAAGGGAGATACTGGTGGTCAACTTCAAGAATATTCTTTCGGGTTTATCAATATAAATGGTTACGATGATTTAATATATGTGAAATTCATCGAGTCTAAGGTTAGATTTTTATTGATCGTATCTACAAAAAAAGAATTCAATGAAATGAAGTTTGATGCGGAAACTGTGCGATTTCTCGATAGTTTCACCCTAAAATCTGAAATTTTAAAACAGATTGACTTCGGAATTAATGCAAAGGCTTAAACCAGATCAATTGAAGCTTATCCTGCGATATGCTCTCAATTAAGAGTAATGATAACATAAATGAACGAAGTATGAATGAAAATGATAAATTTAAATTTAAAGTCTATAGCTACGCGACGATGTTGATTTTTTTCTTAATGGTATGGTTTATTATACAGTGTTTTGTCGACATCAGCGGAGGCATCTGAGATTCTTTTGCCAGTATGATTTTCTATTTCTAAATAGTATTGAGGAGTGTTTAGCATGATTGGGCATTACCTAAAGTAATGTAATTTTTGACAAATTCCGGCATGTCGGGACACTTGATTAATTTTTTTGAATTTTCCAATATTTTGGAAATTGAATCCCATATTATGAGTTTTGGATATTTGGACCCTTATAGGTATTTATACATCTTTAAATTCTTCAAAAAAAAAGACAGGGTTCATTCTAAAATTGAAAGTCATATCTGTGGGATAATAACGGAATTGTTAAAATCAGGTAGTACAGATATAAATTATGATGAACTGGGGGGGAAATATTACATCAGCAATGAAGAACAGCATTTTAATGTCACAATCTTTGTAAACGATAATATCATCAGGCTTACAAACACTCAGGATTCAGTTGCTGAAAAATATAATAGCGATTTTGTAGAGGAAATTTTAAAATTGATCAAAAATGAAAAGCACCGTCGTATGGAAATGGTGATGGATTCTATAACTGACAGTATAGAAAAGATGGCGGAAAGACTGCATCACGCCCTGATAGCATCCAACGACCAAGAAGCTTTTAAAAAGCAACCATAAAGATTTTAATAATTTGAGAATTGGAAACTCTGATTGATTTTTCGAGCCTATTCAAAGTCTTTAGCGAGGGTTGACAGAAGGACTTACTTGTATACAGGATGATCTTACTTTTTTGTTTTCAAAATTCATAATCAAGGGAATATTCATGCTAATCTGGTTTTCATAGGTGATTAAATCGTCATTAGATTAGAATAATGGCGATATTAATAGTTAGAAACTAGTATCCTGTCCTCACTTTTTTAACCGAAGGGCATTGCAGCTGACCCTACAGAAGAATGATGCACAGTATCGGGTCAGGTAAGCTACGAGTCCTCAAAATGAATTTTCAGAGTAGGGAAATGTTTAATTAGTAATAGTAAGGATATTTTAAAAGAGATTGGGCCATGGAAATTTACGACAGTAGATATTCATTTTTTTTAGATTTCATAATGCATTCTCATTTAAAACAGAGAAAATGCTTAAACGGTTTTTACAATGGATAAAGTTGAATTGAAAATAAATATGCTGAAATGTGCCTTTGTTAGGCATTGCCTGCCGATCCTGGCCTTGAAACATTTTTTTTTGATTATAGTAAATTATTATTTCAGTAATTTAATATCAGTTATTGCAGGTGCTGTTTTTGTAGGGATCGTTTTAGGTGTTTATTTGTCCTATCTTTTTTCACCTGATTATCTTGCCAAGCTTGTCAATACAAGCTGCGTGTTTTTTCTATTTTTCGATCTGGTGTACGGAGTTTTAAACCATAGCGCTTGGTTGTTCCTTTTTTTAAACATTTTTTTATATCCTTGGATATTATATATGTTTTTTCCCTTAAGAAAAACGATCTTGATTACCTGCAGCACTATGTTTGTATATCCTGCAGACCTTCTATATGGCTCCTATTGGGAACCATATAAGCATACCGGGCTATATGAAAACTTCGCCTTTAGCTTTGTTTTGGTATTTAATCTGATTCTGCTCTTTATGATACTATACTATGGGACCGAAATAAATAAGTACAATTCAATACTCTTGTTTAAAGCTAGAAAAAAATTGGATACAAAAATAAGTTATGATCAGAAACAAGAGCCTGAAAGTAACGTTAAACTTTCCTACCATAAAATATTTGAAAGGATTGATCTTTACATGAGGACCGAGCAGCCATGGAGGAGTTCGGATTATGGCCTAGAGCAATTAGCGTTGGACTTAGGCTTGAATGTTATTCAAATTTCCACGGCAGTAAATTATTGCACAAAGAATAACTTTAAAAGTTATCTCAATGACTATAGGTTAAATGCGTTTGTTGAAGAAATAAAAACGCACAACAGGAAAGATTTTTTGATGAAACAAGTTTATATGGACCTTGGTTTTAACAGCCGTGCGACATTTAATAGAAATTTTAAAAGCAAGTTTAGAAAGACGCCACAAGAATTTGTGGCAATGCATCTTTTTTAATCAAAAATTGATATTACCGGTCACTTTCATTTAGTTAATTTGTTGTTTATTTTTTTTCAAGAGGGAGACCTATCCTCTCTCTTGTCTAAAAAATCACAAAAATAATTTGGAAATGAAAAACTGAATATTGTGCAGTAGGCGGTTATAAGGTGGGAGTAACTATTTTGGTAATAGTTTGTGGGACTCCAAGAGCTTCCTTTGTTCTCTTATTTTGGACCGTACTGCCTTATAGTAATGATTTGAACGGATTATTTTATAGAAAACTGGGATTATTTGATGCAAAATTATAGTTTTATGGGCTGGCATAATCAATTTAGGGAGTAGGTTTTCTCTGGAATCATTCCAGTTTTAATTCTAAAAATTATGCCAAAAGATGAAGCAGTTAGCGAAAGAGGTTATGAGCTCGGGGCGGGGTTGATATTTTTCTTAGCTTAAACGCCTGCTTCATGCTCATAAAACTTTAATTTGTTTTGCCTTGGTGAAGGGACGACATAAAAAGACACTTTTAACTCATCCATAGCGATCCCTTATGTGAAGAATTTGGAAATTGAGGCTAGTTTTAGGATTATTCATAAATGATTCGGATTATGAGCAGCTTATGGTACTTCATTTTCATGCAATTGGTGCAGCCATGAAGTCTTTTACAAGACTTACATCTATTGCCACTGCAATATAAGGATCTTGAATCAATATTTTTTGTCTCATTCTGGAAATCACATCCGTTTCGTGTTGGATATTTCTGTATTTATCAAAAGTTTTAAAGGAAATCCACTCATATTAAAATCCTTTTGGATTATTGTATCAGCTCTATTTAATTTTTTATCAAGAATGATGACCGGTGAATTAACTTTTCATATTTTGACGCCCGATTATCTTTGCTTTATGGTTCTTCTGGTCTATTGAAAAAACAACTTACTTTTATCTGTTTGCATTTTCATCAAAAAAGAACTTGCAAAAACAATTATTTGGCTGCGGATCCTGGCATCCTGTTTCTTATCCTAAAAAATAGAGTGTTCAGTACTTTCTTGCACACTATTCTCAGATGCATGGATTGGATTGCATCTGTGCACACAATCCCAAAGCAGGATATTGATTTAATAACGCAATTTCTTCTAAGATTCCATTCTTCGGAATCTGTTTAAGTGGTTTTACGGTGTGCTTTTTAATGGAAGGTAAAAACTGTTAAAAACTAAGACTTTCCAATTATCACCCTTTACTTTTACAAGCAAGCTTTTGCAGATTTCTTGGCGAGTGGCACAATATCTTGCTTGCTTGCTTGCTTGCTTGCTTGCTTGCTTGATTGATTGATTGATTGATTGATTGATTGATTGATTGATTGATTGCTTGATTGATTGCTTGATTGATTGATTGATTGATTGATTGATTGATTGATTGATTGATTGATTGATTGATTGATTGATTGATTGATTGATT
>NZ_JBSIPG010000011.1:53775-93960 GCF_054075145.1 Flavobacterium xizangense | reverse complement strand
TTGATTGATTGATTGATTGATTGATTGATTGATTGATTGATTGATTGATTGATTGATTGATTGATTGATTGATTGATGTTTCTTTACCCATATCACCTACCATACCGGTTTTCAAATTCTAAGGAAATATTTGGCAATCTTCATTCGTACGGCGCCGTTTTTGAATATTATCTAGGATTCCTGAACAATAAGCATCGTTTTTCATGCACTTATTTGGAGTAAAAGTAGATTTTTTTCCTTTTTTAAGATGTTTCCGACCTTTTAAAAATATTACTCCGATAAACGGCCAATCCTTGTTCCTCCGTTGTATTAATATCTCTATATATGTATCAAAATACGTTTGAAATGTATCAGAATAACAGATTATAAAGATTGCAGGTGGCGCATAAGCACTTGTTGGTTAGTGTTTTATGAAAATGAGATTGTTTATTTGTGAATTGATCCATCCTAAATAAAAAAATAACATTACTTCGTCACCAGATATTTTTCTCTGCGTTTCAATTACCGCTTTTCAGCGGATCTTTTGGTTAATCGGTAATAAATATTTAAAAATAATACAGGATACTTTTACGTAAGCTTTGTGGGCTTGTATAACTACTTATAAATAAAGTAATACAAAACTGGAGTCCTTTCACAGTTTTGTCCCTTGAAGGGATATGCAATAAGGTAAGGCCGTCGACAGCGAATGAAGGATATAAATGGTTACGGTTGCCCTTCATTTACTAAAAAACAGCCTTACCCTCACAAAGTGCTCCATAAGAAGAGACTATATTAAAAAAGGCAAATAGGAAATTTAAATTAATGCAATTATAAATAGAATAAATTATGAGAAAATTCTGCATTCTGGTGCTATTTTTGGCTACGGGTTACATAAGTTACGGGCAAGTTGGAATAGGGACCCTAAGCCCCAATTCTTCATCCCAATTAGATATAGTTTCAGAGAACAAAGGCATATTGATTCCACGCGTTCAATTGACAGGTACTAACGACTCCAAAACAATTGTTAATGGCAATATAAACGGATTATTAGTCTTTAATACGGCCGTCATGGGGGATATAAATCCCGGTTTTTATTACTGGTATGCAGATAAGTGGATAAAAATAGGAGCCGCAACCGACTTTTCTTTAGCCAATTCACTGACTTATGACAACAATACTTTGACCTCTATTGTAAATGAGAAAAGTGCTTCGGCACAGGTTGTGAATTCAGTCGCTAATATTTTAAAGGGGACGAATTTGGTTACGACTGTAAACGGATTTTCGAGCAATAACTTGGATCTGGCCCCCTTGTTGGAAAAAAATGTAACAGCTGTCAATGGTTTATCAAGTAAGGATGAAAAAATTGAATTGGGCGGGATTTTAATAAAGCCGACGATCATAACCACTTCAGAAAATAATCCTTTATCCTTGGCGGGTCTGCAGACGGGCAATAGTAGTTACATTTATGATGGAAGTAAATATTCTTCGACCTCAGACAGAATTGTAGTCAGTGATCCGGTGTCTGGGTTACTAAAGCAAGTTAAGTCAGCTATGCCCAAGTTTTTCTATGCACCTTCAGTGATAGTTCCAACTCATAGCCCGGCAGGTTTGATTTTAGTTGGACCTCAGTCCCTGGATGTATATACCCTATATAAGGAACAGTTCGGATTTCAGAAGGGCGGTGGTCAGGCTAGAAGCAATCCGTCATCTACTTTGCCCGTTCTGGCTCCGGCTGATTTGGATTATTTCGTTACCTATTTTGATACCGATATATTCGAGAATGTTGCTGTTTCCTCTTTAGGTGTAATCACTTACAGCATAAAGCCAGGAGCAGTGATATCAGATAATTCGTTTATGAATATCGTATTTAAAGTAAAGGATTAATTACTAACATTAATTGTTATGAGGGACATTATTACCAAGAAGAATTATATTTTTTCGAGAAAAATGCAGAGTGCAGTTTTGCTGCTTTTCATCTTTCTTGTGATTAATCAACGGCTAAGTGCCCAGTTATATGGTGGATTTCCTTATCATCAGAGTTTTACCTCAGGAATAAAACCATCCGAAGTGGCCCTTCCTAGTGGACCTGTTGCAAATTCAGCCATATTTACCTCAACAGGCCTGCAATTGACTCCGGCGGAGAATTTTAAGTTTGGAGCCGTATTTATTAATAACAAGATTTTCAATAGTGCTGTTGGAATTAAAATTTCGTTCAACTATGCAATTTATGATGGAACTGGAGCGGACGGACTATCGGTCTTTTTGTTTGACGCTGCAGTCAATCCGGTGATAAGCGGTTCATTTGGTGGAGCATTGGGATATAGTTTTAGAAGGACCAATAACCTATTTGCTGGTAATAGGAAAGAAGGTCTTTCGGGTGCTTATCTCGCGATAGCGCTGGATGTTTTTGGCAACTTTAAAAATGCAATTTTCAATGCTGATGAAAGAGTCAATGGCATTGACATGCCTCGTCTTTTGTGGAAAGATCAAGGCAAAAGCCATGTTACCCTTAGGGGCGCCAAAGGTATGTTTTTGGATGCAAACGGAAGGGGCTTGGGTTATACCGGTTATCCTGTTCTGGCAACTTTAGGTACCCTTGAGCTTTCTCAGTCGGTTGGAATTATGGCAGGAGCAACGCTTAATTCCGAAGGTCTTTACAATATAACAGGCAATTATTCGGGAGATCCGTTTGATCTGAGATCTGGGGCCTATACTGTCGACACAAACAACAGTGCTTATCGAAAGGCATTCATAGATTTGATTCCTAATCCTGCAGGAGGTTATAATATTACGGTAAAGATTCAGCATCAAAATATAACCAGCACTATAATTGAAAATTATTGGTATTCCGAATCTACTACTTACACTGAAAACGCTAATCCAGCTGTTACGGATTTTAATGCATTGAATACTAGAGGAGCGAATACGAGACACACAATTGATTCTCGGATTCCTGAAAATTTCAGAATAGGTTTCGCCGCCAGTACAGGAAATCTAAACGATATACACAAAATCTGGAATTTGGATATTGTGCTGCCCTTCGCCGCCGAAACTCATGACGATACGGGGGAGATGTGTAAAAATTCGACTTTTACCCTGAATCCCTTAGCAAATGACCTTGCATATGCCGGTCCAACGACCGGAATTCCGCAGGGGGCATCAGGAAATATCGACATGGCTCAGTTTAGGTTCGTGAATGCCGATGGAAGCGCTGTTGCGAATCCATATGAGGTAACCAATAATCAGGGAACATTTTTATATAATCCAGCTACCGGTGCCGTTGTTTTTTCTCCAGCCGCTAATTTTAGCGGAAGGGCTACAATAAAATATACCATAAAAGGTAAAGTTTATCCTGTTGGGACCTTTCAGCCCTATGGGGATGAAGCTTTTAGGTCTGCGCCTGGAGAAATTGCAATTGACGTGATCAAATGCAAAATCATAACAAACCCTGGCATTCCGGCAAAATTGTGATTGATAAGATAATTATATATGTTCAACAGGAAGTATTATGTGATGCGGCTTTTCTCTGGGATATCACTTTTAAACAAATAAAAAATAAATTTAATGAAAAATATTTCAAGCCATATATTCTTATATCTACCCTTGCTTTTGATGCAGCAGAATTATGCACAAACGGTTAATCTAGGAGATTTATATGTAGGGGCGAGGACCATAATGTCTACTGAATCGGCCATGGAGAATAAAAGTACAGCTAGGTTTATAAATGACGGGGATTTTTACCTCTATGATCATTATTACAATGACGGTATCGTCTCATTTACAGCCGGGGCAAAATCTGGGGTCACACATATGGTGGGAAGTTCGGGTTTTCAGGATATTTCTGGTAACAGTGCTATGGATTGGTATGATGCTGAATTTGATAACAATTCAGTCCAGCCTTCCTTTCACCTGTCTAACGAAGTTAGAATATTTGGAAGTTCAAACTTCAAGTCTGGAATTATAGATAATTTATCATATGATGGGAAGCTCTTTTTTTTGGAAGATGCAACGGCAGTCAATGCCAGTGACAAATCATATGTTAGTGGATATGTCCATAAAAGCGGAACCGATGACTTTCATTTCCCGATTGGCGACTCTGGGCACTATAGATACGCGGGAATCACATTACAGAATACGAATGAAAATGCTTTTGCCGGTAGATATTTTTTTCAAAATTCCGACCTGCTTTATCCCCATAGTGCAAAACAGAAAGAAATTTCTCTCATTGATGATCAAGAATATTGGGCTGTAGATAAAACGAAGGATGGCAGCGAGGCGATTATAACTTTGACATGGGATCAAGACACTACCCCGGAATCTATTTATTCCGCCCCTTTAGATGAAATGCATATTGTGCGTTGGGATGCTTCCAAAAAAATATGGGTTGATCAGGGAGGAGCCGTTGACGCGTCTTTGAATGAAATCAGCACAGTTATACATTCCTCGGATTATGGAATCTTCACATTGGCGCGCTTGAAAAGTATTGATAAAGAATCCTGTGATCAGAAAATTGCAGTTTATAATGCAGTCTCTCCTAATGGTGACGGTATAAATGATTATCTCCAAATCAGTGGATTGTCTTCAGACTGCGGCAGTGAAAATACAATTGAGATATATAACAGATGGGGTGTCAAAGTATATGCTACAAGCAATTACGGCTCTAATGGCAATTTTTTCAAAGGATATTCAGAAGGGAGGACAACGATTTCTCAAAATGAACTTTTACCTGCTGGGACTTATTTTTACATCTTGCACCTTAAAGGTGAAAACAAGGACAAAACGGGCTACCTCTACCTAAGCTGGTAATTGTCAGTTTAATTTACCCAAGCAGGCCATTCTAATAAAGGCAGCAATTTTGTTGCGAATTATTGACTAATATATGAAAACAAATTTTTTAATGGGTATTTCGCTACTAAGCGTCTTTTTTTGTCACGCCCAGCAAGATTCACAATTTACACAATATATGTACAACACTATCAATATCAACCCGGCATATGCCGGTTCCAGAGGAGTCTTGAGCGTTTTTGGCCTGCACAGATCCCAATGGATTGGCTTGGACGGTGCGCCAACAACGAATGCTGTTTCGGTTAATACTCCAATAAATGGCAGCAAGGTTGGACTCGGCCTGTCGTTGGTTAATGATAAAATAGGGCCTACCTCTGAAAGCCGTCTGTCTTCAGATTTTTCCTATACTATTCCAACGTCTGATTCGTGGAAACTTTCATTTGGCTTAAAAGCTACGGTGGATGTTTTCAATCTTGACATAAATAAATTAAGCCCAGAGAGGGCAGGGGATCCACAGTTTCAAAATTTTAAAAATGATTTTTCTCCAAACATTGGTGCCGGAATATACTGGCATTCTGGCAAGGCATATATGGGGATATCGGTGCCTGGTTTTATTCAAACCAAGCATTATAACGATAATAATGTCGCAATTTATAAGGACCTTATAAGTTATTACTTGATCGGCGGCTACGTTTTTGATATTTCTCAAGATATAAAATTCAAACCTGCCATTTTAAGCAAAATTGTCAAAGGTGCTCCGCTTCAAATCGATGCTTCAGCAAACTTTTTGGTGTTTGAGAAATTGTCTCTTGGTGTGGCTTATAGATGGGATGCAGCAGTAAGCGCGTTGGCTGGATTTCAAGTTTCCGACGGTTTATATATCGGTTACGGGTATGATGCCGAAACAACCAAACTGAAAAAATACAACTCAGGCTCCCATGAAATCTTTCTGCGATTTGAGCTTTTCAAAAAATATGACGGAATTACCACCGGACGTTTCTTTTAAAAATATAGTATTATGAAAAAAATTATTGCAATTGTGACATTGATCATATTCCATGTATTTTCAGTCAATACCTATAGCCAGAAGAATTTAAGCAAGGCTGACAAGGATTTTGAAAAATATGCATTTATTGACGCCATCAAAACATACGAAAGAATAGCAGCCAAAGGATTTAAATCTGAAAACCTCTTCAGGAAGCTGGGAGATGCCTATTACTACAATTCCCAATATAAAGAGGCGGCTAAATGGTACGACGAGTTATTCGCCATCAATGACCTTCAGAATTCTGAGTATGATTTCCGCTATGCACAATCTTTGAAGTCTATCGGCCAAACTAAAAAGGCTGACGAATTGATGCAGAGACTTCGAGCAAAGGATCAAAAAGACAAAAGGGCAATTTTAGCAAAGCAGGACAAGAGTTATCTGAAAAAAATATATTCAAATTCTGGAAGGTATGTCATCAGCGACTGCAACTTTAACTCTCCGTACTCTGATTATGGTGCATTTGTAAGGGACGGCAAAATTTATTTTACATCGGCAAGGGATACTGGAAACTTCGTTAAAAGCAAACATCAGTGGACCGGACAGTATTTCACCCACTTGTATGTTGCCGATATTGACAGTACAAGTGAACAAATCAGCAATAGTAAGCCTTCAAAGGTCAACATCAGCTCACATAGCAAATTCAATGAATCTTCATTGATTATGACCCAAGACGGCAAGACGGCATACTTTACAGGAAATAATTTTAGTGAGGGGAAATTAAAAAAAAATCCCAAAGGCATAAGCCTGCTAAAGATTTACAGTGGAAGGGTGGATAAGGATGTCATTACTGATGTAAAGGAACTTCCCTTTAACGGTGATGACTACAGTAGTGCACATCCAGCCTTAAGCGCTGATGAAAAAACCTTGTTTTTTGTATCGGATAGGCCTGGAACGTTAGGCCAATCTGATATATTCAAAGTGAGCATAGAGGGAAATGGCACCTTTGGGGAAGTCAAAAATCTGGGGCCAAGTATCAACACTGAGGGCAGGGAAAGCTTTCCCTTCATAAACAAGGAAAATGAAATTTACTTTGCATCAGACGGCCAGCCTGGACTAGGGGGATTGGATATTTTTGTTGGAAAGCTCGAGAATGATGATGCGGTAAGTTTTATTCAGAATGTAGGTTCTGACATCAATTCCACCGGAGATGATTTTGCATATGTCATAGATTCCAAATCCAGAAGAGGCTTTTTTTCATCCAACAAAAATGAGTCGGGTACCGATGATATATATGGTTTTTTGGAAACAAAAAAAATAGTGCCTGAAGAAGAAGAGTTGAACGGTCTTGTGATCGATTCTGAAACTGGATTGTTGCTCCCGGGTGCAAAGTTGGAATTGTTTGATCGGGATATGATTTTAAAGAAAACCGTGACAGCTGATTCTATTGGAAGATACAGCTTTTTTGTAGAGGCAGGCCAGCCATACGTTGTTAGGGCTTCAATTCAGGATTATTTTACAAAGGAGATAAAAGTTAAAGCCAGCAAGCAGAATAAGAAACAGGAGTTCATAATAGAGCTTGATAGATCTAAATGCAGGATGACTGTCGGTGATGATTTAGGAAAATGTTTCGGCATTCAAATGATTTATTTCGAATTGAACAAATCGGAAATAAATAAGGATGAAGTTTTTGAGCTGGAAAAAATTCTTGATGTTTTGGTACAGCATCCCAATTTGAAATTGGAAATCCGTTCGCATACAGATAGTAGAAATACTGCATCATACAATCAGGCCTTGTCAGATCGACGAGCTAAATCTACTCTTGAATGGCTTATAAAAAGAGGCATATCTGGTGATCGATTGGAGGCAAAAGGATTTGGCGAATCCCAATTATTAAACAATTGCGGAGATCAGGTAAAGTGCACTGAAGAGGAGCATAAAATAAACAGGAGAAGTGAGTTTATCATAAAAGCACTATAAATTCGGAGATCAATTTTCGGGAGTTTTAATTTCTATTCTTAAATATGCATAATACAAGATGCTCTGACAGGTGCTAGATATTACTTATTTATATTAAAGACAAATAATAAAAAAAGAAGTTTCTTTTTTTACCATAATATAATAACAAAAAATATGGGATTCAATAATTTAATTCAGTTTGTTGTACTCTTGGTATTTACAGGGGCAAACGCACAGAAACAGGAAATAAAATCAGCTTTGCGCGAGCTCAAAGAAAAATATCCGCAAAGGGCACTTAATTTAATTGCCAGTCTTGACTACAAAATTTTGAATGCAAGTGACGAGCAAAAGTCTGATTATTTTTATATTAAGGGAGTTTGTAATCTACAAATTGCAGAAAACACGGGGGATAAGAAAAATCTTAGTCTGGCCGTACAAGCATTCAACGATCTGATTTTGATAGAAAATTCCACCAAGCTTTTCAAATACTCAGAAACAGCTAAGGATGAGTTATTTGGCATTGAACGAAAGCTGGCCAATCAGGCTGCAGTTTATTTTAAGGAGAAAAAATACGATGCAAGCGGTAAAAGTTTTTTAGACCTCTATGAACTGGACAAAAATAAGATGTGTTATTTATACTATTCTGCATTCTGTAATTTAATGTGTAAAAATTATTCCAGTGCTTTGCGCTATTTTACGGAGTTGAAAAAGAAGAATTACTCGGGCAAGGTTTTTTCCTACTATGCAGTTAGGAACGACACGGGAAAGGATGAACAATTTGGTTCTAGATCCGATAGGGACAAGGCATTAAAAAATGGGACTCATCGAAGGCTTTTTGCTGAAATGGAAGATCCTAAAAAAGAAAATTTGCTAAAAAACATCATCATCCTTAACCTTTTATTAGGCAATGCTGAAAACGCTAAGCAGTCCATATTGGAATTTAAAAATGGGGATCCCGAGGACCACATCTTTGATTTAGCTGAATTTAAGCTTTATTTGGAAACAAGGGACTATAAGGCTTTTGAAAAAATTTTGATCGATAGATCTCAAAAGGAGATTTTTAATGCCGATTTGAATTTTTATTTGGGGATTGTCATTGAAAAACTGGGAAGAAAGAAAGATGCTAAAAAGTATTTCAAGAAAGTATTGGAAATTGATCCCCTCTTCGAATTTAAAGGAAGTCCAGGCCTTACATCAAGTATGGAAGCAGAAAAAATTTTCGCGAAATTAAATGAAAAAATATACTTAGAAAGCGCTTCCCAGTTTAATCCATAGGGGCGCATCAAAAAAAAAATTGGAAGCTTGTTTTTTTTGGGTAGTGAATATCTTAAAAGGATTGGGCAGCCGATGGTCTTCTCCCAGATTCCGATATGTTATTATTTCCATGCAACATGTGTTTTTATCCATCGGGTGGAAATAAATTTTCAAGCTAAATTCATTTGAGTAAATGGAATCGGAAAGCAATTGACACCCGAGCGGTATTTTCTATTCTCAGGAGTAGGAACCTGGCGGTGCTCAAATAAATTGTGCGACTCATATGGCATAACCCGGGAGATGTTTTTTGATTGCAACCTGTTTTTGATCAGTGGTTAATCCTTTTGAATAGCGATTTAAAATCTGCTTGTTTACTCTGTTTCTTATCCCCTTAATAATTAATGCTTATGAGGCTGTTGGAATTTATAACAAGGGAAATAGCCGTCGATTTAGGGACGGCTAATACCTTAATAATCTATGATAATAAAATTGTTATTGACAGCCCCAGCATTGTGGCCAGGGATATCAACACCAATACGATTATTGCTGTCGGTAGGGAAGCCAGTCTGATGCAGGGCAAAACACACAAAAATATCAGGACAATACGTCCGATAAAAGAAGGTGTCATTTCGGATTTTGATGCTTCTGAAAAAATGATCAGCGGGTTTCTCGCCGCTATACCAGGTCTGAAATTAAATTGCTTTCCGTTTTCGCTTCGTATGATGGTCTGCATTCCATTGGCAATAAGTGACATAGAAATCAGGGCCATCAGGGAGTCCTGTGAAAAAGTAAGAGTGAAAGAGATTTTATTCATCTATGAACCTCTTGCAGCGGCAATAGGAATTGGTTTAGACATTCGAAGACCACTTGGAACTATACTTGTCAATATTGGGAGTGGAGCGACCGAAATAGCTGTAATGGCCCTTGGGGGAATTATCTGCAGTCGGTCTATAAAAATTGGCGGTGATGTTTTCACAGAAGATATTGTGCATTATATGAAGGTGAACCATCAACTCCAGATTGGTTTAAGTTCTGCAGAAAAGGTAAAAATTGAAGCCGGTTCAACTGATGAAATGAATAATGCGACAGCAGAGCTAACCATTAAGGGAATAAATTTGATAACAGGCAAAATTCATGCAGCAAAAGTCGGCCATAAGGAGATTATGAAAGCTTTGGATGAGTCGATAAACAGCATAGAAGAGGCAATATTAAGCACCCTTTCTATGGCCCCTCCTGAGATAGCTGCTGATATTTACTGGTCGGGATTATATCTGGCTGGGGGTGGTGCTTTCCTTCAAGGACTTGACCAAAGGATTACTGATAAAACAGGTTTGAAAGTGCACATCGGTGAAGATCCAATCAGAGCAGCGGTAAAGGGCGCTAATTTAGTTTTAAAAAATAAAATAGACTACCAAGACCTTTTGTTCAGGGAAGTGAGCGAATCTTGAAGCCAGGTGCGATTTATTTTTGCATAAATGCAAAGTGGCGCTCCGGTAATAAGGCAGAGTTAATTTTATCAATGGTCAAAATCCGTCCAATGGGCCTGTGCATTGATTAAGCGCACTGAAGGTCATGAAATGATCTTTTACTCCAAAACTAACCTTTTCATTGATGGATTCACCAAAGTATCAGCAAAAACTATTTAGGAATTCCAATCAGATCCTTTAAACTGACCCGTTTAGTCAATTTTAGCGATAAGATTATTGCTCTGCTTGGTTTATGGCAGCATTGGATTAGGGGGCAGAAAAATACGATAATCTGAAAAGCGATGCTGTTTTTCCATCTTTTGTTACCGTTAACTACTTAGCATTACCGGATGCATCTGCGTTTTTTGATCTTTACACGTCAGTAGTGATAATACATATAAAGAAAACGACAAATTTCACAAAGGGATTTCTCTTGATTTCCCATACTAACATGCAGAAGTAGAAAGAATAAAAGAAGATCCAAAGATATTTTATAACCAAAACCAAAGAAGTTTAAGCTGCCCGTAACAATAAAGTCAGGCTTACAACAGCACTCTCTTTTTTGCGGAGAGAATGTTCTTATAATAAATGATGATTTATGAAAAAAACTACTTTTCTCAGAGCGACGCTCTTATTATTATTTTTATCGATCGATTTTGCATTATGTGGGCAGAATTTAGCTGCTCTTGATTTCAAGGCAAGGAAAGACTATGATATTTTTCTTTCCGACCCCTACCATTCCCATCAAAAACAAATACGGGCCCATGTCGGGCAGGGTTCTGATTTTATTGAAGAGTCAATTAAGAATCCCATAATAAAATATGCACAAAGCCCTTACGCGGGAGTTGTTTCGCAATGCCCCGACGATGGTAGTATGCTTCCCAAATTGTTTCTTTGCGGCGTAAATGACAGCAGATTGATACAAACAGGCATAACAGATGCCATGTTTGTAAAATGGCAGAGAAGAACAGGTGGCTGCCAATCTTCAAGGGGTGATTGTGCAAACAAGGACTTAAACTGTACCTGGGCGGATGCTGGGGAGGGGCCGGATTATCTGGCCAACAGCAGTGGAGAATTTAGGGTCAAAATCAGGAATGCGAATAATACAGAGACAATTTTTTATTTCAATGTATACAAGAACGAGCTGGATCCAAATCAAATAACCAAGAGCGATATTACCACCGACACTAATGGGTGCGAACTTCCAGGCCAGATAATGGCAAGAGGCTTCAACGAAAGTTATGAGTACAGCTGCACAACAAACCCTGGTCCGGACAGCTGGCAGGACAGCAATGTGTTTTCGGTTTCAAATCCAGGTTCATACAATATCTTTGTCAGATTAAAAGCTATAGATGGGGGGTGTATCTTCAGCGTTAAAAATATTGAGGTTCGGTCCAATGAATTTTCATCTTCACTGACTGCATCGCAACCTTTCTGTTCTGGAGAAAAGGGAAGCATTAAAGTGGTAACGAATGCCGCCAACAAACAGCTCAAATATGAGCTCTATAAAGAGGGGAATCCCGCCCCTATAAGTACTATTGGGCCGGTATTGCTGTCCGAATATGAATTCATCGGGTTGGATCCTGGATCCTACCGTGTGGTGTCGGCTGTCGATGGAACATGTGCCGTGGATCAGCAAACCACCGTAATAAAATCTTTTTCTAAAATCATTAATAATTCAAAGGTATCCCAAGTACTCACTGCATGTAATAATGGAACAATTACGGGTGCTGCATCCGGTGGAACCGCCCCATACAGATATTCGGTCAATATTGATGATAGTGGCTTTCAGTACTCTCCAAACGGCAATGTGACAGTTATGAAGGGGGGAACTTACATAATACGGGTTGAAGACGTCAATGGGTGTACAACAGACAAGACAATTTCTATTCCGGCTGTAGTGAAGCCCGAATATACTATTAAGGCAATAAACGGAAAATGCGGTGAGAACAGCAGTATAGAAGTCAATCTGGCAAATGCAAATGGGTTTATAGTTCAATACAGCAAAGATAACGGTGCAAATTTTATTAACGGAACAGCCTCTGGCGTAATTTTCAACAATTTAGTCAAAGGCGAATACAGCATAGTTGTAAGATATAGCAAAAATGGGGTAAACAATGGAAGCAGTTGTTCAGATAAGC
Source organism: Flavobacterium xizangense (assembly GCF_054075145.1). NCBI lineage: Bacteria > Pseudomonadati > Bacteroidota > Flavobacteriia > Flavobacteriales > Flavobacteriaceae > Flavobacterium > Flavobacterium xizangense. The sequence goes on along the minus strand of NZ_JBSIPG010000011.1, from coordinate 81,391 downwards.
CGCAGATCGTAAATATCGGTGCTTCTACGCCTTTGACAGCATCGGCCGGTATCGGTTCTTTGTCAGGCTGTGGACCGGCTTCAGATCCTTCGCAGGGAATTGCAAGAATAACCAATCCCCAAGGAGGCACTCCGTTTGCGGCACCCAATTTTTATAGATACAGTTTTGATAACCAGGTGACCTGGGTCACGCAGAATGAAGGATTAATTAAGCCTGGCGGTCCGTATTCTGTTTTTATAAAAGATGCGGCCGATTGCGTTTATGAAATGGCTGGCCTGCAATTGGACCCAAAGCCTGCACCGCCGGCTATTACCACTAATGGTCCGGTGTACAACTGCGACGGCACTGCAGACTACAAAATAATAATCAACGGCGGCAACGGTGATCCAAAGTACTCCTATCAATTCTACATTGACGGACAGCCCAACCCAAATAAGGCTGATCCCGGCTCATTTTTAAATCTTCCTCCAGGTGACCATTATCTGACTGTTGACTACAATGTACAGACGGTGAGCACCTACAGCAATTTATTGGATGAAAGTTTTGGCAGCGGAGAAAATACTACATCACCGGGAATCAACAGTTTTTACTACTGTTTTGAGAAGCAGCTGGCTGATCAGCCAGATACTTACTGTAATGGCAGTTATGCGATAAATGATGGCGATTATTCTGTGACCAGTTCTATAGATAAAACAGCAACTGCCGACTGGAACTGGAGGTATCCAAAGGATCATACAAGCAATGGCCAGGATCCTAAAGGAAGATTCCTGGCTGTAAATATTGGTGATAAAATACCGGAAACAACAATTCTATATGAAAAGCGGATTGATGATGTGATCCCAAACCAGCCTATAAATTTTGATTTTTATGCGATGAATCTAATGATGCCGTATGCAGGTAATGAAGATCCAAATTTAAGGATTGCATTGGTTGATGCAAAGGGAGATGAGATTTCATGGTTTGCTACCGGCCCTATAGCAAGATCGGCCACCGATTCTGATTGGAAACACTTTCCTGAAGTTCCCATGACACTGAATCCGGGAAATAATACTTCTTTACGTTTGATTATTCGTTCCAATGTCAGACAATCTAGTGGAAATGACGTTGCCATAGACGATATCAAGGTTTTCCAAGTGCCTAAATCATGTGGTGCACAGTCTTTGTTCAAAGTCAAAATCAATGAAAACAAAATATTTAACGCCAGGGTCGAGAATAGTGCTCCGGTAAAGTGTAAAGGAGACAGCAGTGGGGCATTAAGCATTTATGCAGAAAATTTTTCTGATACGTTCCAATATTCTGTTGATGGACAGCCGTGGATATCTTCGGCGGTATCTCCTGTTACGATCAACGGACTTCAGGCGAGAGCTTACAGTGTCAAAGTCAGATATAATGACTCGTCTCCCGATTGCGATTTTGACATTCCTTCTGTTGTGGCTTCTTCGGAAACATTTTTAGTGGATGCTTCTGCGACTCCAGCTTCGTGTTCAGAAGGTGCGGTTGTTAAAGCTTCTGCAGTGGGGGGAACCCCGCCTTATTCTTTTATCTTGAGAGATGCCGCCGGCAACGATACAGCATTTCTTAGCGATGGTAATGGCGGAGGGATCTTAAAGAAAATTTTACCAGGAAGATATGCAGTTTTGGGCATCGATAAAAATTCGTGCTACAACAACAGCCAGGAAGTTAATTTAGACATTACAGCGAGCGAACCACCTAAGGCGGTAATCGACAGGACAAAAGTATTGTGCTTCGATGATGAAAGCGGCGCGGCAATCACTGTTAATATTTCAGGAGGAACGCCGCCTTTCACCTATAAGGTAAGCCGTGACGGCGGGAAAGAATTTGATGCTTTCAGGCCTTCTTTTCCGGAGCGCTCATTTACATTTGCGGCGACGCTTTCGGGGCCTTATGAGTTTATTGTAATGGACGCCAACGGTTGTCAATCTGCCGATGGGATTATAGTTTATGATCAGCTTGCTGCCAATGCAGTTCTTGCTAAAAATCTTACATGTGAGGCCTTTCCGCAGAATGCCGCAACTATAGCCGTATCGGCAACAGGCGGTTCAGGTGTGTTCGCTTATAGGGTTAAAAGCAATTCGGGGACCTTTGAGGGTGAGCCGATTTCATTTGAAGGCGCATCTTTTGAGTATTCAGCTATAGCTTCAGGAAAATACATATTTGAATTGACTGACTCGAAAGGCTGTCGTCAAGAAACGCAAGAGATAATCGTCTCAGATCCTGAGATTGTGACGGTATCTTATACAACAACAAGCCCTAGATGCAAAAGCGGTTCTGATGGAACAATTTCATTTGATACCCAGACGGGTTCCGGCCCATTCCTTTTCAGTATTGATAATGGCCAGACATTTACAAACACCAGCAAATTTGGGGGCTTGCCGCCTGGCACGTATAATTATCAAGTAAAGGACTCTAAAGGATGTTCAGCATATGGTAAGGCCGTTGTTGCTGATCCACCTGCTTTGAACATGAATATCAAAACTAATGGAATGACCTGCGACCCTATGAAAAATGGAAGTTTCGATGTAAATATATCTGGCGGGGGTGATGCTCCCTATAATTATTATCTGTACGATAATTCCATGAAAGTTATAGATTCCTATACTGCAAAAACAGCTGCTGATGCTGCGGCCGTACATAAATTTGAGGATCTTCCCTTTGGAGATTATTATGTGAATGCCGTTGATGTCAACGGCTGTGAGTTCAAAAGCAACAAAATGAGAATTGAGCCACCTCCATATTTGGAGATTTCAGGAACAATCGCTGGAGCTACGTGCACCGAAGGCATTTCAGTTACACTTGAAGTTACCGGAGGCACTGGGCCTGAGTTCACTTATAATATATACGGCATAGGCACCACTTCGGGCGCAGTTGCGGCCGCTTCCTATACTTTTGAAAAGTTGGATCAAAACATGACTTACATCTTTGAGGTAATAGATTCAAACGGATGCAAATCCTATATGGAGATGAAAACACCCCGTATCTCAAATATTGCTATCGACCCTATTAGCGCTACCCACATAACCTGCAATGGTGCGGATAATGGTGAAGTTACATTTACGGTATCCCAGTACGATGGCTCAAGTCTTCGTTATGAAGTCAGGGACAATCTGACAAATAAGGAGGTTGTTCCCTCATTGGGAGGTTTGGCAGATGACCTGTCCGGAGATCCTTTTACGGTGACGCTCAAAGGGCTAAAACCGGGCAACTATTCCCTTTATGTCAAGGAAATGGAAGGCTCATTGTGTTCAGCTTCAGAAATATTCCAAATTGAGCAGCCCATCTCTGCTCTGAGCGCTGAAATAACAAGTGCAAGTAATGCCAACTGCCAAAGCGGTGCTTTGGTGACGGTAAAGGCCATGGGAGGCACAGGTCCCTATCTCTACGCTGCAGCTGCAAGTCCCGCAGTGCCTACGGCATTTGGTCATAGCAATGTATTGGAACTTGCAGGATCAGAATCAGACTGGAATATTACGGTAAAGGATGCAAATGGATGTACATTTCAGCTAAATAAAAATATTGCCAGAGATCAGGATCCAGTGGTAGCTCTTTCTGTGGTGGATCGCTGCGCAGGACAAAATGAATTTGCAATCCACATAGCAGAGATCCAATCAGGGAAAACTCCATACTCTATTAGGATCAATAATGCTGGTTTTACCCCTATTGGTGCTCTTCCTTACGACATAACAGGTCTGTCAGCGGGGGATTATACCATTGCTGTAAAAGACGATAATGGTTGTGAAGACATCAAATCCATCAAAATTGAACATCCTATTAAGTTAAATGCCTCTGTAGTTGCACATCCTGGATGTGAAGGCAACAATGGAGAAGTTTCATTAATATCTTCGGGAGGATCAGGATCGTACAGCTACTCCGTTAATCCTTCGCATCCCGGCATTTTGATTGCCGGAAATAAAATTACGGGGCTGGCCGCGGACAACTACAGAATTACGATTACAGATGACCAAAGCCATTGTACCACCGATACAGATGTAAGCCTCTCGGCGGCAACACCGGTCAGATTCCAGACAGCTGCTGTTAATGCAACTTGCAACGGTGCTGAAAATGGAAGTATTACGGTGTCTATTTCACCTGAAAACAACAACCCTCCCTACACTTACAGCATCTCTGGGGCCGCAATCACTCCTATATCCGATCAAGCATCTTCTGAGTTCACGAATCTGCCGGCTGGCAGTTATAATGTCGCAGTCAAATCAAGCCGAGGATGCACCGATCAGATGATCGTAAATATTGCAGAACCCCAGCAGATTGAAGTAACGGCAAATTCAATGCAGTATAGTTGCCAGACAGATAGCAATGGATTTAATTATGCTGTGGTTTCCGCCGATGATGTCAAAGGGGGGGGCTATTATTTGTTATATCAGTTTTTTAGGGATGGAATCGAAGTGCAGAATGGACCTTCTAATGTTTACAGGGAATATGATCATAAGGGAGGAAGCTACCTAATAAATGTATATGATAGGAATAATTGTATTGGCAAATCCAATGAAATGGTGATCAGACCCTTTGCCGTCATGAAAAAAATAAACATCAAAAAGGTTTCCCCTATTACATGTGAGGATTTTGAAGCCATCTCGGTGGATGTAGACTATACTGGCGGGGCGGTGGATTTGGTATATCATTTGGAAGGAGTGGAAAATACGATGATAGAGCCCCAAACAAATGCAACAGGTGAGTTCGAGGGACTTGGCATTGGTGATTATCTGATCACCGTTGAGAATAGATACACAGATTGTTCGATTGCCGAATATTACCATGTGTCCGACCCAAACACATTTGAGATCCAGGTCCGTGCGGTCAATGCAGAAATTTGTTATGGAACTGATGATGGCAGCGTGGAATTGACCATGGTTGACAGGCAGCCATTTCCAGACAGTGATGCAGGAGTTTTTGATTATACCATCACAGGGCCGATGCCTGCTGTGTCCGGAAGATCAAATGATGCGGGACCTATAGGTATCAAAGGACTGATTGCCGGGGAGTATACCGTAGTAGCAAAATTAGTTTCCAATCCTAAATGTGAAGTTAAGACCGGTTTCCAGATTACACAACCATCTTCGAGATTAGATCTGGAGCTGCAGTCTACCGCAATCACATGCGGGGCCGGGAAAAATGACGGAGCTATTATGGCTGCGGCAAGAGGTGGCTCGACGGGAGCGGCCTATCAATATGAATTGATCGGCCCGGTAAGCAGTGCCTATTCAGAAGAATATCATTTTCAGCATTTGATTCCCGGACATTATACCGTAAATGTAAAGGATGGTAAAGGCTGCATCGCATCAAGTCAAGTTGATTTGCGAGCGCCTGATCCTATAAGATTTGCAGCATATGCTTCTTCAACGGTATTGACTTGTTATGGTGATAACAACGCAATTATTAGCGTGTCCGATGTATCCGGGGGGAGAGGTTCAAATTACCAGTATATATTAAATTACATTGCTTCGACAGGAGAGGTGATATCGACAGATCCCCAGCAGTCCAATGAATTTAAGGGGCTCGCTTCTGGAAATTACACCGTGAAGGTGACTGATGGCGGCAACTGTGAATCCACATCAGATGTTATTACGATATCAGATCCGGAAAAAATCGAGTCAAGTTTGGCCCAGAGTAGAAAAGCTACCTGTCAATCTGATGCGACATTGACTTTAAAAGCCAACGGGGGAAGGCCTCCTTATACCTATAGTGAGGATGGCATCAATTATGGAGCAAGCTTTGCTTCAGAAGTTACTTTCAGTGTAAAACCAGGATTGCACCAATACTGGGTAAAAGACTATTCGGGCTGTGTAAGCGAATTGTCTGGAGCTGTGCAAGTTGAGGCCCTTCTGCCACTGTCGGTTGAACTGGATTCGAAATATGCAAAAGTCAACTGTAGGGGTGAAGCCACTGCAATGATTACAGCGCAGTCGCGAGGAGGAATGGGAGATTACAGGTATTCCTTATTGGACAAGAACGGTGTCGAGATCAGGCCTGCACAGAGCAGTGGCATCTTTGATGCGCTGGCTGCAGATTCAAGCCCTTACACAGTCCAGGTTAGAAGCGGTAACTGCCAAATTTACTCAGAGGCCGTGAAGGTAACGGAATCTGATAACGCTTTGACTTCCGACTACGCAGTTTCTCATGTCAGTTGTTTTGGGGAGAATAACGGATCTATTGATATAAGGGCACAAGGAGGTACTGGAACCATCAAGTATGCGATTTCGCCTAATTTAGGAATGTTTGTAGAAAGCGGAAAATTTCTGGGGCTGGCTAAAGGATCATATACCGTGTTAGTACAGGATGTACTTGGCTGCACTAATATTTACAAGGACATTGAAATATCGGAACCATCTTTTTTAAGAGCTTCCGAAATTCCAGATTCCCGTATTCCGGAAATTTGCAAAGGCGATAAGAATGGCGCATTTTTTATAGAAATAAGAGGAGGAACAGCGCCATATTCTGAAAGCCTCGATGATCAGAATGGGCCATATAATCCAGTAAACGGCTTTATCAAAGATTATCAGAATCAGGCCGAGGGGAAGCACACTGTTTACATAAGGGACGCCAACGGATGCACTAGTGAAGTTGAAATAGAGATGGCCGAATCAGTAGTTCTCAACCCGACCGTTGAAATCCAGTACGACTGTGTAAGTAACAATCAATACAGTATGGTGACCGTTTCAGTTGACAAAAGCAATACTGATAGCTTTGAAATTGATTACTCACTGGACAGTGATCAAGGCCCGTGGCAACCAAATAATGTTTTTACAACTGTAGCTCCCGGTAGGCACTTCGTTGCAGCAAGGCATACAAACGGATGTATAGCACGCAGTGAAAGTTTTGATATTAGAGCCTACAGCGAGTTGTCGCTTGAATTGTCTTTAGAAGAAAATGAAATGAATGTAATTGCAGTTCATGCACAAGGCGGGGTTCCTTCTTATGAATACAGCTTCAACGGAGAACCTTTTACATCTTCAAATACCTATAAGATATACAAAAGTGGTGGTTATGAGGTTGTTGTAAGGGACAGGAACGGTTGTACCAAGACCATGACGGTTGCTGGCATCTATATTGATATCTGTATTTCAAACTATTTCACGCCCAATGGCGATGGTGTTTATGATACTTGGGGGCCTGGCTGCACGAATATCTATGACAAGCTTGAATTCTCAGTATTTGATCGATATGGGCGGTTGATCAACAATTATCATTACGGACAAAGATGGGATGGGAGATATAAAGGAGCTGAACTTCCTTCTGGGGATTACTGGTATGTTCTCAAATTAAATGATGAAAGGGACAATAGAGAGTTTCGTGGACATTTTACTTTATACAGGTAACAAATTTAGTAGGTATTATGTTGTCAAATAAAAAAAAAATGAGATTATCCTTACTGTTATTCTTGGCTGTGTCATCGGGCTACAGCCAAGAATTGAATCTGCCTATATTGACGCAATATCTAGCTGATAATCCATTTGTTATCTCACCCACATATGCGGGCATTGGGGATAACCTGAGGATCCGCGCCAACGGCCTTGCGCAATGGATAGGCTTGAAGGATGCACCCAACAATCAATCATTATTTGCTGATTTCAGGATTATGGACCGATCTGGAGTAGGCATAAGCCTCTACAATGACAAAAACGGCTATACTCGCCAGACCGGTGCAAAGATTTCTTTTGCCCACCATCTGACTTTGGACTATTATTCAAAGCAATATCTGTCATTTGGGCTTTCTTATAATTTTAACCATTTTAGGATTGATAGCGACAAGTTCAATCTCACAATTGAGCAGCCCGTAATGGATGCAATGGTAAAAGACCGCAATGTAGCGAATAATAATTTTGATATTGGAGTGCTTTACCGCCTCAATAAGTTCTACCTGAGTCTGAGCGGAAACAATATACTCAAGAAGGTCATCAAGAAAGACATTCGGGCAGAGCCTGTATTGTTGTTTAATTATCAGCTCTATTCAGGTTATATATTCAAAGACAGGTACAACCGGCGTATTGAATATGAGCCTTCTATCTATTTTCAATATTTTGCCGGAGACAAACGCTCGACAACCGATTTAAATATTAAGTACCGACAGTACAATGGTTATGATGACTACTATTGGATTGGAATTTCATACCGGATGTTGAACGACCAATCCTCGAGGCCTTTATCGGTAGGACCCATGGCCGGTTTTAAGAAGTCCAAATTTTATCTTGGTTATTCGTACCAGTTGACATTAAGCCAGATGGGAAGCTATAATGCAGGCACGCATTCCATCACAATAGGTCTGGATTTTTTAGAATCCATAAGCAATTGCCCCTGTACCCATAGTCCTGTACACGATTGATTCCACTAAGTCATCTTGGCCTGATAAGACTAACTTTTGATTTTTAAGATGTGGCCGGCAAAAATATAATGGGTTAAAATAATCGTTAATCGGCATATTGTTTTGTTAATCTGCAAAAAAGCAACGATAACTACTTGGGAATGTTTTTTTATGGAATTTGTTTCAATATTTGTATAGTACTACCAGGCTTTCATAGTATTAGAAAAATGTGCCAACAAAACTGATGGAACGATTTGAGCTGTTTTTGAGCATTATAAATAATAATCTGTTGTTAAAAAGTATAATTATGAATAGACACTGTTTTAGGTTTTTCTTTCTTTTGATTTTCACAGCTTTGGTGGTCAACTGCAGTGACAGCGATTCAGATGAAGAGTATTCACTTCCCGAGATCGATGCCACTAATCTGCCTAAAGAAAATAGGCCTATGACGATGTTCGAAGATGATGAACCCCATTCAAGAATGTATGACAATAACGATCGCTGGTTTCGTGTAAATGAACCTCTCAATATAATACAAAAAGGAAAGGATTCCGTTCAGATATCGCTCTATTCGCCCGTAGGCCTCTCCAACGTGAAGGTTTATGCAAAACTTCCGGCATACGAGAGGAGATTCCTGATTTTCAGTTTTACTAAAATTCCGGCCTTCCATCGTTCATATCATAAAATACCGATGGCGGTCAAGAAAAATTTTTACAAGCTTGAAACAGAAGGAAGTCTAGTAGTTGACAAAATTGAGGATTATTCCACTGAAATTAAATTTTCAGTCGAATCGGACGATCCCTTATTCCAAAAATTCAAGAAAATCAAGTCCCAGAGACTGGTTGGATTCAGTGACCAGTATCATTTGAACGACCCGGAAAAGTACCTTCCGATGAATCCTGTTTTGGCAAAAGAGGCCGTAACAATGATCATTAATTTTTCATATGCTTTAAGCCATCCACTATTTTATGAAACATTCATGAATTTTGATACCTACAAAAAGGAGCAGATGCTCATTGAAGGAAAGCCGTTGGAGGGCGCTCTTAATTGGCATGGAAACAAGGAGGACATAAATGGGGATTATGATTATTTTACAAAAGTACAAATGCAGGAGGTGTATGCAAACTACATTGATGCAAGAAAACTTTTTATGGCAATGGTAGGAGGAGAATTTGCGTGGGGAGGAGGACCGCTGGCCTCACATTGGGAGACCCAGTATGTTGTAGGGCACTGGATCGGGGACATGTCTGTATGGACACATGAATATGGACATCACAGCGGCTACGCGCACAGCAGCAATTTGGTGAACTATCAAGATGGAGGGGGACTGCAGGTAATGATGGAGAATTTTTACAAATACCTTATCTATATTGACGATCTTCCTTTTACAGATATTGACATTCTTAAAAGTTACAGCAAGACTAAGTACTTGCGTGGGAGTTACCTTAAACCTGTTTTTAAGATACAACCATTGAATCCATTCTATGTTAAATATAAAGGAGCAGGAAAATGGAAGTGATTTTTGGGACCTATATAAGGAGGGGATTGAAAAGTTATTTTATCATAATGAATTTATAAAGGCTATATGTAAAATATAAACAAAAGAAGAGTAATGTTTTTAAGTAAAAAGATTGTTTCATGATAAAGAAAAACAAAGACGGTAAATATGTTGGCGATAAAATAAAGGTAATTTTTTCATGTGCGTTGATCTCATTGGCTGCATCGGCAAATGCAGATGTATGTCTTGGGCGGGCGGAAAGTGTTGCTTTGGAGGTAGCGGGAAGACAAAGGTCGGATATAATTACAATCAAAGGACGAGTTACAGATCAGTATGGAAAACCATTAAATGCTGTGAAGGTACTGCTCAAGGAAAGGGCAAGAATAGTTCAGACTGATTCAAATGGTGATTATATAATTGCAGCGAAAATCAAGGAGAATTTAGAATTTTCGAGCACTGGATTTATAAGCAAAAAGGTCAGAATATCCGGAGAAGTACTCAATATTAAACTTAAAAAAGAGTAAAACGATTGTCCAAACGATGGTTTGTTTTTATCAGTTATGCTGTTCCAGAGCCTATAATGAACTTTGTAAGTCGTCAAATTTAAATAAGTAATATCTTGCTTTGCAGTTGGCGACAATTGATCGTGATAATTTGTCTCCTACGTCTTTTGATTTATTTATGCCGAGTTGCCCTATAGTAGCAAAAATCTCCAAAGCTGATTGATTTTAAAGGTTATTTCAAACATAGAATAAGTGTAATGGGTTATTGAACAAGGTAGCCAATTTACAGGTACGATGACCCTTCTTGATGAATCAAGAATAGTTTCACCAAAAAGGTAATATAAAATCTAATTTGTATTTCACTGTCGATTATTATTTTGAATTAGTATGCAATTTAATATTTATAGTGGATTTTATAGAGGGTTGTCTAGATTCAACCCTCTTTTTTAATATTTATGTTTGAAAAAGACTTTAATGGTAATGTGCCCTTTTTCTTTTTGATTTGCATTATCCCCTTAAAAGTGCAGCTTGTGGATCTTAAAATGTTGTAGTTATTATTTTCCTCTACCAGATGATGAGTCAATACCGTGGCCAGAAGGGGGATACAAATAAGGCAGTCGGAAGTTTAGATATGCAGCAAATACCGGGCTCATTTCAGAGAGTTGCATATAATGCAGATCAGGTATAACAAATCGATATTCATTAAAATGATAAGTTCTAATGAATTGTATTTCCTATGTTAATTCGTATTTGGAGTTGGCAAAGGGATTCCTAATTTGACATTACATCTGAAAAAGATTCCATAAAATTCTATGCTTATAAAATGCCGTGGACCAATTCTGCTGAAAAACACATTATCTATTTTTTGATATTGCTCCGATAATTTTTCTAAGCAAAATAGTTCTTCCTTCCATTGTTGATGGATTTCTTGTCTTTAAGTATCGACTAATATTGCATTATTTTATCAGCTGGGTTATAACTTAAATAGAGTTATCCAATTCATGTTAAGTTACGCTGTTTTTTAATGCAAGCGACAAAGTGTTGCAGGAACGGTGCGATAAAATATACGAGCATTAAAAATTAAGCATCACATCCGGACATATATTCTAGCTGGTATTTGGCAACTGTTGGTAATTATGATAGTGATTCATAGAGGATGCTGATGATTAAAGAATCACTTTCCTGGCTATTATTTAAAGCTGGTCCAGCGACAGTTTTATCCAACCCATAGATTATTTTGCAGCGTATTCTTTTGGATTTGGCAGCCCAGATGCCTGCCTTTGTTGTTCCGGGCTGATAAACCCGCGCATCGTTGCAATCTTCAAGTGACTGCTATTTCTCCGAAAACTGATGATTTCGAGGCAACTGTGGCATACTGCAGGTAAAAAATATCCAATTGGGTAAAAAGAAAAAGAATATTCAATAGATACGGCTTTATGGATTTGGTTTTGTTGATGCCCTCATGTTTTTTCACTTCATAACCTGCATCTTCATACATCCTTCTAATGCTTTTCCCTGTGAAAAACCTCATATGTGTAAAGTCCATCACACCATATTTTGCGTATTTCCAGTCCTTACTAAATAAAAACATCCTGAATTCATTGTGATAGCGGATGTTTGGTATGGAGCTGATTACCGAGCCATTATCTGAAAGTTTCTGCTTTAGGAGTTTCAATAAAGAATAAGGATCAAATATATGCTCCAGGACATCATTGCAAAATATGGCGTCAAAGTAATTATCTGGAAGGTTATTAAGTAAGTCTTCGCATTTGCCAATAAAGACGTGATCGAGCACCTTTTGCGCTTCTTTGCCCTCTTTGTCCATTAATTCAATGCCCCAGACTTCTCTGTTGCCCCCTTTTTTCAGCATTGCCCCAAAAGCGCCGTTGCCGCAGCCGATTTCTAAAATTTTTGATGAATTCTCTGGTAGATACTTAAGCATTTCTGGCCTCAGCTTCTTGAAATAGTTCTCTGGTTTATCTTCGTAATTCATATTTTGCGATTTAAGATTTATACGATTTAATAATTATAATTTTATTTAATCTGCTTGCACTGATCTATGCAAATGCATCTGAATGGACCTTTTGCTGAAAAAAGGCAAACCTTAAATTAGTCATCCTTTCTATTGCATATAGTCTGTACATAATGCATTTGCTTTTATCGGGATTAATTTGAAACACGTGTGATGGTTTTCTAAAATCAATTCCAGGAGTTTCAAATCTGTTAAAATTCCAAGCTTTACTATTTGGAAGTGCGGCCCTATGGGCTAAAGCTATAAGTTTTGTCCGGACTGATCAATTATGAAGTAGTTAACGGTCGGATCTAGGAATTAACGTCTCGTCTTGAAGGATTATGGGAATACGATTTCTGGTAAGTTTTTTTTAAAAGATTATAACAATGTAAATTAGACCAAATTTTTGACCTCTTCGGGATAGTGACCAACTTAAAAATAGCAATTGGGAATTAGAAAATAAAATCAGATATTGAGAAGTAATGTTTCAAACCACAGCAAAATTCAAAAATCATTATTTATTGAAGGTTCGAGAATTTTTGTTTTTGGCGGATTGCGGCATTATGCAGCTTTGCGACGGAATACAGATCAAAACAGCCATGGGCATCATAACGTAAAATAGTGTGCAGAATCCTAATAACATTATTTATTTGAAAACCCGTTAATCGGTATATTTAAGCAGTAATCAGCAATAAATTATCGTTAACTACTTCGTATTAGAATTTCTTGCTACCAGTTTCGAACTTTAATCGCTGATTGATAGCAAAAGAAAACTTCTCAAAAAATCAATAAAAAAGCAGATGCATCAAAAGATTAAACTTTAAAACAGTAGATGATGAAAAGAATTATTTATTATTGCTTATTATGTATAACCACAATAGTGCTCTTTATTAGTTGCAGTGATAGTGATTTGAAGGAAAACGATTTTGTTCTCGCTCAAATTGATGCTTCAAGACTGCCTAGAGAGAACAATCCGATTACCATGTTTGAAGATGATGAAAACCCTTCAAAAATGTATGATAACAGTGAGCGATGGTTCCGTGTAAACAAACCGCTGCAAGTTCTGCTCAAGGGAAAGGATTCTTTGCAGGTTTCACTATTTTCGCCTGTCGGCCTTTCAAACGTAAAAGTTTATGCAAAACTGCCCAATTATGACAAACGATTCCTGATACTTAATTTTTCCAAAATTCCTGCCTTTCACCGTTCTTGCCATAAAATTCCCCTGACAGAGAAGACTGATATATACCAACTAGAATCAGGAGGCACAATAAAAATTGAGAAAATCGATGATTTTGTTTCTGATGACATAGAATTTTCAGTGGAGTCAAATGATCCTTTGTTCCAAAAATTTAAAAGAATTAAATCTTCCCGACTAGTAGCGTTTAGCGACCAATATCATTTGAGTATTCCTAATCCAAATGGATACTTACCGATGAATCCTGTTTTAGCTAAGGAAGCCATCACAATGATTATTAATTTTTCTTATGTACTTAGTCATCCTTTGTATTATGAAACATTTATGAATTTCGATACATATAAAAAAGAACAGATGGCAATTGAAGGTAAGCCTCTAGAAGGCGCTCTGAATTGGCATGGAAATGCAGAGGATGTTAACGGTGCTTATGACTATTTGACCAAAATACAGATGGAGCAGGTCTATGCAAACTATATTGACGGCCGAAAGCTTTATATGGCAATGGTAGGAGGAGAAGCTGCATGGGGAGGCGGTCCATTGGTGTCGCATTGGGAAAAAAATTATGTAGTTGGACACTGGATTGGTGATATGTCATCGTGGTCCCATGAGTACGGACACCATAGTGGCTACACCCATACTAGTAATTTGGTCAACAGAGCAGATGGGGGAGGTCTGCAGACTATGCTGGCAAACTTGTATAAATATTTGATATATATTGAAGATCTGCCTTTTTTAGATCCTGACATTCTTAAATCGTATAACAAGGGAAATTATTTGCAAAAAAGTTATAGTAAGCCTGTTTTTAAGATAGACCCTTTAAACCCATTTTTAGTGAAATACAAAGGAGCAGGAAAATGGTGATGGTAAATTCCTTCCAAAACATGAATCCATTTGGTAATTTAATTAGGTCGTATCCGAGAATAAACATCATCGTTTACTGTAAAGTCCTAAATGCCTGATGATTTATCCACAGTTATTCTGGATATTTCATATCCATGGCTTTGGGGTTCTGGAGTAATTCCTGAGCTTCCATACCGCTGTTTAGCATTAAGGGATATCGAAGTAATTTCTTCTTTTATCAGAGCAGTTTTACGGTCTGTTCTTCATTTGCCCTGCAGTGCAGCACTCCCATACAGCTGAGTGAGATTTCAATGGCTTACACGGATGGTAAAGATAGATTTTAAAGCAACGTACAGTAATGGACATTTGGTATAGCAGGATTCGAACTTTATGCTTTGGCGTTCATTTACATTAAAAAAATAATGAGTTGGTCCTTATCGGCTTCAATTGTATAATTAATAATTTGCTTGTTACTGATTGAGAGGAAAATTTCCCAATTTAATTTGGAATTTGTCTCTTCTTTTTTAGCATCCATCTATTTTGTAATTTTGATCAAAGGAGGCTGTTTCCAAGAACCATTGAGAGCTTCTTCTTTGGGCCAGTATAATCTCATAATCATAGAAAAGGGGCCTTTCGGGGCTGGCAGCCAATTAGATTCATTTGCTTTGCCTGGTGATTGATTTTGGATAATCAAAGTCAATCCGCCATCCGGATCTTTTTTAAACTGCGACATCATAGTGGAGTTGAGCAGGTAGCGATTTAATGAATTATCTACTAATAGACTCGAAGGCAATTCATACATTGTAAGTGACCAAAAAGAATTCACAGGAGGCAGCCCATTTGGACCAAACTTGATCGTATATCGGTATTTGCCATTCAGCTTATCTCCAGTATTGTCAGTATAATACGCTGGATACATAGCTTCTTCTTTTGTGTTTCCGTAAATTCCCAGCGCAGCAGCTATCATTCTGTACAAATAGTTATTCTTTAAAAATGCTCGTGTTCCGTATCCATCGCTTGGGGAAGCTTCGCCTCTCTCAAGTTTTAGTTGTTGTTTTTTAAAATCAACCCAAGCATCAGCTATTCCATCATGCATTGCTTTTTTAATTTCAGGATCGAGCGAAAGTGTGTCTATTGTATTTCCAGCAACAACTCCTATTTTTGCAAAACGCTTCATTAGTTCTTTTTCGCTTGGATGAGTAGGACAGAACTGCAATGCAAAATTTAAGTTGTTAAAAATTTGAAGTGATTTATTCTCCTCGTTTCGTGATAGTGGCTTGATAAAATCAATTTCTTTTGCTTTAGGAGACTTTGGATTTCCTAAAAAAACAGATAGAGGTTTGACGATATATCGATTTTGAATTTTAATGACATTTTTTAAATCTTGTACGTTATACAATTGGGTGCGGAATTGAGCCGAAGCAATTTCGGTTTCACACCTAATTACTTTGGTAATGCCTTGAGGTGTTTCACCTTTCCATTTTGGTCCTGCTATCATAAAATTACCTCCATCATTTCCGGTTGTACGGCTGCCTAGATAATCAAAATTATGGGTGTAAAGATCAATCAGCTGAAGACTCCAGTATCTGTTTTTATCAATTGGAGGGATTATGAAAACTATTGGTTCTGCCCTTAAATCCAAACCTATCCACGAGTAAGGCGTGTCTGAGTTTGGTGTTTGGATGGTCTTGTCTTTTGGTGTAAATACTCTTGGGATATTACAAAGGGTATTCCAGGGGGCTTTATAATCAGGATCCTGTTTGTTTACAAAAAAAGCATATTGCACTCGTGAATTGTCTACAATTGGAAAACCATATATATATGCTTCTTTGGCTATGGAACGCACTTCTTGAGGGCTTAATTTCTCTGTTTTTACTATTGTTGTGGAAGCATTAATCTCTTTTTCTTTTGTGGCGTTTTTGTTGCAGCCTACAAAAATAATTACAGACATACATGTGATTATTCTTACTAATTTTTTACTTAGCATAATTAAAGATTTTGGATTATTAAATGTATTCTTCTCTAAAATTTAATCGAAAGCTACAACTATTTAATCTTCTGTACACTTGGAGGTGTCCAGGTGTTGTTCATGGCTGATTCTTTGGGGCCATATATGCGAATCATTAAGTAAAACTCTTCTGGTGGAGCAGGAAGCCAATTTGAAACTGTTGCATCATCAGGTTTCTCGTTTTGGATGTAAACTGTTAATCCTCCCTCTTTGTCATATTTAAGCCCCTCGGTACTTGAATTTATAAGGAATCTATTAATTGGGTTTTTAATCAAGTAGCCACCAACTCCATCGGCACTTTTATCGTACATTGTAATAGACCAGAAATATTTAGCAGGAGGAATCTCTTCTTTTGAAAAATGAATTTTATACTTGTTAGTTTTTCCATTTAGAGTATTGTTATCTGCATCTACATAAGCGACAGGATAAAAAGCTTCTGCCTTGTCATTTCCGTATATTCCAACCATAACAGCAGCTGCTCTTAAAAGTCTATCACCCTTATAGAAGGCCCTATTTCCAAATGGATCCATCATATTCCATCCATTTTTTTGCTCCCCAATTTTGTTGGCTCTATCTTTAATAGTGGCAATGCCTTCATTGACCCCTTGATTAATAGCAGCAATAGTTGAATCGCTAAATTGAGTTGGATCAAACTTCGCTCCAGGTTTTATGCCGATTTTTTCGAATTTTTTAAGAGATTCGAGATCTTCTTCATTAAACGGTTGCACTAAGTTTAAATACAGATTAAAATATTTTATGAAATTTGCATTGTTAAAGTCGTTGGGATCGGTAATAGGGATCCAAGATATGGAAGGTGCTGGTTCTGGCTTTTCCGTTCCTAAAAACTTACTCATGGGGGTAAGTTTGTATTTGTTTTGAATTTTGACAACATTTTGCAAGTCCTCTGATCCAAATAATTGGGTTCTTCCGATTCCTGTAGCCAGCTGGCTCTCTACATGATAAACACCTTTAAATTTATCATTTGGAATTTCTCCTTTCCAATTGGGTCCAACAAATAAATAATCCCCTGCTTGATTACCTGTTACTCGGGTTCCAACATAGGCAAAGTTGTGTGTAAAAAGATCAATGAACTGAAATACATAATATCGGTCTTTAATTTGGGGAACAGAGAAAACCATCGGTTCAGTTCTTAAATCAAGGGCAAATACTGAATAGGGGGTGTCAGCATTCATAGAGACTACATCTTTGCGCGTATTGTCGGCAGGACGGCTGTCATTACTAATCACGTTTAAGTCGCTTCTGTAACCAGGACTCTTTTTATCTATGGAGGTATAGTAAAGAGATTTATAACCCATCAGCATTGGATATGAATAAATATAAGCCTCTTTAGCAATCGCCCTAGCTTGCTCAGGGCTTATGGGGTTTTCTTTAAGTTGCTCTTTTTTACAGCTGGTAAAGATTAGAATAGCGAGAAAAAATAAAATAGCTTTATTCATAAAATATATATTTAGAGGTTCATTACGTAAAATTATTTTATATAACTACTATCAATTTATGAGTTTTTTACGAATTATAGATTCACAATTTATTTCAGTATTTGAAACATTTTTTTGTGATTATTGTTTTGAATCTTAGCACTAATTTACTAGATATCAGCGAAAAATGAAAATAAAAATAGAAAATAATAAATAAGAGGCCTTAAATAAATTAATCATTCAAAATACTGCTGTTTAATATTGGATCCTTATCTACTGAGCACTGAAATTTTTTTTGAAAAAAGGGATGCCAACTTACTGAATATTCGAGCAATATTTTGAAATAAAAAATTAAATGATCCTAAAACATTTATGCTTTTTATTTGTTATTTTTATGCTAAAGTTTTAATAATGAAGACAGTAAATCATTTTCATAGTGCAGATCTCAATTGGATAGAAGTACTTGCAAAAGCTATAGGTGGCATAATTGATGGGAATTTTATTAAAGGAAATAATGAACTTTATACAGGCGTACATTTTATTTTTGAAATTGAGAATGAACTAACAGCAATGTTGGTTGACGTTACTTACAAAGAAAATGTAATGTTGAGATTTCGAACCGATGATGATTTTGTGGGTTTGTACTTTTATGTTACGAATCATGATATCGATTTTATTTTAAAAGAGAAATCTGTAATAATAGGAAAACAAGATTATAATCTTTCTTTGGTCAGCAGTGAAATAGATCTGGATTATGTCATTGATCAAGGTACTATGGTATATGCTATTTGTATATTTATTGACCAATTGGCGCTAAAACAGTATATAGATAAAGTACCCTCATTGACGTCGCTATCTAATGATCTTTTTGATAACGAGAAAAATACTATCATTAGTATGGATAGAATGAATATAGATAGCCTGATTTTAATAAATAATTTCAGAAAAATGTCGTATGAGAATTCTTTATTGGAGCTTTATTTTAGAGGTCTTGTTTATCAACTATTAGGTAATTATTTGGAACAATTATTAGCTAAGAAGTTTATTATTAGCAAAGTAATGAATGTGGATGTAAAAAGTATTTTAGCTTCTAAAGCCATGTTGTTAGAATCCATTGAGGGAGTTTTTCCCGGGATCGATTTTTTAGCAAGACAGGCTGCTATGTCTTCTTCAAAATATAAAAAGATATTTACTAAAATTACAGGACTAAGCCCGGGATCTTTTTTTTACAGCAATAAGTTACAGCGTGCCAAAGAGCTACTTGAAACCGGACAATATACTGTTGGTGAAGTTTCAGACAAATTAAATTATGCAAATATTTCTTATTTGGCAAAACGTTTTAATAGCAAATATGGAGTTTTTCCAAAGGATTATCAAAATTTATTATGAAAGCAGCAACGAGTGATTCAGCCCCGGAATTTAGACATGTATTTTCATTGACCGAAGAATGGCGCAAAAAGTTTGTCGATGAGCTAGGCTGTACTGTAGTAGATGAACTTATGATTTTCTCTGAAGATTTAGCTCTTGGTTCATGTTATTTAGCAGAAATCCATTCTGGCCTCTCAGTCCTTGTCATTGATTCAGTATTAAAAAAGCCACTTCGATTAACGAGAATACCTTCTGAAGACGATTTTTGGATTGTATATTATGATATGAGCAATACCTTTAGTAAACATATTCTAGAAGGTGTTGATCATAAAATTGGTTATACATCGAAATTAAATTTTGCAATTGTAGATAATCAAATTGGAAGCACATATCTTGCAGCGGTAGGGGAGAGGTTTTATTCATTAAGGTTGTTTATTCGAAAGTCTTATATGAAAAGTTTTTTTACTGGATCAGAGTTTAGAAAAGATTTTAAGGATGTTTTTGATGACAAAGTAAACAAAATGTTTTTTTACGGACATATTGATAGCAGAAGTAAAATAATATTACATAGTTTGAAGCAAAAAAGTACTAATGATCCTCATTATGGACTTCTCATCAAAGGAGTTTCATATAATTTATTAGGTTATTTAATAGAAAGGTTAAATAGCAAAATGCCTAAAATAGGAATGCACTTAGAGAAAGATATTCAAGCAGTTATGGTAAGTCAACAACAACTATTATCAAACCTTTTGATTCCATTTCCAGGAACAGAATTTCTAGCAAATATTGCAAATATGTCTTCTACGAAATATAGAAATTTGTATGAAGATATATTTGGAATGAGTCCTGCGAAATTTTTTAAGAATGAAAAGTTACTGTTGGCTAAAGAGTTGTTGGAAAGTGGTGATTTTAATTTAGTTAGCGATGTGTCTTTTGAGTTGGGATATAATAAAACAGCTTACTTCTCAGCGATCTACAGGGATTATTTTGGAGTACTACCCAAAACAGTTCTTAAAGTTTAGAATCAATAATAAATCAAATAAAGATCCATTTTCCAGTTACGTGATGTGACTGGTTTTTTTTTGGAAAAATTTAAATGGCAGCAGGTTATTTAATAAGGTAAGCTTTTTATGTTGATTTTATGTGGTATCATGGTATTTCTAAATAATAGCCTCGATATACTTTTGCAAAATGATTTCAATCTTTTTGTAATTACAAAATAAAACGTTAAGTATTAATTCTTATTATCAGCCATATCCAAGTATTGCTGATTTGAAATATGCATAATGATTACGATAAACGTAAATGTTATTAATTGCACTTTGTGTATAGTTTGTCGGCATTGCTTTCATTGTAAGTTGATTAAGTTAGTCGTAAGTCGAGGATAGTGAGAAAGCTAGTGTGTGACAATCAATTTTATGAAACTAAAAATTAATAAATTACATAAAAAATCAATTTATTTCTAATAAAAAAAGCAAGCTTAATTTTTATTAAAGGAGAGGCTTAGTTAGAGATATTTTTCACTTCTTATTTTTATAGGATATAGCCTCAAAAAATGCTTTTTTTTAACATCTCTCTAATATATTATAAAATTTAAGATTAATTCAAAAGAAAAATTTTAGAATGAAAAAAGTTATATATAATTATGATGCGTCACTTAATTGGCTTGATGCTTTGGGAGAAGCTTTGGGAGGCAAAATCGATGAGAATTTTATAAAAGTAGATAATGCGATCTGTAAAGGAACCCACTTTATTGTGCCGGTTGAAGATGGCATCACGGCTATGGTGGTCGATACTACATATAAAGAAGAAGTATTGTTGCAATATCGAAATGAAAATACCAACTATTTAGGACTACATTTTTATATAACTAATTTGGATATTAATCTTATTATTGATGGTGATCACAATTTGATAGGAAAATTGAACTATAACTTATCTTTTATAGATTGTGCTGTAGATATGGACTATAAAATCCAAAAAGAAACTCGATTTTTTGGTGTTTTTATTTTTTTTAAGAAAGATATTTTAAATAAATATTTTCCCCACTTAACTCCAATTTATGATGTTACTCTGGGAACCAAAAAAAATACAATTATCAGTTTAGATCGTATGTGTAACGAGAGTTTGATTTTGATAAAGGATTTCAGGAAAATCCAATATGACAATTTATTATATAAAATTTATTTTGTAGGGTTAGTATATGGTCTGATAAGTAATTTTGTAAAGTACTTGAATAAAAATAAGATTATTGAACATAAGAATATTACTATAGATGTGAAGAATATTATCGTTTCTAAAACGATGTTACAAAATATTATTCAAGAACCTTTTCCTGGAATAAACTTTTTGGCAAAACAAGTAGCAATGTCACCTGCAAAATATAAAAAACTATTTGCGAGAATATCTGGCGCAAATCCGGGAACCTATTTTTGCCTAAATAAACTAAACATGGCGAAAGAATTACTGGAAACCGGAAAGTTTACAGTTAATGAAGTGGCTCGAAAATTAAATTACTCTACTCCTTCGTATTTAACAAAGCGATTTAGTGAGATGTATGGAGTTTGTCCAAAAGAATATCAAAGTTTATTTTAAAAGAATATTATGGATAAATTTATATCAGAATTTAAACATTCAGCATCTTTAACGCCAGAGTGGCTGCAAGATTTTGTTGATGGTTTTGGATGTACAATACATAATAATAAGTTATTGCGTTTTCCTAAAAGTAAAGCTTGTGGCTTGGGGTATTTTATAGAAATTTCTCCAGATGTCTCTGTACTTCTGGTGGACATGGTATTAAACAAACCAATTCGTTTTACAAGAATGCCTTCTGAGGATGATTTTTGGATTGTTTATTATGATATGAGTGACAAAATCAGTAAGCATATCGTGGATGATGTTAATCATGATATAGGTTACAAATCAAAAATGGGTTTTGCTATTATTGATAGTCATCTTAAAAGTACATATGTTTCTCAGGTTGGTGAAAGAACCTATTCTCTTAGACTATATATACGCAAATCATTTATAAAAAGGTATATCGCAGATACAGTCATGGAGAAAGATTTAAATAAGGTTTTTAACCATAAAAAAAATAGAATGTTTTATTACGGTCATATAGACAGCAGGAGTAAAGTGGCTTTGTATAATTTAAAACAGCAAAAAATAGATGCAATTAATTACGAGTTTTTGCTAAGGGGTACAGTATATAAACTCTTTGGTTATTTTATAGAAAGGTTGAATTCGAATACGCCGAATACAGGAATATTTTTGGAAAAAGATTTAAAAGCAATAATGATTTCTCAAGAATATTTATTATCTGACCTTTCGAAGCCCTTCCCCGGACTAAAATTATTGTCTGAGATTGCTAATATGTCTTTGACAAAATATAGAAATTTATATAAAAATATATTTGGTATTACTCCAGCTTTATTGTTTAAAAACGAAAAATTAATACTGGCAAAAGATTTATTAGAAAGCGGGGATTTTAACCTAATCAGTGATGTTGCATATGAATTAGGATATTATAAAACATCGTATTTTTCACTCTTATACAAAGAATATCATGGACATTTACCAAACGCTGTATTTAAAGCGAAATTAATTTAATACTTTAAATTACTGAAAATGTTTATCTCAAACAGTTATTTTAGTTTTTTAAGTTCATATAAATATGTAAAAAGTAAAGTTTTATTATTGATACAATTTATTGATACAATTTTACTATCAGGTTATAGATTAAAATAGTAATAATCAAAAATAAATTTATTTA
Source organism: Flavobacterium xizangense (assembly GCF_054075145.1). Lineage (NCBI taxonomy): Bacteria > Pseudomonadati > Bacteroidota > Flavobacteriia > Flavobacteriales > Flavobacteriaceae > Flavobacterium > Flavobacterium xizangense. The sequence goes on along the minus strand of NZ_JBSIPG010000011.1, from coordinate 58,425 downwards.
ATTGTTTTTTTGAAGATGCCCGATTACATGAAGTAATCGGGTTTTTGTTTATAAAAGATTTTTAGTTGCAAAAAATCGTGTGTAAATATTATTAAATTTTTAAGTGTTTGTTATTAGATAAATACCATTTATCTATTTTGTGGATCATACCTTTTCATGATGATTTTATGAATTTATGTGGTAGTACAAAAAAGTAGTGATGCTTTAATTTTGTCATTATTTTAAATAGATAGTATGAAAATGAAAAGATTGAATTTATTTATTGCAATTATGTTTTGTTGTTATTCGGATGTTATGTTAGGGCAGCAAGATGCTCAATATACACAGTATATGTATAACACGATTAATATAAATCCTGCCTATGCAGGTTCACGCGGGGTATTAAGTATTTTTGGGTTACACCGGGCACAGTGGATAGGACTCGATGGTGCCCCAGTCACCAATACGCTCTCTGTCAACACACCAATTAGTTCTAATTTGGGACTAGGGGTTTCTGTCATAAATGATCAAATAGGACCTTCAACGGCGAATAATATTTCTGTTGATTTTTCTTATACAATTGACACTTCACCATTTTATAAGTTATCGTTTGGATTAAAAGGGACAGCAAGTTTATTAGATGTCGATTTTACGAAATTGGATATTTATGATCCAGCTGACCCAAGATTTCAGGACAACATTGATAAAAAATTTTCTCCTAATATTGGTGCTGGCGTCTATTTTCATTCTGATAAATCCTATTTAGGGCTATCAATCCCCAAAATGCTAGAAAATACTCATTATAGTAAATCTGCCAACGACGAATCTGAAAGTTATGTTGTAAAAGAGCGTATGCATTATTATTTAATGGCAGGATATGTTTTTGATTTGGATTACAACCTTAAATTAAAACCTTCTTTGCTTGCGAAGGTTGTTCATGGAGCCCCATTACAAACGGATATTTCCGCGAATTTACTGTATAATGACAAATTTACTGCTGGGGTTGCTTATCGCTTGGGTTCATCAATAAGTGCAATGGCGGGATTTCAACTATCGGATTCTTGGTTTATAGGATATGCGTATGATACAGAAACAACAAAGCTGGCAAATTATAATTCGGGATCGCATGAAATCTTTTTACGCTTTGAATTGTTTGGAGGATCTAAATCCAGAATGTTGTCGCCAAGATTTTTTTAAATAAGACTAATTAAGATTGATTATGAAAATAAAAACGCATAAAATAGTGGTTTTGCTTTTTTGTTTAAGCAGTGTTGTGGCTTTTCCCCAAAAGGTAGATCGGAAGCTTGCTAGAGCTAATGCAAAATTTGAAAAGTTTTCTTTTGTAAAAGCAAGGAAGCTATTCGAGCGATTGGTGGAAAATGGAAATAATTCAAGTGAGGTCTATGCTCGCTTAGGTGATACTTATTTTTTTAATTCGGATTATAAAAATGCAGCATTTTGGTATGCCAAATTGATGGAAAATGGAGATTATGACGTGCAAGAGTATTATGAAAGATATGCATTATGTCTCAGAGCAAATAATCAACATGATCTGGCGTTAGCTGTAATGACGAAATATTATGAGAAAGTCGAAAGGCCAGACGAAAACAAAAAATGGGATCCGAAAATATACTTAAAATTAATTGAACAACAAGCAGACAGATATGATCAAATTGTTGATGCGGGAATTAATTCTATATTTTCAGATTTTGGAGCAGCATTTGTCCCAAACCAAGAGGCACTTAAAAAAGCAATTGAAATCGATAGATTTGAAAAAAGAGAAAAAGCAAGAATAATTGTAAGAGAAGATAACGAGAAACGAAAAGAAGGGGATATTAATGAGTTAGTAAAGCAGGTAGATACAGCAAATGGGGCCAAGAAAAGTGAAATAGTTATAGATAATGATAAAATTAAAAAATTTGAGAAACTCCCAGTTTATAAAGAAATAATTTATGCAACTGCGAAAGATTCGGGATTTCTAGTCAAGCACAGGCATAATTGGAATAATAAACCTTTTCTAAAACTCTATTCCGCTAAAATAACGGAACAGGGCAGGCTTGTGAGCGAAAAAAAACTGCCGGGTAGGATTAATTCAAAATATCACCAAAGTACCCCAATATTTACAAAAGATGGTAAAACAATGTATTTTACTCGTTTGGTAGATTTTGAAAAGAAAAAAAATAGAATTAGAAATAGCACTCAATGTGAAATTGGTCAACTACGGCTTTTCCAAGCAGAAAAAGTTAATGGCAGATGGGAGAACATTTCCGAGCTTCCTTATCCTATAAATATGGATGGAACATCATCGGCACATCCTGCTTTAAGTCCTAATGAAGATGAATTGTATTTTGTTTCCAATAGGAAAAAGAAGATGTATGATACTGATTTATATGTTGTAAGCAGAAAAAAAGGAGGGGGCTTTGCCATGAAAGTTGATTCTTTAGGAGATGAAATAAATTCATATGGTCGTGAAACGTTTCCATTTGTTAGTAGCAATGGTATATTATATTTTTCGTCTGATGGACATCCTGGTCTTGGCGGACTAGATATTTTTGCCGCAGCAAAAGATAGTAAAGGCAAATATGTTGTCGTTAACATTGGTGAACCTATAAATTCGTCAAGCGATGATTTTGCATATTCAATTGATGAAGATTCAAAAAAAGGATTTTTCTCATCTAACAGAAAAGGAGGTAAAGGAGATGATGACATATACGGTTTTGTTGAAACAAAACCAGTAGTTTTTCCATTTAATCTTAATCCTATTTACTTTGGAATGGTAACTGACAGTGTAACAGGGGAAGCTGTAAAAGATGTTGAGATAACAATTTACAATAATTTAAATCAGATCGTTAAAAAGCTATATAGCGATGGAGCAGGGAATTATTCAGTTGATTTACATCCACTTAAAAGTTATACTTTCGAATTTAAAAAGAAAGGTTTTGGTATTGAACGAAAACTAGTATCAGGTCAGAAAATTTCTGAAAAGAAAGAAATATCTGTTGCTTTATTTAATGAGTTATTAATTATTGTTGACGATAAATTGGTGACTTTAAAAGAAGGAGATGATCTCACAGAAAAATTAAATTTAGCTCCTATATATTTTGATTACAATGGATATACCATTCGCAAATCTTCTAAGTTGCAATTGGATAAAGTGATAAATTTAATGAAGAGCCGTCCAAGTATCTCCATAGAGGTTAGGTCACATACAGACAGCAGAGGTAGAAATGATTATAATTTAAGATTATCCAAAAATAGAGCAAAAACAACAATTGATTATATAATAAATCAAGGAGAAATTTCGTCAAATAGGATATGGGGAGATGGTTATGGAGAATCACAAATTATAAACAAGTGTAGCGATGGCGTAAATTGTACCGATATAGATCATGAGCTCAATAGACGATCAGAATTTATAATTGTAATAAAAGAAGTGAAGAAAGAATAGAATGTAGTTTCTTTAAATAGACGGAGTTTTAATAAAACGGTTTTGACTTTAATTAGAAGTTAAAACCGTTTTTTTTTATTGGATACATTTTTTAAGCTATATAGCCTTCATTAGATGTAAAATTAAACGCAACTCAATGATTTATAGTCTTGTATTGTGTTGTTTTTTAGCTTTTTATGCTGATTTTAAAAGTTTATGTGGTAGTTGTAAACAAGATTCTGGACATAATTTTGCCAATAATTAAAGTTTGTGCTGCATGTAGATAAAGATTTGTTGCCCGAATTAAAAATCAATTTGCCCAATCAGGTTAAAGGCACAAACATTAATAATAATTTAGAAATAAAGAATAACTCATAATAGTAAATCTTATGAAGAATAAATTGCTTCCTTTAATTTTTGTTCTTGGTAGTTGCTCCTTGTACTCTCAGGTAGGTATTGGGACACCAATGCCAAATTCTTCTTCTCAGTTAGAAGTTGTGGCGAATGACAAAGGTGTATTGATCCCTAGAATTAAATTAAAAAATTCTACGGATGCTACTACAATTGTGAATGGAAATGTAAATAGTTTATTGGTTTTTAATACTGAAACTGTTGCTGATATTAAACCTGGTTACTTTTATTGGTATAACAACAAATGGAACAGAATAGTTGTTTCTAGTGAAATTAATGCAAGCGCTGGTACAGTTGTCTATAACCCTGTCAATCAAGATTTTAATTATATTGACGCCTCAGGCAACAATCAAATTATAGATTTAAGTTCGATTGTTAAGGCTAATGAAACGTTAACTACTCTAACGAGTAATGGCAAAGGTTTATATACTTATAAAAATGAACTAGGTGATAGCGTTTCTATTAATGTAATAGGTGATGTTGTAGATAATTTTAGTACAATTGTAAACAATCCATCAGTGACAACAATAATCAATGAAATTGTAAAAAAAACTGCTGGTAATGTGACTTTTAATTCTTCAACAAATCAATTTAGTTACTTAGATGAAGCTGGTACGATGCAATTGTTTGATATTAGTGCAATTGTAAAGGCACATGAAACTGAAACGACTCTTATAAGCACAGGAAATGGCACTTACATTTATGCCAATGAGAAAGATTCTAAAACTACTATAGACGTAGTTGGTGATGTTGTGAACAATGCCTCAACGATTGTAAACAGTTCTAATTTTGTAACAGAGCTGACCAATGTTATTAAAAATGAGGAAACGCTA
>NZ_JBSIPG010000011.1:0-53678 GCF_054075145.1 Flavobacterium xizangense | reverse complement strand
ATGCTGTTGAGAATACAATCAATTTATTGGATCTTGTAGGTGACGCAGAGACGCAGACTACCTTGGTTTACGACCCGGGCGCTAAGACACTGACTTATAATGGCGAGAATGGTACGCCTACTGTAATTCAGCTTGTTGATTTGGTTGGAGCTTCAGAAACAGTTACCACTTTAGCCAATAATAATAACGGAACCTATTTATATACAAGCGAGGACAAAACCCCTACTACTATAGACGTAGTTGGTGATGTTGTAAACAATGCCTCAACGATTGTAAACAGTTCTAATTTTGTAACAGAGCTGACCAATGTTATTAAAAATGAGGAAACGCTAACCAAGCTAGTTTACGATCAAGCAGGCAATACTTTAAAGTATACTGATGAGAATGCTGTTGAGAATACAATCAATTTATTGGATCTTGTGGGTGACGCAGAGACGCAGACTACTTTGGTTTATGACCCGAGCGCTAAGACACTGACTTATAATGGCGAGAATGGTACATCTACAGTGATTCAGCTTGTTGATTTGGTTGGAGCTTCAGAAACAGTTACCACTTTAGCCAATAATAATAACGGAACCTATTTATATACAAGCGAGGACAAAACCCCTACTACTATAGACGTAGTTGGTGATGTTGTAAACAATGCCTCAACGATTGTAAACAGTTCTAATTTTGTAACAGAGCTGACCAATGTTATTAAAAATAAAGAAACTTTGACTTCTTTGGTTGATATTGTAACTCAAGAAACAGATAGCAATGGACAGGTGTTTGATAAACATACATTAACCTATACAGATGAAACAAACACACCTAATCCAATTGATTTATCATTATTAGTTAAAGGTACAGAGACATTAACTTCTCTAGTTTATGATGGAGCGTATCAATCTTTGATTTATAAAGATGAAAAAGGAAATTCTTCAGAATTTAAACTGGTTGATTTAGTTGGAGATTCAGAAACATTAACAAAATTAGAAGTAAACTCCGCAAATGGAACTTTAGATTACACCGATGAAGATAAACAGTTAAAATCACTTGATTTGTCATCTGCTGTAAAAGAGCCTTGGTTTAGTACCGTTACCAATGTAGGCGCTACATTAAATACAGACAATATTTATACAAAAGGATGGGTTGGAATTGGTTATACAACTCCATCAAATGCTCCTAATGAGAAGCTAAGAGTAAATGGTTCTATTACCACTGTTAATACTTACTACGCTGATTATGTATTTGAAGATTATTTTGAAGGTTTTTCCAAAATTAAGGCTGATTATAAATTTAAACAGTTATCGGAAATAGAGGATTATATCAAAAAGAACAAACACCTTCCAGGTATTACCCCAATTAATGAATTAGAAAAAACAAAAGAAGGGTATTCATTTAATATGTCGGCGTTATCAATACAGTTACTAGAAAAAACGGAAGAAATTTATTTGCACATTATTGAGCAAAATAATATTAACGAAAAACAAAGTAAAGAAATTGAAGCAAAAGACAAAATGATCAACGAATTAAAAAATGCATCAGATGCAATGAATGATCGTTTACAGAAATTAGAAAAAATTATAGGAGAAAAACTTAATTAAGAAACGAAAGGTAGTACGAAGTGAGTAAGATATGGATCAAGAGGTTCATGATTTGTTCACTTCAATAACCGTTATTCTAATATTAAATTTAAAATAATGAAAAAAGAAATATATAAAATGCGAAAAATTGCTTTTGCAATGATATTCAGCGTGCTGAGTTTCGGTTCTCTTTTTGCCCAAATAGAAAGTACAAAAATAAAAGATGGAACTGTGAGTACTGGTGCAGATAAAGCATTGCCAGGTGCTTTATTTGAATTGGAAAGTACTAATAAAGGAATGTTAACTTCTCGACTGACAACAGCACAAAGAGATGCAATATCGGCAGTGAATTTAACTGATGGTTTACTAGTATTTAATACAACTACGGGATGTTTTGATTATTGGAGTAAAGTACAGGGTGTATGGCTGAGTATATGTGGCACTCCACCACCAGCAGTTTTCAATATTTCTGATGCACAGTGTAATCTTATAAAGGTAAATGGAACTTTTAAGCAGGGAGAAACCTTAACATTATCAAACTATATGACAATTCCCGTTACAGTAACACAGCCGGGTACCTATACAGTGTCGGCAACAACAACTAACGGATATTATTTTAATACTAGTGGCACTTTTCCTAGTGCAGGTTCTTATGTTTTAAATCTACCGGGAGTTGGTACACCAAATAATGGTCATGCAGCTGGTAGTATTGGCGATAAGGTTACTATTTCATTAAATGGTAAAGACCATTCATGTGTGCCACATGTTTTTGTTGAAAATGCTGATGTTGATTTTGTCATATCTTGTGCAAGTATAGCCTCAGAGGGTTCATATTTTATGGGTATTCCGCTTACTGCTTCAAATAAATTGACAGTAAGTGTAAATGTTACCAATATCGGTTTTTGGAGTATGAAAACCAATACTGTAAATGGGTATTCATTTAGTGGTACTGGTACGTTTACAACTACGGGGAATCAAACTGTAGAATTATTAGCAACTGGAACACCAACAGCATCAGGTCCAAATACCTTTAATCTTTCATCTAATGCTTCAACAGTTGCAGCAGGTTCTTGTAGCGGTATTCCAGTAAATGTAGCATCAGTAGAGTATACAATCGATTGTGCTGGTGCTAAACAAAATGGTAACTATATGCAAGATGTGGCTTTAATTGCTGCCAATACAATAACATTGCCAGTTAATGTTAAAGCAACAGGCCAAACCACAATTACGACTACCAGCGCCAACGGGATTTCATTTACCTCAGGATTAATAAATTTATCTGTTTTAGGACAACAAACAATAACACTGTTAGGATCAGGAAAACCAGTTTCAGGAGGAACAACAGATTTAATAGTTTCAGGAACTCCAGGGATGGCAGGAACATGTACGCTTAAAGTTGCTATTGCCGGACAACCGGTATCCTATACGACAAATTGTGCAGGAATTGCAACAAGCGGGACGTACGCGCCTGGAGTTGCAATGACTGGAGCAAATACAATGACCGTCCCTGTGAATGTGAGCTATGTGGGATCATACTCTATAAATACAAATACTGTAAACGGGATCAGTTTCTCTGCAACAGGAACATTTTCAACAACTGGGGCACAGAATGTTGTAATGACAGCTAATGGCACACCAACCTCTGGAGGTTCTTTTACCTATGCCATTACTTCCAATAGTACCAATGCCGGTAGTGCTTGTAACAAAAGCATATCATTTGTTTTCCGTACTATGAAAGTTTTAGGACTTGGCGGTGGAGTTTATCAGCCAGGTTCGGCAGGTGCATCAGATGCTTCCAGATCTATATTAGCTTCAAAACCAAACTTTGGCCCTACAGGTACTGTACAAATACAAGGTTTAACAATCATTGATGGAGGATATGGTGACGGGGCTACATTAAAAAATTTAATTAATAACAATAATATTGATATTATAGTAATAGGGTATAACTATATACCTAGTGCTGCTTCAATTGCAATTTTAAATAATTTTGTTAAAAATAAAAAAGGAGTACTTATTCATTCTCAAGAGAACGATGCTTCCGCAACAGCAAATTTAATTAATACAATTTGTGGCTCATCTATATCGGTTTCTGGAACAGGAACATCTTATATAAATCCTGTCTTAAACTTTTCAGATCCCCTTTTAGAAGGACCATTTGGAGATATCAAAGGACTTAACCTTGGTAGTGATGTGAACAACTCTTACTATGCAACCAATCTATCAGCTAATGTGAAAGCCTTAGCTACCCAGGATGGAAATACAAGCAGAGTATTTACTTTTAAACATAATACTTTGGGGTATATGTATGTAGGGGATTCAGGATTTATCGCAGGTTCACCAACAACATATAATAACTATACAATATATTATCCAGCATTTGTTAGCTCAACAGGACTCCCATTGCCTAAGAAATATGATTCCGGTAGAACAGTATATAATAGTATGTTTTATGCTAATGCGATGGCATGGGCAATTCAATATGCACAGGAAAATATTAATTCTGGCTATTTGATTCCTTAAATTAAGGGATGAAAGTAAACAAAAGATACCTCTTTTATCCTTACTAAAAGAGGTGTCTTTATAACTAAAGTATAACTTAAATGCATATTTGTTATGTTTTTGAGGAAACATTATAAATAATAAGAGATGTCCAAAATTTATATAAAATTAATACTATCAATATTTTTTATTGGTAAACTTAGCGCACAAACAGTTAATATAGGAGAATTAGCGATTCTGCCTGGGACAGAATTTTCTACGGTATCAAATTTTGATAATAAGATGACAGGAGATTTCATTAATGACGGGAATTTTATCGTTTATGCCAACTATAATAATGACGGTTTAGTAACTTTTAGTCCAGCATTTAATTCTGGGTTTACACATTTCAAAGGTTCTTCTGCAGCTCAAACAATTTCTGGCATAGAAATAAGCGAGTTCAATAACGTTAAGTTTGAAAACAGAATGGTTCAGCCTGCATTTTTACTGTCTGGAGCAATTACCGTTTATGGTATTTCTGATTTCAGTTTTGGGATAGTTTCTAATAATAAATTAGGAGGAACTATTGCATTTGAACCAGATGCAATTCCTGCCAATGCAAACGATGACAGCTATGTTGATGGTCTTGTGCGACGTAAAGGAAACAATGAATTTGAATTTCCGGTAGGTGATGGAGGTTTTTTTAGGCCCTCAGCGATAAATCAAACTGATTTAACTGAAAATTTATTTAATAGCAGATATTTATTTAAAAATTCAAATGAGTTATATCCTCATGCAAATAAAAACGAATTAATCTTTATAATAGATACTAATGAATATTGGGAGTTTGAAAGCAGTCAATCCGAAGTAGATGTAGCTCTATCATTAACTTGGAGCACAATGACGACTCCTGTAGAACTTATCAAGGAAGATTCCGAATACTCTCTTGCAATTGCAGGTTGGAATGTTACTGAATCAAAATGGAATTTTTATCCTTCAGCCGTTGATCTGCAAAATCAAACTGTTACAGCAGCAATTGATAAGTCTGGTATTTTTACTTTGGCAAAAGTTAAAACACCAGCGGCTGATGACGTTGTTGTTTATAATGCATTGTCTCCAAACGGAGATGGATTAAACGATTATTTAAATATTACTGGATTAGAGAAATACTCAGATAATTCTTTGGAAATATACAATCGATATGGAATAAAAGTATTTGAAACTGTTAATTATGGTTCTAATGAAAACTGGTTTAGGGGTAAATCGGAAGCAAGGGCTACGCTAAATAAAAACGAAGGGCTGCCAACAGGAACTTACTTCTATGTTCTCAATTTAAAATTATCTAATGGGAATTTTAAAAATAAAACAGGTTATCTATATATTAGTAATAACTAATAGTTCCTTGATGCTTTATTTATATGCAAATGGCAATTAACATTCCATTATTTTGCGTAAACCAATTTTTGAGGATAATTAGGTCTTTTTTGTAAAAAATCAATATAAAATTGCAATTAGGTTTGTTGGCATTATTGCAATATGGGTTGCAAAGCTTATTCTTGTTATTTTATGTATTATTTTGTCGGTTTGATAGTAAAGCTCATAATTATATTTGCATTGAAATTCAAAGTATCTGGTTTTTGCTCATAAATTATGTTTTGGAATAATTTCTATCACTAGTTTCTCATCAGGTATTTTTAAATGTATCTAAAGAAAATTAATATGGAAAAGCAAAGGATTTTATTGAAGGATAGTAAAGGTTTTTTTCTTAAAGCGTTTAAGAGAAATTTTATAGGTGAATTTGATTTTTTTGAAGAATCTTTTTTTTGCAAAACTGAAAAGGAAGCTCAAAATGAGGAATTTGATTGTTCTATTTTTGTTGTTTACGATAAGTATGAACTGATCAATTGTTTGAAATTGGATAAAAAAGGCACTAATGTTGTAGTTTGTTTTTTTAATAAACGATTATCTAATAGTGTTTCTTTTTTACAAGAATTTAAAAGTCTTTTAATAGTAGAATGCTATAAAACTAAAGATGAAATTGTCAAGGTTTTGAAATTGCATTTTAAAAGAAAAGTTGATTTTATGCTCCAGCCAGCATCTATTAATTTCCCAACATCTAATATTGTTTCACTTCAGAATAATAATTTTTGCAATGCCTTCTTTTTTATTGATTGATTTAGGATGATTTGAATTATTATAGTCAGCAATTTAGCATTTGATTGAAGAGGTGTGTAGGGAATTAATCTAAAATCTGCAAAATTATAATCTTATCATAGCTCTAATTGGAAGGAAAAATAGTCTAGAAAAAGTTTCGAACCTAAATTCGCAGACCTTGATTTTACTGGAATTTTAATTGTTAAAAAAAGTTTGTGCCAAGATTTTGCCATAAAAATAAAACTGTTAATTTTTGTGAATAACTTTTTGAAGTCCAGTTTGTTGTTTTTTAAAGACCGAGTACCTTAGTATTTATGGTAAATGAGAAGGCAACTCCAAAAAAAAAGATAGCACTACGCTATCTTTTAATTTGGATTTTTAATAGTTCAATGACATATCTCTTTCTATTGCTACAGAATCAGTAAGCTTTAATTTTACCTTCTGTTTCCTAATTTACTAATGCTGGTTTGATTTTTAATCCACGAAATAATCATTGCACCTGAATTATAATTTTTTATTTTAAATTTATTTCACTTAAGTTAATTGAAACTAGAACAGGCTCAGGTAAGAGTGGTGTATTATCTTCCAATCTTATGTATAGCTTTCTTTTGGTAGCAATTTTAATACCTTGAACTTCTATCAGATAGGTAATGAGCAGCTGAAGAATTTCCTAAAATCTCAGCATTGTAGTCATGTCTTGCTATAAGTCCTTCTTTGTTAATATAAAATGTTTGGATTGGATTGTGCGTGGCTATCTCAGATGGAAATTCGACTTGTAACCTTCTGAATGTTTTTCCATTTTCTTCCCATGGCTCCAATTCTTTAACTTTATAATTTGAGTTTGTAAAAATGAAAGGTGTATTGAAATAGGTCCACATTGCATATCCTGCAAAATAGGCAAGTTGCAATTTTGACCAAGGTGTTTCTCTTTCATGTCCTTTAAGAAATACATCAATTTTTAACTTCGTTAGAATAACAAGCAATTAATTGATTTACTTGGGTAAATGATTGCAATGAAATAATGCTTCCTTGTCTACTGCTTTACTATTTTTGTATCTCTTATGTTCCCTGTATGATCCGTATTTGATGTAAGGCTTGAATGTTACTATCTGGGAGTGAAATTAACTTTTGGTCGAATTGGCTGTTTTTTAATTTGTACTATTCGAGTATGTAAAGAAAGAACGTAGTGATTTAGAACGAAGATATATAGGATCTTTTTTAGTAATGATTCAAACTAAAGCTTGTAAATTTCTTTTATCCAGTGTTTTGAACTAATGCACCGATTCTGCACACAATTCAAATTAATACTCTGTTTATATTGTTTCTTTCGTTAACTTTTTATTGCAAAAAAAAGAATCAAGTCCAATTTAGGGATTAGGTATCTTCATCTTTTTCGTTTAGTAATTTTCTTACTTGAACATATGCGATTTTTTGTAGAAATTCTAAAATCTCTTCTGCTTCTTTCAGAGTAATATTCTTTCCTTCATCGCTAAGCATTTTTTGAGCTTTATTAGCTGTAATTTTTCCTCTATATTTTTCTTCTTCAATTTCCATAAACTTAAATTAATGTTAAGATGAAAGTAATGATTTTTTATAATGTCAATGTTTACAGAGTTTTAAAGATGGTTTGTACACTGTAAAGTTAACTTAACTGGATTTACAAACCGTTTGTTTTTATAAGTTAAAGTGGGTTAAATTATGTGAACAAGGCATAAAAAAAACGCTAAAACTAATGTTTTAACGTTTCTTTAAGAGTGCCCTCGTCGGGACAAATTACAACATCATTTTTAGATGATTTGAAGAAATTGGCTTACTATATGTAGGTTCTGTCTTCCATTGGTTTTGTAAATTTGGTTTAGATGTCCTGTTGGGGTTTGATGTAAAAATTATAAAAACTAAAATTGTACATGACAATAAACTAATATACAATTCTACAAATATTATGAAGGATTTGGAAGGATTGTTATACGTAAGAGCGAATTGTTATTGATTAGCACCGATAATAATAAATCGATTCAACGAGTGACCGCAAAATTAACTGTGGATTGATGAGTGGATTAAGTTGTTTGATGAAGTTAGCAAACTTAAATTATTCAAAACATTATGATTGATAAATAAAACAAAGAGGTAATCTCTAAAAAGACAACTTCTTTGTTTTGTATTGCGTATTAAGTTTATTGTATTAATCTGCAATAGCAAGTATTGGCTCTATTCTAATAAATTCTTTTTTCCCATTTTTCTCCTTAACCAAATAGGTAATTTTGTCACTAAAATAATTCAAAAGTTGATTGTTTTTTAATTTTTGCACGTTCGATTTATCATAGAATTTAGGCTGTCTTATTGTTTCTTTGAGACAAAGAATTTTTTTGGGCTTCAAGTCATTTAGAACTTCAGCCCCTTTAAAATAAAACATTTCTCTGCTATCAGTGTCTTTCAAAAAAAAGATTAAATCAGATTCAGATTCTTTGATGTAAGATTTGTCAAACTTAAAAAAGAGCGTATCCTTTGTCTTTTCTTGTGCTTGTAGATTACTTCCAAATAAAAAAGTTATCAATAGATATAAATGTATCTTCATAATTTTTAGTTTTAAGATTTATTGCGTGCAAGGAACAGCTTTTGTAAACTGAGTTACACGCTGTGCAAGAGATGTTATAGAAGCTTTTTTTTCAGGGGTTAATTCTTGCCATGCTTTTACATTCTCTTCTTGTAAACCACCCCACGCCAAAGCTTCATAAAAATCATCGCTTGGAGGAACTCCATAATAATTAATATAATTTTGATAATCGTCTGGAAAGATGTTTTTATGAAATTCTTTTAAAACGTCACGCATACTTTCAACATATAAAATTCCCATAGCACTATGAAAGTTTTCTCCATATTTTTCATATACCTGCTTAAAATCTTTAACATCTATACTGTTAATATCTGTAACAGATCTTAATTTTCTTATCATATCTGCGTGTATATATTCGTGCATTATTATGCGTGCCCCTTCCAAACCTGCATATTTGTCTATTCTATTTGTACTAATTTTGATATCTATCAGTTTGCCAGTTCCTGGATAAGTCGTCAATCCATTAAGTTCGGCATTTGTTATTGGATTATAAACTTTATCTTGGGAACTAATTTGAATATCAAATTCAGATTTCCCTGCGAATTTAGATAATAATTTTTGCATAAAAGTATCTCCATTACTATTCAGTAAAGCATTTATACATTTTGCTTTCCCAGTAAGTGCATCAATAATTTGTGTAGTGGTTGGTGCTGTTATACCACCTCCTGTATTTGCTCCACCACCATTTGGAGAAGTATAGCCACCTGCATCACCGCCACCAATTACAGGTGAACGTGGTCCAAAATATACAACAGTACTCCCATTACTTGGAGCAGTTACAACAACATCTCTTAATGCGCCACCATTTACTGTTGTGTCGGTCCCTCCATTACTTTTGCCACCACATCCGCCATCACCCCAATCGCTGTATACACAAGGAGCTTCAATTGGGGCTTTGTTTGTTGCCTTTCTTTTCGAGTAGTCTACGACTTCAACAGTTCCAGTTTCTACGACTTTATTGTTTTCAAAACTCGCTGCTCTGACAAAACCATTTTTTAAATCCCAAACACTTACAAATCCCGTAAAACTGCCTCCTTCGAATGACTTGCTTTTTTCTTCAACATATTTATTTGTATAAATTTCGTAAACTAGAGCCTTGTAATCTTCTTTCCCTGTTTTGTAAATATACAATCTTTGTTCCCAAAAATCGCGTGAGTCACTTTTCGCTTCATTGATGGGAACAATAATTGTTTCTGTTCCGTCTTCTGAAGCTGTAATTTTTGCCTCGTTCCAATCATAATCCAAGTTTTGAAATAAAGAATAATTTTCACTGCTTGATTCATAATTTGTGAACCATTTATTTGCATTATCGACTTTAGCATTTTGAGCTGTACCATTGTTTCCTACTTGCTCTTCACTGGCACATTTCACAGATAAAATGGCGACGAATAACATTAATAGAAGTACTGATAAATTTGTAATTTTCTTCTTCATATTTAAAGTTTAAGTTTATTAGTAAAGTTTTAATATTTATTTCAGCAGCAAAAAGAATAACCTAATAAAATAAGTTTTTTACTATAAATAAAAGACCTAAAGTAAAAAAAGTAATTATAAAAAGAGTACGGAAATCCGTAATGTCCTTAAAATAACAGTATTTTACTTTAATTTTATTTTTTAATCTTGGACTTTAAATAAAACTTTGATAGCATTCGAGCAGTAGATAAATTAGGTAATACGGTTGACTTTCTTTTGACCAGAAAAAGACAGAGAAGGAGTGCTCAGTCTTTTCTAATTAAAGCAATTAGTAATAATTGCCGGCCAAAAGTAATGAACATTGATAAAAGCGGTTCTAATACCGCAGCGATCAAAGTCTATAACAAACGTTCATTCTCAAAGATTAAAATCCGGCAATGTAAATATCTCAACAATATTGTAGAGCAGGATCATCGATTTATAAAATGGAGGATACAAAATGGGTTAGGCTTTAAAAGCTTTGAATCGGCCAGACGAACATTGAGCGGAATTGAAGTTGTCCATATGCTGAGAAAGAATCAGATGATTGGACATGGTACAACTATGTTTAAATCATTCTGTAAATTGGCAGTTTAACTTTTAAATCATTTAAAAACTTATATTTTATTCTGACAGATGCGACAGATCCTGACAAAAAAAGGATAAGTAGGGCAGGGCTTATTTTTAAATGATTTTTTTCTTTAATATTACAATACTGCATAACAGCCATCAAATTATGTTTTAGTGAAACAGATCTGAAAAGCTGCAAGTAATAAAAAAGCCTTTTGAAAAAAAAGATAATTACTGATCCTTTAGCCATAAATTTCTAAAGCTTTTATCTTTATCGTAATCTATTGCCTGTTTTTCGATATTGAAGTAACGACTACCTCTTGGGTCATTTCCAACACCGGCCAAATAAGCCCAATTCCCCCAGTTGCTGCAGACATCATAATCTATCAGTTGTTGTTCGAAGTAAGCTGCACCATAGCGCCAGTTTATTGCCAAATCGTTACACAGATAGCTTGCTGCATTTTGCCGGCCACGATTACTCATAAAGCCCGTCAATTTGAGTTCAATCATGTTGGCATCGATAAAATCGACACCTGTTTTTCCTTCAATCCAGTTGTGGAGCTTCTGAAAATCTATTTTCGTAGCTGAAGAATCGCTATTTTTAAGTCCGTTCTTGTAAAAAAAACGGTTAGGATATTTCTTCATCATAAATCTAAAGTAATCGCGCCAAAGCAATTCAAATACCAGCCAATAAGTTGATTCATTTGCAGTATTCACGGATTCGTATCTTTTAAGTTCCTGGTAAATGAACCTTGGAGAAATACATCCCAAGGCAAGCCAGGGAGAAAATTTGGAAGAATAATCAGGACCTGTCATTCCGTTTCGGGTCTCTTTGTAGGTTGAGATTAAATGGGATCCAAAAAAATAATAATCCACTCTTTTTAAGGCCTGAGATTCTCCTCCAATAAACTTAATAGCAGCCCTTGAATCCAAGCTTATTTCATTCAAACCAATTTGCTGTAGATTTGGCAGATCAAGTTTAGGAATTTCAGGCGACTTTATATTTTCGGGTTTATTAAATGCCATTCTTACTGTAGCATCTTTTTCCGTTTTTTTTCTGAAATCAGTAAATATATCCGGTATATTTTTTATTGAAAAAGGCAGGTCCTCTGCATGATACAAAGTGCTGGTACTAAAGGTTAAAAATTCACATCGAAGCTTCCAAAGCTCCGACTGAACTAAATTTTCAGTACGCTTTTCTTCAAAAGCAACTTCCCTTTTGGCATATACTTTAAGAGCTTTGTAGTGTTTCACTGCTTTTGGGATTTCAATTTCAGGCTTTCCTTTCAAAACAAGCAATCCTGATCCTAATGCTCTTAAATTAGTATCCAGATCAATTAAGGATTCCATAAGAAATTGGGCTCTGATATCTCCTGTTTTTCTGAATCCATAAGTGGTTACTGCAAAATGTGAATCGTCAAAACAATAAACAGGAATAACAGCGTCATTTTGTAAAGCTGCTTTTAATAATGCCTCATTATCCGTTATCCGTAAATCTGTTTTAAACCAAATTATTGCTGTTTTCATAATCTGTTTATATTTTTTAAATAATGATCAGCCTGTTTCAATATTGCAGTTTTATCTTCGGATTTCATTTTATGCCATACTTTATACATCATTCCAATTCTTGGATTTTGTGCCAGCTTCTCTTCATGCTTATCATAAAAATTCCAATATAGGCTATTAAAAGGACACGCTTTTTCCCCCGTTTTTTCGGATTTATTATAGAAACAGCTACTGCAGTAATGGCTCATTTTTTCAATATAAGAAGCCGAACTTACGTAAGGTTTTGTGCCGACAATTCCTCCATCTGCAAACTGGCTCATCCCACGTGTGTTGGTTATTTCAACCCAATCCAGAGCGTCGATATATATGCCAAGATACCAGTTGTCGACTTCATCAGGATCGCTTCCGGCCAAAAGGGCAAAATTTCCTGTGATCATCAAACGCTGGATATGGTGCGCATAAGCAAATGTCAGGGACTGCGATATGGTATATTTAAGACAGTTCATTTTGGTTTTTCCTGTCCAGAACCATTCAGGTAATTTTTCCTTATGGCCGAAAAAATTCAATGTTGCATATTCTGGCATCTTGAGCCAGTAAATACCCCGCATGTATTCCCGCCATCCGATAATCTGGCGTACAAAACCTTCCAATTGATTATAAGCAATAATTTCATGATTTTTCTCCCATTTCGCAATTGCGGTTTGTATGACTTCAGCCGGAGAAATCATTTTTGTGTTTAACGAAAAGGATAATCTGGAGTGGTATAAGGACCACTCATTTGGGGCCATAGCATCCTGATAAGAACCGAATAAAGGCAGGCATTCAGCCGTAAAATGATCAAGGAGTTCAAGGGATTGTTCTCTGTTTATAGGCCAGATAAAATTTGTTTTATCAATCGATCCGATAGTTTTAATATCGTTCTGTAAAATGGCATCCACAATATGGGAAACATCGTTATTAAAAACTAAAGGAGCAGCGGGTTTATGATTTTTAGGCAGTTTCTTTCTGTTCTCCTGATCATAATTCCATTGGCCTGTCAGTGGGTTGTCTGCTGACATTAGTATACGATGTTTCTTTCGCATGGCACGATAAAAGCTTTCCATCAAAAAAGTCTTTTTGCCTTCAAAGAATTTTCCCAGTTCATTACGGGTACTGAAAAAATGCTCGGTATCATACACTTTAGAAGTAATAGCAAGCTGGGATGTGAATTTTTGTAATACTGCATCCAAACGATATTCATCGGGCAGAAGGTATTCGAATTTTGTGAAATGATGCCTCTCTATTATAAGGGATAGATTGGCCTCAAGAGACTGTAAATTGTCTTTATCGTTTATTTCCAGATAAATACAATGGTGTTTTTTGGATTTCAGGAAGTTGGAAAACTGGCGCATTGCCGCAAAAAATCCTGTTATTTTTTGTATGTGGTGCAAGGCATAGTCGGTTTCAGTGCGGATTTCCATCATCACATAGGTTATTGAATTGTCTATCGTTTCAAACCAGGAATGATTGCCATTTAACTGATCTCCAAGAATGAGCCTTAAAGTTTTGGTTTCCATATTATTTACTGCTTCTGCATTTGTTACTGCAATATTTCACTTCGTCCCATACCTTTTTCCATTTTTTTCTCCATGCAAATGGTCTTTGGCAGACGACGCAGGTTTTACTGGGCAGGTTTTGCTTTTTAACTCCTCGCATTTTTTTTGATTATTTCTAAAACCCCAAACACTATCACTCGCGTATTTTCGAGTTTCTTCTATGTCAACTATAGGCTCTGGATAATTCTTACCTATTTCGCATTTGTAAAATTGCTGCTCAATACGATTTAATTTCCATGGCTCATGAATCAATTGTATCTGCTGAACTTTAATTCTTTCTTCATCAAAGCTTTTCACGTCGGCTTCAGATAAATTAAATTGAAATTTTATAGCATCAAAAGGTGTTCGGTCTTACCATGCCATTTCTATAATTCTGTCGATCCGAATTTCATTAAATACACTATCTATTTTTGTAAGTATTGATGTCATAAGATATTTTGTTTAATTTTTTTAAAATAAAGTTAAACAAAATTAATCATTTTTTATTTTTGTTGACGGTTTATGATTAGAATTACAAGTCATTTTAGACCTCTGAATATAATTTTAGAAAATAAAATTATATCTTGTATTTTATTGCGATGTAAGGGACGATTGAAGCGAATCAGGAAAATTTAGTTATTGGATTATAATCAAAACACCACCCAATTTTAAGTCAATACAAATTTTTAAAAAGCAATTAATTTAAAGTAGGTGTATTTACCTGTTCTATTTATATTGTTTTAATTTTTGCAAACATTTAAGAATATCATATACATTTAAGCCGTGAGAGACTTTTGGTTGCCAATATATTCAAAAACAATTTTCTAAACATTTGGTTTTTATTGAATTACTTTTTTCATAAAAACCATGCGCCACGATTCCGCCACAAAACTCAGCTGTTGGAATAGCTTTAAAAATGCCATAAGTTTGTACTGTAAAAATAGAGGTTGCCCCAACATGTAAGGTTTAATTTAATTGCGATATAATTTCCTCGACTTTTTGCTGATATGTCTTTGTGAAAAATTCGTGATAATACCAATACTCTAATTTTTCAACAATTTGGGGTAAATATATAAATGATCTGTTCGTAACGTTATCATTCATAATTTCTTGGGCTTTATTAGAATCACCTACTAGTTTTGCAATAACAATTTCACCGGCTCTTGCAAAGTGTTCGTAAAGACATATTTTCCATTGGTTATAGCCCTGGGCAGTCATCTTGTTGCCAATAGGTTCAAAAAGTTTTTCTGTAGCCTCAAGGTATTTTTCATCAATTGCGTCAATTGTGGGATTTATAAAAGAATGCCCGAACTCGTGCACGCACGATGTCCTTAGGGCGATAGTGTTGTTAAAGCCCAGATCAAGCTTAGAGTCTTTGCCAATTTCCTTAGGCATATTAAAACTGCCAAAAACATTGCCCACCATGTCATCACTGCCCACCGCAAAACCCTGGCTGAATGGCATTGTAAGACTGGGATACAAATTATAGCTTCCTATTCGTTTTCCATAAAAATGTTCCATTTCCGTAATGAAATTCTCTTTAGGAAGATTTTCTGCAACCTCTAGAGTCATTCTCTTGTAGTACTGACTATACTTTTCAAAAAATGAATCAAAATTAATTTCTGCATAGAAATCATTCATTGCTTTAACAAATTTTTTAGCATCGTCTAATGTCTCAAAATGATTTGTAAATTTATTGTTTTTGTCAACGGTAGCATTAGGAAAACTATCAATGCCCAAGTTAGTATGTAGTTCTGGTTAAGAAACGATTAGTGAACTATTGTTTGTCAGTGAATTAAAGCAAACTATGATCTCTTATAAGTGGAACTACTTTTATTTATTAAAGCAAAATTTTTAAGATAAAAAAACAGCTATTTATTAAAAAACATTATTTTAGTCAAATAACTATCCAATAATTTAGCAACTTTCAATAACTACATTTATGAGTTTTGATACACTTATTGTAAAAAAAATATTTTTATTTGTCTTATTGACGCTTTGTATGTCTTGCAATTCTCAACAGGAAAAGGAATATAGGTTTGACACACAAACCATGAATTTGAAAGGGAATATTAAGCATATTACTGAAAAAACTGGGGATCATACCTGGGACTTTGAGTTTGAGGACAACAAACTAGTACTTGCAAACTCTTATTTCCTAGGAGGAGCTTATGATATGCAATATCGCCTTGAATATATGAAGGGGAAAGTCTTGCAGATACATAGTAAATCATCAGTAGTAAGCCCAGAGATATTCAGTACCAATTTTGCAATGCGTCTGCCACTACATGGATTCCATAACGCCCAGAAACTAGTCAGAAATCGCCAAGGAGATGTAGTGGGTATATTTTTTAAAAATCAAACGCCAAGTCAATATACTATAAAGTATACTTACGATAAGTTTAATAACTGGATTACCCGTGAGCTTTACATGAAGCCAGGTGATTACCTTAAAGAACGTACCGACAGAACAATTCTTTATGACAGGAAAGTAGGGCATAATGAGATACGCTCCTGGAACAGCGAACTTGATTCTGTATTTACCGCAGCTCAGAGAAGAAATGAATTCATTGCAATTTCAATAAACAATAGTATTGAAAAGGATTATCCTAAACTAAGCCAAATCAATAGCTATCTTAATAAAAATTTTGAAGCTGTTCAAGCGGCTGAGACTTATATGAATGCGCTTATTGTTAAGTTCGATTCCACATATGGAAAAGAAAATCTCTCCAAAGAATTACAGCTTCTCAAAGATAAGATGGTAATTCTGCAGTCCATTGCAATGAAAGAAAATTTCTTATGGTCAGAGGCAAGAGTTTATATTCCAATGCTGTTAAGTGGTGAAGTGAGCGTAAAAGAGGTGCAGGAACCTTATCAGTACAGGACTTTAATTACTGCTTCGCTAGAACGCATTAGTACTATACGTTTGTGGGAGGAGCAATACAGAAATAAATAGTATTTGACTATAAGTTTAAGATGCAAATTGGTTCTGTCGTATCTGGGAATAACTTCCATCTTTAGAATTTTAAATCGAGCAACTAATAAATTAGGCACGGTAGACTTTCTTTTGAACAGAAAGAGGAAGAGAGTCAGCGAGTAGTCATTTTTATTAAAGCAATCAGTAATAACTAAAGACTGATACTAATGAACATCGATAAAATTGGTTTTGGCCTTTTTTGAAGAAATTGGAACTGTATTGTTGGCTTTAATGATTATATATGAATTTGGAACTGTATAATGTAACTCAAATATATTCCGTTTTATTTAATGATACAAAATCAATTTATAGAAGCGAAATTAGCATTGTTGACTTTTTTGAACTTTTAGCCCTTTAAAAAATGTTTTTTTTATACGCTATTTAATACTTCTTAATCTTGTCAGTATTTACTGTTTTTGTGTCTCTTAAGGGATCTCTACGACACAATTAATTGGTTTATTTTTAACCTATTTATAAGATATTTATTCTTGTTTTTAGCTCAGAACCGGTTTGTATGTATCGTAGGGGGTAAATGTTTTTTTAAGTTAAGTAATCTTATAAGGTTTTGCATGAGAGTTAATGCCTAGTTTATGAAAGCTTAAAGTAATAAATCCTATATTGATTCCAAAAGAAAACAACTTATAAAGCTATAGTATTGAGTTGTTCCTATTGCTTTTGATTGGATTCATAATTGATTTTAAGTTAAAAGCTGCATTTCTAAGACGAAGGTTGCTGGAGAGATCAATTGGTGAAAAATTGATTTTCTTTAAAAAATCCCTTACATGGTTTCTCGAACCACGATGATCTGCCATGAAAAATATTTCATCCTTATGGCTGCAATCAATGTAGCTGTTTTTTGTTTTTAGATTAACAGGATTGAATAACTTTACAACATGGGCTTCGGGCACCAGAGCAGCAGTAATTTGATAGGTCAGGGCATTAGTAATGCTTGATAATAGCTTGCGAGGGTCAAATATCAGAGAGCTGGTGTGTATGATTATTTTTCCAGACATATCAGGTAGGGTTTGAAGAATTCTCTCTAAATCATCTTTAGGAATAAATAACAGCACGAGCCCGGTATCGGCGGATTCCTCCAGTGCGCTGAGCTGCACATTAGGTCCCATTTTTTGTGTCACATCTCTAATTAGGTAGTTTCCCCTTGGATTGTATATTTTAACTTTATAGCCTGCCTCCGCTGATCTGGCTGCCAATGCTAGAGTAAGTGAACTGACTCCTATGATTCCAATTTCCATAATTTTAAGTTTTAATTATAATTTCTTTTAAATAAAAAGTAACAATATTGGTTTGAAAGAATTGAATGTGGAATAAAATTTACAATAAAAATATTACAAATATTTGGTTTTTCAAGTAGGTGTATTTACCTGTTCTATAGATTTTTTTTTATTTTTTTGAAAGTATGAAAACATAAAGGCATATAAGTTGAATGGAGTTTTTTGATCATCGATAGATTCGACACTAAACTTAGCACTTCAATTTACTTGATTATAATTTTCAAAAAAAACATCCTTTGTCAGGATTTTACAAAACCCGGAATGGTAAAATATCCAAAAAGCACTTTAACGTTTTGTGGCACATAAAAGGTCAAGGCGCTGCTGTGCCACAAAACTCAAACCTGTAAAATATCTTATAAAAACGTCTTAATTTTTTGTAATTGAATTTTTATTGACCGGAATTAGAAATAATGAATTTCTGGGCGATTTTGGCACCATCGACCGTTAAGAATATTGCTATGTATACCCCTGGACTTAATGCAGAAGTTGAAAAACTAAAGTTTTGCACGGCTCCTAAATTGTCTTTTGAAATAACAGATCTCCCAAGAGTATCATAAAGGGCAAATGATTTCACAATTTCATTATTTGGATTTGTAAAATTTAAAACCTGGTTTTTATTGTCCTGACTAATAAAAAAAATACTTCTGACTGCATTATTTGTAAAACTTATTTTAAATCGTTCTGTATTTTTTCCAGGTGCAACCAGAACTTCATATGGGGTGTTTCTAATATTATGGTAGGACATATCAAGTGCATCGTAGATATAAATTGGCTGTGCATCATCAAAACCATCATTTTCAGAGATATAAAATTTGAATTTTGTAGTTACAGCAGCTCTTGCCGAAAGTGGAATTTTTTTGGATAAATTGAAATTAAGCCCCTGAATTACGTAATCGCCACCTTCAATCCAGAAAGAAATGTCCTGAGGAAAGTCCCCATCCATGTTTTTTACATCAAAATCTCTATCAATGCCGTCTGTAGCTTCATAAGCAAAAACTAGTTTAAGCTCTCTTGTAAACTCATTGTTCATTATGGTAGTGAGTTTAAGATAAGGAATCAGGGGAGGCGGTGGAGGTGGTCCATCATAATTGTCACCATTGCCATCTAAATTTGTTTTGGCAGCTGGTTTTTCGAATTGAGATAAATTGTCGTATAAATAAAGATTAGAGATCGAATCCAGATTTATATTCTGGCCTACATATTGTATCTGATTCCTATGATAGACTGATGTATTGGAATCAAGATGTATTTGGGAAAAACTTGAAAAAGAAAGCAAAATAGATAGTAATAGTAAAGATTTTTTCATATTTTCTTTTGGTTTAATTATAATCTTATAGCGCATTTTAAATTTAAAGTCTGTTGCTTTTTGAAATGATATAGCCACCAATGACAGCTGCCGTGAATAGTAAAAAAAAGCATTTAGTCAACAGGAGCCCCAACTGATTCATTGGTTAAGCCGGGGGGAGGCAGATTTGTTGATCCGGCTATTATTGGAACAAGAAAAATTAAACAGAAAGCTACTTTTTTCATTATTGGGATAACATTTTTAGTATGCATAAATGGATTTAACAGATTTTGCAAAGCAATGTTTTTTAACAGCTTGGGCAAATTAAAAGGAATGCATTTTTAATTAAAAGAGAGAAGTAATAACCGGCGGCTATATTGTATAATCGTCTGCTCCAAGAAACCGATGAAGATGGAAAATAACCGAGCCAAACCAATACTGAGATGAATTATATTGAATTCTTAAAAGAGCTGATTCTTTAGGATATAGTGACAATACAGGAAGACAAACCAGAATAACAGGAGTTTTAAAATACTGCCAAATTTCTCAATGAAGTTTGTGAAAGTTGTGGACTAAGGCTTTACGGGAAGATGATAATAGTTGAGCAACAGCAATTGAAGTGATTCTTGGAATCACTACCATATTGCCAGATTGGCGGTGAAGTATAAAATCCTAGTTTAATTTAATTTAACTATCAGCATCAATACTTATAGTGGCTTTTGCTTAATAATTCGGTCGAGAAATTCTTTGGTAATCGGTTTGATGTGGAGCGAAACCACATTCTTATTATGGCTTGACCGCGCGATATCTTCATTGTCGATTGTCGAGGATACGATATAGGCTTTGCAATAATTTTTCAAATTAGTTGATAATGTATTGTACGCTTCCAGAAATTCAAATCCGGACATAAAGGGCATGTAGATGTCTATAAAAATTATTTGAGGTAATTTCGAAATATCATCCTGATTCTCCCGCAGATATTGCATGGCTTGCTGTGCCTCGGTATAATGCAGCACTTTTTTTCCAAAATTATTCTTTGTGATAATGCGCGAGGTAATATATAAATCTACCAGGTTATCATCAATGATCATAACTGTTTCAAATTTTGGGTTTGGTTCTTTTAACATGGTTTTAAATTTTTTAGCGTAATATTAAACTTGGTTCCGTTCCCCTTTTCTGACTGTACTTCGATGGAGTGCTGCAATATTTCCAAGGCATCTTTTGCGATATATAACCCAGTAGCTGAGCTATGCCCGTAATACGAAAAAACATTTCAGATATTATCTATTTTATTTCTATATATTTTTCCCAATAATATGTTTACTTATGCAATTGCAGGATTTTTTGACATCATCCGCATGACGTCATTGCAAATACATGATCTTCGTGTTTTTGTGCGCGGACTTTTTTCAAATATAGTTAAGTGTGTCTCGTTTCTAAAAGTAATGTTATCATTTATTGTAATACCAGTATCCTGATAAAACATAAAAGACACTGCATTTTTTACCAATTTAATTTCTGAAATACTATGGGAAATCATTTTGCTGATTATTGAAATTGACTTATATCAATTTTTAATCTTTAAGTTTTATAAATTTATTAAAATCATCTTGTCGTCTTTTGGCAACTGGTAGAATTAATCCATTTGAAAGTTCGCAGAAGTAGCCATCTTTTTTTGAAATTTTAACAATATGACGAAGATTGATAATATAGGAATTGTGTATTCTAAAAAAATAGTTGGGATCAAGAATATCGGTGTATTCACCCAGGTTTCTGCTTGACATTACCTTGGTTCCATTGGATAGAATAAAAACGGTATATCTTCCATCGGCTTTGCAGAAAGTAATTTCTGACATTGGTATAATTTCTATCTTTTCTAAAGATGCAACGGCAACATAGTCGTTTTTTTGATGAAATGTGTTTGGAATATTAATATTTTTAATTTTATTATGCTGATGGCAGCGCTCCATTTCCCTTCTTTTAATCACTTTATAAATAGCCATTATTATGGAGTTAAAATCAATTGGTTTTAGTAGAAAATCAACCGCATCTTGTTTAAAAGCATTAACGGCATAATCCTTATTTGCTGATATAAATACAAGTTTTGGAATGCTAAATTCCAATTGTTGGAGCATTTCAAAAAATAGATTGTTTTTATGTTGAATATCCAAGAGGATAAGGTCTGGTTTTTTTTCTTTTATTAAAGTCATTCCGTCTTTTATACTATCAGCGTTTCCAATTATCTCCATAATCGCAGCATTTTCTTCCTCAAATTTTTTTAGGATTTGAAAAGTTTCTTGTTCTTCAGATATTATTATGGCATCAATAGGGGGCATAGTTTTTTTTATTTATCAATTTAAAATTTTAATTGTGAAACTCTGGTAGTAATATATTGATAGTTAGTTGTATACAGATATGGGTGTTGTCATATTTCGAAAGATAAATTACAGAAACATTTAGTACAACTTTTGCAATTTGGTTATCGGATTTATCGAGAAGTAATAAATGAGCAAATAAGTGAATAAGTGTTGTAAATTGACGTTTATTTATGTGTCCTTGCTATTTTTTCGCTATAAGACGCTAACAAACCATCAAGATATAACGGTGCACCATTGTGATTCCCAATCCACCAATACCGCGGGGTGATGGTTCATCCAAAGAAATTGAAAATCGTGCTGTATTGCTAATTTCTAAATATGGTTATAGGAGGGAAAAGAGGTGTTTTTATTTTTGGCATTATTTACTTTCCGTCCTTGTTTAATTTGTTATGTTTTATTTTTTATGAAATGGAAGAGTTTAAGAGAAAGCCAATCGCTTATTTACTTGTAGTTCTTTTTTTTGCAAAAATAAGGTACAATCAGCAGTGCACTTATAGCATAGAACACTTCATTTATAGGACTATTGTCGCTTTAACAAAACTTTTGTACGTGCCCTTTTTCTTTTCTTCTTCTTGTTAATAAGGATAAATAAAAAAGCTTCAGAAAAATCTGAAGCTTAAGTTTGGCATACTGTATAAAAATAAGAGTTTCTTGAGGCCGATTAAATAAGCATCATTAAATGGCTTTTTAAAATCATTATGCTGTTCCCGCAATTTTTGAAGGAGCAGAACCAAATTCCTTGCTGAAGGAACGTGAAAAATGGGAGATGTCTTCAAAGCCCACCTCCAGGTAGACCTCGGAAGGCTTTTGGCCTTTTTTGGTTATAAGATAGTATGCTTGCTGCAGCCGTTTTTGCAAAAGCCATCTCCCTGGGGAGGTTTTAAATAACTTCTTAAAATCCCGTTTGAAAGTCGTTAAACTTCTTCCACTCATATAGGCAAAACGTTCCATTGACACATTAAACTGAAAATTACGGTTCATAAAAGCTTCTAAATCTATTTTACCGGGTTCGCTGAAATCAAATAATACATTTTTCAGTTCTGGATTTGTTTCAAGCAGCAGCAAAACTGCTTCTTTTGTTTTTACAAGGAGCATATGTTCATTTTTGCCATCAGTCAGATCAAAGTAGGGCGAGAGTGATTGGACATAGTTTAGCAGAAGCGGCTGCGATGGAATTTTTATAACCGCATCGTTAGGTGCCGGCACATCAGCCGTGTATCCAAACTCTTTACTGAAAGCTTTTAAAAATGTCTGGTCAAGGCGTACTGAAATGGTTTTATATTCTCCGTTATGTGGAGGAATTTTAATGTACTTAGCCAGACAATTTCTTCTGGCCAGACAGAATTCACCTGTCTGTACTGAATATTCTCTCTGGGCATCATTGATAGTCAGAGATCCTGAAAACTGATAAAGAAAGATATGTTCTGGTATAAACTGCTCATTTGATAAATTTCGGGTAACATAGCAGGAATACAGGATGTTTGGACTTATCATTTTACGTTATATATTTTGTAATACAAATTTAAGCTGAATTGAAACACTTTTAATGTTCCAATTCTGCTTGTTGAGTTCTGCTTCATCTATTATTAAAGCAAATGTATAATTTGAGAAACTATTTATGATCAGCTATAATGATGCAATCACTTTTGGTTCTACATATTCTTCAATACCATATGCCCACGAAGTTCTGCCAATACCAGACTGTTTAAATCCACCAAAAGGAGATTTAGGTTCTTTGTTTACAGCGGTATTGATAAGCACTCTTCCTGAGATAATTTGGCGGGCCATTTTTTTTGCTTTTTCTACATCTGTTGAGCTAATATAGGCTGAGAGCCCATAAATTGTATTGTTGGCTATTTCGATGGCTTGCTCTTCGGTTTTATATGTAATAACACAAAGTACAGGGCCAAATATTTCTTCTTTGGCAATGGTCATATCCTGATTCACATTTACAAAAACCGTTGGCTTTGCGTAGAATCCTCCAAGTCCCTCTGGGTGCCCCAAGCCTCCCACAAGGATTTCAGCACCCTGATCCCATCCTGATTGTATGTAGCGTTGAACAGTATCGTACTGTTTTTGACTAACCATCGGACCAATGTAAGAATCTGCATTCCACAGATCACCAATTTTGATATTTTTGACATTTTCCGTAATCAGCATTTTGATTTCTTCCAATTTGCTTTCCGGAACTATAATTCTTGTTCCTGCATGACAGGCCTGGCCACTGTTACTGAAACCAATTGCCAGCGCCAAAGGAATAGCTTTCTGCAAATCGGCATCTTCCAATATAATGTTGGGTGATTTTCCTCCCAGTTCAAGGGTAACCCTTTTCATTGTTTCTGAGGCTTTGCTTGCAATGACTCTTCCTATTTGAGTAGATCCTGTAAAGGTTACTACAGCCACATCCGGGTGTGCAGTCATTGCAGCCCCAACTACAGGACCGGTTCCGTTTACAATATTAATTACTCCGTTAGGAACACCTGCCTGATGAAAACAGTCTGTTAGTATCTGGGTCTGGATTGCGCTAATTTCACTAGGCTTGATAACAATGGTACATCCCGCTGCAATGGCCGGGGCAAGTTTTCCACAGATGTGCGTATAATCTGCATTCCAAGGTGTAATTGCCGCTATTATTCCCAAAGGCTCGTTTACAATAGTTGCATATTCCAGCTGTTTTTCAAATTCGAATTCTTCCATGGCGGCTTTGGTGTCGAGAAATAGCTGCGCGGCATATCGCGTTCTTCCTTTGGTGGCTGAGATTGGAGACCCATATTCTTCCACAGCGGCTTTATTGAGTTCCTCTTCATTGGCAAGAATGGCATCATGAAGGCGCTGCAGGATTTCACCACGCTGCTCTAAAGTAGATTTCGAAAAAGTAACAAAAGCTCGTTTTGCAGCTTCGATTGCCCGATTCGTATCATCCTGATCACCTAAGTGAACAAGTCCAATTTTTTCTCCAGTTGCAGGATTGTAAAGATGGAGAGTTTCTGTACCGTGAGGTTCAATAAATGATCCGTCCACGTAAATTTTATCTATTATTTTCATATTATTTAATTTAACATTGCAAAATTATAGCCAATATTTTCTTATGAGTTGACTCAGAAGTCCGAACTAGTTGTCCCTAAGGGCCAGGTTAATTAAAAGCAAGTATTGAAAAGGAAGCACTTATTTCTTCAAATTTTCTAAAGTCTGATTATTATGAGTGTAAAATTGCGTAATCGGTCTAAATCTTAGGTTGGCATCTTTTCCTTTATAGTTATCAATTATTCCCTAACAAAGGAATAATTTACCTCGAAAATAAATTGTAAATAGATGTTTACTTTTAAGATATTCTATGTTAGGGTTGTCATTGCTTTATTGGGTCAATAATTATGTATTAATTTATTATATTTGATAGCGGTACTAAGCTTCAAATGACGATAAAATAAAGAGGTTCAGCATTGGATCAATTAGTTATTTGTGCTTTAAGAGCCCTTTAAGTAGAGTTTTTGGGTTCTTAAAAATGATTTTAAAAATTGAATACTAATGGAAAATTTAAAAAAAGCATATATAGCCGGGGGATGTTTTTGGGGCATGGAAGATTTATTTCGTGTTCGTCCCGGTGTGAAGGATACACAGGTGGGATATATTGGAGGGAATAATAATAATCCAACTTACGAGAATCATCCCGGACATGCCGAAGGCATAGAAATTACATATGACCCTACCGAAACTTCATATAGAGAGCTGTTAGATTATTTTTTCAGGGTACATGATCCAACGACTGTTGACAGGCAGGGAAATGACAGAGGTTCAAGTTACCGCTCGGCTATATTTATACAAGATAAAGAGGAAAAACAGATTGCAGATGAAGTGATTCAAATTGTGGATGATTCAGGGAGGTGGCCAGGTCCTGTTGTCACTAATCTTGAACCAATTGCAAAATTTTGGCCAGCTGAAGAATATCATCAAGATTACCTGATCAAAAATCCAAATGGATACACCTGTCACTTTGAGAGATTTGGCACCTTTTTATAAAGACTATTATTGCTGTTGGCTATTCATTAATTTAATTTTTTAGTATTATCTAAATTAGAATCTGTTATTTCTCTTTTATCAGTATAAAATAACATTTGCATAAGATACAGGCTAATTCTTATTCTGGAATGCGTCTTGTGATCCCCGTCCCTGTAATATACTTGTTGCTTTTTCTGCACTGACATTGTGTAGCAGGAAATCTCCTTTTATGATTCGTGACATGGTTTGTATAAATAAGTATGATATTATTATAGAGGAGATAGTTAACAGTGCGACTGCGATGATCTCAAAAGCCGATTGGTTAATAATTTTTGCGAAATTCAAAGAGGCAATTGTTATGGCCACTAAAGGAAAACTAACAGACCACCAGGAAACTCTGAAAGGACAACAATTGGGCAAGAGGAGGATTTTACTAAAAAGTAAAGCGAAAATGAATAAATCAAAATAGAAAAAAACTTTGGCCGTAATATCCAAAACATTATTAAGTCCCAGATAGCCTGAAAATGCGAGAGCAAACGGACCTACCAAAATTAAAAGGGTAGGTTGTGTTTCTTTGGAGAGCTGGGGCTGAAAGATTAGTCTGGAAATAATAATGGTGATCAGTATAATGCTGAATATTATGCCAACCCCGAAAAAGAAACCACATACTTCATGAAAAGCTTCAACAGGTAATTTTAGTCCTATTATCGGAACGTCGAGCGTTCCTACCACAGGTATTATCCAGACCGGCAATCCGTTAGCAGCATCCTGCTGATTATCGATTAATTTTCTAAGTACCATCAAAGAAAAATATAACATAAGCAAAGTCCCAATACTCCATAGGGCAACAGCAATTGGAACATTATAAGGCAGTATGATTCCAGGCAGGAGTAATAATGAAATAATGAATGTCCCAAAAAGGCTCACTGATACCGGATGAAAGAATTCCTGTTTTACAATGTCTGGATAACGGTTTAATTTCAGAAGATATAAAATAGTGAGGATAATAAAAGCCATAACTGCCATAGCACCTATAATTTCACTGATCCAAGAAGGCAGATCCCACATTTTTGAGGCTAATCTCCATGAAAAGCAGAGACCACATAAACCCATAACGCCGCCAAAAAAACTTACAGGCAGAAATTCCAGGAATGAAATTTTTTTTAAATTCTCCATCTTTAAAAATTTAAGGACAATTGCTCGAACTGTCAGTTAATATTTTAGTTTTTCAAGAGTTTTTACACAAAAAACTCCCTTCTACAGCATTTATTTTAAGGGACTTAAAAAAATAAATCTGTAGTTAAAATGCTAATTAGCTGATTTATAAGAGGAGTAGGGATTTTTTAATTATACCGAAATTATGAAAAAAAATGGAGATTATAATAATCTTCACCTGAATACTTTACAGTCAATCCATTTAAAATAGATGTAGAAAGCATTTTTTTTTAGTTTTTGATTGTGGGGCTGTAAAATTTCCTTCAAAAAAAACTCAAAAATCATTGATAAAACGTATCTTTAATCTTGATGTAATGGTTGATGTACAATGTTTTATAAAAATAATCATTTTGTTGAGGTAAAATTTCAGCCTAATTATTAACTATCTGCAATTATGGTATTACAATCTCTAAAAACCTTAAACGGAAATGATTCAATGCGAAATGTTGCTTTGGAGCAGTTCCGCACAGCTGTCTTGGCAGGGATGCAAGCTGTACCAAAAATGCTTGATTCCAAATATTTTTATGATAAAACAGGAGATGCACTTTTTCAGAAGATTATGGTTATGCCGGAATACTATCTGACGGACTGTGAGATGGATATATTTAAAAACAGAGCCTATGATCTCTCGGAAATCATAACGGAAAAGGGAGCTCCTTTTGATCTTATAGAACTTGGTGCAGGTGATGCAACCAAATCATCTTTTCTACTCAGATATCTGCTGTCCCAAAAAACCGATTTCACTTACATGCCAATTGATATATCGGCAAACATCCTTTCATTTTTATATGATAAATTAAGTAAGGATCTTCCTGAATTAAATATTACTGGTTTTGAAGGGGAGTATTTGGAAATGCTTTCAACAGCTGTAGCTTCATCTGCCAGAAGAAAAATTGTATTGTTTTTAGGCAGCAATATTGGCAATATGGAGAAAGAGCAGGCGTTTGCATTTTGCCGAAGCCTAAGAAACCATCTTTCCCCTGGTGACATTGTTATTATGGGCTTTGATCTTAAAAAGAACCCCAAAACTATATTGGATGCATATAACGATAAAGCAGGGATTACCGCGGCATTTAATCTTAATCTTCTTTCACGGATCAATAGGGAACTCGATGCAGATTTTGATAAGGATAAATTTGAGCATTATCAGACGTATGACCCCATAATTGGAGCATGCAGGAGTTATCTTATCTGTTCTGAAAATTTGACTGTGAACATTGGTAAAGAGTTGATTCATTTTACAAAAGATGAGCCTGTCTTTATGGAATTATCGCAAAAATATTCGCTCGCAGAATGTGAATGTATGGCCAAGGATTCGGGTTTTGCCTCCTTAAAGTATATTATGGATTCCAAATCATGGTTCACTGATGCGGTCTGGCTGGCAGTTTGATCTTTAAAT
Source organism: Flavobacterium xizangense (assembly GCF_054075145.1). Classification (NCBI taxonomy): domain Bacteria; kingdom Pseudomonadati; phylum Bacteroidota; class Flavobacteriia; order Flavobacteriales; family Flavobacteriaceae; genus Flavobacterium; species Flavobacterium xizangense. The sequence goes on along the minus strand of NZ_JBSIPG010000011.1, from coordinate 25,220 downwards.
ATATTTTTATGCAAGAACAGAAAGGAGTATTGAGTCCGGATGGACTAAAAGAGAAATATCATAAAATACGGCTGCATTCTGAAAATATATGCAAACCGTTAGAAATTGAAGATTACGTGGTACAGCCAATAGTGGATATCAGTCCTCCCAAATGGCATTTAGGCCATGCTACATGGTTTTTTGAAACTTTTATCCTTGTTCCCTATCTCAAAGCTTATACTGTATTTAATGTTCAGTATGATTTTGTTTTTAACAGCTACTATGAGAGTGTTGGGGCGCGTGTGGTGCGTACTGACCGTGGAAATCTAAGCAGGCCTTCTGTTACCGATATTTATAAATACAGGGCATATGTTGACAATCATATGGATTTGTTTCTTCAAACCAATTCATTATCGCCGGAGGTCTTGTCTATAGTGGAGCTTGGTTTAAATCACGAGCAGCAGCATCAGGAACTGCTTTTGTGTGATATTAAATACATACTGGGCCACAATCCACTTTTTCCAATTTATAAGTCGGAAGTTTTTTTAAAAGAACACAAAAGGCAAAACAATCATTTTGTCAAAGTGGAGGCTGGCATTTATGAAATTGGGTATCAGGGCAGCGGTTTTTGTTTTGATAATGAACTTAATAGGCATAAGGTATATATTGATGCCTTTGAAATAGCAGAAAATACGGTAACCAACAACGAGTATTTAGAATTTATGCAGGATGGCGGCTACGAAAATTTCAGGTATTGGCATTCTGAAGGGTGGGAATGGGTAAAACAAAATGGCGCTAAAGCGCCGCTTTACTGGCATTTTATCGACGGGAAATGGATGTATTATACTTTATGCGGATTATCTGCAATAGACCCTGATGCACCGGTCTGTCATGTGAATTTTTATGAGGCCTCGGCATTTGCTGCGTGGAAAGGCATGCGTCTGCCTACTGAGGCCGAATGGGAAGTGGCTTCCTCTGAGATACAATGGGGAGAACGCTGGGAATGGACTGACAGCGCTTATCTTGCATATCCGGGCTTCCAAAAAGCCGAAGGTGCAATCGGAGAGTACAATGGCAAATTCATGATTAACCAAACGGTTTTAAGAGGAGCCTCTGTTGCAACACCGGAAGGTCATAGCCGTAATACGTATCGTAATTTTTTCCATCCCGATCAAAAATGGCAGTTTATGGGCATACGCCTGGCACAATCTATAAAATAAATTTATGATAAGTTTACAGGGAGTTTCTAAGAGTTTTGATTCGGTCAAAGCTGTAGATACGATTTCTATTGAAGCGTTTGATAAAGAGATACTTGTTTTACTTGGTGTTAGCGGCTGTGGCAAAACAACAACCCTAAAGATGATCAATAGGCTTGTAGAACCTGATATGGGCAGCATATTTATTGATGGCAGGAATATCAGGGACAATAAGCCGGAGGCACTCCGCAAAACTATCGGTTTTGTAATGCAGCATGCAGGGCTTTTTCCCCATTACACGATTGCTCAAAATATAGCTGTAGTGCCGGAACTTTTGGGATGGCAGAAAAAGAGAATTCTGGACAGAACGCATGAACTTCTGCAAAAACTTCATCTTGACGAATCATTATTATCTCATTATCCCCACGAGCTCAGTGGAGGTCAACAACAGCGTGTAGGGATTGCCAGGGCGCTTATTGCCAATACGCCTGTTCTTCTAATGGATGAGCCTTTTGGAGCACTGGACGGTATAACAAAAGCAGCAATACATAATGAGTTTAAGAATCTTGATGAACTAAAAAACAAAACCATAATTTTAGTAACACATGATATTGTAGAAGCCTTTGAGCTTGGAGCTCGCATTTGTCTGATGGATAAGGGCCACATTATCCAGATAGGTACTCCGGGCGAGATACTTTACCATCCGGCAAATAATTTTGTAAAAGATTTTTTTGCCCACAACCGCTTAATGCTGGAGTATAAAATTGCTGCTGTCAAATCAGTTGAGCCTTTTTTGAAACATCGTCTGTCTTTAAAGGCTTTATTGCAGTTAGGCGCAGCGTCTGATGTTTGGAATGCATTGCAGATTTTGAGTTCAGAGAATCAGTATACTGGGGACTACGAGCTTCTTTTAAACGCTTTTAACGAATATAGAAAATTACAAACACTATGAGTGAACAACAAAATCTTTGGCAGTTTGTAATGGCACATCACGAGAAGCTGCTTATACAAATTGCCCAGCATCTGGGTTTGACTTTCATATCGTTACTGCTGGCGATTATTGTTGGTGTTCCACTTGGAATTTTGATTGCCAGAAGAAATTCGCTTGCCAAACCAGTATTAGGTACGGCAGGTGTACTGCAGACAGTTCCCAGTATAGCGCTTTTGGGATTCATGATTCCTGTTTTCGGTATTGGTGCCACCCCAGCAATTGTAGCGCTTTTTATTTACGCCCTTCTTCCTATTATACGCAATACCTATACAGGGATAACAGGAGTAAGTCCTATGGTTATAGAGGCCGCTACCGCGCTGGGTATGAACAGGCAACAGCTTCTATTGAAAGTAGAATTTCCGCTGGCCACCCCGGTAATCATTGCCGGCATCCGAACCGCTGCCGTTATTAATGTCGGCGTAGCAACTCTTGCTTCTTTTGTAGCTGCGGGAGGGCTTGGCGAATTTATATTCGGGGGAATTTCCCTTAATAATAGTAATATGATTCTGGCCGGGGCTTTACCAGCTGCTTTACTGGCCATAGTATTGGACATGGCTATTGGTTATTTTGAAAAGTCAGGATTCGGATCACTGCGTAAGATGATGTTTTTATTTTTAGGCATACTGTTCAGTTTTGGCTTTTACGTTGTATTTTCTTCAAAAAGTGAAAGCAAACTCACCGCTGGATTCACACCTGAATTTATGGGGCGTCAGGATGGCGATCTGGGCCTTCGGTCTGTATATGGACTGGAACTTAATCCTTTGGTGGTCTCCGATGCTATTATGTATGACGCTGTGTATAAAGGCAAGCTTGATATAATCAGCGGTTATTCCACTGATGGGAGAATCAAAGCATTTGATCTTGTAGTTCTCAACGATGATAAAAGAATATTTCCGCCGTATTATGCGGCTCCAATCATTAAGAGCAGGACACTGTATGAATTTCCAGGACTGGAAGAAACGTTGAATTTGCTTGCCGGTAAAATTAATGACAGTGTGATGACCAAGCTGAATTACAAAACCGAATTACTTCATCAAACACCAGAGAGAGTAGCCAAAGATTTTTTAATGTCAAAAGGTCTTTATAAGCAGCCAAGAAAAGGCACCAAGGGAATCCTGCGTATCGGATCCAAGATTTTTGGCGAGCAATACATACTTGCCCAGATTTATCGGATGCTGATTCAGGGGAATACCGATTATAAAGTTGATACAAAAACGGGGCTTGGGGGAACCAAGATTTGTTTTGATGCCCTTATGAACAATGCTATAGATTTTTATCCCGAGTATACCGGCACCGGTCTGCTTGTATTGTTAAAACCTACAAAAGAGGTGGTTGAATTGGTATCGAAAGATAATAATGAAACGTACCGTTATGTTCAGGCAGAATTTCAAAAACAGTATGGAATCACTTGGCTCAAACCCATTGGATTTAACAATACTTATGCGCTTATGATGCGCAAAAAGCAGGCACAGGAACTGCAAATAACCACAGTATCAGAATTAAAAAAATATATTGGCAAAAATTCGTCAAATAAATATTGAGTGTCAAAGGCATTTTCGTCCATGTACTTTCCTTTTACGTCCATGTCAAGGTATCGACAGCTATCATAATTTTGTATTATTTCTTAAATGGAATGTAAAATATTGAAATTATGCCAATTAAAAGAATAAAAAAAAGCTACCGTAAAGGAAGGTATATCGTTTACAAAGAAACCCTGATAGACAATAAAGAGCATTTTTGGGCATTTGTTGGTGCTTTGGTTGGAATGGGATTAATTTCTTACCTGCAGTACTTAGTTTTTCCAAAGGGAGATTATATTTTTATGATAGGATCTTTTGGGGCATCAAGCGTACTTATTTTTGGTATTATCCAAAGTCCTCTTGCTCAGCCGAGAAATCTTATAGGAGGTCATGTTCTCTCGGCAATCGTCGGGGTAACGGTTCAAAAAATAATTCCCGACTATCTTTGGATTGCGGCGCCGGTGGCAGTAGCATTGTCGATAATTGTCATGCAGATGAGTAAGACACTTCATCCTCCCGGAGGTGCTACTGCGCTAATTGCTGTGACAGGTTCACCTCAACTTATAGCCCTTGGGTATTGGTATGTAATTTCACCGGTTCTCAGTGGAGCCCTTATTCTTTTTATTACCGCTTATCTGGTCAATAATATACCGCATCACAGGCAGTATCCTGTAAAACACAATATCAAGTTCTACACCAGTATCAGAACAAAGTTTGGCGGCAGGATCTAAATTAATGACAGGGTCAGGTTATATTATTTTAAAGTCATATTTTATTAATCTTATACGTTATAGTGGCGTCGCCTTTTCCCATTATGACCCTTTGTGTAAGCCCAATAAATAAACCATGACCGACAATTCCTTTAAAATCATCCAATGTATTGGATAATAAAACGGGATTGCTTATGAGGCCAAAATCAGCATCAATAATGTAATTACCCTGATCGGTCATAAAAGGTTTGTCTAAAGTCATCCTAATGTTTCCAGAACCTTTTATAGATTCGATTTGATTTAATACCGAATCATATGCAAAGGGAGCGACCTCAACAGGGAGTTTGAACTTGCCAAGAACATCTACCTTTTTAGATGAATCAGCGATGATTATTAGATTCTTAGTTATTGAAGCGACATTTTTTTCCTGATATAACGCTCCACCGCCTCCTTTTATTAGATTCAAATCCTCGGTGAATTCGTCTGCACCATCGATAGTGATGTCAACTGAATTGACTGAATTGATATCTGTAATAGGAATATTTAAAGATGCTGCAAGACTCCTTGTTTTTGCAGACGTCGGCACAGCTTTAATTTTCAAACCATCATGTACCAGTTTACCAATTTCCAGTATTGCATAGGTAGCGGTAGACCCAGTGCCTAAACCGATAATTTGATTATCAGTAATAAACTTTACAGCTTCTTTTGCAGCAATTTGCTTTTCTTTTTCTAAATCTTTTGTCATTTAATGGTGATTTACATGCTACTGTTCAAACAATCTTCTCAGGGCGGTCATTAAACTTCAATAAGGTTGTTTTATGACAACAAAAACTTTTCAAAACAACGCTCTGTTTTAATAAAAACCAGTCTACGCAGTTTTCATCAAAATCTTTAAGTGTCAGATTAAATTTAAAATCAAATTGGAATTTACTGTTAAAGATAATTGTGTTTTAATTGAAAACAAAGCAGGATGGGCGATAAATTTAATTGTCTGTAAAAACCCCGAACTTTAAACACAACATTATTTTATCACCGCTGAAATACTTTTTTATTCGCGTTAAAAATTCAAAAACGCATGATCATAAAGGTTGTGCTTAATGAAGAAAATTTGGAAAAAAGGTTAACAGTTTTGGAAATCATGTCTAACATCGGCCATTGTTATTGGCGCAAATTTGATATGTGCAGCATCTAGGAACAAAATTATTCCAAACTTAAAAATTCTTATATTTAATAATGAAAAAGTCACACCAATCAGGCCTTAACGCTTTTATGCAGGCATTTTATGGTTTAGGGACTGATTCCAGAAAGAGAAGTCCGCAGTAAAGAACTGTAATTTTTCGCTTTCAATCTGTTTAATGTTTAGCATAATGACAGGCAAAGCGATTTTTAGAATTCAATTTAATCTTTTAAATAGCTGTTACTATGGAAAATTTTGATTACATAATTATAGGAAGTGGACAAGCGGGGGTTCCTTTGGCCTTCAGCCTATCAAGAAAAGGAACGGTTGCCATTATCGAAAAGGGTTTTTTAGGCGGAACGTGCGTCAATAATGGCTGTATTCCTACCAAAGCTTATGTAGCCAGCGCCCGAAGAAGCTGGGATGCTTTTCACGGAGATTTGTTAGGTATTGAAATTCCGAAAGGTACTAAAGCCAATCTCAAAAAAATCAAGGAACGTAAAGACAAGCTGGTTCATGAATCACGAGCGGGTATTGAAAAAGCGATTAACCATAATGAAAAAATTACATTGTACAGAGGTGAGGCTCATTTTTTAAGTAATTATGAGATACAAGCAGGGGATATAATTCTCACTGCTAAAAATATATTTATAAATGTAGGAGCAAGGGCGATAGTGCCGGAACAATATAAGGCGGTTCCCTTCCATACCAATGAAAACATTATGGAAATTACCGATATACCTGAACATTTGATTATCATAGGGGGGAGTTATATTGGTTTGGAATTTGGCCAGATCTTTAAAAGGTTTGGCAGTGAAGTGACTATTGTAGAGCGTAATAAACAATTAATAAACAGGGAAGATGAATCTGTGAGTGATACAGTTGCTGAAATAATGAAATCAGACGGTATAAATCTTGTCTTCAATGCCCAGGATATAAAAGTGAAGCAAAACAGCGAAAGGGATATTTCTGTAGTGATAGATGGTAAAGAAATAAATGGTTCCCATCTTTTGCTGGCCATTGGCCGCTCTGCAAATACCGATACTTTGCAATTGGAGAATACTACTATAGAAGTGGATAAAAAAAATTATATAAAAGTCAACGATTATTGCCAGACAAATGTGGAAGGCATTTTTGCATTGGGCGATTGTAATGGGCAAGGAGCCTTTACGCATACTTCGTATAATGATTTCCAAATTGTGGAAAGCTATTTGCTGAATCAAAAGAAACGAAAAATCAGCGACAGGATTACCACTTATGGGTTGTTTATTGATCCTCCATTAGGCAGAGTGGGCATGACAAAGAAAGAAGCGATCAGTAAAGGTTATGATGTACTAGTGGCGTATCGTCCTATGACAAAGGTTGGTCGGGCAAAAGAGAAAGGAGAAACTTTGGGTTTTATGGAAGCAGTAATTGATGCTAAAACAAATCTTTTTTTAGGAGCGTGTATTTTAGGAGTCGGCGGAGATGAAATCATTAATGGAATTACAAATTTAATGTATGGCAAACAGCCTTATACGGTTTTGAGGGATGCTGTGCATATCCACCCTACAGTCAGTGAGCTTGTCCCTACTATGCTTGAAAATTTAAAGCCAATTGATTTTTCCGGCACTTGAGATATATCAATTAATTTCTTATTCTATATCAAGTAGAATAAAAGACCGGCGTTATAGCTTTGTACTTTAATTAATAATGAAAAAAATGAGAAATTTAACAAATAACAACTTCAGTTTTAAAAACCTTCTTGCAGCAGCCTCGATGCTGTTTTTGTTTCAAATCAGCGTACATGCCCAACAATTAGATACAAGTAAGAATAAATTCAAAAATCAGATGGTGCTGACTGTCAAATTCAAAACAACACCTGAAAATGCGGAGAAATTTAAAAATGTATTGTCCAAGCTTTTTGACAAAATAAGTCATGAGAAAAATTTTGTAGAAGCAACTCTTCATCAGGAATTTGGGAAACCGGAAGAATTTCTTGTATACGAAACATGGAATGATAATCTGGATCATTTTCTGAATGTACAGATGAAGAGCCCATATGCTTTAGAATTTGAGCAGGTATTGAAAGATATGAAAGTTGAACGTACTCCTGCCGCGTATACTGCTTTTGGTCATTGGACAAAAAAATAAACAATACAATTTTTCATCACAGCAGTGCATTGACAATAATGACACTGCTGTATTAACTTTAAAATCATAATAAAATAATGAGCACTGTTAAAACAGCCAGAGAACTGCTTTTGAGTTATTTGGAAAACATTAATAATCCAGAAATCGCAATAGAGTTATTTGCTGATGACGCGACTATTGAACTTCCCTACCTTAACAGCTTAGGTATGGATTGGCAATGGCATGGAAAAGATGTCTTATTGAATTTTTTAAAAAATCTGCCTGAAATGTTTCCGGGTTTTGAATTTCAAAATGTACAAATACATATCGACACACCAGATCAGGCATTTGGAGAATATGATGTCCACTGTACTGCTGCGGCTACAGGGCTTCCATATCATCAGACTTATATGGGACGCCTTGTTGCTGAGAATGGGAAAATAAAACTGCTCCGCGAGGCATTGGATATGGTTGAGGTAGCAAAAAGCTTTTTCCCGGCAGAAACGTCCGGTCTTCCATTTAAATAAAAAATCAGAGAGAATAATCTTTGAAGATATAGATCCAAATCATCCTGGATAATCGGATGTTTAGAAAACAAAGAAGTATTATCACTGCAGCAATTATGGGAAGGATTCTTATATCAAAAGTTTCTTTAAAAAACTGATGTGCGATGACGTAAGTTATCAGAGACTCACCGACTGTCAGACCGTAATTTATAAACATTGCCCCGAAAAAATAGCCTGGCTCTTTTTCGAACGTGTAACCGCAGTTGCTGCAGTGATCATACATTTTAGGAAATCCAATACTGAAATAAAAGCTTTTATCTTTAAACACTTTGCCTTTATAGCAGTTAGGGCAGTCATTTTTCAATATGTGAACAATTTCTTTTAACATGATATTGTTTTTTTAAATTTTATTTTGGCATATTCATGGAGATCCCGGATTCACGGACAAAGGAAAGCAGTTTTCTTGCATGGCTGTAAGTCCAGACATCGGAGCCCGAGAGTTTGTCTTTCCATTTTAATTCGCCCTTGTCAGCAGCATATTTTGCTACCGCATCAAAATAGGTTTCCATCATTAAATTGATATTGGAAGTATCCACTTTAGAGACGGTACCTGAAAAATCAACTTTTGTGAAAGCTTCCTGCAAAGCTGAAATGATATCATTGATGTAATTCATATTATCGGTTACATCCTTTTTCGTTCCTAGTCTTGACCAATGTCCTGCGACAAGGGTCTCAAAATCAAGATCAAGCAGATACTTATGAAGATCTAGATAACCGTCAATGCTTTGGGCGTAAGCAACCTGTTCGAAAGGAACCCATCCCGGAAAAACAATATCTACAGCCATTACGATTTTTTCCTTAGGAAGAAAAATTATTAAATCATCGGCGCTGTGGGCCGTCTGGTTGATATGAAGAATTTTAATTATTCGGCCTCCAGCTGTTAGTGTAAAGCTGTCATTAAAAGTCTTGGTTGGCTTTGGGACAGGTTTTCCTCCAACAAATGCGCCAAAGGGAAGTGAATTTTTGCCTTCATTGTGTTTTTTTAATTCCTCAGCTGATTTAATACTGGTAATAAACTGAGCATTTGCAGGATATACTGATGCCGATCCAATATGATCCGGGTGGCTGTGTGAATAAATCACATACTTCACAGGCTGATCCGTAACTTCTTTTATGGCATGAAGAATATGTTTGCCAAATGATGGGGGAGCGTCTACCGCGACTACTCCGTCACTTGTTACAATAAACATCATCTGGTAAATCCCATCAGTAACATAATATACCTTATCCTTTATTTCAGAAACCAGATAGCCTTTTGCCGGATCAATTTTTATGGATGAATTATTCAAAACTGGCAAAGCAGTCGGCTTGTCTGACCTTACATCGATCTGGGCTGCAGCCATGTTAAAAATAAATAGCAACAATAAAGTTGTGGATTGGTATAAATTGATGTTTTTAATTCTCGTGTAAAATAAAGTATTCATAGCTTAAGATTTAAAAACTGCTTTTGAATTTAGCAGTGTGTTTATATTGAGTGTAAAGTTGCGAATTGGTAATAAATTCTAAGTTGTCATCTTTTCCTAAATTGTTAACTATTCTTCCCTGGCATAAAAAAAATAGTAACAGAATTCAATATCTTCTACCCCTGATGAATGCTAATCTACTGTACTAGATGAAGGGATTTTCAGTTACAGAACTTTGCAAAATAATTGTTTATGAATTTTTGGATGTTATCATTGATATATATCAATTCCTTTTTTATCATATGTCAATGAGGTCCCATCTTGCTTTCTTCTAATTTTGTAATCAACATTTAATGCATCGGATTTTAAGATTATCTTATTAATTACACTCAAAAGGAAAAATTTTGGACTGATGAAATGCATTAATTGCAAATATGATCAACAATTCAAAAAAGGTATTTTAAGTGGGTCGCATGGATCAGGCTTTCACTAGTTTTAATGCATAATTTAAAAAAGGTTACAATGGACAACAAATTATTTTCAGATTACCAATTAGGTGATCTAACTTTAAAAAATCGTATAGTTATGGCACCAATGACAAGGGGTCGTGCTACAAATACAGAACTTCTTGCCACTGACATGATGGCTTCATATTATGCACAACGCGCTTCAGCTGGCTTGATTATTACCGAGGGAACATGGATCAGTCCTGATGCGATTGGATTCATCAATGTGCCAGGTATTTACAATGATCAGCAGGTGGAAGCATGGAGTAATGTTACTCAGGCGGTACACAAAAATGATGGCAAGATATTTCTTCAGATAGCGCATTCTGGAGCTGTGTCTCATCCGGATCATCTTAATGGCAATCTTCCTATGGCGCCTTCTGCCATTAATCCTGAAGAGATGACTTATACTGTGAACGGATTTCAGAATACACCGATGCCACGCGAAATGACAATTGAAGACATTAAAGGTATAATAGAAGATTTTAGGCTTGCAAGTCTTAACGCAAAAAAAGCTGGTTTTGATGGTGTGGAAATTCATGGAGGACACGTATTTCTTTTACCTGAATTTTTGAGTTCGGCCACAAATCAGCGCACTGATCAATACGGAGGATCCCCTGAAAACAGAAGTCGCTTTGTACTTGAACTTATAGAAGCTGTTATTAGTGTTTGGGGGAAAGGAAGAGTGGGTTTAAAAATCAGCCCTGCAAGCAGTTCAGGAACATTAAAGCCTAATGCCGATACAGAGCCTACATTTAGGTATTTAACTGAAGCCTTAAATCAATTTGATCTTGCTTATCTGCATGTAGTGGGGATTCCCGGAACAGAAGGAACTCCTGCAGAGGCTTTTTCCGATGTTGCGGCATACTTCCGTCCTTTATATAAAGGGACACTTATGATTGGCGGTGGTCTTGATTCTAAATCGGGCGATGCCCTGTTACGCAGTCAAAATGCAGATTTGATAGTCTATGGTTTGCCATTTGTTGCGAATCCTGATTTAGTTGAAAGATACCGTAATGGATTTGCATTATCGGCTCCAAACGCAGATTTGCTATATACTGGAGGCGCTGCAGGCTATATGGACTATAGTTTTGCTAATGAGAATGAATAAAGTAAAGTGGTGATGCAGCTGTTTTAACGATTGCACTTATTGTTATTCCAACTTTACAGATGTTGTTTTATTCAGTAAGAAACTCTCAGGAGTAGTGACCCACTAAAAAAGAGGCTGTTTTCAATTTGAAAACAGCCTCTTTTTCTTTGACCTATTGAAATAAGCTGGTGTATGTAATTTTGTATCTATGATTCTCGATTCCCTGCACTTCACTTTTTTGTATGATTCCTTTTTTTAGATTAGGTATAATTTTAAATGTGGAAGTAACTGGTAAAAACAGTTTGCAGAATTTGACATATAATATATAAATCTGTAAAAAAAGTATAATAGGGAAAAATGGTTAACAGTTAGGGAAAGTATGCCAAACATTAGAAGCGTTAAGAGTTGCAAATTTGTATTGTCAACAGTGGCAAAAAGAATTTAAAAATAAAACATATGAAAATGATTGAATTTAAATCTGTAAGAAGTCTGATTGTAATGGCAATCTGCATTTTAAGTTTCTCAGCTGTCCAAAAAGCGGCAGCTCAGGAGGTGGTTAGTAAAAATATCCTTTTGGTGCATGGTGCTTTCGCCGATGGATCCGGATATAAGAGTATATATGAGATACTAATCAAAAAAGGATATAACATTCGAATTGCACAGCTTCCTTTAACAGGACTTGCTGAGGATGCTGCTGCAGTTAAAAGGGTATTGGATAAATTTGAAGGGCCGGTTGTTTTGGTAGGACATTCATGGTCGGGAGCAGTGATTTCAGAAGCAGGGACAGACCCTAAAGTGGTAAGTCTGGTTTATATAGCTTCCTTTTTGCCTGACGTGGGTGAGAGCGTTGCTACTTGGGCTTCTACCTATCCTCCAGCTCCTGAAAATGGGATAATCGGACCAGATAAGCAAGGATATTTGTGGTATGACAAAGCTAAATACCATGCTGGTTTTTGTGCTGATCTTAGCAAAAAGGAAAGTGATTTTATGGAAGCCTCACAAGTGCCCATCATAGCGGCATCATTTGCAACGCCCCTTACAAATGCGGCGTGGAAAACAAAACCAAGTTTTGCGATTGTAACCTTGCAGGATAAAAATATACATCCCGACCTGCAACGTAAAATGTACCAAAGAGCAAAAAGCACTATTGTGGAGATTCAATCAAGCCATGTGGTTTATATGTCACATGCAGCTGAGGTTGCAGACATAATTGTAAAGGCATCGAAAGTAAAATAAAAAAGTTATCGGGTTTACTAATTTAGGCTGGAAATAACGTTTGAATGAAATTTTGGTTTAAGTAGTAAAATTATAATTGAAAAAGTAATTCAAATTTCCTCTATCTTCGATTAGTAAATCCCTTTTTTTAGTAGAGAAAATTTGAATTATTTCCTTGTAGTTTATAGCAAAGGTTATACTTTTTGAAGAAATTGTCTCAGTACATATTGCAGTATACCATCATTTCGGTAGTATTCGATTTCTATTTGAGAATCAAGTCTTGCAATAACATTAAAATTAATTTTTCCACCATCCACTTTTTCTGCAACAACGGTTACTTCCTTTAAAGGTTTGATGTCTTCTGCTATTCCTGTGATAGTAAAAATTTCCCGACCGGTAAGACCTATACTTTTGGCATTTTCCCCATTTTTATATTGTAGTGGCAAAACACCCATTCCTACCAGATTGCTTCTGTGGATTCTTTCATAACTTTCAGCAAGCACTGCTTTTACCCCCAAAAGAAAAGTTCCTTTTGCTGCCCAGTCTCTGGATGAACCACTTCCGTATTCTTTTCCGGCCAGAATAATTAAGGAAGTTTCAGATTCTTTATATTTAACAGAAGCGTCATAAATACTCATCTCTTCACCTGTTGGAAGAAAGGGTGTAAATCCGCCTTCCTTTTCTGCCAATGCATTTTTAATACGCACGTTGGCAAATGTTCCCCGTATCATAACCTGGTCGTGACCACGACGGGAACCATAAGAGTTGAAGTCAGCTTTTTCTACACCGCGACTAAGCAAGTACTTACCCGCTGCAGATTTTTCATTAAAGGATCCTGCAGGGGAGATATGATCTGTGGTAATGCTGTCCCCCAGCACCAGAAGTGCACGGGCTTTGCTGATATCCACTAAGGGTTTTGGATTGTCAGGAAGATTTTTAAAAAATGGAGCTTCTTTTATGTAAGTTGAATTGTCATCCCATTCATATATTTTTTGCTTGGGTATTACTAGGTTCTGCCATGTATGATTACCATCAAAAATGGTTTGATAACTATTTGCGAACTGTTTAGGGGATAATACCTCGCTGAGCACTTTATTTATTTCGTCATTTGTCGGCCATAAATCTTTGAGGTAAACAGGAAGCAGATTGGAATCATAACCAACGGGCTCATTAATGAGGTCTATATCAATACGGCCGGCAAGCGCAAAAATCACGACGAGCATCGGGGACATTAAGAAGTTCATTTTCACCTGTGGATGAATTCGTGCCTCAAAATTTCTGTTTCCAGATAGAACTGAAGCAAGCACAAGATCGTGCTCCTCTACGGCTTTTGCAATATGTGAAGGCAATGGACCTGAATTTCCGATGCAGGAAGTACAGCCGTATCCTACGACATGAAATTTCAATGCTTCAAGATCACCAATCAGATCTGCTTTTGTCAGATAATCTGTCACTACTTTAGAACCGGGTGCCAATGATGTTTTTACCCATGGTTTTACATTGAGCCCTCTTTCCCTGGCTTTTTTTGCAACCAGACCCGCGCCGATCATAACAAACGGATTTGATGTATTGGTACAGGAGGTAATTGCCGCGATGGCAACCGCTCCGTCAGCGAGTACAAATTGCTCTGACCCTAAAGTTACCGCCACACTCTTGGTGCCATTTTCTATTTTTTGTTCGATCTTCGTATCTTTTGGCACTGAGCTCTCGCCTTGAATGGGCTGAGATCCTCCTTCTCCGTACCAGCGTGTTATTTGTTTTTGTGGTGCGTACTTTCTGCCAAAGTGTTTATCAATAAGATCGGTGAAAGAAGTTTGAAGATTTTTTAGAAGAATTTTATCCTGTGGTCTTTTCGGACCAGCAATGGTAGGTTCAACAGTCGAGAGATCAAGCTCCAGTATATCAGTATAATTGATGGATTCGTCTCCTGTCCGCCACAAAAGGTTGGCTTTGCAATAATCTTCTACAAGTGTGACCTGCTGTTCTGAACGATTACTGAGTTTCATGTATTCCAAAGTTTTATCATCTACGGGAAAATAAGTAACAGTACAGCCAAATTCAGGGGACATGTTTCCAATGGTTGCACGATCCGGTACACTTAAACTATCCAGCCCTGGACCAAAGACTTCCACAAATTTACCAACTACTCCGTATTTGCGAAGAAGCTCAGCAATGGTAAGTACCATATCGGTGGAAGTTGAGCCTAAAGGAATTTTTCCCGTTAATTTAAGTCCTATCACCTCAGGCATAATAAAATAAATGGGCTGTCCAAGTATTGCGGCTTCCGCCTCAATACCGCCAACTCCCCAGGCTACTACTCCGATACCGTTTACCATTGGTGTATGGCTGTCGGTTCCAACAAGGGTATCAGGGAATACTTCGCCGTTTCGTTCTATTACACCTTGTGAAAGATATTCCAAATTCACCTGATGGCAGATTCCCATTCCCGGAGGCACTACGCTAAAGTTGCTAAAAGACTCCTGCGCCCATTTTAGAAATTCATATCGTTCGGAATTTCGTTTGTATTCTTCGTCCATATTTCGGGAATAGGAGTACTCGGTTCCAAAATAATCTACCTGCACTGAGTGATCGATTACCAAATCTACAGGTATAAGCGGATTTATTTCATCGGGATTTTTTCCTCTTCGGGCTACTTCTGCCCTGAGTGATGCAATATCGACAACTGCAGGGACACCCGTAAAATCCTGCATCAAAACACGTGCAGGCTTAAATGGGATATCTTTATCGGATGCTTCAGGCTTCCAGTTTAAAAGTGTTTCAATATTTTCTCTTGTAATTGCAAAATCATCAAAATTACGTAATGCATTTTCTAAAAGAATCCGGATGGAAAAGGGCATTTTTTTTATATTAAATCCCTGATCTTCCATTTCCTGAAGGCTGTAATACGAAAAAGTCCCATTTTTAGTATTCAGCAGTCTTTTGATTTGATAAATATCATTTTGCATAATTAAGGGTATTAAAGGTGAATAATGAAAAAGCTGTTTTTTTTGGAATGTCCAAAAGATATGCCTTTATGAAAATGTCTGATTTTTAAGGTTTTTGCTTTAATTAGAAACAATTTAAGTGATGATATATCGTTAATATTATTGGTTTTTCGCAAATAGGGAACCAAAATGTTACTTTTCAATAATCACTGTGGTTCGCTGACCTGCGGCTGCGCATATCAATTTAAAACTCTTGCGTATCCTTTTTCATCCAGCAGTTTTTCCAATACTGTGATTATTCGGCTTCCAGAGGGTGCAAAGGCATGGGCGGCAGCTATGCTACTTCCTTTGACATTTGATTTATTTCTGTATAAGGCTGTTTGGACCAGTTCCATGTACCGACATAATAGAAATTTATGTTATGTGTTAGTTAGCTTGGACAACATTTCATCAGCAATTGGTTCGCTATATATCCCATAAGAATTAATTAAAATGCCTTTTAGTTCATATTGATCCGAGGAGATCGCATAGATAATAGATTCATCATCAGGATTTGTATCTTGATCAAACCGGTAATATTTGTCAATATTAAACTGGTCAGGCAGTACCTTGTATTGTCCACTGCGACATTCCAGGCAATTTTGTTTAAGATTGAAGTCCTCAACATATCCTTGTTCGCGATACTGTTGGATTGCGTCTATGAGTGAATTGAAATTTTCCATTTTTTTTTTCTTACTATTACTATTTATAAAATTGCCAAATTGCATTAATTTAAGATTTTTCTAATGAGGGCCTAAGAACAGAATTTATTTGGAATTAAGGCAGCTTATTGAGATAAGACCTTATCATCCAGGCCATTTTTTCATGTTCTAAAAGTATTTTCTTCACAAACGATGCTGCACCTATATTGGTGCTCTTGTGGGAAAATATCGCTATGAGTCGCCTAAGATTGTTTATAATGGTTTCGTGTGAAGCCAGTAAATATTTTAATTGATCTCTGCTGAATCTGCTGTAGGGATGTTCAAGTAAGTTGGTTATGCGTAAATAATCAGACATTCTGTTTTGTGTCTGGCCCCTATGTATTCGGATATGATGGGCTGTCAGATTGATTATTTTTTCCAGTTGAACAGCCTGGTTCTCATAAAACTCACGAATTTCAAAAAAATTCTCAACTTCAATATTCCAATAATAATTTTTATTTTTTATAAACAACACTATTTCGTCAGCAAGGAGTTTGTTAAGTTCGTCAGTGACAGGATCTAAGTTAGGATCTGCAATTTTCTTGTTGATTTTCATTGGTACAATTTTCATTTCAGATTCTAAGATTGGCGCTACAGAGAGCATTTAGCTCTACGGGTAAAATTGGCGTATATGTTTGATGATAAATTAATATACGAAGTTACAAGGTTACATATTGATGCGGTTAGGCAAATTTTCCATTAGGGTTGGCAATTTTTCCTGAATCAAATAATTTTTCATGAACGGTGTCATGGCATGAGCAGTATCCTTTAGTTTTTAAAATTTTTCTTTTTTAGTCTAAAATTCGAAGAAATATTTTTTCATAGGAAAGAAAATTATACGAAATAGAGCCATTGCTGACTTAATATCGTACGGGTAATCGTATTTTGGCGATATATAGTCAGTTCAATTTTAATTTATTTTATATAATATATTGATTGTCAGTTTATTGTGTATTGGCATGCGTTTTGGAACATAAAGCGATGGTAAGCAGGTTAATTCTAAAAAAAAAATTATTATGGAACCAATGGCCAAAAGCACTCCCCAAAAAAACAGAATTTTCGAATTAAGCAGCAGACATTTGATGCTTGAGAATGATATTGTGGTTGAGTCAGGAGGATGCTATGAAGCTTGTAAAGGTTCCTTCTATACCAATACCAATAAATTGCTTTTCGTAACACAAGGAACTATGGTTTTTAGGCATGGATCCAGTACTTATGAAATAATGGACAATCAGATGGCTTTTCTCAGAAAAGATATTTTGGTAGAATATGAAACTGGGTGTCCTGGGAATTCTAATGAAGTATGTTATTATTTATTTTCACTTGAGGACCAATTCTTTTTGGAATTTGTAAAATTGATGTCTTTATCAATCCTGGGTGATGAATCTTATCCTGCGGTTACCATAAAAGGATTTGATAACCGCTTTCTTAATTATATTGATTCTCTTGATCATTATTTTGAGAAGTCCAATACGGTTCTTCTTAAAGTAAAACTTTTTGAACTACTTTTTCATGTAGCGAGCACAAGCAGAGAAATTCTCAACCAATTCTTTGCTGTAAAGACCAATGTAGCCAATAATTTCAAGGCTATCATAGAGCAAAATGTTATGAATTCGGTTTCAATAGATGAACTTTGCACCTTGACAGGCAGAAGCCAGTCCAGTTTCAGAAGAGAATTTCACACGATATATAATATGCCTCCATCACAATGGATGAGAGAAAAAAGACTTAAAAAAGCCAGTGAGATGCTTCTTACTACCAAATTTACAATAACAGATATCTGTTATACCCTGGGCTTTGAAAGCATAGCACATTTTTCAAGGCTTTTCAAGTCATATTTTGGACAGACCCCTACGGAATTCAGGTTAAATTCCGGTGCTGCAAACGATTTTAAATAGGCATAATTCATTTTATCAAAAAAGGTGTTTACAAATTATTACTGACTGCTGATGTGTTCTTTTTTGATCCCCAGACGCTTCATTCTGGAATGCAAAGTTGTAGGCGGGATGCCCAATAACTCTGCAGCACCACCATATCCTGCGATTCTTCCACCGGTATATTTTAGTATTTTCATTATATAACTACGTTCGTAATCATCCATGGTTTTGATCTCTAATGTATCATCTTCTTTAACTATTGCAGGGTTATTCTTTGAAGGAAGCAATATTCCTTTGATAGTGTCTCCCTGGGCGAGAAGGACACTTCGTTCCATCAAATGTTCAAGTTCCCTAACATTTCCCGGCCAATTATACTGTATCATATCCTGCAAGGCTTTGTTGCTTAAACTGGAGATGGCCTTTCCTGTTTTTTTTGAAAATCTCTTTATAAAGTGTGACGCCAAAGCTGGAATGTCTTCCTTGCGATCTCGAAGGGGAGGCAGGTTGATGGGAAAAATATTTAATCGATAGTACAAATCACTTCTAAAGGTTCCCTCATCCATCATTTTTTCAAGATTTCTGTTAGTTGCGGCAATAATACGAACATCGACCTGGATTGTAGTTTTTCCTCCGAGACGCTCTATTTCTTTTTCCTGCAAGGCCCGCAGTAGCTTTACCTGCAGTTCCAATGGCATTTCTCCGATTTCATCCAGAAATAATGTACCATTGTTGGCAAGTTCAAATTTTCCAATCCTGCGCTCTGTCGCTCCGGTGAAACTGCCTCTTTCATGACCGAACAATTCACTTTCAATTAAATTTGCGGGTAGTGCCGCGCAATTTACTTTGACCATAAGTTTATTGTAACGGGGGGATGAATTATGAATGGCCCTTGCTATTAATTCTTTTCCCGTACCGGTTTCTCCAAGAAGCAAAACAGTGCTGTCCGAGGGGGCTACCTGGTTTACCATATGGAATACTTTTTTCATTTCGCTGCTTTCACCTATCATTTCAGCGAAATTCTGTGTATTTACAATCTCCTCCTGCAGATATATGTTCTCTTCCTCAAGCTGCTTTTTATACTGTTTGATTTCTTTCAGCTGATTGAGTATTTTCTCACGGGCAGTGATATTGGAAATGGCTACTGCCACCTGAGAGGAAATACTTTTTACAAGTGGATACTTAGAGACAGGAAGGAAAGATTCCTCATGGCTGAAGTAGAGCAGTCCTATGTTTTCTTCTCCAAGTCTTATTCTCATTCCGGTAACTTGTTTCAAATTGTTATCTACAGCGAATTTGGCATAAACGGGTGAGGTTTCCAAACTAGTCCATTTTTGAGGATTAAAGGCAACAGGGTTGTCTGAACTGAGAACAATATTAAATACACCATCATTGACATCAGTAGGACTATCTATCATTTTTAGGAAAGCAGGGTGTTTTGCATATTCCGCTTGTGGATCATAATAAGCTGGTGTGTGTGTACTCTTATCTTCACTCAGTAGATGGATACTATACTGATCAATGTTGAAAATTTTTTTAAACTGTTGGGCAAGAATCAGCGATAATGAAAGATTATCTCTAACTGATGCTATGGCGTTGCTGAATTCCAACAACATTGATTTTTCCCTTTCCTGAGATTCTATCTCCTGATTCGCAAAGATATTTGCAATTGCGATAGACATTTGATCTGATATGCTTTTTATAAGACTGGATTGATGTGAATCAAAAACAATTTTTTTATCAAAAAACATCATCCAAAAGCCAAAAACAATATCTCCGCTGATAAATCTGGTTGTAACACACTGTTTTATGCCGCTTTCATAATTAATTATGCCGTAAAGGGGAAGCTGCTGTTCTTTAGACAACTCCTCGAAATCGACTAGTGTTGGATCTGCTGTTATTATTGATTTATCTAAAATCCCGTCAGCTATTGCAAATTTATTCCCTTTTAATTTTTTATAAAGAGGGTGGTTCTGGCTTTTTGAATGTGGATCATACAGATAGGGGGTCACCGTAGTTCTGTCATCATTTATTCGAACCAAATGCGCGTGGCTGAAATGGAGTATTTTTTTTAGTTTTTCAGTAATCACAAACATTAAATCCTCGTTGGTGCGCACTGCTGCAAGATCCATATTAAGAAGTAGCAGCGTATTTCTTTCATACTCTCTTTTTTTGATTTCCTCACTTGCAATAATATTCGAAAGAGCAATGGAAATTTGATCCGAAATACCTTTTATAAGGCTAACTTGATGGTGATCAAATGCAATTTTTTTATCAAAAAAGAGCATCCAAAAACCAAAGATGCGGTCCCCATTTGTAAATCTGGTTGTAACTACCTGATGAATGCCGCTTTCATAATTAATAAGAGCGTATAATGGAAGTTCCTGTTCTTTTTTCAATTGCTCAAAATCAATCATTGTGGGTTGTGAGGTTTCGAATGATTTATTTAATATCCCGTCCTGAATAAGGAATTTGCTTCCTTTTAAATTTTTATAAAGTGGATGGTTCCTGCTTTTTGATTCAGGATCGTATAAAAAAGGTGTTACGGAGATTTCGTCGTCATTGATTACAGTAAGGTGCACATGGCTGAATCCCACTATTTTTTTTAGTTTTTCATTAATGACAAGCATCAGTTCTCTGTCGGTCTGCACAGCAGCCAGATCCATATTAAACATTAGCAGCTGCTTTCTTTCATAATCCTTTTTTATAATTTCATCACTAGCAATAATATTGGAAAGGGCGATGGAAATTTGATTGGTCAATCCCTCTAGGAGACTCTGCCACTTGTGATTTGGCATAATATTTTTTTCATAGAAAAGTAACCAAAATCCAAAAGGTTCCCCAGCTCTGCAAAATCGCATTACTGCTGCCTGGTTTATACCACTTTCGAAATTTACCTTAAGATATAAGGGAAGTTCCCGATTTTCGGAAAGCTCTTTTAAATTAAAAAGTGAGACAGATGCATTTGACAACGCAAGATCTAAGATACCGTCATTGAGAAGGAATTTTTTGGTCGTAGCTTGCTCATAAATTGGATGTTCTTTGCTTTTAGATTTAGGGTCCACAAGAAATGCGCTTACAGTATTTTTGTCGTCATTGATCAACGCTATTAAAGTATGACTGAACCCCAGTATTTTTTTCAACCGCTGGGATATAACCTGCAATAGTTCATCATTATTTCTCACAGCCGCGATAGCAAGATTCAGGGAGAGAAGAAGTTCTCTTTCTTTTTCCCTTTTAATGATTTCTTCGTTGGCCAATATATTGGAGATTGCTATCGATAATTGAGCTAAAACGCCTTTCAGTAAACTATTTTTAGGACTTAATGTTTTATTTGTATCAATATGCATCACAAGCATACCGATATTTTTGCCCCCGGCTCTCATCGGTGCACAAAGGACAAGTTCCAATCCCATTTTTTTCCAAAAATGAACAAATGCGGGCATTTGGGGATCCTTTACAATTTCATTGACCTGAAATATGACCGGATCATTTGATTTGATTGTTTTACTGAACAGTGGATCGCTTATATTATAGGGGATTGATGTGGTTGCTTCAAATTCAACGTCATTTGTGATATTTTCACTTAAATCAAGCATGAATGCACTGTAGGTTCTTCCGTTATCATCTATTTTAGCAATTGCCAGTTCTTCTATTGAAAATAATTTTTTTATCCGGCCATTTACAATCTCCAGCAAATCATTCCTGTTTTTTATTACAGAGAGTTCACTGCTAAGGGAGAGCAGGATTGTTTTTTCTTCTTCCCTTTTTTCGATTTCTTCGTTGGCAAGTATATTTGACATGGTTGCCGAAAGCTGAGAACTTATACCCTCTAAAAGGTATTTCTTAAGATCATCCAACTCTTCCAGTTCAAAGCTGAAATAGGCACATCCTATATCTTTTCCGCTGGCGCGCAGTGCGATTGCGACAATTGTTTTGATCCCAACGGAATGCCATAGAGCTACATACTGCGGCATTCCGGGAATTGCCGCTATTTCATTTATATTAAAGATCAGAGAGTGGTTGGTTTTCATGACCTGACTGAATAGCGGGTCATCCACACTGTATTGTCTGTGAATTATATCTTCAAAATGGGTATGACTGCGGGTAATTTTTTTAGCATCCAATATGAAATTATCATAAGTTTTCCCATCACTGCTTATTTTTGAAAGTGCGTATTCTTTAATTTGGAAGATCTTTTTAAGAGAGCCGTTCAAAACTTCGTGTAAATCGTTTCGATTTCTCACACTGGCAATTTCACCTGTTAATGAAAGCAGTATATTCTTTTCATGATGCTGTCTTGTGATTTCTTCATTGGAGATAATATTTACGGTGGCAGAGGCTATTTGATACGAGATATTTTGAAGTAGGTTGAGATTCTCGGCAGTGAAAGCACCCTTATTTTCTGAAAGCAGGACAAATAATCCGATAAATTGATTTTTGTCATAAAGCTTTAGAGTAACAAATTCCTTTATTCCGGCGTCATGTATGAATTGAACATCAGTATTTCCTTGTTTAACCAATACTTCAACATCCTGTACAGAAGGGAACTCATCTTCTTGCTCCGTATTTTCAAGTGGATATTCGATTTCGAGCTGCTGCTCAAAATCGGAACGCTCCGATCTTTTTTCTCCGGCATAAAAAATAAAGGTCTTACAGGTTTTTTTCTCTTTATTGTAAAGCAGAATAAAACTGTCATCAAAAGGGATAAACTTTTTTAGTGTCTGGCAGATAACATATAACAATTCTTTTTTGCTGCGCGAATTGGAAATATCACTGCTAAGATCCTCCAACATTCGGTTTTTACTTGTAATTGATCGCATATACCTAAAATATTAAACTAACGGAATACATTAAAAGCCTGACGTCAGAAGATGATTGGTCCCCAGAAAAAACAGTATTCAATTGCATACTATTTACAGGCCATTTTAGTCTGAATATTTGTAGGTTATTATTTAAAAAACAACAACAGCTATGGGGTTAATTAAATGTTAATTTACAATTTTTTTTCAATTGATTGTTAATTACAGTGATTTTTATTTATAATTCCAGTTAAATTTTTATTTAAAATATAAATATTTTTTTGAAATAAAGGCTTTTGTATTTATGCTTGCCTTGTATTTAAAAAGAAAGCATGTGTTTTATCTCAATGAAGACAATCAATTGCTTTAAGAATGCGCTTTTTCAATTTTGTACATAATATTTTACTTTTGATATAAAAGAAAGTGATAATGAATGAAAAAGTCAAAAATATTGGATGATAATGTAAAATGATAGTCGATTTAAAAACGCAATTTTGAAATATAATTTTAGCGGTTTCTGTTTGTGATGCGGGGCCTTTCTTTTTACTAACTTTTTATCTCGACTATTATGATTAACAATACTAATTTAAATGAGTTTTTGACAATAGCGGAAATAGATTCAAATAGTAAATCTGCTATTTTTGATATTGATCCAGCAGAGCTGACAATGATTTGGAATAGAGGAGGAACCATGCAGGTTAATATTGACAAGGCATGTTATGAAATATCTAAGAATGCAATATTCTTTCTAAATTCATTTCATCGTATAGAAGGTATTGATTTAATATCGGCAAGAATGCTCAGATTCAGCAAGGCCTTGTGCAGCTCAGGACAGGATAATAATATAGATCTAAGAAGTTTGTGTGATTTTTCTGGTGGACAATTAAAAATTATAGCAATAGATGAAGAACAATTAGATCATTTGGAAAGTGCGTGGTCATTTTTTTATAACGAAATGAATTCGGCTGATACCCTGCAAAAGGATATGTTGTCATTACTTCTGAAGAGAATCCTTAGGTTTTGCTGTAAAACGCAGCAGTGTGAGAAACAGAAAAAATATCTGCCGGATCTTGTGAGTTCATTTAATTTTTTGGTTGAAGATCATTTTTTTGAGCACCATGATGTGGCATTTTACGCCTCAAAATTAAATAAGTCTCCCAAAACGTTGTCTATTTTATTTTCACTTGTAATGGGATGTCCCCCTAAAGATTTTATTCATGACCGCATTATGGCAGATGCAAGAAATCAGATTCGTCATACAGATAAATCTATAAAAGAAATAGCTTATGACCTGGGTTATGAAGACATTCAGACCTTTAGTAGATTCTTTAAAAATAAAGAGGGTATCTCCCCATTGCATTATCGCGAAAAAATTAAGGAATTAACTGTTATGCCCGATAATCAGCAGTTCAGTGCTTGATTGTTAATCGCTATAATTTTATATCGGATCTATTTTCGAACTTCTAAGAGGCGCTGCTACAGCACCTCTTTTTTATTTCTTTATATCAAAACCAATATCTTATGGAAGAAAGTTTTGGAAAAAAGGTTAACAGTTTTGGAAAATCTGTCTAACCCGAGCCATTGTTATTGATGCAACTTTGTATTGTAAAAAATACTTATCCAATAAAGTTAAAATTAAATCATCATGACACGTTTAAAAGCAATAGAACCCGAGAAGGCCAATGGACAACTAAACGAACTTTTTGAAACTATCAATTCCAAGATGGGCTTTATTCCCAATGTAATGCGCACTATGGGTAATTCACCCACCGTTCTTGAAGGTTATATTGCCTTTGATCAGGCTCTTTCGAAATCTAGTATTGGTAATGATTTCAATGAATTGATTGCTCTTACCGTAGCTTCTGTTAATGGCTGTGATTATTGTAATGCAGCCCATTCCACGCTGGCAAATAAGCTGGGTTTAGACATACAGTCTATTGAATTGGCTAGGGAGGCGGTTTCCGTTGATGCTAAAATCAGTGCCGGATTGAAGTTTGTCAAAGAAGTTGTACTTCTGAAAGGGCAAGTAAGTACTATGGCAGTGGAGAAGGTAAAAGCCGCAGGTTACGATGATGCAGCAATTGTTGAAATTATTGCCGCAATAGCAATAAATGTTTTGACCAACTATCTCAACAACGTTGCCGAAACCACGTTGGATTTTCCAATGGCATCCCCCTTTAATAAACACTAATTAAATATTATGAAAACGACTTATCACACAAGAAAAATCAACGGAGTTGAAATTTTCTACAGAGAGGCGGGAGACAAAAACAACCCGACTTTGGTGCTGCTGCACGGTTATCCGACATCATCGCATATGTTTAGAAACCTTATTATGGATTTATCGGATAAATACCATTTGATAGCTCCGGATTATCCGGGATACGGAAGAAG
>NZ_JBSIPG010000010.1:0-172898 GCF_054075145.1 Flavobacterium xizangense | reverse complement strand
TTTTAAGTTCGAGCTTGGATACAATTGAAGCTTGTGGCGGTGGAAGCGCACGCTGCATGATGGCTGAAGTTTTCTTGCCAAGGAATTAAAAACAGGTTTTTAAATAAATAAAAAAGGGATAAAGTTTAAAGTTTATCCCTTTTTTATTTATTTAAAAGAGTTTTTAGATTAAAAATTTCCTTTAATAATATTTACAATAGAACTTACGATATATTGAATTCCGATAGAAATTACAATGAATCCAACTATTCGGGAAATTGCAACAATTCCGGATGCGCCTAGTATGCGGGCAAGGTAATGTGCGCTTTTTAAAATGGCAAAAATGCTGACACCAATTGCTGAAATTGCAAGACATGAAATGATGATTTCGTTCATTTCATGATGTTCTTGGTAAAAAGCAATAAGTAATGAAATTGATCCTGGTCCGGCTAGCATTGGTATTGCCAATGGCGTCAAGGCAATGTCGTTTCTTTGCTGTGCATCAGTTTCGATTTTTTTATTGATTCCTCGTTTTTTATTGAATTTTCCTGAAAGCAGCGAAAAACCTGAATTCACAATTACAATTCCGCCTGCAATTCGAAGTGCATCAATGCTAATTCCGAAGAAGGTCAAGACGTATTGGCCAATAAAATAGGAAACCAATAATATGATAAAAACATTGATCGCGGTCCATAGGGAAATTCTGGAACGTTCTTTTTGAGAATCGTGCTGTGTTAATCCAACAAAAATTGGCACAGTACCAATTGGGTTTAAAACGGAAAAGAGTGCAGCAAATAAGTAAATGAATAAATCCATAAAGTTTTGGTTAGTGAAGTAAAAGTAGTTATTTTTTTATATTGATAGCTAAAACTGAGTTATGATATTATTTCTTTAGAGTCAATATTCTGAATTGATAAGATAAACTAAGCTCATTCTTTTTAACTACTTTTGCACTTTAAATTAAAAAGATGAAAAATAAAAAGACATTACTTCTAGGCGCTACGACAAAACCAGATCGTTATGCATTTAGAGCTATAAATATGCTTACTCAAAAAGGACACACAGTATTAGCAATTGGTCAAAATACTGGAGAAGTCGCGGGTGTAAAAATTCATACAAAAGCTATTCCTGTCAAAAATATCGATACGGTAACTTTATATCTAAATCCGGCACGTCAGCGTGATTATTATAACTATATTATTGAAGCACAACCTAAAAGGGTAATTTTTAATCCCGGAACAGAAAATCCTGAATTATATCAATTATTGGAATTAAATAATATTGAGGTTGAAGTTGCTTGTACATTAGTTTTATTGGCTACAAACCAATATTAATCGAAAAAAAGCGTTTTTAAAAACTTTCCAATTGTATTGGGAAGTTTTGTTTTTTATTGACAGATAGGAATAAGATAAATCCTTATTTCTTTTAGAATTGAATTTAATTGCTTCAAAGGTGCTGATACGGTTAAAAATGTTACTTTTGTCGTCATGGAATTTTCATCAAAATTAATAGAGAAAGCGGTTAATGAAATGTCGCAATTGCCTGGTATTGGTAAACGTACAGCTCTGCGATTAGTTCTTCATTTGCTCAAACAGCCAAAGGAGCAAACAGGCTTTTTGTCTCAAGCGCTTTTAAATATGCGTGAGGATATTAAGTTTTGTGAAAACTGCCATAATATTTCAGATACAAAAGTGTGTGAAATATGTGCGAATTCATCCAGAAATCATCAGACTATTTGTGTTGTTGAAGATATTCGTGATGTTATGGCTATTGAAAATACAGGTCAGTATAAAGGTATATATCATGTATTGGGAGGAAAAATTTCTCCAATTGAAGGTGTTGGTCCAAGTCAGTTGAATATTTCAAGCTTGGTCGAAAAAGTCAGATCTGGTAAAGTTGTTGAAATCATTTTTGCTCTGAGTTCAACCATGGAAGGAGATACGACCAATTTTTATATCTATAAACAAATTGCAGAATCTCAAATTATAATTTCTACGATTGCAAGAGGAATATCAGTAGGAGATGAATTGGAATATGCCGATGAAGTTACTCTTGGTAGAAGTATTTTGCATCGCGTTCCATTTGAAAAAACATTCAAAAACAATTAAATAAAACCCCAAATGGAATATAGATTTCCCGAAGATTAATGGAAAAGCTATATTTGCGATAAAATTTTAACAATGACAAAAAATAGTTTCTATATCCTGGCGCTGATTAGTATGCTTTTTACTTCATGTATTCCTATAAAAGATTTAGTATATCTGCAGGATAAAAATTCTTCTGAAGACTCAAATACTGTTACAGCAGTTGAATCTAAGCCTTACAGACTTCAGGTTAATGATGTTTTAAGTATTAATTTAAAAGCCATAGACCCTAAATTAGTTGCAATTTTTAATAAAACAGAGAGTGCATCTCTAACAGCTGGAAGATCTGAGTCAGCCTTGTATTTTGATGGATTTAGAGTTGATGATCATGGGAATATCAGAATCCCAATTTTAGGTGAGATAAATGTTATTGGTTATACTCTGGAAGAAGTTCGGGTTATAATTGAGAAAAAATTGCTTGAAGAATATTTTAAAACAGATGCCAATATATTTGTAACAGTAAAATTAGCAGGCTTTAGATATACAATAAACGGAGAGGTTGGAAGTACAGGAACAAAAACATTGTTCCAAGAGCATGTAAATATTATGGAAGCTGTTGCAAATGCAGGAGATATTAATACAGTAGGAGATAGAAAATCTGTGACCATAATTCGACAAACACCCACCGGAGTTCAAATGAACGAGATTGACCTCACTGACATAAACGTCATGAAATCTCCTTATTATTATTTACAACCCAATGATTATATTTATGTCAAACCATTGAGACAAAAAACATGGGGAACTGGGCAAACAGGGATACAATCAATAGGTACCATTATTACTTTATTGTCACTGGCAACAACAGTGTATTTAATTATAAAATAAGAATCAAAACTAAAAATTAGGCTCGGAAATGTTAGATATAAAGGATTTGTCGATTTTTGAAAATCATTCAAGTTTTGATTTTAAAGGTTTGTTGCTGAAAATTTTAAGCTATTGGAAATGGTTTCTAGTGAGTTTAATTATTGCGCTTACTATTGCATATCAAATAAATATTCGAAAAGAAAAAATTTATGGAATGCAGACTTTGATTTCTATAAAAGAAGAAAGCAATCCTTTTTTTACCTCAAATACAAGTTTAGTTTTTAATTGGGGAGGAATTTCAGATCAGGTAAACGGAATAACAACAATCTTACAGTCAAGATCTCATAATGAGTTAGTAGTTAATAAGCTTCAATATTATATTGATTACCTAACCATGGGTGAATACAATTTAATTGATTCTTATGGTAGTGTGCCTTTTTATGTTGATATCGATAAATCCAGAGGACAGCTTGCTAATACTTTAATAAAAATTAAATTTATCAGTGCAAATGTATATGAGATACGTATTCCTTTTGAGAGTAACTCAGTTTCATTGATTAATTATGCTGAAAATGCATATTCTAAAACAGCGGTTCAGCCTATAGAATTTGTAAAAAAATACAAAGTGGGTGAACGCGTTTCTTTGCCTTTTTTAAATTGGAAATTACAAATTAATGATAATCCGGGTTTGTATACAGGAAATGAGTATTTTGTTAAATTCAATGATTTTGACGGAACAGTTTCGCGTTATAAAGGCATAAGTGTAGGTTCTGATGATAAGGGTGGTTCAATTTTAACTTTGGGAATGCAGGGCACAAACAAGGCGAGACTTGTTGAGTATCTTAATTCAACAGTAAAAATGTTGATCAAAATTCAATTGGATGGAAAAAATCAATTTGCGAACAATACAATTAAATTTATTGACAGTACTCTAGTTGCTATGGAGTCACAATTAAAGCAAACTGGAAATGAGTTAAAATCGTTTAGAAAAGATAAAAACATCTATGAAATAGAAGGTGGCGGAGCCAAGTTCTCTGATAAAATAACGAATTTTGATGTTCAAAAAGATCAGGTTACGAGGAAAATCACCTATTATAATTCGCTGAAAGCATATTTGAATAGTAGTGTTGATTATTCGAGATTGCCAGCTCCATCAGTTGCAGGAATTGATGATCCTAATATCGTTGCAAATATTTCTAAGCTAATTGCACTCTCAACACAAAGATCAGAAATGGCTTATGCTGTAAAAAGCGATAAGATTTTTAAGGATTTCGATAATCAGATGGAAGCTATAAAAAGCGTTTTGCTCGAAAATATTGCTTCTGCGAAATCATCATTGTTATATGATTTGTCATTAGTCAATGCTAAAATTGGAGAAGCAGAAAATACGATTAAGAGGCTGCCCGAAGAGCAACAAGAATTATTGAAAATTCAAAGAAAGTACGATTTAAACGACAATATCTATACGACGTTTTTGCAAAAAAGAAATGAAGCTGAAATTGTAAAAGCATCTAACCTATCTGACATTCATTTTATTGATCCCGCCAAGGAAATAAGTGGAGCTTTGGTAGGTCCCAAAACTTCTGTTAATTATATATTGGCTCTGTTTTTAGGAATACTGATTCCCTTGTTAGTTGTTTTGACGATTTTTTTTATTAATAATTCTATTCAAAATACTGAGGAACTTACAAAGTTGAGTCAAATACCAATAATTGGGGTAATCGGTGTAAATAAAGAAGGAGTTAATCTTGCAGTTTTTGATAAACCTAAATCGGCACTTTCTGAAGCTTTTAGAGCAATTCGATCTTCGTTACAATTTTTATATAAAAAACAGCAAGTAAACGGTTCAAAGACTTTAATGATAACTTCATCAATAAGTGGTGAAGGAAAAACATTTTGTTCTATAAATATTGCAACAGTTTTTGCTTTAAGTGAAAAGAAAACGGTTATTGTAGGTTTGGATTTAAGAAAACCAAGACTAGCAGATGAGTTTAAATTAACTACTCAGGCAGGAGTTGTCAATTACTTAATTAGGCAAAATAGTCTGGATGAAATTACGAATTCTACAGAAGTTCCAAATCTTGATGTTATTCTTTCTGGGCCAATTCCTCCAAACCCGTCAGAGTTGATTTTGAGTGAAGCTATGAGGGAATTAATTGAAGAATTAAAAAACAAATACGATTATATCATTTTGGATACACCTCCTGTTGGCTTGGTTTCAGATGCATTGGAATTATCTCAATATTCAGACGTAACTTTGTATATCGTGAGACAGAATTATACTAAAAAGGATATGATAACGTTGTTGAATACCAGAGTAAAAAGAGGTGAGCTAAGTAATGCAAGTATCGTTTTCAATGGATATGAAAACAAAGCAAAATATGGTTCAGCTTATGGTTATGGATATGGTTATGGAGATTATTCTAACGGATATCTGGATGAGGAAAAAAAGGAGAAATCAATAAAAACTTTTCTGAAAAAATTGAAAAAATAAATTTGATTCAAATGGAAACATCAATTCAAAGGACTATTTTAATTACAGGCGGCGCAGGATTTATTGGCTCAAATTTGTGTGAATATTTTTTGACACTTGGCGATAAAGTAGTTTGTCTAGATAATTTTTCAACTGGATATCGCCATAATTTGGATAGTTTTATTGAAGATTCAAATTTTGAATTAATAGAAGGTGATATTCGCAATTTAGCAGATTGTATTTTAGCTGTGAAAGGGGTTGATTATGTTTTGCACCAAGCAGCTTTAGGTTCTGTTCCGAGATCGATAAATGATCCCATTACCACAAATGATGTAAATGTTTCGGGATTTCTGAATATGCTCGTTGCTTCGAGAGACGAAAAAGTTAAACGTTTTGTATATGCTGCAAGTTCGTCAACATACGGAGATTCTGTCGGACTGCCAAAAGTTGAGAATGTAATAGGTAAGCCATTATCTCCATATGCCATTACAAAGTATGTTAACGAATTGTATGCGGATATTTTTAGTAGAACGTATAATTTAGAAACTATAGGCTTGCGTTATTTCAATGTTTTTGGAAGGCGACAAGATCCTCAAGGAGCTTATGCTGCGGTGATTCCAAAGTTTGTTATGCAATTAATGAAACATGAAAGTCCAATTATAAATGGTGATGGGAATTATTCAAGAGATTTTACATATATAGAAAATGTAATTCAGATGAATGAATTGGCAATGAAAAGCCAAAACCCTGAAGCTATAAATACAGTTTACAATACCGCATTTGGTGAGCGAAATACATTAAATGATTTGGTAGAATATTTAAAAGAATATCTTTCAGAATTTGATTCGAAAATTGCTGATGTCAAAATTATCTATGGCGAAAATAGAACAGGCGACATTCCGCATTCTTTAGCAAGTATTGATAAGGCTAAAAGTATGCTAGGTTATGATCCAAAATATTCTTTACAAGATGGTTTGAAGGAAGCAGTAAGCTGGTATTGGAATAATTTAAAATAAAAATAGACTAAGTTAATAGTATAATAAATGAAAGTTACAAAAATTTGTTGCATAGGTGCAGGTTATGTTGGAGGTCCAACTATGGCAGTGATTGCTCAAAAATGTCCAAATATTCAAGTGACGGTTGTCGATTTGAACGAACAAAGAATCAAAGAATGGAATGATCCAGATACTAATAATATTCCAATTTATGAGCCAGGCTTGTCTGAAATTGTAGCCGAAGCTAGAGGAAGAAACCTTTTCTTTTCGACAGATGTTGAAAAAGCAATTGATGAAGCTCAGGTGATTTTTATATCAGTTAATACGCCAACAAAAACCTATGGAAAAGGAAAGGGGATGGCAGCTGATCTAAAATATATTGAATTGTGCGCCAGACAAATTGCAAAAGTAGCAAAGGAAAACAAGATAGTTGTCGAAAAATCTACTTTGCCTGTAAGAACAGCTGAAGCTATAAAAAGTATCTTAGATAATACAGGAAATGGTGTGCAGTTTCAGATTTTGTCTAATCCAGAGTTTTTGGCAGAAGGAACTGCCGTAACAGATTTGTTAAATCCAGACAGAATTTTAATAGGTGGAGATACGACTCCTGAAGGTGAATTGGCAATAAATGCTTTAGTTGATGTTTATGCTAACTGGGTCGATAAAAATAAAATTTTAACAACAAATGTTTGGTCTTCAGAATTGTCGAAACTTACGGCAAATGCATTTTTAGCACAAAGAATTTCTTCAATAAATGCGATGTCTGAATTATGTGAAAAAACTGGAGCTGATGTAAGTGAAGTTGCAAAAGCGATTGGAATGGATAGTCGAATTGGGCCAAAGTTTTTAAAAGCTTCCGTCGGATTTGGAGGTTCTTGTTTTCAAAAAGACATATTAAATTTGGTTTATATTGCGAAATCATATGGATTAAATGAAGTAGCTGATTATTGGGAACAGGTAATCATAATGAATGATCATCAGAAAAGAAGATTTTCTAATAAAATAGTTCAGACTTTATACAACACTGTTGCTGATAAGAAAATAACATTTTTGGGTTGGGCCTTCAAAAAAGATACAAATGATACTCGTGAATCAGCTGCAATTTACGTTGCTGACGATTTGATTAATGAGCAAGCATGTATCTCGGTATACGATCCTAAAGTATCAGAAAGCAAGATGTTAAATGATTTGGATTATTTACAAACAAGATCAAGTGAAGAAAATAATAAGGCTTTAGTGGTATTTGAAGATCCTTATGAGGCTTGTAAAGGTGCACATGCGATTTCAATCCTAACAGAATGGGATGAATTTGTTGGGTATGATTGGCAAAAAATATATGATTCTATGCATAAGCCTGCTTTTTTGTTTGATGGAAGAAACATATTGAATGCAAAAGAACTTGAATCAATTGGATTTATTTATAGAGGAATAGGTTCTTAATTACAATTGATATTGAAGTGAAATTTAGTATTAAGTTAATAATGGAGATGGTGTTAGATATTTTATTTCAATAAATTAGTGTTATGAATTGGTATGTCATTTATACAAAGCCTAAATGGGAGAAAAAAGTAGCAGAGAAACTTACGCAAATTGGTGTTGAATGCTATTGTCCCTTGATTACGCAGGTAAAACAATGGTCTGACAGGAAGAAAAAAGTTGAAGTTCCTCTTTTTAATTCCTATGTATTTGTACAGCTTTCTGAAATTGATAGAAATTCCGTTTTTAATGTTCCAGGAGTTGTAAGATATTTGTTTTGGTTGGGGAAGCCGGCAATTGTTAGAGATGAGGAGATTAATATAATTAAATCAAGTCTAAAAGCTACAAATGTCAGTGACATCTCGGTATCTTCAATTCAAGTAGGTGATAGAATAAAATTAGAATCGGGAGCCTTTACTAATCAAGATGCAATTGTCCAGGAAGTTTCAAAAACGCATTATATTTTAGTATTAGAGTCTTTGGGTTGTGTTCTCAAGATAAAATATAAATAATTTTAGTTAAAAAAAACAAAAACAGAAAATAAAAAAGTTCAGATTTGAGGTTTTATTTTCTGTTTTTTTTATAGTGTATTTTTTTACAGGCTGATAGATAACGAGTTGGCGTATTTAAAAATTTTCTTATTTTTTGTTTTGTTTGTATTATGGGAAACCGTATTGAATAAATTGATTGAATGTGCTATATTTGCCGAGATTATACTTTTTTTAGTAAACCAAGCATATTAATGGGACTTGGAACGGCGAAGCCATGTGTTGTTATGAATAAAGCTAATATTTTTTAAATGAACGAAGACATAAAAATAGCTGTTATAGGTTTGGGTTATGTTGGTCTCCCTTTGGCAAGATTGTTTGCTACAAAATATCCAGTTGTAGGCTTTGATATTAATGAAACGAGAGTTTCAAGTTTAAAATCTGGGATAGACTCCACTTTAGAGGTTGATCAGAATGATTTGCAAAAAGTATTAGTTGACAAACCAACTTCAGAAATAGGATTGTTTTGTACAAGTACTCTTGAAAATATCGCAGATTGCACTTATTTTATTATTACTGTCCCAACTCCAGTTGATAGAAATAACCGTCCTGATTTAACTCCGTTATACAAATCAAGTGAATCTGTTGGAAAGGTTTTAAAAAAAGGCGATATCGTTATTTATGAATCTACCGTTTACCCAGGTGTAACAGAAGAACAATGTGTACCTGTTTTAGAAAAAATTTCGGGACTCAAATTTAATATAGATTTTTATGCAGGATATTCTCCCGAAAGAATTAATCCAGGAGATAAAGAACAT
Source organism: Flavobacterium xizangense (assembly GCF_054075145.1). Lineage (NCBI taxonomy): Bacteria > Pseudomonadati > Bacteroidota > Flavobacteriia > Flavobacteriales > Flavobacteriaceae > Flavobacterium > Flavobacterium xizangense. The sequence goes on along the minus strand of NZ_JBSIPG010000010.1, from coordinate 163,718 downwards.
ACAGTAGAGAAAATTTTAAAAGTTACCTCTGGCTCAACACCAGAAATTGGATTAAAAGTCGATGCTTTGTATAAATCTGTTATTACTGCTGGAACACATTTAGCACCAACAATAAAAGTTGCTGAAGCAGCTAAAGTTATTGAAAATTCACAGAGAGACATAAATATCGCTTTTGTGAATGAGCTTGCTAAGATATTTAATTTAATGAATATTGATACTCAGGAAGTATTAGCGGCGGCCGCTACAAAATGGAATTTCTTGCCTTTTAAACCTGGTTTGGTTGGAGGGCATTGCATTGGTGTTGATCCTTATTATTTAGCGCAAAGAGCTCAAGAATTTGGATATCATCCTGAAATAATTTTGGCTGGAAGACGTTTAAATGATAGCATGGGCGAATATATTGCATCGCAGGTAGTTAAATTAATGATCAAAAAAGGCATTTCTGTTAATGGAGCCAGTCTCTTAATGTTGGGAATAACTTTTAAAGAAAATTGTCCAGATGTCAGGAATACTAAAATTGTTGATGTTGTGAAAGCACTAACAGAATATGGTATTTCAGTAACAATATTTGATCCGTTGGCTAATGCAAATGATGTAAAAAAAGAATATAATTTAATAACGATTGACACTATTCCAAATGATACATTTGATGCAATTGTTCTAGGGGTTTCTCATAAAGAATTTTTACAATTGAATTTTTCAGAATTACAAAAAGAGAATAGTTTATTATACGATGTAAAAGGAGTTTTAGGTGCTATAGCTGATAATAGACTATAGTGGCTGAGATTCTTTTTTTATTTAGAAAAAGAATGAGTGCAAAAAAAACAATAACGCATGTAATTTTAACGGGAGGAGTAGGCAGCAGATTATGGCCACTTTCACGTAAAAGCCAGCCAAAACAATATTTAGAGATATTTGAAGGCAAATCTTTGTTTGAAATGACAGTTGACCGTAACAGCCATTTAGCTGACAAAGTAATGGTTGTTGGCAATGTCGATAATCATCATTTGAGCGGAAAAGTAATGGAGAAAACTTTGACTTCATATATCAATATTGTTGAAGCAACACCTCGAAATACTGCAGCCGCAATTGCATTTGCTGCATTTGCTTCTGACCCTGAAGATATATTGATAGTTACGCCTTCAGACCATATCATAGATTTGATGGATAATTATAATGGGGCTATTGAGGAAGCAGTTTCAAAAGCTAATGATGGGTTTATAGTTACGTTTGGGGTTATTCCAACCAAACCAGAAACTGGATATGGTTATATAGAATCGAAAGGAGACAAAGTAATCTCATTTCGCGAAAAACCAAACGAAACCACAGCAAAAGAATTTATTGCTAGAGGAAATTTTTTATGGAACAGTGGAATGTTTTGTTTTAAAGCGGGAGTTCTTTTGGATGAATTGAAGCAATTTCAACCCGATGTTTATGAAAAATCTAAAGCAGTTTGGGAAGCAAGTAAAGAAGGATTTTTAGATTTGGATTTATCTTTAGAAATCCCATCGATTAGTATAGATTATGCTGTAATGGAACGCAGTAAAAAAATTAAAGTTGTACCAGCTTCATTTTCTTGGTCAGATTTAGGGTCATTTGAATCAGTTTATGATTATTTAGTTTCTAAAGGGCATCCAACGGATCAAAATGGAAATATGGTTATTGGTTCTGATAAGCATACAACTTTCCTTGGATTAAAAAATACAATATTTGTTCACACAGATTCTGCTAATTTAATTTTGCAAAAAGAAAATTCGCAAGATGTAAAAGATATTTATAGCGAGCTAGAAAAGCAAAATTCTGAATTATTAAATTAATTAAAATGAAAAAAATTCTTATCACTGGTGGTGCTGGTTTTATTGGGTCACATGTTGTTAGACGTTTTGTAAATAAATATCCTGAATATCAAATTTTTAATTTAGATGCATTGACTTATGCTGGAAATTTAGAAAATATTAAAGATATTGAAAACCAACCGAATTATACTTTTGTAAAAGGCGATATAGTTGATGAAAATTTTATAAATGAACTTTTTTCTTCAAATAATTTTGATGGAGTTTTGCATTTAGCTGCAGAATCTCACGTAGACCGTTCTATTGAAGATCCATTAGCATTCGTTAAAACCAATGTTATTGGGACAATGAATTTGTTAAATGCAGCAAAAAATCAATGGAAAGATAATTTTGATGGAAAGAGATTTTATCATATTAGCACTGATGAAGTTTATGGTTCGTTAGGGGCGGAAGGCTTGTTTACAGAAACAACACCTTATGATCCCAATTCTCCTTATTCAGCCTCAAAAGCAAGTTCAGATCATTTTGTAAGAGCTTATGGCGAAACATATGGCTTACCTTACGTACTAACAAATTGTTCGAATAATTATGGCTCTTACCATTTTCCAGAAAAATTGATCCCTCTTTTTATAAATAACATTATTAATAATAAGCCATTGCCGGTATATGGGGATGGAAATTATACCCGTGATTGGCTTTTCGTTGAAGATCATGCTATCGCCATAGATTTAGTTTTTCATGAGGGTAAAAATCATGAAACCTATAATATTGGTGGATTTAATGAATGGAAAAATATTGATTTAGTTAAGTTGTTGTGCCAGATTATGGATGAAAAACTAGGTCGTGAAAATGGTACTTCTGAAGGACTTATTACTTATGTAAAGGATAGACCGGGACACGATTTGCGTTATGCAATAGATGCATCAAAAATTAATAGGGAATTAGGATGGAAACCATCCGTAACTTTTGAAGAAGGCTTAGAAAGAACTATTGATTGGTATTTAAATAATGAAGAATGGTTGAAAAATGTCACTTCAGGTGCTTATAAAGATTATTATAAAAAACAATATTCTTAAACTTTTTTAAACAGTAATTTTAAGTTTAAATTATAATTTAATATGAAAAAAATAACTTACGTTCTTACCCTAATATTTATTGTGACCATGTCTTTTAATATACATGCGCAAGATTTATTGAAATCTAAAGATTTAAGTACGGTACAAGTCGATTATTTAGCAGATGATGATTTGGCAAAAATTAGTGCTCAATTAAAAAGCAATAATACTACCCTTGATCAAGTTGAGCCGATGGCATTATCAAAAGGGATGAGTCAAACGGAGTTTAATAAATTGAGAATTAAACTTACTGAATACGAAAAGAGACAATCTAAAGATTCTGGTAAAAATTCTGAAAAAGAAAGTAAGGAAAAAAAGACAGATAAAGATTCTGAATTTGGCAGAAAACAGGAAAAAATTAAAAACGATAAAGTTAAGGATTCTGTCAATGCATTAATCTTTGGTTCTGAATTATTTGATAATCCTACATTAAATTTTGAGCCCGATTTAAAATTGGCAACCCCAATGAATTATGTTTTGGGACCTGGTGATGAATTACAAGTTAGTGTTTATGGAGTTCAAGAGTATAATGCAAGTATTCCTGTGAGTGTTGAAGGAAAAATAACTATAGATTATGTTGGACAAATTGCAGTATCAGGAATGTCAATTGAGGCTGCGACTCAAAAAATAAAAGGATCAATTGCTCGTGTTTATAGTACAGTAAGATCAGGACAATCACAGGTTAGTGTTAGTCTAAGTCGAATCCGTACTATTAAAGTTACAATAGTTGGAGGAAAGCAACCAGGAAATTATTCTATATCATCTTTAGCCACAGTTTATAATGCACTACATTTAGCTGGTGGACCTGGAAAAAATGGCAGTTATAGAAATATTGAATTAATTAGAAATAATAAGGTATATCGAAATATTGACATCTATAGATTTTTAGTTAAAGGAGATCAATCTGATAACGTTAGTTTAAAAGACAATGATGTAATTCGAATTCCAGCTTATAGCCAAAGAGTAGTTGTGGAAGGAGAAGTAAAACGTCCAGGAATTTTTGAAATGAAAAATGGAGAAAAATTCTCTGATTTATTAAATTTTGCTTCTGGTTTCAACGAGTTTGCTTATACAGCGTCTGTAAATGTTTTGCAAAAAACAGGAAAAGAATTTAAAGTTCACGATATTAATGAAAGTGAATATAATACTTATACACCTCAATCAGGAGATGTTTTTAGAGTAACTAAAATTTTAAATCGTTTTGAAAACCGTATTAAAATTGAAGGTGCTGTCTTTAGACCAGATTATTATTCTTATAATGAAGGAATGCGAATTTCAGATCTTATTACGAGAGCTGAAGGACTTAAAGAAGATGCTTATACAAAAAGAGCACGAATCATTCGTTTAAAAACAGATTTAACTACTGAAATTGTAAATGTTGATTTGGCTAGTGCTTTGTCAGGCGACCTAAATGCTGATATCGAATTAAAAAGAGAAGACATGATTACTGTTTATTCAATTTTGGATTTTAGAGAAGAATATAAGGTGACAATTGATGGAGAAGTTAAAAATCCAGGTGAGTATGAGTATTTTGAAAATTTGACTTTAAATGATTTAGTTGTTCAAGTTGGAGGGCTTACCGGTTCAGCTTCAAAAAGAGTTGAAATTGCCAGAATGGTAAAGTCTGATATAATAGATGATGCAGACCCAAAACGTGTTGAATTAATTGAGCTAGAAATTACCGCAGATAACAACGAACAGGTGAAAAATTTTATTCTAAAACCTTTTGATGTAATCAATATTCGTAAAATGGCTGTCTATGAAAAGCCCCAAATGGTTACTGTTTCTGGAGCAGTAGGATATCCGGGGAAATACGTTTTAGCTAATAAAAAAGAAACTGTGTATAATGTGGTTATGAGAGCTGGTGGATTAACATCTATCGCTAACCTTGATGGAATGAAAATTAAGAGACCAATTAAAGAAGAACAGATCGAAAAAATTGAAAGTATTGATTTGAATTTGTCTAAAAACGATACGCTAAAAGAAAAATTAACAAAAAAACTAAAAGAAGATTTAAAATACGCGACAATTCCTGTTAACTGGGAAAAAATCGTTAAGGATAAAAACCACTATTCAAATGTAACGTTATTTCCTGGTGATGAAATTGAAGTAGCTGTTTATAATGAAGGAGTTAAAGTTACAGGTAATGTATTGTTGACTTCTGAAATTCCATACCGAAGCGGGAAAGGATTTAAATATTATATAAATGCAGTTGGCGGAGCAGATAGTAAAGGATGGAAGAAAAAAGCTTATATCATTTATCCTAATGGAAAAGCTGCTGTAACACAATCATTTTTATTTTTTAGATCTTATCCAACAGTTGAGCCAGATTCTCAAATTGTAGTTCCTGAAAAACCAGAGACTAAGAGGATGAGTACAGGAGAATGGGTAAGTATTGGTAGTGTGCTAACTAGTTTAGCATTATTAATTGTCACTGCTTTTAAATAAAATTTTAATGGATAAAAAGACTATTGAAAACGACGAAATTTCGTTAAAAGATTTAATTATAAAAGCCAAAGAGTGGATTGTTTATTTACTTTCACAATGGAAGATCATTTTATTAGTAGGGATCATAGGATCTGTATTGGGGCTGACATATTCATTGGTTAAAAAGCCTATATATACAGCATCATTATCATTTGCATTAGAGGATGAGAAATCAGGAGGAGGTTTAAGTGGCGCATTAGGCTTGGCCAGCTCTTTTGGTTTAGATGTCGGGGGAAGCGGAGGAGGAATATTTACTGGTTCTAACTTAGCTGAGTTATTTAAATCAAGGGCAATGGTAGAAAAGACATTGTTGTCTCCCATAAAGTTAAACGGAAAAAAAATCTCTATCGCAGAAATGTATATTCAGAATAATAATTGGCGTAAAGGGTGGAATGATAAAGCTTCTTTAAGTAATATTCAATTTTTGCCAAATGCCGACCGTAAAAACTTTACAAGAGTTCAGGATAGTATTCTAGGGGTAATGTACGATGCTTTGTCTAAGTCAAGTTTATCTGTTTCCCAAAAGGATAAAAAAGTTTCGATTATAACTATGGATGTTCGTTCTACCAATGAATTATTTGCGAAATTTTTTTGCGAAGCTCTGGCAAAACAAGTTGGAGAGTTTTATGTCGAAACAAAAAGTAAAAAAGCCAGAATGAATATGTCAATTTTGGAACATCAAGTTGATTCCATTCGGGGTGAACTTAATGCTGCTATTACTGGTGTTGCCATTGCAAATGATAACACATTTAATTTAAACCCAGCACTTAATGTTCGTAGAGCTCCATCAGCAAGAAGACAGGTCGATGTTCAGGCAAATACTGCAATTTTAACGGAATTAGTTAAGCAAGCTGAATTAGCTAAAGTTACTTTACGTAAAGAAACACCATTGATTCAAGTTATTGATCGACCAATTTTGCCATTAGCAAAAGAATCTTTTACTAAGACTAAAGGAATGATATTAGGGGCAATTTTATTTACATGTGTTGCTACATTGTTTTTAGTATTTAAAAGATTGATAACATTATTAGCAAAATAACTCCCTTAATAATGTTCTTTATTATTTTTGATATGGAAAGATCTGGGATGATAAAATTTAGAGACCTTTATAATTAAATAAAAATTGTATTAAATAGATAGTTGTTGAATAATATTATAAATCCCTTAAATCCAATATTTGCAATTTGCGTGTTTTTGATAGCTTTTGCAACGGCATACCTAATTAATTTAAAGTACAAAGTAAGTTTTGCCTCGTCAAGATCAGAAAGTATAGATGGTCTAAGAGGTTTTTTGGCCTTAGGTGTGTTCGTGCATCATTCAAGTATATGGCATACATATATTCAGGAAGGTACCTGGTCTTCTCCAAAATCTAATTTCTACACACAGTTAGGATCTTCCGGTGTTGCCTTTTTTTTTATGATTACAAGTTTTTTATTTGTTTCAAAGCTTTTAAATATATATGGAAAAGATTATAACTGGAAATCTTTTTTTAAATCAAGATTTTATAGATTAGTTCCAATGTATTATTTTTCGGTATTTATAATTGCAGTTATTGTAATGATTATTTGTAATTGGGAATTGAAAGTTGGAATTTTTAAGTTTTTGGGACAGATTTTAATGTGGGCAACTTTTACTGTTTTTCGCAATACTAGTATTAATGGTTTTGATTTCACAAATAAAATTAATGCTGGTGTTGTATGGTCTTTACCATATGAATGGTTTTTTTATTTTTCGTTACCAATATTATCAATTTTTATTTTAAAAAAAAGGCCGTCATTTTTTGTGCTTCTTATTAGTCTACTTTTTATTGTAGCTTATTTTTTAACAAATGCATTACATATTGAACACTTTCTTTCTTTTTTGGGTGGTGCCATTGCTGCTTATGTTGTAAAATCAAAACCGTTAAAATTAGATTTAAGTAATAATTTATTTAGTTATGTAATTTTAGGCTGTTTTATTTTAGTGGGGCAGTTTAAAGATGCTGATAATTTGGTCTGTAAAGCAATAATTATAATTATTTTTATATTAATCGCGGCAGGTAATACAATATTTGGAATTTTGCGTAGCCCCATTTTAAAATTGTTAGGCGAAGTTTGTTATAGTACATATTTGATACATGGTATAATTCTTTTTGTAGTATTTTATTTTGTTTTTGGGTTTGAAAGACTTAAAATTTTTTCTCCTGTAGAATTTTGTCTAGTTGTTTTTTTGATAACTCCTTTTCTTGTTTTTTTTAGTTTTTTAGGATATAAGTTTATTGAAAAGCCTTTCATGGATTTGGCAAAAAAATAGATAAAAATTATTTCAATGTGTGAAAACTTGATTTTTAATAAGTAAATAATAAAGATTGAAAAAGAATACTAGCCTATTATTTTTGTTAAGGATAATAAAGTTGCTTATAGGTATTGTAAACTTATCGCTAACAGCAAAATATTTTGGAGTAAGTGTCGAAAAAGATGTTTGGTTATTAGCAATATCTGTTATACTTTTTTTAGATACCGCCTTATGGGGGCCAGTCAATGAAACATTTCGTTCAAAATTTATTTTTTTAAGAGGCGAAGTAGGAGAGGTTAAAGCATTGGACAGCACAAAGTCTCTTCTTTTTTTTACATTTATTATTTCTTTCTTTTTAATTTTAATTGTTTGCTGCTTTCCTAAATTTTTCGCGAACATTATTGCTCCAAATTTTTCAGTTGGCCAAAGTGAAAAATTAGCTAAAATGATTTTTGTGGCAGCGCCAATCTTGCTTATAACACAGCTTACAGCTCTTGGGACGAGTATACTAAATGCATATGACTCATTTTTTATTCCCGAAATTGCGGGATTTGCATCAGCAATTCTAAACTTATTTTTATTAATTGTTTTAGTACCACATATTGGAATTTATTCATTAGTTGTTTCTTATTATGTAGGAATTGTTATTCTTTTGGTTCTGTTAATTCTTCAAATAAATAAGTTGAAGATACCTATTTTTAAGGATTATAATAAAGTTCGATTTAATGACTTTAAGATTTTTTTTCTTTTTGCTTTGCCTTTTTTCTTTCCCTATTTTTGTGGTCAAATTTCTGCTATTATTGAGAAAACTTTGGTAGCTAGTATTGGAGAGGGAAATGTCTCAGCACTTGATTATTCGAGGAAATTTACAGATATATTAACAAGTGTTGTGACAAGTGTTTTAGTGACTATGTTGGTTCCTGTTTTATCTTCAAAATTTATAGAAAAAAATCCTAAAGAATTTGTTTTAAATTTTAAACAGATTTTTCAATTAGGTATTATTTTTTTGTCATTTGTCATCGCCTTGTTTTCATCATCATCCAGATCTATAATTAATATTTTTTTTGATAAAGGAAAAATTCCAGTTGATATGTTAAGTCAAATTTCTAACTTAACAATGTTTTATAGTTGGTCATCATTTTCCATTTTTATTTATCTAATTTTCGGAATGGCACTATTGTCATCTAATCAAAGTAAAATATATGCTTTTTGGGGAGTTATAGCTCAGATTTTTAGTGTTTTGTTAAATTTTACTTTAGTCAAATCAGTAGGGATATATATATTTCCAATTTCTCTTATGATTTCTCATTTAGCAGTTGGTTTAGTAATGTCTTTATATTTCCCATTTAAAGATAAAAGGATTATTTATATTCTTTTGAAATATATAATTTTAATAATTTTTTGTGCCATATTTGGTACTTCTATAAACTTATTTTTTGATTATAGAATTAACGATTTCATGACCGTTTTTATTAATGGCGTATTAATGATGTCGTTAATATTAATGCTTGTAATATTATTTAATTTAGAAGAAAAAAAACAGCTAGAATATCTATACATAAAATTTAAAAAACGATGCCAAGGTTTTTAACGCTATTTGTCAAATCAGAGAATGTACATTTAATTAAGGACGTCGGTATGATTCCTTATATCCTTCATAAAGATTTTGATTATGATTCAACTATAGCAAGTTATAAAAACGGCGAATATCCTTATATGAATACTGACGTAAAAGGGTTAAAGCAAGTTTTTATTTCTCAAATTTCTAAGTTTGAAATTCTCAATGTTTGTTTATTTATTTTAAAAAATTTCAGAAAATATGATGTTTTACAATGTTATCACATTTCGAAAGAAACTATAATTTATTTAATTTTATTTAAATTGTTAAAAACTATTACTTTTACTAAATCAGCTACGTATGTCAAACTAGACATTGATGAAAGAGAAGTGAGCAAAGGATTTAGTAAAAAAGTCAAGTTAGTTTTAAAGCATGTTAATATTCTGAGTGTAGAAACTAAAAAGATGACTCACTATATGAATAGAAACAACATATTAGGGAAAAAGGTAGCATATATTCCAAATGGGTTTTATCATAGTAAAGAGAGAGAAAATATCGATTTTAAGGACAAGGAAAATTTAATAATAACTGTTGGAAGAATTGGAAATTTTCAAAAGAATAATGAATTGTTATTAGAAGGATTTAAAGATTTTGCCACTCAAAACTTGGATTGGAAACTTGAATTAATTGGTCCTATAGAGGAGGGTTTTAATTCCTATATAGAAAATTATTTTAGTGAGAATCCAAATCTAATCTCTAGAGTTACATTTGTTGGAAATATTTCGGATAGAAATTTGCTTGAACAAAAGTATAAGAAGGCGAAAATTTTTGTACTTACTTCTCCATGGGAATCTTTTGGTATTGTTCTAGTGGAGGCAATTTCTAAAGGATGTTTTTTAATAACTACTAATTTTAGTTCAGCACATGATATTACCGACAATCAAAAATATGGTTTGCTATTTGAATCGGGAGACAGTAAAAAATTGACGGAATTAATGCTTAAGGTTGCTGATAATCCAGCTTTGATGGAAGAAAGTTGTAATAAAGTGCAAGATTTTGCATATAATAATTTTTCATTAAAAAAGATTTGTGCTGATATTAATCTTTTAGTCAAAAAGGCATTATGATTTTTGTAATAATCTCATTAGTGAATAAAATTTTTTAAGATGGATAAGAACAAAATAGCTGTAATAATTCCAGCATATAAATCGAATTATTTAGAGCAAACTTTGGAATCTTTTTTGAACCAGACTAATAAAAATTTTACAATTTATATTGGTAATGATAATAGTCCATATGATATTGAATCTATAGTTAATAAGTTTGAAGGTAAACTTGATATTGTTTATCATAAATTCGAGGATAATTTAGGCGCAATATCTTTAATAAAACAATGGGAGAGATGTGTCGATTTAAGCAGTGAAAAATGGATTTGGCTATTTTCAGACGATGATCTTGTTAGTAATGGTTGTGTTGAAAAATTCTATGAATTTCTTGATGATCAAAATGAATTTTATAAGTTTCAAACAGAAATAATTAATGAGAAGAATGAAAAAATATTTAAAAAGTTCGATAAAAAAAATGCTTATAAAGAATTTTTAGATAGTAAAGAATTTATCTCAAATAGAATCAAATGTAATGGGTTTAGAAGTTTTGCTGTTGAATATATCTTTTCAAGAGAGTTGTATACAAGAAATAAATTTATTGAGTTTCCTTTAGCTTGGGCATCCGATGATGCCAGCTGGTTAACTTATTCGATAGATGCAAAAAAAATTAAATGCATACCAGCAATTGTGAGCTGGAGATCAAGTGGAAGTAATATTTCAATGTCGAGAGTTAACGATACTGTAAATCATAATAAGATTCAAGCAAGCATTAAATATTGTTACTGGCTTAAAAATACCTTAGCTAAAAATAAAATCATAATTCAAGATAAAGATATTCTGCATTGGCTGTCTGTCCAGATTGCTTCAATATCATATAAAATAAATTTCAGTGATTTTAAGGCTATTATAGATAATATACTTTTAGATGTGTCGGAATTAATAATTATTAAGAATTATCTAATGATTAAATTGTATCATATAAGAAATAATTTTTAAAATGGGGGATAAAGTTGACAATATAATTATTATTGAACCGAACATGAATTCTATACCCCATTCGGAAATTAATGCAGGGTTTCTTGTTTTAATAGAGAGTGTTTTTGAAAGTAATAACTATACTTTTATTGCCGATAAAAGACATTCGAATGCGATTCAAGAACTAACAAACTTGGATAAATGGAATATTGTAGATTCAAAAGTTTTTAATTATACTCCATTTTTTTTTTTAATAAATGAATTAATTTTAATTTATAAAATTATACGGTTATATCTCAAATCTTCAAAACGAGATAAATTTTTTTTTCTGGGAATAATGCCAATTGCTCATATCTTTCTTTCTTTTCTAAATGAATTTTTTCAAAGAGAGATTTTTATCTGTTTGCATGGGCAAATGGAAGCTTTTATCGATGGAACAAAGATTGGAAAAACTAAATATTACTATAGATTATCCAAGTTTGTATTTAAAAGAAAAGATGCTATTGACTATATAATATTTGGGGAATCAATAAAAGCTAATTTATTATTTCTTTTCAACAAAAAGAAGAGATTAATTAGTATAGATCAACCTTATCTGTATAATGAAAACCAACGTCTTTTATCAAGAGAAAAACCACCATATGTATTAGGTTTTGTAGGGAGATTTGATAAGACTAAGAATGTAAAAGATTTTTTTGTATTCATTGAGAGTTTAAAGGAGGAATTGTTAACTAATAAAATACAGATAAAAATTGTTGGAAAAGTAAATTTTGATATTAAAACGGAATATTTAAATTTATTTTCATTTTATAGTGAAATTCTGTCAAAAGTTGAATTTGAAAATGAGATAAAAAAGTTAGATTTTGTGATTTCTTTTATAAATGATGATTATTATAAGGCTACTCCCAGTGGTGCTTTTTTTGATTGTATGAAATGGGAAATACCTATTCTTACATTAGAAAATGATTTTGTAAATTATTACTTTGATCATTATGGACGAATTGGTGAGAAATTTTCAAATTCTGTTGAAATGTCAAATTTTGTAAAATCAAATCTTATAGATAAGACTTTTGATTTTGGATACTATATAAGTGCTATTAATGAAATGAAGGAAAGTATTTCGGTCAATAATCTGAAATATAAATTTATAGATCAATTATGATTCCTTATTTTTTTATTTTATTTGCTTGTATTTTTTTTACTTTAATTGATATAGTTTCAAGAAATAAGACTGTTAAAGGTATTTCGCTAATAATCTTTTGTTTTGTTTTTTTAATGTTTGCTGGTTTGCGTTGGGAAACAGGAACTGACTGGGAAAATTATTATTCAAATTTTGAAAATATGGATAATTTTAATTTTGGTGAGTCGGGGTTTGAAATTCTATTTGAATGTTTGGTAAGGTTTTCAAAATTAATTCTTGATAGTTATACAGTAGTTCTTTTCGTAACAGGTTTTGTTATTATCTTGTTTACTTCTTTGACTTTAAAGCGTTATTCGCCATATCCTGTATTCTCATATTTACTTCTTTTAGGATATAGCATTAACTCTAGTGGATTTGGTTACAGACAAGATTTATCCATTGCATTGATATTTTTTTCACTTTATTTTATAGTAAAAAGATCTCTATATTTATTTCTCTTAACGGTATATGTTGCAATGTTGTTTCATCAGTCGGCAATAATATTTATTCCTGCATATTGGATTTACAATATAAAATGGAATAAAAAATTATTAATGTATACAATCATCTCAGTAACAGTATTATATTTTGGATTATCAAAAATTAATGAAATCGCATCTATTTTTAGTGCTTCAGCGGCTTATAAAGTATTAACTTATACGGATATGTCTCCTGAAGAGGCAACTATGAATATGGGAGATCCAATTTTCTTATTAATAAGAGGATTAGTAAATAGATTTATACTTGTTATAGTACCGATTTATGTAATCGTGAGTAATAAAGATTATGACTCGTTACTATTTAAAACACTAAATCTCATGCTTTTTGGAATTGTTTTGTTTATTATATTCAGCCCTTTAGGAATTGTTTTTTTAAGATTCACAAGATATTATGATATCTTTCAAATTCTTGTAATACCAATGAGCTTATACTTAGCTAAACCAAATGCAAGATTTTTTCTTTTTTTCTTTTTTGTAATATTTTCAGCCTTTAAATATATTGTTGTTTTAAATGACCCTGCTTCTTATTTAATTTATGTTCCATACAAATCTGTTTTTGAATAATTAGTAAGTGGTTTCTTGATGTGTTAAAATCTAATTAATACTTATATGATTTCTTTTTTGAAGCTTTTATATCGGTTAAACTACAATACTTTATTTTTTAATTTTAAGTATTTTAAATTTAATGATGCAATTAAGTTTCCAGTTTTTGTATCACGAAATGTCTATTTAAGCAAAACTTCTGGTGAAGTACTAGTAGAAGCTCCCTTAAAAACAGGTATGATTTATTTGGGATTTGGAGATGTCGGTATTTTTGACAAGAAGAATTCAAGAACAATTTGGCAAGTTTCAGGGAAAGTTATTTTTCAAGGAATTGCTAATATTGGACATGGTGCTAAGATAAATGTAGCAAATAAAGGGACTTTGATTTTAGGTGATAATTTTACTATAAGCGCTGAAAGCTCAATTGTAGTTTTTACAAAGATTAAATTTGGAAATAATTGCCTTTTGTCTTGGGATATATTAATTATGGATACGGATTTTCATAAGATTAAAGATGGTAATAACTCCATAATTAATGAACCTAAAGACGTAATAATTGGAGAGAATACTTGGATCGGATGTAGATGTCTTATCTTAAAAGGAGCCATAATTCCTCCTAATAGTATAATTGGAGCAAACACCACCGTAAGTAAAAAATTAGAATCTGAAAACTGTTTGTATGCTGGCAACCCAATAAATTGTATAAAGACAAATGTAAAATGGGAAGTATAAAGAACTTGAAACTTTATGATATAAAAATATAAAATTCATTAGAATTATAAAATTACATCCAAATAAAAACGAATGAAAATATTAATAATTATTAATAATTTAATAACAGGTGGAGCAGAGAAATTAATTTTGGAAACATTACCATTGTTAAGAAAGAAAGGAATTGATATAGACTTACTTTTATTGAGTAATAAAAAATATCCTTATCTTGAGCAATTGGAAAAACAAAATTGTTGTACAATATATTCATTTGGAAATAGATCTATTTATTCTCCTTTAAATGTTTTCAAAATTATTCCCTACTTAAAGAAATATGATTTAATTCATGTGCATTTATTTCCTGCATTATATTGGACAGCATTAGCAAAGTTTATTTCTTTTTCCAATGTAAAATTAGTTTTTACAGAACATAGTACATCAAACAAACGTTTAAAAAATAAATTTTTTAAACCAATAGATTGTTTTATATATTCATTTTACACAACTATAATTTGTATAACAGAAGAAGTGAAAAATGTTTTTATGTCTCATACAAATCTAAAAGAATCTAGATTTGAAGTAATCACTAATGGCATAAATCTAAAAAAAATTAATGAAGCGATTCCTTTACCAAGAAATTTGATTAATAAAAATATACAGGAAACAGATAAATTAATAATACAAATTGCAGGGTTTAGAATTGAAAAAGATCAAAAAACAGTAATTAGATCACTTAGATACTTAAATTCTGATGTTAAATTGATTCTTGTTGGCGACGGAAATTTGCAAAGGAATTGCGAAGAGTTAGTGAACGAACTAAATTTACAAGATAGAGTTTTTTTTCTAGGAGTTCGTAACGATGTTCCAAATCTATTGAAGACATGTGATATCTCAATAATAAGTTCGCATTGGGAAGGGTTTGGACTTGCAGCTGTTGAAGGGATGGCTTCAAGAAAACCTCTAGTTGCCTCGAATGTTTTAGGGCTTGCAAATGTTGTAGGAAATGGTGGCGTTTTGTTTGAGAAAGGCAATGAAATAGATTTGGCGAATAAAATACAAAAACTTTTTAGTAATGCAGAGTATTTTAAGAAAAAATCAGATGATGGTTATGAGAGAGCAAAGCATTTTGATATTAATTTGATGATAGATAGACAAATCAATTTGTATAACAAATTAACCAAATAAATTAATTATAGAATGAAAATTTTGATTGTTATCACTGATTATGGTAGTTTTAATAATTTTTTATCAGAAATCAGTGTGGCTTTGAGTTTGGATAATGAAATTCATGTTGTTTGCTCACCTTCGAATGTAATTCATATCATTGATAAATTTGATTACAAGAAATATAATTTAACCTTTCACTTTATTGACATTCCAAGATCTACTTCTATAGTGAAATTAGTAAAAGCTGGTTTTAAAATTACTAACCTAATTACTAAGCTGAAAATTAACTTGGTTTATGCGCATTTTACAACTGGAATTTTTCCGGTAATATTATTTAAACGTAAGAGTATAGAATACTGGGGAACCTTCCATGGATTGGGAATGAATGCAAGTTCAGGATTAAGAAAAATCATGTTTACTATTGTAGAAATGTTTTGTTTTATGAGGTTAGACAAGGTGTTTCTTATAAATAAAAAAGATTTTGATTTGGTTTCTAGCATCTTCAAAAAGAAAACTTACAAGTACAACTCATGCGGAGTAGGATGTGATATCACTAAATTTGATAGAAACAACTTTCAATTTGTTGATACAGAAAATATAATAAAGGAAT
This sequence comes from Flavobacterium xizangense, assembly GCF_054075145.1. NCBI lineage: Bacteria > Pseudomonadati > Bacteroidota > Flavobacteriia > Flavobacteriales > Flavobacteriaceae > Flavobacterium > Flavobacterium xizangense. The sequence continues at coordinate 147,699 of NZ_JBSIPG010000010.1, read as the reverse complement.
TGGGAATAGAAAACAAGTTTGTAATTACTTTTACAGGTAGGTTTGTAGAATTCAAAGGTTTTGATTTAGTATATCATAGCTTTGTAAATTTATGTAAAAAATATCCGGAGACCTTTGTTTTATTGTTACTTGGAGGAAAAGATCCTATACATCCAACAGGTCTAACCGAAGATGAAGAGATTGTTTTAAAAAACAATAAAGAAATTGTGAATATCGGTTACACTTCAGAGGTTGAAAAATATTTGAACGTTACAGATGTTTTTTTATTCCCAAGTAAAAAAGAAGGATTGCCAGTGTGTATAGTAGAAGCTTTGTCTATGGGCGTGCCAGTTATTACGTTAGATGAAAGAGGGAATTCTGATGTAGTGAAAGATAATTTTAATGGATATTTAATCAAATCAGTTTCGAAGGAAAATGATATTGATGAAATTGTTGAAAAGATTGAATATTTGTATAAAAATGAAAGTGCTATTAAAATTTTATCTTCAAATTGCTTGCTAAATAGGAAAATTTATTCTCGATCGTTTTTTGTTCAAGAACAATTAAATCTTATAAATGATTTAAAAAGAAAAACATTTAATGAATAGAGTAATAATAACAGGTAAGAAGGGATTCGTGGGAACAAATCTTTCAAACTACTTAAGGGATAATTTTTATGAGGTAGATTGTATTTCTCTGAGAAACTTAAACTTCAAAATTGATTCCGAAGGTGAAGCATTAATTCATCTTGCGGGAAAAGCTCATGATACTAAGAATGACTCTGATGCTTCTCAATATTTTAAAGTTAATACAGAATTGACTAAACACTTATTTGATGTTTTCTTAGAGGGCGAAATTAAAGACTTTATCTATTTCAGCAGTGTAAAAGCAGTCGCTGATAAAGTTCAAGAAGTTTTGTCTGAAGATGTAAATGGAAACCCGAAAACTCCTTATGGGCAGTCTAAATGGCAAGCTGAAAAATATATATTATCAAAAGAGATTCCAAACGGAAAAAGAGTTTTTATAATAAGACCTTGTATGATTCATGGCCCTGGAAATAAGGGAAATCTAAATTTACTTTTTAATTTAGTGAAAAAAGGAATTCCGTATCCTTTGGCATCTTTTTATAACGAAAGATCATTTTTAGGTATTGATAATCTTAATTTTTTAATTAGAGAAATTCTTGAGAAAAAAGAAATCCCTTCTGGCATTTACAATTTTTCTGATGATGAAGTTTTATCAACAAACGATTTGGTTGGTATAATATCATCAGTATTAAATAAAAAAAAGAGGCTAATTGCAGTTCCCAAAGTTCTAATTAGCACTATTGCCATGGTTGGGGATCTGATAAAACTACCATTGAATTCAGAAACAATTCAAAAACTTACTGAAAATTATCGCGTTTCGAATAAAAAAATTAAATCAGCTATTGGAATCGAAAAACTTCCAAATACAGCACAACAAGGACTAGAAAAAACTATAAAAAGCTTTATAAGTAATTAATGGAATATATAATCTTAGGAATCGTTTTAATGATTTTAATGTTGCTATACTTTAAAGTAGCTGATCGTTTTGATATTATAGACAAACCAAATCAAAGAAGCTCACATACAGAAATAACGCTACGTGGAGGTGGAGTTGTTTTCTGGTTTTCAGCCTTGCTTTATTTTACACAACATCTCCAGAGTAATTATTTTTTCTTTACGGGAATAACTTTGGTCAGCTTAGTCAGCTTTTGGGATGACATTCAGAGCTTGTCAAACAAAATTCGTATATCAATTCATTTTTTAGCCATTAGTTTGATATTTTATGATTTAGGAATTTTTAGTTTAATTCCCATTTGGCAAATTTTGCTGGTGTATATTTTAGCAATAGGAGTTATAAATGCATACAATTTCATGGACGGAATAAATGGAATTACTGGACTTTATAGTGTAGTGGTAATGGGGAGTTTACTGTATGTAAATACAAAAATCCAGCTTTTTACCGATGGTTTATTTATAAAATATGCTATAATTGCAAGCCTTGTTTTTTTGTTTTTTAATTATCGAAAAAAAGCAAAGTGCTTTGCAGGAGATGTTGGAAGTATTGCCATAGCTTTTTGGGTAATATATTTAGTTTTAAAATTAATTCTTAGCACAGAATCGATAATTTGGTTATTATTCTTAGCTGTTTATGGAGTAGATGCTGTATGCACGATAATGCATCGTTTGTATTTGAAACAAAATATATTTGAAGCACATCGATTGCATTTATATCAGGTGTTAAGTAATGAATATAAAATACAGCATAGATTAGTTTCGCTACTTTATGCTATAGTTCAAGCAGGGATTTCTTTTCTAGTTATATTTCTTTATCAAAAAGTTCAAGACGAGATTGTTTTCGGAATTGTAATTTTGCCTTTGATTTGTATTTATTCGTCAAAATTTTATTTATTGAACAAAGTTAATTTACGTTTAAAACATGAAGCCTAAAATAATTCAAGGAGGATCATTCTCAGATAGACGAGGCAGTATTTCTTATGTAAATGATTTCAGTTTTAAGGATATTGAAAGATTTTATGTTATAAGCAATTCTGTCGAAAATCCAATTCGTGCGTGGCAAGGACATAAATTAGATGCTAAAAATTTTTATTGTTTAGCAGGTTCTTTCAATATTCATTTCATAAAAATTGATAATTGGGAAAATCCATCAAAAGATTTAATCATTGAGACTGTTTTTGTTTCAGAAGCAGATAGTAAAATTGTCCATATTCCTGCAGGCTATGCAAATGCAGTAGAATCCTTGGAAGAAAATTCAAAATTAATGTCATTTTCGACTTTGCCCTTAACAAAAGTTGAGGAAGACGATGTTCGTTATCCTTCAGATTATTGGATTATTAAAAATGACAAGTAAAAGAATTTATTTATCACTATCTGAGGAGAGCGGTTTTGAGCAAGAATATATCCAGAAAGCTTTAAAATCAAATTGGATTACTTCGGGAGGACCAAATGTAAACGAGTTTGAGAATGAATTGCAGAATTATTTCGGTCAAGATAATTTTGTAGTAGCATTAAACTCTGGAACATCAGCAATACATTTGGCTTTGGTTTTATTGGGAGTTAAAGAAGGCGATGAGGTGATATGTCAAAGCATGACATTTTCTGCTTCAGCAAATCCTATTTTGTACCAAAATGCAACTCCTGTTTTTGTAGACAGTGAATCTGAGACATGGAATATTTGCCCAGAGCAATTAGAGGTTGCTATTAAGGACCGAATTAAAAAAGGTAAAAAACCTAAAGCCATTATTGCGGTTCACTTATATGGGATGCCTTATAAAGTTGATGAAGTGCATGCAATCGCTGATAAATATGAAATGCCAATTATTGAAGATAGTGCAGAAGCACTAGGAAGCAAGTACAAAGGGAAGAAATGTGGTACTTTTGGTTATTTTGGAGTTTTATCCTTTAATGGGAATAAAATTATTACAACTTCAAGCGGGGGGGCATTAATTACGAACTCGAATGAGAAAAAAGAGAAGGCAATATTTTATGCCACTCAATCAAAAGATGAAGCAGTTCATTATCAGCATAGTGAAATTGGTTATAATTACAGAATGAGTAATATTTGTGCAGGTATTGGTCTAGGGCAAATGAAAATACTGAAAGATAATATCGATTCAAGGAGAGAGAATCATTTATTTTATAAAGAACTTTTTGATAAAATTCAAAATGTAGAACTGTTTGATAATTTAAATAAAGACTATTTTTCAAATTATTGGTTAAATACGATATTATTGGAATCAGAAGAGCAAAGAGAAAATTTACGAATTGCCTTTGATAATGCTAATATCGAAAGTCGTCCTTTATGGAAACCGATGCATTTGCAGCCAATTTTTGAAAATTATCCCTATTATGGAGATAAAGTTGCCGAGAAATTATTTAAGAAAGGTTTATGCCTGCCATCAGGATCAAATTTAAAAAACGAAGATAAAAATAGAATTAAAGAAGCGGTAGAACTTTTTTTAATGAAGTAAATAAAATATGAAAATAGAAGAAACTTTTATAAAAGATTTAGTAGTTGTAGAACCAACCGTTTTTGGAGACGAAAGAGGATATTTTTTTGAATCATATAGTAAAACCAAGTTTGAGGATTTGGGAATCAATATTGATTTTGTTCAAGATAATCAATCCTTCTCTAAAAAAGGTACTTTAAGAGGTTTGCATTATCAAAATCCGCCTTTTGCTCAAACCAAATTAGTCCGTGTACTGGAAGGAGAAATTATTGATGTTGCTGTTGATTTGAGAAAAGATTCTCCTACTTATGGTAAAGCATTCAGTATTTTATTATCAGCAGAAAATAAAAAACAATTATTGGTTCCACAAGGATTTGCTCACGGTTTTTCAGTTATTAGCGAGACCGCTTCTGTGATGTACAAATGTGATCAATTTTATAATAAAGCTTCTGAGGGCGGAATTAAATATGATGATCCATCTCTAAACATTGATTGGGGAATGAATTTAGAGGAAGCAATAGTTTCAGAAAAAGATCAAATTCTTCCTTTTATTGAAAATTGTAATAGTTTATTTTAATGAAAAGAATTTTAGTAACAGGAGCAACAGGACAATTAGGTTCAGAACTAAAAGTTTTATCTGAGAATTATTCACAATATGAATGGATATGTGCTGATCGTACCAAAATAACTCTCGATAATATCGATTTGCTTAAAAAGCAATTGAATGAAATTTATCCTGATGTAATATTCAATTGTGGAGCTTATACAGCAGTTGACAAAGCTGAAAGTGAAAAAGAAATTGCATTTACAGTAAACCACCTAGCAGTAGAAGAAATTGCCAAATATGCTTTTGAAAATAAAGCCAAGTTGATACATGTTTCAACAGACTATGTTTTTGACGGAACTTCTTCTGTAGCATTAACTGAGGAAGCTCAAACAAATCCGATAAATGTATATGGAGAAAGTAAATTAGCTGGTGAAGTTTCCTGTCTAAAAGAAAATCCTGATTCAATAATTATTAGAACTTCATGGGTATATAGCAAATTTGGAAACAATTTTGTTAAAACTATGCAGCGATTAATGCAAGAGAGAGATTCCATTAATGTAGTGAATGATCAGATTGGCTCTCCAACTTATGCCACAGATTTAGCTCAGGCAATGATTGATATTTTAAAAAATTCAGAATGGAATCCTGGAATTTATAATTATTCGAATGAAGGTGAAATAAGTTGGTATGAATTTGCGTTGAGCATTAAAGAGTTAGGAAAATATGATTGTAATGTAGGAGGAATTCCATCATCATCATATCCAACTCCAGCAAAACGCCCAGAATTTTCATTATTAGATAAACAAAAAATTAAAAGGATTTACAATTTAAATATTCCACATTACAAGGAAAGCTTAAAAAAAATGATTGGATAATATCTATTAGTATAATTGAGATATATTCGAAATCTAAAAATCTAAATTAAAAATATGAAAGGAATTATATTAGCTGGAGGTTCTGGTACAAGATTGCATCCATTGACGTTAGCGGTTAGTAAACAATTAATGCCAGTGTATGATAAACCAATGATTTATTATCCACTGTCAACTTTAATGATGGCTGGAATTAACGAGATCTTGATTATTTCAACACCTCACGATTTGCCACATTTTAGAAAGCTTCTAGGAGATGGAAGCACAATTGGTTGTAAATTCAGTTATGCAGAACAGCCAAATCCAAATGGATTAGCTCAGGCTTTTGTAATTGGAGAAGAGTTCATTGGTAAAGATAAAGTTGCTTTAGTACTTGGAGATAATATTTTCTTTGGAACAAATATGCAGCAATTATTAAAAGATAATGCTAATCCAAATGGTGGTGTTGTTTTTGCATATCATGTTTCTGATCCTGAAAGATATGGTGTAGTTGAATTTGATGAAAATAAAAATGCTGTTTCTATTGAAGAAAAACCTTTAGAACCTAAATCAAATTACGCTGTTCCAGGATTATATTTCTACGATAATTCTGTCGTTGAAATTGCAAAAAATATTAAACCTAGTGCTCGCGGTGAATATGAAATTACAGATGTTAATAAAGTTTATCTTGAAAAAGGAAATTTGAAAGTTGGTATTTTAAGTAGAGGTACGGCTTGGTTAGATACGGGGACATTTAATAGTTTAATGCAGGCAGGGCAATTTGTCCAAGTTTTGGAAGAAAGACAAGGACTAAAAGTAGGTTGTATTGAAGAAATTGCCTGGAGACAAGGCTTTATTAATGACGCTCAATTAGAAGAACTGGCATTACCTTTAGTAAAATCAGGTTACGGTACGTACTTAATCGAATTTTTAAAACAAAAGAAAAAAGGAGTTAAATTTTAATTTACTTACAGAAATACATTTTTAAACGTTTAATTTGTATTTTTGTAAGACCTAAAAATTTGCAGAATCAAAACTAATACCATTGAATACAGATAAACAGGCCAAAATAGCTGACGTTTTACATAACTCATTATCTCCTAGAAATCTAAGGGCGCATATTAACAACCTTAGCTATTTGCCTAGGTGGATTATTGTTGCGATTGATGTAATGGTTTTAATATTTTCGTTTAGTTTTACTTATATGTTGTTTGAAGGGACGGCATTAGGATATATTATTACATCTCACGATTTTTATTTTGTTTCAAGTTTAATAATTGTAAATATATTTTTCTTCTGGCTATTCCGTACTTATTCGGGAATTATTAGGCATTCATCTTACATCGACGCTATAAAACTTTTATTTTCACAAATGTCGGTTTTAGTGTTCTTTTTGTTTTTTAATTTAGTTTTCGAATTATACACAGGGCATAAAGCATTTTTAAATACAGCTCTCTTTATCAATTTAGTTTTATCGTTTTGTGGGTTGTTCTTATATCGTGTAATTGTTAAGCAAACTTTTGAATTATATTTTTCAGAAAAAGCAAATACAAAACTTATCAGAACGGTAATTTACGGAACAGATGCAAATGCAATTTCTGTTGCAAATGCGTTAAAATTTGAAACGCCTTCCCGATTTAAAATTGTTGGATTCGTTGACAAAAACAATCAAAACGCATCAAAGAGAATGCTTGATTTGCCAATTTTGATTCTAAGAAAAAAATTACCAGCATTAATGCGTTCAGTCGCAGCTGAGGGAGTAATTATTGCTGATAAAAGTTTGTCTAAAGATGAGCAATTAATTATCGTTGATCAATGTTTGGAATTCAATTATCGAGTTTATACAGTTCCGCTTATCTCAGATTGGGAAAATCAAAAAGAAATTTCTCAGAAAGTTAAAAATATTCAGATTGAGGATTTATTAGAAAGAAAACCAATTGTTTTAGATAGTAAGTCGATTTCTAAACAATTAAAGGATAAAACGATTTTAATTACAGGCGCAGCAGGTTCAATTGGAAGTGAGATAGTTAGACAAGTTCTTGGATTTAATCCAAAAGTTGTAATTATTTTAGATCATGCTGAAACACCTTTGCACAATTTATGCTTAGAAACATTTGCAACAAAAGCTGAAACAAAAATTGTTGCAGTAATAGCTGATGTAAAAAGCAAGAAAGCATTAGAAAAGGTTTTTAAAAACTATAATCCCCATGTTGTTTTTCATGCTGCAGCTTATAAACACGTTCCTTTGATGGAAGAAAACCCATCCCAAGCGATTTTAACAAATATTAAGGGAACTAAAAACCTAGCAGATTTGTCATGTAAATATCACGTCAAGAAATTTGTTATGGTTTCAACAGATAAGGCTGTTAACCCTAGTAATGTCATGGGTGCGAGTAAGCGAATTGCAGAAAAGTATGTACAGTCTTTATTCTTAAAAAATCAAAGAGAAAATATTGAAAGCAGTACAAAATTCATAACGACACGTTTTGGAAATGTTTTAGGGTCAAACGGTTCAGTAGTTCCTTTGTTTACTAAACAAATTGCAGAAGGAGGACCAGTAACCATAACACATCAGGATATCATCCGTTATTTTATGACTATTCCTGAAGCCTGTCAATTAGTTCTTGAAGCTGGAGCTATGGGTAACGGAGGTGAAATTTATATCTTTGATATGGGTAAACCAGTTCGAATTATAGATTTGGCTAAAAAAATGATTAAGTTGGCTGGTTTTATTCCAGATAAAGAAATTAAAATTAAGATTGTTGGTTTGCGTCCAGGAGAAAAACTTTATGAAGAATTACTAAATGATACTTCAAAAACGTTACCAACATACCACAATAAAATTATGATAGCGCAAGAAATTCAAGATGAATATGAAAATTTGCATACCGATATAGATGAACTTATTGGTATAGCTGATTTTTATGATAATGATGATATTGTTGCAAAAATGAAAAAAATCGTTCCTGAATTCAAAAGCATGAATTCTGCTTTTGAGGTTTTAGATAAGTAATATTCGTAAAATATAGTAGATTTTAATTCTAATTGTAAGAAAAAGGTGTTTTTTAAAAAAAAACACCTTTTTGTATTTTTAAGAATTTACTTACAGGTAAAAATCTTGTTAATTTGTTAAATTTTTATTTTTGGCATGTCAAATTGTATTTTAAAAATAACATCATTGCTTTTATAAATTCATCTTTTCTATATTGCACGAAAATTAAATAATTATTGTCCCCAATTTAAATGGAATTAAAAACTACGGTTTACCAAAAAGTAAACAATAATAAAATTGGTAAACTTTTACGAGATAGTCTCAATGACATGCTTAGTTCTCGTTTTTTAGCAAAACAGCTCGCTATTCGAGACATTAAAGCGCAATATCGCCAATCATTTTTAGGCATTATCTGGGCATTTATCACGCCATTGTCAACAGCTTTAATTTGGATCATTTTAAGCAAGTCTGGAACAGTGACGTTGTCAGATACTGGAGTACCTTATCCTGTTTTTGTTTTCTCGGGAACATTGCTTTGGTCAATTCTTATTGAGTCCATCAACGCGCCAATGACAAATACAAATGGAGCCAAATCAATACTTTCTAAAATTAATTTTCCAAAAGAAGCTTTAATTTTATCAGGTGTTTACAAGTTGTTGTCTAATAGTTTTGTAAAAATAGTTTTGCTTTTAGTTTTTTTAATAGTTTATGGAGTGGGTTTTCATTCTTCTATTTTGTTATTTCCATTGGCTTTTTTAGGAATTATCTTTTTTGGGACAACTATAGGTTTGTTTATTACTCCTTTAGGAATGCTTTATAATGATATTGGAAAAATTGTTAGTTTGGGACTCAGTTTTTTGATGTATGCTACGCCAGTAGTTTATGCCATTCCTAAAACTGGATTGTTGAAGACTTTGATGGAAATAAACCCATTAACACCTTTATTGTTAACTTCTAAAAATTTATTATTCGGACAAGAATTAGAGTATCTAGTATATTATTTTGGAGTTTTTGCTGTTTGTATTCCTTTATTTTTTTTAGGATTAGTTTTTTACAGAATTTCTATTCCGATAATTGTTGAACGTATGAGTGCTTAATAATGGAGGAAAACGAAGTATTAGTAAAAGTAGAGAATCTTTCTAAAAAGTTTTGTAAAGATTTAAAAACCAGTCTTTGGTATGGTGTAAAAGATTTATGCTCCAATGTTTTGGGAAATAAAAATGATAACACAGATTTGCGTCCAAAGGAATTTTGGGCTGTAAGAGACATTAATTTTGAATTAAGAAGAGGAGAATGTCTTGGTTTAATTGGACATAATGGTGCTGGGAAATCTACGTTGCTAAAAATTTTAAATGGATTAATTAATCCAGATGAAGGAAAAGTAACAATGAGAGGAAGAATTGGTGCTTTGATTGAACTTGGCGCTGGCTTTAATCCTATTTTGACTGGGAGAGAAAATATCTATAATAATGGGGCTATATTAGGATTTTCAAAAAATGAAATTAATTCAAAAATTGAAGAAATTATTGATTTTGCTGAAATTCATGAATTTATTGATATGCCAGTTCAAAACTACAGCAGTGGAATGAAAGTGCGATTGGGGTTTGCCATTGCTGCACAAATGGAGCCAGATGTTTTAATTATTGATGAGGTGTTGGCAGTCGGTGATTTAGGTTTTGTTCTGAAATGTTTTAAACGAATTGATCAATTAATTCCAAATACGGCAATTATATTTGTTTCGCATTCTATGCCTATGATTTCAAGAATTTCGAATCAAATTATTTTGATGGATCATGGTGTTGTAGATTTTCAAGGATTTGATGTTGCTAAGGGAGTAAATAAATATTATGGAAAGTTTGTAAATAATTCAGAAAGCGTGCTGATTGACGATAAAGTTATTGAGAATTTTGAATTTAAAATAGAAGCAAACAATAATACAATCGATTGGGGTGATGATTTCCTTTTCACAATTTCTTTCGAAAATATACGACTTGCTAAAATGCCTTACTTTTCAATTTCATTATTTGATAAGGAAAATAAGCCAGTTGCTCTTATGTATTACAAAGAAGAATTAAAGGAAATTGATAAAGGTAAGTTCGTATTGGATTTTTGTCATAAAAAAATGCAACTGTCAAGAGGAGTTTATTCAATAAATGTAACTGTAAATGAATCTTTTAATTTTCATAATATTTATAGAGTTAATAATGTACAGCAGTTATTTGTTAATTCAGATATTGAAGACCACCCTACCTTTTTTTTAGATACTTATTTAATGAAAATTAATTAAGAAATTAATTGTTGAACTAAATAAAATATGACTTTGAATAAACAATTCCTTAATCCTGAAGAATGGATAGTGGTTCTAGGTTCGGGAGCAAGTATTAATAATTTAACTGAAGATCTTAAAAACTGGGCTAATAAAACTCGAGCTCGAATCGCAATAAATAAATATGGGGCGTTTTATGAAAAAGCAGGTATAATTCCAACAGATATTTATTTCCATGATTTCCATGATAAAACTTCGGAGTATTTTTTTTATGAAACTATTAATCGAACAAAGAGCGTCGCAACTACTTACTATGTGTCTCCGATTTCTAAAGAATTTATAACTAAGTCGTTCTTCTCTTTCTCTTATCTGTTTTTTAGATATATAATAATCTTAAACAGAGCATTTTTAAAAAAAATAAGCAGAAAGCTTATAAAGCCATTCAGCAAAAATAAGCATGATAGAATATTAAGTTATTTAGATAAATTTAATCAACGCAAACCTTTATTACTCAATAAACGTCATGAGATTTATAATATTAACGTACACTATCTTTGGGATCTGGATAATGTATGGGCAAATACTCTTGATGAAGAATTATTTCACTTTAGAGGCAGCCTTACGAGTGTATTGAATTTAGTTTCTATAAAGTATCCAAAATTAAATGTCTTAATGTTAGGTGTTGATTTAGCTACTAAGGAATACTTTTTCGACGAAGAAATTGAAGTCTTATATAAAATAACAGGATTAGGATACGATTGGACCCAAGCCTTCATGGATAGTTCAGGAAAACATTACTCAGCGGCTATAGACAGTGGGGTAACAATTTTTGATCGCTTTAATTATGTAGTTGAGTGCCTAGATAAATCTGAAAATAAAATTTTCGCTTATCCTAAGGAAAATGCACTAATGTTCAATGGTTTGGTAAATTCTTTTGTTTTATGAAAATCTTATTCATATCCCATGATGCCTCAAGAACTGGAGCGCCAATGGTATTGTTTCATTTTTTGAAATGGTTACGATTAAATCAGCTAGAAATTCAGGCTGACTTACTAGTTCTAAAAGGAGGGAATTTAGAAAGAGACTTTAAAGAGATAGTACATTATTACTTTAATTACGAGATAAAAACTGAATCAAAAAGATTGAATAGAAAAGAACGTTTGTTGTTAAAGTTGGGATGGTTAAAGAGACCTAATTTGAAAGACAAATTTTTAATAGAGTTAAGCCAAAATAATTATGACTTAGTATATGCAAATACTATTGCAAGCGTAAAATTTGCTTATGAATTAATTTTAAAGAATAAATCAGCAAAGTTTATTGTGCATTTACATGAGCTTAATGCTATAATTAGATTAATGTTGCCTGATTTTAATAATTATACAGATTTAATCGATTTATATATTACTCCGGCCCAAATAGTAAAAGACAACTTACTAACGAATTGGGCAGTGTCTGAGAGTAAAATTGAAGTGGTTTATGAATTCGCTTCAATATCAGGAATAGAAGAACACACAAATGAAAGGAAAGGAAATAATAAAAGAGAAGAATTTGTAATAGGAGCTTCGGGAACAGTTCACTGGAGAAAGGGGCATGATATTTTTATTCAGGTAGCTCGTTACATATCTCAAATTCGCCCTGAAATTAATTTTAAATTTATTTGGGTTGGTAAAATATCAAAAACTGAACAATTAATAGTTGAAGAAGATTTATTGAAATTAGGTTTAATAGATAAAGTTTTTTTTGTTGGAGAGGTTGAAACCCCAGAAGATTATTATAAAGATTTTGACGTTTTTTTGATGACTTCAAGAGAAGACCCATTTCCATTGGTTTGTATAGAAGTTGGAATTCTTGGTAAGCCTATAATTAGTTTTGAGAAAGCAGTAGGGACTAATGAGGTTTTGCAACAAGGCGGTGGTTTTATAGTTCCTTACTTAGACATTGAAGAAATGGCTCATAAAGTAATTGAATATTATACAAATCCTACCTTAAAGGCAGAGCATGGTAATATTAATAAAACTAATTTTTCTCAATTTACACCAGAACTAATTTGTCCGCAACTTTTTTCTATAATTCAAAAACAATTATAAAATGAATCCGTTAGTTTCAGTTTGCATACCAACTTATAATGGAGCTAAATTCATTTTGGAAGCTTTAAATAGTATTGCTAATCAGACTTACGATAATTTGGAAATTATAGTGTCTGATGATAATTCTATAGATGATACTTTGTCAATCGTTAATAGTTTTATAAATGTAACAACGATTCCTATTTGCATTTGTCATCATCCGCCAAACGGCATTGGAGGAAATTGGAATAATTGTATGGAAAAGGCAAATGGAGAATATATTAAATTTCTTTTCCAAGATGATGTTTTGGAACCAGATTGCATAAAATTAATGATGGAAGCTTTTTCTGTAGATTCAAAAGTGAAACTGGTAGCATCAAAAAGAAAATTTATTCTGGAAGAAGATAGTAAAAATGATATTATCGATGAATGGATATCTAAATATGGCGATTTACAAAAGGAATTTGTTGCTACATTGCCTAATGGAAATATAATTTTAGATAAGACTATATTTAAGAGGGAGAGTTTTCTTAATTCACCCTTAAATAAAATTGGAGAACCAAGTACGGTTTTATTTAGAAAAAGTTTGATTAAAGAGATTGGGTGGTTTAATGAAGATCTAAAACAAATTTTAGACTATGAATATTGGTATAGAATTTTAAAAAAAAATAAAATTATTGTCATAAATCAGTTATTGGTTTCTTTCAGAATCCATAGCATGCAAGCTACAAATGTAAATAGAAATAATGACATAAGAGATTATGCTATTTATGACAAAATTTTGTTTGATAATTATTATAAATTATTACACAAAAATACTCAAAGAAGATTGTATAATCAATTCGGGTTTTGGATTAAATGTAAACGAAAGGGTAAAAAGATTTTAAAGAAAATCTTAAATAAATGAAAGTAGTAGTAGTAATAGTAACCTACAATCCTTTAAAATGGATTGAAAGATGTTTAGATAGTTTGTTATTGAGCTCAATTCCTGTTGAGGTTTTGATTATTGATAACAACTCTGCTGATGGGTTTCAAGAAATTTTAAAATCTAAATATTCTCAAATTAATCTTATACAAAGTGCAGTTAATTTAGGTTTTGGGGCAGCCAATAATATAGGCATGAAAAAGGCTTATAACAATAATGCCGATTTTGTTTTTCTATTAAACCAAGACGCTTGGGTTAAGCCTGATACTATTGAAAAATTAATTTTAGCGCAACAAATAGAGCCCGAATACGGAATCGTAAGTCCAATGCATTTAAATGGTAAAGGAGATCAATTGGATTTTAATTTTGCAAATTACATTATTCCTTTTAAATGTAAAGGACTGTATTCTGATATTTATTTGAATAAAATAAAATCGAATATTTACCCAGTCGAATTTGTAAACGCCGCGGGTTGGTTATTGTCACGTAAATGTATAGAAACAGTTGGCGGATTTAATCCTTCTTTTTTTCATTATAGCGAAGATGATAATTATGTGGAGCGCGTGTATTTCCATAAATTAAAAATTGGAGTTCTGCCAACCGTAATGTTGTACCATGATAGAGAAGAACAAAATACTAGCATTTATTTTAAAGATTTGCAGATGCTTTATAAACGAAGTATCACATTAAAAGCCTCTAATCCTTTTGAGCAATTTTCATTTCAATCAGAAAATAAAAAACTATGTGGATTTGCTTTTAAAGCTGTATTTTCTTTAAGATTCAGGCTTTTTTCAAAAATCATTTCGCAGATTAAAATACTTAATGGATTAGATAAAAAAACTGTGATAAATAGAAGAAATGAAAGTAGGATACCTAATCTGACATTTTTGGACTGAATGTTGTTAAAAATTTAGTGATACATTTTTTTATATGTTTCTGAATTTTTACACAATAAATGAAGCTTATAAAAGCCAAAAAGAATAAAATGAAATTAGATAAATTTATCGACAAATATACATCGAGCATTAGTCCAATTGTTTCTATAATTATTCCGACTTATAATAGAGCACATTTTATAAGTGAAACTCTTGATTCTATAGCAACACAAACATATACTAATTGGGAATGCATTATTGTGGACGATGGCTCTACAGATAATTCTGAGTTAGTAATTTCTAAATATGTTGAGTTAGATTCTCGTTTTAAATTATATCGTCGTCCAAAAGATAAAGTTAAAGGAGCAAATTCATGTAGAAATTTTGGTTTTGAACAGAGTGTAGGCAAGTATATTCAATATTTAGATTCAGATGATTATATATCATCAAATAAAATTGAAAAACAGGTTAATGAACTTGAAAAATGTGATGTAAATACAATTGCGATCTGTAAGTGGCAATTTTTTGGAAATTCTTCTGATGCAAATGAGGGAAATGAAGGATTAAAAGTTTATAGTAACTTTGATTCCATTCTAGATTTTATTGATGCTTTGGCTTTGTCGGGTTGTTTTTTGCCACCCCATACTTATCTAATAAATAGGCAATTGGTTTTAAATGCAGGCAATTGGATGGACAGATTAGAAATAAACCAAGATGGGGAATTTTTTGCCAGAATATTTATAAAAACAAATAAGGTCGTATATGTTCCAGATGCTAAAGTATTCTATAGAAGGAATAATATTGATAATGTAAGTATTTTAAATAATGAAAAAAAGATAGAACATGCTCTCTTAAGTTGGCAATTAATAGAGTCATACTTTAAAATTCATTTTGGGGAAAGTACAAGGTTGGTAAGTATTTCAAAAAAATACTTATACCAAAGGATTGTAAAAGAAAATATAGAAACAATAAAAAAGAATAAACTCTTTTTTAAAGAAGAAATCTGTAGTAATGATTTTTTTTTCATCAGAGTATTAAAAAAAATGCTAAAAGGTAAATGAAGCATCCTCTTATTTCAATCATACTCCCGGTTTTTAATGGAGAAAAATATTTAGCACAAGCAATAAATAGTTGTTTAGAGCAAACCTATGAAACAATTGAGGTTATTGTAGTTAATGATTGTTCTACAGATAATACTTTGGCAATTGTGAATGAATTTGTTATGCAAGATAGCAGAGTGCGATTAATAAATAATTCTGAGAATAAAAAATTACCCGCAAGCTTAAATATTGGACATAAGGAGGCAAAAGGAGAATACATTACATGGACTTCGGATGATAATATATATCAAAAAGATGCTATTTATAAAATGTATACTACTTCAAAAGAATCTAATTCTGATATTGTTTATTGCGATTATTTAGTCATAGACGATGATGGTGTGATTACTGGACAGGCCAAATTAAAATCTATAGAATACTTAATGTTTTATGGAGTCATTGGAGCGTGTTTTTTATATAAAAAAGAAGTTTACGATAGAAACGAGGGATATAACGAAAAATTGTTTTTAGTAGAAGATTATGATTTTTGGTTACGCGCCATGAAACATAGTACTTATCGTAAGGTTGACAATTCAGGATACTATCTCTATAGATATCACGAAAATAGTTTAACGACAAGAATGAAATTTGATCAAAAGCTGAAAAATCAATTTTTGAGCAACTTATATGACCTGTATGATAATTTATTTACTGATTCTCGAATAAAAGCTAAAGATCGACTTATTTCTTTCCTTATAAATAGGTTTATTTACGGTGCAAATGAAAGTATTGATAGTATTGATTCAAAGACATTTTTTAAAGATTTACAATACGCAACTGACTCTTTAATTGGGTTTTCTCTAGAAAAACTGAAAAGAATTATTATAGATGATGTTATCCAAACGATAATGATAAAGAAAGAATTTCAAAAACCAAGTTCATTTTTTGCATTACATAGAGCAGGAAAAGATGTTGTCTTAAGATTAGCAATAAATAGATACTTTGCATTAATAAAGAAATGCTTTTTATGACAAAGAAAATTATTTTTAAAGTTCCCGAATTTCCACATTTATCAGAAACATTTATTGTAGCTCAGATTGTAACAGCTTTAAAGCAAGGATACGAAGTGAAAATTTTAGTTAGACGAGTTCTCAATAATGATAAGAACCTTAATTCAATCTTAATTAAAAAGTATGATTTACTAGATAAAGTAATTCTTGAAGATTATTGTATTCCTAAAAGTAAACTCTTACGTTTAATTAAATGGATGATATTAATATTGATAAATTTTACAGAGTTGAATTCTATTATAAAATTCCACAAAGAATTTTCCAAATTTAGTCTCACATGGTTATATCAATGGTGTTTTTACCAAAAATTTAATGATGCAAGTATTTTCCACGTTCAGTATGGGACTAATTCGAAACCATTGGATATTTTAAAGAAAACAGGTTTTAAGCCATCATTAATTGTTACTTTTCATGGTCATGATGCTTTTTTTCCTATAAATGGATATATTCCTAACAATGGGTATTATGACAATTTGTTTAAATATGCGGATTTAGTTACTGCAAACACTTCTTATTTAGCTGATAAAATTATTGAATTAGGATGTCCAAAGGAATTACTCTCAATTATTCCAGTGGGAGTTGATACTAATTTTTTTCATCCAAATTCCGAAAATAAAACAATTCAGAATACATTAAAACTAATAACAATAGGCCGTTTAGACAAGGTCAAAGGTCATGAATTTTGTATATCGGCTTTAGCTGATTTGGTCAATCAAGGTAAAGATGTAACATTAACAATAATTGGTGAGGGAGAAGAACGCGAAAATCTTGAGAGGTTAATTGCTAATTATCATCTACAGGAAAGAGTTTTTATGAAGGGTAAAAAGTCACAGTTTGAAGTTAGGGAAGAATTATGGAAACATGATCTTTATTTGTTAACCGCAGTTGCTTTGAAAGACGGCAGAAGGGAAACTCAAGGATTAGCTACTCTTGAAGCTCAAGCTTGCGGATTGCCAGTTATTGCATTTGATTCAGGAGGAGTTAAGTATACTATAAATGATAAAATAACAGGAATGATTTGCCCTGAATATAATCTGCAAGAAATAGTAGAAAAAATTAATTTATTACATTCAAACTCAGAATTGAGACTACAAATGGGTGCTAATACAAGAGATTTTATAGATAAGCATTTTTCCCAAAATTATATTGATAGTGTTTGGGAGAGTAAATACTCACAATTAGTTTGACATGACAGATTTTAAAATTTCGATTATACTTCCAGTCTATAATGGTGAAAAGTTTCTCGCTAAATCTATCGAGAGTTGTTTGAATCAGACTTTTAAAAATATTGAATTAATCATTGTTAATGATTCTTCAAATGATGGTACGTTAAATATTGCAAATCAATATGCTGAAAAGGATAGTAGGGTTAAAGTAATTACTAATAGCGAAAATAAAAAATTACCTGCCAGCTTAAATATTGGACATAATGCATGTACTGGTGATTTTATAACTTGGACAAGCGATGATAATTTTTATGAACTAGATACATTAAGGATCTTATTAGATAATCTTTTGAAGAAAAATGTTGACATTGTATACAGCAATTTTACTTTGATAGATCATAAAGATCAAAAGATTAGAAGTGTAACACTTCCAGGTTTTGAAAATTTGATTTTCGGCAATTTTATCAGTTGTTGCTTCATGTATAAAAAAGAAGTATATCAAAGAAATAATGGTTACAATGAGGCATATTTTTTAATTGAAGATTATGATTTTTGGTTGCGAGCCGTATTACACAGCAAATTTTATCAAGTAAATCAGTCTTTATACAATTATCGAAAGCATGAAACAAGCTTAACAAATCAAATTAATGTTGATGATGCAAAAAACATTCTTTGGAAAAATAATATAAAAGAAATGTTTCTTGCTTTTTGGAAGAAGTTTTTAAAAAATAATTATTCTGAAATGGCCGAACTATCAATCAAACTTTTGCTTTTTGAAAAGATTGAATTCGACTGGTTAATTATTAATAATATTAAAATTAAAAATATAAAATCAGAAATAAAGAAGAATCAAAATTTCTCTAATAAAAAAAACGTAGAAAAAGTGTTTTTGCAAAAAACTATAGAAGTTATGATTAATGAAAAAGACGTCAAAAGAAATTTATCAAGATCTATTTTTATAATTAAAAATTATATCAATAGCATAGATAAAAACACAGTTAAAACGCTAATTAAATATTCATTTTTTAAATAAATGAAATTAAAAGTAACCATTATCATGGCGACCTACAATAGGGAGCATTTTATTGTTGAAACATTACAATCGATACAAAAACAAACTTTTTCAAATTGGGAGTGCCTTATTATTGATGATGGAGGGAACGATAATACTTTTGAGAAAATTGAGCCACTTCTAAAAGCTGATAAAAGATTTTCTTTTCATAAAAGAACAGATAATTATCAAAAAGGATTACCAGGCACGCGCAATTATGGTTTAGACTTAGCACAAGGAGAGTATATTATTTTTTTTGATGATGATGATATAGTCCATCCTCAAAATTTGGAGATTTGCGTGGATGAACTTGATAAAAATAAAAACTTTTCCTTTTGTAGATACTTAAGAGAAGTTTTTTTTAATGAATTCGATTATAGCTTTGATTATTCTAAAAAATACTCATCTTTTAAAATTAATAAAAATGATATTGAAAAAATCTTAAAAAATCAATTGCCTTTTAATTCTTGTGCAGTAATGTGGAGGAAAGAATGTTTTGAAAAGAATCGTTTTATAGAACATTTGATGTATGCCGAAGAATGGGAATTGTATTCTAGAATTATATCGGCTGGGATAGAAGGTATATCAATAGACAAGTATTTATTTTATGGCAGAAAACATCCTAACTCTAATACTGGAGAGTTTTTTCAAAATAACCCTATACGAAGATCTTCACAAGCAGATGCCGTTGTGATGGTAGTTCAAAATCTTAAAGAAAAACAATTACTTACCAATTCATTTATTCGTTATCTTATAAGTGATTCTATAAGTTTTAAAGAATTTAATTTATTTAATAGAATTCTTACTGTTTTGGATTTTAATTGTTTGGGAAAAGTAAGATGGACCTTGTTTTATAAATCTTATTTTTTACGAATGCCTTTATATAAAATAAAAAAAAGACTTCTAAATACTAAAAAATGAAAATTCTCCTTTGTTTTGGCACTCGCCCCGAAGCTATAAAAATTGCTCCATTATATCATGAACTAAAAAATAATAATTTTGAAGTTCTTGTGTGTGTTACTGCGCAACATCGCGAAATGTTGGATCAAGTTTTAGATTTTTTTGATATTAAGCCTGACTTTGATTTAGATTTAATGCAACCAAATCAAACTTTAAATAATTTGAGTGCTAACATTTTAAGTAAAATGGATAAAGTCCTTTTACAAGCTAATCCAGATTTGGTTTTTGTACATGGAGATACAACAACATCTTCTATGGTTGCACTAGCAGCATTTCATCGAGGAATAAAAATAGCTCATGTTGAAGCTGGACTAAGAACTTATAATAAGCAATCTCCTTTTCCAGAAGAAATCAATCGACAGTTAACAGGAAAATTAGCTGATATTCATTTTACGCCTACAAACGATGCAACAAATAATTTAGTAAAAGAAGGAATTTCTCAATCTGATATTATTGAAACAGGGAATACCGTTATTGATGCTTTGTTTTGGACTATTAATAAAATTGAAAAAGAAAACTATTTCCACTCTGAAATAGAAGAATTAAAAGATATAATTCCGACAAGTAAAAAAATTGTCTTAGTAACAGGTCATCGCAGGGAAAATTTTGGTGCAGGAATGAAAAATCTCTGTGAAGCATTATTGACAATTTCTAAACGCGAAGATGTTATAATTATATATCCTGTCCATTTAAACCCTAATGTGAAAGATGTTGTAAATCAATTACTGTCTGGAAAAGAAAACATTTTACTTGTTAATCCCGTGTCGTATCCTGCTTTTGTGTGGTTAATGCAACAATCATTCTTAATTGTTTCTGATTCAGGCGGTATTCAAGAAGAAGCACCATCTTTAGGAAAACCAGTAATAGTGACCCGAAATACTTCAGAAAGGCCCGAAGGAGTAATGGCAGGTTTTTCAAAACTAGTGGGCACTGATAAAAATAAAATTATAAACATTATTCAAGGACTTTTAGAGAATTTTGATGGGTTTAAAAACAAATCAAATCCTTACGGGGATGGCAATGCTTCTAAAAACATAATTAGGTTTTTACAAAAAGAGATAGCCAAACCCTAATTTTGTAAAAATAAATAGTGACTGGAGAATAAATTGGTGAAATGATAAAAAAAATACTTATAGTAGTTGATTCTATAAACATTGAAGATAGCAGTGGATCTAAAGCCAATGTGGCATTCATTAATAATTTACATGAAGCAGGATTTGAAGTTTTAGTTTGTCATTACACTCGAAAAGATATAAAACTAAAAAGTATAAATACATTTGAGATAACTGAAATTAAGTATAGTGTTTCATATTTTTTAAGTAGATTTCAGAGAGTTTTTAGCCGACGCTTTAAAGTAAATCTTGCCCCTTTTTTTGAAAGAAAAATTGGTTTTTCTTTTGCGTTTTTTAATGATGTAAGCAGTATACGAAAAGCACTAAAAAAACAATCTTTTCAATCAGATTTAGTGCTTACCTTAAGTAAAGGAGCTAGTTTTAGACCTCATTATGCAGTTTTAAAAATACCTAATTTTCACAATAAATGGATGGCATACATACATGATCCCTATCCATTTCACTATTATCCTAGGCCTTACAACTGGGTAGAACCAGGATACCATTTTAAAGAATTTTTCTTTCAGGAATTGTCAAAAAAGGCTAAATATAGTGCATTTCCAAGTCAGTTATTAAAGGAATGGATGAGTAATTATTTTCCAGAATTTTCTAAAAGTGGAATAATAATTCCGCATCAAAATGAAAAATATGAAGTTAAAAACACCGATTTTCCTTTTTATTTTGATGTATCGAAATTTAATTTGCTCCATGCTGGAAATTTGATGAAACAGCGTTCTCCAAAGGGATTGGTTGAAGGTTTTGTATTGTTTCTCAAACAAAATCCAGATGCAAGGGAGTATGCTAGACTTTTGTTAATAGGAACTGCTTCTTATCATAGTGAAATGTTGGAAAATTATAAAAAAAGTAATCCTGAAATTTTTTTCTATAACAAAAATAAATCTTTTGATGAGGTTTATCATTTGCAGCAGAATGTATCAGTCAATATCATTTTGGAAGCAAAAGGAGAGATTAGTCCTTTTCTTCCAGCTAAATTTCCACATTGTGTAAAGGCAAACAGAGCAATTCTATCTCTAGCACCATATTATAGTGAAACGAGAAGATTATTAGGTGAAGATTATAAATTTTGGGCAGAAGTAGACGATGTGCGAAAAATCGCTTCATTGATTGAAAAGTTATATCAATTATGGAAACATAATTCTAAAGAGCTACATTTGGACCGAAAAGACCTTGAGGAATATGTCTCAGTGGAGAATTTGAAAAAAGTAATAAATAAGTTGCATACCAATTAATGTCAAATCCAAAATTTTCAATTTTAATTACAACTAAGAATCGTAAAAAAGACTTGGCTTTTACATTACAAAAAAGCCAAAATTTATTACAATGCCAAGATGTGAAAATTATTATATGTGATGATGGATCGATAGATGGGACTTCTGCTTTTATAAGAGAGAAATACCCAAGTATTCAATTAATTCAGAATGAGAAAAGCAAAGGATTAATTTATAGTAGAAATCGTCTTATGAACTTAGTAGCCACTGAGTTTGCAATTATAATTGATGATGATTCACATTTTATTACACATAATCCATTAGAGGTCATAAAAGAAAAATTTTATAAAAATGCCAATATAGGGGTATTGGGATTTAGAATTTATTGGAATCTAGAAGAGCCTGCGACAATTCAATCCAATGAAATTTCGTACAGAATGAAAAGCTTTGTAGGATGTGGCCATGTATGGAGAATGTCCGCATGGAGAGATATACCAGATTACCCAGATTGGTTTGTTTTTTATGGTGAAGAAGATTTCGCTTCTTATCAATTATTTAAAAAAAAATGGGAAATACATTATTTGCCTGAAATTTTAATAAATCACAGAGTTAATGTTAAGGCCAGAAAAAATAATCAAGATTATAGTTTACGTTTGCAGAGATCTTTGCGTGCTGGATGGTATCTGTACTTTTTGTTCTTTCCATTAAAACTTATACCTAGGAAAATGGTATATTCTATTTTGATGCAATTGAAATTAAAAGTTTTAAAAGGCGATTTTAGAGCTTTTAAAGCACTTTTGTTTGCTATGTTAGATTTAGTGTTTTCAATTCCTAAGATAATAAAAAACAGTAATAGATTAACTCAACGTGAAATTGAAATGTATAATCAACTTCCTGAGACTAAAATTTATTGGAGGGCAGAAAAATAAATATTTTTGAAAGAATAGAAATAAAACTTGCCAAAAAGGGAAGTTTATCACTATAAAATTTTATAATAGTTGATAAGCAGTAAAAAGCGAATATAAAAAGGATGCATAAAATTGTTAAAAATGATAAAAAAAAATAAAAAATGTTGTAAAAGCAATTTATGCTAGTAAGAGGCTAAATGAAGAGTTGTTATGGGCAAATGTTTTTCATGATAGTATAAAAGAAACGTTGGTAGATAAGGTAGCTTTGAATATTGGAAGATGGGCTGGAAGTTATACCTTTTTTTATGTTTTGTTTAGAATTTTAAATGATTATAAACAAAAAAAAACATTAGAATTTGGTTTAGGAGAGTCTACAAAGCTGATCACTAAATATTGATTCAAACAAGGAGTTCAAAGATCATATAGTAATCGAGCACGACGAAAATTGGAAAAATATTTATTTGAATAATAATACTTTTTCGGATAGTTCAACTATGAAGATAATGCCTTTATTAGAGAAAACTTATAAAGGAGCAACCTATAAAAGTTATGATAACATAGAAAGTATTAAAGATATTTCTATTGATTTTTATTTGATAGATGGCCCTCATGGCTCTGAAAATTTTTCAAGGTTTGATATTTTTACAATTTTAAAAGACAAGACACCTTTGGATGATTTCATAATTTTGTTTGATGATTACAATAGATTTGGTGAGAAACAAACTGTTGATGAGGTTATTGAAATGCTAAAGAGTAAGGAAATAAAATTATTTACAAAATCATATACAGGTGTAAAATCTGTTTTTATTGTCGCAACTGAAAAATATAAATATGCAACAAGTTTTTAGATGGTATCTTTAATAATTCCTTTGTTTAATAGGGAAGATTTTATTTTGTCAACTCTTGAGAGTATAACACGTCAATCCGATTCTAATTGGGAGTGTATTATTATCGATGATGGTTCGACTGATAATAGCTTCAATGTTGTTTTGAATTACATAAAAAACGATTCTCGTTTTAGATTATACCATAGGCCCTCTAATTATAGCAAAGGAGCAAATGGTGCTCGAAATTTTGGCTTTCAACAATCAAAGGGAGATTATATTAATTTTATAGACAGCGATGATATTTTGCATCCTGATTTTGTAAAGTATAAATTAAAAGCAATTTCTGATAGCTCTGCAGATGTTGTACTATCAAAAACGATAATCACTTCATTAAATATTGAGGAAGTAATAAAATATGAAGATCGTACGCAACTAACGAGTTCTTTACTGGATGATTTTATTACTCTAAAAGTAAGTTGGTATATTGTTGATCCAGTATGGAAAAAACAATTTTTAATAGATAAAGAATTATTTAACGAAAATCTTTTAAAAGAACAAGATAGGGATTTTCATATTCGAATGTTATTAAAAAATCCAAAAATCCAAATATTAGATAAATATTTATATTACTACAGAACTAATCCTAAAAGTATTTCAAGCAATATGAGTGAAACTACAGCGCTTACAGTTTTAAAAGAAGGGATTAAAAGGAATACATTACTTTTGGGGAATAATATAAGCGATACGACTCAATTTTTTGTTTATAGACAAATGATAAGGCTGTATCCATTAGTTCGTAAATCTGAAAAAATACATAAGATATATTTTGAAGTAATATATAGGTTTTTTAAGTTTAGAAAAAGATATTTGATCATGAATATTAAGTTTTTTATCGCAATTATCTCTTTCAAAGTAATTGGTAAGGGAGAAAAAATATTGAAATAACTAGTATGAAAAAAACAGCTATCATTCCGTTACGGAAAGGATCGAAGGGAATACCAGGAAAAAATAAAAAGAAATTAGTTGGGCGCCCTTTGTTTTCTTGGGTGCTTTCAGAAGCTATTTTTTCTAATCTAGATGAAGTGTACGTGTTTACAGACGATGTCGAAATTATCAATTATGTTAATCGAGAATACGCTTGGACTCCAAAAGTGAAAACTGCTTTGCGTTCAGAAGAAAGTGCGACAGACACTGCCTCTACAGAAAGTGTAATGATTGAGTTTGTCGAAAATGTAACGGCCGATTTTGAAATTTTATGTTTGCTTCAGGCTACATCTCCTTTTACCCGAGCTACAGACATTAATGCTGTTTTGAAAGAAGTGATGGATGGTAAAGATGCAGCTTTAACGGTAGTAAATACACATCGTTTTACTTGGAATGCTGATGGAACGCCTCAAAATTATGATGTTTTTCAAAGACCGCGACGTCAAGATTTCGAAGGATTGTTAATTGAAAATGGTGCAATATATGTCACTACCAAAAAAGCTTTTTTAGAAACAAAAAATCGAGTGAGTGGAAGTATTGGCCTTGTACATATGTCTGAGGAAAGTTTGACTGAAATAGACTCAATGTCTGATTGGCTTATTGTCGAAAATTTGTTGATACAACGTTTGAAACGAGAAAAATCACAGCAACGTATTGACTATTTGGTTTTGGATGTAGACGGAGTTTTTACAGATGGGCGTGTGGCATACAATAAAAATGGTGAAGATTTTAAAGTATTTGACATGCGAGATGGTATGGGATTAGAAATATTAAGGCAAAATAACGTTAAGGTTATTGTTTTGACCTCAGAAGATTCTGAATTAGTAGCACAACGCATGCGAAAGTTGCAAATTGAAGATACTTTTTTAGCTGTAAAAGATAAATATAGTTTTTTACAAAATTATATGCAAATGCGAGGAATTACAAAAGGAGCATTAGCTTATGTAGGGGATGATGTAAACGATATGGCTAATATGTGCAGTGTAGGATGGTCATTTGCTCCTGCCAATGCCGTCGAGGCCATAAAACAGAACGCTGACTTAGTGTTAAACAATATTTCCGGTGCAGGAGCAATTAGAGAAGTATGCGAATGGATTATGAAATACAATGTCAGATATTAATTAGTTTTCTCATTAAAAAAACTAAAAATTTTGAATATTAAAATATAAATAAAAATAAGAAATGAAAAATTACAAAGCCCCATATGTAATTGCGGAAATTGGATGTAATCACAAAGGTGATATGAAGATTGCAAAAGAATTAATACGAATGGCGAAAATTTATTGTCAGGCCGATGCCGTAAAATTTCAAAAGCGAAATAATGTAGAATTATTAACTGAAGAACAATACAATGCTCCTCACCCTAATCCAGCAAATTCATATGGAGGAACTTATGGAGCGCACCGTGAATATTTAGAGTTCAATCTTGAACAGCATGCTGAGTTGAAAGAATACTGCGAATCTTTAGAAATTATATACTCTACTTCTGTATGGGATTTGACTTCTGCCAAGGAAATAGCTTCTTTAAAACCAGAGTTTATAAAAATTCCTTCGGCTTGCAATAATAACTATGAAATGCTGTCTTGGCTTTGTAATAACTATAAAGGTGAAATTCATATTTCCACAGGAATGACAACAAAATCTGAAGCAGATGATTTAGTTAACTTTTTTGTTGAAAGTAAACGTAATCAAGATTTAGTATTGTACAACTGTACTTCAGGTTATCCTGTTCCGTTTGAAGACGTGTGTTTATTGGATATTAATTTACTAAAGGCAAAATACGAAAATATTGTAAAACATATTGGTTTTTCTGGGCATCACTTAGGAATTGCAGTAGATGTAGCCGCTTATACTTTGGGAGCAAATATTATTGAAAGACATTATACTTTAGACAGAACTTGGAAAGGTACTGATCATGCAGCTTCATTAGAACCAGAAGGTTTGCGTAAGTTAGTTCGTGACTTAAAAGCTGTTAATAAAGCTTTAACATTTAAAACACAAGATGTTTTACCTATTGAACAAGTACAAAGAGAAAAATTAAAAAATAAGAAAGTTTAAGTTTTTATAGTTAAAGGTTTTATTATGTCTTCAAAAAAAATAATGGTTTTTTTGCCTGATGGAGGAGGATTAAGAAATTTCGTTTATTCTTCATTTAAAAAGGTAGGTAATAAATCGGGAATTGATTCAATTTATTGGAATGCCAGTAATTTTCCAATCAACGAAAAGTTCGGATTTGAAGAAGTAAAAATTCAAAACGGCAGAGTTTCCTCTTTTACACCTCTTTTTTTAAGAGCTAAAAAACATATCGAATTAAATCTTTGGAAAAAAAAATTTAATGATAAGATTTATAGTAAATATAAATTTCCATTAAGTTTTGAAGGGGTGAACAATTCAGTGAAGAGTTTTTTTATTATTTTCTTGATTCAGATTTATGCCTCAGAGAAAGGTTTAGCTCGATTAAGAAAAAAAATTAAGGAGCAGGAACGAAAAAATCCACGTTATAAAAGTTGCAAGGAACAATTATTAGAAAACAAACCTCAAATTGTATTTTGTTCTAATCAAAGAAATTCGCAAGCTATTAGTGTAATTTTGGCAGCAAGAGATTTAGGAATAAAGACTGTTTGTTTTATACAATCCTGGGATAATGTTCCTAAGGCAATGAATGTTTATGAGGCTGATTATTATATCGTGTGGAGTGACTTAATGAAAAATGAGTTGCTACAGTATTATCCGACAATAGTAGAAAACCAGATTTTTGTCACGGGGACTCCTCAATTTGAACCCCATTTTGATGAAACTTTAGCTTTGTCTAGAGAGGCATTCTTTAAAGTGCATGGTCTGGATCTGACTAAAAAATATATTTGTTATTCTGGAGATGATTTTACTACTTCTCCGTTGGATCAGTATTATTTAGAAGATTTAATTAATGCAGTAAGAAGTTTAAATTTAGAAGGAGAAAACTTAGGAGTTATTTATAGAAGATGTCCTTTTGATGTTTCTGATAGATATGATCTTGTTTTAGATCAAAATAAAGATGTAGTAACCGAAATTTATCCATTGTGGGAAAAGATTGGTGGTGCAGGGGATTTAATGCCTCTTCCAGAAGATGCGCAATTGCTCTATAATATTTGCGAGCATAGTGAAATGGTTGTAAACATTTGTTCGACTACTATTTTTGATTTTGTAATGCATAATAAACCATGCATTTATTTAAATTATGAACAGCCACAATTAAAAAAAGGAATTCGAGATATTGGCCAAAATTATGAGTATGTTCATTTTAGGTCAATGCCCAGTAAGGAAGCCGCTGTTTTTTGTGCTAATAAAAAACAACTAAAAGAACTAGTGAAGAAAGTTATTAATAACGAAATTTCTAACGTAGCAGAGTGTAAAACTTGGCTTTCTTTAGTGGCTGGTGAAGAGCCTTCACTGGCATCAGAAAAAATCTGGAAAGTTTTTAATCAATTGATCTCATAGTTATTAATTACAATGTTTCAAAGAATCGCAATTATCTGCAATTACAAATTGCTTCCTGAAAGAGTTGGAGGAATGGACTATTTTTTTTGGCAGTTTGATAAAAAATGCAAAGAAAATGATATTGAAGTTGACTGGTTTTTTCCAAATAGCTCAGATCATGGAAATTATTCAGAATTGAAAATTTATAGTTCTGAAACTAATATAGAAAATGGTTTTCTAAAATTTCTTGAAGAGAACAAAACAGAGTATTCTCACATCATTACTCATTTTGTAGAATTGTGTACTCCTTTTTTCAAGAAAGCAAAACAACTTTCGAAAGCAGAAATTATTGCAATTGATCATAATCCAAGACCTTTAAACGGATATTCATTTAAGAAAAGAATAAATAAAAAATTAAAGGGAATACTTTTTTCAAAATATATAAATCTGTTCATTGGAGTTTCTGATTATACGGTAAATGAGATTTTGAAAGATTTTGGTTCACATTTAAAATCCAAAACTAAAACAATTTATAATGGAGTTGTTGTAGATGAAATTTTAGTCAAAGATAATAGAAGCATGTCTAGGCCAACTTTTTTAGTAGCTTCGCATCTTAGAGAATCTAAAGGAATACAGGATTTAATTGTGTCTGTTTCGTTTCTTCCAAATGAAATAAAAGAAGAAATTAAGATTGATATTTATGGCGACGGGCCTTATAAAAATCAGCTGATAAAGAAAATTGAAGAACATTCACTTCAAAATTGTTTTGATTTTAAAGGAAGCAAACCCAATTTAAATGAGATTTTTTTTCAGTACGATTATATGTTGCAACCCACACATATGGAATGTTTTAGTTTGTCTATTTTAGAAAGCTTGGCAGCAAATGTTCCAGTTATAACCACTAATGTTGGAGGAAATGTAGAGGTTATAAAAAATGCTGAGAACGGATATATTTTTGAAGCCAAAGATATAATGGCTCTAACTAAAACCCTTGAAGATATTTACTTAGGAGACAAAAAGATATTGATTAATACGCGGGAATTAATTTGCAATTCCTTTTCTTTGCCGAAAATGGTAAATGACCATTTTAAACTGTTTTACAAATAGATAAGTTTGCAATTTCATAAATAAATAAATGTTTTTCAATTCATTAGCATTTGCTATTTTTCTACCAATCGTTTTTTTCTTGTATTGGTTTGTTTTTAATAAAACTAAAAGCACGCAAAATGCTTTATTAATTGTAGCGAGTTATTATTTTTATTCCTGCTGGGACTGGAGGTTTTTGTTTTTGCTCGTTTTTTCTACATTTCTTGATTATTATACAGGAATCCAAATTGAAAAAGGAAAATCTGAAAACAGTCGTAAATTCTGGTTTTGGTTAAGTATAATAGTTAATCTTGGTTTTTTAGGCATTTTTAAATACTATAATTTTTTCGCTGCCTCTTTTTCAGATTTGCTAAATACAATTGGATTTAAGGCGAGTCCAATTTTACTTAAAGTTATTCTTCCTGTCGGAATTTCATTCTATACTTTTCATGGACTTTCTTATGTTATCGATATCTATTATAAACGAATTAAAGCCGAGTATAATTTTGTTGATTATTCGCTATTCGTGAGTTATTTTCCGCTTCTTGTAGCTGGTCCAATCGAAAGGGCAACACATTTGCTTCCTCAGGTAAAAGTAAAACGAGAGTTTGATTTTCAAATCGCAAAAGAGGGTGTATATCAAATTATTTGGGGTTTAGTCAAAAAAGTTGTTATTGCAGACACCTGTGCAACTTATGCCAATGCTATTTTTGATAATTATACCGCAATGAATTCATTTTCATTAATTCTAGGTGCCGTTTATTTTGCATTTCAAATTTACGGAGATTTTTCAGGTTACTCTGATATTGCTTTAGGAGTTTCAAAACTCTTTGGTTTAGATTTATTACGTAATTTCAATTATCCCTATTTTTCTCGTGATATTGCCGAGTTTTGGCGTCGCTGGCATATTTCGCTCTCCTCTTGGTTTCGAGATTATCTATACATTCCATTAGGAGGAAGTAAAGGAGGACTTTGGATGAAAATTAGAAATACATTCATCATTTTCCTGGTAAGCGGATTTTGGCATGGAGCAAATTGGACTTATGTAGTTTGGGGATTTATTAATGCTGTTTATTTTTTGCCTTTGCTTTTATCAAATAGTAATCGAAACAATATGGATGATATTCAATTAAAATTTGATTTTGATTCTATAAAAGTATTGTTTAGCATTTTATATACGTTTTCATTAACATGTATTGCTTGGATTTTTTTCAGAGCAAAAACAATTACAGAAGCACTTTTGTATATAAAGCGAATTTTTGTTAACCACGAATTTAGAATTCAGTTTTTAGCAAATGACCGAAGTAATTATGAATTAATAATAATGATATTTTTATTTGCTTTAATTGAATGGAATAATCGTAATAGGATTGAGCCATTTTCAGGAAAAAGAAGTATGCTGAAAGTTAGCTTGGCAATTGTAGCAATTATGGCTTTAGGGACTTTTTCGGATTATAAGGAATTTATATATTTTCAATTTTAATGAAACGTTTTTTAATTTTTGTAGGCAAAATTTTTGTTCTGACTTTTTTGTTGGCTGTTATTTTAGATGGGATTTATACAGCTGTCTTCTTACAATCCAGAAATAGAGGAAAAATAGAAACTGTTTTTAATTCAAATGCTGAAAAATATGATGTTGTTTTTTTGGGAACATCAAGAGCACATAATCATTTTGTTGCTCAAATGTTTGAAGATAAGGGATTAAAAACATTTAATTATGGAATAAGTGCCGGGCATATGTTTGAAACTTCATTGCTTTTAAAACTAATGCTCGACAGAAAATATATCATAAAAAATGTAATTCTTGAAGCAGATTTAAGCCTTGCAAATGATCAACAATCAGAAGGTATTTCATGTCGTTTTCTACCATATATTCATAATTCTGAGGTTATAAAAAAGCATTTCGAATCTACAGAACTGTTCAATGAATTATATTATATCCCATTTTACAGATATATTAAATATGAAACTAAAATTGGATTTAGAGAAGTTTTTTATGCTGCAGTTCATAAAAAAACAAACGTTTTAGATAATCTAGGATTCTATCCATTAAAAAAACACAAAAATGGCAATATGAAAAACAATATTGTCAATTTAAATCCGATTCCACATAACAAATATTACGAAGAAATTAAGAAAGTATGTAAAGAAAATAACATAAATCTTATTACCGTAATGACACCAATGTGTGAAAATGTTGTAGGGATGAATTATTTTGAGAAGATAAAGAAAGCATATCCAGAAATTCATAATTATGAAAATGTTGTTGTTGAAGATATGTATTTTTCTTCCTGCGGGCATATGACTGATGAAGGGGCAAAACTTTTTACAGCAAGAATTTTAAAAGATTTTTTCAATAAATAGAAACATGAAAATAGCCTTTTTGACACCAGAATATCCGCATGCCAAAACTGGTAATTCAGGAGGTATTGGTACAAGTATAAAAAATTTAGCAATTGGACTTCTAGAGCAGGGAGTTTCAGTTCGAGTTCTTATATATGGTCAAAAAGTAGATGCAGTTTTTGAAGACAATGGTATTATTATTCAGCAAATAAAAAATATAAAGTTCAAAGGGGTTTCTTGGCTCTTAACAAGAAAAAAAATCCAAAGAATTATTAATAAATTATATTCTAATAAAGAAATTGATTTAGTCGAAGCACCAGACTGGACAGGAATTACTTCATTCATAAAACCTGATAAATGTCCAATAATTGTAAGGTTGCACGGCTCGGATGCCTATTTTTGTGATTTAGATAATCGTCCTGTAAAATGGATAAATAAGTTTCATGAAAAGAGAGCAATTCAAAAAGCAGATGGCTTGTTGTCTGTAAGTCAATTTGCAGCAGACAAAACAAATGCTGTTTTTGGCTTAAATAAGAAGTTTGAAGTAATTCAAAATCTTATAAATATTGAATTGTTTAAAAAAGATAAAAATAAGCAAACCAAACTAAATATTTTATATTTCGGCAGTCTTATTCGAAAAAAGGGGCTATTAGAATTGCCTTTTATTTTTAATAAAGTTATTGAAAAACATCCTAGTACAAAACTTATTTTAGTAGGCAAAGATGTTCCAGATATTATATCTGGAAATTTATCTACTTGGAAAATGATGCACCATCTTTTTTCTGAACCGGCATTAAAAAATGTAGAATATTTTGGGAGTGTTCCGTACGAAGAAATAAAACAAAAAATTCAGGAATCAAAAATTTGTGTCTTTCCTTCTTTTGCTGAAGCTTTTCCAGTTTCTTGGTTAGAAGCAATGGCAATGGAAAAGCCAATTGTGGCTTCGAATATTGGCTGGGCAAATGAAATGATAGATGAAGGAACAAATGGATTCTTGGTTCATCCAAAAGATCATGATTTGTATGCTCAAAGAATTATTGCGTTTTTAGATAATGAAAAACTTTGTTCTGAATTAGGAAAAGCGGCAAGGAAAAAAGTTCAAGAAGTTTTTGATATAAAAGTTCTGGCAAAAAGAAATATTGAGTTTTATAAAAAAATGAAAGTATAATTAACATTAATAATGATACTAAAGGAATTTATTACAAGTACTGGCGAAATTATACTTTATAATGGCTGCCCTGATTTTGAGAAATTAGAAATCTTAGTTTCTGGTGCAGGAGATATTTGGCATAGTTCATTTGAACAAGGATATAAAAATGCTTTTCCAGAATTAGTTTATCAGACTGCTATTTTTTTTATATTTATTAATGATTTTGATAATCTTGACGAATGTATAAGCTGGAGAGTTAATCCAAATCAATTTGCAGTTCGTAAATCTATTTGGGAACAATTAAATGGTTTTGATACAGAATACCAAAATGTTCACTTGCAGGCATTAGATTTTGGATATAATGCTTTGCGTAATTCTGCAGCAATTCCACTATATATAAAGGGACTTTTTCGAGAAAATTTCCAAGAAAAAATAAATATTTCTACAAAAGATAGATATGTTTTTTTTCGAAAAAATTTCAAAATAGATCACTCTGTTTTTATGTTATATAGAAAAGGGTTTTGGAAATGGAAAGAATGGAGTGCCTTTTTCTATGCAAAGAAAAATTTCAAATTAGGAGTAAAAAAGCCTTTGATAAAACCTCGAACATTATTACCTGTTGAGGGAAAGCCAACTGTGAGCTATATTATCCCTACAATGATGCGTCAAGATTTTACTTTGCAGTTATTGCAGGATTTAGCAGTCCAAAGCTATCCTCTTTCTCAAGTTGTCATTGTTGATGCAACTCCGGAAAGTACAAGAGATGAAATGTTATATGAGTCACAGAATTTTCCTTTTGAACTAATTGTAAAATGGCAAGAAACTAAAGGAAGTTGCAGAGCGAGAAATGAAGCTATTGAATTGTGTACGGGTGATTATATAGTTTTTGGAGATGATGATGTTAGAGTGCTTCCTGATTTTATCGAAAATCATTTAAAAATACTACAGACATATAAAGCTGGTGCTTGCAATGGATTAGACATTCAAGCGGATAATCAACAGCAAACTTTGATAGATTTACAGGAAAAATTGGAAAAAGTAGATAAAATTAGATGGAAATCTGGAGTGAGTTCTAATTTTAGTAATGCAAATTCTTGCGTTAGAACCGAATGTGTTAAAAAATTAATAGGAAATGATATTAATTTTGATGGAGGTTACGGAGAAGACAGCGATTTTGGATTGTCATTATTCAAGTTAGGACAAATTGTTCTTTATAATCCTTTTTCAGCTAATTTGCATTTGAAACCGCCTGTAGGAGGATATCGATTTTGGGGCAGTCAAGCCAAAATTTTGGGAAAGAAAAGAAAAATACAACCTTGGGAATTAGATATTCCCGTAAAATTTATTCGACCTGTGCCAAGCCCTACTATTATGTACGGTATAGTTAAGCATTTTAGCAAACAACAGGTATTGGAATATAAGTATAAGTACTTCTTTTTATATCTTTTTAAAGGATCAAAAAAAGGATTTATATATCGTTTATTAAGAATGCCGTACAAAAATCTTCAGTTTAAAAAATCACTTTTTTACGCTAAAAGATTAAATAATTTAGGGATAAGACATAAATAGAATATGAAATTTTCTTTAATTATTTGTACTTATATGAGGCCTGAACCATTGCTAAAATTATTGCAATCGGTTAAAAAACAGACATTGTATCCCGATGAAATTTTAATTATTGATGGATCTTTGAATAATGAAACGAAAACTATTTTAGAAGGTAATCATTTCAAAAACCTTAACTATTTTTTAGTTAATGATGAAAGTCGTGGTTTGACAAAGCAACGGAATTTTGGAATTAAAAATGTAGGACAGAACATTGAAATAGTTTGTTTTTTAGATGATGATACTATTTTAGAGCCAGATTATTTTTTTGAAACAATAAAGACATTTGAATTGAATAATGATATTTCAGGCGTTGGTGGAGTTGCAGTTAATGAAAATAAATGGAAGCTTAAAGAAGAAAATATAATATACAATAAGAATAAATTTTATTTGTTTGAATGTTATTATTATAAGGAAGGATTAAGAAATATTGCACGAAATATTTTTGGTCTTGAATCTAATTTAGGCCCAGGAAAAATGCCTTCATATTCGCACGGAAGGACCTGTGGATTTCCATTAACTGGAAAAACATATGAGGTAGACTTACTGATTGGAATGTCAATGTCATTTCGAAAAAGTGTTTTTGATAAAATTAATTTTTCAGTTTTTTTTGAAGGATATGGTTTGTATGAAGATGCAGATTTTAGTTTGAGAGCTTTACAATTTGGCAAAAATGTAATAAATACGAATGTAAAATTAGAACATTATCACGCTCCGTCTGGGAGACCTAACCAATACAAATATGGAAAAATGGTTGTGAGAAATGGCTGGTTCGTGTGGAGAGTAAAAAATCCAAATCCAAGTTTTAAAGATCGTTTTAAATGGAATTCAATAACCATTTTACTGACAGTAATAAGATTTAGTAATGTCTTAAGTGGAAATAATAAAAAAGAGGCTTTTACAGAAGCAATGGGAAGAACACTAGGCTGGTGGAGTTTATTGTTCAATAAGCCAAAAAATGAAAAATGAAAACGAAAGAAACAATTTTAGAAACAAATGTAAAGCAAAAGGAATTTTACAATAGTAAAAAGAAAAATTTTGCTACCACTATTTGGTCAAAGATCAGAAACGGTGCTCTAAACCGGATTAAAAAAAATATTGGTGTTCAGAATCAGTCTTATGTTTTGCATAAAGAATGGTTTGGCGATTTATCTTCAAAAAAAGTTTTAGATTTAGGCTGTTTTTCGGGGAATTACTGGTCAATGTATTTGGCAGAAAACGCAAAAGAATATTTAGGAATTGATTTAAGCGATGTTGCAATTGCAAAGTTGAGCGAAAGGATTAAGCATTTGCCAAACGCACAAGCTAAAGCAATTGATTTTTTATCAGATGATTTTACAGCTAGCAATTTTGATTTAATATATGCGTATGGAGTATTACATCATTTTGAAAATACATCTCTTTTAATAGAAAAGTTAAATGAGAAGTTGGCTCCTGAAGGAGAAATCATTAGTTATGACCCACTTGAAACGAGTTTTCCAGTGAAGGTTTTGCGAACATTATACAGACCTTTTCAATCGGATGCAGCTTGGGAATGGCCATTTACAAAGAAAACATTTTATTTGTTTCAAAATTCCTTTACTATTTTAGAAAGAAGAGGATTGCTAGGTAAATCCAAATGGATTGCCTTCGTAAATATACTGCCAATTTCATCTAAAAGAAAAAATGAAATTGGACTAAAATGGCACAGTCAGGATTGGAATAACTCTAAAACATCAGATTCAGTTTTGTTTAGCTGTATGCATGTAACAATGTTGATGAAAAAAAAATAATTCAATGAACGTATTTCAGTTAATAGCTTCAGATTATAAAAAACATCAGAAATATGGTGGTCACTTTTTTACTATAGTTTTTCTAACGCAAGGTTTCTGGGCTATATTTCAATACAGAATTGCACATTTGATTCATAAAAAAATAACATGGAAATTCTTTAGATTTCCGTTATTGGGTTTTGTTTTATTATGGCAAAAAAATATTGAAATTTTTACTGGGATTTCGATTCCCTATGCTGCAAAAATTGGACATTCTTTTTATATTGGTCATTTTGGTGGAATTATTATAAATGCTAATGCTGTAATTGGCGATAATTGTAATATTTCGCAAGGTGTAACAATTGGAGTTTCAGGTGTAAATGAAAATAGAGGTACACCTATTCTGGGAAACGAGGTATACATTGGAGCTAATTCAGTTGTTGCGGGTAAAATTAATTTAGGAAATAATGTCGTAGTAGGAGCCTGTTCAATGGTAAAAGATTCGTTTTCTGATAATTCAATTGTCATGGGTGTTCCAGCAGTTTTAATTTCTCAAAATGGTTCAAAAGGATATATCTAATGAAATTGTTAGTTGTTTCAAACGCTCCTATTATTTATAAAACCGATAAAGCTTTTGCGTATAGTCCGTACGTTAAGGAATTAATGGTTTGGGAAAAATATGCTGATATTGTTTTTTGCTGTCCGGTTTGGAAAAACGATAGAGGTCTTCTTATTACCGAAATAGCATTTAATATTAGCAAACATTATCAACTATTTGACACAAATCTTAAATCATTAAAGGAGATTGTAAAAACATTTTTTTTTAGTTTTTACAATTTTTTTATACTGCTTAAAGCGATGAATAATGCTGACCATATTCATCTTCGTTGCCCAGGTAATATTGGTTTATTAGGATGTGTAGCACAGATTTTCTTTCCAAATAAAAAGAAAACTGCT
This sequence comes from Flavobacterium xizangense, assembly GCF_054075145.1. Taxonomy (NCBI): domain Bacteria; kingdom Pseudomonadati; phylum Bacteroidota; class Flavobacteriia; order Flavobacteriales; family Flavobacteriaceae; genus Flavobacterium; species Flavobacterium xizangense. Next base: position 110,509 of record NZ_JBSIPG010000010.1, on the reverse strand, counting down.
AAATATGCAGGTAATTGGGACTCAGAAAGTAAACAGCCGTTATCGTATCGTTTGCAAAAGTGGATATTGAACAATACTTTATTAACTAAAAACATGCAAGTATTAGTTTATGGAGACTGGCCAAATCAATCTAAAAATATAAAACCATTTTTTACTGCAACATATTTAGAAGCAGAGAAAGAAATTATTTCAAAAAGTGGAATGGATGAAAAAGCTGAATTTATTTTTGTTGGAAGTTTAGTTTCAGGGAAAAATCCGCTTTATGCTATAAAATTGGTTCAAGAGCTTATAAAAGAGGGAATAAATGCAACTTTGAATTTGTATGGAAATGGCGTCGAAAAGAATAATTTAGAATTTTATCTTAAAGAAAATAATTTAGAAAATTCTATTGTTTTACACGGAAATCAAAATAAAGAGACAGTGAAAAAAGCGTATCAAAAAAGTCATTTTGTTATATTGCCCTCAAAAAGTGAAGGATGGCCAAAAGCAATTGCTGAGGGTATGTTTTGGGGTTGTGTTCCTATTGCTACTAAAGTTTCGTGTGTACCATTTATGCTTGATTATGGGAATAGGGGGATTTTATTAGAGATGAATTTAGAAAAAGATTTGATTCAGTTAAATAATCTTTTTACAAACAATGATAAATTTATAGCTAAGAGTAAATTAGCCCAAGAATGGTCTCAAAATTATACGACTGATTTTTTTGAGAATGAAATTAAAAATTTACTTTAAATAATGCGGATTGTACAAATAATTGATTCTTTGAATGCAGGTGGAGCTGAGCGTATGGCGGTCAATTACGCAAATGCGCTGTCAACAAAAATTGAATTTTCTGGCTTGATTGCAACGCGTAAAGAAGGTGGGCTAAAGGAAAAACTTAATATAAATGTCGATTATCTGTTTCTGCAGAAAAAAAGAAGTTTTGATTTACTGTCAATTTTCCGACTTAGAAAATATCTAGTCAAAAATCACATTGAAATTGTACATGCGCATAGCTCTTCATTTTTTATTGCAGTTTTGGTAAAATTAACATTGCCAAAATTAAAAATTGTATGGCATGATCATTATGGAAAAAGAGCAAATGAATTAGCTAAGGAGAATAAAGTCTTAATCTTTCTCTCTATTTTTTTTTCTTCTATTTTGGTTGTGAATTTTCGGTTAAAGGAATGGAGTCAAAAATACATGAAATGTTCTAACATACATTTTATGCCTAATTTCACTTCAATAAACTGTCATTATTCTTCATCTACAAAATTAAAAGGAATAAAGTGCAAGCGAATTGTATTTTTGGCTAATTTAAAAAATCCTAAAAATCATATTCTAATTCTTAAGGCATTTTCAGATTTAAAGTTAAATGAATTAGATTGGAGTCTGCATTTGATTGGAAAAGATTATTTTGATGACTATTCGCAAGCTTTAAAAGATTATATAAAATTAAACTTGCTTGAAAATCATATATTTTTGTATGGTGAAAGAAATGATGTAGAACATATTTTATCACAAGCAGATTTAGGCGTATTATCTTCAACAGAAGAGGGATTTCCCGTTACTATATTAGAATACGGTCTTCAAGCTTTACCCGTTGTTTCTACAAATGCAGGTTATTGTTCTTTTGTTGTCAAAAATGAAATTAACGGATTATTATTTAACCCATCTTCAGTAAAAGAAGCATCTGAGCAAATATTGAAGATGACTAAAAATGTTGAATTTAGAGAAAAAATGGGTAAAAATCTTAAACAGTTTGTTGTAGAGAATTACTCAGAAGATGTTGTTGTAGAAAAATTAATTTCGGTATACCAATTAAATTATTAATGAAAAACACTAAACTTTCTTATACTATTCTCATTGTAATTCATGCATTAATTGCTTTCACAGTTTTTGTTTTGCCGTTCCTTTCTAAAGTATATGCTTTTTTAATTCCTCTATTTGGTATTTATTTGGTGATTAAAACTAAAAACCGTCATAATGAAGTATTCCTAGTTTGCGCATATTTAGTTGGTGCAGAGGTTTTTTTGCGTATGACGGGAGGTAATTTTAATAACGAATATGTAAAATTTAATCTTATTTTTTTCATGTTTTTGGGCATGATTTATAGCAGTTTTTCGGGCTCTTCTTTTATTTATTGGTTTTTCTTGGTTTTGCTTATCCCAAGTATTTTGGTGACAGCATCAGTAGACCAAATGGATATTGATATCAAAAAAATGTTATTTTTTAATTTGTCAGGACCTGTCTGTTTAGGAATTTGCTCTATTTATATGTTTTCAAGACGGATTCAATTTTATCAAGTGCAGAATATTCTATTGTTGATGGGGTTACCAATTTTAACCACCACAGTCTATTTATTTTTATATAATCCGAGTGTCAGAGACGTAGTGACCAGCACAGGTTCAAATTTTGAAACTTCTGGAGGATTTGGGCCAAATCAGGTTGCAACAATTTTGGGTTTAGGAATCTTTATATTTTTTACGCAACTTGTATTGTTTTCAAAATCGATCAAGGAGATTATTTTGAATGGATGCTTATTGGTGTTTGTGAGTTACCGCGGAGTTGTAACTTTTTCTCGAGGTGGGATTATAACAGGAATTATTATGATTGTTTTTCTTTTGTTTTTTTTATATAAGTTTTCAAATGCAAAAGGAAAAACAAAATTTAGTTTTGTACTTATTTTAACAGGGTTAATGGGTATTGGAATTTGGACGTATAGCTCCATTCAGACAAGTGGTCTTATTGAAAAACGTTATGCAAACAAAGATGCCCTTGGACGAGTAAAAAAAAGTGCTCTTAGTGGAAGAGAAGAAATTATGGATTCAGAAATAAAGCTTTTTTTAGATAATTCTATATTAGGTGTTGGTGTGGGAATGGGTAAAGAAATACGAAAAGAATCCGGCGATGTAATTGCCTCACACAATGAAATAACCCGAATGCTGGCAGAACATGGAATGTTTGGTATTTTTGGACTTTTAATATTATTTATTACACCATTAGTTCTGTTTACTAATAACAGGCAACATCTTTATTGTTTGCCTTTTTATCTCTTTTGGTTATTAACCATAAATCATGCTGCAATGCGAATCGCCGCACCTGCATTTGTTTATGCCTTATCGCTGCTTTCAGTGAGAATTACAATGCCGGAAAAAGCTGAAAATTAAGACAGTTAATTATAATTTTTTTATAATACATTTGTGTCGAAGAAAAAGTCCCCAAACTTTAAAACTTACGACTGATTATGACTACTAAAAAAATGCATTTCGAGATTTCGGAACGGAAAATACTATTGCTTGCGTGTGATGTTGCTTTTGTTTTTACCGGTTTATATGTATTACACTATATATTTGATAATCGGTATTATGTTTTAGATTGGGATCATTTTTACAGGCCAATTTTACTTATTACTTATACTATTGTTTTTGGAGCAATTTTTGAAATATATAATCTTCAGGTTGCCAGTAATCAGTTTCAAATACTTCGAAACGTTGTTTTGACAGTTACCGCAGCAATTATTTTATATTTATTTACTCCTATTTTATCACCTGAACTTCCAAAAAAGCGTCTCGTTATTTTGGTTTTCTACTTTACCGTTTTTGGCTCGTTGCTGGTTTGGCGTTTTTTTTATGCCATTTTCCTAGCTTCATATCGTTTTTCTCAGAATGTCGTTTTAATATGTGGCCAGGATCAGGTTGAAGAATTGGTTCTAGGTCTTGAAAACGTTGATCCACATTATAAAATAATCGGTTTTGTTAATTCAAATTCAGTTTCTGATGAAAGCAATGAGTTTAATTATGTGAAAGAAATCAAAAAACATGATTTAGAGGATTTTGTAATGCATCATAATGTTTCTGAGATTGTGATTGCAGCCCAAAAAACAGATGGAATTACACCTGATTTGTATCAGCAACTTCTTCATTTGTTAGAATCTGGAAATATCATAAAAGAATATACCCATGTGTATGAAAGTAAGACACAGCGTATTCCTGTACATTACATAGAACGTGATTTCTATCGTTTTTTTCCATTTAGCCGTAGTAATAGTAATAAATTGTATTTGATTTTAGTTCGTTTAATAGAATGTGCTCTTTCGCTTATTGGTTTAGCGTTTTGCGTTCTGTTTATTCCTGTAATTTTTATTGGAAATTTAATAGCCAATAAGGGAAGTTTGTTTTATACACAAGAACGTGTCGGTAAAAATGGTGTTGTTTTTAAGATTTACAAGTTCAGGACAATGATTGAAAATACAGATGTCAATGGTCCGTTTGCACAGTCAAATGATAAGCGGGTTACTCCTTTTGGAAAATTCATGCGTAAATCAAGATTAGATGAATTGCCACAGTTTTTTAATATTCTGATTGGCGACATGGGTGTTATCGGGCCTCGACCTGAACGTCCTTATTTTGTTACTGAAATTGCTAAAATAATGCCTTTTTATGAAACGCGTCACGTTATAAAGCCCGGTTTGACAGGATGGGCTCAGGTAAATTATTCATACGGTGAATCGATTGATGAAAGTTTGATAAAACTTCAGTATGATTTATATTATATAAAACATAGAAGTATTTTTCTGGATTTAAGCATTACCTTCAAAACCATTACAACTGTTTTATTCTACCGAGGACAATAGTTTTTAGATAATAATTGGAATGCGCTTTTTGTTTCTTAGAGCTACTCTGACTAAAACAAATCCGCTTGTAATAATCATTGGCAAGACAATAAAAAAGTGCGCTTTGTTGATTAAAAATAAGGTGTAAATCAGTAAAAACATCAAATGTAAAACGGCAAAACGATACGTCCATCTTTTGTTTTTTAGAATTGAGAAAACAATCAAAATCAACAATAGCGGACTAAATAAAAGTACATTGTAATTCATTGCCAGTTCATGGTGAAAAGAATAAAATCCAATGGCAACAAAAAAGATGCCCATTAAAGATAAAATCAAAAGATAGATTTTGTCAATTATTTTATTTTTTGCCAAAACGACAAAGGCTAATATAATAAGATAAGTGTAAACATTATTCCACCATGATGTTGGTGTTTCTTTTTCAAAACTTAAAAGTGTTTGGCTTTCTTTTGCTAGAGGATGATTTTGAAAAGTAGTTTTAGCTAAACTGTTTTTAAGTTCAAAAGGCAAAAATATTTTCGTTCCGAGTTGATCTACTTTGGTTCCAAAAATAATGCTGGTTCCTAATTTATCATAAAAATGACCGTCAAAATAGGGGAATAAAATAGAGCGGTACGTAATATCAGTATCACCTTTTTTAGTGATTACATTTTGGTTTAATGATTTATTGATTACTTCAACAACCATAGAAGTGCAGTTTTTGTCAATAAACTTATATGTATAGTAACGATCTTCTGATGACAAAGTAGCATTTAAGTTGTCAAAAAGCCTTTGTTTTAAGTTTTGTGGAATAATTAATTCTTGTTCAAAAACACTTCTTTTTTCATAATTGTATTCATTCATAAAATCGATAAAAGAATGAACAATGACGAAATACTGTAAATCTCCTTTTGCAAATTTGGCAACAAAATTTGGGGTTCTAAAATCAAAAGCGCCATAATTATAAACTACATCAATATTGTTTGCCGGATCTGTAACACGAATGGCTGTGTGACCAAAATAAGAATACGTTTCATTTCCTAAACCGCAAGTAATCACACTTATTCGGGCATCATTTGATAAAGACAAATTTTGGCTGAAACCAATAAAATTCAATAATAATAGTAAACAAAAAAGTGTTTTTTTGAAAATGACATTTTTCATGATTTAAAATTTTTAAGAAGTTTAATGGTTTTGTAAATATTATCTAAAGATACCTAAATCTACTTTTAATGAAAAAATATTAGAATAAAGTGCAGCACTTTGGTTTCCTAAATCGGTCAAAGCATAATCAACCTGAATTCCTTTGTATTTGAAACCAAGTCCAATATTAGGCTGGAAATTTACTTTTTCGGTATTGTCTAATTGCATTACATTCTGAAAATTTCCTGCGCCAGCTCTCAAGAAAACAAGATCAGTATAACCAAATTCAAAACCAATTGCGGGATCAATACTTACGGCTTTTGAAGAAATAATATCGTTTGTCTGCTCAAATCGCATATTCAAATTTACAGCAGTCAAAAGACTGTAATCATTATGGAAATCAAATTTTCGTGAAACTCCTAATTGTGCTTTTGGCAAAGTAATTTCTGTACTTTCGGGCAATTCGTTGTTTTCTCCCGGAATTGCATTGGCGATTTTGGCATATTCTTCTTCGTCGATATTCCAAATATTATAAGTGGTGGTAATGTCGCGAAGCATCAATCCGAATTTCCAATCGTTGCGTTCAAATTGTAAACCGACATCAAAACCAAATCCCCACGAATTGGCAAATTTTCCAATAATTCGTCGGATCACTTTTGCATTTACGCCATATTGAAAACCTTCTACAGGCAATTTTCTTGCATAAGAAAAGGTAAAACCATAATCAGCAGTCGAAAATAAGTTGATTCGGTTATAATCTATATTTCCTTCGCTGTCTATTAATTGGGTAGTGTCCATGATATCATCAACACCAAAACGAATCATCGAAATTCCCCAGGCACTTCGGTCATCAATCGGACTTGCGTATCCAATAAAATCGTACTGTGCAATATTGGCGAAATAATTCGCATGCATTAGTGAAATTTGATGATCTTCAAGATTGGTCAAACCTGCTGGATTCCAATAAACGGCGTTGACATCGTTTGTTGAAGCAACAACGGCGCTCGACATTCCTAATGCCGCGGCGTCAACACCAATATTCATAAACTCGTTCGAATATTTCCGAACGGTTTGTGCATACTGTGCAGCAAAATTCCAAAATAATAAAAACGTAAAAAGTTTTTTCAACGGTTATTTATTTGCAGACTGAGACCTGTTTTAAATTTTCACCAAAAATAGAATATTTTACTCAGCTAATTTCTGTCCTTCTGATAAATATCGAAAAGTTGTAATTTTAAACTTTATTTTTAACGGACTTGTTTTTTTTGGGTATAAGTAATTTGTAACAAATTGTGAAAATTATTTATACAAATCATGTCGATGTCATTTTATTTTATCCGAAATTTGTTCCTTACCATTATCAAAATTTACAAAGATGAATATTAAAAAACACATTCCTAATTTAATCACTTTAATAAACCTTTTCTGTGGCTGTGTAGCCGTTGTTTTTATTTCTGAAGCCAAATATGAAATGGCTTTTTATATGGTTTGTCTAGGAATCTTTTTTGATTTTTTTGATGGTTTTTTCGCCAGATTATTTAAAGTTTCAAGTCCGCTTGGTCTGCAGTTGGATTCTTTGGCAGATATGGTTACCAGTGGTGTTGCGCCAGGTTACGTAATGTACACGATGTTTGCTAATAGTGGTCATCAGTTAGGAACAAACGAATTTATTCCTCTTTTGGGATTCATAATTACTTTGGGTTCTTGTTATCGTTTGGCCAATTTTAATATTGATACACGTCAGACGGATTCATTTATTGGATTGCCAACGCCTGCAAATGCGCTCTTTATAATTAGTTTGAAAGTAGTTCTGGATATTTATGCAGGTTCATCACTTTTACTGTTGGAAATTTTAACCAATGAGTGGATTTTATTAGCAATTACTTTGTGCAGTGCTTATATTTTAAATGCTGAAATTCCGCTTTTTGCTTTAAAAATTAAAAAATTTACTTTCAAGGATAATGTATTGCAGATTGTATTTTTAGCAATTTCTTTCGTTTTGCTTTTATTGCTTCAATTTGGTGCTATTCCTGTTATTATTGCTTTTTATGTATTGCTGTCAATCATAAACAATATGTTTTTGAAAAAGTAGTTGTATCCGAATGGCAAGAAAAACAACTTATCGCAAAACCTATGCAAGAAAACCGGCTGGAAGATCTTTTTTCAGTAAGTTAATCCGTTTTATCGTGTTTGCTTTTTTGGCAGTGCTTTTCATTGGCACAATTTACCATTATCGAGCCGGATTAGCGTATTATCTCGGATTCAGATCAGGTAAGGTTTTAGATGAAAATGAGGTAGACAAACACCTTTCTGATGTTCGAAATATTCGTGTTCTCGAAAATCACAAAGGAAAAGTTGTCGGATTTGATGTGTCTGAATTTCAAGGAAAAGTCGATTGGGAAGAAGTTGAGATTTTGGATGAAAAATATCCAGTCCAGTTTGTTTTTATACGTGCAACTGCCGGAAATGATTATGTGGACAGACAATTTCAACGAAATTGGGAAGGTGCAAAAGAAAATAAAATTATGCGTGGCGCTTATCATTATTATCGTCCAAATGAAAATTCAATTGAACAGGCGAATCTTTTTATTAAAACGGTAAAATTGAAGAAAGGTGATCTTCCGCCAGTGTTAGATATTGAAAAATTGCCAAAAAATCAGCCTTTAGATAGTTTGAAAAAAGGTTTGAAACGTTGGTTGACTAAAGTCGAAAAACATTATCAGGTTCGCCCAATAATTTATTCGGGAGAAAGATATTATACTGATTTTCTAAAAGAAGAATTTGGCGAATATTTATTCTGGATTGCCAATTACAATTTCTACAGAGAAAAAATTGAAGATGATTGGCTGTTTTGGCAATTTACAGAAAAAGCTTCTCTACCGGGAATTGAACATCGCGTAGATGTGAATATTTACAACGGCGATTTAGAGCAATTACAGTTTATTACAGTAGAATAATTTTTTCAAAACTTATATCTATTTCGATAGAACTAAAATTAAAATTATTACAAAAGGCAATAGAAGCATTACAGAATATGGATTGGCAAAATTTATAGTATAACCCATCCATTCAATTCTTTTTGGAGGCATTAATCGTTTGTCTTTTGGATTATAATAAAAACAGCCTAAAAACCAATTACTTGGGTCTTTGTGCCAATTGTCGTAATCTTCCTGAGTTGGTTTTTCTGATTTCATTTGAGAATTTTCTGTGAAATATAATCGGTAAAAAAAAATGGTAAAAAGTAATTTGCATTTTACTTTTTACCATTCACATATAATTTTTTAAAACTCAAGTTTCTTTTTACGAAGTTCGAAGTTTTGTCCAAGATAAACACGGCGAACCATTTCATCTTCTACCAATTCTTCTGGAACTCCGGCTTTCAGGATTCCTCCTTCAAACATTAAGTATGTTTTATCAGTAATTGCTAAAGTTTCCTGGACGTTGTGATCGGTGATCAAAATTCCGATATTTTTATTTTTTAATTGTGCTACAATTCGCTGAATATCCTCAACAGCGACCGGGTCAACTCCGGCGAAAGGCTCATCCAATAAAATAAATTTTGGATCTGTTGCCAAAGCTCGTGCAATCTCGGTACGACGACGTTCACCTCCAGAAAGTAAATCGCCTCGGTTGGTACGAATATGTTCTAAACTGAATTCTTCAATTAAACTTTCCATTTTAGCAATCTGAGCTTCTTTTGAAAGTTTAGTTAATTGTAAAACGCTCAAGATATTGTCTTCAATACTTAATTTTCTAAAAACTGAAGCTTCTTGTGCCAAATAACCAATTCCTTGTTGTGCACGCTTGTACATTGGGTAATCGGTAATATTCAAATCATCGAGATAAATATTCCCTTGATTTGGTTTTACCAATCCAACAATCATATAGAAAGAAGTGGTTTTTCCAGCACCATTCGGACCCAAAAGTCCCACAATTTCTCCTTGATTTACTTCAACAGAAATTCCTTTTACAACACTTCGCCCTTTGTATGTTTTGATTAAATTATCGGCTCTTAGCTTCATTTTTTTAATTAGATAATTAGATAATTTGAAAATGAGATAATTGAAAAACTAACTCAATTTTTAATTTTAAAATTTGTTTGAAGAGGCAAATTAAAAGGAAAATAATCAATCAGATAAATGAATTAACAAATTATTGCGTTTTCAAAATCAGATATTTACATTTTTAAGGTAATTATCTAATTATCTAATTGACACATTTTCTAATTATTTCCCAGCTTCTTCAAGTGCTTCCCAGAATTCGTAAGCTCTTCTTAAATGCGGAATTACAATTGTTCCGCCAACAAGAGTTGCGATTCCCATTGCTTCCATCATTTCTTCCTTAGAAATACCTTCTTTGTAGCTGGTTTCTAAATGGTATTTTACACAGTCGTCACAACGCAAAACTGCTGATGCAACTAAGCCTAAAAGTTCTTTTGTTTTTACGTCAAGTGCTCCTGGAGCGTATGCGTTTGTGTCAAGGTTGAAAATTCGCTTTACAATTTTGTTATTGTCAGCTAGTAATTTTTCGTTCATTTTAGAACGATAGTCGTTAAATTCTTGTACGATATCAGACATTTTCTTTCATTTTATTTCTATAAACAATCTTCGAAATAAGGATACTCACCTCATAGATAATCAACATCGGAATTGCCACAATTGTTTGGCTTACTACATCCGGTGGTGTTACGATTGCAGCGATAATTAAAATAATTACTACTGCATATTTCCAGTATTTTCTTAAGAAAGTTGGTGTAACTAATCCTAACTTGGTTAAGAAATAAATAGCAATTGGAAGTTCAAAAAAGATCGCACTCCCGAGAATACTCGTTTTGACCATTCCCATATATGATTCCAGCGTAAATTGGTTTTTTACAATGTCACTCACCGAGAAAGTGGCAACGAAATTCACCGACATCGGGATTACGACAAAATACCCAAACAATACGCCTAAAAAGAAAAGTAATGATGAAACGAAGATGAATAGTTTCGCATTTTTTCTTTCTTTCTCATATAGCGCCGGACTGATAAATTTCCAGATTTCCCATAAAATATAAGGAAAACTCAATATGAAACCTGCCAGAAGGCACATCCATACAAAGATATTTACCTGACCTTCCATTTCGGTATTTTGAATAATGAAATTCAGCTCCGTAATACAAATGCTGTCTGCAAATCCCAATGAATGTGATAAGTCACAAAACCAAACATACGTAAAGAATGTTGGTCTAATTGGGCCTAAAATAATTTGATCAAATAAATAATCACTAATAAAATAAGTAACAAATGCCATAATGCATGTTGCAAGTGTACTTCTAACTAATAACCATCTTAGTTCTTCAAGATGATCTAAAAATGACATCTCGCCTAGGTTTTTCTTTGCCATTATACGATTCCTTCTTTTAAAATGTCATGTAAATGTAATACTCCTTTATATTCGCCGTTGTCGGCAACGATTAGCTGTGTGATAGAAAAATCTTCTAGAATATTCAAGGCATCAACAGCCATTGTTTCTGATGAAACTAATTTTGGGTTTTTAGACATAATATCTTTTGCTGTCAAATCAGCGATAGAATCTCTGTCGTTTAGCATTCTTCGGATATCCCCATCCGTTATAATTCCAACAATTTTGTCGTTCTCAATGACGGCAGTAACGCCTAATCTTTTTTCTGAAATTTCAAAAATAGCCTTTTTGATTGAGGTCTCAGGCGTAACCATTGGTTTTAGTGAATGCTCAATCATGTCTTTTACCTTAAGCAATAATTTTTTGCCTAAAGCGCCTCCCGGATGATAAACTGCAAAATCTTCAGGTTTAAAATCGCGCATTTCCATTAAACATACTGCTAGTGCATCTCCCATCACTAGTTGAGCTGTAGTGCTGTTTGTTGGCGCAAGATTGATTGGGCAAGCTTCCATTTCAACAGTGGTGTTGAGAACAAAATCAGATCCTTTTGCCAGAAATGAAGTTATATTTCCTGTTATCGCAATTAGAGTATTTCCAAAACGTTTTAATAAAGGAACCAAGACCTTAATTTCGGGACTGTTTCCACTTTTTGAAATACAGATTATAATATCGTCATTCTGAATCATTCCTAAGTCACCGTGAATGGCTTCTGAAGCATGTAAAAACATTGATGGAGTTCCGGTAGAGTTAAAAGTAGCAACCATTTTTTGCGCAATAATGGCGCTTTTTCCGATTCCTGTAACGATCAAACGGCCTTTGCATTCATAAATACGCTGTACCGCTTCGTAGAAATTTTCGTCAAGAAAATCAATTAATTTTGTAATTGCCTCACTTTCAGATAGTATGGTTTTTTTGGCGATTGCCAATATATTTTCTTTTGTGATCAAAACAGAATATTTAAAATTTGTATGTATAAAAGAAAGTTGTATCTTTATGTGTTGCAAATTTATACAAAAATATCCATTAAAATAAAGAATGAATTCAAACGAAATTGAAATACACAAGGAATTAAAGAAGTATTTCGGCTTTAGCCAATTTAAGGGCTTGCAGGAGCAAGTCGTTACGAGTATTTTAGGTAAAAAGAATACTTTTGTAATTATGCCTACGGGCGGTGGAAAGTCTCTTTGTTATCAATTACCCGCTTTAATTCAGGACGGAACAGCAATTGTTGTTTCTCCTTTAATTGCTTTGATGAAAAACCAGGTTGATGCGATTCGAAGCCTTTCTTCAGAAAATGGAATTGCGCATGTGCTCAATTCTTCCCTCACAAAAACAGAAATTGCCCAAGTTAAAAAGGATATTAGTTCAGGACTGACGAAGCTTTTATATGTTGCACCCGAATCTTTGACCAAAGAAGAATATGTTGCTTTTTTACAAAGTGTGCCAATTTCTTTCGTCGCAATTGACGAAGCGCACTGTATTTCAGAATGGGGACATGATTTTAGGCCGGAATACAGGAATCTTAGAAATATAATCAAACAATTAGGGAAAGTGCCTATTATTGGACTTACCGCAACTGCAACCCCAAAAGTTCAGGAAGATATTCTGAAAAACCTTGATATGTCTGATGCCAATACTTTTAAAGCATCATTCAACAGACCGAACTTATTTTATGAAGTTCGCACAAAAACGAAAAATATTGAATCGGATATTATTCGATTTATCAAACAACATAAAGGCAAATCGGGAATTATTTACTGCTTAAGCCGTAAAAAAGTAGAATCGATTGCCGAAGTTTTACAAGTCAACGGAATCAGTGCTGTTCCGTATCATGCAGGTTTAGATGCAAAAACACGTGCCAAACATCAGGATATGTTTTTGATGGAAGATGTGGATGTTGTTGTAGCGACAATTGCTTTCGGGATGGGAATTGATAAGCCGGATGTTCGTTTTGTAATTCACCATGATATTCCGAAATCGCTAGAAAGCTATTATCAGGAAACGGGCCGTGCCGGACGTGATGGTGGAGAAGGACATTGCCTCGCTTATTACTCTTATAAAGATGTAGAAAAGCTGGAGAAATTCATGTCTGGAAAACCAGTTGCTGAACAGGAAATTGGTTTTGCGCTTTTGCAGGAAGTTGTGGCTTACGCCGAAACCTCAATGTCACGCAGAAAGTTTCTTCTTCATTATTTCGGAGAAGAATTTGACAGTGAAACCGGTGAAGGTGCCGATATGGATGACAACGTTCGAAATCCTAAACATAAAGTCGAAGCGAAAGACCAAGTGGTTAAATTGCTTGAAATTGTGCGCGATACCAAACATATTTATAAGTCAAAAGAAATTGTATTTACTTTAATTGGCCGTGTAAATGCAGTAATTAAAGCACATAAAACAGATGCACAGGCTTTCTTTGGCTCAGGTTCAGATCATGACGAAAAATATTGGATGGCGTTGCTTAGACAAGTTTTGGTTTCAGGTTATTTGTCAAAAGATATTGAAACTTATGGCGTTATAAAAATTACGAAAGCTGGGTTGGATTTTATCAAAAAACCAGTTTCGTTTATGATGTCTGAAGATCATGAATATAGCGAGGCTGATGATGAAGCCATTGTAACGGCAGGAAAATCATCAGGAACAGCTGATGAAGTTTTGATGGGAATGCTTCGCGAACTTCGTAAAAAAGTAGCCAAAAAATTAGGTGTTCCTCCGTTTGTTGTTTTCCAGGATCCTTCACTTGAAGATATGGCTTTAAAATATCCAATTTCGTTGACTGAATTGTATAATATTCATGGGGTTGGAGAAGGAAAAGCTAAAAAATATGGAGGTGAATTTGTAGCACTAATTAGTCGATATGTTGAGGATAATGATATTATTCGTCCGGACGATTTGGTAGTAAAATCAACTGGAGTTAACTCAGCCAACAAATTGTATATCATTCAGAATATTGACAGAAAGTTACCTCTAAGCGATATTGCTTCTGCAAAAGGTCTGACAATGGATGCTTTAATAAAAGAAATGGAGCAAATCGTATATTCTGGAACAAAACTGAATATTAAATATTGGGTTGACGATATGCTGGATGATGATCAGCAGGAAGAAATACATGATTACTTCATGGAATCAGAATCGGATAAAATTGAAGATGCACTAAAAGAATTCGATGGCGATTATGACATTGATGAATTGCGTTTAATGCGTATTAAGTTTATTAGCGAAGTAGCTAATTAAAAAGTTTTCAGTCTCAGTTTACAGTTTGCAGTTTTTTACTGAGACTGAAAACTGAGACTGCGACTTTTACTGATCACTGTAAACTTCCCCACGATGCGGTTTCAGAGCATCTCTTACCTGAATCATATTTTCGTCGGTTACAACCATAAAAGCGATGGCGTACATATCATCGATGATTTTAAATCCTGTAATGTTTAAAGGAAGCTTTTCAATAGTAATGTATTCTTTTAAATGAATTTCATGATGTTCGGCAGTTTTTGCAGAAGCCGGGCCTCGGAAATCCCATATCAGTTTTATTTTTCTAGACATTTTTTTTATAGGTGCAAAGGTTCAGAGTTGCAAAGGTACAAAGTCTATTTTTAAAAAAAGGTTCTGAGGTTCTGAGATGCTAAGGTTCTAAGGTTTTTTGTAGAGACGCACTGCAGTGCGTCTAACAGTTCTTAAAAAATCTTTTTAATCCGTATAATCTGCGGCTAAAAACTAATTTCAAAGATTTTGGGCAAGATGATAAGTGTAAAATCAGTTTGTAGCTGTGTCAATCTGTGTGCAATTTTTATAGTAAATATATAATCTCATTTTAAAATGTTATTTTTGCGTCTTCTTTTCATAGAAAGAAAAGCTAATAAATAAGATACAATGCCAAGAGAACTTTTACTTCAGGTAACTCCAGAAACTGCTGCAAACGAAGTGTTGCTTAAAGATTATTTGTCCAAACAAATCAAAGTTTCTCCAAACGAAATGCAGCATATTACAATTTTAAAACGTTCGATTGATGCACGCCAAAAAGCGATTAAAATCAATTTGAAAGTTGTTATATATTTAAAAGGAGAACCTTTTCAGGAAACCAAAATTGAACTTCCAAAATATAAAGACGTTTCTTCTGCTCAGGAAGTCATTGTTGTTGGCGCTGGTCCGGCTGGACTTTTTGCTGCTCTGCAATTAATTGAATTAGGCTTAAAGCCAATTGTAATCGAACGCGGAAAAGATGTTCGAGGACGCCGACGCGATTTGAAAGCAATTAACAGAGAACATATCGTTAATGAAGATTCTAATTATTGTTTTGGAGAAGGCGGAGCGGGAACTTATTCTGATGGGAAATTATATACGCGTTCTAAAAAACGTGGCGATGTAACTAGAATTTTAGAACTTTTAGTGGCTTTTGGAGCTTCTGAAGATATTTTGGTAGAAGCGCATCCTCATATTGGAACTAATAAGTTGCCAAAAATTATTGAAGATATTCGAAATAAAATCATCGAATTTGGTGGTCAAGTTTTGTTTGATACCAGAGTTACTGATATTTTGGTGAAAAATAATGAAGTTGAAGGAATCGTAACCCAAACCGGAGATAAAATTCTGGCTAACAAATTGATTTTAGCAACCGGACATTCGGCGCGAGATATTTTTGAATTATTAGATAAAAAGAAAATTTTCATAGAAGCAAAACCTTTTGCTTTGGGTGTTCGTGCAGAGCATTCACAGGAATTAATCGACAGTATTCAATACAGTTGTGATTATCGCGGGGATTATTTGCCACCTGCGCCATATTCGATTGTAAAGCAGGTTAATGGTCGTGGAATGTATTCGTTTTGTATGTGTCCCGGCGGTGTAATTGCGCCTTGTGCTACAAGTCCGGGCGAGGTTGTTACCAATGGATGGTCACCATCAAAACGAGATCAGGCGACTGCAAATTCGGGAATTGTAATAGAGTTGAAATTGGAAGATTTTAAACCTTTTGCAAAATTTGGTGCTTTGGCTGGAATGGAGTTTCAAAAAAGTATTGAACAAAAAGCATGGCATTTGGCAGGAGAAACTCAAAAAGTTCCGGCGCAAAGAATGATCGATTTTACACAAAATAAAGTTTCAGCAGATATTCCAAAAACTTCTTATGTTCCCGGAACAACTTCGGTTGAAATGGGACAGGTTTTTCCTGGATTTTTGTCTCAGATTTTACGCGAAGGGTTTAAGGAATTTGGAAAATCAATGCGAGGTTATTTAACCAATGAAGCGATTTTGCATGCACCAGAAAGCCGAACTTCATCGCCAGTGAGAATTCCGAGAGATCCAATCACTTTAGAGCATTTGCAAATAAAAGGTTTATATCCTTGTGGAGAAGGTGCAGGTTATGCAGGCGGCATTATCTCTGCGGCAATTGATGGAGAAAAATGTGCCTTGATGATTGCTGAAGCTCTGAAATAATTAATTTTATTTTGTAGTAAAAGTTTTATATTTTTGTAAAATATTTTAAACTTTTAGATCTAGATAAAATGAAACTGCAAGATATTGAGAAGAAGTATGGATTTGAATTTCCACTTTTATACAAACAACTAGAAGCAGATGGTATGCTTAATGTTGGAGAGTACGGGTCTAATTGGTCTTCTGAAGTATATCCAAAATTAAAAGAGAATCCGTCTTTGCTTTTATATTCTTATGACTTTGAACTGCTTAATCTAGATGGAGTTAATGAAGAGATAAAACAACTTAGAGATCCCGAAGATTATCGTAAGATTAGAAAAGAATTTAAATTTATTCCTTTTGCACAAAGTTATGGTGGAGATCACTATTGTTTTTTCTTAAATGAAGAAAAGGATGGTGAAATGCCAATAGTTTTTCTCTCACATGATACAATTGAAGCAGATTATTTAGCAAAAAATTTACAAGATTTTATTTTTAAAAAGTTTTTGACCGATATGGCATATTTTGATAATGAGGATGTTAGTGATCAAGAACTTAAAAATAACCTTGAAAGTATGTTTAAAACTCATAAAAAATACTTGACACATCAGCAGCAGGGTATTTTGCAAAATATATTAAATCGCGAAATTATAAATTATGAAATTTCATTTTCTTATGGTAATGAAGAAGCAAAAGGACTATTAACGAATGATGAAAAGAATAATTTGCTTAATGAAATTATTCCTTTCGACAAAATGGGTACAAGTTTTGAATATTCAGATGAGGAATAAATTTAGTTTTTAGATTCAAAATGTGCCTTAATGATTGCGGAATCCTTGAAATAATTGGCTTTGCACTTTTCATATAGGAAAAGATTGTTATATTACATATTCTGATTTTAATAGATTTGTTTTCTTATATTCAATCAGCTCTAGAAAAACGCGGTTTAGAATTAATGAGTTACAATACAAATGGAGATAATTACTTGTTTTTTGTAGACAATAAAGAAGATTTGGATCGAATTTTAGAATTATCCGAATTGACAAAAATTGAAGTAGATCAATTATGATATTTTAGCCATGAATTACACAAATTTTTACTAATTTTTTCTCTTTGGATTAAAATTAATTCGTGAAAATTTGTGCAATTCGTGGCGGAAAAAATTACGGAATCAAAATAATTTTTCCGGTACTTTTTCTGCTTTCTAGATAATCGTGTGCTAGTTTTCCTTCTGATAATTTAAAAGAAGTTGGTTCGGAAAGTTTGATTTTTCCTTCGGTAATCCAATTGAATAATTGCGTTGCGCGTTTAATTCTTTCTTCTTTAGAATTTAAATAACTCCATAAATCACCTCCGGTTAAAGTTTTTGAGCCATCCATTAACATTCTTGGGTCTACAAATTCGGGATCGCCACCTGCCATTCCGAAGAAAACAACTTGTCCGCATTCTTTTGTGACCTCGAAACTTTCTTTTAAAGTGCTTCCGATACTGTCGTAAACGACGTCGACACCTTTTGGAATAATATTAAAAATCTGCGATTTCCAGTCGTCATTATAAAGAAAAACATGATTTGCACCTTGTTCAAAACCAACTTTTGCTTTTTCTGCAGATGAAGTCAAACCGATAACTGTTGCGCCCAAAAGCTTGCTGATTTGAGTCAGAATTTGTCCAACTCCGCCGGCAACGGCATGAATTAATACCGTTTCGCCTTTTTGAGTTTTGTGGCTATCCGTTGCTAAATAATGCGCGGTCAAACCTTGCAATAAAACTGAAGCTGCGGTTTCAAAAGAAACGGCTACAGGCAAAGGCAAAACGTGATTTGTGTTTACGGCAACGAGTTCAGCATTTGCGAAAGGAACATCGGCGAAAGCCACATGGTCGCCAACTTTATATTCAGGATGATTGTTTGCATCGACAACGATTCCGGCGCCTTCGTAACCTGCAATGAAAGGCGGATTGCCTTTTAAATGATAATTTCCCTTTCGTCTGTAAACATCGGCGAAATTTAGTCCGATGGCTTTCATTTCAACTAAAATTTCATCGCTTTTTAACTGTGGATTAGGAATTTCGATATATTCTAAAACATCTGAATCTCCGAATTTAGAGAAGGTAAGTGCTTTCATTTTTTTAAATTTTTAGGACTACAAAAGTACGTCAAAATTCAAAAAATAAGCCTCATTTAATTTTTTAAATGAGGCTTTGGAAATGTTTTAATCTGTAGCAAAAAAATAAATTAGATTTTCGGAAATTTCATTTCATTAAATGTGCTTTTTTGTTTGGCCATAGTCTCGACATCTTGCCATTTTCTTGGAGATTCTGCTGAGAGATTTTCATATGAATCTTTTTTGATCAAAATATCATCTTCGATACGAACGCCAATATTCCACCACTTTTTATCGCATTTGCTGTTTGCCGGAATATAGATTCCTGGTTCAACAGTAAGAATCATGTTTTCTTTTAAATTGCCCATATAATCTCCTTTATCGTGAACATCTAAACCAAGAAAGTGCGAACATCCGTGGGGATAATATATTCTAACATCTTTTGGGTCGGTAATAATTCCTAGTTTGATTAATCCGGCTGCAACTATTTCTCTAGATTTTTTGTTTAAATCCTGAATTGGAGTTCCTTCTTTGCAAAGTTTAAAAACTTCTTCTTGTGCTTCATAAACAATTTGATAAATGGCTTTTTGTTCTTCAGTGAATTTTCCGTTTGCCGGAATTGTTCTTGTGACATCGGCAGAATAACCGTGATATTCTGATCCAACATCCATTAATAATAATTGGTTATCAATTTTTGTTGAATTGTTTTCGCCATAATGCAAAATACATCCGTTTGCTCCAGCGCCCACAATTGGCGGATAACCTTCGCCTTCTGCGCCGTATTTTCTGTGAACGTAAGCGTGAATTCCTTCAGCTTCATTTTCGCTCATGTCCGGACCAACTGCTTTCATCACTTCATTGTGTGCAATGCAGGAAAGTTTAACCGTTTTGCGCATTAAATCAAGTTCTTCTGGAGTTTTTATTTGGCGTAATGAATTTGTAATTGTGGTAAATAAATCGGTTGAAGCTTTGTTTTCTTGTGTAATTGAAGCTTTGGATTTAAATATCTGAATTAAGCCGAAAAGATCAAATCCGCTGTTGTCATTATTTAAATCTGTTGGGATTTTATCGTAAATTATGTTGTCGAATTTTTGGAAATCAATTTTAAAAGCATTGAAATCTTTTCCGTTGTAAGCGGTTGAAAATCCTAGTTTTGATTTGGCGCCTTCAACACCTAAACGTCTTCCTGTCCACATTTCACGATTGACGTTTCTTTCTCTCACAAAAAGAACTTCATTGTATTTTTCAGCTCCTTGTGGTTCTTTAAAAATCAATAAAACAGCATCAGCTTCTTTGTAACCTGATAAGTAATACATATCGGGATTTGCGTGGTAATTGTAATTGACGTCTTTTGAGAAAACTCTTTCCGGATAGGAAAAAATTACAGCTACAGAATTAGCAGGCATTAGGGATCTAAAAGCTTCGCGGCGGCCTTTGTGAAACTCTTTTGAAAGGTAATCTGTTGGAAGATTTTCCTGCGAATGAACTTGGCTAATTGTAAGTAAGAATGCGAAGAATACAAATAATTGCTTCATTTTATGGTTTTTTATTGATGATTTTTAGTTTTTTGATAACTGCAAATTACAAAAAAAATGTAATCACAAATTGTAATTTAAATGTTTGATTAATATTGTTTTAAACAAAATGATGTAACTTAGAGATTAGAAAATTGCAGTTTGTCAGGAAATTTAAACTTTAATAAATCGTGTAACTGGGCACGAATATTGAGAAAGGAATTTATAAAATAATTTTAATCTTCAAAACACATTTTTTTATGAAAAAATACACACTCGCAGCCGTTTCAGTTTTAATGATATTGTTAACTTCCTGCAAGGCATCAAAAGACGCTTCAGGCGGAGAGAATTTATTTGGTACAACTTGGGAATTAGAATATATATCTGGGCCAAGAATCGCTTTTGAAGGTTTGTATCCGAATAAAAAACCGCAGATTACTTTTGATCAAAAAGAAGCAAAAGTTTTTGGAAACAATGGTTGTAACGGATATAGTGCGCCTTATACTTTAAGCGGAAAATCGTTGACTTTTGGAGAACCAGGACCAAGTACATTAATGTTTTGTGATGGAGGAGGAGAACAGCAATTTTTACAGCAAATGAAAAAAATCACAAGCTATTCTATTGATAAAGATGGAAAATTAAATTTAATTCAAGGCGATGTACCAATGATGCGATTTAAAAAAGTGGCTAAATAATTTTAGTTTTCTAGCTTAGATAAAAAAAGGGAAATGATTAATTCATTTCCCTTTTTTTATTGTTATTTCTTTTTGAGTTTGTCTTTAAAGACTTTCTCGAACTTTTCTATTTTTGGCTGAATAACCATTTTACAGTACGGCTGATTTTTATTGTTTGCGTAATAGTTTTGATGATAATCTTCAGCTTTATAAAATGCTTTAAAAGGTTCTACTTTTGTTACAATCGGATTACTGTATAGTTTTGCTTTGTTTAACTCGGTAATAATGCTTTGTGCGGCTTTTTTCTGTTCTTCGTTTTTATAAAAAATAACAGAACGATATTGCGTTCCGACATCTGCTCCTTGTCGGTTCAGAGTTGTTGGATCGTGAACGGTAAAAAAGACTTTGAAGATTTCATTTATATCAGTTACGTTTTTGTCGTATGTTATTTGAACAACTTCAGCGTGACCAGTTTCGCCAGTGCAAACTTCCTCATACGTAGGATTTGGAACATTTCCACCCGAAAATCCAGAAACAACAGATTTTACTCCGTCCAAATTTTCATAAACAGCTTCAACGCACCAGTAACAGCCTCCGCCAAGCGTAATTGTTTCTAAGTTGGAAGCTTTTTTATTTTGTGAAAATCCGTTTAGCGATAAAGCAAATAAACAGATTAAAAGTAAATTTTTCATAGTTGGATTATTTGTTATCAGGAATAAAATCAAGAGCAATCGAATTCATGCAATAGCGTTTTCCGGTTGGTTCGGGGCCATCGTCAAATAAATGTCCAAGATGTCCGCCACAACGTCCACAAAGCGCTTCGATTCGTTCCATTCCTAATGAATTGTCATTTTTATAAACCACGCTTTTTTTGTTGTCTTGTTCAAAAAAGCTTGGCCATCCGCAACTGCTCGAAAATTTAGCAGTCGATCTAAAAAGTTTGTTGCCACAGGAAGCACAGTAATAAGTGCCTTTTTCATCGGTATTCCAATATTTTCCAGTAAAAGGTCTTTCAGTGTCAGCTTCGCGCATTACGGCATAAACATCTTCAGGTAAAACCTTTTTCCATTCGGCATCGCTAATGTTTAGTTTGGTTGTATCTGTGTTTGAATAATACGGATTTCCAGGTTTACTGATTTTATTTTCCATGGCACTTATCTTTGTAGGTTCTTTTTTTGTGGTTTGACCGCAGGCCTGAAAAATAAAAAGCGGTATTAAAAAACACAGGCTGAAAATTAAGTTTTTAGATTTCATATATTTTGGTGCTTTAATCTAAATTCAAAGATACGGTGAGATTCTGTTTCGAAATGTCGCCTAGATTACAATTCAGATATTTTTAAGTATGTTTTAACTTTTTATTATTTACGTAAAAAGAATACTGATAGTTTTTTAAGTCTTATTTTTAAAGGTTTTTCTTTTTGTGAAGAGTGCAGTTGTTTGGTAATCAGTGTGTTGTTTTAATTTGAAAGTAGTTAAACTTTTCACAATGTCTTCTAGGATTTTATAGCCATTTCTTTTTTTGTATTTTTGTTAATTCAATACGCCATATGACAGAAGAAAACGTAATATTAGTTAACAAAAACGACGAACAAATTGGCTTGATGCCAAAATTAGAAGCACATGAAAAAGCGCTTTTGCATCGAGCATTTTCAGTTTTTATTTTAAATAATAAAAATGAAATTATGTTACAGCAAAGAGCACATCATAAATACCATTCCCCTTTGCTTTGGACAAATACTTGTTGTAGTCATCAGCGTGAAGGCGAGAGTAACATTGAAGCGGGAAGTAGAAGGCTGTATGAAGAAATGGGATTTAAAGCCGAACTAAAAGAGCTTTTTCATTTTATTTATAAAGCGCCTTTTGATAATGGCTTGACAGAACATGAGTTGGATCATGTAATGATTGGCTATTATGATGATGAACCGAACATTAACCTGGAAGAAGTTGAAGCCTGGAAATGGATGAGTATTGAAGATGTTAAAGCTGATATTGAAAAACAGCCCGAAATTTATACAGTTTGGTTTAAGATAATTTTTGATGAATTTGACCATTATCTTGAAGACCATAAATTATAACCAAAACTAACCAAAAGCTTAAATGAGAGTAACCATATCAAGAAAAGCACATTTTAATGCTGCACATCGATTATACAGGAAAGATTGGACATGGGAAAAAAACAATGCTGTTTTTGGAAAATGTAATAATCCCAATTTTCATGGTCACAATTATGGTTTGACGGTTAGTGTTACAGGAAAAATTGACCCGGAAACTGGTTTTGTTTTAGATGTGAAAGTATTAGCGGATATTATACTAGAAGAAGTTGAAATTCCGTTTGATCACAAAAACCTGAATCTGGATGTCCCGGAATTTCAGGATTTGAATCCAACTGCTGAAAACATTGCAGTTGTGATATGGAATAAAATTAGAAAAAGAATTCAGCCTGATTTCGACCTGGAAATCGTTCTGAATGAAACGGACCGCAATTTTGTAACTTATAAAGGAGAATAATACATGTCATTAAAAATAGGAGATATAGTTCCGAATTTTACTGCAAAAGATAGTCATGGAGAACTTTTTGACAGCCAGAGTGTTTTAGGAAGAAAGCCACTCGTGATTTATTTTTACCCAAAAGATAATACGCCGGGCTGCACTACTGAAGCTTGCAGTTTCCGCGATCAATACGAAGATTTTAAGGATTTAGGAGCCGAAGTTATTGGTATAAGCAGTGATAGTGTAAAATCGCATCACAAATTTGCAAATAAACATAAGTTGCCTTTTATTTTACTTTCAGATCAGGATAAAAGATTAAGACAACTGTTTGGTGTTCGCAATAATTTATTTGGCCTTCTTCCGGGAAGAGTCACTTATATTGTAGATAAAAATGGCGTGGTCATTTTGATTTTTGACAGTATGAATGCTGCAAAACATATTCCAAAAGCATTGGAAACAATTAAAGAATTAGTATTATAGATTAAGAAAAAAGTATTTAAACAATTAAAATATTAGCCAGAAAAAAATATGACTACACCATTATATCCATTACAATTTGAACCCATTTTAAAAGAAAGAATTTGGGGTGGGGAAAAACTAAAAACAGTTTTAAATAAACCTATTGTTTCTAAAATTACAGGTGAAAGCTGGGAATTATCAACTGTTGAGGGAGATGTTAGTGTGGTTTCAAATGGTAACTTGAAAGGGAAATCATTAATGGAGCTTATTAATGAAACTCCAAATGAAATTTTAGGAAGCAAAGTTTATGATCGTTTTGGAAAGCAGTTTCCGTTGCTTTTTAAATATTTAGATGCACGCGAAGATCTTTCAATTCAGGTTCATCCGAATGATAAATTAGCAAAAGAACGTCATAATTCTTTTGGTAAAACAGAAATGTGGTATGTAATGCAGGCCGATTCTGATTCAAGAATTATCGTTGGTTTTAAAGAAAATTCCAGTAAAGAAGAATATTTGAAACATTTACACGATAATACACTAGTTTCGATTTTAGATGATGTAAAAGCAAAACCTGGAGATGTTTTCTTTTTAGAAACAGGAACTGTTCATGCAATTGGAGCTGGTTTGGTTGTTGCTGAAATTCAGCAGACATCTGATATAACGTATCGTTTGTATGATTTTGACAGAGTTGATGCACAAGGAAATAAAAGAGAACTTCACGTAGATTTGGCTCTAGATGCTATCAATTACGATAAAGTTGATACGCAAAAGAAATATGATACAAAGTCAAATGTTTCAAATACAGTTGTAGATTGTCCTTATTTTACAACTAATTTTATTCCGTTAGATAATAAAATCGAGGTTTCTAAATCTGGTGAAACTTTTACAGTTTACATGTGTATTGAAGGAAGTTTTGAAATTGAATATAATGGCTTTAAGCATATTTATAAAAAAGGAGATACTGTTTTGGTTCCCGCTGCGATAAATGCATTTATTTTGAGCGGAAAAGCTTCAATTTTAGAAATTTACATTTCATAGCACTTAATCTAAAGATTATGTGTACTTTTGCAAACGCAAATTAAAATTATAATAAAAATGGCAAACGTTAAAAATTTAAAGAAAGACATCAATTTTGTATTAGGAGATATTATTGAGGCAGTTTACTTGTTTGAGATGTCTACGACAGGAAATCCTACTCCAGAAACGAATGCTTTAGTTGATGAAGCTATCGCTGCATTTGATACTTTGATCACAAAAGTGAACGCAAAGAACGTTGAAAATAAAAAAGCACACTTCAAGCAAATAAATGTAGAATTGGAACAAGTTGCTAATCAATTGATTGCTAAAATCAACGAATTGTAAGCAAAAAAAAGTATAAAAAAGGGCAAATTTATTTTGGTAAAACGAAAAACCGCTTTATATTTGCACCCGTAATGAGGCCGATGTAGCTCAGCTGGCTAGAGCAGCTGATTTGTAATCAGCAGGTCGTGGGTTCGAGTCCCTCTATCGGCTCAACGAAAACCATCACAGAAATGTGATGGTTTTTTAAATTATAGAGAGTGGTGTGAAATTATTTTTGGAAATTTAAAAAACAATTTTATCTTTGCACCCGTTAAAAAGGCCGATGTAGCTCAGCTGGCTAGAGCAGCTGATTTGTAATCAGCAGGTCGTGGGTTCGAGTCCCTCTATCGGCTCAAAAACCATCACAGAAATGTGGTGGTTTTTTTTTTGCTAGAATTCCAAGTTTCAAGTTTCAAGTTTCAGGTTTTGTGGGTGTTTGTCAGGCTGAGCGAAGTCGAAACCCTTTGCGTTTATTCTTCGACTTCGCCTAGGGTGACATTGCAGATGTTTAGGTTTCAGTTATAATTGGAATTTAGAATTTGATTTTTTTCAAAACTTATTTTTCTTATGTTTGTTTCTTAACCAAAAACATAATCATAATGGAAGAAACCTCAGTGTTTGAAAAATTCGAGCTGCATCTCGACCAAACTGCAAAAGATTTTTTAAAAGAAACCGCAAAGTGGGCTTACTTTTTGTCAATTCTTGGATTTATAGGGGTTGGGTTTTTTGTTGTAATTGCAATTTTTGCCGGTGCAATTTTTGCTTCTATGGGGAATGCAATGGCAGGAATCGGAGTTTTTGCAGGTTCTTTTGGAGCAATTATGAGCTTCTTTTATTTATTAATAGCGGCAGTTTATTTTTTTCCTGTTTATTATTTGTTCAGATTTGCATCGAATGCTAAAAGAGCTTTTAGAGAAAATGATTCTGAAGCATTAACATCTTCTTTCGGATATTTGAAATCGCATTATAAATTTATAGGTATTTTGATGATTTCGATGTTTGTCTTGTATGCATTGATTTTTATGTTTGCTATTTTAGGGTCTTTATTAGGGAGATAATTTAAATAGCGTTATTCAAAACGCGTAATTATGGCATAAAAAAACGTCCTGAATTTCAGGACGTTTTTTGTTTGTTATTCTGCAGCTACTGGAGCTTTTTGTTCTTGTTTTTTTATATCAGCAACATATTTTGTTAGTTTCTTTCCGTAAAGCGACTGTGCTACTTTTGGTGTCATCGATTTCTGAATCGTATCTAAGAATTTTACGTTGATATCGTAAATCTCTGCTAAAGCAATATAAGGCGCAATTTCGTGATCTTTGTTGTTAAGAGCGAAGTTTGTGGCAAAAAGATATTTTCTTTTAGTATTTGAGTCCTGTTTTGTGTTAATGCTGTCTAAAGCTTTTTGGTCGTTTCTTTTCATCGCTTTAAATCTTGGTTCTACAAGAGCCAGACTTTCATCATTGAAACGATTGTTTATTTTTTTATACTCTTCGTATAATTCTTGATTTTTAGATCCTGTGATTTTAGCACTATAAATGAAATTATCTAAGTTGGTGTCAATGTTTATGTTTCCAGGTTCTGCAAAAAATAAAATATTATTGTCCATTGAATTCGTTACACCTCTGTCTAAAAACAAATAAAGCATTTCTGGAGATTCTAATTTGATATCGCGTTCAAAAGCTGAATTTCCATCAATTTTAATGCTATCGATTGCAACTAGCGAAGTGTCAACAATTCTTTGAATATATAAAGTTCCTTTTTTTAATCCTTTAATGTTTCCTGTGATGTGCAGGTTGTCAGGAGATTCATTTTTTTTGCTACATGATGCTAATAGGGCAATTGCAGCAAAGGCAATAATAGATTTTTTCATTGGTTTTTAGATTTTGGTGCAAAATAAAGAAAATAGTTTGAATGTGGTTATGGGGATTTAAATTTTAATAAAAAATAAAACCCCAATCTATTTCTAAATTGGGATTTATATATTTTTATAAAAATGAGATTCTTACATTGACAACGTATAAATTGCTCCGCTCTCGTGAGTATAAGTAAATTTGCTGTCGCAGTCATTGTTTCCGTAGTCAATAACTCCTTTAAGTAATCCGCCTTCGATTTTTAATTTTCCTTTTGAAATGTATTGGCATGAATATTTTTTAATCAAAGTTTCCTGAACAGTAAAAGTTAAAGTTGTGCCTTTTTCAGTAGTCACTGTATGTGTTCCTTCTGTCATTTCATAAACGTTGTCTTCAAGAACAAAAGGAGTGTCAACACCTGCAGTTTGTTTTACTGTATAGGTTCCAGAGTTTGTGTAAATTCTTCCTAATAAGTCAGTAAATTTTCCATTTGTTACTTTTCTAGTAAATTGTGGTACAGTAGCAACTGTTGTAGTATTTGTATATTCGATTGTTCCTTCAAGTTTAATTCCGTTGATCGAATAGTCGATTCTTTCGATTGTCAATTTGCTTCCTGTAGTAGTTACTGGTCCAGTAAGAGTAAGTTTTAATTTTCCTTTTCTTGTAAGTCCGTTATCTGTGCATCCTGCAGTTCCATAATCTACCGTATATACTTTAGGATAAGATCCTGTGGAAACTGTAATTGTTGCGCACACTGCTGCTGCAGGTTTTGAGGTTCCTGAGCTGTTTGTTACAGATAATCCTGTATTGACATCCATTTCGTTTGCGGCATCAATTGAGATTGAAGCGCCAACAGCTGTCGTATCGGTTTGAGTTGCAATATCATCATTGCTAGAACATGAAATGTAGGTTAATGCTGTTGCACAAACCGTTGTAACTAAAAGAACGATTTTTTTCATAGTAGTTTTTTGTTAAGTTAGATTTTAAAGGTCTTCAAATGTAACAAAAAAAATGAATCGCAATAAAAAAATCCCGTAAGTTCAACTTACGGGATTTTTGAAAATTATTTTAGGAGATAAAAATCTTACTTAATCATCTCAAAGCTTCTTTTTACAAAAGCAGTTAAAGCTTCACCTTTTAAAAGATTTTGCGATAATTTTGCTAAGTCTAAAGCTTGTTTTACCAAGTGTTCCTGGTGTGTTTTGTCTTCAGTATTTAAAATGCTTGAAGCTAAATCAGAATTTGTATTTACCACCAAATTGTACATTTCTGGCATATTTCCCATTCCGAACATTCCGCCTCCGCCAGTTTGGCTCATTTCTTTCATTCTTCGCATAAATTCTGGCTGCGTAATAATGAACGGCGCTGCCTGAGAATCCATAGCTTCTAATTGTACGCTGTAAGCTTTTGGAATATATGCTTCTAGAGAAGTTTTTAAAGTTGCTTTTTCTTCATCAGATAATTTAGAAATCGTGTTTTCATCTTTTTTGATCAAATTGTCAATATGATCAGAGTCAACACGTACAAAAGTCACATCTTTATTATCGTTTTCTATTTTTTGAATTAAATGCGAAATAATTGGAGAATCTAAAAGTAAAACTTCGTAACCTTTATCTTTTGCTGCTTCAATATAAGAGTGTTGTGCATCTTTGTTTCCAGCGTAAAGAACTACAAGTTTGCCATCTTTATCAGTTTGATTTTCTTTTAGTTTTTCTTTTAATTCTTCTAAGGTGAAATACTTGTCATTTACAGTAGGGTACAATACAAATGCACCTGCTTTTTCATAGAATTTATCTTCAGAAAGCATTCCGTATTCTAAAACGATTTTAATGTCGTTCCATTTTGCTTCAAAATCAGCACGGTTTTCGTTGAATAAAGATTTTAGTTTATCAGCAACTTTACGTGTGATGTAGTTTGAAATTTTCTTAACCGCTCCGTCTGCCTGTAAACCTGAACGAGAAACGTTCAATGGAATATCTGGAGAATCAATTATACCTTTTAACATTGTCAAAAATTCAGGAACAATTCCTTCTACGTTATCAGTAACGTAAACTTGGTTTTGGTACAACTGAATTTTATCTTTCTGGATCTGCATGTCATTTCCTAATTTTGGGAAATACAAAATACCGGTTAAGTTGAATGGGTAATCTACATTTAAGTGAATATTAAACAACGGATCTTCGAATTGCATAGGATACAATTCTCTGTAGAAGTTTTTGTAATCTTCATCAGATAATTCAGAAGGTTGTTTTGTCCAAGCCGGATTTGGATTATTGATGATGTTGTCAACTTCGATAGTTTCGTTTACGTAATCCTCAGGAGCATCTTCTGGTTTAGGAAGTGTTTCTGTTCTTGTTCCAAATTTAATTGGAATTGGCATGAACTTATTGTATTTGCTTAATAAACCACTGATTTTAGAATCGTCTAAGAATTCTAAAGAATCTTCAGCAATATGAAGAATGATTTCAGTACCACGTGAAGTTTTGTCAGCTGGTTCTAGAGTAAATTCAGGACTTCCGTCACATGTCCAGTGAGCTGCAGGTTCATCTTTGTATGATTTTGTAATGATTTCTACTTTTTCAGCAACCATAAAAGCAGAATAGAAACCAAGACCAAAATGGCCTATAATTCCAGAATCTTTAGCAGAATCTTTGTATTTGTCCAAAAACTCTTCAGCTCCTGAAAAAGCTACCTGATTAATGTATTTTTCTACTTCATCAGCTGTCATACCTAAACCTTGGTCGATTATATGGATTTTTTTACCTTCTTTATCTACTTTAATTTCGATAACCGGATTTCCATATTCAACTTTAGCTTCACCAATACTGATTAGGTGTTTTAACTTTAAAGTAGCGTCTGTTCCGTTTGAAACCAGCTCACGTAAAAAGATTTCGTGATCGCTGTATAAGAACTTTTTGATTAAGGGAAAGATGTTTTCTACCGAAACATTAATTTTACCTGTTGTCATATTTTTTTAATTTTTGAGTTTAACGTGATGGTTTTCATTTGTTCAAATAGAATACCAATTGTTTTTTGGGTGACAAAATGTCGGAAGTGTTAATTTTGAAAGAAAATAAATAGATTTTGGAACAGAAATTATCTCAACGAATCGTATATTTGTGGTATAATAATTGTTAAACGCGTAAGTATTAACTTAAATAATGTATAAAATGAAGAAAATTATTTTCATTTGCATGATCGCCACGATGTTTTTTGCGTGTAAATCGGCTTCGTCTACAACTGCTTCAACAGAAGCGCCAACACTTTCTACTAAACTTGACAAATCTACTCAAGTAGCAATTAAAGGAAATTGGGTTTTAACCAATGTGTCTTATCCTGGTTCTGATTACATTAAGGTAAATTCATTTGATCTAGCTGATTCAAAATGTTTTATTGGCAGTACTTGGAATTTTATTTCTAATAATAACAAAGGCACTATGACCCTGAACGCGCCAAGCTGTACAGCATTTACTTCGCCAATTGTTTGGAGCATCAATAATCAGGGACTTTTTGTTCTTAAAATTGTTAATCCTGGAACCAAATCGAAAAATGTAAAAGAAGGTTATTTGCTTAAAGTTGCAGGACTGAGTGATAATTCTTTCCAATTAATTGACAACATCAACGTTGGCGGACAAGTTAAGGACGTAACGTACCAATTTCAAAGAGCTAATTAAAAAAGGCTAATAATATTAAAATATATACACATGAGAAAGATAAAAGTTTTAGGGTTGAGTAGTTTACTTATATTGACTAGTTTTTTTGCAAGCTGTGATTCAGTAAAAAATGCTAACAATACGCAAAAAGGAGCTGGAATTGGAGTTGTTGCCGGAGGACTTATTGGTGGTATTCTAGGAAACAATTTAGGTAAAGGTGGAAATGCTGCCTTAGGAGCTGCAATTGGAGCTGCTGTTGGTGGTGGAACTGGTGCCTTAATTGGAAATAAAATGGATAAACAGGCTCGTGAAATTGATCAGGCGCTTCCAGGTGCAGATGTTGAAAGAGTAGGTGAAGGTATTCACTTGACTTTGAATGAAAATGCTGTTCGTTTTGATACTAACAAATCAACTTTGACTTCAACTGCAAAAGCAAATTTAGATAAGTTAGTTCCTGTGTTTAATGATTACGGAGATACTAATATTGAAATTTTTGGTTATACTGATAATACAGGTAAACCAGAATATAACTTGACACTTTCAGGCCAAAGAGCTGCTTCTGTTCAGGCTTATTTAGTTTCAAAAGGATTAAAAGCAAGTCGTTTCAAAACTTCAGGTTTAGGAATTGCTGATCCTATTGCTACTAACGATACTCCAGAAGGAAGAAGCCAAAACCGTCGTGTTGAGTTTGCAATTACTGCAAATGACAAAATGGTAAATGATGCTAAAGCCGAAGCTGGAAAATAGTTTTAAAAGGCAATAAAATTTATTAAAAGCTGTTTCTTAATTGAAGCAGCTTTTTTTTGACTTTAGAAATTAAACATTGTAAATTTGAACTCTCAAATTCAACTCATGCTCGATATTCAAAATATTTCTTTTTCGTACACTGACAAACCCGTTATAAATAACGTTTCTTTTACTATAAATAAAGGTGAAAATATCGCTATTATAGGTGAAAGCGGATGCGGTAAAAGTACGCTGCTTAAACTAATTTATGGTTTATATGATTTAGATGAAGGCAAAATTTTTTATAACGAAAAACCAGTTTTAGGTCCAAAATACAATTTGATTCCAGGAATGCCTTATATGAAATATCTGGCTCAGGATTTTGATTTGTCTCCTTATGAAACCGTGGCAGAGAATGTAGGGAAATTTCTATCGAATGGTTTTGCCAATATGAAAAAACTTCGGGTGCAGGAATTATTGGAAATGGTCGAAATGGAAAATTTTGCCAATGTAAAAACGAAGTTTTTGAGTGGAGGTCAGCAGCAAAGAGTTGCTCTGGTTAGAGTTTTGGCTTTAGAACCCGAAGTAATTTTGCTTGACGAACCTTTCAGTCAGATTGATGCTTTTAGAAAAAATGCTTTGCGCCGAAATTTATTTAGATATTTAAAGCAAAAAGGGATTACTTGCATTATCGCGACACACGACAGTACAGACGCATTGTCATTTGCAGATGAAGCCATTGTGATGCGTAACGGAGAAGTTATTGTAAAAGACAATCCAACAAAAATATACGAAGATCCCCAAACTAAATATGTTGCTTCGCTTTTTGGTGAAGTGAATGAAGTTGCAACTCATCTATTGCTGGATTATGAAGATGAGACTCATAAAACATTAGTATATCCGCATCAATTTAAAATGGTTGCCGATTCAAAATTGCAAGTGAAAATCAGAAGAACTTATTTTAGAGGAAATCATTATTTAATTGAAACCGTTTATAAAAGACAATTGATTTTCTTTGAAAGTGAAATTGATTTGCCTCTTGAACAGGAAATATTTCTTGGCTTAAATTATCTTTAATTAGAAAATTTGCCAATTTGAGAATTAGATAATTTTTAATACTTAAAAAGAAAACCCGACAGTTTCAAATCTGTCGGGTTTTCTTTTTGTAACTTTTAAAGAAAAAATTAGTTTTTCAAATACTTCTCTAAAAACTGATCTTGCTCCCAAAGCAAGTGTAAAATGTTTTCTTTAGCAACATAACTATGCGCTTCTTTAGGTAAAATTACCATTCTTGCATTAGCACCCAAACCTTTTAAAGCCTGAAAATAACGCTCTGTCTGTAAAGTAAAAGTTCCAGGATTATTATCGGCTTCGCCGTGAACTAATAAAATTGGTGTTTTCATTTTATCCGCATTCATAAAAGGCGACATTGTATTGTAAACTTGAGGAACTTCCCAATAATTACGTTGTTCGGTTTGAAAACCAAAAGGAGTCAAAGTTCTGTTGTAGGCACCGCTTCGCGCAATTCCACAAGCAAAAAGATTAGAATGTGTCAATAAGTTAGCGGTCATAAAGGCTCCATATGAATGTCCGCCAACAGCCACTTTTTTACGGTTGATGTATCCTAAAGCATCAACTGCATTAATTGCAGCTTCGGCATTATCAACTAATTGTGAAATGAAGTTGTCATTTGGCTCTGTTGTACCTTCTCCAATAATTGGAAAAGCAGCATCATCGAGAACAGCATATCCTTTTGTTACCCAATAAACAAACGAACCGTAATAAGGAACAGTAAATTCATTTGAATTTTGAGTTACTTGTCCAGCACTGTTTTTGTCTTTGTATTCTGCAGGATATGCCCAGATTAACAAAGGCAATTTTTCTTTTTTAACTTTGTCGTAACCTGCAGGTAAATACAAAGTTCCAGAAAGTTCAACACCATCTTTACGTTTGTATTTGATAACTTCTTTGCTCACATCTTTTATGCTTTCAAAAGGATTTTTAAAAGCAGTAATAGGAGTGAGGCTGTTTTGTTTTTTAATGTTTCTGAAATAATAATTCGGATATTCGCTTTTAGACTGAATCTGAACTAAAACTTTGCCTGATTTAAAATCTTCAATTTCTAATAAATCTTCTTTTTTATCTTTATAAGAAGAAGTGTAAACGCGTTTTGATTTTAAAGTTTTCAAATCGAATTCGTCAATAAAAGGGAATTGACCCGCTTTAGTAAATCCATCTCCAATACGATATGCATTATCATTTTCAATAGCTAAAACATATTTATTGTATTCATTTTTCTTTGTTTCAAAAATTCCCGGATCAGAATAAACATCTTGAGAGTTTCTGTCCGTAATCAATTTTGGTTGTTCACTTGGATTTGATGGATTGATCAAATATGTTTTTGTATTACGCGTATCATACCATTCATCAGAAACAACAGCAATATTATCATTCCCCCAAGTTATATCACTGAAACGCTGAGGTAATTTTACTAATGAAGTTGGATTGCTTGTAAAAGGCGCATCCCATAGAAAAACTTCATCTCTAAATTCTACTTTGTTAGCTGGGTCTCCTTCGTCTAAAGCAGTTACGAATGCTAATGTTGCAGGTTTGTCATTTCTCCAGATCATTTCACGTTTACCTTTTCGAACGGCCATAAAACCTTTTGGCATTATTTCGCTTAACGGAACTTCGTTTACTGTTTTGATTTCTTTTCCTCTTGCATCATAAACAATTGTTCTTGAAGGGAATCTGTATAATGGCACTACATATGAAAATGGTTTTTGAATGGTAGTCAGCATAATGTAATTTCCATCTGGCGAAATTCTTTCTCCAAAATACATTGCCGCATCTTTAAACAAAACGGTATCTCCTTTTAGGTTTACTTTATACAATTCAGAAGTAACAATATTTTCGAAATTTATTTCGTCATTTTTGTTTTTCAACATATCAGGATACGTTCTATTTTGAGATTTTTCCCCGGAAGTATTCGAAATAATTGGACCAGTTGGCAAATCTTTTTTAGCATCTAATAAAGGTTGTCTGTTTTTAGGAAGCATTTTTACCAAAATCGTTTCATTGTCTGAAAACCAGCTAAACGGATTTCCAAGATTGGCATTCACTGTTGCATCAGTTAGCTTTGTAGCATTTGCAGTGGCAACATCTATG
The DNA here is from genome assembly GCF_054075145.1 of Flavobacterium xizangense. Classification (NCBI taxonomy): domain Bacteria; kingdom Pseudomonadati; phylum Bacteroidota; class Flavobacteriia; order Flavobacteriales; family Flavobacteriaceae; genus Flavobacterium; species Flavobacterium xizangense. The sequence goes on along the minus strand of NZ_JBSIPG010000010.1, from coordinate 75,992 downwards.
ACCCAAAGTTCAACTCCTGTTGCAGCAGTATGCGAAAACAATATTTTTTTGTCATTTGGCGACCACAAAATATTGCTTATTTTAGGATTGCTTGGCAAACCTGTAACTTGTACTTCGTCCTTGCTGTTGATTTTGCGTACTTTTAAATTACTTAAATACGTTACTGTGCTTGAAATGTTTGTGATTGGGTTGATTCTTAATCCACCCAAACGAAGTTCTTCTTGGTTTAAGTCATCTAATGTTTTATAAGTTGGCCTGTACATTAGTAACATGTATTCTTTTTTAGTATCCATTGATACTGTCGGCGCACGTTCATAATCGGCTAAATCTAAAATAGATTTTGATGGTTTTTGGTACGTTAAGTTTTCTTGGGCAAAAGCAATAAAACCAATGTTTAGAAATAAGAGTAATGTAACCTTTAATTTCATAATTTGAATTTTAGGGGTTTAAAAAATGGTATTCGTATTGTTTGACTAAAGTACTTCAATCTTGTTACATTTTAAAGCATAATTTAAATACTTTTCATTGTTTTTAACAAAAGACTGATTTTTTTCAAAAGAAATGATTCTAATAAACTTTAGAATTAAAGTATATTAAATTGCTAATAACGAAAAAAATAGTAATTTGGGTGCTTATGTTTTAAACTATACGTAAATTTGCAATCCAATTTTTTAACAAACAATAAAAAGAATATGTATCATTCAAAAATAGCGGGCTTAGGATATTATGTTCCTTCAAATGTTGTGACCAACGATGATTTGTCTAAGATTATGGATACCAATGATGAATGGATTCAGGAGAGAACCGGAATTCAGGAGCGCAGACACATTATTCGTGGGGAAGATACCACAACTTCGATGGGTGTAAAAGCAGCTAAAATTGCAATAGAACGTTCTGGCGTTGCCAAAGAAGATATTGATTTTGTAGTTTTTGCTACATTAAGTCCAGACTACTATTTTCCAGGGCCTGGAGTTTTGGTTCAAAGAGATTTAGGATTGAGAACTGTTGGAGCTTTAGATGTAAGAAACCAATGTTCAGGTTTTGTTTATGCTATTTCTGTTGCTGACCAATATATTAAAACTGGAATGTATAAAAATATTTTGGTAATTGGTTCTGAAGTTCACTCTACAGGATTAGACATGACAACTCGTGGGCGTGGTGTTTCGGTAATTTTTGGAGATGGAGCAGGAGCAGCTGTTTTAAGCCGTGAAGAAGATTTGACAAAAGGAATTTTATCAACTCACTTACATTCAGAAGGTCAACATGCTGAAGAATTAGCTTTGCAAGCACCTGGAATGGGCGCGCGCTGGGTAACTGATATTATTGCAGATAACGATCCTAACGATGAAAGTTATTATCCCTATATGAATGGACAATTTGTATTTAAAAACGCAGTAGTTCGTTTTGCAGAAGTTATCAATGAAGGATTGGAAGCAAATGGTTTGCAAGTTTCAGATATTGATATGTTGATTCCACATCAGGCGAATTTGAGAATTTCACAGTTCATTCAAAACAAATTCAAATTGTCTGACGACCAAGTCCATAATAATATCCAGAAATATGGTAATACAACTGCAGCATCTATTCCAATTGCTTTGACAGAAGCTTGGGAACAAGGAAAAATAAAATCTGGAGATACGGTAGTTTTAGCAGCTTTTGGAAGTGGATTCACTTGGGCGAGCGCAATTATTAAATGGTAAAATAATCATCTTACATTATATTTTTTTGAAACCTGCTTCATTTTTGGAGCAGGTTTTTTTTATATGTCGTTGATAAGTTAGGTTTTATTGTCAGGCTGAGCGAAGTCGAAGCCCACGTTCCAATTGGAGCGCCCTTCGACTTCGCTCAGGGTGACAATTGGAATGTTGAAATGTATGTTAAAAAAAGAGATATTTTTCTTACTTTTAATTTGAATTGATTTAAACTAAAAGTAAGATGAAACTATATTATGTTTATATATTAAAATGTTCTGATAATAGCTATTACACAGGATTTACAAATAATATTGAAAGAAGATTAAACGAACACAATTACGGATTAAATTTAGAGTGCTATACATTTACTAAAAGACCATTGGAATTAGTTTTTTATGCAGAATTTAATGATGTGAATCAAGCTATTACATTTGAGAAACAAGTAAAAGGTTGGAGTCGTAAAAAGAAAGAAGCAATAATAAAAGATAAATGGGAAGATTTGAAAAAATTATCGGAATGTTTAAACGAATCCAGTCATAAAAATTTTAATAAAAAAGAACTTTAATTGTAACTTAGCCATCGACTTCGCTCAGGATGACAATCGAGTTAAAAGTCACTTAATTAATAATTGTCAGGCTGAGCGAAGTCGAAGCCCTTTTAGATGTTTACAATGAAAAAAAATCAACTCGAAATAGCGTGTTTCAATTATGAGTCGGCAATAATTGCGCAGGAAAGCGGTGCGGACAGAATTGAGCTGTGTGAAAATATGGAATTAGGAGGAACCACGCCAAATTCTATTTTAGTAGTGAAAGTCCGCGAAAGCGTCAAAATAAAAATGCATGTCATTATAAGGCCTCGTGGTGGTGATTTTGTTTATTCTGATGAAGAGTTGACAGAAATGAAACAAGATATCAAACACTATAAAAAGTTAGGCGTTGACGGTTTTGTTTTCGGAATTTTGAAACCAAACGGGAAAGTAAATAAAAGGCAAAATAAAGAATTGGTACATTTAGCGCATCCGCTATCATGTACTTTCCATCGCGCTTTTGATGTTGTAGATTCTATTGAAAAAGGACTTGAAGATGTAATTGAATGTGGTTTTCAAACTATTTTGACTTCAGGAACAGGAAAAAATGTTGAAGAAGGAATTTTTGATTTAGAACAAATTCAAAAATTAGCCAAAGACCGAATCGAAATAATGCCAGGAGGAGGCTTAAGATCTTCAAATATAAAATTATTGCAAGATAAGCTGACTCCAACTTTTTATCATTCATCGGCAATTACAGATAAGTCTGAAATTCCAAATCCCGAAGAAATTAAAGAATTAAGGAATTTTTTATAATCTAAAATAAAAAGCCTGGAGTTGGCATACTCCAGGCTTTTCTTTTCTACAAGAACTATTAAAATCTACTAATCAAAGTGGGATTAAAACATTCCGCCACCACCTTTATTAGTGTTATCTTCTCTTTGTTTACGTTGTAGGTTTTTGATTTTTCCACCACCAAAGTTGTAAGTCAAACCTAAATAAACTGTTCTGCTTTCCCAAGAAAACTGACCTGTTTGAGGATAAGGATAAATTCCATCAAAAGCATATTTCATTGTTTTGAAAACATCATTAAAACGTACGCTAATGTTCATTTTGTTGTCTAACAATGTATAACGTGAACCAATATCCATTTTGTACATTTCGTGTCTGTTTTGTTGAATATCTTCAACAGGCCCTCTGTAAAAACCAAATAACAAAAAGCTTAAACGTTTTGTTGGTTTGAAGTTAGAGTTCATACGTCCATTGAATGCCGTTGTTGTAACACTGCGTTCAAGAGGCGAACTTGTATTTGTTATAGGATCATATTTAAAAACAACGCCTTGTTGTTTGATACTTGAAAAGTCAATAGATGGTTGAATATCCCACCATTTAGTGATCTTGTAATTAAATGAAAGATCAAAACCATATGCACTATTATGATCAAAGTTAGTATAACTTAAAATCTGTTTTTGTGCTGGATTACTTGGATCTGGGCTTAAAGTTCTACCTATTTGATCGTTAATACTTCTTACGAAAACTCCAGCAGTTACACTTCCTTTATCAAGAGTTTTAGTGTAATTTACTTCAACGGAGTTTGTAAATTGAGGTCTTAATTCAGGATTTCCATATGAAGTTACTAAAGGTGTAGAAAACTCACGAATTGGTTTTGTTTGCTCAATACTTGGACGGTCAACACGACGGCTATAGCTTAATTGTAATACATTTTTCTCATTCAGATTATAAGTCAAATAAGCTGACGGATATAACGTAATATAATCATCATTAAATTTATCCTTACCATGATTTAAATTTGCTTCTACTTTATAGCTCTCAAAACGAGTTCCTAATTGGTAGCTGAATTTTTTGAATTTTTGACCAAAAGTCACATAAGCTGAATAGATATCAGTATCGTAAGTATAGTTTGAAACTCTTTCGTTAACAGGAACAAGAGGATTACCTGTGTTGTAATCATTGTTTGTTCTTGTAATTCTAGCTTCAGCACCAGCTTCAAGAGTAGTTTTATCATTCAACGGATTTACATAATCAACGTTTATTGTGCTCAATTTTCTCTGATCACCAATTTGATCACTGTAAATTACATTGTTTGAAGTGTTGTCAGGTCTTGTTGTTGTAGTATTAAAATTTGCATTTTGATCTGATTTAGTATCACTATAGTTTCCTTCAAAATCTAAAGTATGTCCTTCTTTTTTGAAAATATGTTTGTATGCTAAATTATAAGTTCCCGTTTTGCTTGGACCTTTATAATGTGAATCTTGGTAAATATTAAAAATATCTGGATCAGCGTTATTGTAATCAATATCAGTAATTACATTTCCATTTCCAGTTGATTTGTTTTGATTCGTATAGAATGACAAAGTATTTTTGTCATCAATCAAATAATCCATTCCAAGTTTGTACAAGTAATTGTCATTTTCGTTAGAAATTTTCAAATTTTGCTCAATATCCTGATCTAATCTTTGAATTCTTCCTTTGTTGTAATAGGTACCAAAGTTTTGTCCTCCATTTCCAAAGAAATTTACTTTTCCGGTTTTGTAGTTCAAATCAAGAGATTGGTTGTATTTTGCAGTTTCTCCAAAAGTAATACCACCACTGTAGCTTCCGTTGAAACCAGTATTAGCATTTTTGTGTAAAACGATGTTGATGATTCCAGACATTCCTTCTGGATTGTATTTAGCACTTGGATTTGTAATTAATTCAATTTTTTTGATCGAAGTCGAAGGAATTTGTTTCAATAATTGAGCAGGGTCAATATTAGAAGGTCGTCCGTCAATTAATACACGTACATTGTCATTTCCGCGAAGCGAAAGTTTTCCATCCTGATCTACGTTTACAGATGGGATATTGCTCATAATGTCAGATGCAGAAGCACCAGCTGTGGTTAAATCTTTCCCGACATTAATTACCTTACGGTCAATTTTTTGTTCAATAGTTGAGCGTTCAGCCACAACATTTACACCTTTCAATTGTGTTGCTTCTTCTTCAAGAGAAACATTTACTGTAGCGGTTTTTCTGTTTTCGCTTAAAATCAAAGAACCAACATATTTTTTGAAACCAATATATTGAATTTCGATAGTGTAGCTTTTCAATGCTAAATTTTTGATTGTAAAATCACCATTGTCATCAGTGTTAACCCCTGATACAACTTTTCCGTTTTCTTTGACAGAAACAGTTGCATACGAAATTGGTGCGTTATTCGATTTTTCGATAATTTTCCCCGAGACTGTCCCGGAATTCTGGGCCTGAGCTGTTGCAATTAAACTAAATAATGCGAACAGAAAAAATTTTAATTTCATAGTTAATAATTGATTATTTTGATTTGATTGATGATGATTGTTTTTTTGTTTTTGTTAGATTTTTTTTGCTTTAAATAAATTCAAAGTCTCTATTAAGACTCTTTTATGATTGATATGTTACAAGAAAAACTTAATTTTTTTTCAATCTAATCCGAGATGTTCTGTTTAGTAGGAGATTAGCGTTTTAATTTTTTGATAATTTTAACATTCTTCTGAAAGACTTTTTTAAGAAATTCTAAACGTTTTGTTCGATTTTATATGTTTTTCATTTTCTGTAATTGATGAATAAGCTGTATCTTTGCTCACTTTAAAATAAGTTACATGTCATTATCACAAATTCTTACACCTTCTATACAAAAAGCAATTCAGGCATTATTTGATGTTTCAGTTGATAAAATCGAATTTCAAACTACCAGAAAAGAGTTTGAAGGCGATATTACAATGGTGATTTTTCCGTTGTTGAAAGTCATCAAAAGCAATCCTGCTGAATTAGGAAATAAAATTGGAAATTATCTAGTTGAAAATGTTTCTGAAGTAGCGCGCTTTAACGTAGTTTCAGGTTTTTTGAATATTGTAATTTCAGATAGTTATTACTTGAATTTCTTCAATGAAATTAAAGACAATACAAAATTTGGTTACGTAACTCCAAATCCAGAGGACAAAGCAGTTATGGTCGAATATTCTTCGCCAAACACAAATAAACCTTTGCACTTGGGTCACGTTCGTAACAATTTGTTGGGATATTCAGTTGCTGAAATTTTAAAAGCTTCTGGAAAAAAAGTATACAAAACGCAAATTATCAACGACCGTGGAATTCATATCTGCAAGTCGATGTTAGCTTGGGAGAAATTTGGAAACGGAGAAACTCCGGAAAGTTCAGCTTTAAAAGGTGACAAATTAGTTGGTAAATATTATGTGGAGTTTGATAAAGCCTACAAAAAAGAAATCAACCAATTAATTGAATCTGGAAAAACAGAAGAAGAAGCAAAAAAACAAGCTCCTATTATTATTGAGGCTCAGGAAATGCTTAAAAAATGGGAAGCTGGTGATGAAAAAGTGATTGAACTTTGGAAAATGATGAACCAATGGGTTTATGATGGCTTCGCCACAACTTACAATAATCTTGGAGTTAACTTCGATAAATATTATTATGAGAGCAATACTTACTTATTAGGTAAAGATGTTGTTCAGGTAGGTTTAGATAAAGGTGTTTTTGAAAAAGATCCTGACGGTTCGGTTTGGATTGATTTAACAGATGAAGGTCTGGATCGTAAAATTGTATTGCGTTCTGACGGAACTGCAGTTTATATGACGCAGGATATTGGAACTGCTATTCAGCGTGTAAAAGATATGCCAGATGTTGGTGGAATGGTTTACACAGTTGGAAACGAGCAAGATTATCATTTTAAAGTTTTATTCTTGATTTTGAAAAAATTAGGTTTTGACTGGGCTTCAAGTTTATATCATCTATCATATGGAATGGTTGATTTGCCTTCAGGAAAAATGAAAAGCCGTGAAGGAACCGTTGTCGATGCTGATGATTTGATGCAGGATATGACCGATACGGCAAAACAAATTTCTGAAGATTTAGGAAAATTAGACAGTTATTCTGCTGAGGAAAAAGCAAAATTGTACAAAACGATTGGTCTTGGAGCTCTAAAATATTACATTTTAAAAGTAGATCCAAAAAAGCGCATTTTGTTTAATCCTGAAGAATCTGTCGATTTTGCTGGAAATACAGGGCCATTTATTCAATATACGTATGCGAGAATTCAATCTATAATCCGCAAAGCTGATTTTGATTTTTCTGCAACAACAACAATTGAAGAATTACATGAAAAAGAAAAAGAATTGGTAAAACAAATCGAACTTTTCCCAGAAGTAATTCAAAACGCTGCTCAAAATCACAGTCCAGCTTTGATTGCTAATTATACGTATGATTTGGTAAAAGAATATAATTCATTCTATCAATCTGTACATATTTTAGGCGAAGTTGATTTGACTAAAAAGATTTTCAGAGTACAGCTTTCTCAAAAAGTAGCAGAAGTTATTAAATCTGCATTCAGTTTATTAGGAATCGAAGTTCCTGAGAGAATGTAAAAAATTTAAATACTTATAATATTGAAAAGCCAGTAGTTTTTTAACTACTGGCTTTTTTTGTTATTTTTTTACCATATTATTCCTGCAATTTGTGTGTTTTGGAGCTACTTTTGCTTCAAACAATATGAATAAAACTTTTAAAGATACCTCCTTATATTTATTTTAACTATTTTGAATTAGTAAGCTTTTAGTAAAAATTGTAAAAGGATTAAACCGCTTAAACAAGATTTAGGCGGTTTTTTTATGCACTCTTCCGTGTAAAATAAGTAAGTATTTACTTCTAATTTTTGTTTGATATGTAATATATGTAAGTTTAATATTTCAAATTTGTATGTTAAAAAGGTTATAATTCTTGTTAAAATTATTTTAATTTTTTAAGTTGCGCCCAAATTTTAAAACAAAAAAATAATGAAGCAAAAATTTAAAAGCCTAATTGTGCTTTTTTTTATTCTTAGTTTGCAATTAGCAGTTGCTCAGGAAAAGAAAATCACAGGAACAGTTTCTGACAATGCAGGAATACCTTTGCCAGGAGTTAGTGTATTGGTTAAAGGAACAAAATCAGGAACACAAACCGATTTTGATGGAAAATATGTGATTAAAGCTGGTGCAAATCAAATTTTAGTATTTAGTTACATTGGAATGAAAACTCAAGAAGCTGCAGCTAATTCTTCTGTAGTCAATGTGAAAATGGCTGATGCTGCACAGGAATTGGAAGGAGTAGTTGTAACTGCATTAGGTATAAAAAAGGATGAAAAAAAAATTGGATATGCTGTATCTAAAGTATCTGCAGATGAAATTACAAAATCTGGTGAGCAAAATGTTGTTCAGGCATTAGCAGGAAAAGCGGCAGGCGTACAAGTAATTGGTTCAGGAGGAACTCCTGGTTCATCTAGTAAGATTATAATTAGAGGTTTAAACACTATTACAGGTTCAACTGATCCATTAATTGTTGTTGATGGTATTCCAATTGACAACAGTACAGATCAAACTACAGCAGGAGATAATCCATTTAATGCTAACTTATCTGGTATTAACAACTCTAACAGAGCCTTAGATATCAACCCAAATGATATCGAAAATGTTACTATCCTTAAAGGACCAGCAGCAGCAGCTTTGTACGGTGCAAGAGCTGGTAACGGTGTCATAATTTACACAACTAAAAAAGGTAAATCTCAAAGAGGTATTGGTATTGATTATTCAACCTCATTAGCTATTGACAAAGTAAGTCAATTACCAGCTAGACAAAGCAAATATGTTCAAGGTACAAGCGCAACAGCAACAGCTGTAAATACTGGCACACCGCAAAGTTGGGGACCTAGTGCAACGTCACTTGGCATTCCTACTTATGACAATGTTGGAAACTTTTTCAAAGAAGGAATTACTTTAAATAATAATATAGCTTTTTATGGAGGTGATGAAAAAGCAACTTTTAGAGCTTCTTATGGTAATCTTTCTCAAACAGGTATGATTCCTGAAACGGGACTAAAAAGAAACACCATCAGACTTGTTGGTGATTTAAAATTAAATGAAAACTGGAAAGCTGGTGCTAGTATGCAGTACACTCGTACTACAAATACTTTAGTACAAAATGGAAGTAACGTTTCTGGAGTTATGTTAAGTTTAATGCGATCTGTAAGCAATTATGATTTGAGAAATTATATTGATGCAGAAGGAAATAACAAAAACTATGTTAGTTCATATGACAACCCATATTTTACAGTTCATGAGAACCCTGCAACAAGTGATGTAAACCGTGTTTTAGGTAATATTTACTTAACCTACAAACCTGCAGATTGGTTTAATTTAACGGCTAAAGGTGGTATTGATGCTTATTCTGATGCACGTAAACAAATTTATGCTATATCATCAAATGGAGATAATTTAGGTGGAATTGGCGAAATAGCTTTCAATAGCATCACAAATAAAGAATTTTATGGTGATTTAATCGCTTCTGGTTTAATTCCATTAAAAAGTGATTGGTTAAAAATTAATTATACAACAGGACTTAACTTACGTTCTTCTCAGTATTTAAGTGTATATTCAAGAGGTAAGGATCTTGCAGTTAGAGGATTATATAACTTAGGTAATGCGACTCAACTATATGCATCTAATGATGAAAAAAATACTATTTCAAGAGCATTATTCGGCCAAGTCGAATTTGATATTAAAGATCAAATTTTCCTTGCCGCTACAGTAAGAAAAGAATGGTCTTCTACTTATGGAAATAATGTAAAAAGTGCCATATTCCCTTCTGCAACTGCATCTTGGATTGTTTCAAATACATTTGACTGGGGTAACTATGTAAAACTTAATTATGGATATGGTGAAGTAGGGATCGCTCCAAGAGCGTATGCTACAATCAGTACATATAGTCAACCGTTTATGACTGATGGATTTACTGATGGTTTAAGCTTTCCTTATAATGGTGTAAATGGTATGACGGTTTCGGGAACTTTAGGTAATCAAAACTTAAAACCGGAAAGAGTATTAGGGCATGATCTTGGATTAAGTACTAAATTTTTAGACAACCGTTTGACAACAGACATTGCCTTATATTATAAAACTTCTAAAGATTTATTGATTAATGTTCCTCTTCCACAGTCTACAGGATTTGCAATTGATTATAGAAATGCCGCAGAATTAGTTAACAAAGGTGTTGAAGTAGAATTAGGATATGATATTTTCAAGAAATCAAATCCATTTCAATGGAATGTTAACTTAAACTGGGCTAAAAATAAAAATAAAGTTATTGACATCACGGGAGGTTTAACTGAAGTTCAAATTGAAGCAGCTTTTACTTCGATTGGTTATTATGCAGTTAAAGGACAACCTTTAGGTAGTTTTTATGGGACAAAATGGGAACGTGACGCAAATGGAAACAAAATTATTGGATCTAACGGTTTACCAATTATCGCTAGCGAAACAGGAAATTTAGGAAACTCAGCTCCAGATTGGACAGGAGGTATTAGAAATACTTTCTCTTATAAGAGAGTTACTTTGTCAGCTTTTTTAGATATCAGACGTGGCGGTACCGTTTACAATGGGACACTAGCCAGATTGCATAATTTTGGTGTTTCTAAGGAATCAGCAGATAGAGAGCGTACTTATATTATCGATGGTGTAAAAGCTGATGGTACTAAAAATGACATTGCTATTACAGCCAAAAATTACTTTCAAAAATATTTAGGAGATGGCGGTGGAGCTGCTGAAGAAGCAGTAACAGATGTTAACTGGTTAAGACTTCGTGATGTTACTTTAAGTTACGACTTTAATGTGAAAAAATTCACGTCTATTAGTTCTGCACAAATCTCTTTTACAGGAAGAAACTTATGGCTAGATACCAATTATAAAGGTGTTGATCCAGAAACTAGCTTAACTGGCGCAGGATCAAAAATTAACGGCTTGGATTACTTTAATAATCCAGGAAGTAAATCATTCATCATGAGCTTAAAAGTAAGTTTTTAATCTAAAAAAAATAATTAAAAATGAAAAAACATATTAAAAGTATAATTCTATCAATGCTTAGTATTGGATTACTATCAGGCTGTCAGACAGAATTAGACGATTTCAACGAAAATCCAAATAATCCAATAACCACAACTCCATCACTATTGTTGTCAGCGATGGAGGTTTCAACTTTTTCGAATCATACAGGTGGTATAATCAGAAACTCTGAAATATTTGCTCAGCAATTAGCAGGTACTGATATTGGTCAGATGGGACCTATTTCTCAGTACATCATTTCAGAAAATGACGTAACTAACGAATGGAATACCATTTATGGAACCACTCTTATGAGCGGTCATCTTTTGACTCGTGATTTTGCAAGTCAATATCCATACTACAATGGAATGGGACAGGTTTTAACTGCATTGAATTTAGGATACGCTACTGATATGTGGGGAGATGTTCCTTATGATGAAGCATTTAAAGCTGAAGAAGGAAATAAAACACCTAAATACAATACTCAACAGGAAATTTACCAAAGGCTACAATCTATTTTAGATGAAGCTATTGTAAATTTGAAAAAACCTGTATCTAGCAACTTAACTACTCCTTCTGATGATGATTTTATATTTAAAGGTAATACTCAAAAGTGGATTAAAATTGCTTATGTATTAAAAGCAAGATATGCACTAAGACTATCTCAAGTTGATACAGGATCGGCACAAAAAGCCTTAGAATATATTAATGCATCAGGGATTACTTCAAATGATGATGATGCCAATACTTTCTTTCCAGGAACTGCTAATGGACTTAACCAATGGTATGCATTCAATGTGAGTCGCGTAAACTATTTGAAAACAGGTAAATATTTTGTTGATTACTTAAATAACACTAGTGATCCAAGATTACCTTTTATTATTGCAAAAAACAAAGAAGGAACTTACACTGGAAATGCTGCTGACGATCAAGCAACTGTCACAACTTCTTATATTGGTTCTGCATTTGCAAGTCCAACTTCAGCGGTTGGAATGGTTACTTTTGCTGAAGCAAAGTTCATTGAGGCAGAAGCAAAGTTAAGACTGGGACAAAATGCTCAACCGGCATTTCAAGCTGGGATCGCAGCTTCTGTTTTAAAAATAACTGGTACAGCAGCTACATCAACTTTCTTAGCGAATGCAACTTCAACAGTAACTTTAGCTAATATTATTCAACAAAAATATATTGCACTTTTCTTGACAATGGAGCCATTTAATGACTACAGAAGAACTGGTTTCCCTGTTTTGGTTCCAAACCAAGCATCAAATACAAAAGCCATTCCCGTAAGACTTCCAACTCCTGATGAAGAAAGACATTATAATAGCAATGCAACTGTAGTAAGTAATGTTACTACAAATGTATGGTGGGATAAAAACTAATTTTTTTACCACTTAGTTTAGGCATTGACATCTGTAAAAAAAGCCGGTAATTAAATATTACCGGCTTTTTTTACAACTAACACAAACAATTTATTTTTTAACGAACTTATCAATAATTGCATCAGATTCTGCTTTTGTTGCTTCTGGTTTTAAATCAAATAAAAGAGAATACAAAGCTTTACGATCTACTTTTGCTTCTAAGTTTAAATCTTGATGTCTGTCAAAAAGAGTTTGCCATTTATCACGAACGTTTTTCCAGAGCACTTTGTTTGTTCCCCACCATTTTTGTGCAGCAGCACATTTAGAATCTGGAACTTTAGTGTAAACATCAAAACCTTTTTCTTGTGCTAACAAAACATCTTTTCCAGCATCATCACGAACCAATTTGTCATTGTCTTGCTCATGATTCCATCCCGTAGAAGTGATTTCGTGGATATTTCTTCTTTTTAAAACATTATAATCATTGCGTTTTGTTTGCTCTCTTCTAGGAAGCGGAGCATCGGCAACATTTGCCCAGTAATCATTTCCGTCAACGTGAACCCAAGTTGATGATCCTTCGTAACGTGGACTATCATCTACTTGATATACTTTTTGTGTCCATTGACCTTTAACAGCTTTTTTATCTAATTTTTTATACTTCCAAGAGGTTCCTTTATCGAAAGAATATAAGTCTGTGTTTTCATATAGCCAGTCTTGTCTCCAGTGTTTGATGATCATATCATCGCTCACGATCAATAAATGCTGCATTACAATTTTATTAGGCGTGTCTTCTAATAATTCAACCCATTCTAAAGCTGATTCATGCTTAGTTTCAGATGGTTTATAAGTAAGAGAATCTTTAGGATATGAAAATGTTTCTGTGAAGTTGAATTTTACTTCATAGCAACCACACATAGATTTTATTGATTTAATGTCTTGTTGTTTTTTGTCCTGAGCGAAACCAAGACCACAAGTCAAAGCCATTACGGCCGATAAATAGAGGCTTTTTGTAATCATAACTTAATATTTTGTTTTTACATTTTTGCAAATATATATAATTTATTTAGAATAAATAAAAATAGTTTTTATATTTGCACTGTTATTAAGACTGAATAAAAATAATGAAAATTAAAATTACCCTTTTTGCTGGACTTCTATTTTGTACCTATTCTTTTGCTCAGCAAAAAGATAGTATTGTATCTCAGGAAAAACTTTCTGAGGTTGTTGTAACAGGACAGTTTGAGCCTCAATCCATAAAAAAATCTGTTTTTAACGTTCGTGTGATTTCAAATCAGGATATTCAAAATCTGGCAGCTAATAATTTAGCCGATATTTTAAATCAATATTTAAATATCACGGTTAGTCCAAGTGGAACAAGTGGTCGTTCTACAGTTTCTTTATTCGGTTTAGATGCACAATATTTTAAAATATTGGTTGATAATGTTCCTCTTGTTAATGAAGCTGGTTTAGGAAATAATATCGATTTATCGCAAATTAATCTTAATGATGTTGATCATGTTGAAATTGTAGAAGGTTCAATGGGAGTTACTTACGGAGCTAATGCTGTGAGTGGTGTTTTGAATATTATCACTAAAAAATCTTCTAAATATAAATGGGGTATTAATGCTTCAGTTCAAGAGGAAACGGTCAATAATGAATATTCTCTTTTTGATGAAGGACGTCACATTCAGTCTCTTAGAGTTTCTCATACTTTTGATAAAAATTGGTTTGTTTCAGCGGGAATAAATCGAAATGATTTTCAAGGATATTTGAATGACAAAAACGGAGAAAATTATGCTGAAAATGATGGAACACGTGGTTACAGCTGGCTTCCAAAAGATCAATTAAACGGTACGGCAACGATTTCATATCACAAAGACAATTTTCGTTTTTACTACAAATTTGAGTTTTTAGATGAAAATGTAGATTATTATAATAGTACGGTTCAATCTGGATATAACAGCACTTTAGGTTCATATCGTTATGCAGATGATAAAAGATATTTTACAGACCGATATTTTCATAATTTAAATGCGACAGGAAGATTATTGTCGCAATTAAATTACAATGTTTCGCTTTCGCATCAAAAACAAGAGCGTGATGTTGAAAGTTTTAGATATAATATAGGAAGTAAGACAGAAAGCAATAATACGACTGTAAAAGATCAGGCGATGGAAGTGCTTTATTCGACAGGAACTTTAAATAACTTTTTTTCAGATAAAACAGTTGACTTGCAATTGGGCTACGAATTTGTCAACAATCAAGGTTATGCATTAGTTCAGGAGGCAAATAATATTTTTACTCCAGTTCGAAAAACACTTGAGAATTATGATTTTTTTGCTTCGTCAGAAATTATGGCAACGCACAAATTTTCAATTCGACCAGGAATCCGATTTTCTGTTCAGTCTCAATTTAAAAATCAATATGCTTCCTCATTAGGTTTACGATATTTATTTGAAAAAGGAATTGAACTTCGCGGCTCATATGGTAACTCTTTTAGAACGCCAACTTTTGATGAATTATATTCAAAACAAATATTTGACGGACACTTCTTTACAGGAAACGAAAACCTGATTCCTGAAACGAGTACATCTTACGAAACCAGTCTTAAGAAAATGACTTTATTTTCATCAGGATTGCAACTTTCTAACACTTTTGCAGGAAGTTATCTGAATGTAAATGATAGAATTGACATGGCATTGGTAAGGTTTAATCCAGATACTGGGAATCCAGAGTATCAATATATCAATATCAGCAAATACAGAATGTGGAATTTCTCAACTATGAATCAGTTGAAAAAAGACAACTTTACATTCAATTTTGGTGCTGCATTAATTGGTATTTCTCAGAAAATAGACAATCAGGTATTTACTTCTGATGATCAATTTCTTTATTCTTTCAATTTAAATACAAGTTTTTCGTATACCGTTCCAAAATGGAAAACAATTGTTTCAGGATATTATAAATACAACGGTAAAACACGACAATATATTCAAGGTTCTTCTTCTTATGTTTTATCTGAAGTTGATCCAAGTAATTGGCTCGATCTTACTGCTCGACAAAATTTCTTCAAAGATCATTTTGAAGTTACAGTGGGAGCAAGAAATGTTCTTGATGTGACCAATGTAAGACAAACAGGTACCGCAAGTGCTGCTGGACATGCAGGACCAGGTGAGGTAATGCTTGCGTACGGACGTTCTTACTTTTTAAAATTAGCATATAACCTTAATCTTTAATATAAATATAGAATACAATGAAAAAGTTATTATTTTTATCAATCGCGTTACTATCACTAGCATCATGTTCTAATGATGACGACAATAAAGTTGAGATCCCAACTGTGGGAGAAACTTTGAAGACTTCTGTTGGTGGGCCAAACCAACCAAACCAACTTTATCTTGATTTAAGTGCTGCAGAAATTAAATCAGTAAACAGAGCGTCTTGGGATTTAGGATTTTCTTCTGGTACAGATTTTAGAGTAATCATCAATGGTTCTCTTAAAATGGCAGTTAAAAAATTAGCAACTTCAGATATCACTTTGTCTCAGGTGGCTGATGCAAATGTTTCAGTTGGAGCAGGTGAAACTCTTGCGTCTAATGGATATGTTGATAATCCAACTGGAGTTTTAGCTGGTGCTGGAGCAGGTATCGGAACAGCAATTGCTGAAATTTCTGCTACAGATGCTGATAACAAAGTTTACCTAGTAAATCTTGGATTTGCAGTTTCTACTACTCAACCAGCTGTTGGTTCAGTAAGTGTTGATGGAGAAGCAAGAGGATGGAAAAAAGTTAGAATTTTAAGAAGCGGAAATGGATATAAAATTCAATATGCTGATTTAACTTCTACAACTTTTACAGAGAAAACAATCTCAAAAGATGCCGACTTTAATTTTTCATTTTTTAGTTTAGTTTCAGGTAATACAGTTTCAGTAGAACCTGCAAAAGCGAAATGGGATTTAAATTTCACAACTTTTACGAATTACTTAAACATGGGAAGTGGCGAGGTAACATACGGTTATGCTGATTTCATTACTACAAACTCAAAAGGAGGAACACAAGTTTACCAAGTATTAACTTCTGCTAAAACTTATGAGGCTTTTGCAAAAGCAGATGTTGTTGAAGCAAATTTTACTGTTTCTGCAACAGATCAAAGAGTAATTGGAGCTAACTGGAGAAATGGTGGTGGACCAACTTCATTGCCAAGTATCAGAACAGATCGTTTTTATGTTGTAAAAGATGCAGCTGGAAATTACTATAAAGTTAAATTCCTAGCTATGACAAATGATGCAGGTTTAAGAGGGAATACTACTTTGGAGTACGCAATCTTAAAATAATTTTTTAAAATGAAAATCTAAAAATCATAAGGATTATTTCATTTTAACTTATGATGCTTCGGTATCGATGTTTAGTTAATCATTAGCTTTGTTTTTTTTATTTTTTTTTGATAAAGAGGCCAGATTCGTCCGGTCTCTTTTTTGTTTTTTACTTTATTGATAAAAAAAAATAATAATTAAGCTTTAATCTTATCTTTGCACATATTTTTTCATAAAGAATTAGCAGAAATTTCGCATAATTAATTTTGCAATTCATACTTCAAAACTTAAAATTACAAGTGAATACAAAGTCATATTTTTTTCAGTCTTTTGCCATTGTTGCATTAGCATTGGTTGCTTTTATTGGATTCAAGCAAATTTTGCCAGATAAGATTTTTTCTGAAAGCAAAATGAATTCAAAAAACGTGCTTATCGATAGCTTGCTTCTTGAAGCTGTTGCAAAAGATTCATTGAGTACAAACGACAGCCTCGATGCAATTGAAGATCAGGAAGGAAAAGAAGAAATTGTATATGAAAATATTGAAGGAATTGAATTTCCATCTGAAACTTTTGATAATTACAAAGGCTATCAATACCTGATTTCGTTTTATGAAAAATTATATCAATTAGAAAAACATCCAGAATCAAATGTCAGAATTGCGTATTACGGCGATTCAATGACCGATGGCGATTTGATTGTTCAGGATGTAAGAATGAATTATCAAGAACGTTTTGGTGGAAACGGTGTCGGTTTTGTTCCGATTACTTCAGAATCGGCGGCGTCGCGCGGGTCGGTAAAATCTACTTATTCTAAAAACTGGAAAACACAATCTTATCTGAATGTGAAAAAACCATTAAGCCCTTTTGGTGTGAACGGACACGTATTTTTTGCCAATGATAAAGCAAATCCAACTTGGGTACAATATGAGGCAGGAACCAATAAATACTCAACCACTTTAGACAATCCGACTTTATTTTACGGAAGAGCTTCCAAAAATGGAAAAGTGAATTTTATTATTGGAAAAGACACTTTGAAGAAAAATTTGACTCCAAATAATTTGATTAATACTTTAAAAGTAAGTTCAGGACGTTTGAAAAGTTTCAAAGCTAATTTCATAAATGCAGATTCTATTCCAATTTATGGCTTCAATTTTGACAACGGAAGCGGTGTTCACGTGGATAACTTTTCACAAAGAGGAAATTCGGGATTGCCAATTTCGATGTTTAATGCAAGTGTAATGCAAGGTTTTAATAAAAGCCTGAAATACGATTTGATTATTCTGCATTACGGAACAAACGTATTGAATTACGGAACTAAAAATTACAATTGGTACGAAAGAGGGATGACAAAAACCGTTAATAAAATAAAAGAATCTTTTCCGGGAGTTTCGATTTTGATTGTTTCAACAGCAGATAAATCGACCAAATACGATTTAGAAATGAAAACCGATTCGGCTGTTGTGCCTTTAATGAAAGCACAAAAAAGATATGCTCTGGATACTGAATCTGGTTTCGTAAACTTATATACTTTGATGGGTGGCGACGGATCGATGGTGAAATGGGTTGACGAAACGCCGGTTAAAGCCAATAAAGATTATACTCACTTTAATCAGCGCGGCGCAAAAGCAATTGGAAATTTATTATATACTCAATTAAATAAAGGTTACGAAGAATATAAAATATTGCGTGAAAAACGTGAAGCTGTTGCGAATCAGCAAAGAGCAGCTCGAAAAACCAAAACAGATTCTACTTCTGTCAAAAATGATAGTGTAAATGAATAAACTGATTATTTTTTTCTGTTGTCTTTTTTTCTCTTTGAATGACAAGGCTCCAAAAACAGATTCACTTCCAATAACAAAAAATATGATTCACAAAGTCGATTCAATAGTCGCTAATCCTGTTTCCGATGATCAAATTTATAATGCGAAAGTATTAAAAGATTTTTTCGAAAAATTAAAGGAAAATGAAAGCCAGAACAATCAGAAAATAAATATTGTTCATATTGGAGATTCTCATATTCAGGGAGATTTGATGACCAATGAAGTGAGAAAAAAATTGCAGCACCAATTTGGAAATGGCGGTCGTGGTCTGGTTTTTCCATACCAGCTTGCAAAAACAAACGGTTCTTATAACGAACGTTTTTATTCGAACAGAAGCTGGGAAAGTTATAGAAATATTCTTCCTTCAAAAAATGCTCCTGTTGGTTTAAGTGGTATTGGACTTTGGCGTGACAATGGAGGTTTTGCTGTTGAATTGCGAGTGAAAGATATGGCATATAAATTCAATACCATTAAAATTATTACGCCTCAAAATCAAAATATGTTTGATTTGGCAACTTCTTCTCAAGTGAATTTGATTCAGTCGACAGAGAAAAAAGTAATTAAGCATAAAATTAAAAAAGGAGAAGCAATTTCAACAATTGCCGATAAATACAATATTTCGGTTACGGATATTAAAAAAGCAAATGGTTTAAAATCGAATAATATTAGAGCGGGAAGAACCTTGAAAATTCCGACAAATGAAACCAAACAGAAAACGATTAAAAGCTCCGAATTTGTTCCATTGAATGTAGAATCAGATTCTTTTTGTCATTATTACAACTCCGATAAAGCATTAGAAAAAATTTATTTGATTCCGAATAAAGAAGCTTCAAAATATGAATTGAACGGAATTGTTTTGGAAAAAGATGCGCCAGGAATATTGTATAGCGGTATTGGCGTAAATGGAGCTAAATATTCAGATTACAATAAATATCCTTTGTTTTTTGAACAGCTGAAAGCAGTGCATCCGGATTTACTTGTTTTTTCGCTCGGAACAAATGAAAGTTATGACAAATTAGAAGTTGAAGGTTACATTAGACATTTAAGAGAGTTTATAAGCAATATCAAAGCTCAAAACATCAACGTTCCTATAATCGTGATGACGCCGCCGCCATCTTTATTAAGAAGAAAGCCCAATACTTATATTAGAGATTACACCAAAGAAATCTTGGAAATCGCACAAAAAGACGGTTTTGCCGTTTGGGATTTATACAATGAATTTGGAGGTATGGACGGAATCCGAAAATTAAAAACTCAGGGATTAATTGGTCCGGATTGGGTTCATTATTCTAAAAAAGGATACGAGAAACAAGGAAACTTGTTTGCAGAGGCAGTTTTAAAAGCATACGATAATTTTAAATCAAAGAATTAAATTGATAACAATAGATAGCATTAATGATTGGTTCATCCAAAATTTTGGTGCAATTACAATAGAACAAGTTAAAAGCTGGTTTATTTACAATCCAGACGAAAAATTATTATTTAATACCGGTTTATTCCTCGGATTATTTCTGGTTTTTTATTTTGTTTATGCTTTTCTGCGCAAAACATTTTATTTGAGATTAACTTATGTTATTCTGTTCTCACTTTTCTTTTATTACAAGTCAAGCGGTGTTTACTTTTTGCTTTTACTACTTTCCTCAGTTGTAGATTATGGATTAAGCCAGATTATTTATAGAGCAACAAAAGAAAGTTCTAAGAAAATATATCTTGTAATAAGTGTAATCTTGAATTTGGGATTATTAGGGTACTTCAAGTACATGAATTTCATGATTGTGACATTCAATGATATGTTTCATGGCAATTATCAGCTTCATGATATTTTTCTTCCTGTCGGAATTTCGTTTTATACTTTCCAGTCGATGAGTTATATTATTGAAATTTACCGCGAAGAAATTAAGCCAACTAAAAACTACATCGAATATTTATTTTTCGTTTCGTTTTTCCCGCAGTTAGTTGCTGGTCCAATTGTACGCGCAAAAGATTTTCTTCCGCAGATTTATCAAAAATTAAATCTTTCGAGACAAGATGTAAATAACGCTTTGTTTTTGATTATTGGTGGATTGATTAAGAAAACGGTAATTTCGAATTATATTTCTGTAAACTTTGTTGATCGTGTTTTTGATACGCCTTTGAGTTATACTTCTTTCGAGAATTTAATGGCATCTTATGGATATGCAATCCAGATTTATTGTGATTTCTCTGGATATTCAGATATGGCAATCGGAATTGCTTTATTGCTTGGATTCAAATTACCGGTCAACTTCAGAACGCCTTATAAATCAACTTCGATAACTGATTTTTGGAGAAGATGGCATATTTCATTGTCAACTTGGTTAAAAGACTTTTTATATATTTCGATGGGAGGAAACCGTGAAGGTTCTTTCGCCGGATATTTATTCCCGAGTTTATTTTTCTTCGGATTATTGCTTTGGGGAATTACAAGTTACAATACCAGTATAATTCCGCTAATTGTTGCGTCAGTTTCAATATTGCTTTTTTGTTTGTCTTTTCTGCTTTCCAGCAAAAAGAAACAAACTTTGGTGACCAATTTAAATTTATTTACCACAATGCTTTTGGGCGGATTGTGGCACGGAGCAGGAGCACAGTTTATTGTTTGGGGAGCTTTACACGGATTGGCTTTGGCAATTCATAAGATTTTCGTGGAGATTTTTCCATCCAAAAAAGATAAAAGCCCAAATTTCCTTTGGCGATTTTTCTCCATCGTAATTACATTTCATTTTGTGGTTTTCTGCTGGATCTTTTTCCGTGCAAGAGATTTTGAAACAGCCTTGCAGGTAATTAATACTATTGGACAGTTGACTTTCGAGCCAGAACTTTGGAAAACAATTGTAATAGGTTATAAAAATGTATTCGGATTAATGTTATTCGGTTATGTTTGGCATTTCTTACCAGAATCTTTCACCAATGCAATGAAATCTGTTTTTGATAAAACACCGATCGTGGTAAAAGCAATAATTCTGGGATTCGTTTACTGGATTGTTTACGCAACAGCAGTAGCGGGTTCGCAACCTTTTATATACTTCCAATTTTAGATATAAGGTTCAAAGTAACAAAGTAGCAAAGTAACAAAGTAACAAAGGCGCAAAGGTTTTATTCTTTGCGCCTTTTTTTCTCTCGCAGATTTTGCAGATATAAGCGATTTTTTTATACTCAATCTAAAAATAATCTGTTTGATCTGCAAAATCTGCGAGAAACAAAAAACGTTGCGTGCTTTGCATAATACTTCGCGTACTTTGCGGTTAAATGCAGTTAAATAAAAATTGCCTGAAATATCTAATTAGATTATCTTTGCACTTCAAATAAAGAAAATAATATGTTTGATAATTTAAGCGATAAGTTAGATAAAGCGTTCCATATATTAAAAGGACACGGTAAAATTACAGAAGTAAACGTTGCCGATACTTTAAAAGAAGTTCGTCGTGCATTACTTGATGCCGATGTTAACTTTAAAATTGCTAAAGATTTTACAGCTAGAGTAAAAGACAAAGCAATTGGTCAGGACGTACTTACAACCTTACAACCAGGACAATTATTAGTAAAACTGGTAAAAGATGAGTTGACGGAATTAATGGGTGGAGATGTTGCTGGTGTTAACTTATCAGGAAATCCAACTGTTATTTTGATGTCAGGACTTCAAGGTTCTGGTAAAACTACTTTCTCAGGAAAATTAGCCAACTTTTTAAAGACTAAGAAAAATAAAAAACCACTTCTTGTAGCTTGTGATATCTACCGTCCTGCGGCGATCAATCAGCTTCATGTTGTGGGAGATCAAATAGGTGTTGAGGTTTACTCAGAACCAGAAAACAAAAATCCTGTTGAAATTGCTCAAAACGCAATCAAACATGCAAAAGCAAACGGTTTCAATGTAGTTATCGTCGATACAGCAGGTCGTCTAGCAGTAGATCAGGAAATGATGGACGAAATTGCACGTGTTCACAAAGCAATTCAGCCACAAGAAACATTGTTTGTCGTAGACTCTATGACAGGACAAGATGCTGTAAACACAGCAAAAGCTTTCAACGATATCTTAAATTTTGATGGAGTTATTTTAACGAAATTAGATGGTGATACTCGTGGTGGAGCTGCACTTTCAATCAAATCGATTGTAAACAAACCAATCAAATTTGTTGGTACTGGAGAAAAAATGGAAGCAATTGATGTTTTCTATCCAGAACGTATGGCAGAGCGTATCTTAGGAATGGGAGACGTTGTGTCTCTTGTTGAAAGAGCTCAGGAACAATTTGACGAAGAAGAAGCAAGAAAACTTCAAAAGAAAATCGCTAAAAACGAATTTGGTTTTGATGACTTCTTAACGCAAATTCAACAAGTGAAAAAAATGGGTAACATGAAAGATTTGGTTGGAATGATACCAGGTGCTTCAAAAGCCATGAAAGATGTAGAAATCGAAGATGATGCTTTCAAACATATTGAAGCAATCATTCACTCGATGACGCCAGGAGAAAGAAGTAAGCCGGCCATTATCGACGTAAAAAGAAAAGCCAGAATTGCTAAAGGTTCGGGAACTAAAGTCGAGCAAGTAAATCAGTTAATGAAGCAGTTTGACCAAATGAGCAAGATGATGAAGATGATGCAAGGTCCGGGCGGAAAAAACCTTATGAAAATGATGGGAGGCATGAAAGGAATGCCAGGAGGAATGCCAAGATAATAAAATTAAAAGTTTCAAGTTTCAGGTTTCAAGTTAGAGACTGAAATTTGAAACTTTTTTCGATTAATAAATATAGTTTCATTGTGACATGTAACATGAAACTTGAAACCTGAAACAAATTAAACCTGAAACAAAAACAAATGCAACTACTAGACGGTAAAAAAACATCCAACGACATTAAAAACGAAATTGCAATCGAAGTTCAATCTATAAAAGATGCAGGAGGAAAAGTACCTCATTTAGCTGCGGTTTTGGTTGGTAACAATGGAGCAAGTTTAACTTATGTAGGAAGTAAAGTAAAATCATGTCAGGAAATCGGATTTGATTCAACTTTAGTAAGTCTGCCGGAAACAATTACCGAGGAAGAATTGCTTGCTAAAATTAAAGAGTTGAACGAAGATGATAATCTAGATGGCTATATCGTTCAGTTGCCTTTGCCTAAACATATCGACGAGCAGAAAATCTTATTAGCAATTGATCCAGATAAAGACGTAGACGGATTTCATCCAACGAACTTTGGTAGAATGGCGCTTGAAATGGAAAGTTTCATTCCAGCAACACCATTCGGAATTATGGAATTGTTAGAACGTTATAAAGTTGAAACTGCAGGAAAACATACCGTTGTAATTGGAAGAAGCCATATCGTTGGACGTCCAATGAGTATTTTAATGAGTCGTAAAGGAAATCCAGGAGATTCTACAGTTACGTTGACTCACAGTCGTACTAAAAACTTAGAAGAATATACTAAAAATGCTGATATTATTATTACTGCTTTAGGTGTTCCTGAATTTTTAAAAGCGGATATGGTAAAAGATGGAGTAACAATTATCGACGTCGGAATCACTCGCGTCGAAGATGCATCAAATCCAAAAGGTTATGTAATCAAAGGAGATGTTGATTTTGATGGTGTAAGTAAAAAAGCATCATTTATTACGCCGGTTCCAGGTGGAGTAGGGCCAATGACAATTGCAATGTTGCTTAAAAATACGCTTTTAGCTCGTAAAATGCGAAGCGCAAGAAATAAATAAAATTGCCTAAAAATATATTATAAAGCCTGTTCTATATTGAACAGGCTTTTTTATTGTATTAATTTTTTAAACACATAGAAACATAGAATTTAATTTTCAAAAAAGAATGCAAAAGAGAAACAAATTTCTTTCAGATAGTTTACTCGGATTCCAGCTATGTTTATTTAAATAAAGTGAAACGCCTTTTTACAGTTGCAAAATTGATGTTTCTATGTTTTTAAAATCTGCGCAAAGATCCATTTTAATATTTAATTAATAATTTAAAGTTTCGGTTCTTAAAAATAAAGGATATTTTTGCACCACTTAAAAAAAAACACTTCTCCAAATGGACGATTATTATTCGTTAGTATTTAATTAAAAGCAGCTTTTGAAATTTCAAAATGCTGCGATAAAAACCTGTATTTTGAAATGAAAGCCTTTTACACAAACGACAACGGATTATTAGAAATACCAAAATGGATTCCAAATTGCTGGATAAGTATCGAGGATCCTACAGAAACAGAAAAAAAATACTTATTAGAAGAACTTCAAATTCCTGAAGCATTTTATAATGATATTGAGGATATTGATGAAAGACCTCGTATAGAAGTCGAAGACGGGTGGACACTTATTATCATGCGTGTTCCTATAAAAAGCAACGATGTTAAACTTCCTTTTCAAACCATTCCGATGGGGGTGATTTTCAAAGATGATATCTGTGTAACAATTACTTTTTACAAAACAGAGGTTATATATGATTTTATGTTGTATTCACGACGCAAATGCATTCAGGTAAAAAACAATTTTGACTGGGTTTTGAGATTGCTTTTGTCATCGAGTGTTTGGTATCTAAAATATTTGAAACAAGTAAATCAAAAAATAAAACTGGCCGAGGATAATTTAGAGAAATCTATTAAAAATGAAGAACTGCAGGCATTGCTTCAAATTGAAAAATGTTTGGTTTTCTTTATTACCTCTCTAAAAGCAAATGATGTTTTATTTCAACGAATTAAAAATCTAAAAGCACACAAAGCAGAGTACGATTTAGATTTGTTAGAAGATGTTGAAATTGAATTAAGTCAGGCACAAGACACGGCAAATATTTATAGCAATATCTTGACCGGAATGATGGATGCTTATGCCTCGGTGATTTCAAATAATATGAACAACATTATGAAGCAGATGACTTCAATTTCGATTATCTTAATGATTCCAACTCTAATTGCCAGTTTGTACGGAATGAACGTACCAAACGGTCTAGAAGAAAGCAAATACGGAATCTGGATTCTACTTTTAGTCTCCATCATCTTATCAACTTTCGGAGTCTTTTTATTCAAAAGAAGAAGATGGTTTTAAATTAAAAATTCACAACAACAAAAGCCTGTTCATTATGCGAATAGGCTTTTTTCGTTTTATATGCTTTGGGCGTGACCGTCTCGTTGCAAAAGGGCAAATATGCTTTATGGTTATGCGCCCTTTTGCAACGAGACGGTCGGGCTATCCGCGCTACTTCGGTAGCCAGCTCCTATCCCTCACGCAGCTTTACGTTAATAAAAAATCTTGTTTAAATAATACATTAGCAACATTTAAAGACATAAGTTTTAATATAGATAAAATAAAATGCATTTTTTTATTTGTCAATCCAAAATAAATAATAACTTTGTAATGCAAAGTACTTTTATTATGAATCAGAAACACCAAGAAGATTTAGCACATATTCGTTCCATGATGGAACGTTCTTCACGATTTATATCATTAAGCGGACTTTCGGGAGTCTTTGCTGGGCTTTCGGCCTTAATCGGCGGTTTATATGTATATCAGTTGTTTAAGGTAAATGGTATTGAGTATTTTACTGATGATCATATCTTATTATCTGGAGATTTGGTTTCTCATTTATTCCTGACAGGAGTTGTAATTTTAGTTTGTGCATTTGTATTTGGGGCCTTTTTCACAATCAGAAAATCCCAAAAATACAATTTGCCAATTTGGACATCGGCAACAAAAAATATGTTGTTTAATCTTGCTGTTCCATTAGTGTCAGGAGGTCTTTTTTGTTTGGCTTTAATTTATCACGGATATTATGGGTTAGTGGCGCCATCGACTTTAATATTTTACGGTCTTGCAGTTATAAATGCCGAGAAATATACATTTTCAGATATAAAATATTTGGGCTTTTTGGAGCTTATTTTAGGAGGTATTTCGCTTTTTTATATAGGTTATGGTTTGATATTTTGGATCATTGGATTTGGAATCCTGCATATTATATACGGATTAGTGATGTTCAAAAAATACAAATAACCCAATGGGAATTATTGATAAACTAAATAAAGATTTTGAAAGCCGTGTCAGACTGGGTATTATGTCCGTTTTGATGGTTAACGACTGGGTAGACTTTACCGAGATGAAAACTCTTTTGAATATCACCGATGGTAATTTAGCAAGTCATGCCTCAGCGCTTGAAAAATCAGAATATATTGAAGTTAAAAAGGAATTTGTTGGAAAAAAGCCACGAACTTCCTATCAGGTAACTGCTTTAGGACGTGTGGCTTTTAAAGAGCATCTTTCTTATCTTGAAAAATTAATGAAATCTTAATAACTATATTTTTTTGTCTAATAACTTTGAAACGCAAAGTACTTTTAATTAAACAACCATGAAAAAACATCACATTATTTTAGTTTGCAGTTTTATCTTTTTACTGCTTTTTTACAGAGAAGATCCAGGACTTAACTGGTCTATTTTTGGACTTGTATTAACGGGATTTATTTGCTATTTCTTTCAGGATAAATTTACCGAAAGAACACATTTAATATTGATCATAACATCGGTCTTGTCTTGTTTGGCTTTTGGATGGTACGGAGACGCCGCTTCTTTCTTTGCAATGGCAATTTCGATTTTGTTTCTGCAGTTCAAAACTCAGGATAATAAATTAAAAATCGTTCAGGTTTTTCCATTGATAATCTTAAACGGAATAACTTCTTTAGGGCGCATCTGGATTTTCAAACAATGGCTTCCAGAAAAGCAAATTCATAATAATTTTGCTAAAAAGTTGGTTGCTTTTGTTTTAATTCCAGCTATTTTTCTAGGATTGTTTTTCGTTGTTTATTCTTTTGGAAGCGAACACTTTTCTTCTCTTTTTACAGATTATCAATTAGATATTGATATGCCACAGTTTTTGTTGCTGAGTATTGCAGGTTTTTATATTTCATTTAGTTTTTGGAATTATTGGGTTCCTGAAGTTTGTTATGAAAAAAATGAGCTTCTTGATAATGAATTTAAAAATATTGCCGAAGTCAAAAACCAGAATACATTTTCATTTCTAGATTTAGATTTCGAAAGAAAAAGTGGTGTAATTACTTTGGTACTTTTAAATTTGATGCTTTTGGTTTTTATTGCAACTTACAATTACGAACAGTTTTTTGAAGTAGTTACGACACAGGCTTCTAAATTGAGTGCTGATACACATGAAAGAGTAAATTCTGTTATCCTTTCAATTCTAATGGCAGTTGGCGTAATTATGTTTTATTTCAAAGGTGGATTCAATTTTGACAAAAAAGCAACTCTTCTTAAAACACTTTCTAAGATCTGGATTTTTCTAAATGGAGTTTTGATTATAAGTACCTTTGTCAAAAATGCTGAATATGTTTCATTTTTTGGATTAACCTATAAACGTTTGGGAGTTTATGCTTTTCTAATTTTAGCGATTATTGGTTTAGTTTATACTTTTTTGAAAATCGCAAAACAGAAAACAAATGCTTATTTGGTCAATCAAATGGTTTGGTATTTTTACGGAACGGTTCTTTTATGCAGTTATGTAAATTGGGGAAATCTAATTACAAATTATAATATTTCAGTAAATAAAGGAGTAACGCCACAATTTTTAAGCAGTTTGGATTTTAATGATGATGCTCGTAGAGAATATTTTCAAAAAAATAATTTAGATGGAGGCAAAACTGAAATACAAAAAGAAGAATTGATCGATTTTTACCAAAATTCTACTTTTTTATCTAAAGCATTGTATTACGATTTTCTGACAGAGAAAAAATAAAAATTAAAAAGTCCGGACTGTTTTACGGTTCGGACTTTTTTATGTGTGCAATTTAATTGTCTCCTCTTTTCTTAAATCTCGGATCGTGTTTTGAGATAAATGTTGTTCTTCGATTTGAAGCTGGTTTCGGACTTTCAACTTTAGGTAAACTAGCTTCCTCTGTTTTGCTCGAAGGCTCAATCAACTGATTTAATTCTTTAATTTCAGCATCCGTCAAATCGCGATAACGGCCAACTGGAACGTCTAGCGAAATATTGATAATTCTGATACGTTTCAACGCCGTAACTTCATAACCCAAATATTCAGACATTCTTCGAATCTGGCGGTTTAAACCTTGAGTCAGAATAATTTTGAAAGTATACTTGCTGATTTGCTCAACTTTACATTTTTTAGTTACCGTATCCAAAATCGGAACTCCATTTCCCATTCTCTGAATAAAACGATCTGTAATTGGCTTATTTACCGTTACAGTATATTCTTTTTCGTGATTATTTCGGGCACGCAAAATCTTGTTGACAATATCACCATCATTCGTCATAAAAATTAATCCTTCACTCGCTTTGTCCAATCTTCCAATCGGGAAAATACGTTTTGGGTAATTAATATAATCAACAATATTATTTCGAACTTCTAAATTGGTTGTACATTCAATTCCGACAGGCTTATTAAATGCCAAATAAATCATTTTTTCGTGCTTCTCCACGATTAATTTTCCGTCTACACGTATTTCATCATTTGGCGAAACTTTGGTTCCCATTTCTGGCACAACGCCATTTATTGTCACACGTCCTTCTTCGATAAGTTTATCGGCTTCACGACGGGAACAGAATCCCGTTTCGGCAATAAATTTATTAAGACGTTTTAAATTTTCTTCCATACTGCAAAAGTAGGCAAAAGTTTAGACTTCTTAGAATTTTAGATTTTAGACTTCCCGCAATCTTGTCATTCCGAGGAACGAGGAATGACAAGATTAGGGTTAAGTATTAAAAGATAAACCTTTGTCCCTTTGTTGCTCTGTCACTTTAAACCTTAAGAATGAAATTCTTTGCTGTCTTCTGGAGTTTCATTTCTTTCGAACATTCCATAATCGCGAACAACGGAGGCAATTCGTAAATGATAATCTTTAAAAACTTCATTTCTTCCTTTTGCCTGTGCCTGACGATGCATTTCAAGATTTCGCCATTGTTGAATGCTTTTTTCGTCTCTCCAAAACGACAAAGACAAAATTTTTCCGGGATCAGCTAAGCTTTGAAATCTTTCTATAGAAATAAATCCATCAATATGGTTTAATTCAGGTTTTAGATTTGCAGCTATATCTAAATATTCTTCTTTTCTTCCTTCGTTCGGAATAACTTCAAAAATTACAGCTATCATATTTTATTTTTTATTGTAATGAAATCCAGATTGTTTTTGGTAATCTGGCGTTAATCATGGGTTCAAATTGAATATTGTTTTCTAAAAGCGCTATCGTTTTATAGTGATCAAATAAAAACCATAAAGCGTCAGTGGCTAACTGAATCGAGAAATATTTGGCAAGGCACGTATGTCCACCAATTCCGAACGTTAGATTTTCGTTATTGTTGCTTCTTTCAATGTCAAAGTTAATTGGATTTTTGAACCTTTCAGGATCATGGTTTGCTGATGCAAGTACAACTAAAATCAAATCATTTTTTTTAATTAGGCTTTCACCGATGGAAATATCTTCAGTCGCAATTCTTCTTGTATTATGAATTGGCGGATCAAACCTCAAAGTTTCATTGACCGATTTTTCAATTTCCATTTTACTGGGAAAAGTTTTATTATTCAGAATTTGCAATAAAGAATTGCTCAAAATCCCTCTTCCGGCATCAAAACTCTGAATAAATAATCCAATTAAATTACTAATACTTACTGTTTTGATTTCGTCAAGCGAAAGAGAATTGTAGTTGGAAATTTTGGATGATAAAGATTCGAAAAAATGTAATGAAGAAAGCTGTTTTTCTGCAATTAAAAATATCGCTTCTGAAATTTCATTGATAGATTTCACTTGCTCTTCTGTTTTCTGCGGAAGCATTATTTTGACCAAAGATTCCATTTGGTTTAAAACAAATTCACAATCCTTTTCTTCAAAATTAAAACTTCTCAAAACGACCAAAACAGGTAATTTTTTGCAAACCGAATTTACCCAATCGATTTTATTTTCAGTCAAATCACTTTTTATTAATAGAGAAATAATCGAATTAATATCGACTGATTTTATCTTTGAAAATAGCAGTATTGCAATTTCTTTAGAAATTTCATGCTGAATTCCGTTTGATAATCGTGTCAAATTATTTAAAATTTCTAAAGCCTTTTTATTGAGTTTTTGTTCGTTGTTTGCATTTACAATCGGAATCTCAGCTTTCGAATTTTTTAAAATTGAAATGCAATCTTCATAAGAATATATTGCCCATATTTTATTTGTTTCATCCCAATAAACCGGATTGTTTTGCAACATGGTTTTGTAGATCAAATAAGGATTGCTGACATCAGATTGAAGGAATAAAGTCGGATTCATGTAGAATGTTTTTAACAAAGTTATTTAACTTTACAAGGCAATAGTTCATTCTATACTTAACTATGAAAATTTAGATGGAAGATCAATTTATAAAAACAGCATCTTTAATTGGCGACCCAACGCGTGCTTCGATTCTATGGACTTTAATGGATGGAAGAGCTTTTACTGCTACAGAATTAGCGATTTCTGCAAATACTTCACCACAAAACATAAGCATGCATTTAGGAAAACTTCTCGATGCCGATTTGCTTCGTGTAGAAAAACAAGGCCGTCATAAATATTATAGATTTTCGAATAAAGAAGTCGCGTACGCCCTTGAAGCAATGGCAAGTTTGGTTCCGAAACCTAAAATTCCTTCAAAAAAGAAACCCGAAAAATATCCTCCAATAAAATTTTGTAGAACTTGTTATGATCATTTAGCCGGAAAAATTGGCGTTGCCTTGACGGATAGTTTATTGGAACAAAATATTATTAAAGAAAATAATAATGCGTTTGAAATTAGCACCGAAGGGAAAAAATGGTTTTCTAATTTTGGAATTAATTTGGAAGAAGCGCAAAAGCAAAAGCGAATATTTCTAAAACCCTGTTTGGATTGGAGCGAACGAAGAAATCACATTGCAGGCTCCGTCGGAACTTTGCTTTTCAATAAAATGAAAAATGAAGATTGGTTGAGAAAAACCGAAAATTCCAGAGCAATAATTGTGACTGCAAAAGGAGAGAAGGAGTTGTTGAAGTATTTTAAAATTGTTGTTTAGGCTACTTAGACTTCTTAGATTATTAGAATTTTAGATTTAGAACTTTATATTTTCGCGTAAAGTTTGTCATCCTGAGCGAAGTCGAAGGGCACGCAAGAAACCAGTTCCTAAAATCGCCGATCTTTGTACAGCTTCTCGCGGAGATTGCTCGTTCCTCGGAATGACAAAAAAGAGAAACCTCTGTTCCTTTGTCGCTTTGTTACTTTGAACCTTCAAACAAAAACTCAATCACCTTATCGTACAATTCATCATCATGCATTCCGTGACCTAAACCAGTTGTTTCAATAAATTGACTGTTTTTCCAATTGCTTGCTATTTTTTTTCCTTCTTCAAAAGCAACAATTTTATCCGAAACATCATGAGCAATCAAGCCCGGAATATTAAATTCTGAAGCAAATTTTTGTCCTGAAAAATCTTCTAATTTAAAATTAAAGCGATCAAGGAATTTGCTTTCCAAGAGCGAAAACATTTTGGTATTCAGACTCAACATCGATATATAATTGTCAATCAAAGTTTTCAATTCTGATGGCGCTCCCAGAATCACCATTTTATTAATGCTGGTATTTGGGAATAAATACTGATGATATATAGATGCGGCACCACCAATCGAATGTCCGATAATTATTTCCGGCTGATATTTTTCGACTGCCTTATTAATAAATTCTGCGTAAAGAGGAACATTGAATTCTTTTCCACTACTTTGTCCGTGTGCTGGCGCATCAATTGCAATAATAGTGCTTCCTGATTTTTGAAGATGAGGTAATGTTTTTTTCCAACGCGAAGCATTGCTTTCCCAGCCGTGAACTAACAAAATTTTGGTTTCATTTCCTTTCCAGATATAGGTTTGAAAATGATGTTCGTTATGATGAAAAATTTCGGTTTCTGTATTTTTTAAAACTTTTGGTAGTTCTTCTTTTTGCAGCCTTCCAATTCTCGGCTGGCTGAAAAGTGCATAAGAAAGTTCGACGGCTTTTTGCGGACGTACATAACTCAAAAGGTTAATATAAGATCCAACTGATTTTAATGTAATGAAGCGAATGCCTTTTTTAATTCCCAAAACTTAAATTTTTTCTAAAGGTAAAAAATATGATTTTAATCTGTGGCAAAAAAAAAGTCCCGATTTAATCGGGACTTGATATTTAGAATTTTGCGAACAATTGTTCCATTTTTTCTTTTTCTTCTTCAGCTAATTGAGTATCAACTAAAATTCTTCCAGAGTGTTCATCAGTGATGATTTTCTTTCTTGAAGCAATTTCAACCTGAGTTTGTGGTGGAATTGTAAAGAAAGATCCTGCAGAAGCTCCTCTTTCAATAGAAACTACAGCTAAACCATTACGAACACTGCTTCTGATTCTGTTGTAAGCAGCTAATAATCGGTCCTCGATTTGAGAAGCATATTCAGCTGATTTCTCGCTCAAAAAAGCTTCTTCTTTCTGAGTTTCAGCCATGATGGCATCCAATTCAGATTTTTTATGTTTTAAATGAGAGCTTTTAGCATCAAGTTTTTCTTTTAAATTAGAAATAACTTCTTTTTTGTGCTCGATAGAAGCTTTCATTTCTTTGATTTGCTTTTCAGCTAATTGAATTTCCAATTCTTGAAATTCAACCTCTTTAGTCAAAGAATTAAATTCTCTGTTATTACGAACTGATTCTTGTTGTTTTGTGTATTTTTTGATAACCTCTTTGTGCTCCTCAATAGCATTTTTCTTTGCTTTGATTTGCTCCTCAATCACTTCAAGTTCACTTTTCAGTTTCTCTGAACGCGTGCTTAAACCTGCAACTTCATCTTCTAAATCTTCCACTTCTAAAGGAAGTTCTCCTCTCACGTTTCTGATTTCGTCAATTCTAGAGTCAATAAGCTGTAAATCGTATATTGCTCTTAACTTGTCCTCAACACTTAATTCTTTCGTATTCGCCATATTCTATAAGTTTCTATAAGTACTTAACTGGATTTGTATTTTCTTCTGATAAAATGATGGCAAAATTAAGGATTTTTTTTCGAAGATAATCAACAATATAGTTTTTTGTATAGCGTTCGCTCTCAAAATGACCAATATCTGCTAAAAGTAGTCGGTTTTCAGCCTCATAAAATTGATGGTATTTTAGGTCGGCGGTCAAAAATGCATCGGCTCCAGCCTGAATTGCATTTTTTATGGCAAAGCTTCCTGAACCTCCCAAAACAGCCACTTTTTTGATTTTTTTTCCTAAAAATGCCGAATGGCGGATTCCATCGGCAATCATTTTGTTTTTTACGAAGTGAAGAAATTCCTTTTCATCCATTTCATTTTCAAATTCGCCAATCATTCCCAAACCAATATTTTGATGCGAATTTTCAATATTATAAATTTCATAAGCGACTTCTTCATATAGATGATTGGCAAAAAGTGCTTTTAAAATTCTGGATTGTAAATGTTTTTCAAATGTAACTTCGATTTTTATTTCCTTAGTTTCGGTTAATTCATGACGTTCTCCAATAACAGGATTACTTTCAGAATTTCCTTTATAAGTTCCAATTCCTTCCGAATTAAAACTACAATTGTCATAATTTCCAATTGTTCCTGCGCCAGCATCAAATAAAGCCTGACGCACTTTTTGAGCATTTTCTGGAACGGCATAAGTGACCAGCTTTTGAATAAAATTCTGTTTCGGAATTAAAACTTTGGTATTTGTTAAACCTAAGGCATCACAGAATATTTTATTTACTCCGGCGGAATGATTATCTAAAGCGGTGTGAACGGCATAAATCGCAATATCATTTTTAATTGCTTTTAAAATGGCACGTTCAACATAATTCTTTCCAGTAATTTTTTTGATTCCCGAAAATAGAATTGGGTGAAAACAAACCACCAGATTGCAGTTTTTTGAAATTGCCTCGTCAATTACATTTTCCAGAGCGTCGTGGCAAACCAAAACACCTGTGCTTTCGGTTTCAGCATCTCCAACTAAAAGCCCAACATTGTCAAAATCTTCCGCATAAGCCAAAGGAGACATTTCTTCGAGAACTGAGATTATATTTTTGATTTTCATTTTGAGTTTTGTTTCAAGTTTCAGGTTTTATTTGTTTGCTTCGCCTGTTCGGATGAAGCATCGAGTCAAGTTTCATGCTGTCAGGAAAACCTGAAACCTGAAGTAAATTCGTAAAACAAATTAACGAAAAAAATTATACTTTCGTAAAATGAACTTACTCCGAAAAATACTTTTTCCATTTGCCATTTTATACGGATTCATTACTTCGATCCGAAATTTTCTATTTGATAAAGGAATTCTGAAATCGACTTCATTTGATATTCCAGTAATTGCTGTTGGAAATTTAAGTGTTGGCGGAACCGGGAAAACACCACAAATCGAATATTTAATTCGGTTATTGTCAGACAAATATCAAATCGCAACTTTAAGCCGAGGTTATAAAAGAAAGTCGGAAGGTTTTGTTTTAGCCGATGAAAATTCCAATGCGGAAATTTTAGGAGATGAACCTTTTCAGTTTTATCAAAAATTTCCATTTGTAATGGTTGCTGTTGATGCCAATAGAACAAATGGAATAAAACAATTGCTTTCGCAACAAATTACACCTGAAATTATTTTGCTTGATGATGCCTATCAACATCGAAAAGTAAAAGCCGGTTTTTATATTTTATTGACTTCTTACGATGATTTATATGCAGATGATTTCATGCTTCCAACAGGGAATTTACGCGAAAGCAGGAGCGGGGCAAACAGAGCAAAAATTGTGATCGTAACAAAATGCCCAAGAGATTTATCAGATGAAAAACAGGCTGAAATTCGATTGAAATTAAATTTAAGTTGTTCGCAACAAAGCTTTTTTACTTTTATAGATTATGATGATGAAATTTATAGTAAGGAAGAAAAAATAGAAATAAATCAAATTAAATCAGAATCAAAATTGCTTTTGGCCGGAATTGCAAAACCCAAACCATTTTTCGATTATCTTAAAAATGAAAATGACGAATGCTTAACTTTTCCGGATCATCATCATTTTTCTGAAACTGATTTAGATTCGATTCAGGAAAAAGCAAAAGGCAGAAAAATAATTACAACCGAAAAAGATTATGTAAGATTGAAAAATTCAAAATTGGTTTCGCAATTGTATTATCTTCCAATAAAAAGCACTTTTATCAATCATCAACAAAATTTTGATGCAACGATTTTAGAGTACGTGAAAAATAGCTTAGGAGCTTAGAGTCTTTGTGTCTTAGAAACTTAGTTAATCAAAAAACTTAGCAATAGTACTGTAAAATTCGTCTGGAACAAATGGTTTTGTAATTACATCGTTCATTCCGAAAGATAAAAGCATATCACGGTTTTCGTCAAGCGAAATGGCTGTCAAAGCAATAATTGGAGTTGTTTTGTCAAACTCTCGAATCAATTTTGTAGCCGTTGTTCCGTTGATGCCAGGCAAATGCACATCCATCAAAACCATATCAAAACGTTTTACTTTTAAAAGTTCGACAGCTTCTTCACCATTGTCAATTATTTCACAGAAAATGGCCTTGTTTTCTAACATTTTTCGAGTAATCATTTGATTGATTTTGTTGTCTTCAATCAATAAAATCGATTTATGTTCCAATTGTTTGTCGCTGTATAGTTTTGTGTTTTCTTCAACAACTTCTAATGGCTCCGTATTAATATGGAAATTTAATTTGAAAGTAAAAGTTGAGCCTTTACCAACTTCACTTTTTAATTTTATTTCGCCGCCAAGAAGTTCAATTAATTTTTTTACAATGGTAAGACCTAAACCTGTTCCGCCATATTTACGGTTTACTTCAATAGAACCTTGCGAAAAACTTTCAAAAACAGTCTGTAGCTTGTCTTCCGGAATTCCAATTCCAGTATCTACAATTTCAAAATAAATCGTGGCATTTTCTTCTTCAATCGCATATAATTTTGCGATTACATTGACATGCCCGTTTTGTGTAAATTTTAAAGCATTGTTGATTAAGTTAAGTATAATTTGTGACAATTTAGTTGGATCACCAATTAAATTGTCAGGAATTGCTTCGTCAATTTCAAGATTGAAGTAGTTTTTATTGGCTGTAGCCAATTCTTTTAAAGAGCTTTGAATATTAAAGAGGAGCTCTTTTAAATTGAAACTAATATATTCAACTTCAACTTTTGTGGAGTCAATTTTATTAATTTCCAGAATTTCATTGATAAAAGTAGTCAGATAGTTTCCTGAGAATTTCAATGATTCCAAATATTTCAACTGATTTTTTTTAGGATTGTCTTCTAAAAGTAAGTGTGTAATTCCGTTGATTGCATTAAGCGGAGTCCGAAGTTCATGACTTACGGTTGATAAAAATTCAGATCTAGCTTTTGATGCTTTTTCGGCTTTGTTTTTAGCCAAAATAAGTTCTTTGTTTTTTTCTCTTAAAAGTAAATTATTCTGGTTTCGAATAATATTGTTTTTGTAAAGCGCCAGACTTAAAAGTGATAAGATCGAAATCAATGCAATTGCCAAAATACTAACCAATTTTGAATAACGATAGGTTTTTAGCTGAATTTTTTGGTCACTTTCTCGCTGAAGCGTATTGTTTATTGACTGCGTTTTTTTGAATTTCTCAAATTCATTGAGATCCAATTTTGCATTTTTAAGTTTTAAGATATAGTTTTCAATCTGATAATGCTCATCTAAATAAGAATAAGCGAGATCAAAGTTTCTGTTTTTTTTGTAATACTGACTGATAGCCAGTATTATCTTAGATTTTTGAGCCAGATTGTTATTTTTTGCACTATAATCTAGAGCATTGTCAAAATAAACTAAAGCAGAATCATTTCGCTTAAGTGTAGTTTCAATAAGTCCAAGCTGATAATAAGAATTTGCTTTTGTTTTAAGAATTTTTGGATTGTCAGGTTTCTTTACTATTTTTTGGAAGGTCTTTGCAGAAAGCGGCAAATTTTTTCCAATTTTTAAAGCCATCGCCTTTTGATAATTTAAAATTTCGCCATGATCGACAAGTTTTAATTCTTTTAATAGGCTGTCTGCTTTTTTATAATAAATATTACCAATTTCAAAATTTCCCTGCGCAGTATTGGTGGCTCCAATATAATGCAAAGCCAATATTTTTGTACATGTCGGTTTTACTTTATCAAATAGCGAAACGCTTTTATGAAAGTTTTTTAAAGCTGCGTCAAATTTCTGCTGGTTGTAATAAATTTTCCCTAGTTTGAAAGTTTGGTTGGCTAAATTTTCAGTTTTATTATTGGTTTGGCAAAAATCAATAGATTTTTTAGTGTAAAAAAGTGCCTTATTGTACTTTTTCTTTTCAAGATTTGAGTTGGCTAATTTATTGTAATAGGAAATGCTATCCGTATTCTTTTTAGTTTGAGAATACAAAATTGAACTAAAAAAACAAACAAGAATAAGAATGCGGTATTTCATGTATGGCAATGCTTTTACAATGAATTTATGTTTTTCTTATCAGTAAAATCAAATCTATTAATCTTGATGAATAACCAATTTCGTTATCGTACCAGCCTACTACTTTTACCATTTTATCAATGACAGAAGTAAGTTGTGCATCAAACAAGCACGAATGTCTATTTCCAATTATATCAACAGAAACGATCGGATCTTCTGTGTAATCTAATATTCCTTTTAAATTTGTTTTTGAGGCTATTTCAAATGCTTTATTAATTTCTTCAATAGTAACAGCGCGTTTTACATTGAATGTAATATCTGTTAATGAACCATCGGGAACTGGAACACGAATGCCACATCCTCCGATTTTTTGATGCAATTTAGGAAAAATTTTTGTTAATGCCTTAGCTGCACCTGTAGTTGTTGGAACAATCGACTGACTTGCGCCTCGCGCTCTGCGTAAATCCTTATGTGGCTGGTCGTGAAGACTTTGGTCAGTTGTGTATGAATGTATCGTTGTAATATAAGCTTGTTCAATTCCGCAAAGATCGTCAATGATTTTAATCATAGGCGCAGCATTGTTTGTTGTGCAGCTTGCATTTGAAACGATTGTCTCATTTCCTTCTAAAATATCTTCATTTACACCTAAAACTACTGTTTTTATTGTGTCAACTTCTGATGGAGCTGAAAGAATTACCTTTTTTGCTCCAACTTCCAGATGTGCATTTAATTCTTCATGCGTTTTATATTTTCCTGTTGATTCAATTACAATATCAATATTGTGACTTTTCCAATCTAAATTAGAAATATTTTTTTCATGAAAAAACTTAAAATGTTTATTATCAACAATAATTGATGCTTCATCATGACTTACAGTAAAAGGCAAAACACCATGAATACTGTCGTATTTAATTAAGTGTGCCATCGTTTTATTGTCGGCAATATCATTGATGGCAACAACTTCAATTTCTGGATGATTTAAAAGTAGGCGAAACAAATTTCTACCAATTCTTCCAAAACCATTTATAGCAATTCTAGTTTTCAATTTTTCGTTTATTTGTTTAATTATTTAACCGTTTAATCGGTTTTACAATTAAACGATTAAACGGTTAAACTTTTTATAAAATATGTTTTTGTGCTTTGTATGAAGAACGAACCAGAGGACCGCTTTCAACATGACGGAAACCTAATTCAAGTCCAAATTTTTCGTATCTCGCAAATTGTTCAGGAGTAATAAATTCCTTTACAGGCAAATGTTTTTTACTTGGTTGTAGGTATTGTCCAATAGTAACGACATCAACATTTGCATTGCGTAAATCAGTCATAGTCTGAAAAACTTCTTCTTCAGTTTCACCAAGACCTAACATAATACCAGATTTGGTTCTGTTGATTCCTTTTTCTTTTAAGTAACGCAAAACTTCAAGACTGCGGTCATATTTTGCCTGAATTCGAACTTCTCGGGTTAATCGGCGAACCGTTTCAACGTTATGAGAAACTACTTCAGGATTTGCTTCTACAATTCGGTCTATGTTTCTTTCGATTCCTTGAAAATCTGGAATTAAAGTTTCAAGTGTAGTATTTGGGTTCATTCTTCGGATTGCTTTTACAGTTTCAATCCAGATTATAGATCCTCCATCTTTCAAATCATCTCTATCAACGCTAGTAATTACAGCATGTTTGATGTTCATGATTTTAATAGAGCGGGCAACTTTTTCTGGCTCATCCCAATCTACTGTTTCTGGACGTCCGGTTTTTACACCGCAAAAACCGCAAGAACGTGTACAGATGTTTCCAAGAATCATAAAAGTTGCTGTTCCTTCACCCCAGCATTCCCCCATATTTGGGCAGCTTCCAGAAGTACAAATTGTGTTTAAGCTGTATTTATCAACTAAACCACGAAGTTCAGTATATTTTTGTCCAATTGGAAGTTTAACCTTTAACCATTTAGGTTTTCCAGCTGGTATATTTTCAATGACTGTTTCCATATATCAAAATTCAAAATACAAAGATACGGAATGTAGTTTATTTGTAGATGCTAATTTGCTTTTCCTTTGCTTTTCATGCATTTCATTTTGTTTGTTGATTTAAGTTTAAATAGGAATGCCTTGACTTTAAATGCATTTTAGGTTTATCTTTTTAATTTTTTACTTAAAATTTTAATTTTTAAGCTGGCTTTTTAAAAATATTAAATTTTAACCTATTTTAACATACATATGGCTTTTTGAAGCATCGTGAAATTTATCATGTAATAATTTTACCGTTAATTTAAAAGTTTAAAAAACATGAAAAAAAGATTTATTGTATTAGGGGTTTTATTTGCGCTTTTTGGTTTCACTCAAATGAACGCACAAATACTTTCAGATAAAGCTATGGGAGCTTTGGGAAAAGGTGTTTCGGGATTCACTTTTAGCGATGCCGATGCTGCGGCTTTAGCAAAACAATCGATAGATGAATTAGATGCAAATAATCCTGTTGCGCCGGTAACCGATGGGTATTCCATTCGATTAAATCGTTTATTTGGCAAACATGTTTCTAGTGAAGGAGTTACTTTAAATTACAAGGTTTATTTAGTAAAAGATATCAATGCGTTTGCATGTGCAGATGGTAGTGTTCGTGTATTTGCGGGATTGATGGATGTTATGGATGATAATGAATTACTTGCGGTTATTGGACATGAGATTGGTCACGTTGTTAATCATGATACAAGAGATGCAATTAAAGCAGCTTATAAAAAAGAGGCTTTACTAGACGCGGCTTCATCACAGTCAGGAAAAATTGAGACTATGACAAAATCTCAATTGGGACAATTAGGAAGCGCAATGATCGATAGTAAACATAGTAGAAAACAAGAGTCGCAAGCTGATACGTTTTCATATGATTTTATGAAAAGAAATGGTTACGATGTAAATGCGGTAGAATCAGCTTTTAGAATTCTGCAAAATTTAAGTGAAGGAGCAGAATCTTCTTTTATGACAAAAATGATGAGCTCGCATCCAGATTCTGGCAAAAGAGCAGATGATGCTAAAAAAAGAGCAACAAAAGATGGTTTGTATAAAGCTTATGTACAGCAGAAAATTGATAATTCTACGCCAGTAAAAGCAACAGCTAAAAAAACAACGGTTAAAAAGACAACTACAAAAAAGAAGTAATTTTTTAGATAAAATGTAAAAGCGGCAAATTCTGACACAATTTGCCGCTTTTTTTGATCTTTTGTGTCAAGAATGCTTTCAAATATTGTTAAATAGCTCATTTAAAATTCATAACTTTAATCTGTCAAAAAAATGAACTTTGTGTGAAATGAAATAGCATTATGTTATTTACATTTGTTGTTAAATTGTAATAAAATAAAAACATGAAAAAGAAATTAATAGTTTTAGGAGTTTTATTTGCCACATTGGGACTTACTAAGATGAATGCGCAAATTAATTTAGGAGATAAAGCAATGGGGGCTCTGCAAAAAGGCGTGACTAGTTTTACCTTGACTAATGCTGATGCAGCAACTTTATCCAAAGAAGCTGTTCGTAAATTAGATTCGACAAATGAAGTTGCAGGACCAAACGACGGTTATACTTTAAGGTTAAATAGAGTTTTTGGAAAATATACTTCTGGTGAAGGATATACGCTGAATTATAAAGTTTATAAATTGAAAGAAGTGAATGCATTTGCAACTGCTGACGGAAGTGTTCGTGTATATTCTGGTTTAATGGATATTATGGACGACAACGAATTGCTGGCGGTAATTGGCCACGAAATTGGTCACGTAGCCAATAATGATACGAGAGATGCTATGCGAGCGGCTTACCAAAAAGAAGCTTTAATTGATGGAGCATCTTCACAATCTGCAAAAATTAGTGCTGTAACAGATAGTCAGTTAGGGAAAATTGGAAGTGCAATGATTGATAGTAAGCATAGCCGTAAACAAGAAGCCGAAGCCGATTTGTTTTCGTATAATTTTTTAAAGAAAAACGGTTACAATGTAAATGCTGAAGAATCTGCTTTTAGAATTTTGGCTAAAATGAGTCAGGGAGCTGAAGCCTCTTTTCTTGACAGAATGATGAGTTCGCACCCGGATTCTGCTAAAAGAGCTGATGATGCTAAAGCAAGAGCAGAAAAAGATGGTTTATATAAGCCATATGTACAGCAAAAAATTGTCAATACAGCTCCTGTTGTCAAAACAACTACAACAAAAAAAGCAACTACGACAAAGAAAACGACAACAGCTAAAAAGAAATAGTTGGTTTGATTTAAATAATAAAAAAACGGCAAATTTTAAATTTGCCGTTTTTTTATTATTTAAAAGATTATCCTAAAACGTGGTGTGCCAAAACTTTTTGAACATCATAGACATTCACAGATTTATTGAATTGTTTTACAATACTTGGGTTTAATTCGCTTGAAACCCAAATTTTCAATTCGGCGTCCAAATCAAAAGTACCAGCAGTTTCTACGCTAAAACGAGTAATACTTTTATAAGCAATTGATTTGTATTCTGTTTTGCTTCCTGTAATTCCTTGAACATCAACCAGAATTAATCTTTTGTTTGTGAAAATAAAAGTGTCACGAATCAATTTAAAACCCATTTCGATTTCTTCGTTATCAGTTAAAAGTTGCCCGTATTTTTTTAGTAAATCTTCTTGACTGACAGTGCCTGCATTGCCCATAAGAGCAGAAAATATTCCCATTTTTTAGTTTTTAGTAATAAATGTTTTGACTTTTGAATTGCAAAAGTAATTAAAATTAAAAAGAAGCATGGATTTAGGCGATTAGAAATGTTATGAAAGCAGTTAATTATTCAAATAAAAAAAAGCAGAACCTAAGTTCTGCTTTTCAGTTTTTCGATTATTATTTTATTCAGGTTGTGTTTTAATTGTAATAGGAAGATTATATGCCGTTCTAACAGTTTTTCCATTTAAAACACCAGGAACCCATTTTGTTTTTAATGATTTTAATACTCTAATAGCTTCTTTGCCCATTCCATAACCTGGATCTTTTTGTACCATGATGTCAGTTATTGATCCGTCTCTTTCAATTACAAAAGAAACATATACTTTAAGAGTCATTTCAGCGTCCAATTCTGGTCTATTAAAGTTATTTCCAACATAGCTGTAAAACTTGTCCATTCCTCCAGGGAAACTTGGCATTTTGTCTAATGCGGCAGCAATTACAGGGCTGTTGTCTACCGGAGCAGGATCAGAAACATTTCCTTCTCCACCGCCACTTCCTGGCAATACATTAGTTATTGTTCCGTCACCACCTGTACTATTGTCTATAACAGCGTGATTTTCAACATTTGTTGCAATATCTGGTGTAGCTAGAGCTGCAGTTGTAACAACAGGATTTGTCAGTTGCGTATTAATTGATGGAGCAGCTGGAGCAGTCTGTGTTGGAGGTGCCACAGGTGCAGGTGGTACAGGTCTTACCAAATCAGGCGTAATATTAACCGGTGTTAATGGTTCGTCGAATGGAGCTGTTTCAATAGTTTCATTCGGTCTTAACTTATTAATCAGCATCGATGCGCTTCCCAAGGCGGCTATCAACAGCAACGCCATAAATAAGGCAGTAACTGTTGTTTTAGAATTTTCTTGGCGTAATTGATACGCTCCATACTCTTTGTTTTTGTTTTCGAAAACAAGATCGGTCCACTTGCTTTCATAGATGCTTGATTTTGACATGATTTTTGGATTTTAAGGTTAAGTAACTTTAAATCATACGCGAATAGGGTTTGGGTTTTAGCAAACAACGTAGGAGTTGTTGTTTTAGTGTGTTAGATAATAAGTTTTTTAAGAAAAAGTATGATAATACTTTAATCTTTTCTTAAAGATAATAAATTATCTGTTACGTTCAATGATTTCTGCCAATAATTTTTTGGCACGAAGAAGCTTAACTTTTACATTGCTTAAAGGTTCATCAATTTTAGAAGCAATTTCCTGATAAGACATTTCTTGGAAGTAACGAAGTTGAATAACTTCCTGATAGTGGGGTTTTA
This sequence comes from Flavobacterium xizangense, assembly GCF_054075145.1. NCBI lineage: Bacteria > Pseudomonadati > Bacteroidota > Flavobacteriia > Flavobacteriales > Flavobacteriaceae > Flavobacterium > Flavobacterium xizangense. The sequence continues at coordinate 31,989 of NZ_JBSIPG010000010.1, read as the reverse complement.
ATTCTTTGATGCATAAAAGCAAACGAGATAGATTTTGCTCTTTTATTAATGCATCTTCTGCAGATGGAGTAGGATCGGCAATATTGTATGCCTGCTGGTCTTCACTATCTGTGATTTCGATAAAAAGATTGGTTTTCTTTTTACGCAATAAATCTATATAGACATTTTTTGCGATGCTGATCAGCCAGGTATTGAATTTAAATTCGGAGTTGTATGTGGCGATCTTGTCGAAAGCTTTTGAGAAAGTTTCAATAGTGATATCTTCGGCAATTGTTTCGTTTTCAGTGCGTTTTAGCATGAAGCCGTAAACTTCATTCCAATAAAAATCTAATAAAAAAGTAAAGGCGATCTGATCGCCTTTTTTTGCTTTTTCTATTTTAGAATTTATTTCCAATGTACCGGTTTTGAAAAGATATTAGTTATAAAGATATTAATTTGTGTCAATATAAGCATCATCTCTACAACAGGAAACCAAACTTTCAAGTCTTTTTCTTTTAATTTTCCAGCTGAAAATCCCATTACGGTCCATGCAACAGTATAACGAGTCGCTAAAATTGCCAATACTGCAATCCATTGAAATTGGAAAGACAATAAAAGAATAACCAAAATAAAGAAAAATAATTGTGAGGCATAAAAAATACCCAATTGTATTTTGTCAAAAAATTTGTAATGTTCTGCAGTCGAAACGTGTCTTCTTTTTTGATTGAACCACTCTTTATAAGACTCTTTAGGTTTTGAATACGTAAAACTTTCAGGATTGTAAGAAATTGTTGTGTTTGATTTGTTTGCTGCCTGATTTATAAATAAATCATCATCGCCAGAACGTACTTGGATGTGATCAATAAAGCCATTTACATTAAAAAATTCTTCTTTTTTGTAAGCAAGATTTCTTCCAACTCCCATATATGGAGCGCCTATTTTTGCCCATGAAAAATATTGTACGGCAGTTAAAATAGTTTCAAAACGAATCACTTTATTTAATATCGAACGATCTGTTTTTTCATAACCTCCATAACCAAGAACAATAGTTTTGTTCATTGTAAAATGTGAAGTCATTGAAGTGATCCAGTTTTTAGAAGTTGGATAACAATCGGCATCAGTAAATAAAAGGTATTCTTTTTTTGAGGCTTTGATTCCTAAAGTCAGGGCATATTTTTTATTTCCCCAGAAAGCTTCGTTATTTTCAACTTTAACTAAACGAATATTTGAATACTGCTTTTCAAATTCTTCAAAAACCTCCAGAGTTTCATCTCTTGAAGCATCATCGATTAAAACAATTTCAAAATCTGGATAATCTTGTTCGGCTAAAAGCGGTACAAATTTCTTAACATTTTCTTCTTCGTTTTTGGCACAGACAATTACAGAAACGGGAAGTTTTTTGGGTGTAATTTCTTGTTGTTTAGCAAAGGCAAACTTTCCAAATACTCCTAAGTAATAAAAAAGTTGTACGACAACGATACCAATAAAAAAGTAAAATAAAATTGTAAGCATCTGATTTTAATATCTTTTAATTTCTGAATCTTGCGAGTGCAAATGTACTTATGAATTCCTAATTTTCAATGTCCAAAACCAATTTACTTTCGGCATTTTGACATTTCTTTTGCAACAGCAATAGCCTGAGGGTTTTCGGTTTTTTCTAATTCCGAAATTATGTTTTTATAATTAAAATCATCACGATTTTGAGATAGTTTTTTAGTTGCCTGAATTTCACTTATTTCGATCTCAAAACCAAAGATTCCTCTTGCTTCACGCATTGTTTTTTCTGATAAATTTTCAACACGAACGGGATTTTCTGAATTTGCTTCGTATTTATCAACTAGTTTTTTTAATTGCTCAACAGAAGTTTCATAATCCACAATCTTGATTTTTCCATAAACATGTACGGCTATATAGTTCCATGTTGGCACATTTTCATGATCATACCAAGAAGAAGAAATATAACTATGCGGACCTGTAAAAACGGCTAAGACTTGATCGTTTTCTTTAAAACCATCAGCTTGCGGATTCAGTTTTGAAATATGTCCTTGCAAAATTTCTTTTCCGTCGGCATTAATTTCAAGTTCTATTGGAATATGTGTTGCGCATAATTTTCCGTTAGTCTGATTGATCAAAATCCCAAAACTGTTTTCTTTTAAAAAAGTTCTGATTTCTTCAGGATTCTCGTTTTTGTATAAATCTGGAGTGTACATTTTTTCTTTTTTAGGTTCAAAGGAACAAAGGCGCAAAGAAACAAAGGTTAAAATCTTAATTTCTAGATTACATTAACTTCAGCCTCAATATGAATTCCGAATTTTTCAAAAACTGTCTTCTGAACTTCTTTTGATACGGCTAAAATTTCCTGTCCGGTCGCATTTCCATAGTTCACTAAAACCAAAGCTTGATTTTTATGAACTCCGGCATCACCAAAACGTTTTCCTTTAAAACCAGCCTGCTCAATCAGCCATCCCGCAGGAACTTTTACTTCAGTTTCTGAAACTTCATAATATTTCATTTCAGGGAATTTTTGATGTATTTTCTCGAAATCAGATTTCAATAAAATCGGATTTTTGAAGAAACTACCGCTGTTTCCTAATTCTTTCGGATCTGGCAATTTGCTTTGTCTGATAGCAATTACAGCATTGCTGACATCTTTTAATGTTGGTTCAGAAATGTTGTTTTTAGCCAATTCAGCCAAAATATCTCCATAAGAAGTATTGATTTTATGATTGCGTTTGGTCAATTTAAAAATAACCGAAGTAATAATGTATTGGTCTTTTGCTTCATGTTTGAAAATGCTTTCGCGGTAGCCAAAATTGCATTCAGCGTTATCGAAAGTTTTCATTTCCTGAGTTGTAATATTCATTGCTTCGCAAGAAACAAAGGTGTCTTTTATTTCGGTTCCGTATGCGCCAATATTTTGCACCGGAGTTGTACCAACATTTCCAGGAATCAGCGACATATTTTCTAATCCACCAAAATTGTTTTCGATTGTCCAAAGAACGAAATCGTGCCAGGTTTCGCCAGCTTGACTTTCAACCCAAACAAAATCGTCGTCTTCTTTTGTTATTTTTTTGCCTTTTAAATCAATATGAATAACCAATGCGTCAATATCTTTGGTTAAAAGCATATTGCTTCCGCCACCAAGAATGAATTTTTTCTCGTTTTTGTTTGCTGACAAAATTGTTTTCAATTCATCAATAGAATGAATGGCAACGAATTGTTTTGCACTGGCTTCAATGCCAAAAGTATTATAGTTTTTTAAAGAAAAATTGGATTGGATTTCCATATATAAAAGGCTTTTTAATCTGAGTCAAAAGTAAGGATTATAATTTTTTTCTAACCGCAAAGTCCGCAAAGTTTTACGCAATGAACGCAAAGCTTAGCGAACTTTGCGTAAAACTTTGCGTCTTTGCGGTTAAATTACTTTAAAGAATCGAGAAGTTCATGATATTTCTCCGAAATAACGTTCATATTAATATTGTAATTCGCATTTTCTTCAACAAATTTTCTGTTTCGAACAATAGCTTCATTTCTAGATTCAGCATTTTCAAAAGACCAAATCAATTCTTTTGCAAGCATTTCGACATTATCAATTTCAATTAATTGCCCGTTTTCGCGATGTGTAATCCAACTTTGATTTCCAGGAATGTCAGAAACTACAGGATAACAATTGCAGGCCATGGCTTCAAATAAAGATGCTGAAACGCCTTCTGTAATTGGCATGCTAATGTAAATATTGGATTGCTGTAATAGTTTAGGAAGTTCTGTGTTTGGAATTCTTCCTGTAAAAATTACTTTGTTTTCGATTTGAAGTTCTTTCGCCAAATCTTTTAAATGTTGCAGTCTTGTTCCATCGCCAACAATTGTCAGAGAAAAATCAATCCCTTTTTTGTTTAAAATTCCGAAAGCTTTTAGAATGGAATCGTGTCGATATTCTGGCTGAAGCGAACGCGTAACAATTGCTTCAATTTTATTTGAATTATTAGTAAAGGGAGTAAAAAGTGATAAGTCAATTCCTTTTGGAAGTATTAAAACTTTATTCATGTCAACACCAGTTTCTTTCATGTGAATTGTCATAACTGGTCCCCAGGCATGAATTAAATGCGCTTTTTTAAAAGCATATTTTTGAATGAATTTTTTATAAGGATATAAAACTGAAGTTTCAGGCCATAAATCGGTTCGGCCTTGCTGTGCGATTGCGATGGTTTTAGATCCTGATAATGCTGCAAGAAAACCGTAACTAGTAGTTCTTTCAGCAATAACCATATCGGGTTTTTCTTTTTTTATGATTTTTCGAATAGAAATCGGAGCGAAGAAATACTCTAAAATACGTTTGAATCTATGGTTGTTAGAAGTCTGGAGTTCCCAAGTAATTATTTCAAAATCGCCAAATTCTTTCAGGCCTTTCATCCAAGTAATGGCGTCGGCACGGTAAGATTCTCCAAGAAAAAGTATTTTCCTTTTCATTCTGTTGTTGTTTTTTGCCACAGATTAAAAAGATTAAAAGGATTTTGCAATTGCAAAAAAAAAAATAATCTGTGAGAATCTGTGAAATCTGTGGCAAATAAAACTAAAATTCTTCAGTATCCAAAGCGCGGTTGATGAATTCGTTTAGAGGTTTTAAAGCAATTAGTTTCTTGCTGATTTTTGAAACAAAATCTTTCTGAGTTATTTCAGAAATATCATATTTTTGAGTCGCGGTGAAACTCTTTAATTTTAAAAATTCAATCGCAGGATGGTCTTTTTCGTAACCACGCGGCATGCTTTTAAGCGAATTATTTTCATTGAAATCTAAGTTTCCAAATTCTTTTTTGAAGTTTTTTTCGTTTAAAATTTCCTGTAAATCATCATAAAAAAAGGCAATTTCTTTACGGACTTTCTTTAGATCTTCTGATTCAGGAGAATAAAATCCGCCGGCAATAAAACTGGCGCCTTTTTCGATATGAACATAATATCCTGCCCGATTTAAACCTCTGACTCCGCTGGAAATCCAAACGCCTAAATGTGCTTTATATGGAGATTTATCTTTAGAAAAACGAATATCACGATTGATTCTGAAAGTACAGTTTTTGACTTCTAATAATTCTAATGACGGATCAAGCGGCTTCATCGCATCAAGAAAATCGCTTACCAATTGATGATAATCTTTCTTGAAAACTTCGTATCGTTTTTTATTTTCCTGAAACCATTCTCGATTGTTGTTCTTTTTTAAATCGTCTAAAAATTGCAATGATTCTTTCGTTAGCATATTCCTTATATTATTGCAGTTGTTTTTAAGTTTTTTATTCAGGCTAATTTAATAATTTCTATTTTGGGATAGATTATAAAAACTGATACAAATTATATCAATTTTAAATCATAGATAAAATCATAAATTAAATATTTTATAACTCTGATGTGTCGATTTTACAATCGCTTCGGTTCGTTCAGGATGTGTGTCAGAAATAAAAAGCTGGCCGAAAGTTTCGGTATTTACCATTTCGACAATTTTGGCAACACGTGTTTCGTCTAGTTTGTCAAAAATATCATCAAATAATAAAATAGGTTTTACACCGCTTTGTTTTTTTAAAAATTCAAATTGAGCCAGTTTTAAAGCAATCAAAAAAGATTTTTGTTGTCCTTGTGATCCGAATTTTTTTATAGGATGCGAATCAATTTCAAAAGACAAATCATCTTTATGAATTCCGACTGTTGTGTAATGAAGTGCGCGGTCTTTGTTAATATTTTCCTGTAGAAGCGTTAATAAGTCTTTTTCGAATAAATGACTTTCATAAACCAACTGAACACTTTCTTCAGATCCTGTTATAGCTTGATGATGATTATTAAATATAGGTATAAACTGCTCTAGAAATTCTTTTCGTTTTTCAAAAATTGATTTTCCGTATTCTTGCAGTTGCTCATTATATATAGATAGCGTGTCGTTGTCGAAAGTATGATTGAGTGCAAAATATTTCAAAAGCGCATTTCGCTGCGTAATTACTTTTTGGTAATTTATTAATTCATGCAAATAAGTAGAGTCGAGTTGCGAAATCACGCTGTCCATAAATTTACGGCGCGTTTCGCTTCCTTCGACAATCAAATCCCGATCGGCCGGTGAAATGATCACTAGCGGAATAAATCCAACATGATCGGAGAACTTATCGTATGCTTTTCCGTTTCTTTTTAAAACCTTTTTTTGTCCTTTTTTTAAACTACAGACAATTTGCTCTGTTCTGTCATTTTTGTCTATTTCGGCATCAATTACAAAAAACTCTTCGCCATGTTTGATATTTTGAACCGCAAGCGGATTAAAATAGCTTTTTCCGTATGCTAAATGATAAATTGCATCGAGCACATTGGTTTTTCCAATGCCATTTTTTCCCACGAAACAATTGATTTTGATGTCGAAATCAAAACTTGCTTCAGAAAAGTTTTTATAATTGAATAATGAGATTTTGTTTAAATGCATTTTTCAGGGACTCCAGTTGTAAAATTTACCGTTTTTGGACGGTTGAAATTTGAGGGTGCAAATTACCGAAAATTATCGATATAATTGGCTTTACGGCAGTCTTGAACCGATTTATTTTACCGCTTCCGCGAAAGCGCAAGTGAATAAGAAAAATATTTTTTTTAAAATAGTGATAAAATTGATTTTTTTTGCCTCAGTTTCAAGAAAAATTTTATTTTTGCCGTTCACTAAATTATTTTTAAATGGCAACTTACAATAAAAGAGGATATAAGACACCAAAAGAGAAGGAAGTTAAAGAAGTTATTGAGGAACAACAGGTAATTATTGACGAAAAAGACAGCGCAACAGCTGGTGTTTTTTCTAAATTAGATGAGACTGCTTCAAGAACTGAGGATTGGGTGGCTAAAAATCAAAAAATCATTATTGGTTTAGTTGCTGGTATTGCAGTGGCTACTATTGGTTATTTGGCTTACCAAAAATTTATTGAAACTCCTAAGCAAGACGAAGCTGCAAACGAAATGTTCGTTGCACAACAAAACTTTGATAAAGCTGTAAACGGTGTTGCAAGTGATTCATTATATAAATTAGCATTAAATGGTTCTGAAGGTAAATTCGGATTCGTTAAAATCGCTGACGAATATTCTGGAACTGACGCTGGAAATTTAGCAAACTACTATGCTGGTATGGCTTACCTGAATACTGGTAAATTTGATGATGCAATCAAATATTTAGGAGAATTTAAATCTGAAGACGCTATTTTAGGTGCTTTGGCAACTGGAGCTATCGGTGATGCTTACTCTCAAAAAAATAATCAAAAAGAAGCTTTAAACTATTATGTTAAAGCGGCTGGTGTAAATAAAAATGATTTTACTACACCTCGTTTCTTGCTAAAAGCGGCTAAAACTGCAATCGCTTTAGGTCAGAAAGAAGATGCTTTAAAATATTTAAACGATATCAAAGATAATTTTGATGCAACTCCAGAAGCTGCTTCTGTTGATGTATTAATTGGATTAGCACAATAAAAATTTTAGACTTTAGATTTAAGATTGTAGATTTGTAGTTAAGAATCTATAATCCATCCCGAAACCTCGGGGCTATAATCTAAAATATAACAGATGGCTACTGAAAATAAAAATCTATCAGAATACGATAAAAACACAATCCCAAATGCGAAAGACTTTCGATTTGGGATTGTTGTTTCTGAGTGGAACGACACTATAACAGAAGGACTTTACAATGGTGCATATGATGCGCTTGTTGATTGCAATGTGCCAGCACAACAAATTATTCGTTGGAATGTTCCAGGAAGTTTTGAGTTGATTTATGGCGCAAAAAAAATGCTTCAGACTCAAAATGTTGATGCAGTAATTGTAATTGGATGTGTAATTCAGGGAGAAACAAAGCATTTTGATTTTGTATGTGAAGGCGTTACGCAAGGAATTAAAGATTTGAATGTTCAAACAGATATTCCGGTTATTTTCTGTGTTTTGACAGATAATACGATGCAACAGTCAATTGACAGAAGTGGAGGGATTCACGGAAACAAAGGAACAGAAGCAGCAATTGCGGCAATTAAAATGGCATATATTCGTCAGCAGGCTTCAATCTCACATCCTTTTAATCAGCCATTATTGTCTTCTGGCGCGCTTCAAATTGAAGATAAACCTAGAAAAATCGAGAACGAATAAAGCACAATTGTTTTAAAAATACTAAAACCTATACTGTGTAAAAATAGTATAGGTTTTTTGTTTTTTTTATGAGTATAGATGTTCTGAATCACAATCAAAATTCATTAAATTTGTACACCTTGGTTTTTTAAAATCAAAGAGAACTAACATTATCAATCTAAGATTTTTAGTAAAGTCGAAGAGAAACCTTTAACCCAAATTTTTTTAATGTCGAGTATTATTCAATTGCTTCCAGATCACGTTGCTAACCAAATTGCTGCTGGAGAAGTGGTTCAAAGACCAGCTTCAGTTGTAAAAGAACTGTTAGAAAATGCCGTTGATGCGAAGGCAACTGATATTAAATTGATTATAAAAGATGCCGGCAAATCGTTAGTTCAGGTTATTGATAATGGAGTTGGAATGACAGTTACAGATGCGCGTTTGTGTTTTGCTCGCCATGCGACTTCAAAAATACGTCAGGCTGAAGACTTGTTTTCACTCGGCACAAAAGGTTTTCGTGGAGAAGCATTGGCATCTATAGCAGCGATTGCCCACATGGAAATGAAAACCAAACAGGATCAGGACGAACTTGGAACCCATATTGTAATTGAAGGAAGTAAATTTATTTCACAGGAAGTAGCAGTTTTGCCAAAAGGGACGTCATTTGCGGTTAAGAATCTTTTCTTCAATATTCCCGCCCGACGTAATTTCTTAAAATCGGATACAGTTGAGTTTCGTCATGTTATGGATGAATTTCAGCGTGTAGCTTTGGCGCATCCAAATATTCATTTTAGTTTTTATCATAACGGAAGCGAATTGTATAACCTTCCGTCTGCAGGATATCGCCAGAGAATTGTCGGAATTATGTCTGGCAAAACCAATGAAAAATTAGTTCCGGTAAATGAAGATACCGAAATTATAAATATTCAGGGATTTGTCTGTAAACCAGAGTTTGCTAAAAAAAGTAGAGGAGAGCAGTTCTTTTTTGTAAACGATCGTTTTATAAAAAGTGGTTATTTGCATCATGCTGTTATGGCCGCTTATGACGGTTTGTTGAAAGATGGTTCACAGCCAAGTTATTTCTTGTATTTGCAGGTTCCGCCAAATACGATTGATATTAATATTCATCCCACAAAAACGGAAATTAAGTTTGATGATGAACAGGCTTTGTATGCTATTTTAAGAGCGTCTATTAAACATAGTTTGGGACAGTTCAATGTAGCACCGGTTTTAGATTTTGAAAGAGATTCAAATTTAGATACACCATATCACTACAAAGATTTAGAAGCTGAAACGCCAACAATTCAAGTAGATGGAACTTTTAATCCTTTTACAGATGATAAAACAAATCAGCATTATACAAAAGGTAGTTCAGGATCTGGCTATAGCTCGGGTTCATCTTCTTCATCAGGCTCTTCTTATTCCGGATCATCATATTCTGGTTATTCAAAAAGAGTCGAGCCAACAGCGAGCTGGGAAAGTTTATATGTTGGTTTAGATTTAGAAAATCCGGAAACTATTGAAAGTTCGCCTTTCACATTCGAAAATGAAGAAGTAACATCTTCACTATTTAATGATGATGAAGTAGAGCAGGTAAGTCAGAAAACCTATCAAATTCATAAAAAATATATTGTTTCGCCAATAAAATCAGGAATGATTATTGTGGATCAGCAGCGTGCGCATCAGCGTATTTTATATGAGCAATTTTTGCTGAATATGACTGTTAATCAGGCTTCAAGTCAACAATTGCTTTTTCCGTTAGATTTGTTTTATTCGACCGTCGAAATGAAGTTGATTGAAGAATTAAAACCTTCGCTGGAAACAACAGGCTTTGTTTTTGAAGACTCCAAGACGGATCATATTGTAATTTCAGGAATTCCTGTAAATATTACTGAAAGTGAAGTTTCAATAGTTATCGATCAGTTGTTAAGTGATTTGCAGGATGGAATTCCGGCGAACAGTTTCAGTCAGAACGATACAATTGCCAAATCAATGGCAAAAAGTTTAGCGGTTAAAACGGGGTCATATTTAACCGAAAAAGAACAAGATAATTTAGTAAATGGGTTATTTGCCTGTAAAGATCCAAATATTTCACCTTTTCAAAAACCTACTTTCATCACCATGCGTGTGGAAGATATAGATAAAAAGTTTGCCTTATGATGAATATTACTCCAGTTGTCAAACAACTGCTTATTATTAATATTATCTTTTTTATTGGTTCTCAGTTAGTGCCAGTATCATATGATTATCTGATTATGTACTTTCCTGAAAATCCAGATTTTAAAATCTGGCAGATAATTACGCATATGTTTATGCATGCAAATTTGCTGCATATTGCATTCAATATGTTTGCATTGTATTCATTTGGATCTATGCTAGAGCATTTTTGGGGCGGTAAAAAATTCTTGTTTTTTTACATTTCATGTGGTTTAGGTGCTGCTTTGTTGAATTTTGCAGTAAATTATTATCCTTTTCAGGAAGGTTTAAATGTTTTGATTGCGAATGGATATTCAAAATCTTATGTTTTACAGCTTTTGAGTGAAAATCAAATAGCAGTTAAATGGAAAGAAATATTGACAGTAACTCAATTTGAAAATTTTACAACAGCATATGGAAGTGCAGTTCTAGGTGCTTCCGGTGCTATTTATGGTTTACTGACGGCTTTTGCATTTATGTTTCCAAATGCAGAATTGGCTTTGATGTTTATCCCAATTCCAATCAAAGCAAAATATTTTGTGCCAGGACTTTTATTAGTTGATTTATTTTTAGGTTTAAAAGGAAGTTCTCTTTTTGGAAGCGGAGGAACTGGAATTGCCCATTTTGCACATCTTGGAGGTGCTGTTGCTGGTTTCTTAATGATGTTATACTGGAAAAAAAATCAGTTTAATAGCAATCGCTGGAATTAATTTTTAACTTTAATTTATTAACTTTAAAAAACGAAACGAAGACTTTATGAATATTCTTGACGATTTAAAACTGCAATACAGATTGGGAGGCATCGCAATGCGTGTCATTTATTGGAATATTGCTTGTTTTCTTGTTTCCTTGATTTTTTTCTATCAGTTTTCAATTGGTCAGTTTGATTTTCCTAATTGGTTGGCTTTGTCTTCAGATCCTCAGGTTTTCATCTTTAGGCCATGGACATTTTTAACCTATGCATTTTTTCATTTTGGATTCATGCATTTGCTGTTTAATATGTTGGTTTTGAATTTTGCAAGTAATTTATTCTTGACCTTTTTTACTCAAAAACAATATTTAGGGCTCTATATTTTAGGTGCTGTATTTTCAGGAATTGTATTTGCTTTAAGCTACTATATTTTAGGAAATTTTGCTTTAATAGTTGGAGCGTCGGCAGCAATAATGGCAATTTTGGTTGCGGCAACAACATATCAGCCATTAATGAATGTTCGATTGTTTTTATTTGGTAATGTTAAGCTGTGGCATATTACCGGCGTTATTTTGCTTTTAGATTTAATGCAGTTTCGTTTAGAAAATATGGGTGGCCATATTTCGCACTTAGCAGGAGCTTTTTTTGGATTTATATACATAAAATTGCTTCAAAATGGTACCGATTTGAGTATCATTGTTTCTAAAATTTTAGACTTTTTTGCTAATCTTTTTAGAAAATCCCCAAAGACCCCATTTACAAAAGTTCATAAAAATTACAAAAAACCTACGGAAAAAACGTCGTCAAGAATTGTTACGAAAGATAAAACGCAGCAACAGATTGATGAAATTTTGGATAAGATTAGCCAATCTGGTTATGATTGTCTGACAAAAGAAGAAAAAGAGTTTCTATTTAGAGCTGGAAAATAATCCTTTTAGCAAATAATATGAAAAACCTTTCGTGGTTTAATAAAATAATGTTCTTTCTGAATATAGTGCTGACTGTTCTCACATTTAGCGTCTATGTTTTACCATTTCTAGCACCTAAGAGCTTTCCGCTTTTATCGGTGCTAACGCTGTTTATGCCAGCTTTTTTTGTTGCCAATGGGCTTTTCTTTGTTTATTGGGCAATTCAGTTTAAAAAACGCCTTATTTTATCTGGTTTGGTTTTGTTGATGGGAATTACATTCATTAGTAAATTCTATAAATTTTCAGCGAAAGAATATGTAAAAGATGAAAGGGATTTTTCGGTTATGAGTTATAATGTTCGTTTGTTTAATGTTTTTAAATGGCTGGATCGTGACGACATTCCTGAGAATATTAAAACTTTTATAGATGATAAGGATCCTGATATTTTGTGTATTCAGGAATATTCTAATTCAGCACATTTGGATTTGAAAGTATATCCGCATCGTTATATTTTTATCGATGGAAATCAGATCAAAACAGGTCAAGCTATTTTTTCAAAATTTCCAATTATTGATGAAGGGAATATTGTTTTTCCTAAATCTGATAATAATGTGGTTTATGCTGATATTAAACGCGGAAAAGACATTATTCGTGTTTATAATATGCACTTGCAGTCTATTAAAATATCTCCAGACGTAAGTGATATTTCGGATAATATTGACAATGTAAATCAGAAGAAATCACAGCGCATTTATGCTAGAATCAGTAAAGGATTTACACAACAACAAGAACAAGCTGAAATCTTTAAAGAGCACATAAAAAAGTGTAAATACCCAATTATTATTTGCGGAGACATGAATAACAGTCCGTTTTCATACGTTTACCGAAATATTAAAGGAAAGCTTAAAGATGCTTTTGAAGAAGCCGGGGAAGGCTTTGGTGCAACTTATAAATTTAAATACTATCCAGCTCGAATTGACTATATTTTTACTGACACCAAAATGAAAGTAAAACAATTCGAAAGTTTTTCTGATTTTGAAAATTCAGATCATTATCCAATAATGACCAGACTTTCGATAGACCAGTTTTAGATTATTTTTTGAGTTTTTAAATAATCCATCGCAAACTTACCTTCGTTAAAAAGTAAATCCAAAACGCTTAGATTATTGATAAAACCATGTTTGTCATCAAAGACCTGAGTGTATTTTTCGAATGAATTAGCATCTTTTTTGCCATTTGCCAAATATCTGAAATCCGAAATATTTTCCACTTCATGAAAGTATTCAGAAGTTTTTCCAAACTCTAGTTTCATTCTAAGGCATTTTGTAACGATATCTAAAACTTCTAAATTTAGATCCATCAAAAAATTGTGCTTTTTTTCGAAAATAGGAGTGATGTCATCTTCAAAAAACTCAAAAAACGGAGAGCTTCTGTAAGCAGCCTCTAAAGATTTGAAGTGCTGTTTTTGCCAGTCAAATTCATTTTCTATCAAAACATCTTTTGTTTTTTGATGAGCCAATTTTGAATGTTTTACAGGAATATTTAATAACTGAATTCCGTTTGGACTATAGATATAAGTTCTGTTTCTATTTGTCTGCTTCTGAAAATTATCTTCCATTTCAAAAGTAATCGTCTCAGATTGAGCCATTACTGCAAAGTGACTGATCGATGGGAAATAGGTAGGAAGTAATAAAGAGTTCATTTTGATTTTTTGTTTAATCGGTAAATCGTTTAATCGTCCTTTTTGAGAAACGATTAAACGATTTACCAGTTCAACGAATTAACGTTTTTTATGCTTTGTTTTCTTTTTTCTTTCTCCAAAAGAATTCTCCAACGAAGTAAAGAGCAAGAAGAATCAAGAAATATTTGAAATAGGATTGAGGCTGTCCTTCCCCATCAACAGTTGTGAAAACGCGGCTCCAACGAATTTTGTTGATGCCTTTTCCGTTTGTATCCCAGCTTAGCCAGATGAAAACAGGTTTTCCAACAATATGATTTTCTGGAACATATCCCCAGTAACGGCTATCTTCAGAATTGTGACGGTTGTCTCCCATCATCCAATAGTAGTTTTGTTTAAAGGTATAAGTAGTTGCTGGTTTTCCATTGATGAAAAATTTAGAATCTTTCAGCTCTAATGTATTTCCTTCGTAATTGGTGATAATATCTTTATAATATGGTAAAGATTCATTTGTTAATGCTACCGTTTTTCCAGCTTCAGGAATATAAATTGGCCCCATATTGTCTTGGCTTCCTTTATTAATATGCGGGTAAATAGCATTGTCATTTCCTTTGTCAATTTTTCTGATTACTGCAGTAACGCCTGGAGTATTCCTAAATCTTTCAGCGCCAGCTTCTGTTAATGCGCCTAAAACAAGAGTGTCTCTTGTTTGTTCGTTTTTAAAATAACCGCCATCTGTGATATCCAATTCTTTAACTAAAGACTGTAAATCAACTGGAGTTTTTCCGTCAAAAGCAATAGTATAAGAATATTGTGGTTTTGCTCTTTCTGGAAGAATTAATTTTTTTCCATTTATGAAAACGTAACCGTCAACGATTGATAAACTGTCTCCAGGAATACCAACACATCTTTTTACGTAATTTGATCTTTTATCGATCGGTTTTATAACGCCTGGTTGGCCTTTTCGCTCATAAAAAAAATGTACAGTGTCAGCCGGCCAGTTGAAAACGACAATATCGGTTCGTTTTATTTTTTCAAATGCTGGTAATCTGTAATATGGTAGTTGTGGCCATTTTAGATATGATTTGCTTTTTGTCAATGGAATCGAATCGTGAACCATAGGCAAAGCAACTGTTGTCATAGGAACTCTAGGTCCGTAATTTAATTTGCTTACAAACAAGAAGTCTCCAATCAATAATGATTTTTCAAGAGATGATGTTGGAATTGTGTAAGGCTGTACTACATAAGTATGTACTAATGTTGCTACGATTATGGCAAAAAGTAATGAACTTACAGTATCTGCAGTTTTGCTCTTTGGGGTTAAATCGCGATTAGCATTATATTCTAATTTTTGGGTGTAGTTTACGTAGTAGATGTAAAATCCTAATGTGAAAATTCCTAAAATAGTATCTAAAGTTGATCTTTTTCCAAAAGTTCTCAAGGTTTCAACCCATACAACCGGAAACATAATTAGGTTGATGATTGGAATAAAAAGCAACAAAGTCCACCAAGTCGGGCGGCTTATTATTTTCATTAAAACAATTGAGTTGTAAACGGGAATTGCAGCTTCCCAGCTTTTTCTTCCAGCTACCTGATACAATTTCCATGTCCCTATAAAATGAATCACCTGAACGGCAAGGAAAAATACAAACCAAAGATATAGTGTCATAATATTTTTGTTTAAAGTTTGAAGTTTAAAATTATCGGATTTGAAATCTTAAACTTTAAATCAGTTTTAGTTTAGATTTAATACGTCTTTCATGGTATAAATACCTGTTTTTCCTGCTAACCATTCAGCAGCAATAACGGCCCCAAGAGCAAAACCTTCACGATTGTGAGCGGTATGTTTGATTTCAATGCTGTCAATAGCTGAATCGTAATTTACAGTATGAGTTCCAGGAACTTCACCAATTCTTTTAGCTTCGATGTGAATTTGATTCTTTTTTGCTTCATCCAAAGTCCATTCAGAATAATTGCTGTTTTCAATAACGCCTTTTGCTAGAGAAATTGCAGTTCCGCTTGGAGCATCAAGTTTATGAATATGGTGAATTTCTTCCATTGAAACTTTATAAGAGTCAAATTGGTTCATAATTTTTGCCAAATATTCATTTAATCCAAAGAAAATATTTACTCCAAGACTAAAATTTGAGCTAGATATAAAACCTCCTTTTTTCTCATTGCAAAGCGCAATCATTTCGTCATAATGTTCTAGCCATCCCGTTGTTCCGGAAACTACAGGAACATTAGCATGAAAACAATTTGATATATTGTCAACAGCAGCAGTTGGAACACTAAAGTCAATAGCGACATCGGCAGCTGAAAGTCCTTCGTATGTGTTAAATTCGTCTTTCTTTAAAACAATTTCGTGGCCTCTTTCTAAAGCAATTCTTTCAATTACTTTACCCATTTTGCCATATCCTAAAAGCGCAATTTTCATTTTGTGTGTGTTTTTTTGAATTTTAAACAGTGTTTGTGCTATTTAAAAGTGTAATTAAAAGTTAGTCCAACGTTTGGTCTGAATGTTACATCGTTGGGATAAATTTCTGGACGCATTGATAATCTTTCGTTTACATTAAATTGAATCAAAGCGGCATCTACATTTGCGTCTATAATGTTGAGAACATAAAAACCAACAACAAACAATGCAGATAAATCTCTGTTTCTCTGATAGAATTTCTGGCCGGCAATAAGTCGGCTGTCATCTAAAAATTGATAGTTATCGTCGTTGTAGCCCTCTAGTCTACGCTTGTAGGCATCACGATAATCATGGTATTTTTTGTTGTTGTCAATGTAGAAATAAAGGCTGGTTCCAATTGCTCCGTAAACGAGGGGGATTTTCCAGTATTTTTTGTTGTATGCTTGACCTAATCCGGGTAAAATTGCAGAGTAAAATGCAGCTTTTGCTGGTGTAAGCGGGTCTATTTCTTGAAGTTTAGTAGTGTCTTTAGCGACTAAAACCGCATCTGATTTTGCCTGGGCAAAAATAGAAGCGGTTCCTATGAGAAAGAACAATAAACTTATGGGGACAATCTTATTCACTATCCATTAATTAATTTTATAATCCTGTTAAAGTCGGCTTCAGAATTAAATGGAATTGTAATTTTTCCTTTTCCATTGCCAGCCACTTTAATATCAACTTTTGAGCCAAAATAATCGTTGAAGGTGTTTTTTTGAGTTTCTCTAACCACAAAAGAAGATTCCGCTTTAGGTTTTCCTTCTGCTTTTGGTTGTTGGCCTTCGTGATAATTTTTAACTAAAGCTTCAGTTTCGCGAACAGATAAATTTTGACTTACAATTTTTTGATAAATATCAGTCTGAACATCTAAATCTTCAATATTTATGATTGCACGACCATGTCCCATACTAATAAAACCGTCACGAATTCCGGTTTGGATAATCGGATCTAATTTTAAAAGACGTAAATAGTTGGCAATTGTAGAGCGTTTTTTTCCAACACGTTCACTCATTTGTTCTTGTGTCAATTGTATTTCGTCAATTAAACGCTGATACGAAAGAGCAATCTCAATTGGATCTAAATCATGACGCTGAATATTTTCTACTAACGCCATTACTAATGATTCATTGTCATTAGCAATACGAATATACGCCGGAACATGAGTTAATCCCACTAATGTTGAAGCACGCAAACGGCGTTCTCCGGAAATTAGCTGGTATTTGTTGAATTCTAATTTTCGAACAGTAATAGGTTGAATTACACCAAGTTCTTTAATAGAAGTGGCTAATTCGCGTAATGATTCTTCGTTAAAATTGCTTCTAGGCTGAAACGGATTTATTTCGATAGCACTTATTTCAAGCTCAATGATGTTTCCAACAACTTTATCAGCATTTTTATCGTCTACTGATTTAATGTCGTTTTCCGGATCTTTTAATAATGCTGATAATCCTCTACCTAAGGCTTGTTTTTTAATTGCTTTTGTCATAAAAACTATTTGCTGTTTTTCTTTATAATTTCTTGAGCTAAGTGAATATAATTCACTGCACCTTTGCTTGTTGCGTCATAATTAATGATGCTTTCTCCAAAACTTGGCGCCTCGCTTAATTTTACATTTCGCTGAATAACAGTTTCAAAAACCATGTCGTTAAAGTGTTTTTGAACCTCTTCAACAACCTGATTCGATAAACGCAGTCTTGAGTCGTACATCGTCAACAATAAACCTTCGATGTCAAGATCCGGGTTATGTATTTTTTGAATACTTTTAATAGTATTCAATAATTTTCCTAATCCTTCAAGTGCAAAATACTCACATTGAATAGGAATAACCACAGAATCTGCAGCTGTTAAAGCATTTAAGGTTAACAAACCTAGAGATGGAGCACAATCGATAATGATGTAATCATATTCTTTTTTTGCCTCTTCTAATGCTTTTTTAAGCATATACTCACGGTTTTCTTTGTCAACCAATTCAATTTCGATAGCAACAAGGTCGATGTGAGCAGGTATCACGTCAACATTTGGAGCTGTACATTTTAAAATGGCTTCTTTTGGTGTTACAGTATGTTCCAGAATTTGATACGTCCCAACTTCAACGGATTCTACGTCAATGCCAAGGCCAGATGTTGCATTGGCCTGAGGATCAGCGTCGATCAATAATACTTTTTTCTCTAAGACACCTAATGAGGCAGCAAGATTTACTGATGTAGTAGTCTTTCCGACGCCTCCTTTTTGATTAGCAATAGCAATGATTTTGCCCATTTATTTTCTGAATTTTGAACCGTAAAAATACAATTATTTATGGTTTTTGAAAATCTATTTTGTTAACATTTAAGAAACTTTGTGTAATCGTTGTGCGGTGGGTGTTTGGCAGAAAATAATTTGAGATATAAATGAAATTATTAAAAGAATTTTGACTGACTACGTTAATGATTGGACTCAAAAAATATAAAGATTTAGCTTTTCTTGAAAAAAAGTTCTCTTTAAGAAATATAAAAATAAAAACATTAGTTAGTTTGCTTTTTGATTGTAATTAACTTTTAGGGTTAAGCGATTTCTCGTTCAGTATGAAAAAACCTTTTTAAGTCTTGTAAATTGGGATTTTGTATAGTTTTTGATAAGAAAATTGAAACCAAAAACGGACTTTTAGATTAAAGATTATCGCTATTTTTCGATTCTGAAAAAACTATTACTATTAAAACCCAAAAAGAATTTTTATGATTAAGAAGGCAATCTCTTTATGTTTCGTATTTGCATTTATATTGATTTTATGCAGCTTCGCAACACCTTATTCATCTGATGAAAAACCAGAAAACAAGATAGAAGGCAAGATTGTTTACAACAAGAAAAAACACTGTATCACATTATCGTGGCCGGCATTTGGCTCCTCTGGGAATTATGTAATAACAAGAGGGGGAAGTCATTTGGCATCCGATTTTGTTGCAGTTGGTGCTACTTCTAAATTGACATTTACTGACAATAAGCCAAACACAAATAAATACGAGAACTATTATAAAGTTACTCGCAACGAGATAACTATTGTGATTTCACTTGAAAACCAGATTTTCGGTGACAATATGTATTTCTATGACAGAAAATATGAAAAAGCTGAAACTGCAAAAAATGATATTAATTCTCAATTTGCTGCTATTGGTTTAGGTGGTGCAAATGGTGAGTGGACAACTAAACGTCAGGCTTATTACTTCAAAGCTAATGTTAATGGGCAAACTTATGATGTTGGTGGTTCAGGTTCTGCGTCATCGGCGGAATCTAATGCAATCGAATTAGGGTTTTATTCTCATATTGGAGGTTTAGGAAGAGTTCCGTCAGATGTGAAATTGGGTGCTATATTTACAAGACCTCATCTTTCAGGTGGTGCAAATGCTACTTGTACTTTTTGGCGTTCTGTTGAAAATGTTGAAGTTATGCGCGATTTTTCATGGACCGTTTCTCAGTCAACGAGCGCGCGAAGATTATTGATTGAAAGTACTTCAAAATATATTTCAGATATTGGAAATACAAATTTTTGGGGAAGTGGTGGTTTTATAGCTGATACACATTACACAACTGACCGACCAAACTGGAAAGGACAGCAACAATGGTATACGAGAAATACTGTTTTTCCTGCAGGTTCTGAAGCAATGGGTGGCTCTTATAATATGGTTTGGCAAGGTTGTGTAAATCCTCCACAGGCAAGTGAATCCAATTCTCCAATTCTAACTACACCTATTATAAGAGAAAAACCTTTTCTGTTTATTGATAAAGATGGCGAATACAAAGTGTTTGTTCCGGCTTGGCAAAAAGATAGAGTAGGAGTTTCCTGGTCGTCATCAGATATGGGTAAGGGTAAAATCCAGGATTTGGTTACAGAATGGTATGTTACGAAAGAAGGTGATACGGAAGTAGAAATCAACAATGCTTTGAAAGCGGGTAAAAATATATTTTTCACCCCAGGACATTATTCGCTCAATGCTCCAATTCAGGTAAATAGAAAAGATGCAATACTTTTAGGTGCCGGGATAGCTTCGGTAACATTGGAGCCTACTGAAAAAAATACTTGGGGATGTATTTATGCTGATGATGAAGATGGAATTATTATCGCCGGTCTTCTTATGGATTCGTTCAATAGCACAACTTATCAAATTCGAATTGGCAATGAAGGAGCAAAAGTTGATCATTCTGCAGATCCAATTCTGCTAACCGATATTACGTGTAGAGTAGGTGGAGTTCAATCAAAAAATATTCAGATACAGGCTTCAATGCAGATAAATAGTAGCAATGTAGTTGGAGATCACTTCTGGCTTTGGCGTGCTGATCATGGCTCACAGAAAGGTGGAAGTCTTCGTTGGACAAGAGACAGATGCAAAAACGGACTTATTGTTACCGGTAACGATGTTACGCTTTATGGATTATTTGTTGAGCATTTTCAAGAATACGAGGTGTTATGGCTTGGTGAACGTGGTAGAACTTATTTCTTTCAAAATGAACCACCATATGATGCGCCAAATCAAGCAAGCTGGAGTAGTCAAAACGGAAAAGTTGATGGTTATGCTGCATTCAAAGTGGCTAATACTGTTAAAGAACATCATAGTATAGGAATGGGGTCATATGCAGTTTTGACAGGAACTGATGGTAATGTAAATAAGAAAAATGGTTTTGAAATACCTAACAGTCCAAATGTAATATTAGAAAAAATGTGCACCACTCGTTTTGCAGGTTCAGGAAACATTCAAAATGTTATTAATAGCGAAGGCGGAAGCACAGCAACTGGTGTAAAACGTGTGGCATTATATAATAATGGATCAGGCACTCAGCCTTTTGATGAAGAATTCACTTTACCAAGTAGTGAATCGTATCCGGCTTACATTAAAATGGAAAAATAAATAAAATATTATATTTTTAGCATAGCCTGCGGTTTTAACCGTGGGCTTTTTTTTGCAATTGAACAAATTTTAGAGATGATCAATATTGATATTTGGTTTTCAGTTTATTGTAAAAAAAGTCTTTTCAAATAAATGAAAAGACTTTTGTCGGGGTGGCAGTCCCGAAAGCTTTCGGGAGAACCTGCAGCCTTCCCGATCTCAATCGGGACGAGATACCCGTTCTATGCTATAATTTTATAATTCAGTTTATTGCAAAAAAAAAGTCTTTCCAAGTAAATGAAAAGACTTTTGTCGGGGTGGCAGTCCCGAAAGCTTTCGGGAGAACTGCGGCCTTCCCGATCTCAATCGGGACGAGATACCCGTTCTATGCTATAATTTTATAATTCAGTTTATTGCAAAAAAAAAAGTCTTTCCAAGTAAATGAAAAGACTTTTGTCGGGGTGGCAGGATTCGAACCTGCGGCCTCCTGCTCCCAAAGCAGGCGCGATAACCGGGCTACGCTACACCCCGAAGATGTATTTGTTGTACTGCCCGTAAGCGGATGCAAAGATATAAATAAATTTCGTTTACAAAAGGAAAAAATGAAAATAAATAAAACTTATTTGAACATAGTTATTTCGGATTTATTTTCGCCTTTATTTTTTATAATAAAGTTTACATTTGCATCACAAAAAAACTATTCACTTATGTCAGATACAATCGAAAAAATTAAATGCCTTATTATAGGTTCTGGCCCTGCAGGTTACACTGCAGCTATTTATGCAGCCAGAGCTAACATGAATCCAGTATTATATCAAGGAATGCAGCCAGGTGGACAATTAACTACAACTAATGAGGTAGAAAATTTTCCAGGTTATGTTGATGGGGTTACCGGACCAGAAATGATGATTCAGTTACAAGAACAAGCAAAACGTTTTGGGGCTGATATTCGTGATGGCTGGGCTACAAAAGTTGATTTTTCAGGAGATATTCATAAAGTTTGGATCAATGATTCAATCGAGTTACACTGTGAAACTGTTATTATTTCTACAGGAGCTTCAGCGAAATATTTAGGATTACCATCAGAGCAGTATTATTTGAATATGGGCGGAGGAGTTTCTGCTTGTGCGGTTTGTGATGGATTCTTTTATAGAAATCAGGAAGTTGTAATTGTTGGAGCTGGAGATTCTGCTTGTGAAGAAGCGCATTACTTATCTAAACTTTGCAAAAAAGTAACCATGTTGGTAAGAAGCGAAAAATTCAGAGCTTCAAAAATCATGGAAGAACGCATTCGTAAAACTGAAAATATCGAGATTTTAATGAATCATGATACGGTTGAAGTTCTAGGTGATAATAACGTAGTACACGCTATTAAAGCATTAAATAAAACTACTGGTGAAACTATCGAAATTCCAGCAACTGGCTTTTTCGTAGCAATTGGACACAAACCAAATACAGATATTTTTAAAGATTACATCACTCTTGATGAAACAGGATATATCATAAATACTCCGGGAACATCTAATACAAATGTTGCAGGTGTTTTTGTAGCTGGTGATGCTGCAGATCATGTATACCGCCAGGCTATCACTGCTGCAGGTACAGGATGTATGGCTGCATTAGATGCTGAAAGATATTTAGCTTCTAAAGAGTAAAAATTTTGTTTCAGGTTTCAGGTTTTCTTTGTTTCAAGTTTCCTGTAATCTCTAAAGCGACAATAAAAAATCCCGGTCTAAATTTAGATCGGGATTTTTTTTATAATGAATGTTCCTAATTTCAACTTGAAACCTGAAACAAAGAAAACCTGAAACAAAAATTATTTAAGCTTCTTAATCAATTTAGCTTCTTCAGAAAAGCGTGTCAATTGTATGGTTGGGTTTCCAAATAAAGAAAGTTCAGCTTTGTCTCCAACTGCGATTGAAATAGTAGTTTCTGCTAAAACACTTCCGGTAGAGTAACTTTCCGCGGTAATATTAGCATCTTTCATAGTAAACTTTGTTCCAGTGAAAACAGAATTGTTGTCTAAACGAATAGTTGCTTTTTCAGCAATTCCTTCAATTGCAGCATTTGATTTTTGGTACAAATCACATTTAAATTTGATTGCAGAAACCAAAGATTTTAGTCCGGCATTTTTGCTTAATTGAATAGTAGCTTCTTCTGCTTTTAGATTTATTTCAGATCTGGATTTGTCATCTGCAACTAAACCGAATTTTTTTGCATTTACATTCAAATACAGTTTTGAATAATCAACGCTGTTAAAAGTAATATCGTCTAATTTAAGTTCCTGAATGGCATAAATAATTGCCTCGTTTTTTGCAGTTACTTTATTTAATGTTCCTGTGTAAGTAACACGTACAGAAAGTTTTTTGAAAATTGTACTTTCTTTTGAAGTATATAAACGAAGGGTTTTATCTCTTAAATCCATCGCAACAATATCATGAAGATTATCGTCGGCTTCAATTTTGATTTCATTTTTTTCTCCGCGCTCTAAATAAACTTCCAAATTGTCATCTACTTCAAGACCGTCAAAACTTCCAACTTCTTTTATTGATGTTGTAACGATTTTAGTTCCTTTTATTTTTTCTCTTCTTTGTGCAAAACTTAATGTTGTAACTAATAGTAACAGAACCAGGGCAGTATTTCTTTTCATTAATTCTAGATTTGATTTTGACAAATATAAAAAAATCATCCACTTTTGATGAATGATTTCTTTTATATTTAACACATAAATATTGACTATCCTTGACTGATGCTTCCGCCAGAATGTGAACTTTTTTCAACAGTCTTCGGAGTTGAATCGTAATTGATGCTTCCTCCGCTTGATGCTTCAGCTTTAAGACTTACAATCGGATGCACATTTACACTTCCTCCGCTTGAAGCTTCGGCATGAACTTCGTTTGCTAATAATTTTTCTGCATTAATATTAGAACCGCTAGATGCTGAAGTTTTAATTTTTAATGCTTTTCCTTCCACCGAAATAGAACTTCCGCTTCCAGATTCTGCCGAAATATTGTCAGATTCTACATTAACAGTCATAGTTGCTGCACTTGAAGTTTCCAAATCGATATCCTGTGACTGAATTACATTTTTGCTTTGTACAGTTGCAGCGCTCGAAGCTTCAAGCTTATCAATAACCGGCATTTTTACCGTTACTTTTTTAGTCGTAACATTTCTGAATGAACTGAATTTACAGCTAATTACTAATGTTCCGTTTTCAACTTTTGTAATGATGTCTTTTTGCAAATTATCATCAGCTTCAACAACAATTTCAGTTGAATCAGACTGTACGATTACTAAATCAATCGCATTGCTTACAGATACTTTTTTGAAATCTCCCTGAACAATTCTTTTTTCAGTTGTAACATGTCCGCTTCCTTCAACTGTATTCAAATTAAAGTTGCAAGAAGTAAACAATAATGCGGTAACAGTTGCAATAATAAATTTTGTAATATGAATGATTATTTTGATCATGGCTTTAGTTATTAGTTGATTTTAATTATAACTCCGTTTTTATCAGTGGTTAACTTTCCTTTGTTTTTTTTTCCGTTTAAAACTTCTTTTCCATTAATTTTAATCGAAACTTCCTTTACAGTGTCATTCTCAATAGTGTTTTCGTCACTATCATAATCTCCATCATTATATTCGTTCTCTTCTGCAGGGCAGTTTAAACATTTTATTTTTGAACCCTCAACTTTGTAATTGTAATCTCCGCTAAAGTGCAGGTTGAAGAAATCATTTTCAGAATCGTCGTAATCTTGTACTGAGGAATCTGGCTTAAATAATTGCCCTTCTGGCAAGTACAAATATACATCAACTTCTTGTCCTCTGAACTTATTTTTTACATCTGTCAGAAAATAATTATCCAAAATTAAATGATTTCCGTTAATCTGAACGTTATAGTTGATTTTTTCGGCTCTTTTCTTTGCACTTGAAAATGAATTTCCTCTGGCACTTTTTTCAATTTGCAAATAAGGAGAAGCATTATCAGTGTATAAAACATGTAAACGAACATCATTAGAATAAATCAAGTTGTTGTTTGCAGAATCTTGTACGAATGTAAATTCATGATGATGATTCAAATCCTTTGCATAATAATCATTGTATCTGAATTTTACATAAAGAGTATCTTTTGATGTAATGTTCAATGATTTCTTCTCAACTGTTTTGTTATCGTAAGATATTTCAGTCGCTTGTTTAATTCCGATGCTGATTGCAATTGCAACAGCAATAATCCAGATGGCAAGCAAAGTATATTTTGTAATATTTCCGATTGATTTCAAATTTGGAGACAACAGTTTAAATCCTAATAAAGTCAGGAAGAAAAATGGAATTCCAACTGCAAAAAGCATCAATAAACCGAAAGACCATATAGGATATTCTGTAAAGTTTTCTGCTTCGATAAAGTTTTGCCAAGGAAAATCAATAAAAACATTTGTTCCTAAAGTAAATACTCCGATTAATAAAAGAATTAGAGTAGTGATTCCTGCCATGATTAGAATTACACCTAAAAATTTAGCAAAGATTTTAAAAACCGTCATGACAAAGTCTCCAAATGAACTACTTATTCTCTCAGCTCCCGACTTTACCTGGTTTCCCATTTTGTCATAATCTGCATTTTTGAATTTCTCAGACAATGAATCAATTTCTTCACGCACTTTTTTTTCAATGTTTGAAATCGTAACTGGTTCTCCGGTCATTTCTAGTTTCTCTGAAGTTGTTACCGCTTCAGGAGTTACAATCCAAAGTACGAAGTATGCTAAGATTCCAGTTCCAAAACCTGCAAAAACAAAGATTAAGAATATGATTTTGATCCATACGGCATCAATTCCAAAATAATGTCCTAAACCAGTTGCAACACCGCCAATCATACCTTTTTCTTTGTCACGGTATAATTTTTTATGCTGTCTTCCACTGTAATTGTTGAAAGATTGATTTTGGCTTTCTTCATCTTCAATTCGGTAATCTTCAGGTTGGCCCATTACCGCAATCACTTCGTCAACGTCTTTTAAGCCAACAACATGTTTTTCGCTTTTTTGTTTTTCTGTTAATAATTCAGAAACGCGCATTTCGATGTCTTTAATAATTTCATCTTGTCCAGACGAATTGTTCAATGATCGTTTTATAGCGTCAAAATAGCGTGTCAATTTTAAATATGCATCTTCATCGATGTGAAAAAACATACCGCCTAAGTTAATATTTACTGTTTTGTTCATGACTTATTGATTTTGATTGGTGATTAGTTTTACGGCGTCAGATAATTCTGTCCATGTGCCGCTAAGTTCGTTTAAAAAAGTTTGTCCTATCTCGGTTAATCCATAATATTTTCGTGGTGGCCCTGAGGTCGATTCTTCCCAGCGATAATTTAGTAAACCGTCATTTTTCAATCTAGTTAACAACGGATAAACGGTTCCCTCTACAACTAGTAATTTTGCGTTTTTTAAAGTGTCTAATATTTCAGATGTATATGCGTCTTTCTCTTTTAATACTGATAAGATGCAAAACTCAAGAACACCTTTGCGCATCTGTGCTTTTGTGTTTTCAATGTTCATAATTTCATTTTGTTTTTTTTAGATTGAACAATTCGTTTTTTGATTGATGATGATTGATTGATGATTGATTGTGTCTATAATCTTTTAATCTTTTTTGTGTCACACTGAGCGAAGCCGAAGTGTTACTTTATAAAAGGAATCGTAAGCGGATAATTGTATAATTCTCCGTTTGAAGCTTTTATTGAAGCATAAATCACTAAAAAGAATTCAACAAATTTTAGCAATCCAAAAAGTAAAACAGCTGTCGCGCCGATACTTAATAAGGCAATGTTTCCTTGAAAATTGAAATTTCTGATTACGAAATCTTCGTCGTTAAAAACAGCTTCCATCGGAATGTTTTGCAAAACTACTGATACGAAAATCGGAATTGCGATTAAGGCTAAAACCAAAGTGTACAGCAATAAACTCAATTGAAAATTCAATGTCTGTTTTCCGTGGTGATTTACAAATTCTGATTTGTCCTTGTAGCTCGACCAAATGATGATTGGGAAAATATAATTCCCAAAAGGAATAATGTATTGACTTAATGTACTTAAATGTGTAAACGCTGATGTGTTTCTTTCTGATGTTGTTTCCATGATGAGTGGTGTTGTTGTTTCCATGATTAAAAGTATATAGTATTTTCTTATGCAAATATATGTCTAAAAAACAGTATCTTGTTTTACATAGTACCAAATATTAACAAAATATTAACAATTTTAATATTTGTAGTGCAAGGATAATTTGCTGAAAATCATTCGGAATACTTGATTTTATTGATGTCTTTCAAAAGTGTATCGAATTTATTGTGCGTGCATAGTTTTTTCGTATTTTTACTGAAAAAATTATCTCATGGCAGTTTCAGTTTCCAAACTCAACAAATTTGTATTGTTCAAATTACCATCAGCATACATTTGCGGGGTACGTGTAAAAGCTATCGATAAAGACAGCTGTATTGTAAGTGTCAAACATAGATGGATCAATCAGAATCCGTTTAATTCGATGTATTTTGCCGTTCAGGCAATGGCGGCAGAGTTGACAACAGGGGCTTTGGTTATTTCTCAAATTCAGGACAGCGGCCGAAAGATTTCAATGTTGGTTGCCAACAATAAAGGGAACTTTACTAAAAAAGCAACAGGAAGAATCACTTTTGTTTGCAACGACGGTCATTTAATTGCTGAAGCGATTCAAAGAACTATTGAAACAGGAGAAGGGCAAACATTCTGGATGAAATCTATCGGAACAAATGAAGAAGGAATTCAGGTTTCTGAAATGGATTTTGAATGGAGTATTCGAGTGAAATAAAAATAGTAATATCGATTAATAAATAGAAACAGCAGTAATTTTTTTACGTATTGTTGCATATACAAAACGCCAGTAATTTTTTTTTACTGGCTTTTTTTTTGTTTTTAAAGTTTTTTTTTATTTTTAATGTACTGAATTACAGTGTGTTTGTAATTTAGAAGTCGTATACGCAAGAAAAAGACTTTCTTTCTAAATCAAAATTTTAACTGATAAATTGATCTTAAATATTTATCAAGCTATTACAAGCCTTTATAATTTAAGGAATTTGAAATAATTAAGTTTAACTAAAATCTATTAACATTGAGTATTTGTAATTAGAAATGCTCTATTCTGTTATTTTTTAGGCTTTTAGAGGAAACTAAAAAAAATATCCTATTATACTTTTGCCTCCCAAAATACAGAAAACTTATGTTGTATTATTTTTTAGAAAATAAATGAACAATTATTATTTAAGAGTGATTTAATTTTTTTGAAGAATAAATTATTACTCTAAGTGACTGTTGTCGAATTAACAAAAACAAATATGAGGACAAAAATTACTTTAATTCTTGCACTGCTCATCCTGCCTTTTATTGGTAACAAAGTTTTTTCACAGACTGTTTCTGGTGTAGCAAGTAATACTGGGTGCCAAAACAGTGGTATTGTTACATCTAGCAGTACAGGATTAGGAGCAACGCCGCAGTATCAACTTTTGAAGGCTGGTGTAGTGGTTTCCCCAGTTCCTGGTGATAATACGCAGTTTACAACCAATCCTGTTTTTACAGGATTAAGTTCAGGAATATACGTCGTAAATGGAAGAGCCACAGCTGGCGGAACCGTCTATTCAAGTGGCAATATTACTGTGTCGGATGGCTATACGTCAATGACAGTTTCTACCCCCACAAAAGTTGCTAATTGTGTAGGAGGGACAGCAGTTTTAACTTCAACGGTGACAAACGGTAAAGCTCCTTTTACCTTTACAATTGCCGCACAGGCTACACCGGGAACTATTTTACAGAGTAGCGGTGCTATTGCTGCCAACACATTTGCTTTTAATGGACTTCCAGCTAATAGTTATATTGTTAGTGTGACAGATTCTTGTGGATTAACAATTACTGGAGCAACATCTATTTCCAATCCAACAGTAGGGCTTAACGATATTAAATTAGGAAGTATCGCTTATCCGAATTATTCAACTACATATAATTGTTCAACTCCTCTTACAATTTATAATGAAACTCTTTTTCAGTATATTTCTAATAGTACAACATTATCTGTAGCTGATGCAGCTAATTTTTCATGGAAAATAAAATATCAGGGACAATTATATGGCCAAGATATCGATGCTGACGGTTACAGTGATATAGGAGGGGCAGGATATTCTCCTCTTTTACAAAAAGCTCCTCTTCCAATAATTGCAAATAGAGCTGGAGTAGAAGCAGATATTAATAATATGAAAGTAGTATTGATTGATAATTGTGGAAATCAAAAAGAATTTCAAATAACTCAAGTTACTGGTTATGTATCTATCTATAATTGTGGAGGTGTAGGGATTGTTAGACTTCAAGCTAACAGATTAGCTTGTTACCCCATGAATATTACATTTACAAACATTAATAATTCTTCGGATGTAATTACAAAAACTGCAACACTTCCTGTAGATAACGTCGAAGGCCTTACAGCTGGAGCCACTTATCACGTTACTTACGTTGACGCGGCAGGGGTTACTACAGGTAACCTAAATCTTCCCGTCTCTCAAAATATTACTATACCTTCTGCAACCACATTGACTATTGCACAAAGTAATTTTGGGGTACAGCAAAATCTTAATGCATTAGGATATGGAAGACTACTTATTGGAGTTACACCAGTTCAAACAGCAAATAACTTTATTAATTATACAGTTACTGCATCTAATAATCCTTTGGTTCCTGTCGGATATAGCTCTAGTTACATTTTGGATAATAGTGGAAATGCATATTTACCAAAAGTAAACGCAACCGATCCAAATGGTTACTGGCCCAAAGGTAATTATACTTTAGATATAACCACTTCTTGTGGAACCAGAACATTAAATGTTACAGTAAAAGGTTATCTAGCCAGTCTTTCAGGTAATACCACAACACCGGTCTGCGGAGGATTCAATTATGTAATGAATGGAACATTTGATGATCCGACAGCTTATCAGGTTATTGTTGTTTCCGGTCCATCAAGTGTCGGACAGGTTAGGGATATGGCAAATGCTACTTCTTCGCTTCCTTTTAATGGTTTAGGCTATGGAACTTATACTTTTGGATTGCGTATCAAAGGAGGAACTCAAGATGTTCTTACACAAACCATTACTTATGATGCCAATAATGCCATTATAGTAGATAAAACCAATACAGGAGGTTATGTCTGTGCGACAGGCGCAACAAACGGGGTTTTAACCATAACGGCTACATCCAATTCGCCAGCACCAGGAAATGTGCTTGAATATGCGCTGAGCACAGACGGAGGTGTGACTTTCGGACCTTATCAAAGCGGGAATACCTTCACCGGCCTTACCGACAACACTTATTTTTTCAGAATAAAAGACGGCTGTGGCAACGTAATTACCCAATCGGTTCAGATTGGTGTTGCAGCAGCCCCAGAGGCCACAGCCAATGGACTGAATACTCCTGCTGTAATCTGCGATATGACTTCAGGTACGGTGCAATTAGATGTGGATATTTTCGGTGCACTTTCCTATCTATGGACAGGACCGGGAATTAATGCTTCCAATCAAAACCAGAAAGATCCTCTGGTTAATTATTCAGATCTGACTGTCGGAGCTAACAATTATACCTGCACGGTTGCATTGGGAGCGCCCTGCAGCAGTAGTACGGTTTCCAATTTAACAATCAATGTCAATCCGCGACCAGTGGTAGTTACTGCAGCTCCGGCTGCGGTTTGCTTCCCAAACACAATCGATCTTACGGCGCCGGCCGTCACTGCAGGCAGTGCTGCAGGTCTGACTTACACTTATTTTTCAGACGAACAGGCCACTATTCCCGTTACGGATCCAACGGCAGTTGCAGTTCAGGATACCTACTATATAAAAGGAACCGATGCCAGCGGCTGTTTCAGCATAGCACCGGTTGAAGCCATTGTGAATGCGCTTCCTCAAGCTTCGATTGCTTATTTAAGCGCGCCTTACTGCCAAACTGGAACTGCGGTTCCCGAAGAACTGGGCACGGCAGGCGGTACTTACACTTCAGATGCAGGTTTAATTATCGATGCCGATACAGGAGAAATTAATCTGGCAGCTTCAACGTTAGGAGTTCATACTATTACGTATACTTTCAATGATGGAAGCTGTTCGAATACTGCAACAACAGATATCACCATAAATGCACTTCCTACGGCTTCCATAAGTTATCCGGCAGGACCTTTCTGTAACAGAGGAACGGTTTCTTCTGTAGAAACAGGTGTTACAAATGGTCAATATAGCGCTGATGCAGGTTTGAGTATTGATGGTGCAACGGGCGAAATAGACTTAGCTTTATCTGCACCGGGCACCTACACTGTTACTTATGAATTCAGTAACGGCACCTGTTCTAATGCTGTCACAACTGATATTACTATAAATCCTACCGTGCTTCCATCGCCTTTGGTAGATGTAACCGCAGAATGCTCGGTAACGCCAACGGCACCCACTCTTACAGATTCGTGCGCAGGGACTATCACTGGGACTACAGCGACAACGTTCCCGATAGCCACTCAGGGCATTACTGTGGTCAGCTGGACCTTTGATTACGGAAACGGCTATACGCAGACTGTCAATCAGAATGTAATTATTGATGATGCAACTGCTCCGCTCATTCCAACTTTGGCTGATGCTACTGGCGAATGTTCAGTAACTCCGACGGCACCGACCACAACAGATGCCTGCTCAGGAACCATTACCGGAACCACGACGACAATATTCCCAATCACAGCGCAGGGGACGACGGTGGTAACATGGACTTTTGATGACGGAAACGGAAATACGTCAACCGCAAATCAGAATGTGATTTTGGATGATGTTACCGCTCCAATAGTGCCAATACTGGCTGATGTTACTGGCGAATGTTCAGTAACTCCGACGGCACCGACCACAACCGATAATTGTGCAGGAACCATTACCGGAACCACGACGACAGTATTCCCAATCACTGCGCAGGGGACGACGGTGGTAACATGGACTTTTGATGACGGAAACGGAAATACATCAACCGCAAATCAGAATGTGATTTTGGATGATGTTACCGCTCCAATAGTGCCAATACTGGCGGA
>NZ_JBSIPG010000009.1:0-175249 GCF_054075145.1 Flavobacterium xizangense | reverse complement strand
GTACTGCAGTTTTGTGGGAGAGTATGTCGTCGCCTTTCTTTTGAGAATCCTTCCCGATTTATCGGGAGGGATTTTTTGTTTATAAACGTTTGGGGGAAATTTTAAATTTAGAGAGGATAACTTGAATATAAATTTATCATTTTTACGGTTTTTTATTAAATTTTCTGCAACAGCTTTTAAATTTTCCATAGAAAGGCTTGCTAATATAAGCACGAATTCAAGCTTAATGCCTTTCAATTTAGAGTTTAGGTTATACTTTGCAATTAAAACAATCGGAATATACTTGACTGTAAATCTGTTTTTATTTTTTCTACAGAGCTCTTTAAACCGTTAATTCTAGAATCAATACATCATTACAATTAGTTGGTTTGTTTTAAGCAATAATAATGTTTTTTTACTGTATTTCACTGTAATATTTATCTCCGAACTCAAATCAAGTTGTATACCTTTTTTTTGCTTATTACTTGATTAAAACGGATACGAGTATTTGAGTCAAATCTGTAATATTTACTTTTCCTAAAAGTTAATTTAATTTTTAAGTTTCTGATTTTTTGAAAACAAGTAATTCTTCACATGCCTCGGTAAAATAACAAGAAAAAACTATATTTAATCTAACTTCAAAAATTATTCTGTGATTTCTGATAAACTTAAAAAGTTGATGTTATTGGCTATACAATGTCACTACAGTTTCATAATAAATCTCTTTTGATGATCAAAATAAAATTGCAAAGTTTTACGAATCAGTAATTTTGGTTGAAGAATTTAAGTTCTGATGAAAATAAAATTGTGATTAAGAATTAGATTATCTCAAATGATTAAAACAAGCAAAAATTTGTTTTATAAAACACTTAAAAAACAGTTTTGATGTCTTTAAATAATATTACAGATTAATCAATATATGATTTCTTGGGATAGATTTTGTACTGATTATTGGGAAACTCATGTAGAAGTTTTTAAGAAATAAAATAATGAAAAAGAAGCACTTAAAACAATATCTTTAGGTTATTTGAGAATTGACGAAATACAACCTGAAAAAATCATTGGCTTGAAGTAAAAAACACTTTTACTGGTGAATTTCAAGATATACAGGAGAGAGGCAAACGATGCTGGTTGCTTTAGTTTTATGATGTATGCAAAAATTGCTCAGAAGCTAATTTGATTATTCATATTTTAGAAGCTATGGTGGAAAAAAGAATCTTTAGGATTTTAGCAAATAATGTCGAAATTGCAATAGAAATTTAAAAAGCCAAGAAACCAAATTCGTTTTATGATGAAACATATACGATTCCTTCGGCATTATTAAAAAACGCAAACCAAATTACAATTCAGTTTGCAGTCGATCCAGGGAATACAGCCGAAGGTTTATTTGACTGCAAATTGGTAAAACCACAAAACTAATACCAATGATTAAAAAGATTTTACTGCTCGGAACTCTATTTTGTTTCTTGACTGGATTCAGTCAGGAAAAAATGAAACAATCTATAAATTCCAATTGGCAGTTTTACAAAGGAAAGTTAAGTCAAGCCGATTTAGAAAATACAAAAACTACAATTTGGGAAGATGTCAATTTACCACATAGTTGGAACAAGTTTGATGTCATGGATGATCAATGGGGATATTACCGTGGTGAAGGATGGTACAAGAAGACAATTTATATAAATCCGCAATGGAAAAACAAATCGGTTTATTTTTATTTTGAAGGCGCAAATCAAACTACGGAAGTTTTTATTAATGGAAAAAAAGCAGGTTTGCATATTGGTGGCTACACGGCTTTTAGTTTTCCGATAAATGAATTTCTTCAGTTTGAAAATCCTGAAAAAGGCAACCAAATTGTGATAAAAGTTGACAACAGTTATAATGAAGATATTCCGCCACTTGATGCCGATTTTACTTTTTACGGAGGAATTTATCGCGATGTATATCTGATTGCTTCAAACGAAGTTCATTTTGACCTGACAAACCGTGCTTCTGACGGTCTATTTATTACTACTCCAGATGTTACAGCCACATCAGCTAAATTTCAGGTTAAAGGAAATATTGAAAACAATTCTAAATCTTCAAAAGAAGTAATTGTTACCTCTAAATTATTTGATAATAATAATTTAGAGGTTGCTACTTTTAGTTCTAGTTTGAAACTGAAATCAAATTCAAAAACTGAATTTTTACAGTTTTCAAAAGCGGTTCAAAACCCAAAATTATGGTCGCCAGATGAACCTTATTTGTATAAAGTGGTTACGGTTATTTTGGATGAAAAGACTAAAGAGCAATTAGATTTATTTTCTGCACCAGTTGGTTTCAGATGGTTTTCGTTTACTGCGGACAAAGGATTTTTCTTAAATGGAAAACCAACTAAATTAATCGGGGCAAACCGCCATCAGGATTATAAAGATTTGGCGAATGCATTGCCAGATGTTTTGGCTGAAAAAGACATGCAGTTGATTAAAGATATGGGCGGAAATTTTGTTCGTGTGGCACATTACCCGCAAGATCCTTCTGTTTTAGAAGCTTGCGATAGAATTGGGCTTTTAGCAATTGTCGAAACTCCTGAAGTAAACCGAATTACAGAAACTAAAGCTTTTGAAGAGAACAGCATCGAA
The DNA here is from genome assembly GCF_054075145.1 of Flavobacterium xizangense. NCBI lineage: Bacteria > Pseudomonadati > Bacteroidota > Flavobacteriia > Flavobacteriales > Flavobacteriaceae > Flavobacterium > Flavobacterium xizangense. Next base: position 172,652 of record NZ_JBSIPG010000009.1, on the reverse strand, counting down.
ATGCAACGCGAAATGATTCGTCAAAGTTTCAATCATCCCAGTGTAATTGTTTGGGCCTATATGAATGAAATTTTGCTTCGCCCAAGATATGATGATAAATCGGTAGAAAGACAGAATTATTATAAAAACGTCGCAGCATTGGCTCAAAAACTAGAAAATGTAACTAGAGAAGAAGATCCTTCCCGTTATACAATGTTGCCAAATCACGGCGCTTTTGATTTGTACAATTCGGTTGGATTGACAAAAATCCCAATGATTGTGGGATGGAATTTATATCATGGCTGGTACAGTGGCGAATTTGGAGGTCTAGAAAAATTTCTTGAAAATCATCATAAAATATTACCAGACAAACCTATGGTAATTACAGAATTTGGTGCTGATGCAGACAGAAGAATGCGATCAGATAATCCTAAAAAATTTGATAAAACGATGGATTATGCGATGTTGTATCACAAACATTATTTGAATGCAATTGAAAATCTGGATTATGTTGCCGGAGGAACTATTTGGAATTTAGTCGAATTCAATTCAGAAGGAAGAGCCGAAAGTTGGCCACACATGAATAATAAAGGCATAATTTCCTGGGACAGAATTCCGAAAGATGCTTATTATTTTTATCAGGCAAGATTACTGAAAAAGCCAATTGTAAGCATTGGATCAAAAAGCTGGATAAATCGTTCCGGAGTTTTGATTTCAGAAAACGAATCGGCTTTTTATCAGGATTTGGAAGTTTTTTCCAATGAAAATGAAATCACTTTAAAAGTTAACGGACAAAATTTAGGAAGTCAGAAAACAAAAGATGGTTCGGTTATTTTTAATGTTCCGTTCAAAAATGGAAACAATATAGTAGAAGCTTTTTCAACTTCAAACGAAAGTGTAAAAGATTTTGCATCAATTCATTTCACGCTTTATGCACCGAATTTAAACAGCGTAAAATATATTTTTGAAAATATAAGAATCAGTTTAGGGGATCAAAGACAATTTACGGAAGAACTTACACAGCAAAACTGGCTTCCAGAACAAGCTTACACAAAAGGAAGTTGGGGTTATATTGGCGGTCAAGCGTATAAAATGCCTGGAAATCCTCAAATTCCATACGGAACAAATAAATTGATAAAAGGAACTGAAAATGACCCAATTTATCAAACGCAAAGAGAAGGAATTGAAGCTTTTAATTTTGATGTTCCAGACGGAAAATATGAATTAACACTTTATTTTGCTGAGTTTCTTTCAGGAAATACTAGAGAAGTGCTGGCATATAATTTAGCTGAGAAAAGTCAGAAGGAGGAAAAAGCCTTTAGAGTTTTTGATGTTTTGGTAAACGGACAGTTATTTCTGGAAAATTTTGGGAATAATAATTACTTAGAACCTGAAAAAGCGGTTGAGATGAAGACGACTATTTATGTAAAAGATGGCAAAGGAATTCAGGTTGATTTCAAACAAAAAACGGGTAAAACCATCCTAAACGGAATTGAACTAAAAAGAATTTTCTAAACCTACTTAATATTCTTTTCAATTATGGAATGAAACTTTAGAATATTTTACAAATGATTTAAATAAAAATGGCGCTTTAGTAGCACCATTTTTGCTTAAAGTTTTAGAATCATCGTTAAAATAAATGCATATTCTTTTATAAACTGAGGATAATCTAGTTCGTATTTATCTATTTGTCTGAAACCAGCTTTTTCATAAAGAAATCTTGCTGGGCTGCTTTCCATTACTTTCAGCCAAAGTATAGAACGATTTTTTTCTTTGGAAAAAGAGATGATAAAATTCATTACTGTTTTTCCAAGTCCTTTTCCGGTGTATTTTTTTAAAAGATATAATTTGTCCAATTCCATACATTCTTTTTCAGAATAGTGTTCGATTGGACTTTCTTTTAGTTTAAAATAGCCAATTGCACTTTCATCATCATAAATTAAAAAATAAAAAATGAAAGAATCCAAAAGTTCCTCTTTGAAAATTTCTTTTTTATAAAATTTATCTAAATACCAAGCGCCTTCATCCATCCAAAGGTATTGGTAGGTTTCATTATAAGATCGTAAAGCGATTTGATGCAATAAATCGAGATTGGTTTCTTCGCATTTTTTAAATGTAATCAATTGTTTTTTTTTTTAAGTTGGGAAATGCAAAATTAAAATAAAATGGAGAAACTAAGATTCATTCTCCATTTTAAACTTGCAGATGATTTGTAAGCAACTTTTAGTAATTCAGAATAAGATTTTATCTTTGAACAATATTTAATACCCCAATAATGCCTCCTAAGGAAAAATCAATTTATACAGTTCAGTTTATTTTACTCTGCATGAGTTCATTGCTGTTTTCATCAAGTTTTAATATGATGATTCCCGAGCTTCCAAATTATTTAAGCAGAATGGGAGGTGCCGAATATAAAGGTTTAATTATTTCCCTATTTACTTTAACGGCTGGAATTTCACGTCCGTTTAGCGGAAAACTAACTGATAAATGGGGACGTGTACCGGTTATGGCAATTGGCTCATCAGTATGTGTAGTTTGCGGTTTTCTTTATCCGGTTTTAAGTTCTGTATCAGGATTTCTTTTGCTTCGATTAGTTCATGGTTTCTCAACTGGATTTAAACCAACAGCAACTTCTGCATATGTTGCCGATATTATTCCGCAAAAAAGATGGGGAGAAGCGCTGGGAATACATGGTTTATGCTTTAGCATTGGCGGTGCGCTCGGTCCTGCTGTGGGAAGTTTGATATCAAATGAATTTGGAATTAATTTCATGTTTTATTGTTCATCATTGCTTGCGCTTTTGTCTATTATTATTGTAATGAATATGAAAGAAACGCTGGCGCAGAAAGAAAAACTTCATAAGTCAATGTTTTTTCTTAACCGACAAGATATTATAGACAGAAAAGCATTGCCTGCAGGAGTCGTAACATTTTTTTCTTATACCGCTTTTGGACTTATACTTACTTTAATTCCAGATTGGAGCAGTCATTTAGGCGCTCAGAATAAAGGACTTTTTTTTACGGCATTTACCATAACTTCAGTTTTAGTTCGATTTGTAGCAGGGAAAGTCTCCGACAGATATGGTCGTCCAAAAGTTATATTGGCAGGTTTGTTTATTGTTGTACTGGCTCTTTTTGTTATAAGTGAAGGCAGAGATATACAATTTTTGCTTGTAGGTGCGGGAATCTACGGAGCGGGCACAGGAATTTTATCGCCTGCAATTAGCGCATGGACAATCGATTTAAGTAGTCCGGAACATAGAGGTAAAGCAGTTGCCACTATGTATATTTCAATGGAAATGGGAATAGGATGTGGTGCTCTTTTGGGCGGAAGCTACTATAATGATCATATCATGCGCATCCCTCAGATTATGAAATTGGATATTTTGGCAATTTCCATGGGTATTCTTTATTTATTGTATTGGAAAAGAAAAAAGAAATTACAAAGCAGTATTTAAGAAATACAACGGTTTTAATTGTTGATATTAGCAATGAATTCTTCAGTTGATGAAAGAACGTGTCCATAATTTGGAAAGTTTGTTTCAACTGTTGCTTTTATCTCTTCCCAATTAAATGCGCCTATACCATCTTTAATTAAGGTTACATGATATCCTAATTCGACTCCATATCGGGCTGTTGAATCAATGCAGGTATTAGCTCTCATTCCAACAAGAACGATTTGATCTATATTATGCTGACGCAAAATAAAATCCAAATCAGTATTTGCAAAACCACTGGCAGTCCAATGGTTTTGTGCTAAAAGATCACCTTCTTGCATTATTAAGTCAGGATGAAATTCAGCTCCCCATGAGTTTTTCTCAAATAGAGTGATGCCTTTGCTACCTAAATGTGATGGCGCCATAAATTTCCAGTTTAAATAGTCGTTTTTTTGAGTATGGCGATGCGGTGTATAGACAATCTGGATTTTTTTCTCCCTTGCAGCAGTTAAAAGTTTTTTAATGTTTTCAACTACTTTGTTGCCTTCAACAGTTTCTTTAGTTACAGGATATAATTTTCCTCCTTCGGAAAGAAAATCATTGAAGGGGTCAATTAGTATTATGGCGGTTTTTTGAAGTTGATATAAACTCATGACATTAGTATTAAATAATAATTAAATAGTTTGCGATTAGAATAATTTTACAGAAGTGCTTGTGCACTTATATAGCATTTTTTTATAGATCTTCGTACCAACTAAGTATATAATCGGCGACAATTTCCCAGCCAGGTTCTCCACAAATGAAATGACTTTTTCCATTAAATATTTTGAGATCCACACGACCAGAATTATCGCTGTATTTTTTAGCTATAGTTTGTGTCAGGCTAGGAGGGAAAATATGGTCGCTACCACCTCCAATGAATAAAATAGGCTCGTGCGATTTTTTGAAATTGATATTTGAAAACGAGTTTAAAACCAATTCCCGACTGACTTTATAACTTTCAGGTACAGCAAATTTTTCAAATGCTTTCTGTTTTTCACTTTCAGGTATGGTGTTGAAAAAAGCATAATCGTACCATTCCCGACTTCCCATAAAATATTTATTGGAAGAAAAGAAACCAAACGCAGGAATTACTGTTTTTAAAGTTTGAAATGGCGGAAAAACATTTTTTGGAGGTGCTCCATCGATACTCACACCAGCTGCAGCTTTTCCTAATTCGACTAATTTCAAAACAGCCATGCCTGCCATAGAATGACCAATTATTAAAGGCTTTTCGGGTAGTGAATCAATTAATTTGCTAATATTAGAAACAATATCTATGAATCCTGTTTTAACAAGATCTGGATGAACTTTTGTTCTCAATTCAGCAGGATATCCATCGTGTCCCGGATTTGCTGGTGCATAAACGGTATATCCTTTTTTTTCATAGTATTGTTTCCATTCTGCCCAGGTTTTGTCGTTTACAAAATTTCCGTGAATCAGTATTATAGTTTTTGATTTTGACATGATTTTTTTATTTGATTAATGTTAAAATTTCTTTGAAGATATTTTGTCTGGAATCTTTAACAAGTTCATAAAGACACATTTCAGCGTTCGTTAGATCAGCTCCTTTGTTATGCAGTTTTTTCAACGCTATTTTACTACTTTGTTTTGATCGGGAAGAAACACAATCAGTTACGATTTGTACTTCAAAATCATTTGATAATAAGCCCATTGCAGTTTGATAGACACATATATGAGCTTCAATACCACAGATTAACCATTGTTTTTTTCCGGAATCAATAATAGACTGTCTGAAAATTTCAGTATCCAAAGCGTTGAAAGTATACTTTTCAATCGGTTTCTGATGTTGTAATAATTTTTCTAATTCAGGTATTGTTGTACCGAGTCCTTTCGGATTTTGTTCGGCCCAGATTATCGGAATCGAAAGTAGCTGACAGCCTCGAATGAGTTTTTCAAGATTTAAAATTAATGCTTCGCTTTTGTCCACAATCCGGGCAAGTTTTCCCTGAACATCAATTAGAATTAATCCGGTGTTTTCTTCTATAAGCATGACTTTTATTGATTATTAGCGTAATTAAACTAATAAATAAAACCAATTAATATGCCATGCCAATAAACTACCTAATTCATGGTATTTAACGCTTTTTATAAGCATTCAAAAGCGCTATATTTCGCTAAAGTGATTTAAATTAGTGAGATTTCGTCAATTCAATTTATTTTCTTTTTTCATTGATTGGAAATTCTTTTGAAAACTCAATTTTGAAGATAGTCCCGTTTTTATTTTCCATAGAAAAAGTTGCTTCTAAATCGTCGCTTAAACCTTTTATCAGACTCAATCCGAAAGAATTGATTTTCTTGGCGCTGATATTAACATCAAATCCAACGCCGTTATCGGCAATGGTCAATAAATATTTGTTTTCAGAAGTAGCTTCCAGAGTTACGTAAATCATTCCAGTTCTATCGTCTGGAAAAGCGTATTTGATCGCATTTGTAATCGATTCATTCAAAATAAGTCCAATTGGAACAGCTTGTGCAACATCAAGTTCAAGCGGATCAATTTTTAGTTCAAAACGAATTCTTTGACCAAGCGAGAAAGATTCCTTTAAATATTCAACCAATTCCTTAATATAATTAGGCATATTGATGGTCGAAATATTCTCAGAATTATATAATTTCTGATGGATCAGAGACATTGAATGAATTCGGTGCTGGCTGTTTTTTATTGCAGATAGTGCCATATCATTTTCTAAATAAGCCGATTGCGAATTTAAAAGACTAATAACAGTTTGCAGATTGTTTTTTACACGATGATGAATTTCTTTTAAAAGCCATTCTTTCTCATCCAGTAAATGTCTTAGATTAATGTTCTTCTGGTTGATTTCTTTTTCTTTCTGTTCTAATTCAGCATTGTTTTTTTGTTTTAAACGATATCTGTTATACAATAGGGCTATCGTAATTAGCAGCAAAACTAAGCTCCAGATAGAAAGCGTATTTAATAATTTTGATTTTTTTAATGCGTTTTCCTGCAAATCAGTTTCCTGATTTAAGAGTTTGATTTTTTGTTCCTTATTTACGGTTTCATATTTTATTCTTAGCTCTTCAATTTGTCTGTTTTTAGCATAGTCCAAAAGCGAGTCACTAAATTTTTTATATATTTTATGATTTATTAAAGCAGATTTAAAATTGCCATTAACCGAATCCAATTTATATAATGACATATAAAGAGCTTCAGTACCAAAGGTTTTATTGTATTTTTTTGATAATGCATCTATTTTATCTACATATAATTGTGTTTTTTTATAATCAGCTCGGTTAGCATAAAACAAAGCGATAGATGAGTAGCTATTGCAAACATCACGATACGTTTGAGGTGAATCCAGAGCGTCTGCTGCTTCTGCAGTTTTTTTGAAATAATTTTCTGCCGTACCATAGTTTTTAATTCTTGCATAACAATTGCCGTATGCATAATTAACCAGCATTTTGTCAAAGTTATTTGGAGGAGTATATTTACTTGTCACCGTATTCATGTATTCGATCGCTTCTTTATTTTTCCCTTTCATAGATAAAGATGCTGCGGCAGTTACAAAACTTTTGTACCAACTACCGCTGTTAAAAACGTTTTGGCCATATTTTATGCTTTTTTCAGCCATTTTTGAGGCTTCATCATAATGTCCCATATTTAAATATACTAATCCTAATCGCATATAGAAAATATCAGCAAAGGTGTAGTCTTTTGTATTTTCCATAGTTTCTACACTTTTTAAAGCATAATAAAACGCGCCTTTCATATTATATTGAGTACCTTCTATATATGAAATTGTAGTTTCTCCATATTGCTGTTGTCTAAAACCAATTTTTCGCATGTCAGCAATGTTTTGGTAGATTATTTTTTTAGCATCATTAATTTTTCCATGCCAGAAATAAATGGTGCACAGCTTCATTTTTGCTTCGATTTTTTTTTCTACAAAACCCAAGTCTGTATATAGCAATTCTGTTTCTTTTAGGATTTTCTCTTTTTCTGGATCCAAGTCGTATTGATAGGTTGCCTGGTTTAGTAATGCATCTGCTAATATTGCTTTGTCTTTTTGTTTGCGGCATTCTTCTACAACCTGCGAAAAGCATTTTTTGCTTTCAGGATAATTGTTGATTTGGAAGTAAAATTTCCCCAAAAGCATCAAACTCTGATGCTGCCACTTTTTTATTTTTAACTCATTACTGATTTTTACTGCCTCAGATATGTAGAGATTAGCATTATTAATATCGTCTGGAATTGCAAATGGTTTAAACAGGTAAAAAATTCCGAGTTGTAAAGCCAATTTGATTTTATCTACTCCTTTTGATTTTATAAAAAGTTGTTTCGCAGCATGAGCATTTCCTTTTGCGATTAAATCGCTTCCAATTAAGTAAGTACCATCATTAAAGCCTTCGTCATAAGCCAAAGCTACCGGAAGCTTATAAGCCTTGCACGTCAAAACTACGGAGCTGTCGGCATCAATTGATCCTTGATTAGAATTATATAAATAAAGCGAACAGGATTGAATTAACAAGCGTTTCTTTTTCAAATCATAATTTGCAGTTGCGGGATGATTTTGTGCTTCCGAATTAATTGCAATAAGAAACAACAGACAAAATGAGTACAAAAGTTTCATAGATTTATTAGAATTAAATTTTAGTAAGTTTTGGATTAACAAATATAGACACAAACAACTTCCGATTGTTGAGAAATTATATGAAAATTAATATTAAATATGATTTTTATTTACCTAAATTTGAAAACAGAACATTTTAATTGCGATAATTAACTATTTTTGTGTCAATTAATTAAGTGCAATATTAAGATAAAAATTACTCACTTATGAAAAAGACTGCCGATAACGGATATGAAACTGTTACTTCAGGACTAAAAAAAAGAATTTTAATTGTAGAAGATCAATTTATTGAAGCGCATGATTTACAGTTAATTCTCGAAAAGGCAAACTATGAAGTAACGGGAATCGCACGTTCAGTTGAGCAGGCTTTAGAACAAATTCAGATTGAAAAACCAGATTTAGTTTTCCTGGATATTATGCTGAAAGGCAGTCGGAACGGAATAGAACTGGCTTACTATCTTAAAGAAAAATACATCGGTTTTATATTTATTTCTGCTAATTCCAGTAAAAGTATTTTGGATCAGGCCAAGACTACTCAACCATACGGATTTATTGTAAAACCATTTCGCGATCAGGATGTTTTAACGACTTTGGAAATTGCATTTTATCGCCAGCAATACAGTCTGGAATCACAATTGATGCAACAATTTCAATTACAAAAAGAAATTACCGAAATCATAAATTCAAATGAAAAAAGCGAAGATAAACTGCTGGCTTTTGCCAAAATAATTCAGACTTATATTCCATTTGATTATTTAGAAGCTGGTTTTGCGACCACAACGCATTATGACAAACTTGGAATTATTCGCAAAAACATCGATTTATATCAAATTATTGATTCAAAAAAGTTGTCGCAAATTGCTGTAGTTTCTGAAAAAGAGCTTAATGAAACGTATAGAAAATCAACAATAGACAAAGAACCTATTATTTATAGTGAAGAATCACTGATAAAGAATTTTCAGGATGCGCCAATAAAAGCGTTGATTGCGCATAATTTTGGAATAAAATCCTATTTGGTTTTCCCCATTTCTATAGCAAGTATTCAGAGCTTTCATTTCACTTTTTACAGTCGAAATCTGAATATTTATTCTCAGGAAAATTTGAAGTTGCTCCATTCGCTAGAACATACTTTTTCTCAATTTATCAATAGAATTTATTCAAAACAGGATGTCAGCTTGCCTTTAAATAAAGTGGAAATTAAAAGTGCGAAACCTGTAAATATTTCAGAAGGTTTTGAGGGAATTATAGGTAATAGTTCGCAAATGATTTCAGTTTTCAATTATATCCGAAAAGTGGCGCCTTCTGACACTTCGGTTTTGGTTTTAGGCGAAAGCGGCACTGGAAAAGAAAAAATAGCGCAAAGTATTCACGCTTTATCTCCACGAAAAGAAAAACCTTTAGTCATAATTAATTGCGGCGCGATTCCAGAAAATCTGGCCGAATCGTTACTTTTTGGCCATGAAAAGGGAGCTTTTACAGGTGCAACAGACAGAAGAATTGGCAAATTTGAATTAGCTGATGGCGGAACTATTTTTTTAGATGAAATAGGGGAGATGTCGTTAGAACTTCAAGTGAAATTATTGCGTGTTTTACAAGAAAGAGAAATTGAACGCGTTGGAGGAATGTCATCCTTAAAAATAGATGTTAGAATTATTGCTGCGACCAATAAAAATCTTGAAGAAGAAGTCGCCGCAGGAAGATTCAGAATGGACTTGTATTATCGTTTGCATGTTTTCCCGATTATTGTTCCGTCATTAAAAAAACGAAAAGAAGATATTCCGGATTTGGCGAATCATTTCATAAAAGTCTACAGTGAAAAAATGGGCAGAAAAGCACCAATTCTTTCAGATTTTGCTTTGCAGCAAATTATGAATTATAATTGGCCCGGAAATATCAGAGAACTGGAACACGTTATGCAACGTGCTATTTTGTTAACTGACGGAAATACAATTAAGGAGATCGAGCTTTCAATGTCTTCTAAAATGCATCCTGAACAAGTTTCTGAATCCTTTTCGATTAAAACAATTTTAGAAAACGAAAGAGATTATATTTTATATATTCTGAAAAAATGCAACGGGAAAATTTCAGGAGCGGGCGGTGCAGCTGAGATTTTAGATATTCATCCTTCAACTTTAAATTCTAAAATCAAAAAACTGGAGATAAAGAGAGAAATTAGTTAACCAATTTTTTCCAGACATTCTGCTATAAACTCGGCAATTGCTTGCCAATTTTTTTGCTTTAAAACGAGATGATTGGTATCCCGAAATTCTTTATAGCACGTAATAGAATGGATGTTTTTATATTTTTTAAAATTAGAACGTTGAATTGAAGCTGGAATGAAATTATCTTTTGAACCAGATAAAAATAAAAGAGGAGCGTGTTTTTTCTTAAAATCGATTTTGGAGGAAGCACAAAAAATATCGCGAAAAACTAATTGTGATTCTGGAATTACTAATTTCTCGTAAGTCTCTTTTTGTTCTTCAAAACACATTTGATTTGTAAAGTAATGTTGCCATTTTTTAAAAGATATTAAATTGGTCTTTTCTTTAAAATTAAAGAAACCAAAAATGCTCCAAACCTTTCTGTAAAGTGAAAAATTGAAAAAAGTTACATTTTCCGGCGGAATAGAATGGATACAAATTCCAGCATAACCCAAATCTTTCTGAAGCAATAATTGTGTCAAAAGACCTCCGTACGAATGTCCAATAAGAATTGGTTTTTCGGGAAGTTTTTCTATGATTTCGATATAATAATTCAATAAATCGTTTAGCCGAATAGCAGCGATTTTTGGATTTGGATGTTGGCGTAAAGTTTCTGAAGTTTCATTTTTATAAGGCCAGGGCGGTGCTATCGTTTTATATTTTTTATTTTCAAAAAAAATAATCCATTCTTCCCAGCAGGAATGACTTATAAATGCCCCCGTAATAAACATAATCGTTTTGCTATTAGATAAATACATACTATTTGATCTTTAAGATTATTTTTCAGAAAAGCGGAAGTGGTTTAAAAAATGAAAACAAAAGGAATGCCTCTTTTGTAAAGCATTGATTATTAAAGAATCCTTGCTGATGAAAACTTTGTAATTATTAAATGTCGTTAAAAAGAAGTTTTAATTATTGAAATATCATAATTGTGAATGGAATAGTTGATTGTAAAAGCGTTGTTATTCAGTGTTTTGTGTTTTGGTTTAATCTTTGCCTGTCCCAAATGGAAAGAATTATTTAAATACCAATGTTTAAATTATAGTTATGAAAAAAATTTATGATGCAGAGACACGTTTTGCCGACTTAGGCGATCGTAAAATTGCTTATCGTTCTTACGGGAAAGGAAAAGCAGTATTTTTTGTAAACCGTTTTAGAGGAACTCTTGACACCTGGGACCCGTTATTTATTGCTTCAATGTCTAAAAAATTCAATGTTATTGTATTTGATTATTCAGGAATTGGTTCTTCTACAGGTAGTTTGACTCCAGACATAACGGTTGTAGCTAAAGATATTAAAGACCTTGCTGATATTTTGAAAATAGATTCAATTGTGGTTTTAGGTTGGTCTTATGGCGGATTGGTGGCACAAGCGGCAACTTTATTATATCCTAATTTGGTAACTCACGCGGTTTTAGTTGGAACAAATCCTCCAGGGAAAAATGAAGTTCCTATTGAACAAGCTTTTTATGATGCGGCTTTGAAACCAATAAATGATTTTGAAGACGAAATTGTTTTATTCTTCGAACCAAAATCAGAATCGAGCAAATTGGCGGCAAAGGCTTCACACGACAGAATTCATAAAAAAATTGATGTGACAAAAATTCCTTCTACAATGGATGTTTTTCAATTGTATTTTGGCGGAGGCGATGGTTTTAGAGAAGACGTTTTAAATTTTAGAGAACAAATCAAAAAAACGAAAACGCCAATTTTGATTATTTGTGGCGATCATGATATCAGTTTTGCGGTAGAAAATTGGTATTCCTTTTTTAATCAAATGACAAATGCTCAACTAGTGGTTCATTCCGGAACGGGACATGCACCACATCATCAATATCCGGAACTTACTTCAAAACAAATTATAAATTTTGTAAAATACACTTAATAGAATTTTAGAATTTAATCTCGCATAGTAATTTTCTAAAAATGATATTATGTGCTAAAAGGAATAGTTTCAGCTGCTATTCCTTTTTTTATGAATTTTTTTTTGCGAAACTTTTTATGGATTTTAATTTTAACTTTTAGTCATAATGATATTTCGCTAAAAGATTTGATTTAGCGAAATATAACTATGAAAACGACCAAAATTATAAGTCAATTGTAGTATTTATTTTTGGCAAATAAAGTTCAAGATTTGCATTTTTGAAAGCATCCAAAGCTTTTTGATGATCCATTACAATAAAACCGAAAGTGTCGTAATGAACGCCTAAAATTTTAGTCACACCAACAAGTTTCGAGGCTTCAATTGCTTCTTCAATTCCCATTGTTAGTCCGTCACCAATAGGGAAAACGGCAAAATCAAGTTTTGTGAATTTTGGAATAATTTGCATATCTAAAGTCAGCGCTGTATCTCCGCTGTAATAAAAATTTCCTTCGGGCGTGGTCAGTACAAAACCGCAGGCAATTCCTCCGTAAGAACCATCCATAAAACTGCTTGGATGTTGTGCTATCACGCATTTCACAGTTCCAAAATCAAAATCAAACTTTCCGCCTGGATTTATCGGATGCGCGTTTTCTATTCCTTGTTTTAATAACCAATTGTAGATTTCAAAATTTCCGAGCACTTTTGCGCCCGTGTTTTTTGCAATTCGCTCCACATCTAAAATATGATCATAATGTGCATGAGAAATAAAAATATAATCTGCTTTTATGCTATCAACATCAACCTCTTTGGCTAATTCATTCGGGGTAATAAAGGGATCAAAAAGAATATGTTTTCCATTCGTAAAGACAGAAAAACAAGAATGTCCGTAATAAGTAACTTTCATGATTAAAGATTTAATTAGTTAATAATGATTATTATTTTTCAAGAAATATGCCATGAGAAAAATGGATCTCGCTAAACTTATAAAGTTACAATTTAAAAGGTTTATTTATAGTGATTTTGATTCAAATGATAACGGAATTAAACAATAAAAGCTGCCCGGAATAAGGACAGCTTCTTTAAATATAGTTATGTTTTGGACTTTATTGATTTTGTTTTTTTAAAAGTATTCAATTTCATATAAAACTTTACTTGGCGAAGATTTATCAGAATAAGAGGTTAAGGTTTTAATCAAATGATTGTATTCATTATAGAAATATTCCGTTTTTAAACTTCCTCTATCATCAGAAGTTTCTGTTTTTGCTAACGAATCATTATCGGAATGAAAATAGTAGGTAAAACTAAAACCATCTTTTTGAGTACTTAAACCTTCTTGTAAATCTGAATATACTAAAATATTGTTTTCATACTTTTTTGTTCGCTTTGTTTGAGATGTTACCATGCCCTCATTGTTCTTTTTTCTTTCAATAAAAGTAATTACGTTTTTATTATTATCATAAGTATAATTTCTCTCAACGGCTTCTGAATTACCTTTTAAAACTTTTTTCACCACTAATTTATTTTTATATTCCTGTTCAATCGTACCAAAAGATTTTTTCTCTGTTAATATGTTGTCTTTAAAAATGCTCCTGATTGATTCAGAAAAAACAATTTGGTTGTCTTTGTTGTATTTGTAAATTCTTTCAACAATGGTTTTTGTGTTTGCATTAATTTGATGTAGTTCTTCTTTTCGAATTAAATTTTTACCGGAGTAATAGAAATTGCTGACATATGCTCCTGTATAATCTTTAGTTGTAACTAATCTATTTTTATTGTCATAATATTGATATCCAGTTGTTTTAAAGCTGCCATCTTTTGATAAGCTAACTGTTTTTCCATCAATAATTTTTCCCTTATCATCTAGATTTAGTTTAGTGGTAATTATTACATCGTCGTTTATTTTTTTTCCTGTTTCATCAAGATTATAGATTTGTTTTCTCGTGAATTCAACAATCATATCACCTTTATATTTTGTAAAAGTACTTTCAGTTACGTGATTCCAAAAAACACTTCTTGAAATAGGTCTGCCTATTGAATCAAATTCATCAACCATTTTGTTGCCTTCAAATGTTGTTATTTTTTTATACGGTTTAATCGAAAAATCCCATTGGTAACCAGGAGGCGGTGGAGGATATTCATGATCTAAGTATGGAGTAGGGTCTCCAATTTGCCCAAAAGATAAAATGCTGAAAAATAAAAATGCGATGTAAATAATTTTTTTCATTTAAATATTTTTTTTGCGATTTGTTGTTCGTGCTCTATATTTAGAATGATACAGAAAATCGTCAAAAGGTTGGTTGTATTATTAGTTTTTATTCATCTTTCGCTCTGGTTGAATGTAGCATTTCCAATTTCCATCCGTTTTTTGTTAAAATTGCGGTTGCGCTTTCCAGCCAATATACTTTTTTAATTGTTTTATCTTCAAACGAAAATACTGCGTGGTTTTTGTATGCAACCCAAGCCATTCCGTTTAAAATTTTTACATCAATAATTTCAATTGAATTCACTCGTTTCGGAATCGGTTTATTAAGTAAGGCCTTGTCTAAATAATTTGCAATAGTAGCATTAGTCCATATTTCTCCATTTTCCAAAAGAAGAAAATCTTTTGTGTAGTATTTATCAATGTTTTTAGAATCTAATTTAGACCAAATTTCATCGAAAGATTCAATAACTAATTGTTCTATTTTTGATTTGTCGGTTTTGGTTGCGTTTTGTCCAAATGATAATGTTGTAAAACATATCATAAAAATTAGGGTATTGAGTTTTTTCATTTTTTTTTTATTAGTAATGATTGCACAAAGTCATAGATATTTACGTAGCGTTTCATAAAGAACACTTCTTGGAGCTGGAAGATGACAAATTTTTATTGCTTTGCTTTTTAAATGCTGTCACATAATCAAAGCCAAGCTTTCCTTTCAATAAGCCAAGTTTTATTTCTTCACCTTCTTCAAAATTATTGTATTTTGTTTTGCCAACAGAAAACCTTTCTTCATAACCATTTTCCATTCTCAAAAAGAAAAAATATTCAGTTGATCTACCACCACTGATACTTTTGCTTTCTATTTTATAATTTTTATAAAAAGCTGTTGGATAAGAAAAATAATGATTTACAAAACTTGTCAAAGCTGTAGATGTGAGAAAGAATCCAATAAATAGTCCTAAATGGACAGTATATCTTCTCTTACTTTCATAATATACACTTGGTGTTGTTAATTTTAAGATTATTGTTAAAATAATAGCCACAACAATTCCTGTAAGACCTCCTAACCAAAAAAGTTTTGCGCCATTTATTGTATTTTCAAAATTTCTGATTTCAAATAATAAAGATATCAAGCCAATAAAAAAAAGTGTAGTTGAAAAGTAGTAAACTGATTTGTCAAATGATTTAGCTTTTTTTTCATCAGATACTTTTGGCGGAAAAAAGTCGTCAATAATAAGTTGTGAAGTAGCAACAATTTGTATTAGTTGATACATTCCATATAGAAAGAATGATAATGGAATGAGTCTAAATGTCCCCTTATTGTTTGCAAATAATGCAATTGGAATTACACATAATGCTATGTGTAAAAGTTTTTTGTAAAATTCTTTTCTTATAAAAGATGTCCCTTTATTTTCGTAACGGTTATTTTTTTTCTTGTTCAAAATAGGATAAATAAACGAAGGTTTGTTTCGCTTTATGTTTTCTCAAATATATTTATTTTTTCTTACAATTATAATAAGGATTTAAATTCACTAAATAAAAAAAGCCATCCTAAATAAGGAAAGCTTTTTCAAAAAAATAGTTGTGTATTTGTGATAAACCCGGTTTAGCATTTAATTAATTTATTTTAACCAAATGTGCTTCAATTGCTTCTCTTTGAGATTCGTATTGTGCTGGAAGTTTTAGGTTTTGGCCTAATTCTTCTAAGCTTTCATCTACTGTAAATCCAGGATTATCGGTAGCGATTTCGAATAAAACTCCGCCTGGTTCTCTGAAATACAAAGAGTGGAAATATTGTCTGTCGATTTGTGGTGTAATAGACAATCCGTATGCTTCGATTTTTTCACGGAAATGCATCAAAATTTCATCATTCTGAACGCGGAAAGCAACGTGATGAACTGTTCCATTTGCACCAAGACCTCTTTTTTCATCAGCTAATTCAACCAAATCTACAATAGCAGCATTTTCTACAGCGTCTGTAGCATAACGGTAGCGGTTTACATCCTGATCAATCAATTTGTAACCAAATATTTCAGTTAAAACTGCTGCTGTCGGTTTAATGTCGTTTAAAGTCAAAGTGATGTTATGAAAACCTTTTGTTGCTACATCTGCTTTTACTTCATCAGTTTCCCAAGCTTTTCTGTTGTCCTCTGTTTTTGATTCGATTAATTCTAGTTTTAATCCGTCTGGATCTAAAAATGTCAAATATTTTTCTCCAAATTTTTCTGAAGGCTTATTGTAAATAACATTGTATTGGTCAAAACGTTTTTGCCAGAAATCCAGACTTCCTTTTGGAACAGAATAACCAATTTCTGTAGCCATTCCAGAACCTTTTCTTCCTTGCTGAATTCCTTCTCCCCAAGGGAAAAAAGTCAAGATAGTTCCTGCGCTTCCCACTTCGTCACCAAAGTAAAAATGGTATGTTCCGGGATCGTCAAAATTCACTGTTTTTTTGATGAATCTCAATCCTAAAATTTTTGAATAAAAGTTGAAATTACGTTTAGCATCACCTGCAATTGCAGTAATATGGTGTAAGCCTAAAATTTTATTTTCCATGGTATTTTTATATTAAATTGTTGTTTGATTTTCTTATACAAATTTACGTCCGTTATCCTTCTGGATCGATTAACCTAGATTAAGAAATGAAATACCGTACGTTTTTGAGACTTTCAAACGATAACCAAATAACATTCCACTTGAATAAATGTCTTATTCTTCAAGGGTTTTTAAAGAAAGTTCGTTTTGAGATTACACGATATATCGTGATTTTACGGAATGTGAAATGTATATTTAGAAAATCCGAAGTAGGGGAAACGGCTTATAACTTTATAAATATTGATTTTCGGAGTTTTGCTTCAATATTTTTTGTTTTATGTCCTTTTCCTGTAGTGTCTTCAACAAGTAGAATGCAACCTGTATTAAATGTTCTTTTTTCTCCTAATGAAGTTTCGATTTCTACACCGCCTTCCAGTAAAACAATATATTGACGGTCGGGAGCATTGTGAAAATTATAATCGTAAGAAGGGCTAACTTCTCTAAAAACGATTGATTTTACGGGTTGATCATCAGATAAAAATCCTATATCGCCATTGTTTTTCAACGGAACTTCAAAGTCTTCAAAATGACTTTCTCCATTGGTATCGCTATAAACACGGGTAATTGTAATCATTATTTTTTATTGAAAATCAATGCATTTGCGCAATCTACCTCATCCTGGCTTATGGTATGTCCCATATTTGGGTAGATTTTTTTAGTAACATCAGCGCCCATTTTTGTCATAAGGGCTTCAGTATCATTAACTCTTTCGACAGGGACATGAAAATCAGGATCGCTTGTTCCAATAAATACCGGAGTATTTTCGAAGCTTCCTGAATAATGATTTTCATAAACCTGATCGCCAATCAGTCCACCTGTAAAAGCGACGATTCCGCCATATTTAGCTGCATTTCTTGTTGTGAATTCCAAAGCAAGACAAGCACCTTGCGAAAAACCTAAAAAGTAAATGTTTTCTTTTTCAATTCCGTTTTGTTGAATAGCCACCACAACCTGATGAATAGCTTCTAATGATTTTGAAAATGAAGGTTCATTTTGATCAAGAGGAACCAAAAACGAATACGGATACCAAGTTCTATTTTCTGCTTCGGGCGCGACCAATGCAAAACCTTCAACTTTAAGATGTTTTGCAATAGACAGAATATCGTGAGCTCCAGCACCACGGCCATGAATCATAATTAAAGCTTTTTTTGCTTCATTTAAAGGTACGCCGTCTGTTAATATTTTTGTATTCATAGTTTTTTTAATCTTTAATTTGTCGCCTCAAGTCTTTCTTCTTTCATCTTTAGTCTTTAAAACTTTACTTTTTCCAGATATCTTCATATTCATCCGGATGTCTTTTGAATTGTGCGTGTACATAAGGGCAAAGCGGTAAAACTTTCATATTATTGGCACGAACGTATGCTACCATTTCTTCTAAAAGTTTTTTTGCATAACCTTTTCCTTCTGCTTCTGGCTCAACTCCTGTGTGATAAACCGTTAAAAGATCGGGTTTGATGCTTACCGTCATTTCGCCCAGTTTTTTATCATCGACATAGAGATTAAAAGCGCCATGTTTTTTTTCGTCTAATTCTAATTTTATTATTTCCATATGTTTTAATTAGTTCCTTGATTTTATTAGGAATTTGTTTTTTTAAAGATACTATTTTATCAGGAATCTGCAATTCAAAATCGGCGTTTATCTAGTTTTCGCGATGATACCAATAACAGATAATCATTGCTGCTCCTGGCAGAATTAAAGTTTCCAATCCGAAAAACTTTCCTGCTAATGCTCCCAGAAAACAGCCAACAAGAAACCCAATTATAGTGACTAATTGTTTCTTGAAACTTAAAACCACATCAGCATCTTTAAATCCGGTTTTAAATAAATTTCCTAAATCAAGAGAAGCTTGTGTTACATTTCCGGTCATCATGGTTGTTGGTCCGTGGGTTTCTTTGGCGTAAAGTTTTCCAAAAGCATTCTGAAGTCCCATTGCAAATACAGTTGTCATAGCAACCGAATAAATTACCCATTCTGAAGTGTTATTTAAATAACTAAAAACTGAGAATGCAATCCCACTCAAAATCAATATTACGCCTTCCCAAAATAAAATAGTATACCGATTTGTCGCTCTTAATGCGATTCTTCCGCCAGTAATTACGGCAATAATAAAGACCGGAAAAGTCAGCAGTTTTATCCAGGCATTGATGTCTGAACCTTTGATGATTTGATAAGCAAAGACTATAAAGTTGCCCGTAACGTGTGCTGAAAATATCGAATCGGCAGCGACAAAAGTTACGGTATCACAATATCCTGCAATCATGGTTAAAAGCAGCGTTACGTACCAAATGTTTTTTTGTTGTACTTCCATAATTTTTAGTTTAAATGAGCGCGAAGCATCCACGCCATTTTTTCATGATTTTCGACAAGTCCCGTGATAAAATCACTTGTTCCAGCATCTTGTAGTTCGTTGGCAATACTGTTGATGTTTTCTCTTAAATAAATTATGATGCTTTCATGATCAGAAAGTAATTCTTTAATAAAACCATTGGCATCATTTTTCTCATGTAATTCTTCTGAAAGATGTGTCAATGCTAAAAAATCTTTTAAAGTTGCAGGCGTATAATGACCTAAAGCTCTGATTCTTTCGGCAACTGTGTCAACAATTTCATCAATGGCGTCATATTGCTGTTCGAAGAAAAGATGTTTATTATAAAAATCCGGACCTTCAACGTTCCAATGTGCTCTTTTTGTTTTGGTATAAAGAATAAATTCGTCTGCAAGAATTTTGATTAATACCTCAACAACTTTTGAGATGCTTTCTTGTTTAATTCCGATGTTTGCTTTCATTTTAAATTTGGTTTAGTTAATAATATATTATGAGTAATTCCAAATAAATTAAACACATAGAAACATAGGTTTTCTTTGATTTTGAAAAAAAATAAAGAAAGAAACTAGTTTCTCACACATAGTTCTATGTGCATTAATGCTAGTGAAACGCCTTGGTACGCATCAAAAAGCTATGTTTCTATGTGTTAAAAATATTTATCTGTTTAAATTAATTGTTTATTAATGTCAATAAATAATAATCAAGTGAATAAGTTCCTGCGCCAAGTGCAAGAAGCAATAATAGTGATAAAGTGTACATATAAGGAACGTCACGTACTTCTAGTGAATCATTTCGGTGAACCACAAAATAACCAACGGCCGTAACACCAATTGTTGGAAGCACCGCAAGGCGTGTTCCGAGTCCGAGAATAATGAAAAACGGAATTATTGTATCTGAAAAAGTAGCCACTAATCCATTCAGTTTTTCAGGCAGATGCAACGGATTCGGAACGTGTTCTTTTTGTCCGTTTTCAACTCTAAATTTCTTCATTCCGTGCACTCTGAATAATTCAATTGCAAGCAAAACTCTAAATACTAAAAGAGCTGCATTGTTGAACGAATTTCCTAAATCGGAATAAAGGATTTGTTTTATAATATCAATCATTTCTTTTAAATTTAGAAAGCAAAACAAGAACAACCTAAGGCGCCCCAAAATGCATTATAATTATTGACCGGAACATTGCTCATTCGGGCGGCATCGTGATTGTGTAAATGAACATCACAACTTCCGCTGCAACAGTGAATCTGTGAAGTCAGTTTTGGTTTAGCATCTGCTTTTGTGTTTTTTTCAATCGTACTCTGAAAACTGCTTCTCACCGGATAACCGTTGTAAATATTTGTTGGCGACCAATCTGGTAAAATTGGAATAGTAGGAGGAGAGAACGAAGAAAAATCGCCATTTGCATACACAATCTTTCCGTCTACAATGGTCAGATCAGCTTCTATTTTTTTAATGTCTTCGTCATCAATAGAAAAATAATCACGATCTAAAACCACTAAATCAGCAAACATTCCAACTTTAATATCACCCTTTTTAGTTTGTTCCTGTGAAAACCAAGCGCTTCCTCTAGTGTATAATTCCAAAGCAGTTTGTCTGTTCAATCGGGTTTCATTATACAATTGTAAGCCTCCAACGGTTTTTCCGACCGTCATCCAATACATAGAAACCCACGGATTATAACTGCTCACACGTGTAGCATCTGAACCCGCGCCAACAGGAACTTCCATCTCAATCATTTTTTTGATTGGTGGAGTGTTTTCGGCTGCCTTTGCTCCGTAACGATCTGTGAAATATTCACCTTGATACGCCATTCTGCTTTGTACAGCAATTCCGCCGCCTAAAGCTTTTACACGTTCGATGTTTCTTTCGTCAATTGTTTCGGCGTGGTCAAAAATCCACGGAAGTCCATTGAAAGGAACATCCTGATTGATCTTTTCAAAAACATTCAAAAATCGTGTTATGCTTTCGTTATAGGTAGCATGAAGTCTGAATGGCCAACGGTTTTCTACCAAAAGGCGAACTACCTTTTCAAGTTCTGCTTCCATATTTTCTGAAAGATTCGGCCTTGGTTGAAGAAAATCTTCAAAATCGGCAGCAGAGAAAACTAGCATTTCACCAGCTCCGTTATGACGGTACATGTCGTTTCCTTGGTATAGTTTCACGGTATCAATCCAATCTGAAAAATCTTCAAATTCGTGTTTTGGCTTTTGAGTAAAAAGATTATAGGCAATTCTTACCGTTAATTGTTTCTTTTCATTCAATTCATTAACCACTTTATAATCGTCTGGAAAGTTTTGGAAACCACCTCCGGCATCAATAACACTTGTGATTCCGAAACGGTTCAATTCTTTCATAAAATGACGCGTCGAATTGATTTGATGTTCATAAGAAAGTGTTGGGCCTTTAGCTAAAGTCGAATACAAAATCATTGCATTTGGAGTCGCAATTATAAGTCCGGTTGGCTCTCCGTTTGAGTCGCGTTCTATATGTCCGCCCGGCGGAGCAGGAGTGTTTTTATTGTAACCAACTGCTCTTAGTGCGGCTCTATTCATGATTGCACGATCATACAAATGCAGGATAAAAACTGGAGTATCTGGTGCAATAGCGTTAATTTCTTCCAAAGTTGGCATTCTGCGTTCCGCAAACTGAAATTCAGACCAGCCGCCAACTACACGAACCCATTGTGGATTCGGAGTACGATCGACTTGCTCTTTAAGCATTCGAAGCGCATCGGCCAAAGATGGAACTCCATCCCAACGTAATTCTAAATTATAGTTTAATCCGCCACGGATAAGATGAATATGCGAATCGTTGATTCCAGGAACAGCTCTCTTATTCTGAAGGTCGATTATTTTGGTTTCTTCAGAAGCAAAACTCATAATGTCGCTGTCATTTCCAACGGCAATAAATTTTCCGTCTTTGATTGCAACTGCTGTAACATTTGGAGTTTCTGGATTGAAACTATGAATTTTTCCGTTGAATAAAATTAAATCTGCTTTCATAAATTAATTGATTAGAGTTGAGCTTCGGATAGGTTAAAATATTGTAAATGCATTTACTAGATTAGTGTTTCAGCATTGTGTGAGCATATTGAATTCCTATACCGTATGAACCTCCATATTTTTTCATCAAAGAAGTTACAGGACCATAAGTTTCCTGACGAGCCCAATCTCTTTGAAGTTCTAATAAATATTGGATAGCAGTTACCGGAATTGCCCCAGCTTGTATCATTCTTTCTACGGCACGTTCGTGCGCTTCTTTGCTAACATCACCACAAGCATCTGTAATTACATATACTTGATAACCTTCTTCGATTGCTGATAAAACCGGACCAACGATGCAAACACTTGTCCATAATCCTGCAAGAACTAGTTTTTGTTTTTTCTTTGCTACAATGGCTTTATATGCATTTTCATCTTCCCAAGTATTCATTGTTGTACGATCGATATATCCTGAAGTTGCAATTGGATAAAACTCTTCTACTTCTGGAAAAACCGGCCCTGAAAAACTTTCTTCTGCAACAGTTGTTACAATTGTACTTACATTAAAAATTTTTGATGCTCCTGCGACAATAGCAACATTCGTACGCAATTCGTGTACAGGAAGATTGCTTGTAGCAAAAGCCATTTGACCTTCAAAATCGATTAATACTAAAGCGTGATTGTCTGGGGTCAATAAGTTAACTGATGGTTTCATAATTTTTATTTTAAGATTTATATTTAGTTAAGCCAATGAAAGACAAAACTTTTAATTGGTTGTTAAAGAATTTGCCTTTTGAAAAAGACATTTTTTATTTATTGATGTATGGAAAGTTTTCTAATCATTTCAGTTGAAACACTGTCGGCATAAGTTCCGAAAGCACTCGTTAGAACACCTTTCAGATTATGGATTTCAGATATAATGCCGTACACAATATCTTCATCTGCGGGATTACTGTCGCCTTCAAAGCGAAATAAATATTCAATTTTGAATTCTTCCGGCGACAAGCTTTGTTTGGTAGTGTTGCAACGAATGCAATCTGAATCAAGATTAAAATCTGCTGTAAAACCTTGAGAACTCAACCATTGCAAAGCTTCAGTAACGGTATCGAAAGAGGGTTGTTGGAAAAAACTCATAATTTAGTAAGATTAAAACTGCCTTTAAAAACAAATCTTTTGCAGGCAGTTTTGATTGATTTATTTTATAAAAGCCAAAATATCCTTGTTGATGGTTTCTGCCTCAGTTGTAGGCATTCCATGAGGAAATCCTGGATACGAAATCAATTTTCCGTTTTTCAGCAATGCAGCAGATTTTGGTGCTTGATGATAAGGAACAATCTGATCATCTTCTCCGTGCAATACAAGAACCGGAATATCCAAACTTTTAAGATCTTCTCTAAAATCGGTTTCAGAAAAAGCTTTTATTCCTTCATAATGTGCTAAAACAGATCCCATCATTCCTTGGCGCCACCAATTTTGCTTAATTCCTTCCTGAACGGTTTGTCCTTCGCGATTCCATCCATAAAAAGGAATAGGGAAATCATAAAAATATTGTGATCTGGTAAAAGCTGTTCCGTTTCTGATTTCGTCAAAAATAGACAAAGGCACACCTTCTGGATTTGATTCGCTTTGAACCATAATTGGCGGTACAGCGCTAATGATTACAGCTTTTGCGATACGTCCTTTTCCGTATTTTGCTGCATAACGAATTACTTCACCACCTCCTGTTGAGTGACCAACGTGAATAGCATCTTTTAAATCTAAAGCTTCAACTAATTGAGCAATGTCAGATGCGTAAGTTTCCATGTTATTTCCCTCAGAAGTTTGGCTTGAACGTCCGTGTCCGCGGCGATCGTGTGCAATAACTCTGTAACCTTGTTTTAGGAAAAACATCATCTGTGCGTCCCAATCATCACTTGATAATGGCCAGCCGTGATGAAAAACAATTGGTTGTCCAGTTCCCCAATCTTTATAAAAAATTTCTGCTCCGTCTTTTACTGTAAATGTGCTCATGGTTTTTTGATTTTAAGATTAATATTGTTTTTAAAATTTTAACTAAAATTGAATGTTAAGTTTTGTGTTTTAACTTTTAAATCAATTTATATTTTGTTTTGTTATTAGTATGATGCAAATATATTATAGAATAAAACCTGCATCGATTAATCTAGATTAAGAAGTAAAAATTGGGGTGATTTTTTTTATCAGAATTTAAGGATCTCGAGTAGAATGCCATTCTTTGTTGCTTTTCATTTTCGGTACTTTAATTGATTTATTTGAATGCCAAACAATGCCAATTAATGTGCCTAA
Source organism: Flavobacterium xizangense (assembly GCF_054075145.1). Classification (NCBI taxonomy): domain Bacteria; kingdom Pseudomonadati; phylum Bacteroidota; class Flavobacteriia; order Flavobacteriales; family Flavobacteriaceae; genus Flavobacterium; species Flavobacterium xizangense. Next base: position 148,114 of record NZ_JBSIPG010000009.1, on the reverse strand, counting down.
AATTATAAAGTCAATGATAGTGAGGTTTTTACCGTTTTTAAGGAGTCGCTATAGTTGCGATATTTCGCTAATTTATGAGCTGAAATTGTTTTATATAGAATTTTGAACTTATAGAGGAAAAAGCCAAAAATACTTTTCTGGCTTTTTTCGATTTTAATTATTCACGAATGGATGATTTATCCTGAAGCGTCATTTTGGCAATTTCATCTTTTCTTTTAAAACTTACGCCATTATGTTTTTTAATATAATCGAGTAAATCAGATGTTGTTTTTACCATTTGCGGAGTTCCGCCAATTCTGTCATGAAAACTGATCGATATTTGCCTGCGTTTGGATTCGCTCTCGGCATATAGCTGATCAAATTCTGCTTTTACCTGATTAAAAAATTGGTCCGATGAAAAGTTTTTACCTTCAATCAAAACGATATCGTTGCAGCGAATAGTGTAGGGAACAACAACAAAATCTTTTTTATTGGCTTGAATGATAAAAGGTTCATCCCGGCTTAAATCGTCTATGTGATAAGTAAAACCTAATTCCTGCAGGATTTTAATGGTATTTTCCCCACGACGAAGCCAATTTGCATTATAGCCAACAGCGGTAAATCCGGTAACTTGTTTTATTGCGTCGACGCCGGTTTTAATAAATTTCTTTTCTTCGTCATAAGACATGGCGTATTGCGAACTCCAATTCATGCCATGAGCAGCCGCTTCGTGTCCACGCTGTACGATTTCTTTTGCAAGAGCAGGATTTTGTAAAACAGCAGAACCGACCATATGAGAAGTAACTTTTATTCCGTGTTTGTCCCAATTGTCCAGCATTCTCGGAATTCCTTCTTTATAACCATATTGATACCAGGTTTCAGCAGGAAAGTCATTATAGCCTTTCTGCATGTTTTGAGGAAACGGACTTTCTGCATTTTGAGGCTGACCGCCCGCTTCAAACTGCATGGAAACGGAGACAACTAATCGTGAGCCATCCAACCATTTGTTTTGTATTTCAGAATCCATTTTTTCTTGTTTTATAGTATTTGAAAAAGTGTCAACAGGATTTGCCATTACTGCAGCGCCTGTTAAACCAGCCATTTTTATAAAGTTTCTTCTTGTTGTCATTGTTTTGATATTTAGAAATTATCATTTTCTTTTTGGCGTAATTTTTTTAACACATAGAAACATAGTTATGCTTTGTCAAAAAGGCGTTTCACTTAATTTGAATTCACATAGCTATGTGTTAGAAACTGGTTTCTTTCAATATTCTTTACCAAAATCCAAAAATCTATGTTTCCATGTGTTTAAATTAATTGCGTAGTAGGTTTTAAAACTTAATCTGTGCCGTTACGCCAGTAAAAAACATATTTTTTCCAGTTCCGGCTGCTTTTAAGAAATCCCCGGCTTTAAACCAGGTTGCTTCAACGCGGAAATACAAATATTGATTTGGCGTGTAAATAATTTCGCTTTCCAATTGTTTTCCAATTTCTTTAGCATCGGTTGCATCACCGGGATAAATCATAATAGTGTTTGGACCGTAAATTCCGTCTTCGCTGCTGTATCGCCAAAACATATCATAATCAATAACCCAATCGATATTTTTTGCCAATTCAAAACCAATAGAAGGATGAAAATCAACTAAATTAGATGGTCCGATGACAGAAGCTAATCCAAAGTAAGCGCCTCTTGGAAACAACGGATTAAAAGTATTTAATTGATTGTCGCCATTGGTTTTGTCACCGCTAATCAATTCGACTTTAAACCCTAATTCAGGTTTTAAAACAACTGAAGTAAATTGATATCCGGTATTTAAAGAAACCGTCCAGGCTTTAATATTTTTGGAATCTACATCTCCAAATTGATAAAGTGCTTCGGCATCATAACGCCATTCGTTATATTTACCCCAAATACGGGTTCCTATAGAATGGCGTAATTCTTTTCCGCTGGCATCATCAAAATTGGCATTTGCTCTTTCGTAACCTAAATAATAAAGGTCAATATTTTTGACTGCGGGAATTTTATTGATAACAAAATAACTTCCCCAAAACGGTCTTTTTTTGTTCGAAGAATCATCAAAAATACCGTCTTCAGCAACCACATAATGACTGTAGAATAAATCGGAACGAAAATTATTGATGCCAAATATAACTTTTGCAGCATCAAAAGATTGACGGTTATTTGGCCCGTCACGAACAGCCACTAAACGTTGTGAACCGTAACTTAATTCTTGTCTTCCTGCTCTAAAAATCAATTGTTTATTTTTTTCAGAAAACATATTTACATCAATAAATCCTTGATGTACTTCAAGCGGATTACTATCAACCGGACTTGGATCAATTCTTCCGTTGGCATTACTGCTTTGAAGCTGAACAAAAGCCCGGAAATATTTACTCGAATGAAAATCGGCATGAAGCAATAATCGGTTTAAGATGTAACCATCGTCATCAACAGGATCATCTCCCCATTTTTCATTTTTGGCATAGAAATATTGGTACCTGACCTCTCCTCCAAAACTTAAAAACGTTTCGCCAGAAGAAGAAAGCGGCATATATTTCATGGTTTTGTACCAATTTTTTTTGACCGTATCTTTTTCCAAAACCTTATAGTTTTCATCAAAACGCAAAGGCTTAAATTCAGGATACGACTGCGCGTGGAGCTGAATAGAAAGTAGAAATAAAAGAATATATTTTTTCATGGCTATTTGCCTAAGTTTTTCTTAATGTCGTTGTATGCATTTGGAATATTGAAATTGTAATGAAGCCAATTAAAAAGAACATACCCTTTATCAAATTCCTTCATCGTTACCGACGCTTTTACCTGATCTAAAGTTTCTCCTTTTTTAACGGCAATTTCTACATTTTCCTTTAAAGTATTTACATAATCAATCGTATATTTAATTCCTTTTTTATTGGTAATTCGGCCGTGACCCGGAACCACAACATCATTGTCTCCAATCCTATCATAAATTTTTTGAAGATTACGAACAGGTTCCAAAAAATAACCATCAAAAAGCCATGGAATCGCCGGACTTTCAGCAATAAACGGATTTCCTGCCCACAATACATTCTTGTCTGAATCCTTTAAATATACAAATAAATCGGCTGGAGATTGCGCTGTTCCCGTATTAATAATTTCTACAATTTTGCCACCGCCTAAATCTAATTTCAGACTTTGATTTAAAGCAATTGTAAGATCTGCAGGACGATATACACTTTGCTCGATGCCGCGATCTTTTCCAAAAAGCATGATCATAAATTGTTTGATTCCTTCGAAATTCTTCGCTAAGTTTTCTTTGCAGAATTCATTTTGGATTAAAATAGTTTCTTTTGGAAGCAAATAATTTCCAAAACAATGATCTCCGTGATCGCTTGTATTGACTGCATAAACAATAGGTTTTGGCGTAACAGAACGAATCAGTTTGTACAATTGATCGTATAATCTTTTGCTCAACATAGTTTCAATTAATAAAACGCCTTTATCACCCACAATAAATCCCGCCGAAGTGGCTTGCGGAATTCCTTTAGTCGTTTCTGTTTCAGTCGTTGATGGCGAAACGGCGTAGACATTATCCGAGATTTTATGCAGTTGCAATGTCACTTTGTTTGCGTCCCAAATAGGAACTTCAGGCGGCATTGGAAATTGTGCATATGTTTTTTGTGCCGATAAAAAAACGACAACAAAAAGTGTTGCAATTAAAATAGATTTATAATTTTTCATGATGTATTATTTATATGTTTTAAAAGTTAGCCCACGGATTAAACTGATGAAACGGATTTTCGCTGATCGGATATAAAAAAAATCAGTGTCAATCCGCTCAAATCTCTGTCATCTGCGTGCCATTCCCGTTGTTGTTATTTCTGGTAACCTCCAAAATATTTCACAGGAGACCAATCCGGAATTACCGCAGGAATTTCTGGACTCAAGGCTTTATATTCCGCGGAAGCGTAAACAATTTTGCCGTTTACAATCGTCAAAACCGATTCGATTTTTCGAACGTCATCTGTTTTTGCAGCGAAATAATCATCAGATAAAATCGCCATATCCGCATACATTCCTTTTACCAATTTTCCTTTGTCTTTCTCCTCGCCAGAAAACCAAGCACTTCCTGAAGTATATAATTTTAAAGCGGTGAATTTATCCAAAACTTGATCTTTTGGCCAGAACTGCATGCCGCCAATCGTTTTTCCAGTCAAAAGCCAATGCAAAGCCATCCAGGGATTGAAAGTTGAAATTCGTGTTGCATCAGTTCCCATTCCGACAGGAATTCCTAATTCAAGCATTTTTTTAATTGGAGGCAACTGTGTTTTTGGAGCTCCGTACAATTTAGTATATAATTCTCCCTGATAATACATTCTGAATTGTACTGCAATACCGCCGCCAAGTTTTTTCACGCGTTCGAGTTCAGATGGCGTAATGGTTTCGGCGTGATCAAAAAACCAGCGCAATCCATTAAAAGGGATTTCTTTATTCACTTTTTCAAAAACATTCAGCATTCTGTCAATTGATTCTCCATAAGTGGCATGCAAACGAAAAGGCCATTTGTTTTTGGCTAATAAGCGAATAATAGGCTCTAAATCGGCTTCCATTTCATCAGATAAAACAATTCTTGGCTCTAAGAAATTCTCAAAATCAGCAGCCGAAGCCACGATATTTTCTCCAGCACCTTCTTCCACATAACCATTTGCCACAATCAGATTATCATTTTTATTAATTTGAGTTGTCGCAACCCACTTTTCATAATCTTGTAATTCTTTCCCTTTTTGCTGCGCAAATAGATAATAAGATATTCTTAAACTTAATTTATTTTGTTTCGCCAACTCAAGAGATGTAACATAATCAGCAGGAAAATTTTGGCTTCCGCCGGCAGCATCAATAACACTTGTTAATCCAAAACGATTTAATTCATGATTGAATTGGATGGAACTGTTAATGCGCTCTTCCGGATTTAATTTTGTTGTTAAACCCAGAGTCGTATATATGGCTTTTGGAGTTTCTTTGGCGTACATTAAACCCGTTAAATTGCCTTTAGTATCTTGTTCTAAAAGGCTTCCTTCGTATTTAGTGTCTTTGGTGTAACCCAGAACTTCGATTCCTTTTTTGTTTAGAAAAGCTTTTCCATATAAATACGTTATAAAAACAGGTTTATCAGGAACTGCGGCGTTGATTTCGTCAATTGTTGGTTGTCTTTTTTCTTCAAATTGAAATTCGTTCCAGCCTCCAATCACTTTAATCCAAGCGCCGTCGGGAGTTCTTGCTGCTTGTTCTTTCAGCATTTCCATGGCGCGTTTTAAGGTTTTTACGCCGTCCCAACGCAATTCAGAATTGTAATTCAAACCTTCGCGAATAACGTGCATGTGACTGTCATTCAATCCTGGAATTACCGTTTTCCCTTTGGCATCAATCAATTTTGTTTCTGTGGATTTATAAGAAGAAAGAATGTTTTTTTCGGTTCCAATGTCCAGAATAATTCCATCTTTCATTGCAATTGCCTGAACAAATTCGTTTTGTTTCTGCATGGTTGCAATTTTTCCATTATAAATAATCAGATCAGCTTTTTGCTGGGCTTGAGATAGCAAGCCCGCAAAAAACGATAATATTAAAAATAGTTTTTTCATGATTTTAATTATTTAGCCAGAAAAAAGGCTAGTAAATCTTTTTGTACTTGTGCTGTATTTTCCTGAACCAACCAATGTCCTGAACCAGCAATTTTAGATTCGGTGACATTTTCTGCAACCAATTTCGAGTGATCTTTAAGGAAAGCTGCTGCGAAATATTCTCCGCCCATAGCTAATAATGGCATTTTTAGTTTTTTCTTTGCGAAAATAATGTTGTCTTTTCCATCCTGATCAAACGCTCCAAACCATTTAAATGCAGCAGTTGTACCACCTTCAACGGCATAAGCTCTAATAAATTCTGTAGTTTCTTCAGCAGTAAACGGATCTTTTACATGTCCTACAACTGGCCAGAAATTAGTCAAGAATTCTTTTTCTTTTCCTTTAACAATATCTCCAGAAGCCGGCCATGCAAAGAAACCAAACCACCAAGCAGATCCTTTTACATTTGACCAAACTGGTTCAATACCAGGCAAAAGTGCATCCATCAGAGCCAATTTATTTACACTGTCGCCATATTGCGCCGCATAAGCATACGCCACCATAAGTCCGATGTCGTGTCCGGCTAAATTGATTTTTTTATACCCAAGCTGATTCACTAATTCATGAATATCTGATGCCATTGTTTTTTTGTCGTAACCACCTTCTGGCTTGTCAGATTCTCCGACACCTCTTAAATCAGGAGCGATTACAGTAAAATGTTTAGAAAGTTCTGGTAATAAGCGATTCCACATGTACCAGTTTTGCCCAAAGCCGTGAACCAAAACCAAAGGATCGCCCTGTCCACCAATAACGTAGTGAATTTTGATTCCGTTTACAGTTGCTGTTGCATGTTTAAAATTGGATGGTGGGTTTGCAGGAGCGACTTCGGGAGTTTCTGTTGTTGGTGTAGATGCTACGGCAGGAGTTTCTTCTGCTTTTTTGTTGCATGAAATTAAAGTCAATAGTGTAAATCCTAAAAATAAAAACAGGGTAGTTTTACTTTTGAAGTTTAAATAAGCGCTGTTTACTAAATTCGTTTTCATAATCTTAAATTTTATTGGAATAATTGGTTAATAAATAATTGGTTTTAAATTTTATGGATGTTGTTTTGCAATCCAGTCTTGTATATAAACTGCGATTTCCTGCCAGCCAGGCTGATTCAGAACAAAATGGTTTCTGTCTGGAAAAACTTTGAAGTCTGTAACAGAATCTTTATCAGTGTATTTTTTATAATTGCAATAATTGAGCGATTCGGGAATAGTATGATCTATTGATCCTGCAATTAGTAATAATGGTTTATGTGGCGCTTTAAAATCTACTTTTGCAGCTGAAGTTATAGTGTCACGAACAATTAATTTTGATTCTGGAATTACAGATTCGCAATAGGCTTTATCCTGCCATTCTTCCGGCATTCCGTTTGTAAAGGCGTATTGCCATTGCGGAAAACTCATTAAGAAAGTTTTTTTTGTTGAGGTGAAAAAACCAAGAGGTCCCCAACCAGCTTTCAAAAAAGAAAACTTAAAAGTCATAATTCCTTGAGGAGGAACAGAATGTATTGCAATTGCAGCCGATGCTAAGTTGCGCTGTAAAAGTATCTGCGCTACCAGTCCGCCAATAGAATGACCAATAATAATAGGTTTCTGCGGCAGATTTTTAGCGATATTTTCAAAATATTCAATAAGATGCGTTAATCGTAATCCGGCAATTTGAGGATCAGGATGACGATCGCGTAAAACACTCGCCGGAGCATCTTTATACGGCCATGCCGGTGCAAGAGTTTTAAAGCCTTTATTTTCAAAAAAGTCTTTCCACTCGTCCCAACATTTATTACTGACAAAAGCGCCCGTGATAAAAAGAATTGTAGTAGGGTTTTCAGTTAGCATAATACATTGTTTTAATGTTATGCCAAACTATAAACTAAAACCGAACCTTTTATTTAAGTTATTGATTATTAGCTGTTTAAATGTTTTTAAGAAAGCTATACCAAACTATATATCGTTGAAAAACGGAAAACAAGTAACTTAATATCGTTGATAATGGTTGATGGTTGTTAGTTTTTGGTTGATGGTTGTTGATTTTAAGTTAATTGCAAAGACTTTATCAAAATTTGTAATCAATCATTAAAGAAACTCAAAACAAAAAGACCATCAACGATCAACCAAAAACTAACAACTATAATTAAAAATGGCTTCTCTTAATACCCAGCTTCTGCATTCTTGAAGCCAAAGTAGTAGGAGGAAGGCCTAATATTTCAGATGCTCCGCCTGCGCCTCTGATTCTTCCGTTGCATTTTTCTAAGACATTAATAATATGCTCTCTTTCGTTTTCCTGAATAGTTTTAAAATACCATTCATTTGCCGAATTGCTTATTTTAATTTCATCAAAAGCAGGAAGCGGAATATGTTCAATGGTATTCGTTTTTGCTAAAAGAATGCTTCTTTCGATAAGGTTTTCGAGTTCGCGAATATTTCCGGGCCATTGATATGACAAAAGACTTTTTAAAGCATTTTCAGCTATCTCGGTTACATTTTTTCCCGTTTTAACACTATATACAGCAATAAAATGACGGGCAAGAAGACCGATATCTTCTTTGCGTTCTCTAAGCGGCGGCAATTGAATTGGAAAAACATTTAATCGATAATATAAATCAAGTCGGAAGCGACCGTCTGCGACTTCTTTTTCCAGATTACAATTTGTTGCAGCAATTATTCTAACGTTTACTTTTATGGGAACATTTCCGCCAACACGTTCAATTTCTTTTTCCTGAATGGCGCGAAGTAATTTTGCCTGCATTTCAAGCGGCATATCTCCAATTTCATCTAAAAATAATGTTCCGTTGTTGGCTTGTTCAAACTTGCCAATTCGTTTTTCTGTGGCTCCTGTAAAAGATCCTTTTTCATGACCAAATAGTTCAGATTCTATTAAACTTGGATGCAGTGCAGAGCAATTGATTTTTACAAACGGCTGATTTTTTCTATCCGATAATTGCTGAATGCTATTAGCAATACTTTCTTTTCCTGTTCCGCTTTCTCCTGTAATTAATACGGTTGTATCGGCCGGAGCGACTTGCAGAATATGATCAAATAATTTTAATAAAGCCGGACTTTTACCTACAATGGATTCAAAGCCAGAAATTTTTGCATTTTTGCCTGCATTTGTATTTGCAACTGAGTTTGTTTTTTGGACTATTTTTTTGTCGGCATTGATTAAATTTTCAATAGCATAAATTAAAGGTTCCTGAAGTCTTTCACATAATGTAAGATGATTTTTGTTGTAATTATCAGCTTGTTTGCTGAAAAATGACAAATATAATCCTCCATTTTCATGAAGTGTCAAAGGAACTGGCAGCATTAGATTGGATTTCATATTCATAGAATTCGCAATCATTTTTTTGATAGGCGTTTTATCGCATATTTTTATAAAATCCTGATTGTTATAAAAAGTGGCTACGGTCTCAACCTGACTTTTGTTTCTTAAATCATTTATTTCAGATTCTTTTAAAGCGGTGATGTTTTGTAACTCTTCAATCCCAATTTTCTGATATTCATGCAATCCTGTTCTCGAGTAGCCTAAAACTCTGTTTGATAGTTTGCTATCGACATAAAAAACAGCCATTACAAGATCAAATGAAATCAGCGGTTGTAAAGAAGTGACAATATTAAGAACTCTGTCATCCCAAGTACCGCTTTTTTTGACAATTGCTTTGAGTTGTTTCTGAAATAAAAGCTCTTTGCGAATAGAAGACTCAATACCATGTTCCTGATGGTATTTGGCAATTTCAATTGTAACCAATAAATCCTGTTCTCTAAAAGGCTTTACTAAAAAACCATACGGATACGTTAATTTTGCTTTGCTAAGTACTTGTTCGTTTGAATTTGCAGAAAGATAAATAAATGGAATATTATCTTCTTTTAATATTTCAGCAAGGTCAATACCGGTTTCTTTTCCTGATAGAAAAATATCCAATAAAACCAATTCGGGTCTCTCCTGAGCAATATAATATTTGGCATCTGTTACTGAACGCGCCATTCCCGTAACAGAATGACCTGCTTTTTTCAGCATCAATCGCAAGTGATTTGCTTCTACAAATTGATCTTCAACAATAAGAATTTTTAATGATTTTGACATTTTATAGATTTAAATTAATGAAGATTATTTTCTTTGAAAGTAAATTCCAATGATATCTTGGTACCATTTGAATTTGTAATTAAAAACTTTCCTTCGATATCTGCAGATAGCCCATGCATTAATTTTACACCTAAAGAAGGATAGTTGTAAGGATCAAAATCGGGTGGAAGCCCGATCCCATTGTCATGAATAATTAATTTATAGTTTTCATCGTCAGTTGTTTTAAGCGAAATAGTAATAATATTATTTGTACGATTTGGAAAGGCATATTTAATAGCATTCGTAACGGCTTCATTGAAAATAAGGCCAATTGGAATTGAATGTGACAGTGGCAGACTAAAACTATCAATATCAAGAATGAATCGGATGCTGTTTTTGATTTCGAAAGAATCTTTTAAATATTCTGTTAATTCGAAAATATACGAAGGCATATCAATAATCGACAAATTTTCTGATTGATATAATTTTTGATGGATTAAGGACATGGCCTGAATTCTGTTGTGACTACTGTTGATGGCCTGTATTGCTTCTTCATTTTTTAGAAATTCAGCTTGGCTCGCCAATAAGCCAACAACCATATGCAGATTATTTTTTACGCGGTGATGAATTTCCCGCAACAGCCATTCTTTTTCGGCTACCATGTTTTGTAGGGTATTGTTTTTTTTATTTATTTCATTTTGCTGCGTTTCCAGAATTATATTTGTTTTTTTCTTAAACCTATAGCTTTTGTAAAGTAGCCCAAGAATGATAAGTAAGAGGACTACAAAAGTTATCATCGAATTACGTAAAAACACCTCGTTTTTAAGTCTGCTTTGCTGCAAAAGTGTTGTGTTTTTAAGTCTTATAATATCACGGTTTCTTTTATCGGCTTCGTAAATAATATTAAGTCTGGAAGAAATTGGTAAAATTTCGTCTTCTTTTAGATGCGCAGCTTTATAAAAAAATATGGCTTTATTTAAATAATTCAGCGATTTGTTAAAATCTGAATAAGAAAAATATAATTCACTGATTTCTCGATAGCAATCACCAATTCTTTGATTGTTTCCTGATTTTTCAAATATTGCTGCAGCTTTAAAAATGGGAACCAACCTTTCTGGTATTGGTTTCCTTGTTCTCATTTTTGCCGACCAAACCATGACCCAGGACTCTGCCAAATCATCTAATTGATCTGTTTTGCTCAATGCCGCGATTGCTTTTCTGGCGGTAACTTCAATCATCGAATCGTTATTTCTCAACTGATACACCATTGAAAGTTGCAGATAACATTTTCCAATATAAATATTAGAATGCAAGGCTTGGCTTATTCTAAGGGCATCTTCGGCATAGTGAAATGCTTTTTCTAATGTTTTAGGATTGTCGTAAGAAGCTTCATACCAGTCGCTTATTTGCAACAGAATTTTGACTTTATCGATGTTTTCCTGAAGTCCATTTAATAATTTTTCAGCTTTTTTTACTTGTTGTTCACTATAAGCGGGCTCTTCATCAATATTATTTTCGGGAACAAGCAACTTTATTTCAGAGGTTTCCACTTGCTTTAAATCTTTTAAAAAAGTCGAGGCATTTAAGTCTCCAATTGTAAATAATACAAGGAGGAACAAAATTATTTTTGTTTGATTAGACAACATTTTTCGTGGAATTAAACTGGTTATACGAAGGTATTGATAATTATGTACTTAAGTTTGAATTATCCTAAAATTGATTGCCGACGATATATCGTTGCTTATTCTCTGCAAGGATTCTAGATTCCTTGAGTAATGATGCTTATATTTGGGAGTATAATTTTAATAATGCTATCAATGAAGAAAATTGGATTTTTATCTTTTGGGCATTGGGCAAATCATCCTTCATATAAAGCTCGTACAGCAAGCGACACCTTGCTTCAATCCATTGATTTAGCCGTTGCGGCAGAAGAAATTGGTTTGGATGGTGCTTATTTCAGAGTGCATCATTTTGCGAGACAGCTCGCATCACCATTTCCTTTACTTTCTGCCATCGGTGCTAAAACAAGCAAAATTGAAATTGGGACAGGAGTAATCGATATGCGATATGAGAACCCATTGTATATGGTTGAAGATGCCAGTGCCGCTGATTTAATTTCAGAGGGACGTTTACAATTAGGAATAAGCAGAGGATCACCGGAACAAGTTATTGACGGTTGGCGCTCTTTCGGATATGAACCCGAACAAGGTGAAACAGATGCCGATATGGGACGCAAAAAAGCTTTAGAATTCCTGGATAAACTTAGTGGTGAGGGATTTGCAGAGCCAAATCCGTATCCTATGTTTCCAAATCCGCCTGGCTTGTTGCGTCTGGAACCCTATTCTGAAGGATTACGAGAAAGAATTTGGTGGGGAGCTGCATCTAACGCCACTGCTGTCTGGGCTGCTGAAAACGGAATGCATCTGCAAAGTTCTACTCTGAAATATGATGAAAATGGAAAACCTTTTCATATTCAGCAGGCTGAACAAATCAGACTGTATAAAGAAGCATGGAAAAAAGCGGGACATGATCGCGAACCAAGAGTTTCAGTGAGCCGTTCCATTTTTGCGCTGGTCACAGATCAGGACAAATATTACTTTGGCGATCAAGGAAAAGGCTCTGATAGTTTTGGAAATATTGAAAGCGACAAACGAGCCATTTTCGGAAAGAGTTATGCAGCTGAACCAGATAAACTTATTGAAGAGTTAAAACAAGATGAGGCTATTCAGGAAGCTGATACACTGCTTTTAACAATACCTAATACATTAGGCGTTGATTATAACGTGCATATACTTTCTTCTATATTAAAATATATTGCTCCAGAGATGGGCTGGCGATAGAGTTTAAAAATATTTTTTAAACTCGTTGTTATTAAAATGCCCCAAAAAGTTAAATACTATTTTGGGCATTTTAAAATCGCTATACCATCTTATGATGACTTTGATTGTGGAGAAAAACGATATTGCAATGGCGATACTTTCATGTGTTTTTTAAATAGACGAGAAAAATAATACGGATCATCATATCCTAATTCAGCTGCAATAATTTTTACTTTAACTTCAGAAGTTATTAGTAATAAACAGGCCTGTTGTAATTTTAAGTGAATAAAATAATCCAATGGAGCCATTCCAGTGCTTTTTTTGAAAAGCAATGAGAAATGTGAAGGCGATAAATTGTTTATTAAAGCCAGATCTTCTAAAGTGATTTTTCCGCCCAGATTGTTTCTCATGTAAGCAATAGTGCTGCTTATTATGTCTTTTTCGTCCTGTCTTTTTTCATTGACATTGACATCAGGGTATAAAAAAGAGGAAAGAAAATGATATAAGCATAAATTTGCCTTGGTAATATTTTCTTTTCCATAACCCATTTCAAGGTTTTGGTACATGATATGCCATAGTTCTATTCCTTTCTCATTATAGGCGATTTGTCGCGGACCGTCAAATAAGCCAATATTGAAACTTTTATTAAAAATATCTATTTCGCGACTGCTAAAATGAACCCAATATATAGTCCAAGGATCATCTTCATCAGCTCCGTAAATTATATGTTCACTTGTTGCAGGAATTATAAAAAATTGATTTGGTCTAATTTCAAAACGTGTTCCATTTATACTATGCCAACCTTTTCCGCGCACACAATAAATTAGAATATTATCTGTGCATCCTTTTTTTCGTTCCCTGTAATAATAAGTAGCCTTCGGAAAAAAACCAATATGTGTAATATATAAATGACCTAAGACCGGATTCTCTTCAATTGCTTTTTGCCAAATATTATTAGGCAAGGAAATTAATTTTTCCGTCCGAAATTCATCGCGTTGTTTAAAACTTTCCATGATAATTTAATGTGAACAAAAAAGCGTTTAAGGCTAAAATACAATTTTATTTTCTTCTGTTTTAATTTTAAAATGATTTTTGAAAGATCAATGGATTTTGACTTTAACGGTCTTAGTTATTTTTCAGATGCAAAAGTTTTTGATATGATTGTGATTTTACATTTCTGAATAACAGGTAGTTGTGTTTTTTTTATAAATATTTGAATTAAGAAACAGGAAAAGTTTTTTCTCTTCAATTTTTGAACACTAATTTTTGTATGAAATATTCTAGCATATTTTTTTCTTTATCAACCCGATAATAAGATAATCCATTACAATGATTTACTAAATTCTCCCTAGTAATTTTATAGGTTTATAAAAGTATTTTCTCAAAATAAGCAAATAAGAGAATAATAAGATAATCCATCATAATAATGAAATAGTCCATTTATTTTAAGAAACTAATAAAATAGATTTGCTTATATTTAACAAATGTTTAAGTCGGAAAAAAGGAATAAATTTTAAGCGTTTGGCTGAAATTTATTACTTTTTTAAAAATAATTTTACGTTAAAACATTGATATTTAGTTTTTTGTAAAATTTAAAAAATATATTGTAAAATATTTAGAAAGAACTGCGAATGAAAAAATAATACTTAAAAGTTAATCAAAAAAAGATCGACATTTTACGATGAATTTTTTAAACTAAATTAAGGAATGTAAAGAAGATATTGCTGCCAAATCTATAATAAAACTAATCAACCAACTAACTTAACCTATGGCAAAAAGACTACCCAAACTACCTCCTTTACTGCAAAGTAAAATTTACAAAACCGGACAAACAAGAAGCGCGAATGATGATGTGATTTTTCAAAATAGAGCCAATAGAAATGGCACCGTTTTGATCCCTTTTGAATCTATTGATTTATTCGACGTTTCCGTTCTGACTTCTCAAAAATTTGAAAGTGGATTTATTGTAGTAATGAGCCCTGAGGATTATTACACAAATCCTGATGCATTAATTACTATGAAAGCCAAGAAGCTAAAACTTGGTGTTAATACTATTTTATTTTATGAGACAAGGACACAATGGAATAATTTTAATCCTTATAAAAATAAGCTCTCTGTAGCTGAGAAAAGGGCAGTTCCTATTGATGGTCATTTTGTCGCAAGAATAGTATCATCAGGAATAAAAGGCGAGGAGAAAATTATTCTTGGTTTTAATACCAGCAACTGCAAAGGTGCCGGAATTAGAGTTGCCGAATATGCTCCACTTTCAATAATCAAATCCTGTCATTTGCAATTAGAATATTTATTTTGGCTCTGCTACGATGCTGAAGAAGTAGCGCTCAACGCTGGCATGACGGAAAGTGATATCGAAAATCGAAAGGCTGCTATTATTACAGCCTGTAATAATCAAAAACTATCCAATACCGACCGACTTTACAAGACGCGAATTATTGACAATGTAAAAAACACGATTTGCCCTCTTTGTCTAAAAAAATTAAGCGCAGGGGCTTTTATGATCAATTTTTTTGAATCATCTGAGAAATCATCAGATATTGACAAAGAAGTTAGTCAGATAAACCTTTTTTACATTAATCAGTTGAAAATTGGAGAATTTAACCATTCGCCATATAATTTGGCTTGGGGACATCAAAGTTGCAACATGATTTGTAAAGAAACCGGGGTAATTGAAACTATTAAATGGATGAAAGAAGTGGTAGTAAATACTATTATTTTCAATAAAGATTCATCCAATTAAGACTTTATAGAATATGCTGAGAAGTATTTTATTGAAAATGTATACACTCTAAAAACAGCATAAATCCATAAAATCACAAATCCACTATTTAATAAAAAGAATGGCCATTTGTCAAAATGCCAAGCAATACTCATTTGCAGTAATTGCAGATTGTTTTTTTGTGTTTTAAGACAAAAAAAAGTAAAACTTGATTAGTGATATAAAAGCTCTTCCGTTGAATCTATTTAAAAAGTGGTATCAAAAAACATAAAAAATCATCAAAAAAAAATAAAAAAAATGATCAGCGACTTAAGAAAAAAATACATCGAAAATTATAGTGGCTTTCCAAGAGAAATTTGGATTTTGACATTAATAACTTTTATAAACAGAACGGGAACAATGGTAATTCCGTTTCTCTCAAAATACATGCGAGAGAATCTGCATTTTGAATATAATCAGATAGGCTGGGTTATGGTATGTTTTGGTGTGGGTTCTTTTATTGGAACCTGGCTAAGTGGTGTTTTGTCTGATAAAATCGGATTTTATAAAGTAATGATAGGTAGCCTTTTCGGAAGCGGTATCATCTTTTTTATGTTGCAGTATATAACATCATTTGAAGGGTTTTGTTTTTCAATTCTACTTTTAACAACTATAGCAGATATGTTCAGACCCGCAATGTTGGTATCTTTAAATACATATACTCGAAAAGAAAACAAAACCAGAGCACTGGCTTTGGTAAGATCAGCAACAAGTCTGGGCTTTTTATTTGGTCCTCCTTTAGGCGGTGTTATAATTATGCTTGTTGGATATAAATATCTGTTTTATGTAGATTCGGCTACTTGTATATTGGCGGTTTTAGTTTTTGTTCTTTTAGTTAAAGAAAGAAAACTTCCTTTCAAACTCAAAAAAAACAATATTGGAGTAGACAAATATGCAATATTAAAAGATAAAGCATTTTTAACGCATATGTTTATTTCGCTGATTACTGGAATTATGTATTTTCAAGTATTCACTACATTAACCCTGTATCACAGAGAACAATTTAATTTATCAGAAGTAAACAGCGGTTTGATTTTGAGTTTTAGCGGAATATTGACACTGCTGTTTGAATTGCCAATTGTCAATTATGTAGAGAAAAACAAAATTAATAAGCTTAATGTTATTATGGTAGGTTTGGGCTTTATGGTGCTTAGCTATATTCTTTTATTAACGAATGACAAATGGTACGGAATATTGTATGTAATGATGTTTTTTATGACACTTGGTGTAATGTTGACTTTTCCTTTTGCAAATTCATTTGCTATGACGAGATCACACAATAATCAGGAGGGAAGGTACATGTCTGTTTTCACAATGAGTTTCAGTCTTGCACACATTCTAAGCGCTAAAACAGGTATGGAAATTGTCGCGTATGCGAGTTACAGAGCAGATTTCATATTTATGAGTTTAATTGGTTTATTAGCTATTTCGCTTTGTTATTGGTTGGTAAAAACGGTTGAGAAAGAAACAATAGAAACTAAAATAAAAATAGTGCAATCCATTTTTGTTGATAAAAACAAGAAGCTATAACTCGCTTTGATCTGAAAATGAACCTATAATTCCTTTTCAATGTTTGAATAAAAATGAGCTTTTCATATTATTAATAAACACTCAATTAAGATGAAAAAAAATATTGCATTCATAGCTATAATTATTTTTATTTTCTCGGTTCCTTTGAACTTGATGTCTCAAGAGCTTTATGCAGGAATTGAAATAGGAAGCAAGGGAATAAAAATGTCGGTAATAAATGTTCAAAATATTAAAAAAGGTAAATACGAAGTAGTTGATTTTTGGACAGAAAATATTGCTATCGCGAAAGGGATTTCCATTGACGGAAAATTAGCCGAAAATGATATTGAAACGGCTTTTAATGTCACGGTGAAAAATTACACCAAATTGCTAAAGGAATTCAAAATTGAGGAAAAAAACATCTTTATAGTTGTATCTTCTGGCGTAGGAATGGCCAAAAATGTAGACGTATTACTTCAAAAGTTATATGTTTTTACAAATATTAATGTAGCCATAATTACTTCTGATACGGAAGCAAAATTATTATTAAAAGGATGCATTCCACCAAAAGAATATTCTGATTCGTTAATTCTTGATATTGGAGGAGGGAATACGAAGGGCGGATATGTAGAGGAATTTAATGAGGAGGATATTTTGGTGTTTTATCCGGTAACTTTAGATTTGGGGACAGTAACTTTTACAGAGAAAATAAATAAAAAAGCAAAAACGAATTCAGTTGACGAATTTAATGAACTGCTCGTTAATGCATTGCCTGAATTAAAGGAACAGACCGATCATTTATATCAGCAAAGTCCTAAAATCAATAACAAAAAGAATGTATACATGTCCGGAGGCGCAGTTTGGGCATTCTATACATTGTATAAAGGGAAAGGAGCAACAGAAAATTTTAGTCCGTTTGAAATTAAGGAAGTTGCAGATTACAACACTATGATAAAAACAGATTACGCAAAATTTGAAGCATTAGCATCGCAAAATAAGGATGTTGAGAAAGTATTGAAGACTTATTCTCAAAAATATTTAATTGCGGCAAATTCAATATTGCTGACTGTATTAGAGAAAATTCCTGATGTGAAGTCTAAAAAAATCTATTTTACGAAACAGGGACAAATGGCATGGCTGCTTTCTTATATTGCTGATTCGGCAAAAAGAGCAAAAAATATCCGTTAAGGATGTCTTTAACTATATTTTTTATTAGGTTGAAACGACTGATTTTGGAGCTTAGTTTTTAATATTATGGGTCATAAATTAAGCTCGAAATAATAGTTTTATAAATATGTGATGAGAAAGTGAAATGATGTAAAAAAGCCCGTAATCTAAAAGATTACGGGCTTTTTTATTGATTTTTAGTTAGTTAAATTTGGGCTTTTAATTCTAAAATCAGGTTTTTTTCTCATAGATGAACTGGCAAATAATTCATCGTTTTTAAGTTTTACAAATTCGATTCCGAATTCTTTTCCCTGATACCAATTACTAATAAAGGAATTGGTAGCAGTATTTTGCGTTGTTCCAATAATTTTGGTGTCATTAATGAGCAAATCTTTTAAAATTATTTTCCCTAAAAATTCGTCGGAAATTGTAACGGTATCTGAAAATATAATGAGGTGGCTAAACCCGGATATTACGGAATTGGTCAATGTTAAAAAAGTGTTTTCTCGAATTAATATTGCTTCGTGTTTAAGTCCTTGAATATCAGTGCCTATATCTTCTGTATGCATCATTGTGATATTGGTAGCATTTACTCGGGTCATTTCTTTTTTGCTATCTAAAACTTCTCCTTTTCTGGTATCAACTGTTTCCATTTCAAAACATCGAGATCCGTAACTGTCGGACAGAAACGGACTTCTAATAGCAATACTGTTAGAGAGATTGCATTGGACACCTTGTGTAAAATCAAAATCATCATCTGCGGAGCGTACAGATACTAAATTGTTGGCATTTACATATCCTCCATAAAATTGAAAAGAGTCATCATCACATGAAGTCACCTGAATATATTCTAATTTTGTTTTGCTTCCAACTCCAGCTAATGATAGTCCATTTATTGGTTTATTAGCAGGTGTTCTTTTTCCAGAAAACTCAATCCGGACATATTTTAAAATTCCAGAATCACTCTCTTTGTTGTCACCGCCATACTGTGCTTTTTGTGGGTCAAGATCGAATTCTAAAATGCCAACTCCTCCGCTTTTGTTTATTGGTGCATCTCCTAAAAGAATAATGCCACCCCAGTCACCTGTGTTTCTATCTCCAGAGTTTTTATTTGAAGTAAAAACAATAGGATCAGTTTCGGTGCCTTCAGCAATTATTTTGGCTCCTTTAGTAACGACTAATGTAGTCAGAGTTGTAGCATCACACCTTATGAGCGTGCCAGGCTGAATGGTCAAAGTTACATTTGGAGCAACATAGACTGTACCGACTAATACATAAACATTTTCTTTTTTTAATGTCATGTTTGCGGTAATAGTACCATTTAGTATTATAGAGGCTTCATTATAATTGGTCGTTTTGGGATTAAAGTTAGTCCACATATTCAGCCAATTGGCATCACCACTAATACCTTTAGTGTTTTGTGCATTAATTAGGATTGTGAAAGTAAAAACTACAAGCAATATTAATTTTTGTTTCATAACTTCTATCTTTTTAAAATTATTTTAAAAAAAAGGCCAACCTTTAAAAAGTCAGCCATTTCACAATTTCAAACCATTATAATTTAGAAGCAATCTCTTTTTTGTATTTGTTCAGAATTGCTTTGGTCATTCCTAAGTTTGCTTTAGTGGAGTCAACTGCGAGATAAATCATATATAAGTTGTTCTCAGAAACATCAATAATATGAATTTGAGAGGTTAACGTAATCATGATATCTGAAACAACCTGATTTTTAAGCCCTAAAGCACTAACAGCGTTCATTTTTGCTTTTACGACTTCAAGGTTGAAAGCAGATGCTAATTCTGGATCGAAATCTGGAATTATTGAAAGCGAAAAGTATGACATTCCTGTTTGAATTTCTGCAATTGAAACTGCGATGAAGCCTGGTACATTTTTTTCTAGATCATCTCCGAATTGTTTTAAAAAATCTGACATAATTAGGTGTATTTAATTAGTTAATATTTGTTATTTCTTTGCTGTTGTCGACTTTACAAATATATTTTTAAAAATATCCAGCTATTAATTTTCTATAAATTGATTTCTTCTTTTTCCTGCTTTTTTTTTAGACTCATATCTTTTTTTTTGAATAAATTTTTCAAAAACGCTGATAATGAGATTCTTATGTTTTATTTTTTTGTCACCATTTAGTGGTTGTTATTTAAAATATTCAAATTATTGTATTTTTTAATTTAAAACATTGTTAATGAGATGTTTATGATTTTATTTTTTCGCCATTGGATGGTGGTATAATTTTTATTTTATTTGTACTGTTTTTTGTAAGTTTTTGTTTTTGTGTTATTTATGGTTTTATGCTTACAATTTTAGCCTTTTCGTGGTATTATATTTGTAAAAAAACTTTTTTGAGACTTGAATTTGTAGGAAGAATTTAAAATAAGTTCAATAAACAAGTATTTTTACGTAAGGTAAAATAGTGGCTTATAATTGGTTTTATCCATTTTTTGAAATCAGACGAAAAAAAAACTAAAATTTAGTTTCAGAATCTTATTAGGTATATCATTAATCTGATGAATAAATTTATTCTTTTGAATTCTCAAGTTGTACTTTAAATTTACCCCAATACGGATTATCTGCCATTTGTGAGTGTCCAATTATAATAATGTGATTTCCTTTTTGAGTGAGTTGTATTCTCAAATCCGTTCCAAAAGGCCCGTTTGAGGAGCTATCAGGAAAAATAATTTGGTTAAAACGAATGTTTCCATTGGCTTTTTCCAAAATAATCTTTCCGGTTAATTTACCTAAGTTTTCATTTTTGAATTTGAGAAATGCGCGCGGATGAATTGAATCTAAGTGGCCTTCGGCTATATATAGCCCTTTCACATCTTTAAAATTCATTAAAATAGTGTCATCTATCTGCTTGTTTTCCTCTCTGTTTTTTTGAATGGCAATTGTATCAGCAGAGACGTGAACAGAATTATTTTTAATTTCTTTTTGCTGACAGGAATAAAAGAAAATTGAGATCAAAATATATGTAACCTTTTTCATAACCTTTTTTAAGTTGAGTAGCTCAAATTTAAATTTCTTTGGAAAACTTTGGTTATAAAATACTGTATAGATTTTATAGGATTTAGATTTAAATATAGTCAAACTACGTTTAAAATAAATATGTTTCTTGCTAAAAGGAGTTTTTAATTAAGTCATTATAATAATTATTTAACTTCAAAAATTAAACTGTCTGAAAATAATTGCAGACACTTTTTTGTGTCAAATTCCCTTTGTTTTTGTCTCCCTTTTTAGTTTTTTTTTAATCATTTAACACAAAGTGTTATTGTTCAAATGTTTATAGGTGTAATTTGTAAAAAACAGGTATAAACACCTGTTCCAAAACTCTTTATATAAATTAATTTAGCATTGTAATAAAAAACTTTCAGAACTATTTTTTATCTCACAAATTATTTACAAATCAAAAAACAAATATTAACCAATTAATTAAAAAAAATTATGAATGACATTTTCTTAGGATCAATCATGGCTTTTGGTTTTGATTTTGCACCAAGAGGCTGGGCAACATGTAGTGGACAAATAATTGCTATTTCCCAAAATACTGCGCTTTTTGCATTACTCGGAACTACTTATGGCGGAAACGGACAAACTACGTTTGCTTTACCAGATTTAAGAGGCCGCAGCATGGTAGGTGTTGGTCAAGGACCTGGTTTAAGTCCTATTGTTTTGGGAGAAGTTAGCGGAACAGAAAATACGACGTTAACAATCAACAACATGCCTATGCACAATCACCAAATCAATGCTGGAACTGGTGCTAATCAGGTAAATTTAGCAACTAGCGCACTTGCTTATACTGGTGGAACAAATTCTAATGAAACGGATAGTGGTAGTAATTATTTAGGAGCAGCTGGTGCTACACCAAATATTTATTGTGAGCCAACTGGAACTACGGTTAAGGTTGGAGGTATAGCTTCTACTATAGGTGGTTCAACAGCTATAGCTGGAGGCAGTCAGCCATTTGCAATTAGAAATCCATATTTGGGTACTAATTTTTGTATTGCTATGGAAGGAGTTTTTCCTCCACGTAGCTAATATTAAGTATAAAACAGAGGTGAAGTATTTACCTCTGTTTTTTAATCTTATTTTATGGATAACGAAATCAAAATAGGAATTTTAATTCCAAAGTCACAACAGTATCCCAGTTTAGATAAAGATTTTATGAGAGGATTAAAGCTTAATGCTCTTAATGTAAAGTTCTTCGTTGAAAGCATTGGTATTGGTGCAGATGAGAATATGATAATTGAGAAAATTCAAAAAATGAACTTTCAGGAAGATATCTCAATTATTATCGGCTTTTTTGGACATTATAATATAACCGAAGTATATAATTATGCTTCAAAAAATGATATTTTATTATTAGCAGCAGATCTTGGGGCAACTGTACCTTACGAAGCCAAAGCTCAAAAGGGAGTATATATTAATTCATTTGGGCTAAGTGAATCGTGTTTTCATTTAGGTATCTATTTTTCAAATAAGAATTATCAAAAAATTGTTACTTCAACTTCTTTTTATGATTCCGGTTATGGTATGCTTACCGCTATTGAGCAAGCATTAACAGAAAAATCTAATTTTTCAGGGCATTATATAACTCCTTTTTTGCCAAGAGAAAACGAAGCTTTATATATGGATTATACCATTAGCAATCACAAACCCGATGCTGTTTTTGCATTTTACAGTGGTTTATATGCCGAGGAGAATGCCAATTTTATGACTCAAAATAAAATTACCCAAAAGTATCCTTTTTATGTTACTCCATTTTTTATTAATGATAAAATTCTGGAAGAGTATAAAAGCAATCCTTACAATCTGTATGTAGTCAGTTCATGGATGCAAAATGATACTGAAACATTAGATTTTACTAACGAATATTTCAATAGATATTCAGAGAATCCATCTGTCTTTTCAATTCTAGGATATGAAAATGGACTGATATTAAAGAGCATACTTCATAACGCAAGTAATTTTACTAAAAACTCTTTAATTGATGCCATTACAGAATTAAATATTGCCGGACCCAGAGGAATAATTCGCTTTGACAAGGAAACAAACAGAACAATATTTAATCATCATATCTATGAGATAAATCTAGATTCTCCTGATACTATAAGCTTTAGAAAAATTGAAACATTGATAAATGACGGACATTTTATTAAGGCTTTTACCTCAACTACAAAACCTGAAAAATTAGGCGGTTGGCAGAATGCTTATCTGTGTCATTAAACTAAATCGTATGTTATGAAAAAAAAATTACTCTTATTTATTATGCTTTTGTGTTCGTTTTTTATAGAGCAAAAAATAAATGCACAAGTTAACGCAGGTGATATTGCCTTTATAGGGTATCAAACTGGAGCACCTGCACAAGATGGTTTCACTTTTATTACCTTAAAAGCAATACCAGCTGGGACGACTATCTATTTTACTGATCGTGGTTGGAATCGAACTACTTCGACATGGGTAACAGGAAGTACTGAGATGCATTTGCAATGGAATGTTCCAGGGACAGTTCCCGCCGGAACTATTGTTTCGGTTATAGAAACAACAACTGCTGACCAGCTTACTGTTACTGGTACAACAGGTCTAGGTTTTGCATCTGGTTTTATTGGTTTTAACCTGAGTGCGGGTGATCAAATGCTCGCCTATCTTTCTCCTGCAGGTGCACTGCCTGTTTCTCCAAACGCACCTACATTTATTGCAGGTATACATGCAGATTACAACTCTGGCGATTATGATCCTGTTACAACTTGGAATACTGATAATACAAGTGGAGGACCCTCGAGTGCTCTTCCCTTGGGATTAACTAATGGTGTGAATTGTATTTCATTATATCCTGGTGTAACGGAAAAAGCAAATGCAAGATATACGGGTACTTTAACTGGTACTTCAGCAGACTTACTAGCAAGCATTAACAATATAGCAAATTGGGATAAATTCGATGGTGTTGATTTAGGAATAACTCCATCAGGCTATGTTACTCCTAATGTATCTACGGCTGTACTAGCAACCGTAAGTTCTGCTGGAGCTTCAAATATTAAAGCAGTTTCTGCTACATTAGGCGGTTCCGTATCTGCTGATGGAGGTGATTCATCTGTGGTTAGAGGAATTGTTTGGTCTACATCAGCAAATCCGGTTGTTACCGCTAATACAACAGTTCCAATTGGCAGCGGGACTGGTACATTTAGTGCTACAATAACCGGACTTCCTGCTGCTACAACAATTCATTTTAGAGCTTATGCGACAAATAGCGCGGGAACAAGCTATGGTAATGATTTGACATTTACAACCGGAGCTGCACTAACTGCGCCTACTCCTTCAAAAACTGATATAACTTGTAATGGAGGTACTACTGGTTCAGCGACAGTTGCACCAACTGGAGGAACAACTCCTTATACTTATTCTTGGTCTCCTTCAGGCGGATCTGGTGCAACAGCCAATAATCTTTCCGCTGGAAATTATACGGTGACTGTTACAGATGCTGAATCAACACAAATAACAAGAAACGTTACTATTAATCAGCCAAATGTATTATCAGGCATAGTTTCTAAAGTTTCGGTTTCATGCAATGGAGGTACCGATGGTTCAGCAACCGTTACACCATCTGGAGGAACAACTCCATATACTTATTTATGGTCAAATGGTGTTATAACCGCAACCGCATCAAATCTTGTAGGGGGAACATATAGTGTCACAATTACTGATGCGAATTCTTGCACTAAAACAATTAATAATATTGTAATTGATCAGCCACCTGTATTATCGGGTACTGCTAGTACAACTTCAGTTTCATGTTTTGGAGGAGCAAATGGTACAGCTACTGTTACAGCCTCAGGAGGTACTCCCGGATATACATATGCATGGTCGCCTTCTGGAGGAACGGCTGCAACTGCAAATGGATTGTCTGCCGGAACTTATAGTGTAACAATCACAGATGCTAATTCATGTTCAACAACGGTAAGCAATATTGTTGTAGGAGGCCCAACGAATGCTTTAATAGCTTCAGCTGGAGCTCAAACCAATATTTTATGTAATGGATCTGCAACAGGGTCTGCAACAGTAAATGTTACAGGAGGAACTGGTGCTTATACTTATTCTTGGTCTCCTTCTGGAGGAACTGCAGCTACAGCTACAGGTTTAACAGCTGGAACGTACACTGTTACTGTCACTGATGCAAATTCTTGTCAAGCTACCGAAAGCTTTAATATTATCCAACCGACTGCTTTAAATGCTACACCTGTAGCTCAAACTAATATTGCATGCTATGGTGAAGCTACAGGATCTGCAACTATTTCAGCTAGTGGAGGTACTGGTCCATATACATATTCTTGGTCACCATCTGGCGGAACTGCAGCTACAGCAACAGGATTAGCAGCAGGAACCTATACGGTTACTGTTACAGATGCAAATTTATGCCAAGCAACTCAATCCTTTACTATTGCGCAACCTGCTGCAAGCTTATCAGCAACAACCGCGACAGTAGGCGTAAGTTGTTTTGGAGGAAGTAATGGCTCTGCAAGTGTAACAGTATCTGGTGGTACTCCGGGATATACTTATCTTTGGGCTCCACTGGGCGGTACAGCAAGCTCAATTACTGGCAGACCAGCAGGAAGTTATACTTGTACTATTACAGATGCTAATGGTTGTACTCTTGTAAAAAACCTTACAATTCTTACTCCTCCAATATTATCAACAACAATTACAAAAACTGATGTTTCTTGTAATGGAGGGACGAATGGAACAGCAACCGTAAGCGTGACGGGCGGAGTCGGTGGATATACTTATTCATGGTCACCTACGGGAGGAAATGCAGCAACTGCAAGTGGGCTTGTAGCTGGTACTTACACTGTAACGATCACAGACGCTAATATGTGTCAGGTTACTCAAAGCGTTACTATAAATCAACCTGCTCTTCTTACGGCAACACAATCACAAACAAATGTTCTTTGCAATGGTGGTGCTACAGGTACCGCCACAGTAAATGTAACTGGTGGAACCGGAACCTATACTTATTTATGGTCTCCATCTGGTGGAACTGCGGCTACAGCTTCAGGGCTGACCGTAGGAAATTATAGTTGTTTAGTTACTGATGCCAATGGATGTAGTATAACAAAAAACTTCACCATTGTACAGCCACCAGTTTTATCAGCAACGACAAGTCAAATCAATGCAACCTGTTCAACTGGTGGTCAGGCAGCGGTGTCTGTTAGTGGAGGAACTACTCCATATACCTATCTATGGTCGCCATCTGGCGCTACAACTTCAATTGTAACTGGATTGTCAGCGGGTAATTATAGTGTCTTGATTACTGATGCCAATGGTTGTACATTAACTAAAAACTTTGTTGTCACTTCTACAAATACTTTAGTCGCTACTACTTCGCAAACTAACATATTATGTAATGGATCTGCAACAGGATCAGCTTATGTCTTACCAAGTGGTGCTCCAGGGCCTTTTACATATGTGTGGTCACCATCTGGAGGAAATACCGATACTGCATCTAATCTTAGTGCAGGCAATTATTCCGTAACAATTACTTCTTCTAATGGTTGTTCGATTGTAAAAAACTTTACAATCACGGAACCTTCGGCGCTTGTGGTTACTCCAAATTCTCAAACAAATGTTTCTTGTAATGGTGGAGCTAATGGTTCAGCAAGTGTTATTGTAACAGGAGGAACAGGTTCTTATACTTATCTATGGGCGCCTTCTGGCGGAACTGCTGCTACAGCTTCTGGTCTTGCCGCAGGAACTTATACAGTAACAGTAAAAGATGCCAACTTATGTACTAAAACACAAAGTTTTACTATTACAGAACCTAATGCTCTTATTGCAACAACAACCCAAGTAAATGTTTCTTGTAATGGTGGTTCAAATGGATCTGCAACGGTAAATGTGACAGGTGGAACTGCTCCTTATACTTATACATGGTCATCTGCTGGCGGAACTGCAGCAACAGCAACAGGATTATTAGCCGGAACTTATACCGTAACCGTTAAAGATGCAAATTTATGCCAAACAACTGCCAGCGTTACCATTACACAACCGACAACTCTTACAGCAACAACATCTAAAACAAACGTTACTTGTAACGGATCTAATGACGGAACTGCTACTGTAAATGTAACTGGCGGAACCGGCGCTTATACTTATTCCTGGTCTCCTTCTGGTGGAACTGCAGCAATAGCCTCTAGTCTTGCACCGGGGACTTATGTTGTAACGGTTACAGATGCAAATCTATGTCAAACGACCGCTAGCGTTACCATCACAGAACCTACCTTGCTTACTTCAACTGTAACATCTACAAATATATCTTGTAATGGTGCAAATAACGGATCTGCAACTGTAACAACAACCGGAGGTACGGGGACTTACACTTACTTATGGTCTCCTTCTGGCGGAACTGCAGCAACTACAACTGGTCTTGCACCAGGGAATTATAGTGTAAAGGTTACAGACGCTAATTTATGTGAGACTTTAACAACTGTAATTATAACTGAACCTGCAGCACTTGTTGCAACAGCATCTCAAATAAATGTTTCTTGTAATGGAGGTTCAAACGGATCAGCAACAGTAAATGTGACTGGCGGAACTGCTCCTTATACTTATGCATGGTCTCCTTCGGGAGGAACAGCTGCTACAGCTTCAGGCTTGACGGCAGGAGCTTATGTAGTAACTATTACTGACGCAAATGCATGTCAGACAACTGTAAATGTTGTTATAACTCAACCTGCGTTACTAACTGCAACAACTTCTAAAACCGATATTTCTTGTAATGGTGCAAATGACGGGACCGCAACAGTAAATGCAACTGGTGGAACTGGCGCTTACACTTATTCTTGGGCACCATCTGGAGGAACTTCAGCAACAGCAACAGGATTGAGTCCAAACACTTATACCGTAACAATTACTGATGCCAATGGATGTTTTATTACTAAAACAATAAACATAATCACAACTCCGGATGTAACTGCTCCGTTACCGAACGTTGCCAGTCTTCCGATGATTACGAACTATTGTTCTGTTTTAACATCCGAAATTGCTATTCCAACTGCAACAGATAATTGTGCAGGAGTTATTAATGGGACTACAACTGATCCTTTGACTTATAATGTCGTGGGAACTTATGTTATAACATGGAAATATGCTGATGCAAGCGGAAACAGTACTACACAAACACAAACTGTAAAAGTACTTGATTCTCCAATTAGTGCAGTCACTCTAAGTAATGCTGAATTTACATATGATGGAAATCCGCATTCTCTTCAGGTTGCAAATTTGCCAACTGGAGCTACAGTAACTTATTCAGCTAATAATATTTCGACAAATGCCGGAACTTATGCTGTTACTGCTACAATTACACCTTCAGCTAGTTCGCCAAATTGTTCAACAATAGTATTAACAGCTAATCTTGTAATCAAGAAAGCTTCACAACAAATTACATTCGGCGCTATTCCGGTTAAGACACTTGGAGCAAACAATAATTTTAATCTCGTAGCAACTTCAAGTGCTGGTTTACCAATAACTTTTACATCTACATATAGTTCTGCATTGCCACCAGCTACAGTTTCAGCAACTGGTGCTGTTACGATGCTAAGATCTGGTCAAGTCTTAATTACTGCTCAACAAGCTGGAAATAGTAATTATCTCCCTGCAACAGATGTTTCGCAATTATTAGTAATTCTTAACAACAATATCGACATTAAGAGCATTACAATAGGATCTAAAGTTTTTGAAAACCCAGGAAAAACAATAAACTATTTATTGCCTTGCGGTGACAATAATCCAACAGTTTCAATTGTCAACGAATCAAATGCGACAATTACGCCTTCTTTAAACTTTACTTTGCAAACTCCTAAACCAGGAATTTATACTCAAAACGCAACGATTACATCCGAAGATGGAAGTACATCTGCCACTTATTCTATCACAGTTGAAAAACCATTTGGTTTCTACGATATAGTACATCAAAAGTTCAACAATGTATTGCTTGTAAACAATAATCCACAAACAAACGGAGGTTATGAATTTGTATCGTACCAATGGTTTAAAAACGGACAATTAGTGGGAACGGGTCAATATTATTCAGCCGGTAATGATACAAGTTCAACTTTAGATGCTAATGCCGATTATATGGTAAAAATGACTACCAAAGATGGAAAAGTTTTACAAACGTGCTCAACAAAAATCAAACTTACAAATTCGCTTCAGGCAAAACTTTATCCTAACCCTGTTGAGGTAGGAAAAATGCTCACCGTAGAAGCTGATTTTCCTCAAGAAGAGGTAGAGAAAATGCAAATTAGTCTCTATTCTGTTACAGGCAAGTTAATCAAAACTGTGCAATCATCTACAGTCGTTACCGAAATACAATTACCTGAAACAACTGAAAGCAACATGTACCTTGTAGTTCTAGAAACTCCAAATTCAAAAAAATCTTTCAAAGTAATTGTAAAATAAATAAACCCTGCCAGTGCCTGATACGAAAGGCACTGGCATAAATTAAGTAAAGATGAAAAAACATATAAAATCATTTGCTGTAATTATGACGTTTTTAACGACATGTTTTAACAGTTTTGGTCAGGACAAAAAACACGAGTTCTCGATTTCAATTGGAGGCCCATTTTCATTTGTAAAAGCTATTTCTGCCGGACAGACTGTTGAGGGAAATGGAATGAATGCTGGTCTTCGTTATTCTTATTATCTAAATGAGGGAATAAGTATTGGTATTGGTGTTGAATATCAAACATATAGTTCTGATTTTAAATTTAGTTCACTTGGAGGTCAGTACAATGCTGTTGATGCTGAAAATGAATCATTTCAGTTTAGATACCGTGCAACAAATTATAGAGAAGAACAAAACTTAGGCTATATTAATGTTCCAATAGGTATTCAATTTGAAACGCCCGGAACTTCAAAATTGTATGTTGCAGCAGGAGCAAAAATTGGATTTGCATCAAGTGGAAATTATCAATCAACAATTTCGAATCTGACAACTAGCGGTTATTATCCGCAATACAATGTTGAATTGTTTGGCCCAGCATTTGCCGGTTTCGCAAGTACAGATAATGTAGAAACTCCAGAACAGGATCTTAATAATAAAGTTTCGTATTCCGTAACTTTTGAAACTGGTTTAAAACAGGTAATCAGTCCTAGAAATTCGATATATATAGGAGCCTATTTAGATTATGGATTGAATGATATCTATGATAATGATACTAAAAACCTTGTACAATATAATCCTGAAATACCTGTTGTTTTGCAACATAATAGTGTATCTAGTTCGGGTTTTACTACAAGTGGAAGATTAGTGTCTTATGGAATTAAATTAAGATTTGCACTAAGGTAAATTTGGATCCAATAAATAAAATTCTATTCAAGAGCTGTTTCACTAACAGCTCTTTTTTGTTGAGTAAATTTTTGGAGAATCTATAATTCAATATTCTAAAGCAGTTTATATAAAATCATAACGATCAAAGTAAATACATTATGAAAAAATACAAGCTGGAGATAATATCCTTTAAAGTTTATTAACCATGATGACGGTATAATTATAATAAAAAATGTCCAGCTTATAATTCGCAATAAAGCGCTGATGAGTCCTATTATCAGACTTGTCGTAAATGAAATATCTGCGAATTCATAATACCATATCAAGTAATAAATCCCAGCAAAACATATTCCGATGCCGTGATTAAGTATACCACTGACAATGAATTTCGCTGTTGGATGAAAATTCAAATCAATTCCGGTTAGTATAGCCGTTAGAAGCGTAGGTTCCCGATAAATTTCGCTATCTGTTGCTGAAACAGTCTTATAAAATAATCTGAGAGCACAATAGGCAATAAACCAGGAAGTGAATATTTGAAAGAGCAGGTATAAGGCCATAAAAATGCTGGCAGTAGTTTATTAGGCAAATATATAAGATTTAAATTTAGAACGCTTAAAAAAGAGTAGAGTCTTTGATTTAGGTTTTTAATGAGTTATTCATAATTGGATTATTAGTTAAATAGTAAAAGTAAATCTAGAAGTTTTAATTTTTACTGTGAGATAGTCTTAAGTCGTTAAATTATTTAAATTCATTGGATCTTAAAGAGAGTTAAAAAGAATTTTTAGTCCTGAATCTTCATCTAACCATTAAACTTGATTTGGATTCTTTAATCTAAGTTTTAGCTTATTTTTTTGATAACATTTTTCTTAATACTTTTTGAAATTTGGTTATACAAAATCTCACTTATTTTTTTACTGTATTGGATAATTTTTAAAAAATAACTAGTAAAACTCTAGTTTTTCTAAAATTCGGGAGGAATAAAATTGATAAAAAAAGAATATTTTGTCAATTTTATTACATACACTGCTTTTTAATATGCTTTTTTTTATTTTTTTATGAAAAATTTTATCAAGCAACCGGTTGTTTTTTTAAATGTTTTTTTATATTTGTAATAAATACACTTATTATTTATACGGATTCAATTATTTTATAACCACACATTTCAAAGAGATGTTAAAATACAAGAACAAATTAAAATGAAACAGCGACGAATATTTCTATTACTATCCTTATTATTTCTTTTTTCTTTTAATGAAATAAAAATTAAAGATTCCCTTGTAAAAACTAAAGTTGGGAAAATGCCTATTTTTTCTAATGTTGTTTATACAGGCAATGATAATATTTATAAAAATAATCCTTTAAAAGCAGATGAATTTTATACTCCAATTTTGCAAGGATGTTATCCTGATCCGGCTATTACCAGAAAAGGAGATGATTATTATATGGTTTGCTCTTCTTTCGCCATGTTTCCCGGAGTGCCAATTTTCCACTCAAAAGATTTAGTGAATTGGAGAGATCTTGGAGGTGTTCTTAATAAAGTTTCAGAATTTAATCCGCATGATACTGGAATTAGCCAGGGCGTGTACGCACCGGGTATAACGTATAATTCACACAATGATACTTTTTATATGATTGTAACTGCCTTTACGGGAGGAATGGGGAATATTATAGTAAAAACAAAAGATCCTATGAAGGGATGGGGAAGTCCGATAAAATTAGATTTTGACGGCATTGATCCCTGCATTTTTTTTGATGATAACGGAAAAGGATATATCGTACACAATGATGCTCCAGACAAGGGAAAAGCATTATACGAAGGTCATCGCGTAATTAAAGTTTGGGAATATGATCTTGTAAATGATACAGTAATTCCAGGCACAGATAAAATTATTGTGGATGGAGGGGTAGATCTTTCTAAAAAGCCAATTTGGATTGAGGCGCCTCACTTATATAAAAAAGATGGTCGCTATTATTTAATGTGTGCCGAAGGAGGTACTGGTGATAATCATAGTGAAGTTGTTTTTATCAGTGATAATCCAAAAGGGCCATTTAAACCCGCATCTAATAATCCAATCTTGACACAACGTTATTTTCCACAAAACAGGACGGATAAAGTGGATTGGGCTGGACATGCCGATTTAGTTCAGGGGCCTGATAATAAATATTACGGTGTGTTTCTGGGTATTCGTCCAAATGATAAAAATAGGGTGAACACGGGCCGTGAAACATTTATGTTGCCTGTAGATTGGTCTGGAATTTTTCCTGTTTTTGAAAACGGATTAGTTCCTCTTGAGCCAAAAATAAAAATGCCGAAAGGTGTTACTGAAAACAGAACTGGCAAAGACGGATTTTTTCCTAATGGAAATTTTACGTTTACTGAAAATTTCACATCTGAAAAATTAGATTACAGATGGATAGGACTTAGAGGACCTCGCGAAAATTTTATTTCAGTAACTAAAAATGGACTTGAAATTAAACCTTTTGCAGTAAATATTAAAGAAGTCAAACCAACTTCAACACTTTTTTACAGACAACAGCATAATACTTTTTCTTTTGCAACAACAATAGATTATCAACCCGCATCTGAAAAAGACCTGGCAGGAATTGTTTGCCTGCAAAGTGAGCGTTTTAATTATGTTTTTGGTATCACCAAAAAAGGGAAGGACACTTATATTGTATTGCAAAGAACAGAAAAGGGTCAATCAAAAATTGTTGCAAGCACTAAAATTGAAATCAAACAGAATATCCGTCTGCAGGTAAAAGCAACAGGAGACATTTATCAATTTAGCTACGCTGTAAATGGCGTTGATTTTGAAAATTTGGGAGGAAGTGTTTCGGGAGATATTCTTTCAACTAATGTAGCTGGTGGTTTTACAGGAGCATTAGTAGGTCTATACGCCACAGCAGCAAACGATGCTCATGCTGAGTAAAAATAGAGAGCTTTAAAAACAATTGAATTTTATAATTCAGGCATTTAAATAATAATTTTTGACACTAAATACCACCATATAATGACATCAATAATTAGATTTTTTGCATTTACTGTTCTTTTATTAATAGGACAAAAAGGATATTCCCAAGACCCAAATTTTCATGTCTACTTAAGCTTTGGCCAATCAAACATGGAAGGTTATGCCAAAATAGAACCTCAGGATATTGCTGCAGTTGATGATCGGTTTCAGGTTTTGGAAACAGTAGATTGTCCTGAAATAGGGCGTTCAAAGGGCAATTGGTATACTGCTGTTCCTCCATTATGCCGCTGTAATACTGGATTGACTCCAGTGGATTATTTTGGGAGAACTTTAATTGCCAATCTTCCAAAGAATATAAAAGTAGGTGTTATAAATGTAGCTGTCGGAGGTTGTAAAATCGAGCTTTTTGATAAGGATAAAACAGCAGAATATGTTGCAACGGCACCAGACTGGATGAAAGGTATTCTAAAACTATACAACGACAATCCGTATCAAAGACTGGTTGAAATGGCAAAAATTGCTCAAAAAAAAGGGGTAATTAAAGGAATTTTACTGCATCAGGGGGAGTCTAATACGGGTGATACACTTTGGCCGAAAAAAGTAAAAATCGTTTACGATAATCTCATGAAAGATTTAAATCTCGACCCTAATAAAGTTCCATTGCTTTCGGGTGAAACCGTAAATGAAGATCAAAATGGTAAATGCGGAAGTATGAATAAAATTATAGCTACACTTCCTAAAACAATAGCCAATTCCTATGTGATTTCTTCAAGCGGATGTAGCGCTGAACCCGATTTTTTACATTTTAATGCAGCAGGCTATAGAGATTTAGGAAAACGTTACGGCGAGAAAATGCTATCTTTATTGGGCTATAAATTGTACAATGGAAAAGATTTTTTC
Source organism: Flavobacterium xizangense (assembly GCF_054075145.1). NCBI lineage: Bacteria > Pseudomonadati > Bacteroidota > Flavobacteriia > Flavobacteriales > Flavobacteriaceae > Flavobacterium > Flavobacterium xizangense. Next base: position 113,956 of record NZ_JBSIPG010000009.1, on the reverse strand, counting down.
AGGATAACTGCACCTATTGGTTTTGATCAACCAAATTCAAACATACCATCAGGAAAAGTAGAAACCATCAGTTATCCATCCAAAACTGTTGGTACAAATAGAAATGTTACTATTTATACTCCACCGGGCTTTAATACAAAGAAAAAATATGCTGTTTTGTATCTTTTACATGGAATAGGTGGGGATGAAAAAGAATGGCTTAACGGCGGAAATCCGCAGATTATTTTAGATAACCTTTATGCTGAAGGAAAATTAGAACCTATGATCGTGGTTATGCCAAATGGCAGAGCCATGAAAGATGATAGTCCTTCAGGAAATATAATGGCTCCGGATAAAGTACAAGCCTTTTCAACCTTTGAAAAAGATTTACTGAATGATTTAATTCCATTTATCGAAAAAAAATACCCTGTTTATAAAGACAGAGAGCACCGAGCAATTGCCGGCTTGTCTATGGGTGGAGGACAATCTTTAAATTTTGGGTTAGGGAACTTGGATAAATTTGCGTGGGTTGGTGCATTTTCGGCCGCTCCAAATACTAAAATGCCTGAAGAATTAATTCCCAATCCAGAAGAAGCCAAAAAGAAATTAAAACTACTGTGGATTTCCTGTGGCGATAATGACTGGCTGATTATGAACAGCAAACGTACTCATGATTATTTGTATAAAAATGATGTTCCTCATATTTACTATTTAGAACTGGGAGTGCATGATTTCAAAGTTTGGAAAAACGGATTATATATGTTTTCGCAGTTTTTATTTAAACCTGTAGATCAGTCCACTTTTTCAGAATATACTATTTTAGGTGATCAGGCTCAGACTAACATCCGTAATGCTAAATATCCTCAAATATTGCCAGATAACCGTGTAGTTTTTAAAATTAAAGCGCCAGAAGCTTCGAAAGTACAAATTGATTTAGATAAAAAATATGATATGTCCAGAGATTCAGACGGATTATGGACGACTACTACCGGAGTAATCAATAAAGGATTTAATTATTACTCGTTACTAATTGATGGCGTGGCAGTAGCCGATCCGTCGAGCGAAACTTTTTATGGCATGGGGCGCATGGCCAGCGGTATTGAAATTCCGAATAGAGAAGGCGATTATTATGCCTTAAAAATGGTGCCACACGGAGATGTCAGAATCAAACAATACTTTTCAAAAGCAACTAATTCCTGGCGTGAAATGTATGTTTACACACCTCCGGGTTATGAAAATTCAACCGAAAAATATCCTGTTTTATATCTGCTGCATGGAGGAGGCGAAGACCAAACCGGATGGGCTACTCAAGGTAAAGCGAATTTAATTTTAGACAATTTAATAGCCGAAAAAAAAGCAAAACCAATGGTAATCGTTATGCTGGATGGCAATCTGGGAAATACAGGAGGAGTTGCCGGATTTAACGAAAATGCATTGAAAGCTTTTGAAAATGAATTAAAGACGGGTGCAATCCCTTTTGTGGAAAGTAATTTTAAAGTAGCAACAGATGCTAAAAACAGAGCTTTAGCCGGATTGTCGATGGGAGGTTTGCAGACACTTTATGCTGGGGTTAAAAATTCAGACATGTTTTCTAGTATAGGCGTATTTAGCTCTGGTTGGTGGGCAAATAATGACACATTATCTGCACCTCAATATGAGTTTATGAAAAATAATACTGCAACCATTAATTCAAATATTAAAAATTTTTGGATTTCAATGGGAGGGAAGGAAGATATTGCATATGAAAACTGCAAAATAATGATGAGCAAATTTGACCAAATGGGTATTAAATATCAATATAGTGAGTATTCGGGAGGTCATACCTGGCCAGTATGGAGACATGATTTATTTATGTTTGCTCCTTTGTTATTTAATTAATTCAAATGCGTTAATGAATCCCAAAAGACAACAAAAAAGTTATGAAAACATATTTAATTGCCATAGTACTTTTTTTTGGAATTTCATTATCTGCACAACAGACAAATGATTTAAAGCTTTGGTATAAAAATCCTGCCGGTTCAGTTTGGGAAAATGCCTTGCCAATTGGAAATGGTTTTCAGGGCGCTATGATATATGGAAATGTCGATAAAGAAATTTTTCAATTGAATGAAGCAAGCGTCTGTAGCGGAAGTCCAAACAGAAATGACAATCCTGATGCAAAAAATGCATTGAGTGAAATTAGAAGACTTATTTTTCAGAAGGAATATAAAAAAGCTGAAAAACTCATTAATGAAAATATAATCACTAAAAAATCCCACGGACAAATGTTTCAGATCGTAGGAAATTTGGAGTTGAATTTTTTGGATCACAACAACTTTACTCATTATTATAGAGAACTTGATATAGAGAATGCGGTTACAAAAACAGTTTACAAAGTACAGAATGCCACCTATACACGTGAAGCATTTATGTCTTTTCCCGATAGAGTTTTAATAATAAAACTTTCTGCGGATAAACCCGGTAAATTGTCGTTTGCAGCTGCTTTTACCTCGGAACATAAAAAACAGGAAATATCCGTTAACGGCAATAATGAAATATCACTTTCTGGCACTACAAGTGATCATGAAGGCATTCAAGGAAAGGTCAATTTTAACGCATTGGCAAAATTTAAAGTGAAGGGCGGACGAATAAATATTGCCGATAATTCCTTAAAAATTGAAAATGCAGATTCGGTTTTGATTTATGTTTCTATTGCAACTAATTTTATTAGTTATAAGGATATCAGCGGCAATGAAAAGAAACTTGCAAAATCTTTTTTGGATAATGCATTTGACAAGGACTATGACAAAATGAAGAAAGCTCATATTGCTTATTATCAAAAGTATTTTAAAAGAGTCAAACTTGATTTGGGCGTAACTACCGCATCTAAGTTTCCAACAGATGAAAGACTGGCGAATTTCAGGAATGTTTCAGATCCCTCTTTTGTAACGCTTTATTTTCAATACGGACGATATTTATTGATTTCATCTTCACAACCAGGTGGCCAGCCTGCCAATTTGCAAGGTATTTGGAATCACAGCATGAATCCTGCGTGGGATAGTAAATACACCATCAACATAAATACAGAGATGAATTACTGGCCCGCTGAGAAAAATAATTTATCAGAAATGCACGAGCCTCTTCTAAAAATGATTGAGGAATTAGCTCAAACTGGTAAAGAAACGGCAAAAGTAATGTACGGAGCTCGTGGCTGGATGGCGCATCATAATACTGATATCTGGAGAATTAACGGCGCTGTTGATGGCGCAACCTGGGGAGTCTGGAATGCAGGTGGAGGCTGGTTAAGTCAACATTTATGGGAACATTATCTTTATACCGGAGATAAAAATTATCTTAAATCAGTATATGAAATACTTAAAGGTGCGGCCGATTTTTATACTGATTTCTTAGTAAAAGATCCTGCAAATGGTTGGCTGGTTGTAGTTCCCGGAAATTCGCCAGAGAATGCTCCAGAAGCGCATCAAGGTTCAGCAGTTACTGCCGGTTCAACGATGGATAATCAAATTGTTTTTGATGTTTTTAGTACTGCAATTAAAGCATCAGAAGCATTAGGAATAGACAAACAATACGCAGACAGCCTAAAGATATATAGAGAAATGCTTCCTCCGATGCAAATTGGAAAATACAACCAGCTTCAGGAATGGATGGATGATGTAGATGATCCAAAGGATAATCATCGACATATTTCGCATTTGTACGGTTTGTATCCTTCTAATCAGATTTCGGCTTATAAAACGCCTGAGCTTTTTGCAGCAGCTAAGAATACATTGTTGCAAAGAGGCGATATTTCTACAGGCTGGAGTATGGGTTGGAAAGTAAACTGGTGGGCAAAAATGCAGGATGGAAATCACGCTTATAGTTTAATTCAAAATCAATTGACTCCGCTTGGCGTAAATAAAGACGGTGGCGGTACTTATAATAATCTTTTTGACGCGCATCCGCCTTTTCAAATTGATGGGAATTTTGGATGTACATCAGGAATTACGGAAATGTTAATGCAGAGTTCAGACGATGCTGTTCATTTGCTTCCCGCTCTTCCAGATGCTTTGAAAGAATATGGAGAAATAAGAGGTTTGAAAGCAAGAGGAGGATTTGAAATTAAAGATATGAAATGGAAAAACGGAAAATTAATGGCTATCAGTATTCAGTCTAATCTTGGAGGAAACCTTAGATTGAGAACTCCAAATCAAATCATTGCCAAAAATGAAATGAATTTTAAAACTGCTTCGGGAGTTAATTCAAATGTTTTTTACCAAACAAATGAGGTCAAAAAGCCTCTTATAGCTAAAGAAGCTTCTATTAAACCTTTGGAGATACAACAAACATTTTTATATGATATTGGTACTAAAAAAGGTAAAATATACAATTTCTCAATTAAGGAATAAATAATTCAATTGTACTTATTCATTAAAAGTTAACGAAGATTAAAAGACGAATTTTAAAAAATCTTTCTATTAAATTCAAAGAAAACATGAAAAATCATTTTGTATATCTAATAAGTTTAATTTCATTTTTTTGTGCAAATGCGCAGCAATATCCGTTTAAGAATCCTTCTCTTAGTTCGGCAGAACGTGCAAAAGATCTAATTTCAAGATTGACACTGGAAGAAAAAGCAGCGTTAATGTGTGATCAGAGTGATGCAATACCACGATTAGGAATCAAAAAATTCAATTGGTGGAGTGAAGCATTACACGGTTATGCTAATAATGATAATGTGACGGTTTTTCCTGAACCTATTGGAATGGCAGCATCATTTGATGATCAGTTGCTATATCATGTTTTTGATGCTGTTTCAGATGAAGCTCGTGCTAAATACAATCAGTGGATTAAAAATGGTAATGAAAACAAGCGTTTTTTAAGTCTTTCGGTTTGGACTCCGAATGTAAATATTTTTAGAGATCCGCGCTGGGGTCGTGGTCAGGAAACTTATGGTGAAGACCCGTATCTTACTTCGCGAATGGGGATTTCTGTTGTTAAAGGATTGCAAGGTCCTACAGATGCTAAATACCGAAAACTTTTGGCTTGTGCGAAACATTTTGCGGTTCATTCTGGACCAGAGTGGAGCAGGCACGAATTGAATCTTAATAATGTAAATCCGCGTGAATTGTATGAAACGTATCTGCCAGCATTTAAATCACTGGTTCAGGATGCCGATGTTCGTCAGGTAATGTGTGCTTATCAGCGTTTAGATGATGAACCATGTTGTAGTAATACTCGTTTATTGCAAGGCATCCTTCGTGACGAATGGGGCTATAAATATATGGTAGTATCGGATTGCGGAGCGGTTACAGATTTTTATACCACCCATAAAGTTTCGTCTGATGCTACACATGCGGCATCTAAAGCGGTACTTGCAGGAACTGATGTCGAATGTGTTTGGGAAAAATATCCTTTTAAAAATTTACCAGAAGCAGTCGAGAAAGATTTGATAAAAGAATCTGATATTAACAAAAGCTTGCTTCGCGTTTTAATTGGGCGTTTTGATTTGGGCGAAATGGATGATGATGCTATTGTTCCCTGGACTCAAATTCCAGCAACCGTACTCAATAGTAAAGAGCATCAAAAGTTAGCGCTTGAAATGGCTCAGGAGTCAATGACACTTTTGCAAAATAAAAATAATATTCTTCCTTTAAATAAAACAATTCACAAAGTGGCAGTTATTGGTCCAAACGCTGACGATGAGCCAATGCTATGGGGAAATTATAACGGCACGCCTGTTAAAACTATTACGATTAAAAACGGAATAGAATCAAAAATTACGGCTAATAAAATTTTTTATGATAAGGGTTGTGATTTAGTGGAAGACAAAGTAAATCAAAGTTATTTCAGTCAAATTTCATTTGAAGGAAAAAAAGGGATGAAAGCAACTTATTGGAATAACCCGAATAGAGAAGGTGCTCCAGTTGTCTCGCAACAGATTTTAAATCCTATAAAAATGACAACTGCAGGTCAACATGAATTTGCTTCAGGAGTTAAATTAGAAGGATTTTCGGCAAAATATGAGACAGAATTTTTAGCCACGTCAAATGACACACTTGTATTTAAAACAGGGGCTTGCGGTGTTTTCGAATTACTAGTTGACGGAATTTCAAAAGCAAAATATACTACATGGAGAACGCTACCAGGAAAAATTCCATTTGTAGTTGAAGCGGGTAAAAAATATAAAATCGAAATTCTGTATGCTCAATCAAATAATTGGCAGGCAAATCTTGAATTTGATTTCGGAAAAGAATTTGATATAGATTTCGGAGGATTAATCCAGAAATTAAAAGGTATCGATACTGTGGTTTTTGTAGGCGGGCTTTCGACTTTGCTTGAGGGCGAAGAAATGCCGGTTTCTTATCCGGGTTTTAAAGGAGGTGACAGAACGAATATAGAACTTCCTGCAGTTCAAAGAAAATGTCTGCAAGAATTAAAAGCTGCCGGTAAAAAAGTGGTTTTTGTAAACTGCTCGGGTTCTGCGATTGCCTTAACGCCAGAGACATCAAGTTGCGATGCCATTTTACAGGCATGGTATCCTGGAGAATCAGGTGGTCAGGCTGTTGCCGATGTGCTTTTTGGAGATTTCAATCCTGCTGGAAAACTTCCAGTTTCATTTTATAAGAACTCAGACATTTTAGGCGATTTTGAAGATTATTCGATGAAAGGACGCACATACAGATATACAGCAGATGTTTTGTTCCCTTTTGGTTTTGGTTTGAGTTATTCTAAATTCGATTTAAGTACAGCAAAACTGACTAAGGCAAAAATAAAATCGAATGAAAGTACACAATTGAACTTTTTAATAAAAAATCTAAGTAAACATGAAGGAACAGAGATTGTTCAGGTATATATCAAAAAAATAAATGATACGGATGGCCCATTAAAAACCTTAAAGGCTTTTAAACGAATCAATTTAAAAGCTGGAGAAAGTCAAAATGTAGCAATTGATTTGCCATCTTCTTCATTTGAATTTTATGATCAAAATACTAAAAGTATGAAGGTAACTCCAGGTGAGTATGAGGTGTATTATGGTAATAGTTCAGCAACTAAAGATTTAAAAATAATTAAAGTGCTTGTTCAGTAATTTGCCGTAATTCAGCGCCTGCTTTGGGAAATATTATTTTTAGAAGTAAGCTTAAAATTCTAATACTATTTTTAATTAATATGTTAATAATTGCATTTTCAATTAAAAAGTATATATTTAATTTAAATTTCCTCAATAATTTATGGCTCCAAAAAATTGTGTTAGAGCGATAGTTATTTTATTTTTTGTAGTAAACAATTTGTTTTCTCAAGATAAATTTGAAAACTATCAATTTCGATTAGTAGATAAAGAAGCTTCGAAAAGTGGCATTTATACTATTTCACAGGATCAGTCTGGTTTTTTGTGGATGGGTACAAATGGCGCTGGTTTGTTTAAATACGATGGAGTTAATTATCTTGCGTATGAACAAAACTCCAAGAAAAGTAATTCTATTAATAGCAATTTGATTTATGCTACTTATGTAGATACCCGCAACCGGTTGTGGATAGGAACTGATGAAGGATTGTGTCTGTACAATCGAAACTTAGATAATTTTGATAGTATAGATATTCAGAAGAAAATTAAAAAAGAGACTGTAATTTCTATTAAAAGCATCATTGAAGACAATAATGGAAATCTAATGTTAGGAACAGTTAATAACGGTTTACTAAAATTAAATACTACGACGAGGGAAATTACTAAAGTTAATTCTGATGTAGCAAATAACTCAAATTATCTTATCAATTGCCTTGTAAAAGATAAAAAAGGTACAATTTATCTGGGAACAAACTTAGGTTTGAAAGTATTCGACCCTATAAAAAATGAGACTAAAAAGGTTAACATTGGTAATGACAATCGGATACTATCGGCAAGCATCGTGTCAATGTGTTTAGACAGTAATCAAAATTTATGGATTGGCGACGGATTTAAAGGTTTAATAAAGGTCGATTTACATTCCAAGGTCAAGCAGGTATTTTTCTATCCAATTACCAAAAAAAGAATTATGTCAATATTGGCAAGAGATTCTAAAACAATTCTTTGCGCAACTGAAAATGATGGTTTAATCATTGTAGATGATCAGGGAATTGTTCAAAAAAAATATGTAAACAGCAAATTCAATACGCGTAGTTTAAGTTCAAATTCAGTGTGGTCTTTATTATTAGATAAAGAGAATAGAATTTGGCTTGGTTATTATAATAAAGGCTTAGGTGTTTTTGATAAAATAAACAGTAAAGTCAATATCATAGAAAGTTTGCCGGGAAATCCACAATCCTTACAAACAAATTGTGTAACTGGAATTGCCAAAGACCATCAGGGACAATTATGGATTTCCATGGAAGGTGGCGGAGTGGATGTTTATAATCCCATAACCAAAGACTTTAAACATATTACCAAATCAGATCCTAGTCTATATTCTGGATTAACCAATGACAATATCACAAAGGTATTTATTGACAAAAAACAAAATATCTGGTTGTCAAGCTGGAATGAGGGAATTTTTCTTTTAAAGAAAGGAAGCAGGAGTTTTATTAATTACAATACCAAAAATGCTCCTAATCTCGCCTCAGATAATATTATGAGCATTACTGAAGATTCGAGAGGCGTAATTTGGATTGGAACTTTTGCTAAAGGACTGCATTATTATACCCCGTCAGACGGACAATTTCATCACTGTAATGCTAAACCATTTTTGACAAATGCAATAACAAATATTGACATCAGAAATGTAATGGTTGATTCAGATGATGCCGTTTGGGTTGGTTCAACAACTGGACTTTATAAAGTGGTTACGAGTGATTTTGTCACTTTTTCGGTGACTTCTTTTAGAGATAAAATGTCGGAAAAACTTAAAAATCATAAAAGTACTCATACTATCAATGCTTTATATCAGGCCAAAAACAAAGAAATCTGGATTGGGACTGATGGCGCAGGATTGTTCAGTTATAATAAAAAAACAGATGTTCTAAAGTGGTACATAAACTTTAAAGGACTGCATGAAAAATCAATTTCGGCGATTACAGAATCTAATGACGGATGCATTTGGTTAAGCGGAAAGAAAGGAATCACCAAACTGAATTTAAAAAACAATACTACAATTAACTATTCTACATATGATGGTTTGCTAGGGAATGATTTCAATAACAATGCAGTTTTTAGAGATGAAGATGGAATGCTTTATTTTGGAAGTTATGAAGGTTTAAATTATTTTAATCCTTCTAATTTGGTTAAAAGTAAAAAGCAATTGTCTGTTTATTTTACTGATTTAAAACTTTTTAATAAATCGGTCGGACCACTCGAAAAAAATTCGCCACTTATAAAAGTACTTTCTGAAACAAAAAAAATAATTCTTAAACACGATCAGTCTGTATTTACAATTGATTTTATTGCGGTAAATTATTCTTTTCCTGCCCGAAATGAATTTGCCTATTATTTGGAAGGTTTTGATGATTCCTGGAATTATGTCGGAAACAAACGTTCGGCAACTTATACCAATTTAGCTCCCGGAAATTATACATTTATAGTTAAAGCTTCAGAAAAAAATGGCGCTTGGAGTAAGGTGCCGCTGGAATTAAAAATCGAGATATTACCGCCTTGGTGGAAAACATCTTTTGCTTATTTATTTTATACTCTTTTACTGGGGGCAGCAATTCATTTTGCCAATCAGTACTATCAAAATCGATTCAAACAAAAACAAATGATCGAGTTTGAAAAACAAAAAGCCATTCAGATTGAAAAATTAAACAATAAAAAATTACAGTTTTTTACCAATATTTCACATGAATTCAGAACTCCATTAACTTTGATTTTGAATCCTTTAGGCGATATAATTAAAAATAATAGTCAACAGCTTCCAGAAGGTGTACTGAATAAATTGCAAACGATTCAAAAAAGTTCTGACAGGCTTTCAAGACTGATTAATGAGTTAATGGATTTTAATAAACTTCAGTTCAATAAAATGAACCTTCAATTGCAATTGATTGAAGTAGTTGGTTTTACAAAAGAAGTTGTCAGTTATTTTAATGAAGAAGCATTAAGTCGCGGAATTCAGCTCGAATTTGAGTCAAATAAATCGTCATTAAAAGATTGGATCGACCCGAAAATGTTTGAAAAAATTATTTTTAATGTAGTTTCAAATGCTTTTAAAGTTACTCCGGATAACGGAAAAATTATGGTAAAAATTATCATTAATAATGAACCAATTCATTTCCCTTTAATAGATTCACCAGATGCTACTCCTTATTTTACCATAGTTGTTGAAGATACCGGTTCAGGTTTAGATAAAAAAGATATTAAAAGAATTTTTGACCGTTTTTATCAGGTGAACAATCTGAATAAGGCGTATTATGGAAGCACTGGTATTGGTCTGGAAGTTGTTCGCGGATTTGTAGAATTGCATAAAGGAATAATCGAAGTTGAAAGTGAATTGGGAGTAGGTACCGTTTTTAAACTGCTTTTTCCTGTTGGAAAAGAGTTTTTTGATGAAAACGAAATATTGTTTGAAGAATATAAAAAGGAAAACAAAATTAGCTTTAAACCTATAGTCGAAAAAGAAGAAACTCAATTGACAGAGGATGAAGAACATCAGGATCGAACGTATACGATTTTGATCGTTGAAGACAACGTTGAACTTCGGAATTATTTAAAAAATGAGCTCAAAAAAGAGTACAAAGTCATCGTTGCCGAAAATGGGCAAGTTGGTCTGGACTTAGCTTTGCAAAAACTACCTGATTTAATTTTAACCGACGTGATTATGCCTGTTATGAATGGTTTGGAATTATGTAAAAATATAAAAGCCAATTTAAAAACGAGCCATATTCCGTTAATGATGTTGTCTGCAAAAGCTTTGGTTAAAGATAGATTGGAAGGAATTGATTCTGGCGCTGATATGTATTTAAGCAAACCTTTTGATATGGATATTTTGAGATCTAGTTTGGTGCAATTAATTAATAGCAGGCAAATTATGTTCAATAAATTCTATAACGGAATTACCACAACAGCTAAAGAAAAAACTACAACTTTAGATAATGAATTCATAAAAAATGTTCTGAAATACATCAATGAAAATATTCGTGAGACCGAATTAAGTGTCGAAGTCTTGGCTTCAAATGTATTTTTGAGCAGAAGCCAACTGTATCGAAAAGTTAAAACATTAACAGGTGTATCAGTCAATGAATTTATTCGGAATGTTCGTTTAGAAAAGGCTAAAGAATTAATAGAATTAGGAAATGATAATATAACGGAAATCAGTTATAAAGTAGGGTTTAGTTCACCTTCTTATTTTACTAAATGTTATAAAGAAAAGTTTGGATGTCTGCCAACACAAAAAGTAAACAATAATTAATTACGGCAATTTTTTTACTAAAAAAAGACGAAGAATTTCGTCTTTTTTTTTGCTTTGAAATGGATCTGACAGGTTTTTATAAACCGCTTATTATGTTGTTTTTAGCCTTTTTTTATTTTTTTAAAAGAAGAAATATAAGGCTCGATTTCATCTCTTGTTGATTGCGAAATAGAAATTTATAAGTCATTTATTTTTTTCATATCAAAAAAATAAGATGCTAAAATTAGTAATAATATATTTTTCATTTCAATTGATTAAGCGCTGTAAAACCCTGAATTTCCTATTTTTTTAACTACGATGCTACAAATTTGATAGATTATGCATCAAATGTAGTATGTGAAATTTATGTTAACAATCTACTTTTGGTATAATCAAAATTAAAATAAACATGAAACAAATTACTAACAATCTTAAACCAACTAGAAAATGAATTAAAACCATATTTATGTAGTACGAGCGACTTTTTAAAATCAAAATTTAAGGATAGAATTTATCAATTGCGAAAAAAATAAAATGCGTTCCATAATTAGTTTCTGAAATTAAAAAGAAAGCGGCAATACAATAAATAACAAACAAAACTTTACAACCAACAATTATTTAACTAAAACAAAAAACCAATTATGAAGTTAAAATTAAAATTTGCAATAATCGCATTGCTGATGATAAGCTATCAGAATATGATGGCACAATCCAAGACCGTACAAGGTGTGGTTACAGATCCTTCGGGATTTCCATTACCTGGTGCCAGTATTACCGTACAAGGTTCAAACAATAGTGCATCGACAGATTTTGATGGTAAGTACTCTCTAAAAGGAGTTAATCCAACAGATAAAATTATATATTCTTATGTTGGATTAGTAACACAAACGATTACTGTAGGAACGCGTACTACAATTGATGTTTCATTGGCTGAATCAGCGCAGAACTTACAGGAAGTTGTAGTTGCTTACGGTACACAAAAAAGAACAAAAGTAACCGGAGCAATTTCAACCGTTTCATCAAAAGATATTACAGCAGTGCCTATTACGAATGCAGAATCTGCTTTGCAAGGTAGAGCAGCAGGTGTTACTGTTGTAAATGGCGCACCTGGTACTAGTCCAACGGTTAGTATTCGTGGTTTAGCGACAATGGGAAATAGCACACCTTTATATGTAATCGATGGAGTTTTAACAGGTAATTTATCAGGATTAAATCCTAGTGATATTGAGAGTATTTCTGTTTTAAAAGATGCCTCAACGACAGCTTTATATGGTTCTAAAGCCTATAATGGTGTAATTATGGTAACTACAAAAAAAGGAAAAAAAGGAGCAGGTACATTAAATTTTAGTTCTTATGCAGGTTTTCAAAAGATTACTAAAAGATATGATGTTTTAAATACACAACAATATCTGAAATATGCAAAAGATTTAGGAAGTGACTTAACAGCAAGAGCTGCTGAGTTTGGCAATATAAATACAAATTGGCAAGACGAAATTTTTCAGGATGGTGTAATGCAGGATTACAATTTAAGTTTCTCAAATGGGACTGAAAACTCTACAGGTCGCTATTCTGCAGGATATTTAAAGCAAGAAGGAGCTGTTATAAATACTGGTTTTGAACGTTACTCTTTTAGAGCAAACAATACACAAACCATTGGAAGGTTAACAGTTGGAAGTAATATTGGAGTATCTTTTAGCAAGACTAATCCAGAGCGTGCATCAGGTGGTAGAACATTATTAGAGCATGCTATTAAAATGGCACCTTATTTACCTGTTTACAATGCAAATAATTTAGGAGGTTATCAAGGTCCTTCTACTGCTGATGGGCAGGATGCAGAAAACCCAGTTCGTGTGGCAAATTTAGGATATCAATACATTAAGGGGTTATCTATAATTGGAAACATTTATGCAGAAGTAGAAATCATTAAAGGGTTAAAATTCAGATCACAAGTTGCTTTGGATTATTTTACAAATGAAGATCATACTTTTATCCCAAGCTACAGCGATGGTTCAGCTCATAAACAAGCTTATTCATCAACTGCAGAAACAAATTCTCAAGGTCAAACTATTGTTTTTGACAATAGTTTAACTTACAAAACTACCATTGCAGAAAAACATCACTTAGAAGCAGTAGGAGTAATTACTAAAATTGAGAATAAATTTCAGAATCTGGTAGCAAGTAGCCGTTATTATATTTCAGATGAAATTGATCAATTGAGACTTCAAGATGCAAATTTAGCATCAACAAGCAGTGAAACAAATAATTTAGGTTATGTAGCTCGTATTAATTACGACTATGATGATAAATACCTATTCGCAATTTCCGGACGTAGAGATGCATCTTCTCGTTTTGGTTCTAATAATCGCTATGGTAATTTTTACTCTGTTGCTTTAGGTTGGAATATTGCAAAAGAAAGTTTTATGGCAAATTCTATATTCAGTACATTAAAACTTAGAGCCAGTACAGGAACAACAGGTAATGACCTTATCGATAATTATCAGTACAGCGGAACTTTAGCAGCAAATTATATCTATCCAATTAATGGAGCAGCGGCTTCAGGTGTTACAGCAGGTAGAGCTTCGAATCCAGATTTGAAATGGGAGTCTAAAACAGATAGAAATATAGGTTTGGATTTTGGTTTATTTGATGAAAAATTCACTGGAAGCTTTGAATATTTTAACAATAAAGGTAGTGATATCCTTTTCGCAGTACCACTTCCTGCTTCTGTAGGTTCAGCTGGTGGAGGAACTCAAACTCAAAATATTGCTAATACAAAAGTACATGGATTTGAACTTTCACTTGGTTACAATGACAGAAAAGGAGATTTTACATGGTCGGCTGTTGCGAACTTAGGAACAAGCAAAAATGAGGTAACAAGTTTGGCTCCGGGCGTAACTAGCGTATTAGGAGGTCCATCAGGAAGAGCTGGTTTAGAGAATTTCTCAAGATTAGAAGTTGGTCAGCCATTGTTTTATTTCTGGGGTTATCAAACGAATGGAATTTATCAAAATCAGGCAGAAGTAGATGCTGCTTTAGGTGCAGGCCAAACTACAGTACAACCTGGTGATATTCGATTTGTTGATAGAAACGGAGATAAAGTTATCAACTCGCAAGACAAAACAAATATCGGAAATCCATATCCAGACTTCACCTATGGTTTAAACCTTACAGCAGCTTATAAAAAATTCGATTTCAACTGTTTTATAACTGGAGTAAGCGGCAATGATGTTTTTAATTCAAACAAATTTGATTTAGAGGCTATGCAACGTTTATTTAATGCCAGTACAGATGTTTTAGACAGATCAATTGTTCAAAATGGAGTAGTTACTAATCCATCGGCTACATTGCCTAGGGCACTTGGAGCAAGCCAAAACTGGTCATCAGCTAGTCAACGTTATGTTGAGGATGGTTCTTATACAAGATTGAAAAATGTGACTCTGGGATACACTTTATCTGGAGATACTTTTGATAACCATTTTTCAAATATCCGATTCTATGTAAGTGCGCAAAATCTTGTTACAATTACGAAGTACTCTGGTTTAGATCCTGAAATTGCTCGTGTAGATGCTAATGCAAATTCTGCCGGAATTGATATAGGAAGATATCCACAGCCTAAATCAGTAATTTTTGGACTTGATGTTACATTTTAATTTATAAAGATGATGAGAAAAATAAAATATACAGTTGCAATATTGTTGGGAATTTTTACAATAAATTCATGCAACGACAATGATTTAGAATTGAGTAATCCAAATGAGTTATCGCCAGAAACGTACTTTAAAAGTGAAACTCAGGTGCAAGCTTCAGTAAATGCAGCTTATGCCAACTTGCAGACAAGAGGATTATACGCAAGACATATTTTCTTTGCCTTAGACAATATGGCGCAGGAAAATAAGGGAAACCCTCAATTGGAAGGAAATAAAAAGCCTTTTCTTGATTTCTCTTTTGATGCAAGTAGTGATATTATCCAATTTTATTGGGAGACTTGTTACTTAGGAATTTCCAAAGCTAATTTTGTTTTAGATAATGAAGATAAGATTAATGCTTTGCCAAATTCAATTTTATCACAAGAGAAAAAGAATAAGTTTTTAGGCGAAGCTCATTTTTTAAGAGCATACTATTACTTTCTTTTAGTACCGCGATTTGGGGACTTACCAATTTATACTAAACAAACTATTGTGGGTAACCCAAGAAGCCCTAAAGATGAAGTATATAAATTGATTGTTTCTGATTTTGACTTTGCTTCGAAAAATCTATTAAGCAAAAATGTTGAAGACAAAGGACGAGCAACAAAAGAAGCCGCTTTTGCTTATTTAGGAAAAGCATTGTTGTACCAAAAGAAATATGATGAAGCTCTAGCTGCTTTTAGTAAAGTGACAGGATTTAGTTTAGAAGCTAATTTCTACAACAATTTTATGGATGAAACAGAACATGGTCCTGAATCAATCTTTGAAATTGAATATGATGAGAAATTAGGTGTTGCTGATAAATGGGGTAGTGATACTGCCGGAGATGGTGTTGCTGAATCTACACTTAGAGGTCAGGAATATGGAAATCTTGGATGGTACAATGTATATCCATCTGATAATTTATTGGACGAATATGAGCCAGGCGACAAACGTTTTGGAGATACTTTTTATGTACCGGGATCTAAATACAATAACGGAAACAATACAATGACGGCTGCTAATTTCTCTTCATCAGAAGGATTAAGAAGAGCAGGTTGGAAAAAATACCAAAACTATTATAAACGTACTGATGAAAATTTGGATTCAAGTATCAATTTCAAGGTAATGCGTTATTCAGATGTATTGCTTATGATGGCAGAATGTGAAAGCTTAAGATCTGGCGGTGTGCAGGCAACAGCTATTGGTTACATTAATCAGGTTCGTGCAAGAGCAGGTGTACCATTGTTGGCAACAACACTTACAAAAGACCAGGTTTTTACCGCTCTTATTCACGAGCGTAAAGTGGAGTTGGCTGGTGAGCAAGTTCGTTTTGATGACATCATTAGATGGGGAATTGCTAGTACTCAACTAGCAGGAACCGGATTTAAAGCTGGCAAAAACGAATTATGGCCAATACCAAACAGAGAAACTTCTTCTAATCCAAATATTAAACCAAGTAATAATAATCCTGGTTATTAAATGATTAAAGAGTTAGTTAGGTTAAGTTAGTTAGTTTGACAAACAGCACATGAAAATGTGCTGTTTATCAATATGTTACCTTTAGTTATTTCAATGATGTAAAAAGTTGATTTTCAAATGCTAACATAAATATTTAAAAATAAATCTAAGTAATACATCGGTTTATTCCATATGAAAAAAATTGCGGCACTTTTTTTAATCGTAACATTATTTTACAATGTTTTAGGATTTTATATGATGTTTGCTGAACAACAAGAGCAAGTATGGGTGACTGCTATGGAAAAAACGGAAGATTCAAATTTTGAAGTTATCGAAATTCAGATTGATCCCTACGCGTATGTTGTGGATTCTGGTTTTGAAGAGGTCAATGAAGACTTTACAATCGAAAATAAGACCTATCATGTTTTTAAGAAAAGAATTGTAAACAATGTTCTAAAATTATATTGTTTAAAAAATTACCATTTCAAAGTTTTTAGCAAGGATTTGAAAAAAATTGTAGATAGTCAGATATTTGACACTTCTTCTAACAAAGACAATCCCGGCAAAAAAATAATGAAATCCTTTATTTCAGATTATCTTGCTACCAATGATGCAATTGATTTGGTAGTTACGATATCCAAAACATTTTATCCTGCCAAATCGTGTCCTTTTGCACCAAAGAGAGATCTTCTTTCAGGATATTTTACGACGATTTGTCCTCCTCCAGATATGGTATAATATTTCTTTCACGTTAAAAATTTAAAAGATCTTGACTATTAATCAAGTCCTCAATTCAATCTTTGGTTTTGCCATAAGATGAATTCTAAATATTTAAATTTTTCACTTAATCAATTAGAATAATTGATTTAAGAAACTATTACATAACCATATAAACCTAACCAAAAATGAAAATGTATAAATTTTTGTTTAAAGTACTTTTGTTTAGTGCTTTAAGCATATCTGCGTTTGCTCAAAACAAAGACAATAAAAACAAACCTGAACCAACAGGAGCAAGCAATATGGCTTATAAATGGAGCGAAATTGCTATTCGTGCAACGGCAAATGACACGGATAAATTTAAGCCGAGACCAACTGTAACGTCTCGTTTTTTAGGATTAACATTTGTAGCTGTTTTTGATGCCTGGAGCCGTTATGATCAAAAGGCAATTCCGGTATATCTAAAAGATGCGGAAAGAAGACCTCAGAAAGAACAGACACTCAAAAACAAAGAAATCGCTATTAGTTATGCTGCTTATGGTGCCTTAAGTGAATATTATTTTTCAGATAAAGAAATGTTTAAGGCTTATATGATTGAATTGGGATTGGATCCTAACGATAAATCTCTTGATCCTAAAACACCTGTAGGAATAGGAAATTTAGCAGCTAAAGCAGTAATCGAAGCCAGAAAACATGATGGTTCAAATCAATATGGAGAAGAAGATGGATCAAACGGAACTCCCTATTTTAACTATGTAAATTATAAGCCAGTAAATACTGCAGACGAAATGGTTGATGTAAACCACTGGCAACCTAAATATTTTTCAGATGGAAAAGGCGGTAAGTTCGCACCAGGTTGTATGACGCCATTTTGGGGCAAAGTAAAGCCTGTTGGTTTAAAATCTGGAGATCAGTTTCGCGCAATTCCTCCTCCTTCGTTAGATTCAGAACAACTTAAAAATGAAGTTAAAGAATTAATCGACTTGCAACATAATCTTACTAACGAACAAAAGGCATTAGTAGAGTTTATGCGTGATGGCCCAAAGTCCGTACAACAAGCTGGACACTGGCTAAAATTTGCTCAGGATGTTTCAAGACGTGATAAGCACACGCTGGATCAGGATGTGAAAATGTTTTTTTATAATCAGGTGACGGCTATGGATTGTTTTATAGCATGTTGGGATACTAAAATGTTTTACGATTTTGCTCGTCCTTATGCTTTAGTGCATTATTATTTTAAAGACAAAACCATAAATGCCTGGGGTGGGCCTGGTCATGGAAATATAGATATGAAAGGACAAGACTGGAGACCTTATTCACCAGATATTTTTTTATGTCCGGCTTTTCCGGGGTATGTTTCAGGACATAGTACAATTAGCGGAGGCTGTGGTGAAGCATTAAAATTATGGACAGGAAGCGACATTTTTGGAGAGTCTGCAACAGTGAGTACGCCAGGATCAATGACAGAACCAAATAACATCGGAAAACCTGTTGTTCTAAAATTCCCAACCTTTTCAGAAACAGCAAATATGGCTGGAATTTCCAGAGTAATGGGAGGTTATCACATTCAGGCAGATAATGTTGAAGGTCTTAAATTGGGTAGAAATGTGGCTCAGGAGGTTTGGAAATTTTACAATTTTCATATCGGAAACAAAACTGTCAATAAAATCACAGCAATTGAATAAGTTTCCTACTATTCAAAAGGGATTAATCTATTCTAAAGATGTTTTAATTATGAAAATTAAGCCGCTCGTTTTTTTATTTATAATGTCTGTTTTGGCAGTGTCTTGCGATTATTTTTCTAATCCTAATGATAAAATGATTAAGATTTTGGAAGCCAGAAAGAAGATGTATAATGTGAAAAATAACCCGTTTGCAGCTCAGGCAGAAGTCGCTTATTATGATTCTATAATTAACAGTTCTGATGAAGGTTTTTTCAAATTATTCAACGAATTAAATAAAGGAAATGCATTATTGAAATTCGGGAAAGAAGCTGAATCTGTATCAATTATGGAAAGTGCCATCAAAAGAAAAAAAGCGATTGATGGCAAAGATGATCCGCAAGCGTTAAAATGCCTTGCAATTGCTTATATGAGACTTGGTGAAAAACAAAATTGCGTGAATTACCACAATCCGGAATCGTGTATTATGCCCATTCAAAAAAACGGTATTCATACCGTACGTCAAGGATCTCAAAATGCAATTGAAATTTATAAGAAGTTATTGGATTTAGATCCAAATGATTATGAGTCAAGATGGTTGCTTAATATCGCTTACATGACATTAGGCGCTTATCCTTCAGAGGTTCCTCAAAAATGGCTGATACCAAATCTGAATAAAGACAACTCGGACTACCATGTAAAACCTTTTTTGGATGTTGCGCCAAACGTGGGTATAAAAAGCAGAAATATGTCGGGCGGGGTAATTGTTGATGATTTTAATAATGACGACTATTTGGATATAGTAACTTCAGACTGGAGTTTGGATGGTGTCATGCATTATTATCAAAATGATCTAAAAGGAAAATTTTCAGATGTATCCAAAATTTCAGAAATAGGAAGATTTAAAGGTGGTTTGAACATGATTCAGGCGGATTATGATAATGACGGCGATGTTGATATTTTCGTTTTAAGAGGAGCCTGGATGCGTAAATACGGCAGACAGCCCAACTCATTATTGCGCAACAACGGCGATGGCACTTTTACTGATGTCACCATTAAAAGTGGTTTATATTCTGAATTTCCTACTCAAGCCGGTAATTGGAATGATTTTAATAATGACGGCTATTTAGACTTATTTATTGGCAATGAGTCTTCAGATGACGGATCATATCCTTCAGAATTGTATCTTAATAATCAGGATGGAACATTTACGAATGTTGCAAAAGAAGCTAAATGTGGCATTATTGCTTTTGTCAAAGGAGCAACTTCCGCGGATTATGATAATGATGGCGATATTGATTTATTTCTTTCCGGAATGAATAAAAGGAAAATATTATTAAAAAATACCGGACTTAAGAATGGCATTCCGCAATTTAAAGATGTTACCGACGAAGCGGGTTTAGCAGGAATCAATGTCATGACTTTTCCAACCTGGTTTTGGGATTATGACAATGATGGCTGGCAGGATATTTTTGTTTGCGGTTATCAGTATAACGGTTCAATTGCAGGTGAAATTGCAATGGAAGCATTAAATATTCCAAATGGAAGCAGCAAAATGTATCTATATCACAATAATCATGACGGTACTTTTTCTGATGTTTCTGTAATGTCGGGTCTAAGTAAAACTGTTTTTGCAATGGGGTCCAATTTTGGAGATCTTGATAATGATGGTTTTTTGGATATGTACCTAGGCACTGGAAATCCTGATTACAAATCCTTATCGCCTAATAAATTATACAGAAATATGGGCAACGGAAAATTCGCAGATGTCACAGTTTCAAGTCGTATGGGAAATCTTCAAAAAGGGCATGCCGTAGCTTTTAACGATTTAGATAATGACGGCGACAGCGATATTTTTATCGAAGTTGGAGGCGCTTACTTTGGAGATGCTTTTAATAATTCCTTATACCTGAATCCCGGCCAAAACAACAATCGTTGGATAAAAATGAAACTGGAAGGTACAGAAAGCAATCGTTCGGCAATTGGTGCGAAGGTAAAAGTAAGCTTCAAAGAAAACGGTATTTCACGATCTGTGTACAGAATTCTAAATTCAGGTGGAAGTTTTGGAGCCTCGGCTTTGCGAATGGAAGTCGGAATTGGACAAGCAAAAATCATTGATCAAATCGAAATTATCTGGCCAAAAAATCAAAAAAAGCAAGTGTTTAAAAATGTAAAGCCAAATCAATTCATCAAAATTATTGAAGGCGAAAAAGAATTTTCAAACATAAATCTTAAAAAACTTTCCTTTCCTACGGCCGGAGCGAGATCGCCTATCTGTATGTAATAAAATGCATGGAGTTAAGAGGTTAATCCATTAGACAAATTGATAAATTTTAGAAATATAAAAATGAAAAATATAAATACGATAGCTGGTTTTTTGAGCATAGTGAGCTTTTTATTACTTGTGAGCTGTTCCAAAGACTCTGATCAAAAGATCTTTACAACTTTAGATCGTTCTGATACTGGAATTGATTTCAGCAATAACCTGAAAGAAAATGATTCCCTTAATTATTTTACCTACAACTATATTTATTTGGGTGGAGGAGTTGCAACCGGTGATATTAATAATGATGGTCTGGTTGATATTTATTTTACAGGAAATCAGGTATCCAATAAATTATACTTAAACAAAGGAAATTTAAAATTTGAAGACATTACTAAAAAAGCTGGTGTTGGAGGTGATAGCCGTTGGTATACGGGAGTTACCATGGCCGATGTAAATGGAGATGGTTTTTTGGATATTTATTGCAGCGTGGGAGGAAAATTTGGCCCTAAAAACAACGAGCTATATATTAATAACGGAAACGGCACTTTTACAGAAAAAGCCAAAGAATATGGTATTGACGACATAGGAAACAGTGTTCAGGGTACATTTTTCGATTATGATAAAGATGGCGACTTAGATTTGTTTGTAGCTAATTATCCGCCTACGAAATTTAATTCTGCAACGGGCGATTATGTGCAAATGATGCTTCATGTTAAAGACAATGAATCAGGGCATTTATACCGAAATGATGGAAATCGTTTCACGAATGTTACCGAACAGGCAGGCGTAAAGAACTATGGTTTATCATTAAGCGCCACAGTCGGAGATTTAAACAATGACAGCTGGCCTGATATCTATGTTTCAAATGACTTCAACTCACCAGATTTTCTGTATATAAACAATCAGGATGGAACTTTTAAAGAAGTTGTAAAAGAGGCAATGGCGCATAATTCATTCTACGGAATGGGCGTTGATATTTCAGATTTCAATAACGATGGAAATTTAGATGTTTTTCAGGTAGATATGGATGCGAAAGACAATCGTCGTAAAAAAGCAAACATGTCCAGTATGAATCCGAAACTTTTTTGGGACGTAATTGACGCGGGCTTTAATTACCAGTATATGCACAATTGCATGCAGTTAAATACCGGAGTTTACGAAAATGGGATTCCACATTTTGGAAATGTCTCACGTATTACCGGTACATCATCTACAGATTGGAGTTGGGGACCTTTATTCGCCGATTTTGACAATGACGGAAACAAGGATTTGTTTGTAACAAATGGAACAAGAAGAGAAATTAACAACAATGATTTCTTTCATAGTTTAGAGGCCCTTAATCTGCAACCAAAAGACTTGCTTAAAAAATCACAGGAAATTCCTTCTGAAAAAATTGATAATTTCATGTTTCAAAACAAAGGTAATTTAAATTTTGAACAGGCAAATAAAAAATGGGGAATAGAATTTAAAGGTTTTTCAAATGGAGTCGCTTATGTTGATTTAGATAACGATGGCGACTTGGACATTGTAGTAAATAATATCGATGATTATGCGTCAGTTTTTGAAAATTCAAGTTCAAAACTAAATAATTACATCAAGGTAAATTTTAAAGGCAACTCAAAAAACACTTACGGTCTGGGAAATCGTGTGTATGTACGAACCAAAAAAGGAACCCAGCTGCAAGAACTTACCTTAACAAGAGGATTTCAATCATCTGTGGCTCCTGAACTGCATTTTGGAGTTGGCAAGGAAAAAACAATCGATGAGTTAAAAGTGGTCTGGACGAATGGTAAAGTGCAAAAGTTGTATAATGTGAAATCCAATCAAACGCTTCATTTAAAAGAACAGGATGCTAAAGAAGAAGCCGTTGTCGCAACAACCCCTAAAAAACAATTATTTACAACTGAAACCAAGATATTCCCAGTTTTTAAACACGAAGAAAATAAATACGATGATTTTAAAGATCAGGTCTTATTGCCTCATAAAATGTCAACTTTTGGTCCTGTGATTGCTGTAGGCGATCTGAATAAAGATGGTCTGGAAGATTATTTCATTGGAGGTTCTGCAACTTATTCTGGGAAAATGTTTTTTCAGACTAAAAATGGTTTTGTAGAAAAAATCAGTCCGGCATTGGAACTGGATAAAGCTAGTGAAGATACGGGTGCGTTAATTTTTGACGCTGATAATGATGGAGATAACGATTTGTATGTAGTAAGTGGTGGTTATGAATTTTTGATTAATGATCCAAAATTACATGATAGATTATACCTCAACAACGGAAAAGGTGATTTCACTAAAGCGCCAACAGGAGTATTGCCAAGAATGTTGGTAAGCGGTTCAAAGGTATATCCAATCGATTATGATAAAGATGGAAAGCAAGATCTTTTAGTTTTAGGAAGACAGGTTCCGGGACAGTATCCTTCGCCAACTACAACCTATTTGTTGCATAATTTGAGCACTTCAACACAGCCAAAATTTGAAATTTCTAAAAAGGCACCAAAAGAATTTATAAATCTGGGAATGGCGACAAGTGCCGTAATTACGGATTTCAATAATGATAAATTAGATGATATCATTGTAGTAGGTGAATGGATGCCAATTCGTATTTTCCAAAATACAAAAGCAGGTTTCAAAGAAGTCACAAAAGAAATGGGACTTAACGATGACACGACAGGCTGGTGGTGGAGCATTCAGCAAGGCGATTTTGATAAGGATGGCGACATGGATTATATCGTTGGAAACAATGGATTGAATTACAAATACAAAGCGACTCCAAATGAGACCTTTGATATTTTTGTGAAAGATTTTGACAACGATAAACACAAAGATATTGTATTGAGCTATTATAATGATGGTAAGCAATATCCGGTGCGCGGACGTGGTTGTTCGTCACAACAAATTCCGAATATCAAGAAGAAATTCAAAGATTATGAAAGCTTTTCAGAAGCTACATTGGTTGATGTTTATACTGAAAAATCACTTAAAGAAGCCTTACATTATAAAGTCAAATCTTTTGCCAGTATTTATTTAGAAAACAAAGATGGAAAATTTGTAATTCATCAATTACCTGTTGAAGCACAGCTTAGTTGCATTAATCAAATAATGGTGGAGGATTATGATAAAGATGGAAATCTTGATGTGCTCCTCACTGGAAATATGTACAACTCTGAAGTAGAAACTCCTCGAAACGATGCCGGTCATGGATTGTTTTTAAAAGGGAATGGAAAAGGAAAATTCAGATCGATATCAGCAGTTGAAAGCGGATTTTTTACTCCGGGTGATGTTAAAAACATGGAAAAAATAAGCGTACAAGGAAAAACATATCTCTTAGTCACTAAAAATAATTCGTTTTTGCAGAGTGTTAGAATTAATTAAAGTGTTTTTTGAAACTTTCGGATGAATGTCTTAACCTGAAAGGACTAAGACATTCTCAAATAACAATTAATCAAAAATAGTAGAAATGAAAAAAATATACTTGTGCTGTCTCTTCATAATTCCCCTTATGATGAATGCACAAACTGATATTGACGCGCTTATGATGAATAAAAATAATTTTTGTTTTGGGGCGGTCTATCAATATAGCAGTTGGGACAAATACTGGGAAGGAACTTTTAAAAGAGAAAATCGTAATCTTGGAACGGTATCTGCTCAAGGCCCTGCTTTTATGGGAGATTATGGAATATTAGACAAGCTGAATTTTCTTGTCAGCCTTCCTTATGTTGAAACCAAGGCTACAG
The DNA here is from genome assembly GCF_054075145.1 of Flavobacterium xizangense. Lineage (NCBI taxonomy): Bacteria > Pseudomonadati > Bacteroidota > Flavobacteriia > Flavobacteriales > Flavobacteriaceae > Flavobacterium > Flavobacterium xizangense. The sequence continues at coordinate 89,143 of NZ_JBSIPG010000009.1, read as the reverse complement.
CAGGAACGATGAAAGGTCAAAAAGGAATGCAGGATTTAACAATGACTTTGAAATACATGCCAATGAAAAAGAAAATTGGTTCAGTTACTTATTCTGTATTGGCTTTAGCAAGTTATTCACTTCCTACCTCAGATTATGTGGCTGATTATTTGCCACTAAGTATCGGGATGCGCAGCAATACTGGAACATTTAGATTAATGGGAGATGTGCAGTATCAGCATTTTTTTGCCACTTTTTCTGCGGCTTATCTTAAAAGAGGGAACATCACAATTGATCGAAATTCTTATTTGGACGATGAAATTCATTATACTAATGAAGTAAATATGCCCGATGTTATAAATGTCAATTTAAGATTAGGATACCGTTCTTCAAGATTAATTGCAGAAGCTGTTCTCGATAATTCGGTTACACAATCGGGAGGTTTTGATATTACAAAAAACAACATGCCTTTCCCAAGTAATACGATGAATGCTTTCAAATTAGGTTTAAATGGAAAATACACGGTTATAAAACAACCTGAATTAGCAATTGTAGGCGGCTATAACGTAGTGACAGAAGGCAGAAATGTTGGCGAAGCAACTTCATTCTACGGAGGCATTTTCTATCTGATTAATTTTAATAAAAAAAGCAAATAAGATGAAAAATAGTATTCAAAAAATAGTCTTAAAAAGTCTGGTTCTTTTAATTTTTGTAACAGGACTACTATATTCCTGCGATGATGATATTACAGAGCGTAATGAGGAATTTCCACAATTGAATCCTAAAAATACAGATGCAGATGCGGGCAGCTGGAAAACATATCTTTTAACTGCGCCTGATGAATTCTCAATAGATGTACCTGTAGCGACAAATTCAGCTGCCTATACAAGGGAAATTAATGAAATTAAGAGTTTTCAGGTTAGTATCACCAAAGAACAAAAAAGCATTATAGAATACTGGAGTGCAGGAAGTGTACTGCGTTGGAATGAAATTTTGAGAACATTGGTTGCGAGACATAATCGTCCGCCATATCAAAATGAAGACGGAACTTATCCAGCTCCTTCAGCAGCAAATCCATTTGCTTATCCTCAATTTCCATTTTCTAATCCTCCTTATGCTGCGAGAGCTTATGCTTATGTAAGTGCTGCGCAATACGATGCGCTTATTGCTGCCTGGCATTACAAAAAACTTTATAACAGAGCAGCACCTTACACTGTTGATCCAAGTTTGCAGGTTTTAGTTCCTAAAAGCACCTTGCCATCTTATCCTTCAGAAGATGCTGTCGTAACGGGAGTTACTGTTGAACTCTTAAAATTATTATTTCCAACTGAAATCGCTTACGTAAATGAAAAAGCGGAAGAAGAAAAACTATACCGTATTATCAGTGGCGCCAATGTTCGTTCTGATGTTGATGCCGGAATAGTTTTAGGAAGAAAGGTTGCGACCAAATTTATAACTCGTGCTTCAACTGACGGTGCCGGAGCAGCTATTGGCACACCTGCAATTTGGGCAGCGTTAGAATCGCAAACTGCAGCAACGGGAGAAATTCCATGGAAATCATTAGAAATACCTGCAAGACCTCCAATGTTGCCGTTATTCGGAAAAGTAAAATCATTTTTGATGACAGAGGCAGATGTTGTGGCAAATCGTCCGCCAGCGCCGCCTTCAACAAAATCTGAAGCTTTTGCTAAAGAATTAGCCGAGATAAAAATGTTTAGTCAGGACAAGTCTCGTGAACATTTGCAAATTGTAAGTTTCTGGGCCGATGGAGTAGATACTTATACACCTCCTGGGCATTGGAACGTCATTGCTTCTGAAACTTTTGTACAGCAATCGTATAGTGAAGTTCGTTGGGCACGAAATTTAGCCTTATTGAATGTTGCCATGATGGATGCTGCGATTAGTTGTTGGGACGCTAAATACGCCTATTTCAATCCGCGTCCTTGTCAAATGGATCCTTCAATTAAAACAACTACCGGAGTTCCTAATTTCCCGGCTTATGTTTCTGGACATTCGACTTTTAGTGCTGCTGCCTGTACAGTTTTATCGCATTTCGTTCCCGCGAAAAAAACAGAATATGAAGCAATGGCTTTAGAAGCATCAAACTCAAGAATGTATGCCGCCATTCATTACAGAAGTGATTGCGAAAAAGGATTATCACTGGGTAAAAAAGTGGCTGGTTTTGCTGTTTCAAGAGCTACGACTGACGGAGCTGAATAATTGAAAAGTAAATAATTGATCGTACAATAGAAATTATTGTTTCTAATTTTAAACCTGACACGTGTAAAAACGTGTCAGGTTTTTTATATTTAGTCGCATAAATAAAGGCCAGGCGATATAGAATGCTCCATAGTGAATTATAAACTTATTGCAGTTCCGTTCCTCTTCTCTCTTTTAGATCGGTTTCAATCTGAATTTCCATTTTTTTATCGATTACGTAGTAGCATAATAAAACGGCACTTATAATGAATATAAAGCCCGGATAAATGCTTACTGAAAGTTTAATTCCTTCTACTGCTGCTGGTACCTGATTGATTTCTTCTGCAACATAGCCATATTTAGACAAAAAAGCGGCTCCTAATGCGCCACCAATACTGATTCCTATTTTTAGCCCTAATAACATGGCCGAAAAAACAGTAGCAGTTGCTCTTCGATTGTTTTTCCATTCGCTATAATCAGCCACATCAGCAATCATAGCCCACAATAAAGGAATTGTTATACCGTAAAGAAAGCCATGAACTAATTGTGTAATAAAAACCATTTTAATAGCAGTTCTGCTGTAAAAATTAAAAAGCAGCAAGCTAATTGCAGATAAGAAAATAAAAGCGATATAGATATTTCTCTTACCAAATAAATCTGCTAGCGATTTTGAGAAAATAATGCCTATAATCATAAAAATAATTCCTCCCGCATTAAAAAGACTAAACGCTGAAGTTGGAACATCTGTTGGCCACTGAAAATCTACAAATCCCATATTTATTAAAAAAATATTCAGTTTTTCGATGAATGAAGTAAAACCAATATCATTCAGAAAAACGGTTTGAGCAGTAGGATCCAGGTAATATTTAAAGTAAAAAACATACATTCCGCCTTTTAATGAAAGGGTTATAAATACTAAAATTGTAACCAGTACCATAACCAGCCAAGGTCCGTTTTTGCACAAATCCAAGAAATCCTGCTTCACAGATGATTCCTGGTTTTTTGATGGTATGATTCTTTCTTTGGTTGTAAAAAAAGTAATCAGCAGACAAATTGTGCCAATAATGGCAAATAAAATCATGGTATTTTTAAAACCAACCGCTTTATCGCCGTGCCCAAATATCAACACTAATGGCAATAAAAGGGACTGAATTACAAATTGAGCAATCAATACGGCGACAAAACGATAAGAAGAAAGGCTGTTTCTTTCTTTCATATCACCCGTTAAAACGCCACTTAAGGCGACATAAGGCAAATTGTTGGCGGAGTAAATCAGTACAAGGAAAAAGTAAGTCAATAAAGTGTAGACAATCTTACCGGTTTCAGAAAAATTTGGCGTTAAAAAAGTAAGAACAGAACCAATTCCAAAAGGCAATGCGGTCCATAAAATCCAGGGTCTGAATTTTCCCCAATGACTTTGAGTACGATCAGCAATAATACCCATTATGATATTAAAAAATGCACCAATAAAACCGCCAATAAATATGATAATACTTGCAGTTCCGGCAGGAATCTTATAAACATCGGTATAAAAGAAAGCTAAAAAGGTAAGCAATGTTTGAAAAATCAAATTCGCCGCAAAATCCCCCAAACCGTATCCTATTTTTTCTATTACAGAAAGTTTTTCAGATGTTTTACTAATACTTATGTATTGTTTTTTGTTTCTATCTGTGAATTGGTTTATAGTTAAAATAGTACTGAGTTTTCTCATCTGTCAAAAAATTTCCCTTCTTTATAATTTGAATAAAATAGTATCTGTAAAAATAGCTTGAAAGTTGAAATAAGTTTGTCACTTTTGAAGCCTTTAATAGAACATTTGAAGCATTCTTTTGTTTCGATAAATCTTTTAAATATAAATTGCTATTTTCGCTTCATAAGTTTTCAAAAGCTTCTAAAATTCAAATCATTATACTCACTTTTTTATTTTATTTTTTATGCGCATTCTACACCGTTTACTAATTGTTTGCTGCTTTTTTTTAAGTTGCAATAAAAAACAGGATGATAAAGAATATCATAAATATACGAATGATTTGGTCAATGAAACAAGCCCGTATCTTTTGCAGCACGCACACAATCCTGTAAATTGGAAAGCGTGGAATAAGGAAGCTTTAGATCTCGCAAAAGCAGAAAATAAACTTATTATAATTTCAGTAGGATATTCTTCTTGTCACTGGTGTCATGTAATGGAAAAAGAAAGTTTTGAAAACGATTCTGTTGCCAAATTAATGAATGACAATTTCATCAGCATAAAAGTAGATAGGGAAGAACGTCCTGACATTGATCAGATTTATATGAATGCCGTACAATTGATGACAGGCGAAGGCGGATGGCCGTTAAATTGTATTGCGCTTCCAGATGGCCGACCTATTTTTGGCGGTACTTATTTTACAAAAGAACAATGGATAAAAGCTTTAACGGAGATTTCTAATTTATATAAGAAAGATCCAAGCAAGGCGAGTGAGTATGCTGATAAATTAGTAAATGGAATTAAAAAATCACAGTTAGTTGCAATCAATAATAATGAAGCCAATTTTAATAAAGCTGAAATTTTAGCGGCTGTAAAATTATGGAAAGAACATTTAGATTTTAAAGATGGAGGTTTAGTTGGTCAAACCAAATTTCCAATGCCAGCTTCTTTGCAATTTTTGCTACGTTACAGTGTTCAGAATAAGGATAAATCCATTCAGAATTTTGTTGACAATACACTTACAAAAATGTCTGATGGCGGAATGTATGATGCTATTGGAGGAGGATTTTCCAGATATTCTGTAGATGCAAAATGGCACATTCCGCATTTTGAAAAAATGCTGTACGATAATGCGCAATTGGTAAGTTTATATTCGGATGCTTATCTGGTTTCAAAAAATGAAAACTATAAAAAAACAGTTTACGAAACACTGAATTTTGTAGAAAAAGAACTTATGGCTTCAAACGGAGCTTTTTATTCTTCTATAGATGCTGATAGTAAGAACAAAGAGAAAAAACTGGAAGAAGGTGCTTATTATGTCTGGGATAAGAAAGAATTACAACTTTTATTAAAATCAGATTATCCGCTTTTTCAGCAGTACTATAATATTAATGAAATGGGTCTATGGGAAAACGGAAAGTATGTTTTGTATAAAACGCAAGCAGATAAAGATTTTGCAATCAAAAATAAATTGACACTGGCAGAACTAAATTCTAAAATAAAAAACTGGAAACAAATACTTTTATCAGCAAGAAACTTAAGATCCAGACCACATGTAGATAATAAAACATTAACTTCATGGAACGCTTTAATGTTAAAAGGCTATGTTGTTGCTTATAAGGTTTTTAAAAATCAACATTATAAAGAAATCGCTTTAAAAAGTGCCAACTTTATTGTTGACAACCAATTACAAAAAGATGGAAGTTTGAATCATAGTTATAAAGAAGGCAAAAGCAGTATTTCTGGTTTTTCAGAGGATTATGCTAGTGTTGTAGATGCTTTTATTGCGCTTTATCAAATTACGCTTGACGAGAAATGGCTCAACAAATCCAAGCAATTAACGGATTATGCAATGAAGCATTTTCAGGATAAAAATTCAGGTCTTTTTTACTTTACTTCTAATACTTCGACAGGCTTGATTACAAGAAAAATAGAAGTTGTAGACAATGTCATTCCGAGTTCGAATTCGATTCTTGCTCATAATTTATTTCTCTTAGGACATTATTATTCTGATGATACTTACGTGAAAACTGCCCGACGTATGCTGAATAATGTAAAAGCCAACACTTTGGACTCGCCTATGGAATATTACAATTGGTTAGATTTAATGCTGAATTATACTGATAATTATTTTGAAGTGGCTATTTCAGGAAGAGATGCCATGGTGAAAACGAATCAACTTCAAAGTTATTATTTGCCTAATATTTTGATTGCCGGATCCACAAAAGAGAGTAGGCTTCCTTTATTAGAAAATCGTTTTGATGAAAATGAAACTTACATTTATATATGTTTAAACAAAGCCTGTAAAAAACCTGAAGTAGATGTTGTAACGGCGGTTAGTAAAATCAATAGCAATATTCAGTAAATAATATTTAAATGTTTCTGATTAATAGGGTTTTACTAGAAAAATACTGGTGATTTCTTTTTACGACTTATTCAAAGAATATTTAATAAGGGTTGTAAATCTGTAAATTTTTTTATCAAAGCCAAAGGTAAAATGTAGATATTGTATTTTTTTAGTATAAAAAAGATAGACATTGTTTTTTTAAGCTGATTTTTTTATCAAAAATTAATATTTTTTATAACACAACCGGTTGTGTATTGAATAATTTTTTTATATTTGTAATAAATACACTTATTCAGAACACCAAATATTATCTTCAGTTTTAAAGCGAATAAATCGTCGCATGTTAAAAATATTGGATAGCAATACATCGAATAAGAAAACTAAGTTCAGTTTATAATTAAAGTTATAAATATTTTACTGTGAGCCAGTTAAATATTGAAACATAAAAAATGGTTTAAAAGTTGGTGGTGGGGTTATAAGTGTTATTTTACAGAATTTGTTTATAACTAAGTGCCTGTTAGTTTTTAAATCGTAAAGCCGGAAGCTTGATCCCTTTCGGCTTTTTCATTCTTCAACAACTAAACTATTTATAACGTGATTAATCGAAGAAAATAATAATAAAAAGAATTATTTAGAATCATGAAAATAAAAATTATTGTTCTGCTTTTCATTTTCTTAGTTTTTTCTCAAGTCTGGTCTCAAAATATACTTTTAAAGTCACCAAATAACAAAATAGTGGCTGCAATGCAAGCTGTTGGCTCGAATGTCAAAGGGGAGTGGTATTTAAAAGTGTCTCACAAAACGGATGCTCATACAATGAATATAATTTCAAAGATAAACTTAGGACTTTCAAGAAGTGATCAGGATTTTTCAAAAGAACTTCGGTTTTTAAAAGTATCGAAGCAAAAAGGCATCAAAGTGCATTATGAACTTCCATTTGGTAAGAAATCGGTACGTGAAAACGAAGCCAATGAAATAGTTGTTTCTTTTGAAAATCCCAGCAAGGCAAAGCTGAATCTTATTATTAGAGTGTATAATGATGGCATTACCTTTCGATATGAATTTCCAGAAAAAAAAGGTTCTTATATAATTAATGATGAATTAACTGCTTATCAAATACCAAAAGAAAGTAAGCGATGGTTAGAAAAATGGAATCCGGCAAATGAAGGACTTTATGATTCGAGCAGTGATGATAAAATACCCCAGCGAGAATGGTGTTATCCGGCGCTATTTAATTCACCGGATAAATCATGCTGGTTTCTGTTACATGAAGCGGATTTAAACCGCAGTTATTGCGGAACAAAATTGAGCAATATAAAAGATATCGATACATACAAACTTACATTTCCCGATCAACAAGATGGTAGAGGCACTGGCGAATCAAAGCCCAAAATTTCACTTCCGTGGAAGTCACCTTGGAGGGTAATTACTATTGGAGGTTTAGCCGATATTGTCGAAAGTACTTTAATCGAGGATGTATCGATTCCAACTGCTTTTAAAACTACTGATTGGATAAAGCCTGGAAAAGTTTCCTGGAATTATTGGTCCAATAATCATGGAACTAAAGATTATAAAATCGTTTGCGAGTTTACTGATTTAGCAGTAAACATGAATTGGCCATATACGCTTTTGGACTGGGAATGGGATACGATGACGAATGGTGGAAATTTAGAAGATGCTTTAAAATATATTGATTCAAAAGGTATAAAACCATGGATGTGGTATAACTCAGGAGGCGATCATACATGGGTGCCTTCGACCCCAAAAGATAGAATGCTGACGCATAAAAATAGAATTGAAGAATTTACAAAACTTAAAAAAATAGGTGTAGCTGGAGTAAAAGTTGATTTTTTTGAAAGTGAAAAACAGGACATGATCAACTATTATTTGGATATTTTGGAAGACGCAGCTCAATTTGAAATGATGGTTTATTTTCATGGCTGTATTGTGCCACGCGGCTGGTCGCGAACTTATCCAAATTTAATGACTTACGAAGCTGTACGCGGGGCTGAATGGTACAACAATGGCCCAGAATTTTCGACCACAGCACCAGAGCACAATACCATTTTACCTTTTACAAGAAATGTTGTAGGAGCAATGGATTATACGCCCGTTACTTTCACAAATTCTCAATTTCCGCATCATACTTCTTACGGGCATGAGTTGGCGCTTTCAGTCATTTTTGAATCTCCTTTGCAGCATTTGGCAGACCGGCCTGAAGGATATTATTCACTGCCTGATGAAGCGAAAAATTTCTTAAAAGAAGTTCCCACAACTTGGGATACTACCAAATTAATAGATGGCTACCCGGGTAAAGATGTGACAATAGCACGCAAAAAAGCAGACGCTTGGTATCTTGGAGGAATTAGTGCATCTGACCGTGAGGAAATTACTAAAAAAATCAAGCTTGACTTTTTAAGTGCCGGGGTTAAATATCGAGCCGTTGTTATTGCCGATGGCATTCATGATAAAGCATTTATGTCGCAAGTTTTGGAAGTAAATAAAGACAGTACTATTGAGGTAAAATTACTGCGAAGAGGAGGCTTTGCAATTTCATTGACTCCAATTGATCACTAGTTTAAAATTAATAAACATTGCATGCATTAACTATAAAACCAAACCAAAAAAAACTACAATGAGAAACCAAACCAAAATTTTATTTGCGCTATTTTGTTGTCTGTCGGCAATAAAAATGGAAGCCCAAAATCCTATCATCAACGATATTTTCACTGCTGATCCGGCACCAATTGTACATAAAGGTACATTGTATTTATATACAGGACATGATGTAGCAACGGAGCAGGACACAAATTACAAAATGGCCGATTGGCACGTATTTTCTACAACCAACATGAAAGACTGGAAAGATCATGGAGCATTGCTTTCACCCAGCACATTTTCCTGGGCTACGGGCGATGCTTATGCAGCGCAATGTATCGAGAGAAATGGAAAGTTTTACTGGTTTGTCTCTACATTTCATAAAAAAGATGATGTAAGCGGTGGCGGTGCCGCAATTGGCGTAGCCGTTTCAGACAGTCCTACAGGTCCTTTTAAGGATGCAATTGGAAAAGCGCTTATAATAAATGAAATGACAACAGACATGAAGTATGCCTGGGATGACATCGATCCAACTGTATTTGTTGATGATGATGGACAAGCGTATTTGTTTTGGGGTAATGGCAGTTGTAAATGGGTAAAACTTAAAAAGAATATGACAGAAGTAGAGGGAGCCATTACTACTTTCAAACCTAAAAATTATATCGAAGGCCCTTGGGTTTACAAAAGAAAAGGACTTTACTATCTGGTATATGCTAGTGCAGGCACAAAACCAGAAATGATAGAATACTGCACCGCTAAAAAAATAACAGGTCCATGGACTTACCAAGGAATCATTCAGGAAAATGTACCCAATAGTTTTACCACACATCCGGGCATTATTGACTATAAAGGCAAATCCTATTTTTTCTATCATAACGGAAGCTTGCCAACTGGCGGTAGCTATAGACGCTCAATTTGCGTCGATTATATGCATTATAATAAAGATGGTACCATTCAGAAAATAATACAAACTACTGAAGGGGTAAAGGAAATCAAGTAAAAGTATCTCAATTTAATTTTTATGAAATGAAAAAAAGAATTAGCATCATTTTTACCTTCTTTATTTTAATTAGTCAGACGGTTGTTTTTTCACAAGAGAAAAAGGCTAAAAATCCAATTGTTCTTGCCGATGTACCTGATATTTCAATAATTAGAGTGGGGAAAAATTATTACATGAGTAGCACTACGATGCACATGAGTCCGGGTTTGCCTATTATGAAATCTACAGATCTGGTCAATTGGAAACTGATTAATTATGCCTATGATGTTTTGGCAGATGTGCCGGAATTAAATTTAACTGAAGGAAAAAGCACCTATGGAAGAGGTTCATGGGCAAGCAGTTTGCGTTTCCATAATGGGACTTATTATGTTACAACTTTCGCGCAAACCACTGGTGAAACTTATATTTTTAAGACGAATGATATAGAAAAAGGAAATTGGCAAAAAGTTTCTTTTCAACCAGCTTATCACGATCACTCTCTTTTTTTTGATGACGATGGAAAAGCGTATTTGATTTATGGAACGGGTCAAATTAAATTAGTTGAACTAAACGATGAATTAACCGGAATCAAACAAAATGTTCCGGAAAAAATTATCATAGAAAATGCCAGTGAACCCGCTGGAAATAATATCATGCTCCAAGCTGAGGGTTCGCAATTATTCAAAATTAAAGGGAAATATTATTTATTTAATATCTGTTGGCCGAAAGACGGAATACGAACCGTAGTTATACATAAAGCAGATCATATTACCGGTCCTTGGGAAGGAAAAATTGGTTTACAGGACTTAGGTGTTGCACAAGGCGGCCTGATCGATACTCCTGACGGACGCTGGTTTTCTTATCTCTTCCGCGATTTTGGTGCTGTTGGGCGAATTCCATATTTGGTTCCCGTAAAATGGGAAAAAGACTGGCCAGTATTAGGTGAAAACAATAAAGTTTCTGAAAATTTAGATTTACCAGCCAGTAAAGGTTTGATTCCGAATTTAGTAGCTTCTGATGAATTCGATAGGAAGAAAGGACAAGAAATTTTTCCATTAGTTTGGCAATGGAATCATAATCCGGATAATTCCCTTTGGTCTTTAAAAGAAAGAAAAGGTTACTTGCGTCTTAAGACGGGAAGAATTGACAACGATTTTCTTTTAGCCAGAAATACACTTACACAACGCACAATCGGGCCAACGAGCAAAGCTTCTGTTTTATTGGATGTTTCACAAATGAAAGATGGCGATTTCGCCGGATTGAGTGTTTTACAAAAAGAGTATGGTTTAGTAGGAGTAAAAGTTGAAAATGGGCAAAAGGTAATCGTAATGGTTAGCGCTCAAAATGATAATACTATTGAAAAAGAGCAAATTCCATTGAAACAAAATCAGGTTTATTTCAAAATTGATTGTGATTTCACGAATAAAAAAGATGAGGCAAACTTCTTCTACAGTTTAGATGGAAAAGATTGGAATCGGATAGGTGAAACATTAAAAATGAAATATACGCTGCCTCATTTTATGGGCTATCGTTTTGGCTTGTTTAATTATGCAACAAAAAATAGTGGCGGATATGCAGATTTTGACTGGTTTAGAATTAACTATTAAAATAAAAAAGAATCATGATTATAGATAAAAATTTCACAAGCGAATCCTTGGTTCGACTTCACTTTTTAGTATTGTTTTTGGGATTGATTTTACCAGTTTTGGTTATTAGTCAAAATAAAAAGAAGGAAGGTAAAGCGGAGTCCAAAACACCTCAATATCGTAATCTTTTTAAGGAAGCAGGTTATAACCAAAATGATATTGATAAAAAATTAGCAAAAGCCTATTATGATGTTTTTGAAGGGCCAAATAAAGTTTATTTTGAAGAAGGCGATTCTTTAGGATATGTTTCGGATATTAAAAATAAAGATGCCCGCACCGAAGGAATGTCTTACGGAATGATGATTGCCGTTCAGCTGAATAAAAAAGAAGTTTTTGACCGAATCTGGAGATGGTCTGTAAAATACATGCAACATCAGGAAGGTCCAAGAGAAGGTTATTTTGCATGGAGTGTAAATCCTGAAACTAAAAAACAAAATTCGGCTGGCTCTGCTTCAGATGGAGAATTATATTATATCACAAGCCTGCTCTTTGCTTCAAATAAATGGGGTAACAGTACAGGAATAGATTATTATAAACAAGCCAGAAGAATATTGGATAATATGTGGAAAAAAGACGGCAGTAATAATGTCCATAATATTATAAATACCGAGCACAAGCAAATTTCATTCGTGCCCGAAGGCGGTGGTTATAATTGGACAGATCCTTCTTATCATGTTCCTGCATTTTTCGAAATATGGGCATTGTATGCGAAAGATGGCCACGAGCAATTTTATAAGGAATGTGCTGCTGTTTCTCGTGAATTTTTGCACAAAGTAACTCATCCTGTAACGGGCTTAAATTCAGATTATACTGAGTTTACCGGAGAACCTCATCCTACACCTTGGATGCCACCTGGATTTCGATATGATTCCTGGCGCGTTCCCATGAATATTGCAATGGATTATAGCTGGTACGGAAAAGATAAAAAATGGCAGGAAGAGTATGCTTCAAAATTTCAAAATTTCCTAAGATCGAAAGGGTTGGATATTTATGAAGATCAATTTAATCTGGATGGTTCTAGACCCGATTTTATTCTGCAGGCTGGTCCGGTCAAAAAACTCAGACATTCTATTGGATTAGTTGGAACTGCAGCAACTGCATCATTAGTTAATAAAGATAAAAGAAGTATCGATTTTGTTCATGCCGTTTGGAATGCCAAACTGGAACCTTATGAAGATGGTTACTTTGATCCTTATTATGATGGGCTAATGTATCTGTTTAGTTTAATGCATCTTAGCGGAAATTATAAAATTATTGCCCCATCAGTTAAATAACTTTTAAACTTAAAAAATAAAAATATGAAACAGTATGTAATTTTTATGTTGCTATTTATTTTGTCAGCAGGAGCAGGTTTTTCACAAACAAACCAAACTTCAATTATCGAAGATTTTAAACCTTCAACAGTTAATCAGCCCGGGCAGGAATATCCACAAGTAAATTCTCAGGGATATGCACGTTTTCAAATTTTAGCTCCAGAAGCCAAATCTGTTGTGGTAAGTCTTGGATTGGGCGGAGCAAAAGGAGGTACTCCACTTATAAAAGCGGACGATGGCTTTTGGAGAGGTACTACTTCCGGAGCAATGGATGAAGGATTTCACTATTATCATGTAACTATCGATGGAGGAGTTTTTAACGATCCGGGAGCACTAAACTTTTATGGTTCAACCCGATGGGAAAGTGGGATTGAAATACCGGCCCATGATCAGGACTTTTATGCATTGAAAAATGTCCCTCACGGAAATGTACAGCAAATTCTTTTCCCATCAAAAAGTACCAACACGTCACGCAGAGCTTTTGTGTACACACCACCATCTTATCATAAAGATAAAAATAAGAGTTATCCTGTTTTGTATTTACAGCATGGCTGGGGAGAAGACGAAACGGCTTGGAGTAATCAGGGACACGTTAATTCAATCATGGATAATTTAATTGCAGAAGGTAAAATTAAACCATTCATTATTGTAATGACTTACGGAATGACAAATGAAATTAAATATGGTGGGCTGGCAAGTTTTAAAATAGAACCATTTCAAACGGTTCTTGTAGAAGAATTAATTCCGTATGTTGATTCAAATTTCCGTACACTCGCCACTCCGGCTAATCGTGCCATGGGGGGCTTATCAATGGGAGGCATGGAAACAAAAATGATAACACTTAATAAGCCTGAAGTTTTTTCTCACTATGCACTGCTTAGTGGAGGAATTTATAAGTCTGAAGACATTAAAGATAAATCAAAAGTTAAACTTGTTTTTTTAAGTTGTGGAAGTAAAGAAAACCCTGACGGTATTAAAAACGCGGTATCAAATCTTAAAAATACGGGCTTTAATGCTGTTTCCTATATTTCAGAAAATACAGGTCATGAATTTCAAACCTGGCGCCGAAGCTTCAAAGAATTGGCACCACTTTTATTTAAAGAGTAGCGATTTTGAGGATTACTAATCTGTTCATCAAATTTACAGTATCTGGCGATGAATTGTACTAGCCCCAAAACATGACAAATAAACAATTCATCAGTCCAGGTACTTGTTTTGGCTTTAATAATTAAATATAAAATTATGCGTAAACTTAATAGTATAGTAGTGGTAATTTTCAATGAATCTTTATTGAAAAAAGTAATTATATTTTTTTGTTTGTTTAGTCTTGCAAACAAGTCATTTTCTCAGAATTTATTAGTAAACGAAAAAGAATATTTCGAAACTCTGGGCCTGAATGTCTGGGTTTTTAATAACGAATACAACGGAATGTTTTTTGACGAAAAAACGGCCGGAATAGAATTTATCCATCATGGTGTCAGAACGGTAACCGGCGGAGCTATCAGACTTCAAAACACACCAGAACAATGGGACTTGATTCCAAAAATGACGAGTCGAAAAGTAGACAAAGCAAATAATACCATTGAAGTTACACTACGATATGAAGAATTTGATTTTGATTCCAAAATAATAGTGACTTCAAAAGGAAAAGGTTTTATAATCACTGTTTTATTGGATAAACCTGTTCCAAAGAAATTAGAAGGAAGAGCAGGATTTAACATGGAATTTTTGCCTTCCTCTTACGTCGAAAGTAATTATCTGGTTGATGGAAGAGCGGAAACATTTCCGAGATATCCTGCAGGAAATACTGAAATTCAACCTTTATCTCAAAAAATACCTCAATTTGCGGGACATACCACATTTGACGATCGTGGAAGAAATGAATTTATAGTGACACAACCACTGGCATCGGGTAAAAATTTGATTTTTGCTCCTGAAAATCCTGAGCATAAGGTAAAAATCCAATCCGAAGATCAGGAAGTTTTACTTTTTGATGGAAGAAATATTGGGCAGAATGGCTGGTTTATTGCGCGAAGTATTCTTCCTTCAAATAAAACAGGAAAAGTGTTGACTTGGTATGTAGAACCGAATGCAATTCCTAACTGGAAAAGAGAACCTGTAATTGGATTTTCGCAAGTAGGATATATGCCAAACCAAAACAAAGTGGCCGTTATTGAATTGGATAAAAATGATAAAGCATTAAGCAACGCATCACTATTTAAGCTTGGCGAAGATGGAAAATTTACTGAAAAACTAAAAGGCGATGTCAAAATTTGGGGAAGTTATCTAAGATATAATTATGCTCAATTTGATTTTAGTACTGTTAAAGAAAAAGGACTTTATTATATTCAGTACGGCGACCAAAAAACAAATACTTTTCAGATTGAAGATGATATTTACTCGAAAATATGGTATCCAACTATGGATGTTTGGTTTCCTGTTCAAATGGATCACATGGAAGTAAATGAGGCGTACAGAGTTTGGCACGGAAAACCATTTTTAGACGATTGCCTTCAGGCACCAATCAATCATGAACATTTTGATGGTTATAAACAAGGTCCTACAACAGACACTAAATACAAATCTTTAGAACGTATTCCGGGAATGTCCGTAGGAGGTTGGTTTGATGCCGGTGATTTTGATATTCAAACTTTTTCGCATGTTAGTGTTATCAATAGTTTTGTAGAATCATGGGAAGCTTTCAAACTAAAAAGAGACGAAACCTATATTGATCAAAAAACACAGTTTGTAGATATTCACCGCCCTGATGGGCAACCTGATTTATTACAGCAAATAGAACACGGCGTATTGAATCTTGTGGCACAAGTCGAGAATATTGGCCATCCGGTTAGAGGAATTGTTGTGCCTAATTTGCATCAGTATCATCATTTGGGCGATGCTTCTACAGAGACAGATAATCTTCCTTATAATTCATCTCTTAAACCTTATGAGTCAAATGGCGTTTCCAGTGGTACGCTTGATGACAGATGGGCATTTACCAACCGAACTTCATTTCTTGATTTTAGAACAGCAGGAGCTTTAGCGGCAGCCAGCAGGGCTTTAAAAGGATATAATGATGCACTTTCTGCAAAATGTTTGTCTCTAGCTATAAAGCTGACCAACGAGGCAACCGAAATAGAAAAAAAGGCAAAACCAGACAATAGCCCAATGTCAAGATGGGGTAAAGGAAGTGATATGATTGCAATACTACAACTTTATCTAAGCACAAAAGAGGAGCAATATAAAAAAGGCTTTTTAGATAGAATTTGGAAAGCATTGGACGATAATTTAGAATTTAATATGAATTCGGCTCTATTAGCTGTGCCTTATATGGATGATAATTATAAACAAAAATTACGTGGCTATGTAGTGAAGTATAAAGAAAAAACGGAGAAAGAAAATGCCGAAAACCCTTATAGTGTGCCGATAGCAAAAAGAGGCTGGGGCGGTACTTCGCAAGTTATCAATTGGGCAAGTACAAATTATTACATTCATAAAATTTATCCGGATATAATGAATAAGGAATATGTGTATCAAGGATTGAATTACATTTTTGGCTGTCACCCTTATTCTAATTTATCTTTTGTGAATGCAGTGGGAAACAAATCCAAAAAAGTAGCTTATGGAGGTAACAGAGCTGACTTTACAACTATTGCGGGAGGAGTAGTGCCGGGACTTATTTTTCTTAAACCAGATTATTTAGAGAATAAAGACGACTGGCCATTTTTTTGGGGCGAAAATGAATGTATTATTGATGGTGGAGCGTGGTATGTTTTTCTTGCGAATGCTGTAAATGATTTGGCTAAAGAAAAATAACAAACTTAAATTAAACTAAATATGAAACAATTTCTAAATATTGCCATTATAATTTTCAGCTTGTGCTTCGAATCAGGCTGGAGTCAGGAAACACAAATTGTTGAAGATTTTAAAACATCATCAGTTAATCAGCAGGATAAACAATTCCCTCAGGTTAATTCACAACGACGTGTACGTGCTAGTATCGCTGCGCCAAATGCTAATAAAGTGCAACTCGATATTGGCGGTGTGAAATATGATATGCGAAAAGACGCCAATGGAGTCTGGACAGGAGAATCCAATCCGCAAGATGAAGGATTTCATTATTATCAATTAAACATTGATGGCGCTTCAGTTCCAGATCCTGGGAGTTTGTATTTTTATGGTGCGGGAAGGTGGGGTAGTGGCATAGAAATTCCAGCCAGGGATCAGGATTTTTTTGCCCTGAAAAATGTGCCTCATGGTTTGGTAAGCGAAAATATTTACTTTTCAAAATTGACAAATTCTTTTAGACGATGTTTTGTCTACACACCTTCTGGTTACAATGAAAGTTCAAAAACACGTTTTCCTGTGCTTTATTTACAACACGGAAGTTTTGAAGACGAAACAGGTTGGTCTGCGCAGGGCAAAGCAAATTTGATTTTAGATAATCTGATTGCGTCAAAGCAGGCAACTCCAATGATTATTGTTATGGATAATGGCTATGCTTATAAACCACAAAGCAATGAATTAAAGGATAAAAAAGAACGTCCGGAATCCATTTTTGAAGAAGTGCTTATTGGCGAAGTTATTCCGATGATCGATTCTAAGTTTCGTACAATCGCCGATCGAGAACATAGAGCTATTGCAGGTCTTTCGATGGGTGCCAATCAAACAATGAGAATTATGATGAATCATTTGGATACTTTTTCATATTACGGAGGATTTAGCGGTACAGCTAATTATCCAAGTGTAGATCCAATTGACGCTTCAGTTTTTTTAGAAGGAAAGTATAAAGACGGCAATGCGCTTAATAAAAAAATAAAACTTTTTTGGCTAGGATTAGGAACCAAGGAGCCAAATCCCTTTCCTAAATCAATTGGAGCATTTAAAACTATGCTAGACCAACAGCGAATCAAATATGTTTATTATGAATCCTCAGAAACTGCTCACGAATGGCTAACATGGCGCAGATGTTTATATCAGTTTGCTTCTAAGTTGTTCAAATAGTATTAGAGTAATTAAGAAAAAAAGGGATAAATTTTTAGACGATTATTGCTAAAGATTTATCCCTTTGTTTTTGCGTAAATTTAATTTCCAAAATGCTTTTGAACCGCCAAAACTAAAAACATGAAATCTGTAGATCCGCCTCCCATAACATATTCGGTTTGTTGCCAAAAGTAGGGCCATTTTTTAAGTTCGGGTAAGTTTGGTCTAATAAGCGCCGTGCCTGAAGTAACTCCGCCAGGAATATAAGACCAATCTGCGCGATTCATACCATACGCTACCAATACTGAATTAGATCCAATTCCCGAAGCAAAAGAAGCTGTATTATTACCCGGATGAACTCCAAGTATGAAATTTAAAGCGTTACTGTATACTTCATAGTTGGCAAACTCTGGCCATGATTTCGAAAAATAATATTGCTGTACACCAAACTCCTGCAAAGTCCATCCAGCTCCCCAAATATTAGGCGTATAAGGAACTCCGTACGGAGAATCTTTAAGGGAATTGTTTTTGGTTTTTACACTCCATTTTTGTGCCTCAGAATTCAACTTGTCAAGGAAGGATTTCTCTTTAATAAGATGTTTTATTCTTCCAACTCTCCATCCTAAATTTTCGAAATCTTTTAAAACATCTCCTTGTAAATCGATAATTTGATTAATGTAGTTTGCTTCGTTAGTGGCCTGCGCCAATTCAACAAGCAATGTTATTTTACTTTCCGCTCTTTTTGATTTTGCAAAAGATGTTTTATATAATGCCTTGGATGTTTCCAGACATTCTCTAGCTAATTTTGGATTACTGTTTTTTAAAACCCTATACGAAGCTGCAAGTCCGGCCGCGACATACAATTCCCGATCAGGATTGTCTTCGGTAAAAACCCATCTATCATCATCTTTACCATTTGGATTTGCAGTCCATTTGTTATCAGTAACTCCTCCAAAATCTCCAAGAAGTACATATTGTTTTAAATCATTAGTAATAATTCCTCGATACAAACGTCCCATAGAACGATAACCTGCCAATATAGACGCCAGTCCGTGTTCCATTTGCTGTAATGCATCAGATTTGCCATCGGGCTGGTGAATTTCAACAATTCTTTTATCTATATCAATACTTGTTGCATCATAAGATTCAATATTAAACTCCTCTAACATGAGTGCCAGATTCCATACCGTTCCTATTTGAGATTCTACTCTTAAGTCATCATCTCCGGCATCGTGCCATCCGCCTTGGTTTAAATTCGGAACAACTTTATTCGATTTATATTTTGTAAGTGTTGAGGGCCCCTGAACATAGCCATCAAAATGGTTAAGATTAACTGGAGCCATCTGAGCATCATCTAAATGACAGAAGTTATGCCAAATCCGATACTTTTCATTTACCCTCACATGACACATTTGCACAGGTAAAAAGTATTCCAGAACAGGCTGCCAAACATTTCGATCATATAATTTTTTGCTTATTTGAAAAGGAGAAGTTTCATTTCCTCTATAACTTAACGTATACATTCCTTCTTCTTTTACTTCAGAAAAATCTATTTGGTAATAGTTATATCTTAAAAAATCTCCCCATTTTTTAGGCTTTATGGTTTTGATATTTTTCTTGCCAGATTCATCATGTTTTATCAAAATTAATTCAGATGGTTCGGTATCATTTGGATCCGTTTCCAAAATAGCTACTTTTGATTGTGTTGGATAATAACCCACTTGTGAAACCTGAACTACCGGTTTGTAAGTCCAATTTGGAATAACATTGGGAGAAACGGTAATATCGATAACTCTTTTTCCGGATTTTGCAGCAATAGGAGCGCGAATGATAAACCATCCGTTATTATGATTAATTCTTCCGTCCCATAATGCAATATCTTCTAAATTAGACTGAATACTTACTCTTGACAAATCGCTTTCTGGAGCAATTGTAATTTTCTTTCCTTTACAAAGCGGTATTCCCAGGTTTTGCCCATCAATTTGTGGTTGAACAGGTCCATAAGGAGAATGCGTGAAAATGCCAAAATTTCCATCACAGATATAAGATTTCCCAAATAAATCACCGGGAAACAATTCAATATTAAAACCAATTTTACTTAACCATTTTGCATCAACTTCATTTTCTAAATCAACGGTTATCCGAAAATTATTCCCTTCTGTAGGCGTTACGTTTACTTTATATTTCAACTTTAAATCTGGATAATCTATTGGATTAAAACCTACATGATTTTTAGTATCATCCGGATAGGATAAGGATTGTGAAATTGTTTGTGTTGCAGGATCTATTTTCTTCTCTACTTCTTTTGGTACTGGAGACCATTGTCCAGGTGAAATTTCTAAGCGCAAATCTCCATTTGCCATAACGCGTTCACCATGTTGAATCATTGTCACACCGGTTTGATGGCCGTCGGGATAAATATCATCAAAAACGGTTACCTCTAATCCCCGGGCAGAAAAATACCCCTTAGGGTGGAGTTTTAAATTATTTTGTGCCTCCATTTTTATTTGTAGCAGCGTTGCTAGTAACACAAAAACAAGAAGAGCTTTGTTTTTCATTATTTTTTTAGGTATTTCGGTTAATATTCTAAAATGAATTGTAGATAGGTTAATGTTAATTAATTGAATAATCAAATAAAACCATTAAGCTCATAAATGTAGTTTTATGCTAATAATCTGAATAACAAAATTGAAGCGTAATATAGAAGAATTGATGCGCTTTTAATCTTTTAATAATTTCCGGTGTATTTTCCCTGATTCCATATTTAATGTATTATCTACAATTTATTTTTTATCATATTAATTTTACCCAAAATAGTATTATACACATTCTGTTGATCGTAAGAATCATAAAATTATAAGCTTTCATTGTTAAAACTTAAAAGTTTAATTTTATCTTTACAATCACATACGCACTTCTTACTTGTCATAACAAAATAATCCTTCCTAATTATTTTGGCAAGTCACTTGTTTAAGAAGGTATTTTCGAAACTCACTTTCATTTACATAAACTTATAATTTCATGTATCAAACTGTAAAATATATTTTGCTGCTTTTTTTAGCATCATTAACTTTAATTTCCTGCAAACAAAAACTGAGCGACAAAATAAAAGTTGGATTTTCTCAGGCTATGACTACAGATGATTGGCGTAAACAAATGAACAGCTCAATGAAGATTGAAGCTTCATTAAGGCCTGAGGTCGATTTAACTATAAAAGACGCCAATAACAATATCGAGAGGCAAATAGAAGATATTGAAGGATTCATTTCTAAGAAAGTTGATGTTATTATTGTATCTCCAATTCAATCTAAACCTTTGACCGCAGTTGTGGAAAAATCAATAAAAGCAGGAATTCCTGTTCTTGTTGTAGATCGAAAAATTGAGGGAGAAAGCTATACTGCTTATCTTGGAGCTGATAATATCGAAATTGGCAGAATTGCTGCCCGATATATAATATCGCACAGTAAAGGTTCTGGCAAAATCATTGAAATAACAGGAGCAAACGGTTCTTCACCAGCATATGAACGCAGTCTTGGATTTGATCAGATTATTAAAGAAAATAAGCGTTTTAAGATCGAAAACACTATAAATGGCGATTGGGAAAAAGAGTCAGTCAAAGTGCCCTTAAAAGCAATTCTTTTGCAAAATCATGACATCGAATATATTTTTGCTCATAATGATCGTATGGCTTTAAGTGCCTGGGAAACTGCCAAAACTGTTGGATTAGAAAAGAAAATCAAATTTATTGGTGTTGACGGACTCAATACAGTAAATGGGGGGATAGAATTGGTAAAAAGTGGAGTTTTAGACGGTACAATACTATATCCGACAGGAGGAAATGAAGCGTTGAAATTGGCTTTAAAAATGTACAATAAAGAAGCAATTGCAAAAAATAATATTCTAAATACAATTGTAATAGATAAGAATAATGCTGAAATTATCGAAAATCAAATGGATAAAGTCGATCAACAGCAAACAGTTATTGAGTCACAACAGGGAGCTATAAAGGTTCAGGAAAGAGAATATGCTTCGCAGAATAACTTGGTTCGGTTGCTCAGTTTTTTCTTAGTGATTATTTTGAGTTTGACGATTTATAGTATTTATTCAACTATTTCTATTTCAAGAAAGAAAAAACAGCTTGAAAGAATTAATCAAACCGTAATTGATCAGAATAATGAAATTCAGGAAATGGCTCAAATTGCTCAAAGAAGCAACGAAGCAAAATTGAATTTCTTTACTGGACTTTCGCATGAATTTAAAACACCCATAACGCTTATTATGAGTTATGTAGAGTCGTTGATTGAAAATGAAAAAATTAAAGGTACAGCACTGATTGACGAAGTAAAACTAATTCATAAAAACTCAAATCGATTGCTCAGATTAATAAATCAATTGTTGGATTTCAGGAAGATTGAAGAACAAAAATTTGCACTTAGAGCTTCCAATACAAAAATTTACGATTTCACAAATGAAGTCATGGCTAATTTTAAAGGCGAAGCTGCCCGAAGAAATATTGATTTTCAGCTTACTTGCAAAAATAAAAACTTGGAATTGTTTATCGATAGAGGATTGATGGATAAAGTGTATTTCAATTTGCTTTCTAATGCCTTTAAATTTACACCCGATAACGGAAAAATCAGCATTTCAATTATCGACAATCAAGATAATACAGTTAAAATCAGTTTTAAAGATTCTGGAATCGGAATACCCGAAAATGAATTATCGAATGTTTTTAATCCTTTTTTCAGGGCTTCAAATAATAATAAAAACAGTTCGGGAATTGGACTTCATCTCTCAAAAGAGTTTGTACTCTTACATCAGGGAACGATAGAATTGAAATCAAAACAGGGAAGCGAATTTGTAATTACCTTATTGAAAGGAGTAAGCCATTTACAGCCTTCTGAAATTATAAATAAAGCTGAGAAACTAAATGAAACACCAAGTTTAATTACAGATAATCTTGATATAGAATCTGATTTGAATGAGAAAAATGTAATTTCTGAATCTGAAAAACATACACTTTTGGTTATAGAAGACAATATAGATTTGGTTTCATTTTTAAAAGCTAAATTATCTAATGAATATGTCATTTATACTTCTGACGGAAGCGATGCTATTGAAAAAGCAATGGAAATTGTTCCTGATATTATCATCTGTGACATTAATTTGGTAGACAAAGACGGTTACGAAATCAGTAAAGAATTGAAAAAAGATTTGCGTTCGTCACATATTCCTATTATTATTTTAACAGCGCAGAGCAATAAAGAATCAGTTTTAAAAGGATTGCAAAGTGGAGTAGATCAGTATCTAACGAAGCCTTTTAGCCTGTCTATTTTAAAACAATCTATATCAAGTCTGCTTTTCAACAGAGAGAAACTTCGTTATTACTATACTAATAATATTTATCGTGTTGAACCGGAGTCGAAATTTGGCAATCAGGAACAATCCTTTATTACCAAAATGAATGACATTATTAAGAAAAACGTCGAAAATCCCAAATTCTCTGTTGAAGATTTAGCCGATAAACTCGGAGTTTCGAGAGTTCAGTTGTATCGAAAAGTAAAAGCAATTATAGGAATTAATATCAGTGACCATATCAATAATGTAAAATTGGAGAAGGCGGCAGAGCTTTTAAAGTCAAATAATATGAATATTTCTGAAATTGCGTACTCACTTGGTTTCTCTTCTCCCAACTATTTTTCTACAGCTTTTAAGAATAAATTTGGAATTTCACCAAAGGAATACAAATCTTCCATTTAATATTGGTTTAAAATTGATACAATTTAGGTATCAATTTTAAACCTAATGTAACAAAATCGAAACTACACGGTTTTCGTAAATAAATTTTAAATTATCTAAAGCCTTGTAAATAAGGCTTTTGTTATTTAAATATCAAACTGTCAGTATTTATAGAATTAAATTGTAACATCATTAAAAATAAGTTGTTTTTTTTGCGGATATCTTAGCAACAAGTTTTTAATACATCTACAATGAACAAGATATTGATTTGGTCTGTTACTGCTGCACTGGCAGGTTTTCTATTCGGTTTTGATACCGTAGTTATTTCTGGAGCTGATAAACAGCTACAGCTTCTTTGGCATTCATCTGATGCTTTTCATGGATCTGTTGTTATGGCAATGGCACTTTGGGGAACAGTTGTAGGTGCCATTTTTGGTGGAATTCCAACTAATAAAATAGGTCGTAAAAGAACACTGTTCTGGATAGGAATTTTATACTTTCTTTCTGCTATTGGTGCTGCTTTTGCAAATGATCCATTTGTATTTGCTGCTTTCAGATTTATTGGAGGCTTGGGTGTTGGGGCGTCAACTATTGCAGCGCCGGCCTATGTTTCCGAAATTGCTCCGGCTGACAAACGCGGACGTTTAGTAGCGCTGTATCAGTTTAATATTGTACTTGGAATTTTAATTGCATTTATCTCCAACTACTTTTTAAAAGATATTGGAGAAAATGCCTGGCGTTGGATGATAGGAGTGCAGGCTATTCCTTCTTTTATTTACATTCTTTTTATACTTACAATTCCAGAGAGCCCAAGATGGTTATTATCTAAAAACCGAGATGAAGAGGCTCGTAAAGTTCTGTTTCAAATTGATCCGTCTGCTGACCTAAAAGACATCATGGATGATTCCAGAGAAAATGGTGTTACAAAACATGAAAATATCTTCATGAAGAAATACCGTTTTCCGTTAGTATTGGCTTTTTTAATTGCATTCTTTAACCAATTTTCGGGAATCAATGCCTTTTTATATTATGCGCCAAGAATTTTTGAAGAAGCAGGTTTAGGACAAAATACGGCTTTATTAAGTAGCATCGGAATCGGAATTACGAATCTTATATTCACTTTAATCGGCGTAGCATTAATTGACAAATTAGGAAGAAAGTTGTTAATGTACATTGGTTCTGTGGGATATATTATTTCTTTAGGATTGGTTTCGGCTGCCTTTTATTTCAATTGGGGAGGCTTATCTGTACCTATTTTGCTTTTCTTATTTATTGCTTCTCACGCCATTGGCCAAGGGGCAGTTATCTGGGTTTTTATTTCCGAAATTTTTCCAAATCACATTCGGGCTTCTGGACAGGCATTTGGGAGTTCAGTACATTGGGTTTTGGCAGCAATTATCCCATCTTTAATTCCGATGCTATTTTCAGAAATTGGCCCGGAAGTAGTATTCTTAATTTTTACATTGATGATGGTGCTGCAATTACTGTTCGTAATTTTTCTGATGCCAGAAACCAAAGGAGTTTCTTTAGAAGTATTAAGTGAAAATCTAACCAAAAAAAATATCAAAAAAAATGAAATCAAAGAAACATCTACCGCTGGCATTTTATAGTGCGATACTCCTCTCAGTAGGGGGACTTAAACCGTATTCGGCTGTGGCGCAAACAACTGCTGTTTCAGTATCAGCGTCTTCAGAGGAGCAAATGTACCGTCCTAATTTTCATTTTACACCAAAAAAAGGCTGGATGAACGATCCTAACGGAATGTTCTATGCAGATGGAAAATATCATTTATTCTACCAGCACTTTCCTGATGGAAATAAATGGGGACCGATGCATTGGGGACATGCCGTTAGTAAAGATCTCATTAAATGGGAAGAGTTGCCTATCGCGATTTACCCGGATAAGAATAAATATATTTTTTCAGGAAGTGCTGTTGTAGATTCAAACAATACTTCTGGTTTAGGAACGGGGAAAACGGCTCCAATTGTAGCAATTTATACGCTGCATGATATGACAAAAGAAAAAGAAAATAAAATTGATGTCGAGCAGCAGGATCTTGCGTTCTCGAATGACAATGGTTTTACATGGCAGAAATTTGAGGAAGGAAATCCTGTCATAAAAAACCCTGGAATTCGAGATTTTCGTGACCCGAAAGTTACTTGGGATGAAACGAATAAGCAATGGATTATGGTTTTAGCAGCACAGGACCGTTCTCAATTTTATAAATCCAAAGACTTAAAAAACTGGGAATATTTATCTGATTTCGGAAAAAATATTGGGGCACATGGAGGTGTTTGGGAATGTCCAGATTTTTTTGAAATAAAAGTACAAGGGTCAGATGAAACCAAATGGGTTTTAATTCAGAGCTTAAATCCAGGAGGTGTAAATGGAGGTTCCGGAACGCAATATTTTATTGGAGATTTTGATGGAACTACTTTTACATTAGACCCAAATTTTGCAAAAAGAATAGAACAGGAAAAAGCCGTTTGGATTGATTACGGAAAAGACAATTATGCTGGTGTAACCTGGAATAATGTTCCAAGTGCTGACGGACGTCGATTATTTATCGGGTGGATGTCTAATTGGGAGTACGCGCAAGATGTTCCAACATTTGCATGGAGAAGCAGCACTACAATTGCCCGCGAAATTCAGTTGATAAAAAAAGGAAATGCTTATAGTCTGATCAGTAATCCGGTAAAAGAAATCAATAAATATGTTTCTAAATCTATAAAAAAGAAAAACCTAAAAGGAAAAGGCAATCTTTCGATTTCCGGATCAGGGAAAATTGATTTAACTAAAGCAATTATTGATTTTAAGCTGAAAAACATAAAACAAGACACGTACACTTTTACGCTTTCAAATGAAAAAGGTGAGTCTTTGACTTTCGGAATCAATAATTCAGATCATTATTTATTTGTAGATCGTTCGAAGTCTGGAAAAAATGATTTCTCTGAAAAGTTTGCAGCAACGATCACAAAAGCAGCTTTAAACGGGAATCAAAAAGAAGGTGTTTTTAAAATTATTTTAGATAAAACCTCTATTGAAATATTTTACAACAATGGCGAAAAAGTTATAACAGAAATCTTTTTCACAAACCAGCCATTTACATCTCTATCAGTTTCCTCAAAGGAGGAAATTGAATTGAATAACCTCGTAATTAACCAATTAAATATAAACTAACTAAAAACCACTAACCTCATGAAAAGTAAAATTATTTATTTTCTATTTTTCTTCTTTCCGGTGCTACTTATGACGGCTCAGGAAAATGGAGTAAAGGGAACGGTATTTTCTGCAGATGACGAAATGCCGCTTCCAGGAGCAACCGTACTTATTTCAGGTACAAGTACCAGTACAGTAACAGATTTTGATGGCAATTTTTCGTTCGGCAATATAAATTCAGATGCGGTTCTTGTGATTTCTTTTATAGGATATGCTCCGCAATCTATTTCTGTTAAAGGCCAAAAAACGATCAATGTAACTTTAAAAGTAGACAACAACCAGCTAAATGAAGTTGTAGTAACAGGATACTCCAAACAAAAGAAAACGGATATCACCGGAGCAGTTGCAGTTGTGAACATGAAGGAAGTCATGAAACAGCCGGAACCAAACCCTATCAAGGCTTTACAGGGAAGAGTTGCCGGAGTAAAAGTATCGTCTGATGGTTCGCCAAGCGGAGGAAATACAAAAGTGGTGATTCGCGGTGTTGGAACACTGAACAACACAGATCCGCTTTACGTTATTGACGGAATGCCGACAAAATCTGGAATGCATGAATTAAATCCTAATGATATTGAAACGATTCAGGTATTGAAAGATGCTTCTTCAGCGAGTATTTACGGTTCCAGAGCTTCAAACGGTGTCATTATCATTACCACCAAAAAAGGAAAAGAGGGTAAAATGAGAATCAATTTCAGTACCTATGCTTCTTTTTCTGATTATTCAAGAAAGTTAGATGTTCTAAACGCTAACCAGTTTGGACAGGCACTTTGGCAGGCCAATATCAACGACGGTTTAAATCCGAATAATAATAATTTGCGCTATCAGTTTGACTGGTCGGTAAATAACAATAAACCGCAGTTGAATAAAGTTTTGGTTCCGGAATATTTAGATACACAGCAAACCCTTAAAGCTTCAAATACAGATTGGTATGATGCAATTTCTCAAACCGGAGTTGCCAATTCTTATGATTTGTCGGTTTCGAATGCTTCAGACAAGGGAAATTATGTTTTCTCGCTGGGTTATTACGGAAATGAAGGTGTTGTAAAAACAACAGATTTCGAAAGAATTTCTGCGAGAATGAACAGTTCATATAAATACTTTGATGGCAAATTAGTTATCGGAGAAAATTTCAGTTTAAACCGTACAAACGAAGTTACTGATCCAGGCGTTTTGGATCCTGCTCTTAGAGCTTTACCAATTATTCCGGTGCACACAGTTGACGGAATTGGTTGGGGAGGTCCGGTTGGAGGAATGAACGACAGACAAAATCCGGTTCGTCTTTTAGAATATAATAAAGACAATAAGTATGATTATTTGCGCCTTTTTGGTAACGCTTACGCGGATTTGGAAATCATTAAAAACCTGCACATCAAAACCAGTTTCGGAATGGATTATGGTTTTTACAAAAAACGTACTTTACAAAGAAGCTACAGATCAGGTTATCTGCAAAACGATCAGACTTCAGTAACTATTGATCAGTCGATCAGCGACAAATGGACCTGGACCAACACTGCAATTTACAGCTTGAATTTTGGAAAAAGCAATCTGAATTTGATGGCGGGAACAGAGATGTACAAAGATACTTATGACACTAATACTTTACGTAAAAATGACTTTTTGATCGAAACCCCTGACTATATGTATCCGGATGCCGGAACGGGTGAATCTTTTACCAGTGGAACTTCGACCGTATATTCTTTGCTATCTTATTTTGGAAAAGCAGATTATGAGTTTGACAATCGTTATTTGGTTTCGGCTACAATTCGTCGCGATGGTTCTTCTCGTTTTGGAAAAAACAATCAGTTCGGAACATTTCCGGCAGTTTCAGCGGGATGGAGAATCAGTAACGAAAATTTCATTAAAAATAGTGCTCCTGTTTTTTCAGATTTAAAATTAAGAGCAGGCTGGGGGCAAACCGGTAATCAGGAAATCAGTAATACGGCTGTTTATTCCCTTTATTTGGCAAGTTATGCTGGCGGAAGCCCGACATGGGCAACCTCGTTTGGAACAGCTTACGATATTGCAGGAAACGGAAACGGATTACTTCCGTCTGGTTTTATAGCAACTCAGTCCGGAAATGATGATTTAAAATGGGAAACTACTACGCAGACCAACATTGGTTTGGACTTTGGTTTATTCAAACAAAAATTAAGCGGATCTGTAGATTATTACATGAAGAAAACAGATGATATTCTAGTATTGCCACCTTATTTAGGAGTTATTGGTGAAGGTGGAAACCGCTGGGTAAACGGAGCCTCTATGGAAAATAAAGGTTGGGAGTTTTCTTTGGGCTATCATGACGAAACCTCATTTGGACTGAAATATGATATTTCCGGAAACATTTCGGCAAACAAAAATAAGATTACACAACTGCCGGATGAAGTGAAAAACAATTATGGTGGCGACGGACTGAATGATAATATTTTAGGACGACCAATTAATTCGATGTATGGCTATGTTACAGACGGATTGTTTACAAGTCAGGATCAGGTGGATAACTCGGCAATTCAGGAAGGAAAAGGTCTTGGAAGAATTCGTTACAAAGACTTAAATGGCGACGGAACAATTACAGATAAAGACCGTACCTGGATCGGAAATCCAAATCCGGGATTGTTGTACGGAATTAATTTAAACTTGTCTTATAAAAACTTTGATTTTACCACTTTTTGGGAAGGTGCAAGTGATGTGGATGTTATCAATAACACAAAATATCAGACTGATTTCTGGAGCGTTGATGATGTGGGATCAAACAAAGGAACTCGTTTGCTGAATGCATGGTCGTTAGACAATCCAAATTCTACAATTCCAGCCCTGACAACAGTTGACAGAAATGCAGAGTCTAGATTTTCAACTTATTATGTAGAAAATGGGAATTATCTTAAACTTAGAGTTTTGCAGTTTGGATATAGTTTTCCTAAAGAATTACTGAAGAAATTGAATATGGAAAGTTTTAGACTTTACATCAGCGGACAGAATTTATTGATTATTGATGCGAAAAGCTTCACTGGGGTTGATCCTGAAAATGCAGGTTTTGGATATCCTCAGCCGACAACTTTTACGGCTGGTCTTAATTTTACTTTATAACAAAAGATTAAAAAAATGAAATCGCCATGATTCGAAATGGGAAATGATAAGAAAGAATGGCGATTCCATATTCCAATAAAAGACAAATATTATATTAATATGAAAAAAATACTATATATAGCAGGATTTGCGGTGATGGGTTTCTTCGCTTCGTGTTCCGATTTTTTAGAGAATGATCCGCGTGGTGTGTTGTCAGAAGAAGATATTGTTACACCACAGTCCGTCGAAGGATTTATGAATGCAGCTTATGCGCAGTTAGGAAATGATCACTACGATTCTCCTTACAGTTTATGGCCGTTTGGTAATGTGCGTTCAGATGATGCTTATAAAGGCGGAAGTGGTACAAATGACATTCAGGATTTTCACTTTTTTGAAGTCTCAAATAATATCCGTCCGGATTTTGGAGAATTGGACAGTTTTTGGTACATCAGTTATGTGGGCGTTTCAAGAGCCAATAAAGCCTTAAAAGCCTTAGAGCAGCTCTCAGAAGCAGATTATCCGTTGAAGAAAACACGTATGGCCGAAATGCGTTTTTTAAGAGGACATTTTTATTTTATGCTGAAAATTATGTTTAGAAATGTACCTTATATCAGAGAAGATATTCCGGTAGAAGATTATAAAACGATTTCAAACATAGCACTTTCAAACGAAGAACTTTGGAATAAAATTGCTGAAGATTTTCAGGCTGCAGCAGATAATTTGCCAGATACACAGCCACAGGTGGGGCGTGCCACTAAAAAAGCGGCTTATGCTTATTTGGCAAAAACAAGATTGTACCAAGCGTATACACAGGATGAAACATTCAAAGTTACAGGTATAAACCAGCAGCATCTGCAGGAAGTAATCGCGGCAACAGATAAAGTAGTTGGAAAAGCTTCTTTAGAACCTGATTTTGCTAACAACTTCCTGCCAGGAACTTACGAAAATGGACCGGAATCTATTTTCTCAATTCAGTTCTCTGATAATGACGGAACGCTTTACGGAAGATTGAATTTCTCAGACGTTCTTTCAACACCACAAGGTTTAGGCTGTTGTGATTTTCATAAACCAAGTCAGAATTTAGTGAATGCTTTTAAAACTGGAGCAAATGGTTTACCAGAGTTTGATACTTACAACAATGAAGATTTTGATTATAAAAATATAGATGCCAATACAGTTGATCCGAGATTGTATCATACGGTTGCGATGCCAGGTCTGCCTTATAAATATGACCCTGAATTTCTGTATGTTGAAGCTTGGGTAAGATCTCCGGGAACCTATGGCTATTTTGCTTCTTTAAAGGAAAATGTTGCCCCAAATTGCAGTTGTGTTGTAAATATTGATCCGTTTTATGGAAATTCTAAAAACAGAATTCAGATTCGTTATGCTGATGTGATTTTAATGCGTGCCGAAGCTTTGATTGAATTAGGAAGACAATCTGAAGCGCTGCCGTTAATTAATGAAATCAGAGAAAGGGCCGCACAAAGTACAGGAAGATTGCCTTACGTGAAAAACTTCAAAATCAATATCTATGTAGATGGCGTAAATTGCAACTGGACTCAGGATTTTGCCCGTAAAGCTTTACGCTGGGAACGTCGTTTAGAATTAGCTATGGAAGGAAGCCGATTTTTTGACCTTGTTCGATGGGGAATTACAGATCAGGTTATGAATGACTTTTATGCAAAAGAAAAAACAAAACGTACCTATTATCAGGATGCTTTTTTTGATGCGCATAAAGAAGAATATTGCCCAATTCCGTTGAAACAAATTAATTTCAGTCAGGGATTGTACAAACAAAATCCAGGTTATTAATCCTTAAAGAATCAGCAATATGAAAAAAGCTTTAAATAAATATTGGACCAAAGTATCTATAATATTGGCAATGATTTTTATGATTACTGCCTGCGAAAATAATTTTGAAACTGGCGGATTTGATGTGAGTTCGCCTTCAAATGTACTTTCCTTCAAATTAAACGGAGTTTCAGGAAGCATTGATCAAACAACAGGAAAAATTACTGTTGTAATGCCTTACGGATCAGATATAACAGCTATAAAGCCGGAAGTTGTTTTTGAAGAAGGAGCAACATCCAATCCAGAATTAAATTCAGCAATGAATTTTACAAATCCGGTTAAATTCAGAGTAGTTAATGGAAATTTATATAAAGATTATACAGTAACCACAACTGTTTTAAGTCCGATTAAGAGTTTTAAGATAAATGGTGTTACAGCTACTGTAAACGATATTAATAAAACGATTAATATGACTTTGCCTGAAGATACTGATTTAAGAGCGCTTAAACCCGTAATCGAAGTAACGACAGGTGTTGCAATTTCACCTGCTTCGGGCGCAACAATTGATTTTACAAATGCAGTCACTTTTGTAATAACATCGAATGGCAAAAGCGTTAACTATACAGCAAATGTTGGAGTTCCGGTTACAGGATTAACAGTTGCATTTTTAGGAACTGCGGCTACAAGATCGGGAATTACAAACATGGATGAAGTTACGGCTTCAAACTGGCTGTTTGATAATTTTCCGGGGGCTAAATATATTTCGTTTGAAAGTGTACAAAACGGTGCTGATTTAAGCGATATCGATGTGATTTGGTGGCACTTTGATTCGGCTACAAATTTACCTTCTGTAGCTTATAATCCTGCGGTTACAAATGCATTGAAAAATTTCAGAACAAATGGAGGAAACCTGCTTTTGACTTCTTTTGCTTCGCAATATGTTGATGCTTTAGGAATTGTTCCTTCAGGAAAAGGACCAAATAATGTTTTTGGTGATTTTCCTCCAAATGGATTTGTAGACGGTAATTCATGGGGAATGTCATTTGTTGGTCATGAAGGCCACCCAATATTTCAAGGCCTAACCACTTTTGAATCCGGAAAAGCCAATTTATTGCAAAGCGGAACTTTCAGATTAAATCATACAGCATGGTGGTTTTTACCAGAATGGGGTGGATACAATAATGGAGAAGGTTGGAGAAACCAAACAGGAGGAACCAATCTGGCAAGTGAAGCCTGGGATAATGAATTGAACGGAAGAGTTACAATTGCAGAATTCCCAAATACAAGTACGAATAAAAATGTAATTGTAATTTCTATGGGAGCTTACGATTGGTACAATGAAACCAACAGCAGTGGAGTGCCAAGTCAGGCAAATGAATTTATTACAAACATTAAATTGCTGACACAAAATAGTATCAATTATTTAGCGGCAAAATAAATCACTTTGAATTTAATAAAAATGAAATATAGAAATATAATCACAATCGCCTTTATCTTCTTTTCACTGGCTTCGTGCAGTCAGGATGAAAATTATATAGGAGGTTCGATTTCAGGAGGCAATTCTGAAATAACAAGTATTTTTCCTGTTCCGCCCGCGCAATGGATGGGTGCAAACGACCCATATTACAGTGCTGGTTATACCGGAGACATTATGCCTTTTTTCGATAACGGAAAATTTCACATTTACTTTCTGCATGATGCGCAGAATAAACCTGCAGGAAAAGGATTTCATGATATTCATGAATATCAGAGTACAGATTTGGCCCATTTTACTTATGAAGGTCAAACAATTCCTTATGGCACAACGCTTGAACCGGATTTTGCTATTGGCACCGGGTCAGTTGTCAAAGTGGGCAATCTTTATTATTTTTATTATACAGGGCACAATGAAAATCCGGCTTTTGCACAGTCGAATGCAAGAGAAAGTGTGTTATGCGCGACAAGTCCCGATTTGATAAACTGGAAAAAAGTTCCATCTTTTAAAATAACAGCTCCGGCCGGTTATTACAGCTACGATTTCAGAGATCCACATGTATTTTATAATGATGAACTGAAAAAGTATTCCATGTTAGTAAGTACACAGACAGAACCGGGAAGAAAAGCCGTTTTGCTGCACTTTACTAGTGCTGATCCAGCATCCGGAAAATGGAATGTTGAAGCTCCGTTATATACTACAACTACCGAGGATAATTATCTAATGATGGAATGTGCGGATATTTTCAAAATGGGAAGTAATTGGTATTTAATTTTTTCTGAGAATTGGAGCGGCAACAAAGGAACGCATTACCGAGTGGCACCATCTATCAACGGTCCGTGGACAAAACCGGAAAATGACAGGATTGATGGAGAATATTTTTATGCAGGAAAAACAGCTTCTGACGGAAATAAAAGATATGTTTTTGGGTGGAATGCCCGAAAAACGCCAGAAAATGATTTAGGAAATAAAGATTGGGCAGGAAATATGGTCATTCATGAATTGGTTCAGAATTCTGACGGAACTTTAGGAACTCAATCTCCTAAATCGGTGAAAGATTTATTTTCGAAAAAAAATACTACTGCTGAAGTAGATGCAATTTCAGCGAATGCAACTGCTAACAATGGAACTTATTCTTTATCTGGAGAAGCAGAAAAAGCATTGGTTATTTTTAAAAGCATTGGAAAGAAAGTCAAAATAAAAGCAGAAGTTACTTTAACCAAAGCTTCCGGAACAACTGGATTTGTTTTTCATACCAATGATACTGGAAGTTATTATAAAGTTGTTTTTGATATTGCTAATAGTAAAATAAGCGGTTATAATTCGGCTTTGCAGGAAGTAACCCGTTTGCCATTCGTATTCCGGGCGAATATAAAATATAATGTTGAAATAATTGCCGAAGGAAGCGTTGTGGTAGTATATATCGATGGGAAAGCGGCTTTGACAAACCGTATTTACGGAAGAGATAAAAACAAATGGGGATTAATTGCTGAAGGACAAACGAGCACAATCTCAAATCTTCAGATAACCCAGCCTGAATAGAAATTAATAATAAAATAATTTTAGAATGAATAACGGAAAAAACCTTAAGGTGGTGGCATACGGAGAAGTGCTTTGGGATGTTTTTGCTAATGAGAAAAAGATTGGAGGAGCACCACTGAATGTAGCACTTCGTATGAAATCGCTTGGTTGTGAAGTGACTATGATAAGCTGTGTTGGAAATGATGAAGACGGAAAAGCGATAAAAAGTCATGTAAAAAAAATGGGGCTTGAAACCGATACGATTGTAGTTTCAGAAGATTTTCCTACTGGTTTGGTTAACGTTACATTAAATGAGCGAGGATCGGCAAGTTATGAAATCAGTTATCCGTCTGCATGGGATAAAATTGAATTGAACGATTTGGCGAGAAATTCAGTTGCTAATGCTGATGCTTTAATTTATGGTAGTTTAGTTTGCCGAGACGATGTTTCAAGACTGGCATTAGAGGAATTGCTGCAAAAAAAAGTCTATAAGGTTTTTGATGTGAATTTAAGAAGACCGCACTATTCGTATGAAATGCTGGAGCGCCTCATGCAATCTGCTGATTTTATAAAGTTTAATGATGAGGAATTATTAGAAATTACGGCAGCTATGTCCTCACCATTTACAAGTCTGAAAGACAATATGAATTTTATAGCTGAAAAAAGCCAAGTAAAGGGAATGTGTGTAACGAGAGGCAAACACGGAGCTTTGCTGATGTGGGAAGGCCAACTTTATGAAAATGGGGGATATCCTGTTGAAGTAGCTGACACCGTAGGTGCCGGAGATTCATTTCTGGCGGCTTTGATAGCTTCTTTATTAAGAGGAAAAGCTCCTCAGTATTCAATTGATTTTGCCTGTGCAGTTGGTGCATTAGTGGCTGAATCTCCCGGAGCTAATCCTGAAATTTCGCTTTCCAGAATTGAAAAAATGATGTTAAAAATTAAAATTTAACTTTATGAAATTTAAATAAGATATAAGTTATTTAAACCAAAATTTCTGTAATTGGCCTTGTTGAAATAATAAGTTTAATATTGCTTATAGGCGTTCTTATTATGCTTTTAAAATTTGAATTTTGGGAAATTTTGGGAGTTTTTTAAAATTGTATTTAATTCCTAATTGCTTCACTTAAATATTTGCTTTTTGAATTAAAGCCTGATATCCATTTGATATTAGGCTTTTGTCATATAATCTATTTTTTTGCTTTAAGAAGTCTCTGCCATGCGTTTAGAGACAATTGAAATAACTTTTTTGCTTTCATACTAATAGAAACTTTTTTTAAAGGACGCCCTTCGTATAATTCATACTTAGGAACAGCGTTTCTGGTAAATTGCACTTTTTCTACACTAATAATCTGATCGGGGATAATTGTTATCTTGATCACAATCGAAATTGAGCGAACCCACTTGTTTAGTCCTTAAATTTTTAATCGATTTGGACCTTATTAAATTTGCTCTTTGTTCACTGATGCTGGAAATTTTTTACTAATTAACATCTTCAGTCTTTCTTGATTCTTATCTCCCCACTGTCCTAAAGCAGCTATTACAGGAATTAAACTCTCACCAAATTCTGTAAGACTGTATTCTACTTTTGGCGGTACTACGGGATATATTTTCCTAACAACGAGTTCATGTTCTTCCAATTCATTTAACTGAATGTTCAGGACCCTGCGTGATGCATCAGGTATTTTGCGCTGCAATTCACTTGGTCTTTTGTGGCCTTCGTTAATAAACCAAAGCAGGCGTATTTTCCATTTACCATATAATACTTCCCCTATCAGGTCAAGTCCGCAGTTTAAGTTCGGTATTGTTTTTCTTTCATACATATTGTAAAAGTACTAGTATGTTACGATTTGTGCAATAGGGGAAAAATTTATCCCTATCCGAATCGTAATTCCGTACTTGTGAGAAAGTTGCATACTTCTGAAATTTGTACAAAAGAAATCAAGATGAAACAAATAGTAGACTATCAAAACGAGTTATCAGGCAAAATTGCATTGGTAACTGGAGGAACAAAAGGAGCAGGCAGAGCCATTGCTGAACGTTTAAAAAATGCTGGTGCTAAAGTAATTATAAGTGCGAGAAATCGACCAGAAGAAGCGGATGAAGATTTATATTTCATTTCGGCGGATTTAAGTAAGCCCGAGGCTGCGGATAAAGTTGCTTGTGAAGTATTTGAAAAATTTGGTAAGCTGGATATCCTTGTAAACAACCTCGGCGGATCTGAAACTCCGGGAGGAGGATTTGCCGCTTTGATCAATAAAGATTGGGAAGAAACACTTCAAGCCAATTTATTAGCACCGGTTAGACTGGATAAAGTGTTCTTGCCTCAAATGATTGTGAACAAAACAGGTGTAATTATTCATATTGCCTCTATTCAGGGAAAACTTCCTTTGTATGATTCCACATTGCCATATGCGGCTGCAAAAGCTGGACTTATTAATTACAGTAAAGGTTTATCTAAAGAAGTATCTCCTAAAGGAGTACGAGTGCTAACCGTTTCTCCAGGTTGGATTATGACAGAAGCTTCTGTAAGAATGATGGAGCGTATTTCTGAAAGTAGTAATATATCTATAGAGGAAGCAGAAAAAAGTGTAATGGATGCATTAGGGGGAATACCCTTTGGAAGACCTGCCAAACCCGAAGAAGTTGCTGAACTCGTCGGATTTCTCGTTTCACCTAGAGCAGGCTATTTGACGGGTACAGAATTTGTAATTGATGGTGGCACAATTCCCACAATTTAATTAATTTAATTTTTCAGTTTATGCTTAAATAAGTGCATGTAAGAATTAAAAAGCTGTGCAAAGGCTGAGTCAACTGCTCCCAAATAGTGTCTAACTTTTTTAGGGCAATTGACTCAGACTTTGCGTATATTTTTGCTTTGAAATAATAAACGTATCAAAAGTCTCCTGACTTTTAATTGCTTTATGTTTTCTTATTTTCCGATACAGAAATTAGCAGTCCAGTATTTACTGGGGTTTACAGATCATGAGGTACGGATGAGGTACAAAATCTGAACAAAATCTTGCAAAAAAAATCAACAAACAAACATTTTTAAATTTCTAAATCAAATGAATATATTTTGTCAGTTTGTACAAGTATATTTTTAATAACACGTATAACCTAGTGGTTAATTCAAAAATATTAAATATACATGAGATTAAAAAATGGTTTATTTAAATTTTTATTGAAATTGAGAGCAGAATTCGAACCTCAGGCTTGAAACCTAAGTGTTTACTGCGTTTTTTGTTTTTCTTTAAAGATGTATTACCACGATTTACCACGAAAACAAAAGTGTTAATATCTATTATCCATGTGTAAATTTTTGAATTTCAGGTTATTGACTTGTTCTGTGCTACGCTTCTTAATGCCGCAATAAGATTTTTATTTGTAATGCTTATTGATTTACCTGTCTTATTTTTTACTTGTATTCTTCGTAGCGATACTTGAGAGCTAAATCATAATTATCGTGAACAGTAAGATATTTATCCACCAGAAGTTCCTTTATGTTGTCCCAATCCTGAAGTTTTCATTTGCGTGCAGATAATTTTTTCTAAAATTTAAAGGACTTTGCTGATAACGTATTTTGAACTGCGAATTGAAATGTGACAAATTATTAAATCCGGATTCCATACTAATCTCCAATACACTTTTTTGTGTTTCGATTAACATCTTTGTGGCGTGGGTTAGTCGTATTTCATTTAAAAAACTGGTAAATGATTGACGGGTCCTTTGACTAAAGTATCTTGAAAATGAATTGTTAGCCATATTAACAAGCCCGGCTATTGTTTCAATTTTAATGTCCTGCTTAAAATTCTGGTAGACATAGTGCAGTATTTTTTTCATTCTTTCAGACTCAACACCATTTCTGCCAATTATGAAATTAGTACTGATTAATTCCAAATGCTCTGATTCTGCAATGCAATTTAGAATTTCCAAAAGTTTGAGCCATCTCGCCAGACCATTTAATTCCATAAGCTCAAAAAGCATTCTGCTTACAAGTGTATTTGTAAGGCCAGTTATATTTATTCCCTTTGACGATTGAATTAAAAGCTCATTAAGATTTTTACTTTCAGGCAGAGAAAGAAATCCATCACTAAAAGTTTCATGATTAAAATGCACCACAATTGATTTGGCCCTAAGTTCAGTGTTAGGCAGATAGAATTCAGGATTGTTCCTGTAAAGATGTGGCAGATCAGGTCCTATTAATACAAGATTTCCGGGGCCAAATTCACTACTGTGGTCTCCTATGATTCTTGTACCAGTGCTTTCCACTACCAGAACTAATTCATACTCTGGATGAAAATGCCAGGGTGTAGGAAAATAATTGTAGTCGAATAATCTTGTGGCAAAAGATTCGTCAAAATTTTTGGCCAAATAATCTAAGACAGGTTTCATTGATTTATTGTTTAGCAACTCAAATATAGATGAAACTATTTTCAGGCGCAAAAAATGTTAGAAAACCATCAGTTTTGAACAGATATCTGGTAGATTTTATCATTGCAGCTGGTCTATCTTAGCAAAAAAAACTAACATGAAAAATGAAATAACAGAAAAACAGATTGCAGAGTATCACGATAAAGGGTTTATCATAGTAAAAAACTTTTGTAGTAAGGAAGAAATTGAACTCCTCTATCAAACTGCCTTGAATGATCAGGCAATGGCAAAAAATGCACTTGATTTAAACGACCAATCTGGAAAGAAAACCAAACTCTCACTATGGTTTACACCCGGAAATGATGTTTTTGGCTATCTGACACGTTCCAATAAAGTTGTAAAAGCCGTAAGTCAGATTTTAGGTAATAATGCTCCCGTTTGCCATTACCATTCTAAACTTATGCAGAAAGAGCCAAAAGTGGGAGGTGCATGGGAATGGCATCAGGATTATGGATACTGGTATAAAAACCAGTTTATGTTTCCTGATCAAATGATGAGTGTACTTATAGCACTCACACCGGCGAATAAAGAGAACGGCTGTCTTCAGGTTATTAGTGAATCTCATAAGATGGGTAGAATCAATCATGGCTTTGCCGGGGAACAAGTTGGAGCTGATATGCAGATGGTTGATAATGCGCTTAAAACAATGGATTTGGTTTATGCAGAGCTGCAACCGGGCGACGCCCTTCTTTTTCACAGTAATCTGCTTCACAGGTCAGAGGCAAATTTATCAGATTATCCAAGATGGTCCTTAATATCTTGTTATACCCTTCAATCCAACATTGCTTACAATGAAACATCTGAGTCCTGGAAAACACCAGTAGATATTGTTCCGGATGAGGCGATATTAACTTGGGATCACGAATCCTTGTCAGCTGCTGATTTCTTAAAGAAAGAAAATGATCCTGCTCTAAAAGAGACCGGATGGGAAGACAAGGTTTGAAATTTAAAGATATCATCTTTGAGTAAACTAATTTAATTGCTAAGGAGAAGCAGAATAAAAAACATTTTGTCTTTTCGAAGATAGCCAGATAAAAACTATAATGAAAATAAAATTCTTTTGCCCAAGATGGGGTTCAGAAAATTTACCATGGGATGAGTTTGTCCAGAAGGCGAAAGCTGCAGGTTATGATGGAATTGAAAGCCCAATACCGTTTGAAGTGAGGCAGAAGTTCAAAATAAAGGATGCTTTAAAAAGTCAGGGTCTGGAATTAATAGGACAATATTATCAATCCTTTGAAGAAGAATTTGAAGCTCATAAAGATAACTTTAAAAAACACTTAGAGAGCATTGCGGAATTAAAACCAATATTGATTGTTTCACAAACCGGAAAAGATTATTTTTCAGCCAAACAGAATAAAAATCTTTTTCAGGCCGCAAGTGAAATCAGCAATAATACAGGAATTACAATATCACATGAGACACATCGTAACAAAGCCTTGTTTGCTGCGCACATTACGAAGAATTTATTGCAGGAAAACCAAGAGGTGAGAATAACGGCAGATTTTTCACATTGGTGTGTTGTTTCTGAAAGTTTATTAGAACAGCAAGAAGATGCAGTCAACCTTGCTATTGCCCGAACTATTCACATACATGCTCGAGTAGGACAGCCTGAATCACCACAGGTTGGCGACCCACGATCCCCTGAATGGAAAATAGCGTTTGATGCACATTTGAAATGGTGGGATCAAATAATAAAGGAGAGATTTGAAGCCGGAGCAGACTTTTTAACCATTACTCCGGAATTTGGCCCAGTGCCTTATATGCAGACAATTCCGTTTTCAGGAATGGCCGTTGCCAATCAATGGGATATTAATATTTATATGATGAACTTCCTT
Organism: Flavobacterium xizangense; assembly: GCF_054075145.1. Classification (NCBI taxonomy): domain Bacteria; kingdom Pseudomonadati; phylum Bacteroidota; class Flavobacteriia; order Flavobacteriales; family Flavobacteriaceae; genus Flavobacterium; species Flavobacterium xizangense. The sequence goes on along the minus strand of NZ_JBSIPG010000009.1, from coordinate 48,333 downwards.
AAAAAACGTTATGCAGAATTCTTATAATATATATTGCACAGACAAAGAATTTTCTTTTTTTGAGTATAACCGTTAAAACGAATTTGTTTAAGTAGTCGAAACCAAAAATAAAACCATGTTGAAAAAAATAATTCTTTTGGTAAGTTTAATCGTACCGTTTGCTGCAGTAAAGAGTAACGGGATTGGAGATTGGGGATTTACCCCCCTGGGACTCCCTTTTTATCACTATACAAGTAATCTTCCGTTTTATGCCAAAGATAAAACCGGCCAGGATTCAGGATTGCCGAGTGACCCTTATTTCTTGCTTGGAAATTATAAAATGTCCTTGATAACGCATGCTAGTGGAATATATGAGTTAGTCAACGCACAAAGAGTATGGACAAGAATAAACGCATCTTCCCAACCCAATTATGGATGGAACGATGCAAGTATTGTTTTGAATAAGAAAAAACGGATTAATTTGGTTGGGTTAAATTCAATATCAACTGACAATAATCTGGTGAAAAAATATTTTGGAGTCGGCTTTGCAAGGTACAGTTATCAGTTACAAAAGGATATTAGCTGCAACAGATTAATTTCAGTAAAGCCATCAAAAGCTATAAATTCTGGAAATCCTTCTTTTGTTGTTTCGGTATTTCTTAAAAACAATAGTCAGACGACTCAGAATTTATTATATAAGGAACGCATGCTTGTTAATTCGGTAGCAAATGCTTTACAATATATACCAATTGCTAAGCGTCCCATAGTATACAATACCACAGCCTCAGTAGATGATAAAAAACAAATAGCAATAGCTAAGATCAATTCTGTTCCCAACACTTTTTTGCTGTTTCCTTCTAAAAACGAGAGATATGTGCATGACGTAAATCCATCCTCAGTATTTATGTACTGTAAAAAAAATGATTTAAAAGAGAGCAGTGTCAGTGTCAGTAAGGACACACTGGTAACAAATATTGAAGTGAACCTAAAGCCAAATGAGAGCAGAACATTTCATATTGTGATAGGGCTTCAGGAATTAAACAATTTTTCTGAAATCGAAAATCAGATAGATGATTTATTTCTGGATGCCGATTTAAATGAGCATTCTGAGGGTGTTTTTGCAAAAATGTGGAAAAGCAAATTACCTGATTTGTCAAATGAAAGCAATCCTATACTTAAAAGAGAAATGTTATGGAACAGCCATTTTATTGAAGCTTCTTCAAAATACAATGACTATTATAAAGAAACATTTATACCTCAGGGATCTGTTTACAGTTATCATTTTGGAGACAATATTTCAAACAGGGATCATCTGCAGGCAGCACTCGCGGCCTGTTATATTAATCCTGAATTGGCGAAATCATCTATTCGTTACGTAATTAAGCACTCAGAGGCTGATGGAGAAATTAAGAGAGGAAATTCAGGATATGGATATTCTGCGCCTTCTATTTTTAAGGAAAGTGATGAGCAGCTGTTTTTCTTTAATACAATTTCTGAATACCTGATGATTACAAAAGATTATGGATTTTTGAATGAACAGGTAGACTACTTTCCTGCCGAATATGGAAAGAGTGATATACTTCTGAATATTTTAAAAAAATATTTTATATACTTAAGAGATGAGGTGGGTACGGGGCCAAACGGCTTGGTAAAGATGTTAAACTCAGATTGGAGCGATAGTTTCTTTCATAAGTATTCCCCAAACGTATTTGCAGGATCTGCAGAATCTCATTTAAACTCAGCGATGGTCCTGGCTATTTTGCCAAAGCTCGAAGATGTACTTAAAAAATCAGGAAATAAGGAAGCATTATCTTTTATTCCTGCTTTGGAAGATTATCGTCTTAAAATTGAAATGGCATATTTAAAAGATCTTGGAGACAGAAAATTCTCACCCAGGGCTTATTTAAATCACAAGCTGAAGTTTGGTGTTGAAAGCGTTTGTATCGAGCCTCAGGGATATTTGCTGCAGATTCCAAATTTGCCAGTGGAAAGAAAAAAAGAGATCTACCAATATGTCAAAACAAAATTACTGGATCCTGAAAAAATAGGAATAAGAACCAGAGAAGAACCTTTATGGGGAGGAAAAGCAGATGGTGAGGATGGTGGGATATGGTTTTCATTAGAATATCCTGTATTGCTGGGCGTCGGTTCTTTCGATAAGCAAGAAGCCCAATCTTTGTTGCTCAAATTTTCTTTTGATAATTTTGCAAAGCAATATCCTGAATATTGGGTAGGGCAGTGGACCGCTGCTGATGAAGTAAATTCAACCTTATATCGTGAAGGGCTTTATAGTTTTTGGGTTGCTCCAAATGAGACCAAAACGGCTTTCCAAGGCTACTGTTCTCATCCGCATACATGGCCCTTGTATTGCTATTTCAAACTAATGGAATACTGATAAATAAATTAAATATATTAAAGAAAATTTGTTCTTGATTGCATAAAAAGCTCATTTATTTTGGGCTTTTTTTGGCTATCGGAATTTAGGAAATAAGTAATAATGAGAAGATAAAAAATATACTTAAAAACTTTATATTTAAGTTTTCTTGTTTATTCCAATAGCCTCAATCTATGAGTTTTAATTGTAATGTTAAACCTGGATTTTAGGCAGGAGTTTTTTCTTTGTCGGTAAAGTCGCTCTCCTCATTAAAAGTCAGATTTTCAATTGTTATGACCTCTGCAGGTATATTGATGATTTTTTGTGGTTCCTGAAAAGTTGCAAGATACCTGTAAAGAAGTTCAACGCCCCTGTATCCTTGCTCGTAAGGTTTTTGATTGATTAGAAAATCAATAACGCCTTCTTTTAAATATTCTATATTATCCTTAACAAGATCAAAAGCCAAAAAGCGTACTTTATTGTCTTTGGTCAATAGTTTAGCAACTATATGTGCTCTTGAATTTGGAATGAAAATACCATCATTTTTAGTAAGTGTACTTAATTTATCCTTTATTTTATCTGATAGGTGTGCATCATTGATGCTCAAATTAATTAAATCTGTTTTTATTTTTTTGTTTTCCTTAAAATAGGCTTTAAACCCTTCAATTCTACTTACTACATTGGGGTTAATATTTTGTTCGTTATAGATATTGAAGATTAGGTATTTAGCGTTGGATTCCTGTCCGTAATTGATGAGTTTTCCTGCCAGTCTTCCTCCTTGTGTAGCATCTTGTCCTAAACTGGTCAATGCACCATACTTTGTATTATTAGTTCCCAATAAAACAAAAGGGATTTTTTTCGTATTACACTTGCGTAAGAAAGCTTTTATAGAAGGATTTTGTGGTTGTGTACTAATAATAGCACTGTATTTTTCAATAAAAATCGTTTTTTCTATATTCTTAAAACTTTCAATGTTATTCTGATCAAAAAAATAATAGCTTATTTTCAGTCCGAAAGGCAAATAGTTTTTTCCAGCTGTTTCCGTTGACTTCACAATTGGTTCCCAATACTCTCCCGCTTTATGTTCCGGTAATATTACAGCAACTTTTAAGCTCTTGCTTAATGCCAGATTTCTGGCATGGGTATTGGGTGTAAAATTATATTCCTTTATAATTTTCTCAATTTTTTTTTGTTTGTCTTCTGCCACATAACCACGTTTATTAACTACACGGTCAACAGTACCTCTGGATACATTTGCAATTTTTGCAATTTCATTAATTGTTAAGTTTTTTTTCATAGTAATCTGGCTAAGTTTTATTGACTTGATTAACAAAAGTAAATAGTTCGCAGGCTATTATCGGCATTCAATCAAAAATATATAAAAATAAAAATATTCTGTAATAACAGCACAATTTCATTTACAGGTGAAAAAGGAGGCCATAAATGTTATCTTTTATATTGTTTTATATGTTTTTTTTTATGCTTAAATTTGTCAAAAGCAAAATTTATTTATTTTTTTATTGCTGTATTCAAAAAAAATTAGATATTTGCTACAAATATATATTTTTTTATTTAATCTGTGCACGGGCACACAATAAAAAAAGTTTGTTAAAACTATTTTGTTGTATAAAATTACTAACCATCATGTTTAAAAACACCTGTCATACTATTTGCGCCTTTTTCAAAAAAAAGCGCTCATTATCAATATTTCTTTTATCAATAGGCCAAGTAATTTGGAGTCAAAGCACGGTTTCGGTAATTAATACAAATTTTCAGCTATCGTTAGAGTTTATTGGAACAGTACAAAATCGTGATGCAAAAGAAATAAAGACCTCTAATTGGATTATTGGCTGTGAGACCCTTGACCGCGACATGGCCGATTACCATCAATATAAAGAATACTTAGGGCCTCTTGGAATAAAAAGATTACGAATGCAGGCCGGTTGGGCCAAAACAGAGAAGGAAAAAGGAATTTATGACTGGGGCTGGCTGGACAAAATTGTAGATGACGCTACAAAACGCGGTTTAGAAATATGGCTGGAAACTTCTTATGGAAATCCAATCTACGAAGGGGGCGGAGGCATTAATTTAAGTGCAGGAATTCCTACTTCTGATAAGGCTCTTCTTGCCTGGGATAAATGGGTTAAAGCTTTAGTATTGAGGTATAAGGATAAAATTAAAGAATGGGAAGTGTGGAATGAACCTAATTTTGGTGATAACAAAATAAATTCACCGGAGAAAGTAGCTGCATTAAACATTCGTACAGCAGAAATTATAAAAAGTATTCAGCCTCAGGCAATAATATCTGGACTATCCCTCGGACATATTGATCTAGAGTATGCCGATAAGTTTTTTAAAGTTCTTCACGATAAAAAGAAACTTAATCTGTTTGATAATATGACCTACCATGATTATGTATATAATCCGGATTCTAATTACGGACGTGTATCGCAATTACGCTCTGTTCTTGATAAGTACAGTCCTATAATTAAATTAAGACAGGGAGAGAACGGAGCCCCGTCTTTTGGTGGTGGTGGACGAGGAGCATTAGGTGATTACGACTGGACGGAACTCTCTCAGGCTAAATGGAATTCACGAAGAATGCTTGGCAATCTTGGACATGATATCCAATGCAGCATACTAGGAATTATTGATATGAACTATGGAATGGCCGGAAGCCCTATTACTAAACTCAATGTAAAGGGAATTATTGAGTCAGATGCAACAAGAAAAGCAGTCCGTCCAAAAACGGCATACTATGCCATGCAAAATATAGCCTCAATTTTTGATGATTCGCTGCATCGTTTGACAGACCTGCATCACACCTATAATATAACTGGAGCAGAAAAAGGGGAACACCGATACAGTTGTGGCACAGACAGGAGTATATCCGTTTATGGTTATGAGCATAAAAATTCAAAAAAACAGGTTTACACAATTTGGATGGACGAGAGTATTCCGTTGAATTCGAACACAGGCAAACTTCAGGATTTTTCTTTTTCAAATGCAAATTTTGAAAATCCCGTATATGTTGATATTATATCTGGAAAAGTTTACAATATACCTGCTGATAAATGGAGTAAAAAAGGAGATATTTTCACTTTTAAAGACATTTTAATATATGATTCCCCTGTTTTGATAATTGATAAAAGTCTCCTGAAAATCAAGACACCTTAGTTCACTTCCCTAATTTTATTTTATTAAATCATGAGATACAAAAAAGTATTTGTACTGCTTCTGCTTGTTTATGCAGGAGCAAGTGCACAGAGAAGCTATAAGCTTACTTCAAATCTTGAAGTATTAAAACCAATCAATATTTTTCCGGAAAAGGCCCAGACTGATTTTGTTCTTAGAGATGGATCAAAAGCTGATAAGAAAGCCACTTTCGAGGGTAAAACGGATAAGGATGGCAATACAATTTTTACAGCAGAAGTTTTTACAACAGCAAAATCACATTACGATGTCAACGTAAAATGGATCTGTGATAAGCCTTTAAAAAAAGGAGATGTTATTTTGGCCAAGTTGACTATGAGAGCCCTTTATGCAAGGCAGGAATCTGGGGAAGCTGTAGTGAATTTTTATATGAGCCGCAGAAACTATGACGGTGATAAAAGCATTATTATTCAGCTTGGCGCCGGACCTGAATGGAAAGAATATGATATTCCGTTTACAGCATTGACTGATATGCCTGCAGGCGAAGGTGAAATTTTTCTTTCACTCGGAGCGCTATCGCAAAAGGTAGAAATCAAAGACTTGATTGTTTTAAATTTTGAGAATAAAATTTCGTTGGAAAAACTGCCTGTAACACGTTTTACTTATTTAGGGCGTGAAAAGAATGCGGCATGGAGAACACAAGCTTTAAAAAAAATCGAAGAAATCAGAACAGCGCCAATTGATATTCATTTAACAGACTCAAAAGGAATTGCTGTTAAGGGGGCAAAAGTTGAGGTCAAAATGAAAACTTCAGAATTTATTTGGGGAACGGCTGTTAACGAAGAAATTTTAGCAGAGGAACTGCCAGATTCAAAAGAATACAAGAAAAATCTTTTAGAACTTTTTAATACAGCAGTTATAGAAAACGGATTTAAAGGTGGTTCCTGGAAACAAAATGAAAAGAAACAGCAGCAAACCATTAAAGCATTTGAATGGCTGGAAAAAAACGGATTCAGGCAGCGTGGACATAATCTTGTCTGGCCGGCATGGAAATTTAATCCGGCACGTGTGAAAACACTTGCAGAGAATGATCCCAAGGCATTCGAAAAATACATTGAAGATGAAATACGTGAAAAAACGTCTATCTTAAAAGGAAGAGTAATTGGATGGGATGTTGTAAATGAACTAGTGCATGAAAAAGAATTTTTTGCGTATCTGCCAAAAGATATCGAAGTAAAATGGTTTCAGATTGCCAAATCTATAGATCCTCAGGCCCAAATGTTTATTAATGAATACGGGATGCTTAACAGTATCGCCAGCCCTAATAATATTAAAGAATACGTAAAGCTCATCAGTGATTTGAGAACTAAAGGAGCTCCTATTGATGCAATAGGGATTCAGGGTCATGTGGGAAGACAGCCAAGAAATCCTGAGCAGGTAATAAGCGATCTCGAATTATTCAAATCTACAGGGCTTCCTGTTCAGATTACAGAGTTTGATATAAACATGAAAGATGAAGAACTTCAGGCAGACTACACACGAGACTTTTTAATTGCATGCTACAGCTCTCCAGTTGTAACAGGATTTACGATTTGGGGTTTCTGGGAACCCAAACACTGGAAACCCGATGCCGCTATGTTTAGAAAAGACTGGACTGCAAAACCAAATGCCCAGGCTTGGCGTGATCTGGTAACCAAGGAGTGGAAAACGAATTTTATACAGGAATCTGACAGTAAGGGTCATGTTAGTTCACGAGGACATTTTGGACTTTATGAAATAACGGTAACAAATGGAAGTGTGGTAAAAAAAGTAATGTATCAGTTGAGTAAGGAAAGCCGAAAATTGGAGATAAAATTATAATACTGGCAGTATTGCGAACAAAGTACTTGCTATGATTTTTTAAAATAATAGAATTGCTTTGAAATATTTAAAAATACTGATAAAATAAAAATATGAAACGGACTATCTTTATAAATTTGATTTTGCTGCTGGCGATTCTGACAACATCAGTTTCAGGTGCCAGAAATATTTATGTCGCAACAACCGGCAACGATTCACCCAATGACGGCACAGTAGACAAGCCTTATCTGACGATAAATAAAGCTGCCCAGGTTGCTCTGGCAGGAGATGTCGTAATCATAAAATCGGGTACCTATTCTCCAACAATGCAGATTGATATGGTAAATTCCGGCACATCGCTCTTGCCTATTACCTACAAGGCAGAAATTCCGGGAGAAGTAATCATAGATGGTTCAGCTTCAGCAACCCCTACAGTTTCAAACAGACGCGGACTTATTACGATCGCAGGACCAAATGCGACAAATTTGAAAAGCTGGATTATAGTTGAAGGCCTGCGTCTTATAAATTCAAAATGGGCTGGAATTATTGCCATTAATAGCTCAAACATTACCATAAAAAATTGCAGTATCTATAATACGGGAGCCTCGGGCATAATTGGCGCTACATCATCAAATATCCAGGTAGTAAACAATAAAGTGCAGCAGGCCTGTGTGCATCCTGATAAAGCAGCAGGGACAAATGAATGTATTACAATGGCAAGTGTGGATAACTTTGAGGTGGCATATAATATCGTTTCTGACCGCACGACGGATCCGTCTAACGGAGGAGAGGGAATTGATGCGAAAAATGCCTGCAGTAACGGAAGCATACACCACAATACAGTTTTTAACTTGTACCGTGTAGGTATTTATGTAGATGCCTATCAGAAAAACATCAATAATATAGAAGTATATGCCAACAAAGTTTTTGATGTAGGAGGTGGCGGAATTACTATAGCCAGCGAGGAAGGCGGTACGGCAAAAGGTATTAAGGTTCACGACAATGTCGTATATAATATAAAAAGAGTAGGTATCAGAATTGCAGGCTATCTTAACAATGGCCCCTTGCAGGAGATTGATGTATATCAAAATACAATCGTTAACTGTGGTACAAGTGGCGGCAATTGGGAGAATTGCGGTCTGTTGATTGAAGCTACAAATGCAGCAAACTACGGATTCAATGTAAGAAACAATATAATAGCCTCATCGCCTGTACAAATCAGGGGAAACAATCAGACCTATCCTGTTGTTATAGACAATAATATTTTATTTGGATCAACTTTGCTCTCTGGGACAAATGCGATTGTACAGGATCCTAAATTTACAGATCCAGCATCAAATGATTATAGATTAAGAGAAGGGTCGCCTGCTATAAATAAAGTGGCAGGATTTCCTTTGTCGACTAAAGATTTTAACGATGTGGGGAGACCTATTGGAAATCAGGGCGATATTGGGGCATTTGAATACAGCCCTAATCTTAGTACAGGTAATTTGATTCAAAAAGAATCAGGGCGAGGATTAAAAATATATCCAAATCCTGCTAAAGAGTCCATAACCATAAATATACGATCAGACGAGGCTGACAAATACAAGGTATTGATATATGACTTACAGGGCAGATTAGTTTACAGTGAAGATGACACTCGCCTGTTCGATGCAGGAACTGACTCTGGAAGTGTTAACACTAGTAAGTTTAACACCGGCTTATATCTACTGAAAGTTGCAGGCGAGAGCGGTAAAAATTTCTCATCCAAATTTCTCATCCAAAAATAATATGAGAGCTGTTTTTTTATATTGTTATTTGACTGTCTGCTCGGTATTTTTATGTCAGGCACAACAAACTAATACGTCCTATGATGTTAGGCATATTATCCAATCAGTTTACGATCAGGGTATTCAGCATACTGAATTGGATTTTTATGCCGGTACCTTGCTTTTGCACGGAATAAGTGAGTTTTCGCTACTGCCGGGAAACGAAGATATTCTTAAAAATACCATTTCGACCTATAAAAGATTTTCAGACGGTTCCATAAATGCAAAGGGAAGTATTATATCCTATGAAGCAGGTGGCTCTGGAGCGGCTTATCTGTCATGGAAAAACTTTGCGCCTGACCTTGATAAGCAAATTTATACTACAGCAGAGAAGATGATGCAGCTGCAAAACCGTTCTCCTGAAGGTTTAATGACTGCTAATTTTGCAACTGGCGATAAAATTTTTATAGACGTTGCATTTGCGGTAAGTCCATATCTATTATACGCTGGTCTTAGAAATGGAAATCAGCAATATATAAACATGGCTGTAGATGAAACGCTGGGCCTCTTTCAGATATTAAAAGATAAAAAAACAGGTTTGCTTCATCAGGCAAGAGGATTTGCCGGACACGGAAGCATCTCTGAGGATAATTGGAGCAGGGGAAACGGATGGGGTGCATTTGCATTGGCTATTTTAGTTCGTGATCTGCCACAGACACATCCTAAATATAAGGAGGTTGAGGAATTAGGCAGGCAATTCTTTACAGCTGTATTGAAATATCAAAATAAAGAAGGTCTGTGGCATCAGGAAATTACGGATAAGACTTCTTATGTCGAAACTTCAGGAAGCGGATTGCTATTGTATGGTCTGGGGATTATGCTTGAAAAAAGAATACTTGATCAAAAATATATGAAGGATTTCAAACTTGGCCTTGCAGGCTACCTGTCCTATATAGGCACAGACGGTTCTGTGAGTCATGCCTGTTTCAGTTGTCTGGCGCCAAATAATGGAACAAAGCAAGACTACAAATCCCGCCCATGGGTATTTAATGATCATCATGCTTTTGGTCCCGCCGTGCTGGCTTTTAGTCAGGCAGCCAAAATGGGTATAGCCAATGTAAAGCCTTTAAAAAGAATGGGAATCTATTCTATTGCTGATTCACCAAAAACAGTACGAACCTATATGAAATTTGAAAGGGGAAGTGATATAGCATGGGAGAATGACAGAATTGCATACAGACTCTATGGCCCTTCCGTAAGGTCTAAAGTCGGCAATGGTATAGATGTATGGACTAAAAAAGTAGAATATCCAGTTATAGATAATTGGTACAAACTAAACGACGAAGGAAAGGATTATCATATCGACAGGGGAGAAGGTCTCGATTTTTATCACATGGGAAAACTTAGAGGTTGCGGAGCTATAGCGGTTTGGATAGATGGAAAACCTTATCCTTCAGCAACTTTTGACAGCTATAAATTTCTTAAAAACCAAACCGATGGTATTGGTGTACAGCTTAATTATCAAACGTGGAATGTTCCGGGTATAACCGCCTTGGAAGAAAAAAAAGTCATTGAAATGGGACTTGGAACCAATCTTTTTAAAGTCACAAGTACCATAAAAAGTGATAAGGATATTGAACTTACTATTGGCATTGGGATAACAACTTACGGACATCCTGAAGTGAGTAAAGATCAAAAAGCGGCAACAGTAAGTACATGGGAAAATACCAGTACTGAACATGGAAGTATAGGTTCGGCGGTTTTGGCTGATCCTAGAAATTTTATTGGCTATGGCTGCTATGAGGGGGATCAATATGTTTTGATCAGGGTAAAAACAAACACCCCATTTGTTTATTATGCCGGAGCAGGATGGGATCATAGTTCTTTTTTTAAGAACAAGAAAGATTGGTTTAGTTATATCAAGTTACAAGCCAGTGCAATTGACTTCATGGACAAGACAGCTGTTTACAAATGATGATTCAATAAGTAGTGAAATTTTTTTCGACAACTAATCAATTTCATAAATCTTGTTTTCAAAGTAAAAGCTGTTGTCTCGATAATGAGCTATTTTTTCTATTTCCTGAACCATGCGTCCTACCGCGGTAACGGGTATGCTAATATATTTGAAATCTAAGTTTTTAATCATTATAACCGAAAACAAGAATGACGGCAAAAATGATTTTCCTTTTTGAAAAACGTAATTTTTAACATAGAAATAAGTTTCTAAAATACTTCTTAATTATGATATATAAGTGCTTTAAGAATGCTGCATCGGCTAGAATAATACTAACCTGCTTGTTTTTGACTAGTATCATTGGATATTCACAGCAGGGAGAGAAAACTGCAGTTGATTTTGTGGACAATTTTATAGGTGTTCGAGATAAAAACACTAGTTGCATATTAGGGCCACAGCTTCCTAATGCGTCTATAAGTCCAAGTCCGCAGACGGCTCCCGGATCTGTAAATTATGATATGGATGGATACATTATGGGAGAGCCGATAAGAGGATTTGCACAGTTGCACGTAAGCGGAACCGGATGGGGCAAATACGGTCAGATTTTGTTTTCACCACAAATTGGATTGGCTGTAGGAGAATCAGAGCACGATTCTCCTAAAACAGATGAAACGGCGCTTCCTTTTGAGTATTCGGTGGCTTTGACCCGCTACGGAATTAAAACCCAAATTGCTCCACAGCAGCATTCTGCAATTTACAGATTTACTTTTCCGAAGTCAGACAAATCAAATATTCTCTTTGATCTCAGTCATAATATTACGGATATAGCAAGGGTCATGAAAAGTGAAAAAGGAAATTTTTTAGAAGGAAAAGTAACCTTTAGCAACTCAGACGGCACAGAATTGAAAGGTTACGGTCAATACATTGGAGGTTTTTCTAATGGTCCCTACAAAATTTTCTTTTGTATAAGACTAAGCAAAGCGCCGCAGTCAAAAGGTACATTTAGTAATGGCATTATCAATAATGGAAGTAGTGAGCAGGTAACAGATAAGGTAGAAGACCGTATTGGCGCCTATGCCCAATATACCACAGAAGAGGGTGAGGCTGTTTATTTGAAAGTAGCCGTTTCGATGCAGAGCGCGGAGAATGCAGCAGCCTGGCTTGATACCGAAATCCCTCAATGGGATTATGACCAGGTAAAAGAAAATGCCAGAAAAAAATTGAATCAGGAATTGGGAAAAATTGAGATACAAGGAGGAACAGAAACAGAAAGGCGTATTTTTTATACCGCCCTGTACCATAGCTCCATTATGCCACGCGACAAAACAAACGATATGGTAGGCTTTGATAAAGATGTAGCGGTATGGGACGATCATCTAGCGGTATGGGATACCTGGCGTACGCTTTATCCGCTAAAGGTACTCACCAATCCTGATATGGTTAGCGGAACAATTAACTCGTTTATAGCCCGCCTGAAAAAAAATGGCAGGGTCAAAGACGCGTATGTCGCAGGGAACGACATGATGGCTGAACAGGGAGGTAATAACATTGATAACATAATAGCAGATGCTTTTGTCAAAGGAGTTAAAGGAGTGGATTGGAAGCAGGCTTATGAGGTTGTTAAATTTCACGCCGATAGTGAGCGAAACGGTATCAGCTATGGCAAGCCGGATAACAGCAAAATGTATAAAGAACTCGGATGGATTCCGGCTGGAAAAATGAGTTGTTCTGTGACTTTAGAATACGCTTATAATGATTTTTGCGCATCAGAACTCGCTAAATCATTAGGTACCAAGGCGGATTATAAGAAATACCTTGACAGAAGCGCCAAATGGGTGAACCTGTGGGACCAAGACGCGCAAAGTGATGGATTTAAAGGATTTATAGTCCCTCGAAATTTAGAGGGACAATTTGTAACCATAGATTTAAAAAAGAACTGGGGTTCGTGGAAGGACTATTTTTATGAAGGTAGTTCCTGGACCTATTCTTATTTTGTTCCACATCAGTTTGAGAAGCTCGTTGAAATAAGTGGAGGAAAAGAAGCATTTGCCAAAAAGCTGCAATACGCATTTGACAACAATCTTATTGATTATGGCAATGAGCCAGCGTTTTTAGCAGTGCATGCATTTCATTATGCTGATCGTACAGATCTTGCGAGTTTTTATATAAGAAGATTAATGAAAGAAAGATTTACTCTTCAAGGCAATGCAGAGAATGACGACAGCGGTGCAATGAGCAGCTGGTATGTGTTTTCAGCAATGGGATTTTTTCCTAATGCGGGTCAAAATATATATTATCTGACGGGATCTCCTTTTGAGAAAACGGTACTGACCCTTGGTAACGGAAAAAAAGTAATCGTAACAGCAAAAAATGCCTCGGATAAAAATGTTTATATCCAGTCATGCAAAATTAATGGCAAGACATGGAAAAACTCCATTTTCACTCATAACGAGATTGAAAATGGAGGTACCATTGAATTTGTAATGGGAGAAAAGCCGTTTTTGCATAAATAGTTTTATTTACATAAGTGCAGAATCTGTATATAAAATTTATATAAAGCAAAATACATCATATCACCATGGCAGTACTGCTTATTTCTTAGATTTTAGTTTCTCATAAGATGATCAATAGCATTTATTGAGGAGAGCTGGAAGATTCAGTTACAAATTAGAGTTCTGAAAAGTGCCTTAAATGCAAAATATTAAAGCCGATAAATTCAAATAACCACAACAATCCGGGCGAGCGTATGGCAGCAAGCTATAAAACTATTACTAACTATCAAGAAAACCAATTATGAAGATTAACACATTAAAAAAAGTATTTTGCCTCAGTGCCATATTGGCTGCGGGGTTTTCCAGTTGTGCAAAATTAGAAGAAGAGGAAATAGAAAGCGGAGTTGAAAAAATCAACATAGTAGCGCAAAAGGAAACAGCAGCATCGACAGCTGTTCTAAAAGTGCCGCCAATCATTAGCCAGTCTACCATTGACAATTTCAACACTACAAACAGTTCCAACCCGCTTAAGCACTTGACCATTTCCAATGACTATAGGGTTGAAGTAAAATTAAGTTCTTCCAGTATCTATCAGGAAGTGCAGGTCTTTAAGACAGATAATTATGCCATAGCAAATGGTTCTGACAGGCGACCTCAAACCTCTGCTTCTTTTGCGAACTTTTCTTTTGAAAGCGGAAACACAATCGATATTCGCATAACAGGCATCCAGGCCTTATCGGGTTGTGTGGTTAGGCCTAAACGCCTAGGAATTAACCCAGTGAAGATAAATGCCTACCAATATACATTCTCTATAAATGCGCATCAAAAGCTTTCTCTCGACATGAATGGCAATAGGCTTAATCCGCTTTTCATATTTGGCAACCCTCCTGAACCAACTTTAGAAACTGGTGGTGCAGGAGCGATCAACTTTGCACCAGGAACTATTACAAATGTGGATCACATGGTTATTAATTCAGGTGCCAGAGTAAATATTCCCGCGGGTGCTATTGTTCAGGGAAATTTTGTATTGCCAAAAGGCACAAATAATGTAAAATTTCTTGGACATGGAATCATAACAAGCGGTAATCTAAATTTTAGTTCCACCGGTAATATCAAATGGGACAATTCTACATTCGCACCAGATCAGGGACATCGTGCATGGAACGGCGTTAACAATGTTAGCTGGGAGGGGCTTACCATTGTAAATGCGGCACAATGGGTTTTTGCCTGTACTTATGGTAATGAAGGCACTAATAACGAAACCCACTCGAGCCACCATAATACTTTTAGGGATCTCAAACAAGTACACTGGAACCCTGAAACAGATCCAGTCTGGTTTGACGGTGATTATAATACCGTTAACGATTGCTTCTTATTCGCTAACGATGATGTAACTTCACATGGTTCGAATAACTGTACTCTATCAAATATTGTAATCTGGCAGGGCGGAAATGGCGGGCATCTGCTTATGTTAGATAATTGGAGTTCTTCAAACAACATAACTTATGATAACATAGATCTTATTGGACAGGAGAATGTTATGGAAACAGTGCTCTTAAAAGCGACACAGCCACTTAATAAAACATTCAATAATATTACTATTAAAAACGTGTTTGTAGAAGAACGTACGGCACCAAGCTCATATTGGAAAAACAGATTTTTTAGTATGTATTCCCCGACCAGTACTGGCAAATATTCAGTATCTAATTTTGTGTTTAATAACATACAACTTCCTAATCAAAACCCGGCTACGGATGGTGAAGGTATCCTGGCGCCAGCTTTAAGTGTTACAGGATTAAAATTTACTGACCTTTATATGGGTGGCACTAAGATGATGAGTCTGAGCGCGGCACACATTACTAAAAATGCAAACGTAACGGGTGAGCTGTTCGAGTAAATTAACATTTCAAATGGAACACCTGAAAATCGGATACATTTAATCTGAAATTAAAAAGCAGTAGACTAGGCTCTATTGCTTTTTGTTAAGCCAAGATCATTAAAATTTGTGATGTGATTCCCAACAAATGTATTTGTCATCTGGATGGAAATAAGTCGATGAAGATCATTGCCAAGAATCTGAGCGCTAAAAATAGATCGGTAAAATCTGCGATTTCCAATAATAAAATTTTTAATAAATCCTGGATTGATCATGATGAAAGTTATGAAGGCAGGAATTTTAGTGTTCGAGATGGCTGAAAATCCCGGTGATTGGTTCAGCAAAACGTTACCACCTTCAAAATGGGTTAATGAAACTTAAAGCCATGATTTTCATGGCTTTTTTTATAGTCCTTTTTATCTCATAGATTATTTTTTTTCCATAAAATTCTTTTAAACTAAATGTTCCATTGAAAAAAATGGTACTTATGTGATTGAAGCACTTTTAAAATACTGATGATTTTTTAGCTGTTTTGCGGAATAAATAAAGGATTGTGAAAATTATAAAAAAAAATGGTTAGTTCTTATTATAATCTCAAAAATTGGTTTTTTAATAAAAAAACACTATTTATTTGGAAGTAAATACAAAAAATAGTTGATATTTGTATGTTTTTAAAATCTGTGCAGGGGCACATATTATGAATTTTTGATTTATTCGCTGATTACTAACTAAATAAAACAACCACAAATGAAAAAGAAGATCATTTTTCAAACATTATTAATTGCAGTATTATTAGCATTTAGCTGTAGTGACAACAATGATCCGGTTAAGGATGAAAGTACAACGGTCAATACAGAGGCGCCAACTCCCATAACAGGGAAAACTTATTATGTTGATGCGTCTGTTACTGCAAGTGGAAACGGATTAAGCGAAGCAACAGCATTTAAAACACTCTCAGAGGCTGCCGCTGTTACGGCTCCCGGAGATGGCGTTTTGGTAAAAAATGGTACGTATTCAAATTTCGAAGAAAAAACATCAGGAACACCTACGGGATGGGTTGTTTGGAGAAATTTTCCGGGCCACAAACCAAAAATCACCTATACAAGTTGGGTTGGTATCTACATTAAAGGATCTTATATTGAAATAGACGGGTTTACCGTACAAGGAAATAATGATAATATAACGCTAAACGATGCATTAAATCAGCCCGGGGGATGCAAAGTTACAGGTGCTCCACAATCTATTTACAATGGTAATGGAATTTTAGTAGACAGCAGAACCTCTGCATTTAACAATCCTTTGGGAGAATTTTATCATCATGTCAATATAAAAAATTGTGTTGTTTACGATTGTGGAGGTGCTGGAGTAGCCGCCATAGATTGTGATTATATCAGAATTGAAAATTGTACCATATTTGATAACGCGTGGTATTCAATTTATGGTACTAGCGGTATCAGTTTATTGGAATTAAAAAATTTCAATACAGATACAGATGCTAATAGAAATATTATACGTAACAATATTCTTTACAACAACAAAATGCTGGTTCCATGGCGAGATGGAAACTGCAAATTTACGGACGGTAATGGGATTATTATTGATTATGCTAATGTAAATGATTACAGTGGTAAAACACTAATTGAGAATAATGTTGTTTATAATAATGGAGGCAGGGGAATCCATGTTTACAATTCAAGTTATGTCAATATTGTAAACAATACCTGCTATCAAAATTGTTCAACTCCTGAAATTAACGAAGGCGAGATTACAATTATTGGAAAATCAGCAACTATTAAAAATAAAAATTGCTCCGTTTATAATAATATTCTTTATGCAAGAACAGGCGAGAAAGTAAATACTGTGGCCAATGCTGAAAACTATAGCCAGCGAAACAACATTTATTTCAATAGTACTTCGGGTGATGACTTAGCAACCTTGGGAGGCACAGTAAATCCGATGTTTGTGAATGCGGAAGCCGGTGATTTTAAACTCAAAGAAAGTAGCAAGGCAATTGATTATGGTTATATAAAAATGTATTACCCTGCTTTTGATATTTTAGGTATTGCACGATACAAAGGGGCGAGTATTGACTGTGGAGCTTACGAAATTAAATAACTGTTTTTTTATAAACATATATCTCAAAAAAGATTGGTAAATGGGCACTTCTCAAACAAATTAGGCTTCGTTTTCTTATTCTCTATTGTACCTAAAAAATAAAATACCATTCATCTTTAAAATATCATTTTGAGAACTTTTTATTTCTTCTTCTTTTTTGGTGCTCTGTGTTTTTGCACGGGAGGATCGCTATTTGCACAAAGTGACAGGAAGCAGAGATCTCCAGGGGTTTTAGAAATTATGCCCGAAAATTTCTCTAAATCAAATACTTGGGTTTTTATAATGGCAGGTCAGTCCAATATGGCGGGCCGTGCCAAAGTGAGTCCTTTGGATACGATTAGCAGCCCCAGGATCTTTTCAATTAACAAGGAGGGAAATTTAATTAGGGCAAGGGAGCCGTTGCATGATTTTGAAGAGCGTATGAAAGGGTTGGACTGTGGAGTTTCTTTTGCAAATGAAATTCTTGCACATGTAAATGATTCTGTCAATATAATTTTAGTTCCAGTGGCAGTTGGTGGAAGTTCGATAAATAAATGGATTGGAGACTCTATTCACAGAAATATAAAATTGCTATCGAATTTTCGTGACAAACTGCAAGTGGGATCAAATTACGGGACTATAAAAGCCATCCTGTGGCACCAGGGAGAAAGCGACGCAACGGCGCAGGGAAGTAAGGATTATCAGCTAAAACTAAAAAATATTTTTGCCTCCTTCAGAAGTATTGCCGATAACCAGCAAATGACTGTTATAACAGGTCATATTGGTGAATTCGTTGATAATAAATATATAAAAAACATTAATAAGGCCATAGATGCAGTGGATACGGAGGATGAAAATGTATATACGATACCTACGGAAGACTTTACCAATATAGGAGACAATTTGCATTTTGATGCTCTATCCCAAAGAAAAATGGGTATCAGAATGGCTCAAAAATATCTTGAAACATTAAAATAAATATCATAATTAACCCTGGCAATGAACAAAATTAAAATTTTTACCCTAGTGCTCTTGATTTACTCATTTGGATTATCGGCACAAAATATACTTTCAACCGTTACCTCCCTTGCTAATGAAAAATGGTATGGTGCATATACAGCAAAGGCATTCTGCAACACACCGCTGAAGGATATTACCTTTCAGCCCTACGGGCCGGATGAGAAACTAAACAATCTGGGTACGGACAATCGCGGTAACCAGGCAGCACCACTTTTAATTTCCAATAAAGGGCGTTACATCTGGAGCGACCAGCCTTTTGCTTTTGAACTCAAGCAAGGCAATGTAATCCTGCATTCCGATTTTGAAAAGATAAATGCAGTTCCTTCAGGTTCATCTCTTCGTGATGCCTATCTATCGGCAATGAAACTACATTTTCCTGCCTCGGGCAAAACTCCTGATGAACTGATGTTCAAAATGCCGCAATACAATATGTGGATTGAGCTTAATTACAATCAGGATCAACCAAAAATATTAAAATATGCATCGGATATCCTTGCCAATAATTTTCCTTCAGGTGTCTTTATGATTGATGATATCTGGTCAAAAGACTATGGGAACTTTGATTTTGATACCTCTAAATTCTCTGATCCCAAAGGCATGGTGGAAGAACTTCATCAAAAAGGTTTTAAAGTCATGTTATGGTTAACTCCTTTTGTCAGTCCTGATGGGAAAGAGTTCGGATATCTGTCAAAAAACAAAGCCCTTGTGCTGAGAAAAGATTCAGCCAGACCTGCCATTATTAAATGGTGGAATGGATATAGTGGCTGTTTGGATTTAAGTCAGCCGTTTGCCGTTGATTGGTTGAGGTCTAAACTGACCAAACTCCAGAAATCCTATAACATTGACGGCTTTAAGTTCGATGCCGTTGATTCTGATTTCTACACAAAAGGATCAAAGGTGTTCCCTAATGAAGACACCAATACCAGTGGTCCTGTGCAGGCAGAGCTATTTGGAAAACTGGGAGCGGAGTTTAAATTTAATGAATTTCGAGCAGGCTGGAAAAACGGAAATCAGCCCCTCGCGCAACGCCTTCAGGATAAGGGGTATTCGTGGGATGAATTAAAAATATTGATTCCCGATATGGTATCTGCTGGATTAATAGGGCATCCCTTTACGTGTCCGGATATGATAGGAGGAGGCCTGCTGTCTAATTTCGAGAATATTGATTATTCCAAATTCGATCAGGAACTGATGGTCCGTTCAGCTCAGATTCAGGCATTAATGCCAATGATGCAGTTTTCTGTTGCCCCATGGAGGGTCTTGGATGAAAAACATTTAGTAATTGTAAGGGAAGCTGCCCAGCTGCATGCTAAAATGGGCGATTACATAGTTGGACTGGCACAAAAAGCCGCGATTGATGGAGAGCCAATTGTGCGTCATCTTGAATATTCGTTTCCTAATCAGGGTTTTGAGTCCTGTGATACGCAGTTTATGCTGGGCGAAAAATATTTGGTTGCTCCCATGGTAGTAAAAGGAAATACAAGATCTGTCAAACTGCCTAAAGGAAATTGGATCGATGATTTAGGAAAGAAATATAAAGGAGGTCAGACCATCACTATTGAAGTTCCTTTAAACCGCTTGCCGTATTTTATACTAGAGAAATAATATTGAAAATAGTATTTCTTAATAACAAATTATATTATGAGTAGTAAGAAGATAAACAGGAAGGGTATAGCTTATATATATATGCTATTGTTCTTGTTTGTAAGCATTGCAAGTATCACAGCCCAGGAGAGACTGCTTAAAACTCCGGGTACATTTGCGGTCGGGGCTAATTATTGGTCCTCGCATGCAGGAACTCACATGTGGAAGGACTGGAAACCCGAGATTATAGAAAAAGATTTCAAGCAGCTTTCTGAAAACGGAATTAAGGTATTAAGGGTATTTCCACTCTGGCCCGATTTCCAACCGCTGCATATAGTCTATGGTGGCCGTGGAGAAGTTAAATATTTCGCAGGCATAAACGAGCAGCCCCTTCCCTTAACAGGTATTGGGAGCGATGGCATGAGCGAAGAGCAATTAAAGCATTTTGAGCTTTTGGCTGATTTGGCGCACAAGTACAACTTAAAATTAGTTGTGGGACTTATAACAGGCTGGATGAGTGGACAATTATATGTTCCGCCTGCTTTGGAAGGAAAGGATATCATGACCGATCCAGCAGCATTGGTTTGGCAACAGAAATTTGTTACTTCTTTTGTAAAACGTTTAAAAAATAAACCTGCTATTATTGCGTGGGATTTTGGAAATGAATGCAATGAAATGCAGAAATTAGAAAATAATAATCAGGCCTATTTATGGTCGTCTGTTATTTCCGGTGCCATTAAAAGTGAAGATAATACAAGGCCCGTGATATCGGGTATGCACAGTCTGCAGGCAGAGAAAAATGCCGTATGGAGAATTATTGACCAGGCCGCAACCACCGATATTTTAACCACCCACCCATATTCTTTATGGACCAGGTTTACCAGTCAGGACCCAATTAATTCAATGCGAACGATTCTTCATGCTGCGGCTGAAACCAGACTATACGGCGATGTGGGAGGAAAACCTGCCCTGACTGAGGAAACAGGAGTTATGGGCCCCATGACAGGCGGTGAAAAAGAAAAGGCCGCTTTTGCCAGAACTGCCTTGTTCTCTAATTGGGCTCATGATTGTATGGGTACATTTTGGTGGTGCGCGTATGACCAGCTCAGTTTTAAATATCCGCCTTACAATTATGCTTCCGTTGAAGCTGAGTTAGGACTTATCAAAGAAGACAGAACCCCGAAACCTGTTATGACCGTCTTTAAGGATTTCAGCAGTCTTATTGATAAGCTTCCTTTTAAGACGCTGCCAGCCAGAAAAGCAGAAGCGGTATGTATTTTGACAGAAGGACAGGATACATGGTCTGTCGCCTATTCGAGTTTTGTTCTTGCTAAGCAGGCAGGCTTTGATTTTCAATTCCAGAAGGCTGATCAGGAGTTGGCTGATGCCCCATTATATTTGCTGCCTTCACTGAAAGGGATAGATCCTTTCTTCAAGGATTACTGGTTTAAGCTTTTGGAAAAGGTTAAAAATGGCGCAACTTTGTATATGTCACTGGACGATGCCTATCTGCATACTTTTAATGAACCTTTGGATATTGAAGTGTTAACCAATATGAAACGCAGGGGATCGGTGGGTTTTAATGCAATCATAGATGGAACGGTGCTGAACTTCAGTACAAGATCAGAGCGTAAATTAGCAATAAACCCTAAAAATGCAACCGTGCTGGCTTCCGAGGAAGATGGTAATCCGCTGTTTTTAAAAACCACTTATGGAAAAGGTTTTATTTACCTGCTGACCTTTCCGCTTGAAAACAACCTTACCACCACCGTTGGGGCTTTTGATAAGCAACAGCCTGCCTATGCAGCGATATATAAAGAAATTGCCAAACCGTTAATCAACAAGCGCATTTTGCAACAGTCTAATGTTTTTATTGGTACAACAGAGCATGAGATTTCTGCCAGTGAGAAAGTAGTTATCCTGATTAATTACAGTGCAGAAAACAGTGCTACTGAAATTAAGATAAAAGAGGGCTGGAATGTAAAATCAGCATTATACGGAAGTAAGCCTTCAGGATCATCTTTAACTATTGCGGCTAATGATGCAGTTGTTTTGATGTTGACAAAGCAATAGCATAAATTAAATTTCAAAAAAATAATTATGAAAATATTTAAAACCGGCATTTTAATTTTAGTTTTTTGTCTGACAGCAATAGAGGCTTCAGCACAAAACTTTGTTATAGAAGGACCCTGGAAAATTTCGTTTGAGGACAAAAGCGAATTCAGCCAGATGCAATATAATGATCTTTCCTGGGAAGAGTTGAAGGACCTGCAGTGGAGCGACGATCATAAGACTACCGCAAACAGGACGCTTTGGATTCGCAAGAAAGTCATAATTCCATCTTCACTTCAGTCAGAATTCAAAAAAACAGGATTGCTTACCTTGAGCATGGGAAAAATTCTGCAGACAGACGATACATACCTCAATGGAAAGCTGCTGGGTTCTACCGGATCAGGGGATACCTATAGGAATTACCTTGTTTCCAAAGAGGATATTTTATGGGACAAGGAAAATACAATTGCCATCAGGGTAGGACATTGGGGATCCTTTAAAATTTCAAAAACGCCTGCCTTTATCGCTGCTGCGCCTGCGAATTTTTTTGCTTATAAAACAAACATCAGCAATGCAGACACAAAAGCGCCAATCCAGAATAAAGATTTGGAGTACCAATTGATAGTGGTAAACAAATCCCCAAATATCATTTCAGGGGTAATTCAGGCAGATTTTTACGATTTTCAGGGCAATAAAATTTATACTGAAAAAAAACAAACTGACCTTGCTGTTGGAGAAAATAATATAGGATTCCGTTATAAATCCAAAACTTCTTTTGTGAAAGTAGTCTACACTGTGTCTATTGCTTCAATGGAATATATTCAGAAGTGGAATGCAGAGTATGGGTTTGAAGACATCGTCTATAAAAGGGCTATGCCTGTGGTCAATTATAAAGCCGAGCAAAAGTATGTTCCGTCAGACTTAAATAATATAGCGATTCAGGGCTGGCTTGGCGAAAGAATTAAAGCCAATACAGAGAAGCGCCTTTATAATGTGGACGAGGATGCATTGCTGGCAGGTTTTATCAACCGTCCGGGTAATCATTCCTGGATTGGGGAACATGTTGGCAAATTTTTGGAAGCAGCCTGCAATTCGTATGAAAACCATCCTAATGCCATATTGAAAAATCAGATAGACAGGACTGCCCAACAGCTTATAGGTGCACAACTAACGGACGGTTATCTGGGGACATATGATATTGACAGCCATTGGACGAGCTGGGATGTCTGGAGCCACCGTTATGATCTGATGGGATTACTGCGTTATTATGAACTGTCGGGATTCAAGCCTGCACTAAATTCCAGTGAGAAAATAGGCGATCTGATCATGAAAACCTTTGGCACTGAGAAAGGGCAGAAAGACATCGTAAAGGCAGGAGGCCATGTAGGTATGGCTGCGACCTGTATTTTGGAATCTATGGCCGAACTGTATCGCTTTTCGGGCAATAAAAAATACCTGGATTATTGTTATACGGTGATCAAAGCTTTTGATAATGCAGGCGGACCCAAAATCATAACCACTTTGAATTCAGAAAAAAGAGTCGATAAAGTTGCCAATGCCAAAGCCTATGAAATGATGTCGAACTTTTTAGGCGTAACAAAATTGTATCGTCTCACGGGCGATCAGCAATTTCTGGATCCTATACTGACCGCCTGGAATGATATTGTTGCCAACAGGCTGTATATAACCGGGACGACAAGCTCTTTTGAACATTTTCAGGATGATCATGTTCTCCCTGCAAGTGATAAGGACAATATGGGAGAAGGCTGTGTGACCACTACCTGGGTACAGCTCAATTACCAATTATTCTGCATTACGGGGCAGATTAAATATCTGGATGAATTGGAACGTTCTGTTTATAATCATCTTACAGGTGCAGAAAACCCGCAGACTGGAGCTGTAAGTTATTATACGCCCTTGGTGGGTAAAAAACCGTATCGCAGTGTCATTACCTGCTGTATGAGCAGTGTACCGAGAGGAATTGCGATGATACCGTTGTTCGGCAACGGAAAACTAAACCAGAACCCGGCTTTTCTATTGTATCAGCCTGGAACATATAACACGACTTCAGGGAGCGATAAAATTTCTTTTACCACAACAGGAGATTTTCTAAAAGATGAAAAAGTACTTATTACTGTGAACAATACATCAAAAGATAAATTTTCAGTTGATTTTAGAAAACCCTACTGGGCGACTGATTTTACCATTAAGATAAATGGGCAAAAGCAATCTGTAGGAAATACCGAAACCATTTCTATCGACAGGGTTTGGAAAAAAGGCGATCAAATAGAGGTCCTGTTTCATTTGCCTGTTCTGGTACTTCAGGGAGGCAAAAGCTATCCCGACCAGTTAGCCTTGCAGCGCGGCCCTCAAATACTTGCCTTCGATAAGAGCCTTAACGGTGATCTTGATTTGAGCGCTATCAGCTTAAATCCAAAAGATCTTGAATTGCAGCTCTCGGGTTTTTCTTTGCCGAGTAATTGGATAGGCGGTGAAATATTTAAAGTAAAGGCAGAAGCAAAAAACGGCCCTCAAGATGTTTTGTTAGTGCCGTATGCTGATGCCGGCCAGAGTGGAGGGGTAATTTCCACGTGGATTAAAACAATAAAATAAGCCATGAGCAAGAGTAAAATAATTGTAGTAGGAAGTTCTAATACCGATATGGTTTTAAGGACAGAAAGATTTCCAAAACCGGGTGAGACGATTCTTGGAGGTGATTTTTACATTTTTCAAGGAGGAAAAGGTGCCAACCAGGCTGTTGCAGCTGCCAGGGCCGGAGCAGCTGTCAAATTTATCTGCAGGGTAGGAAGCGACACTTTTGGGAATGATGCCATGGCGCATTATAATCAGGAAAATATTGATATAAGCTGTATTGCACAGGATCGGAATGCACCCACGGGAGTAGCTGTTATAACCGTTAATTCGGAGGGTGAAAATTCCATCATAGTGGCATCAGGTGCCAATGCCTTGCTTCAATCAAATGATGTATTGGCAGGGATTGAAAAAGCAGCTGATTCCAAGTGGATTATTACACAGCTGGAATCGCCTATAGCGGTGGTTATAGACTTGGCAAAGTACACAAAAATAAACAATAAGCATCTTATATTAAATCCTGCTCCTGCGGCGATTCTGCCCAATGAAGTGTATGATGGCTTATTTCTGATTACACCCAATCAGACCGAAACAGAATTGCTGACAGGAATAAAAGTCACCGATGCCATTTCAGCGCAAAAGGCTGCAGAAATTTTCAAATCAAAAGGAGTGCAAAATACCATCATTACAATGGGAAGCAAAGGCGCTTACGTGTATGCTGAATCTTTTAAGGGGCTTATTGATTCTCCAAAAGTAAATGCAGTCGATACAACAGCTGCCGGAGATATTTTTAACGGTGCCCTTATTGTTGCTTTGTCGGAGGATAGGAGCTGGAAAGAAGCAGTTGGGTTTGCCTGCAGGGCTGCCGCAATATCAGTAACACGAATGGGAGCCCAGGTGTCCACACCTTTTAGAGAGGAAATAATTATGTAGCGATGTGGCGTAAGTACATACCAGAAATAGGCCACAATTTTATCATTAATAAAGATCAGACTATGTTTGTAATTCATTCGTATAATACAGCAATTTTATTTTGTTTTATCACCATGCTATGCTGGGGATCGTGGGCCAATACCACCAAATTAAGTTCTTCGCACTGGCGTTTTGAGCTTTTCTATTGGGATTATGCAATAGGCATTTTGCTTTTGTCCTTATTGATGGCCTTTACTCTGGGAAGTTATGGTAGTGTCGGAATGCCATTTTTAGAAAATATTGCACAGGCCAATAAAGAAAATATATTTTCGGCACTTATTGGCGGAATTGTTTTTAATCTCGCCAATATACTTTTGGTTTCCGCCATAGCCTTGGCCGGAATGAGTGTCGCGTTTCCTGTTGGTATAGGAATAGCTTTAATATTGGGAGTTTTGGTAAACTATGCTGACAATCCACAGGGCAATGCAATACTGCTTTTTGGCGGAGTTGCACTAATTGCGATAGCCATTTTACTCAATGCGAATGCCTATAGAAAAGTTTCAAGAATTGCAGGTTCCTTTTCAGTTAAAGGACTCTTGCTTGCTATTGCTGCCGGAGTCCTGATGGGTTTTTTCTATAAATATGTTGCTGCTTCCATTTATACTGACTTCGCAATTCCTGAAGCCGGTAAACTTACTCCGTACACTGCCTTGGTGTTTTTTGCAGTGGGTATCGTAGGGAGCAATTTTATTTTTAACGGTCTGTTAATGCGTTTCCCTTTTTCGGGAACGAGATTAAGTGCCCGTGATTATTTCAAGGGCTCCGCAAAAGATCATCTAATAGGGATTTTTGGTGGTGCTGTCTGGCATCTTGGGATGTCTTTTAACATTATTGCATCCGGCATGGCCGGTTCTGCCATATCCTATGGATTAGGGCAGGGGGCAACGATTATTGCAGCAATCTGGGGAATTTTTATCTGGAAAGAATTTGCAGATGCTTCTCCCCGAACAACCAGAAAATTGTATTTGATGCTTGCCTTATATCTTGTTGGAATTCTTTTAATCATTTTGGCAAAAAAATAAATTATTTATTTATGAGACTCAATATAATTCAAATACTGGTTGCCATTTTTACAATGAACATGGTTAGTGGGCAAGTGCCCTTGTATAAAGATAAGTCAGTAAAAGTGCAGGAACGAGTTGCTGATTTAGTCAAACGAATGACTCTTGAGGAAAAAGTGCTTCAGCTCAATCAATATACTTTCGGACTCAACAGCAATCCCAACAATATTGGGCCAGAGATTAAAAAACTTCCTGCGGGAATAGGATCCCTAATCTATTTCAGTGCTGATCCGGTTTTAAGAAACGCAGTCCAAAAGAAAGCAATGGAGGAGACCCGTCTTGGAATTCCGGTACTTTTTGGTTTTGATGTCATTCATGGTTTCCGTACCGTTTATCCAATTTCCATTGCGCAAGCCTGTTCGTGGAATCCGGAGCTTGTAAAATTAAATTGTGCCGCAGCAGCAAGGGAGTCAGTGTTATCTGGTGTAGACTGGACTTTCTCCCCTATGATTGATGTTGTAAGAGATCCAAGATGGGGACGAGTTTCAGAAGGTTATGGAGAGGATCCTTACGTAAACGCTGTCTTCGGAGCCGCATCGGTAAGAGGCTATCAGGGCGCCAAACTTTCAGATCCTTTTTCTATTGCCGCCTGTCTAAAACATTATGCAGGTTATGGAATGAGCGAAGGCGGACGCGATTATCGTTTTAGCGACGTCTCGGCTCAGTCGCTGTGGGAGACTTATTTGCCGCCTTATAAAGCCTGTATTGATGCAGGCGCCGCCACTGTTATGAGTGGTTTTAACGATATCAGCGGTGTTCCTGCTACTTCTAATTATTATACCCTGACGGAAATACTAAAAAAGCGTTGGAAATTCGATGGTTTTGTCGTATCAGATTGGAATGCAGTAGAGCAGTTAATTTATCAGGGAGTTGCAAAAGATAAGAAAGAAGCTGCTCAGAAAGCTTTTACGGCAGGAGTGGAAATGGACATGAAAGATAATATTTATTTTGAAAATTTTGAAGCACTTCTAAGAGAGAAAAAAATCACACTGAAGGCTATTGACGAAGCCGTAAGCCGTGTGCTCAAAGTGAAGTTTGAGCTTGGATTATTTGATAATCCATATACAGAAATTATAGAGGAGAATCTGCGTTATCTTCAGCCGCAGAGTAAGCAGTTGGCAGCGAATCTGGCATCAGAATCCATGGTACTCTTAAAGAATAAAAATAGTACGCTTCCACTTGGATCGCAAGTAAAAAAAATCGCTTTGATCGGCCCCATGGCTAAAGACAAGGAAAATATAATGGGATCATGGTCTTTTAACGGACAAGCGAAAGATGCGGAATCAATTTTTGAGGGCTTAACTAATGAATTTAAAAATGTTTCGATCAATTATGCCAAAGGGTGTGATTTTGATGGATCAGATGAGAAAGACTTTGCTGAAGCTCTTGAAAAAGCACAGCAGT
The DNA here is from genome assembly GCF_054075145.1 of Flavobacterium xizangense. Lineage (NCBI taxonomy): Bacteria > Pseudomonadati > Bacteroidota > Flavobacteriia > Flavobacteriales > Flavobacteriaceae > Flavobacterium > Flavobacterium xizangense. The sequence continues at coordinate 20,136 of NZ_JBSIPG010000009.1, read as the reverse complement.
CAGATGTTGTTATACTTTGCCTGGGAGAGAAAAAGACATGGAGCGGGGAGAACGCCTCCAGATCTACAATTGCACTACCTGAAATACAGGAAAGACTTGCATTGGCCCTTCAAAAGGCTGGTAAGCCAATAGTCCTTGTATTGTCTAATGGCCGTCCCTTAGAATTAGTAAAACTTGAGAAAACGGCAGATGCGATCGTTGAGATATGGCAGCCTGGAATTGCCGGAGGAACTCCTTTGGCTGGAATTCTTTCAGGAAGGCTGAATCCTTCAGGCAAACTAGCCATAACTTTTCCGTTAACTACAGGACAAATACCTCTGTATTACAGTATGCGCCAAAGTGCCAGACCGTTTGATAAACAAGGCGATTATCAGGATATTTCGACCCAGCCGTTATATAATTTCGGGCATGGTTTAAGCTATACAGACTATAAGTACAGCCCCGTAGAATCGTCGGCGGTAAAAGTCAGCAAGAAGGAAAAGATTAGGTTTCAGGTCACTATTTCGAATACAGGAAAATACGATGGGAAAGAAACGGTGTTGTGGTATGTTTCTGATCCTGTAGCATCGATTTCAAGACCTTTAAAGGAGCTGAAGTTTTTCGAGAAAAAGGAGATAAAATCCGGAGAAAAAGCGGTTTACACCTACGAGATAGATCCCATACGTGATTTAAGCTTTCCCGATTCAGACGGAAAACCTTTATTTGAACCCGGAGCGTTTTATTTACATGTAAGTGATCAAAAGATAAAATTCGAAGTTACCGAGTAAGTACGGTTCTTTCAAAAATACTAACTATGAATATTCCTTTGTCAATGCCTGTTAATTTCAATAAAATAATACTTTTTTTTTGTATTTTATTTTACCAGTCTAAACTGCAGGCACAAAATAGCTACAACAATCCTAAATACACCATCGAGCAGCGGGTAGAGGATCTGCTCTCCAAAATGACTCTGGAGGAAAAACTGAGCCAGATGGTCAATAATTCACCTGCTATTGAAAGATTAAATATTCCAGCCTATAATTGGTGGAATGAGAGCCTTCATGGCGTAGCCCGAACCCCTTATAATGTGACTTCCTATCCGCAGGCAATTGCTATGGCTGCTTCATGGAATCCAAAGTCAATTCATCAAATGGCAGAGTACTGTGCCGTTGAGGGACGGGCTATATATAATGACTCCAAAAAGAAAGGAAAATCAGGTATTTATCTTGGACTTACCTACTGGTCTCCCAATATCAATATATTTCGTGATCCACGATGGGGGAGAGGACAGGAAACCTATGGCGAAGATCCGTTCCTGACCGGCTCACTTGGCAAGGCATTCGTGGAGGGACTTCAGGGTGATGACCCTGTATATCTTAATGCGTCGGCTTGCGCCAAACATTTTGCCGTGCACAGTGGACCAGAATGGAGCCGCAGTACCTACAATGCCCAGATTTCAAAACATGATTTGTGGGATACCTATCTGCCTGCTTTTCGTGATTTGATAGTAGATGCGAAGGTAAGCGGCGTTATGTGCGCTTACAACCAATTTGAAGGCAAACCTTGCTGCGGAAATGATATTCTTATGCAGGATATTCTTCGAAAACAATGGAATTTTACAGGTTATGTTACCTCAGACTGCGGAGGAATCAGCATGTTCTGGAAAACCCATAAAACGCATGCGGATAAAGAAACAGCAGCGGCAGATGCAGTTTTAAAAGGAACAGATTGTGAATGCTCGTCGGATCCTACTTATAAAGCACTAAAAAACGCAATTGCCCAAGGACTTCTTTCGGAACAAAATGTGGATGTTTCGGTTAAAAGGCTATTGACGATACGTTTTCGATTGGGAATGTTTGACCCAGAAGGATCAGCTCCGATGTCAAAAATCGATATTTCTGCTTTGGAAAGCCCTTTGCATAAAGCTCATGCTTTAAAAATGGCTCAGGAGTCGATGGTGCTTCTTAAAAACGAAAACAACCTTCTTCCACTGAGTAAAAGAATAAAAAAAATAGCACTGGTCGGTCCAAATGCAAACGATAAGTCGGTCATGCTGGCCAACTACTATGGTTATCCTTCAAATATTAGCACCCTTTTGGAAGGAATTAAAAGCAAGGTTGCTGGGGATGTGCTGTTTGAACAGGGAATTAACTTAGTCGATAACAAAGTATTCAAGTCGCATTATAATGAAAAGGAATTTGTCTCAGAAGGAAAGCTAGGTTTTAGGGCCACTTATTTTCAAAACACAAAATTTGAAGGCAACCCACTTATTGAGAAACTTGATAAAAATGTGGATTTTAAGTGGGGAGACGGACATCTGATCGATAATAAAGTTATAATAAGAGATATTTCAGTTCGATGGACAACCGATTTTGTGCCCAATGCTACCAAGGAAACAACCTTTAGTTTGATGGGCGACGATCATGCGGTTTTATATCTTGACGGAAAGAAAGTCATAGATACGGATTTAAAAACCTCCTACTATACCTTTAGGGCTGAAAAGGGGAAAAAATACAAGCTTGCAATAGAATATGTCCAGTATAACGATAATGCTGAGGTAAAATTTGATGTGGGGCTTACTGAAGCAATTTCTCCTGAGGCTTTGGCCGAAAAAGTAAAGGATGCTGATGTTATTATTTTTGCCGGTGGTATATCGGCGCAGCTTGAAGGAGAATCAATGCCGGTTTCAGTCGATGGATTTAAAGGAGGTGATAGAACCAATATCAATCTTCCTGCATTACAGACACAAACGATGCAGGCTTTAATGGCAACAGGAAAACCAGTAGTTTTTATCAACATGTCAGGCAGTGCAATGGGATTTGAGTGGGAAGCAAAAAATCTTCCTGCTATTATTCAGGCATGGTATCCTGGACAGGCCGGCGGGCAAGCCATTGCTGATGTCTTGTTTGGAGACTATAATCCGGCGGGAAGGCTTCCTGTTACTTTTTATAAGAATGTGGGAGATCTTCCGGACTTCGAAAATTATTCAATGGATAACAGGACATATCGATATTTTAGAGGCGAACCTTTGTATCCTTTTGGCTTTGGTCTTAGCTACACCAGTTTCAGGTATAGTAATCTGCAGACAGTTTCAAGTGCTAAAAAAGGGGAGGATATTTCTATTTCTGTTAAAGTAGAGAATACAGGCAAACGAGCAGGAGATGAAGTTGCTCAATTGTATGTTTCACATATCGGTTCTGACGTAAAGGTGCCCATTCGTTCCCTTAAAGGTTTTCAAAGAATTCATTTGAAAGCAGGGCAGAGTCAGACTCTTATGTTTAAAGTTTCCCCAAAAGATTTGAGTGTAACAGATGACAACGGTCTGGCAATTGAATTGGCTGGAAACATTGTGATTTCCGTTGGCGGCGCGCAGCCATCATCACAATTTCTTAAAGATGGAAATGTTGTCGAGAAATCGATAAAAATTTTACCGTAGTCAAGTTCGAGGTTAAATCGAAAATTCTTCTCTTGGTTTGGTTTTGATTTTATTGAATTTTTCTTACTAATTATATTTTTAATCGATAATTATTTAATATAATAGCTTTAATATTGTTGAATGTCTAGCAATAAATATGTAATTATCAGTTCGTATTTTGTTTAATTATTATTTAAAGTCGTTTTATATTCAGTTATTCATTTTTTTTAGTCAACTTTTTTAAGTTATTAGAAATTAAATTAGGAAAATAAAATTTTAAATATATATTTGTATTTATAATATGTGCGGGGGCACAGACTAAAAAGCTTGTAAAGCTTTTTTTAAAAACAGGCTCTGTGCACGGGCACAGATTTAAAAACTAACTAACTATTTTAACCAATTTATTATGAAAATGAAAGAGCATTTTAATTTATTTATTTCATTTGTGTTGTTTTTGGTTGTCCATTCTATGAATGCGCAAGGAAAAACTGTAAATGGAGTTGTTGTTGATTCGCAAGGTCAGCCGATTCCGGGAGTAAATATTCTGGAAAAAGGAACCACAAATAGTGGCTCGTCAGATTTTGACGGTAAGTTTACAATGAAGTTGCAGGATTCAAAATCTATAATGATATTTAGTTTTGTAGGTTTTAAAACTAAAGAAACTCCTGCGGGCCAGGGAGCGTCTATAAAGGTAGTTCTTGTAGAGGCAGGGACAGCTTTGGATGAGGTAGTAGTTGTAGGTTATGGTACTCAAAAGAAGAAGGACTTGACAGGCGCTGTTGGTTCTGCAAATTTAAAACAATTTGAAGATTCTCCCAATACCAGTATTTTACAGTCTCTTCAAGGATCCCTTCCTGGAGTAACAATCGGACAAACCGCTACAGCAGGGACCGATCCCACAATTGTAGTCCGTGGAAGAAATACTCTTGGAGGTAATACCGGAGTTTTGGTTATTCTGGACGGTGCCGTATATCGTGGGGCTTTTACCGATTTAAATCCGGCAGATATTCAATCCGTAGATGTTTTGAAAGATCCTAGCAGCAAGGCAATTTATGGTGCTCAAGCAGCAAATGGTATAATTATGGTTACATCAAAAAAGGGTAAAAAGAGCCAGAAAACAGAGGTCAATTATTCTACTTTTTACTCAATTCAATCTCCAATTAAAAACAGAACGACCTTAAATAGAGAGGAGTTCATTGAGTCCTCGAGATTAAATCAATATACAAAAGGATTTCTGCCTAGTGACTACACGACGCCAAATCCAAATTACAATTATTTAACAGATAGTGGTATAGCGGCCAATCTTGACATTCAAAATTCCATTAATAACGGAACTGATTTCAATTGGTTTGAAGCAGGTAAGAATAAGAGTCCCTTTATAGTAGATCATCAGTTAAGCGTAAGAGGAGGAAGCGAAAAAACCACATTCTTTTTGTCCGCTGGATATACCGATCAGCTTGGCTGGATTTTAAATGATAATTATAAACGTAATTCGGTACGTGTAAATATTGATACTCAGGTGAATGATTGGCTTAAAGTTGGTGTTAATGCTTTTGGAGCTTTTTCTGATCGTTCGGGAGTTTCTCCCAATCTTCAGACCTTTGTTTTAATGAGCCCGTTAAATACCCCTTATAATGCAGACGGCAGCTTGAGACTAAACCCTGCCGGAAATTCTTTAGAAAATCCATTTTTAGCAGTTTTATCAGATGATTTGGATAAGCAAAATAATATCGGCGCCCAGGCATATGCTTCTATTGATATTCCGGGAGTGAAAGGACTAAACTATCGAATTAACTATAATAACAATTACCGATGGAATCAAAGATTTAATTCAAATCCAAACGGAGCCAACAAACAGGGTACGGCTTATAAAAATAATGCAAGCACCTATGATACCGCTTTAGATAATATCTTAAGTTATACTACTCATTTAGATGAAAAACACCTTCATGGATTAAATGCTACATTGGTTTATGGTTGGAACAGAATTGAGAATGAATTCACCAATGCATCGGCAAGCCAATTTTCAAATCAGACTTTAGGATACAATAACTTAGGGGTCGGGCTTATTCCCAAAATTGGTTCAGGAGGCTATAAAGAATCTTTCCTTTCAACGACAGCCAGAATAATTTATGATTACGATGGTAAATATCTATTTAATGCAAGTATTCGCAGGGACGGACATTCTGCTTTTTCAGAAGGAAATAAAATAGGCTATTTTCCAGCAGCTTCTGTAGGATGGGTGATGTCAAAAGAAGAGTTTTTGTCTAAATATTCAAAGATTAACCTGCTTAAATTGCGCGCTAGTTATGGTTTAAATGGTAATACTTCACCACGTTATTCTTCACAAAGCACTTATTCTTCAAGCACTGACAGTCAATATGTTTTTGGAGACAATACTCAGACAGTGAATAGTTTTACCTTAAACGGACTTGTAAGCCCGGATTTAACATGGGAAAAAACGGAAGGTTATAATATTGGACTGGATTTCGCTTTTTTTAATAACCGTATTTCAGGAAGTGCAGATTATTATCTTTCATCAACTAATGACATGCTTTTTGACAGAGCTTTAAGTGCTACCTCGGGTGTTAATTCTGTAAGGGTTAATATTGGAGAAGTTCAAAATACAGGATTTGAGTTTAATTTAAGTTTTAATCCTGTTAGAACCAAAGACTGGAATTGGGATCTTGGTTTCAACTTTTCACATAATGACAATAAAATTAACCACTTAACGGGGGAAGATTTAAATAATGATGGTAGGGAAGATGACTTAGTTCAAAATAATTTTTTTATTGGAAAATCTATAGGGGCCGTATATACATATGTTGAAGATGGAATTTATCAACTTGGCGATGTAATACCTGCAGGTTCGGAACCAGGTTCTTACAGGTTTAAGGATCTGGATGATAATGGAATAATTGATGCTAAAGACAGAACATTTATCGGACATACAGAAGCAAATTATCAATTCGGTATAAGCAATAACCTTACCTATAAAAATTTCTCTTTTAAGTTTTTTATTAGCTCAATTCAAGGAGGCATTGCCTTGAATGATCCTTGGGTAAATTCTGGAGGATTTTATGGACTGACGACTTATGTTGCCAATAATCATTTTAACGATATTGATTCCTGGGCCCCTAATAATCCTAATGCGGAATATGCCAGACCTAACTCGATCTCGCCGGTAACGGACTTCTCACCATACAAAGACAGAAGTTTTGTAAGGTTGCAGGATATATCATTTGCCTACACGATGGATAAAGAACTGGTTAAAAAAGCCGGACTTGCTAATGTAAAATTATATGTAAGCGGTAAGAATCTTGCAACCTGGACTAAATGGAAAGGATGGGACCCGGAAACTGTCTCAGGTTTAGGAATTAACACCACAACTGGTTTACCAGTCATGAAGAGTTTTAATTTAGGACTTGACCTTACTTTTTAATAATTTAAAATATATCTAAGATGAAAAATTCTAATTATACTAAATTTTTTGCTGCATTACTTTTATTGGGAGTATTCTCATCCTGTAATGAGGACGAGTTTCTAAAGGAAGATCCTATAGCTCTCTATACAGCAGAAAACGTATTTTCAAATAGTGCCGGAATCGAAGGCGTTATTGCTAATTTTTATGTTAAGGAACGATACATATATTATATCGGTGCTTCTGATGTATCCTACGCCTTGCTTTACGCAACAGATTCCTTCTTTTCCTCAAGAGGAACAGGAACTAATGAAAAGATGGGATCGTTGGTAACTGCTTTGGTGCCTTCTAATTATGCCCCAACTTTCTATTATCAGGAAAATTTTAAAATTATAGCACTGGCTAATTTATTAATTGACAATGTTAATAAATCTAGCTTAACTCCTGAGCAAAAAATACCGGTAATTGCTGAGGCTAAATTCTTTAGGGGAAAAGCTTATAGAGACATGGTATACTTATATGGAGGTGTGCCATTAGTTACCGAATTTTCTCAAACACCAGTTTTGGACAGGGTTCGTGCTACGAAAACAGAAATTCTTAATCAGATGGCCCTTGATTTTAAAGATGCGGCGGACGGTATGCTGCCGATCAATAAAGTGAAAGACGGAAGGGTCTCTAATATAGTGGCAAGTTTTTATTTAGGGGAAACGTTAATATCATTAGGGCGCCATGCAGAAGCAGTTACCGAAATTTCAAAAGTGGTCAATGATCCTAATGTGGCTCTAATGAAGACACGTTTCGGTACCCGCTCCACAGTTTTCGGAAAGGATGTTTTTTGGGATTTATGGCAAAGAGGAAATCAAAACAGATCTTCTGGTAATAAGGAAGCACTTTGGGTAGCCCAGTTTGAAACTGATGTACCAGGGGGAGTTATAAAATCTACAGATGCAGGTGGAGCAAATATGTTTGAGCGAAACTGTAATCCCGCTGTTTGGAGTATTACAGATCCAGATGGAAAGCCCGGCTTCCTGGGAAGACGTTCTGATGATAATGTTGGGGGTAACGGTGTATCGTTTTTACAGCCAACTGCCTATACCACCAATACGGTTAATGATGTAGGAGGTGGGTTATGGCCGGCAAATTATGCAGGTGATATCCGCTGTAATGATGCTAATTTAATTAAAGATGCTGTATATGATAATCCAGCTTCTGCCTACTTTGGAAAAAAAGTATCGCAGTTCAGAGGGAAAAATATGGGATCTGGAGTAGGTACTCCACTGCAGGTGGCTAATGCCGGAGGCTGGAGATTTTATAAGTGGTTTGTTAAATCAACAACTCCTGGTGATCATCCGGCTGGTTTATATGATCCGGCCAATCCACTTCTTTTAGGAACCGGTGCTGCAGCTACATATCATGATACTTATATTCTTCGTTTGCCAGAAGCCTACTTATTAAGAGCTGAAGCATATCTAGCGTTAGGTAATTTATCTTCAGCTGCAGCCGACATTAATGTTGTGCGTGCAAGAGCAGGCGCAACGAATGTTGCTCCTGGAAATGTTTCTATTGACTACATTTTGGATGAGAGAACAAGAGAAATGGTTTTTGAGGAGCAGCGTCAGATTACTTTGCGCCGCGTTGGAAAATATGGAGAGCGTGTAGTTAAATATAATTGGCTGACAGGACCTACATATGCACCTAAATACGACTTATGGCCTATTCCTCAAAAGGAAATTGAAGCCAATACAGGTGCAGTTCTAGCACAAAATCCTGGATATTAAGTTTGGTTTACTTTGTTTTTGTTTTTAGAGTAGCCCCGTATATGTAACTGTATACGGGGTTATATACAATACCATTTTCTTACTAACAGACTTTGAATATTTATTCAGACATATAAATGACTTTGAATTACATACACCACTATAAATGTCAAACTTTAATTTTCTTGGACAAGATTATTTTCTGGAAAACCCTACGGCTGCATTTCTTTTTCATGAGATAGCCCAAAAACTTCCAATTGTGGATTACCACAACCATATCAATGCAAACCATTTGGCAAGTAATAAAAAATTCAGCAATATTGCCCAATTATGGGTATGCAATGATCCCTACAAACACAGGGCAATGCGTATCAACGGTATCGCGGAGCGTAATATATCCGGTGATGCGAGTGACAAGGAAAAATTTATGGCGTGGGCCAGGACATTTCCAAAGACAATGGGCAACCCTCTTTTTCATTGGTCGTATTTGGAACTTAAAAATATTTTTGGAATTGAAGAGCTGCTGACTGAAGAAAGCGCCGAGAGAATTTGGAGGCGCTGCAATGAATTGCTGCAGGAAGATGAATTCTCGGCCAGGTCCCTAATGGAAAGATTCAATGTGGATACTTTATGTACCTCAGACAATTGGTTTGATGATTTGACAGTGCACAAATCAGCTTCAGGAAATTCTAATTTTACAGTTCTTCCATCCTTACGAAGTGATCTCGCATTACAGATCGATGCATGGGAATCGGCTGGTTTTCTACAGAATTTATCCAAACATTCAGGGATAGCAATAAACAATTACGCTGACTTTAAGTCTGCGATCCAATTCCAGCTTGATCATTTTCATATAAATGGCTGCAGGCTGGCAGATCAGGCGCTGGATTCCGGTTTTATTTTTGTAGAGGTGACCGATAATGATGCTTCACAGCTTTTTGATCTTATATTGAATAAGAAAACATTAAGTGTTGAAGAAAAGCAACAATTGCAGTCGCATATTTTAGTAGTACTTGGAGCGGAATTTGCTTCGCGAAAATGGACTTTACAATTGCATATAGGCGCACAGCGATACACCAGTTCACGCCTTAGAAACTTGGCGGGAGCTGCCGGAGGATATGCCTCCATTGGAAGCTGCGCTGCTATAGCCAGCATCTGCAGTTTTTTAGATACACTGGAACAACATAATAGGCTGCCTAATATATTGCTTTTTACATTGAATCCGTCAGATAACGAAGCTTTTGCTACCCTTACGGGTTCTTTTGCAGAGGACGGCACGCCTGGAAAAGTCCAGTTCGGACCTGCCTGGTGGTTTAATGACCATATCGAAGGTATAAGATCGCAGTTATTGGCTTCTGCCAATTATTCGTTGCTTAGTCGTTTTGTAGGGATGACCACAGATTCACGAAGCATACTATCATTCTCCAGACATGATTATTTCAGAAGAATTTTGTGCAATATAATTGGTGAATGGGTAGAGAAAGGACTGCTGCCAAAAAATGACTTGTACTTAAAAGAATTAATAACCGATATATGCTATAACAATAGTAAAATAATGATATCAAATGAATAATACACAATCAAAAGTTGCGGTGGTGACGGGGGCGGGAGGAACGTTATGTTCGGAGATGGCTCGTAATCTGGCATCTCAGGGATATAAGGTAGCACTGCTTGGCAGAACACTTGAGAAATTAAAATTGGTAGAGGAACAGATTAAGGAACAGGGTGGTACTGCTATTTCTATAGCAGTTGATGTATCGGATACTGAATCAGTAACCGAGGCCAACAATACTGTAAAGAAAGAACTCGGCATCTGCAGTGTACTTATCAACGGAGCAGGAGGAAACCAGATGGAAGCCCTGACTAATACGGTTGAATTTCAGGAAGACGAACTTAATGGTAAAGAGGGCGTTAAGGGTTTTTTTAATCTAAATATGGACGTTTTTCAAAATGTAATCAATGTTAACACTATGGGTACCGTCATTCCATCCTACGTATTTGGAAAAGATATGGCGGCACAAAAATCGGGCGTAATTATAAATATTGCCTCTATGAACAGCTACCGTCCCTTGACTAAAGTAGGGGCATACGGAATGGCAAAAGCAGGAATAGCCAATTTCACACAATGGCTGGCCACTTATCTTGCACCGGCCAATGTGAGGGTAAATGCAATTGCACCTGGATTTTTCTTAAATGAAAGAAGCAAAAAAATAATGTACAATGAGGACGGTTCGCAGACAGCCCGTGCCGAAAATGTATTGGGGCATACTCCCATGAAACGTTTTGGAGAAGCTTCGGAATTAATCGGATGCATGAACTGGCTTATCGATGATAAGGCAGCTTCGTTTGTAACCGGAATTGTTGTCCCGGTAGATGGTGGTTTTTTATCATCATCAGGAGTTTAACCTAAATTGAAAAATTTAAAACAAAAAGATATGAGTACAGATCAATACAAAAAAGAAGTAAGCATGATGAAGCTTGATAAGCTAATTGAAATGCGCGAGAATATTTCGACGGCAACCTTTCCGGTTTCAGATGATGAATTATTGAACAGGTTTCAGGAATTATATACAGGTGCTATCAATGATGTTCTTAGGGAATTCTGTTTGATGAATCAGGCCCTGCCAAATTATATTTTGCCTTTAAGAGAATATAGAACTGTAGCTGGGTTTGCCTTCACCGTTAAGAGTTCAACAAGTACAAAAGTTTCAGGAGAGATGGAATTTCGTACTCAGATGCTCGATGAAATGCATGAAAATGCTTTTGTCGTATGGGACAGCAGCAAAGACGAAGAATCAACTTCATGGGGCGGTGTAATGACTGCGACTGCAAAGGGAAAAAAAATCAGGGCAGCCTGTCTGGATGGTGGAATTCGTGATACCCATCAGATTCTTGAAGCTGATTTTCCTGTCTTTTATAAATACCGTTCGTCTAATGGAAGCCTTGGACGTTGTCTGATTACGGATTATCAGGTACCGCTTCAGATCGGACATGTCATTATAAAGCCAGGTGATATCGTTCTGGGTGATGTTGATGGCGTATTGGTAGTTCCAAGAGATATTGCATTTGAGGTACTTGTTCGTGCTGAGGAAATTAAGGAAAACGAGAAAAAAATATTCGGTTGGGTTGCTGAAGGTCAGAGTGTAAGAGATATTACAGACAAAGGAGGTTATTTTTAATTTCAAATAAAATACAATGAAATTATCATTTTTATTTTTTGGTAATACCCCTGATGAAAAATGGGAGCTGTGCAGACAGATGGGAATTGATTATGCAATTGCAAAATTAGCCCCTGAACTAACAGGAATGCCTTCCATCGACCATTTTGATTCTTTTGAAAAGTCAAAGGAAATTTATACCAATGCAGGCTTTGAGTTATACGGACTGGAAGGAGATCAGTTTGATATGACCCGAATAAAATTGGGGCTTGCGGGCAAAGAACAGGATATTGAAAAATACTGCCGCATGCTTGAAAATATGAACAGACTCGACGTGAGATTGCTCTGTTACAATTTTATGGCCACCGGCTGGTACAGAACCCGCAAAGATCTTAAGGAAAGGGGCGGAGCGATTGTCAGCGGATTTTCCATGAAAGAGGCTGCTCTTGAGCCATTATCGAAATATGGCGTATTTACTGAAAATCAAATTTGGGACAATTACCAGTGGTTTGTAGAGCAGATTATGCCCGTGGCGGAGTCAAACGGAGTAAAAATGGCGCTTCATCCTGATGATCCGCCTATTACCCCGCTGCACGGCATCAGTAGAATTTTAACATCGGCAGATGCTATAGACAGGGCTTTGTCTTTTTCACAAAGTCCCTCCCACGGTCTTACTTTCTGTCAGGGAACCTATACCACCATGAATGAAGATGTAGAAGCTATGATCGAAAAGCACGGAAAAAACAATAAAATATTTTTCGTCCACATAAGGGATGTTGTTGGCACTCCAGAAAATTTCAGGGAAACTTTCCATGATAACGGGCCAACTGATATGTTCAGAATGATGCAGGCCTATAAAGCAGTAGGATTTGACGGCCCGCTGCGATCAGACCACGTACCAACAATGGCCGGAGAGAGCAACGAACATTTCGGTTATGAGATGAAAGGAAATCTTTTTGGAATCGGCTATATAAAAGGACTTATGCATGGCTGCGGAATTAAATAAAAATTATTTAATTCCATTGATCAATTAAAATAAACTGCTTCCTTTGGGAGCAAATCCAAAATAGAATGCTTTCAGGTAATTATAAAATATTGTATGACAAATTAGTTCCCACTATCGATAAGCAAAGGGTCTTTCATGATTCGTTGTCGCTTTTGGCCTATGGAACTGATGCCAGTTTTTACAGACTGATACCTAAAATAGTCATCAAGGCAAAAGACGAGCAGGAGGTCGGCTTTATTTTAAGGGAGTCATCTGCACTGGGCCTTGCCGTCACTTTCAGGGCAGCGGGAACTAGTTTGTCAGGACAGGCCGTAACAGATTCTGTCCTAGTGGTTGCCGGACAGCATTGGAAAGATTATAAGATATTGGACAATGGAAATGCCATCCGTCTACAGCCCGGAATTCTAGGTTCAAGGGCTAATATTTTACTGGATCCCTATAACAAAAAAATAGGTCCGGATCCGGCTTCGATAAATGCGGCAATGATTGGAGGTATAGCAGCCAATAATGCAAGCGGTATGTGCTGCGGTACAGCTCAGAATTCGTATAATACCGTAAAGTCCATGCGCATCATATTTGCTGATGGGACAATTCTTGACACAGCCGATGCCGTCAGCAGGGCAGATTTTCAAAAACAACAGCCTGAGCTTCTAAAAAAAATACAGGAGCTTGCTCATCGCGCCAAAGAAGATACTGCCCTTGCCCAAAGAATCTCAGGCAAGTACAAGATGAAAAATACGACGGGCTACAGTTTGAATGCCCTGATAGATTATAATGATCCCTTTGAGATTATCGAGCATCTGATGATCGGTTCGGAAGGCACCTTGGGTTTTATTTCAGAAATTACGCTGCAGACAGTAGAAAACCATAAGTACAAAGCGGCTTCTCTGATGATTTTTCAAAACGTCGAGAGTGCCTGCAGGGTGGTAAGTTTATTAAAAAATGCTCCTGTTGCAGCGGTAGAACTGATTGATCGCTCAGGACTTAAATCTGTTGAGAACGATAAAGGTGTTCCGGCTTATATTAAGACCTTAGGACAGGATGTCTGTGCATTGCTTGTGGATACAAGAGCATCAGATTTAAAGGCTTTACAAGTACAGATCACGTCTGTTTTAAATATTGTAGCACCGCATCCTATGGAACTTCCGGCAGTTTTCACTGATGAACCATTGGAGTATGCCCTGTTATGGAAAATCCGGAAAGGACTTTTTCCTTCAGTCGGTGCTCTGAGGCAAAGCGGTACAACTGTTATTATTGAAGACATTGCCTTTAGAGTGGAACAGTTGGCAGAGGCAACCCTGGAACTGCAGAAGCTTTTCGTGAAATGGAACTATAAGGAGGCCGTAATTTTTGGGCATGCACTGGAAGGTAATCTTCATTTTGTTTTTACCCAGAATTTTGATTCTAAAAGTGAGATTGACCGCTATGCCAATTTCATGGATGATGTGGCAGATCTTGTGGTACATAAATTTGACGGATCCCTTAAGGCGGAGCATGGCACAGGTAGAAATATGGCCCCTTATGTAGAAATGGAGTGGGGCACGCAAGCCTATGGATTAATGAAAGAAATCAAAGCCATATTTGATCCCAACAATCTTCTAAATCCTGGCGTTATTTTAAATGAGGATCCTAAAATTCATTTGAAAAATCTAAAACCTATTCCTGTTTCTAATGCTATTATCGACCCTTGTATTGAATGTGGTTTTTGTGAACCCAGCTGCGTTTCGGCTGATTTTACGCTCTCCCCAAGACAGCGCATAGCAGTTAATCGTGAGATCAGCAGGCTTCGTACCACTGGCGAAAATGCAAAAGGGCTTGCAGCCCTTCTTGATAATTTTCAGTTTAAGGCTGACGACACCTGCGCAACAGATGGACTATGCGCATTAAGTTGTCCGGTGAATATTGATACCGGGACATTTGTCAAGGAGCTTAGAAAAAACAATATAGGAAAACCTTCCGGGACAGCATATTGGATTGCGGCCCATTTATCATTTGTAACAGCAGTTTTGAATAAAATGCTTTCCGTGGTACGTTTATTTCAATTATTGCTTGGTAATAAAATGATGTACAGAATTTCGGGTTTTATGAGATTTGTTTCAGGAAACAGGATCCCGCAATGGAATAAATTTATACCTGGTGGAGCGTCTTCTTTGAAGTCTTTAGAAAATCAGATAACAAGTCATAGAAAGGTAGTGTATTACGCTTCCTGTATTAACAGGACAATGGGGGTTTCTTCTGAAGACAGTTGCAAGCAACCGCTATCCCATGTAATTGTCAGTCTATTGCAAAAAGGCGGTTTTGAGGTTATCTATCCTCCAAAGCTAAATACGCTGTGCTGTGGCATGCCTTTTTCAAGCAAAGGATATTCCGATATCGCTGCTCAAACTGGTCTGACGCTGGAGAATGTTCTTATTGAAGCCAGTGAAAACGGGAAATGGCCAATACTATCAGACATGAGTCCATGTCTTTATACCATGCGCGAAAACGCAAAAAAAACAAATAGCAAGCTTAAAATTTATGAACCTGTGGAGTTTATAAATGATATCTTATTGTCTTTTTTAAAAATTAACCCGATTAGCGAACCTGTGACCATTTTTCCTGTATGCAGTATGAAAAAAATGGGTATTGAGGATAAACTGACCGAACTGGCCAAAAAATGTACCTCGAAAGTAGTTATACCTCAGACTAATTGTTGTGGCTTCTCCGGTGACAAAGGCTTTGAAATGCCGGAACTTAACGCATCAGGTCTCTCAGGTCTTCGGGAGCAAATAGGTCCCGAGGTAAAAAAAGGATATTCTAACAGCAGGACGTGCGAAATTGGGCTAAGTCTGCATTCTGGTATTTCCTATCAATCTATTGTCTATTTAGTAGACGAGGTTAGCGAAGCACTCTAAAAATTATAGTTTATAAATAGCGAAAGAATTCTATTTTTGAGACAGGCAATAAATAAAAAAAGAAAAAATATAAAATAAATTAACAAATCAGAAGAGATGAATCAATTACAAACGCTGGATTATGTTACGATTATCATTTACATGCTGCTTATGGCTGGTATTGGTATTTTTCTAGGCAAATACATTAAAAATATTGGCGATTATTTTAAAGGCGGAAGTGCCGTCTCATGGGTAGCAGGAGGTATCAGTAATTTTATGACCAAATTCAGCACATTTGTATTTGTGGCTTACGCAGGGATAGCCTATTCAGACGGACTGGTAGCCATAACTATAATGTGGTCTACTATCTTTCCGTCTTTAATAGCCGTGTTTGTTTATGCCAAACTTTGGAAACGTGCAGGCATTATCAGTCCTGTAGAGTTTCTGGAAACCAGGTTCAACGCGCCTATACGCCAAATATTCTCGTGGTGTGGTGTTTTATTGAAGTTATTGGACGACATGATTAAATTATATTCCATCGGTATTTTTGTTATGGCGGCCTCAGGGATACCTTTTCAAACAGCTATTATATATTGTGGAATTGTTGTTTCCGTATATACTGTAGTGGGTGGATTCCTGGCAGTAATTGTGACGGATGTTGTTCAATTTGTAATCTTGTTATTTTCAACTTTTATTTTAGTACCATTGGCCTACGATGCTGCGGGAGGCATTGCACATATGCAGGAAGTGATCCCAAATAATATGAATTGGTTTAACGGTGAGAAAGGAATGCCGATTTACCTTATGGTTTATTATCTGACCATCATTATTAAATATTTAGGGAACTGGACTTTCATACAGCGATTCTACAGTGCCAAGAGTGAATCTGATGGAAAGAAAATAGGAATATTGTCTGCAGTTCTGTTTCTTATATTTCCAGTAATTTTTCTTTTTCCTGCCGTAGCGGCAAGGGTTATTTTGCCTGATTTGGAAAATCCTGAAATGTCCTATGTTGCCTTATGCTTGAAATTGCTTCCTCCTGGAATTATGGGGCTGATGATAGCTGCGATGTTTGCAGCAACAATGTCTGTTTTAAGTGCAGAGTTCAATGTTACGGCAAGTGTATTGACCCGCGACATCTATCAGCGCCTTTTTAGGAAAAATGCATCTCCAACAGAATCACTTTGGGCGGCAAGGATTATGACTCTTTTGGTTGGCACCATTGTATCGATTGGCGCTCTGTACGTTCAGAAACTTGGAGGAGCCTTTGAAGTAAACCAGTATTTATCAGGTATTTTTTCAATTCCGATGATTATACCGGTAATTATGGGAGTGATTTTCTGGAGGCCTCAGCCTTGGGGTGCCCTTGCTTCGATGATTATCGGGATTATACTGGGCATCATATTGAATTATACCAAAGCATTTAGTTGGGAAATTGCTACCCTTATAGAAGTTGTAGTCTGCGTTGGAGTATTCCTTTTTTCAGGATTATTCTTATCTAAAGACAGCCGCTACAATGAAAAAGTTCAGGCCTTCTTTCTCAAATTAGCCACACCAAGCACTAAAACAGAAGAGGAAAATGATGGGGTTGTAGGCGGGCTTATGATGCTTTATGCTGTTGCTTTTGCCGTAACAGGTACTATGTTTGTTGTGATGGGATTCCCTTCCATTTCCGGTATGAGTGGAAAGTTAGCTATTGGTTCAGGTATCATATGCCTTATTGGAGCAGTAATTTTCTACAGTAAAGGACGCAAGGCAAAGAAAGCATAAAATACTAGCAGAAAAAGAAATGGGATCATTCAATCCCGTAACAATCGTTTAGAATTTGATCTTCTGCCAGACTAACGTGCCGGGGGTAATTTTATTTAAAACAATTATATGAACTCAAGATTTTTCATGAAGAACATTAAAAATATAGTGGCAGTTTTGATAATGTTCGGTGCATTTGAAACTACCGCCCAAAGCGATAAGCAAATGGATACGAAAGTTTCAGCGCTGCTCGGTAAAATGACGTTGGAAGAAAAAGTGGGCCAGCTAAATCTGGCTACCTATGTCAATGAAAACAACACCACTAATTCTCTGGAGAGCCTAATTAAAAAAGGAGCAGTTGGAAGCATTTTAAAAAGTAACGGGGCAATGACCAACCTTCGACTTCAGAAAATTGCGGTAGAAGAAACCCGTCTTGGTATTCCAATGATGTTTCAGGAAGATGTCATTCATGGATATAAAACTATTTTCCCTTCTCCTTTGGGAGAGGCGGCAAGCTGGAATCTGGAGAATATCGAAAAATCCGCTTCAATAGCTGCCAGAGAAGCTGCCGCAGGAGGTATTCACATGACTTATGCCCCAATGGTGGATATCACTTTTGATCCACGATGGGGAAGAATTATTGAAGGCGCTGGTGAAGATCCTTATTATGGCAGCCTTGTGGCCGCAGCACGCGTAAAAGGATTTCAGGGAACAGAGATGAAGGGTGGTAAGAATGTTATGGCCTGTGTCAAGCATTTTGCCGGTTATGGTGCAGCGCTGGCAGGTCGCGACTATAATATTGCGGATTTCTCAGAGCGTACCTTAAGAGAGCTTTATCTTCCGCCTTTCAAGGCTGCCATAGATGCGGGAGCAGGATCACTAATGACTGCTTATTCTGCCTTTGACGGTATTCCGGCAAGCGCAAATAAAAAATTGCTTACTGAGATGCTTCGTAAGGAACTAGGCTTTAAAAACCTTGTAATTACAGATTGGGAAACTATAAATAATCTGGTAAAAATTGGCGCTGCCCAAGATCTGAAGCAGGCTGCCCTGCAGGCAATTGATGCCGGGGTTGAACTGGATATGACAAGTGGTATTTATTTAAAGTATCTTGGGGAGCTTGTCAATGAGGGAAAGGTTGATATCAAAGTTATTGACGCGGCAGTGAGGCATGTGCTGGAAGCCAAATACAAGCTCGGGCTTTTTGATAATCCGTATGCCTTTTTTGATGCAAAAAGAGAAAAAGAAACCCTTCTTAACAAAGCCCATCTTGAGTTTGCCAGAAAAGCGGCCAGGGAGTCCATGGTATTGCTTAAAAATGAAAATAAATTACTTCCCATTACAGGACAGGTTAAAAAAATTGCAGTGATCGGTCCGATGGCCAATGCAAAAAAAGACATGCTTTCATGGTGGGGAGGCAATTATTCTCAAGGGAAAGCAGAGGATGTGGTTTCTCTTGTGGAAGGTCTTAAGCAAAGTGTGGATCCATCGGTTGTAATCTCGTACGCAGAGGGGGTAAAACTGGACGGTTTTGAGTCCAAAGGATTAGAGCTTATCCCTGAAGCTCTAGCATTGGCAAAAGAATCAGATGTTGTCATATTGGCACTTGGGGAGCAATACTGGATGAGTGGCGAAGGAGCAAGCATATCTAATATTACATTGCCGGGCGGACAGGAAAAATTAATTGAAGCTATGGCTGCGGCAGGAAAGCCGATCATTAGCGTTCTATTTAGTGGAAGACCTTATGACCTTCAATTGGTAAGCAAGGTTTCTTCGGCTGTCCTTCAAGCCTGGATGCCCGGTACAATGGCTGGTCTGGCTGTTTCGGATGTTTTGCTTGGAAAATACAACCCATCCGGTAAGTTGACAGTAACCTTTCCAATAAATACAGGGCAGATCCCAATAAATTACAATTACAAAAGAACATCTCATGATGTGAACGAATCTAATAAAAATGTGCGCTGGACCAATAAATATTTGGATATTCCTATTACTCCTTTATACCCATTTGGGTACGGCTTAAGTTACACGACTTTTGAATATTCAAATTTAAGTCTGTCCAATAATCTCATAAATTCAGGGGAAAGTATAACTGTTTCTATAGACATCACCAACACAGGAAAAGTGTTTGGAGAAGAAGTGGTGCAATTATATCTGGCAGATTTGGTATCTTCTGTTACAAGGCCTGGCAAGGAGCTGAAAGGATTTTCAAAAATCGGTCTGGCATCAGGTGAAAAGAAAACTGTGAAAATGATTATTGAACCTAAAGATATGTCATTTTTTAATAAAGATATGAAGTGGTCGCTGGAGCCGGGAACTTTTAAAGTAATGATTGGCGCCTCTTCATCTGATATTAAAATGACTGAAGACTTTACTGTGAAATAATAATCCTATCTGGTTTCTTAAAGAAGAAATGTGTAGGATGAAGTATTGAAGTTGTGCATCCTGTTGCGTTCTGGCAACTAAGTGATTACAATAGAAAAATGCTGGTTAAACAAAAAAAAATATGAGTAAAATAGTTGCCTTCGGCGAAATTATGCTTCGTCTATCGACAGAAAGACATTTGCGTTTTTCGCAATCTACAGCATTTGGTGCTACGTACGGAGGTGGAGAATTTAATGTAGCAGTTTCTTTAGCAAATTATGGCGTGAATGCAGAATTCGTTACAAGATTGCCTGAAAATGAAATTGGTTTTTCTGCCTTAAAAGAAATCCGAAAAATGAATGTCGAATCTAAAAACATTGTTTATGGAGGAGACCGTTTAGGTATTTATTTTCT
>NZ_JBSIPG010000008.1:185464-190307 GCF_054075145.1 Flavobacterium xizangense | reverse complement strand
AATGGAACCAATGGTTTAGACGGAAAAGGTATTGCAAGTACAACTGTTGATGCATCAGGAAATCTTATTGTTACTTATACAGATGGAACAACTTCAGACCTTGGGAGAATAAAAGGTATTGATGGAGTAAACGGTACTGATGGAACAAATGGTTTAGATGGAAAAGGTATTGCCAATACAGCTGTTGATGCATCAGGAAATTTGATTATAACATATTCAGACGGAACAAGTTCTGATGCTGGAAAAGTAAAAGGAGAAACGGGAGAACAGGGACCTCAAGGTCTTCAGGGCCCAAAAGGAGAAACCGGAGAACAGGGACCACAAGGTCTTCAGGGTCTGAAAGGAGAAACTGGAGAACAGGGACCACAAGGGCTTCAGGGTCTGAAAGGAGAAACTGGAGAACAGGGACCACAAGGGCTTCAGGGTCCGAAAGGAGAAACTGGAGAACAGGGACCACAAGGGCTTCAGGGTCCGAAAGGAGAAACCGGAGAACAGGGACCACAAGGGCTTCAGGGTCTGAAAGGAGAAACCGGAGAACAGGGACCACAAGGGCTTCAGGGGCTGAAAGGAGAAACTGGAGAACAGGGACCACAAGGCCTTCAGGGTCTGAAAGGAGAAACTGGAGAACAGGGAGCACAAGGCCTTCAGGGTCTGAAAGGAGAAACTGGAGAACAGGGACCTCAAGGGCTTCAGGGTCTGAAAGGAGAAACCGGAGAACAGGGACCACAAGGCCTTCAGGGTCTGAAAGGAGAAACTGGAGAACAGGGACCACAAGGGCTTCAGGGCCTGAAAGGAGAAATCGGAGAACAGGGATCACAAGGCCTTCAGGGTCTGAAAGGAGAAACTGGAGAACAGGGACCACAAGGGCTTCAGGGTCCGAAAGGAGAAACCGGAGAACAGGGACCACAAGGTCTTCAGGGCCTAAAAGGAGAAACCGGAGAACAGGGACCACAAGGTCTTCAGGGGCTGAAAGGAGAAACCGGAGAACAGGGACCACAAGGTCTTCAGGGGCTGAAAGGAGAAACTGGAGAACAGGGACCACAAGGTCTTCAGGGCCCAAAAGGAGAAACTGGAGAACAGGGACCACAAGGCCTCCAGGGCCTCAAAGGAGAAACTGGAGAACAGGGACCACAAGGTCTTCAAGGCCCAAAAGGAGAAACTGGAGAACAGGGACCTCAAGGGCTTCAGGGCCCAAAAGGTGAAACAGGGAATCAAGGTCCGATCGGATTGACAGGACCTATAGGCCCTCAAGGACCAATTGGATTAACAGGAGCAACACCTACAATTACTAAAGGAAGTTTAGTTGCAGGAAGTAGTGCTGTAACAGTTACAGGAACGGGAAAAATTTTAGATGCTGATATTACTGTAGACGTTGTGAAAAAAAATATCACAACGATAACGCCAGCTACGGTATTAAAAGTAGTTAACGGAACAGGAGCAACTCTTACTGATGTACAAGTTAATATGGTTCCAGCTGTTACGAAACCGGCTTATTTGTTTACCGATCCTTCGGGTGTCATTGCATGGTCACCTGATATGCCATGGGTATTGGGAGGAAACGATGCAAATGATGGTCTCACATCTATGAAATATTTGGGTACTAAAACTAATTTTGCTTTACCATTTATTACTAATAATGTAGAACAAATGAGATTGGATGTTGATGGTAGATTAGGTATTGGTACTAAAAACCCAAAATATGGTATTCATCTCGTTAATTCTTCTACAGACGATTTAATGGATGATTTGAAACTTGCTACGTATTCAAATGCAGCCAATTCTCCATCGTTCTCCTTTTTACATGGTGGCGGTACAGAAACTGCACCGACCCCACTTACAAGTGGGTCATCAATGGGAGCATTTAATTTCCAAGCTCAGACAGGAACTACAGCTGGTGCTATTCAATCACTTTCTAGTGTAATTGCATATTATCAAGGTACAGTTGGATCTGTAGCAAGAAGTAATTTACAGTTTAAAACTAGTAATTCTGTAAGCTTAGAGATTGCTTATAATGGAGATTTATTACCAGGTACCGTTGATAATACAGGAACAATAAACTTGGGTAATATTAATCAAAGATGGAGGGCATTGTATGCTACAAATGGAACAATCCAAACTTCGGATATTCGTTTAAAGAAAAATATTGAACCTTTGAAATATGGATTAGCTGAAATAATGAAAATTGATCCCATCACATATAATTGGAAAGACAAATCAGATGATAAATTAAAAGTTGGTGTTTCGGCACAGCAGATAGAAAAAATATTGCCTGAAGTTGTGAGCGTGGGTCAAGATGCAGACAAAACACTTGGTGTTAATTATGCAGAAATTGTTCCAGTATTAATTAACGCGATCAAAGAGCAGCAAGCTGAGATTCAGCAATTAAAATCACTTGTGCAAAAATTGACAGATAAATAATTATGCCTCTGTTATTGTATTTAAAAATCCGATTGTAATAATCGGATTTTTTTGCTAATGTCTAGTATCGAAATTCAATATTACATACAAAAAAATGCCCTAAAGTGTGATAATAATGATTTTTACGAGCAGTAAAACTCATGTAGATAGAGAATTTTTGCATATTAAATGAGGTATTGAAATAAAAAATATCGTGTAATAGTAATTAAGATAAAATAAGTAACTATGAAAAAAACTTTATGCATGTTATTGTTAGTTCAGAGTGGATTTATGATCGCTCAGACAGAAAAAATAGTTACAGCAAATGGAAAAAGAATAACGATTAATCCGAGCGGTGTAAGTACAGCGGATAATGGTTTAAATCTTACAAGTGGTAATTTGCAATTGGGAGGTGCATTAATAAAACCTTCTATTTTAACCACAACTTCAACTTTTACTTTGGCTATTCAAGGGCTTCAGACAGGCTCAGCTTCCGATCAGTTTTTGACAACTGACGCAAATGGAGTTTTGCGAAAAATAAATAATACAGGCTGGAGCACAACAGGAAATGCGGGTACAACTGCAGGAACTAATTTTATTGGGACATTAGATGATAAGGATTTAGTTTTTAAAAGATGGGGAATTGAATCCGGGCGTATATCAAATTATAATACCTCTTTTGGATACTATACTTTGTCTAAAAATACGGGAATTTCAAATACAGCATTTGGTGCGACTGCAATGATTAGTAATACTATCGGTAATCAAAATGTAGCAGTTGGAAGTAATTCTCTATATTATAATACAGCTGGTTCTAGAAATGTTGGTTTGGGATCAGGAACATTAATGAATTTGAAAACAGGTAATTACAATACAGCTCTTGGAGACAGTGCATTAGCTAACAATATAGATGGAGAATATAATATAGCAATTGGTTTTAATAGTGGTAGTTATATTGTTGCAAGTGCCCAACTTAAGAATACTAAAGAAAGTATATTTATAGGGTCAGGTGTTCTTACTCCAACTAATAACTCAATAAATCAAATTGTAATAGGAAATTATGCAGTCGGTAGAGGTTCTAATACGGTACAGATAGGAAATGAATATGTAACAAGTATTGGCGGTCAGGTTGATTGGTCAATTGGATCAGATGTACGTTTAAAAAAAGATATTGTAACCAGTACATATGGTCTGAATTTTATTAACAAGTTGCGTCCGGTAACTTATAAACTGAAAAACGGGACTACTGATTTACAATCAGGATTTATTGCTCAGGAAGTAGAAGCTGCAGCAAATAGTATAGGGTATCAATTTAACGCAATCGTTAAGCCACAAGCCGAAAATGATTTTTACAGTTTAAGATATGCAGAGTTTGTGGTGCCATTGGTTAAGGCAATACAGGAACAGCAAAAGCAAATTGAAGAAAAAGAGACCAAAATTGTGGAATTAGAAAAACGTGTACAGAGGCTAGAGCAACTATTGAGTGAAACTCTAAGAAAATAATTTTATTGCTAAAAACAACAAAGGGAAAGTGTAAACTTTCCCTTTGTTGTTTTTAAAAAGGAATTTTAAAAAACATATATAAATCAAGGTTTTAATTGTTTAAAATGCCTTAAACTGTTACTGAAAAAACGTATAAGGGTAAGAAAAAAGTTATAATGAATAGACCTTTGTCATTAAAAATGAATTATAAAAGTTGATGGTATATATAGAGGATATACTAAATCAAATAATAATAACCGATTAATAATTAAATCTCATGAAGAATAGATTACTTCCCTTATTTTTTGTCCTGGCTAGTTATTCTGCTTACTCACAGGTAGTAATTGGTAGTGACAAGATGGAAAACCCTTCTGCACAGTTAGAAGTAATAGCGAAAGACAAAGGTATTTTAATCCCTAGAATAGCTTTAACAGGTTCAACAGATGCTACAACAATCAGAACTGGTAATGTTCCTAGTTTATTAGTTTTTAACACGGCTGTAGCTTTAGATATTAAACCTGGTTACTACTATTGGTATGATAACAAATGGAACAGAATCATTGCTTCTGGAGAAGCTTCCGAAGGAAATGGAAATGTTATTTATAATCCAATAACAAATGAATTTAGTTACATAGATAAAGCTGGAAATACTCATATTATTAAAATTAGTGATATAATTAAGGCAAATGAAACGATCACTACCTTTGTAGATAACAAAAAAGGTTCTTATACTTATACAAGTGAGGATAATACTGTTACTACTATTGATGTCGTTAAAGATGTTATTGATAATTCATCAACCATTTTCGAAAAAACCAAAGTTATAGATGAGATTACCAAACTAATCGGATTAAATGAGACTTTGACTTCGTTGAATTATGATGCTGTCGCCAAAACACTTACTTATACAGATGAGAAAGAACAAACTCATGTGCTTGATCTTGAATCTCTGGTAGGAAATGCC